>NZ_JACRYT010000012.1 GCF_014333425.1 Zhenpiania hominis | reverse complement strand
TCACATATAATCATGTGCGCCCTCATAGTTTCAATGGGTATCAAACACCATATCAAGCTCGAATTGCATAAATCGATATTTTTTAGCCATAAGTGTTACAAAAACGCTTGACCACAACAGGCGCTGTGAGCAAATGGGTGGGAGCGTTGTACTCTTCCATGACGAATGAGTCCCTGCAGTGGCTGCTGCTGGTAATTGCCATGTTCGGTATTCTCATTATTCTATTTGAGAAATCCCACGCGGTAAAAGACTTCGGCATCTGGGCGGGACGGTTCATTCATACGAAGAGACAGGCTCTGACCGGTACTGCCATTCTGGGAGTCATCATTTTCCTGGATGATTATCTGAACAATCTGGCGGTGGGAACGACCATGAAGGGGATTACAGACCGCCTGCGGATTCCGAGAACGCAGCTCGCGTATGTTGTAAATTGCGTGGCGGCTCCGGTCTGCATTCTGATCCCGCTTTCTTCCTGGGCCGTTTACTTCGCGACCCTTCTGGAGTCGGAAGGGGTGACCGTAGGCGGAACCGGAATGGGCGCGTATCTGAAAGCGATGCCTCTGACGTTCTACGCGTGGCTGATGGTTATTATGGTGTTTCTCCATGCGCTGGGGCTGTTCCCGAAATTAGGCGCGATTAAAAGAGACGCGCTGCGGGCGGAACAGACTGGAGACGTATTCCCGGTAGGAGGAGGCGTGGAAGCCGTTGATCCGGAATTTAAAGAGGAAGAGCTGCCGGAAGGATATAAGGCGCATCCCTGGAACTTTCTGCTTCCGCTGATTGTTATGATCGCGGTGACACTGCTGTGCGGCAGCGAAGTCCTGTACGGATCGATGGCCGGAGTAGTTACTGCCGCCATCCTTTATCTGGCACAGAGAAAAATGAAATTCAAAGAATTCCTGTCATACTGCTTTGATGGCGTTATGAGCATGGGTTTTGTACTGGTTCTGTCTGTTCTGGCGTTCGCGGTACAGTCCGCTAACACAGATCTGGGACTTGCGAACTTTATTATTGAAATTACGACGCCGATCATGAAAGGCGCGTTCCTTCCCGCGGTGGTATTTCTGGTTTGCGGCGTATATGCTTACGCGACCGGATGCTTCTGGGATTTGGCAGCGATTATTCTGCCGCTGGTGGTTCCTCTTGCCAACGCGATGGGCGTTGATCCGATCCTGGCTTCGGCGGCGGTGTTCTCCGGAGCGGCCTTCGGAAGCAATACCTGCCTTTACGGAGACGGCGTTATTATGTGCGCGCAGGGATGTGAGATTAAGTCTATCGACCTGATGTTCGCAACGCTTCCATACGCGTGTATTTCAGGTGGAATTACCTTTATCCTGTATCTCATTTGCGGATTTGTGATGTAAGAGGTGTGATAATATGATTAACAACAAGCTACTGGAAACCTTATACAATCTGGACAACACCTTCGGGGTGTCCGGGAATGAGGAAGAAACTGCCGCGGCGCTCCGCAAGGAGATGGAAGGGCTTTATGATGAACACATTGAAGACCCTCTCGGCAGTCAGATTTTTATCAAATACGGAAAAGACAGAGAACGTAAGATTGTTCTTTCCGCGCATATGGATGAAATCGGTTTTATTCTCAACTATATTGAAGATAATGGAATCGGCCGTTTTCTGCCGGTAGGCTACCATGACGACCGTACGGCGGTCAACCAGGATATGGTGGTTATGACTGAAAGCGGGAAAAAAGTGTATGGCGTGACGGGCTCAAAACCGGCGCATATTATGACGGAAGAGGATCATGAAAAAGTAATTAAAATTGAAGATCTGTATGTGGATTTCGGCACGACTTCCAGGGAAGAAACACAGGCCCTGGGCGTGGAAGCCGGTGATTATATGGGCTTTGCCAGAGAAGGCTATGTCCTCAACAACGGTAAGTTCTATACCGGAAAATCCGTCGACGACCGCGCGGGCTGCGCGGTTTTAGTGGAAGCGCTGAGACGTCTGCAGGATGAAGAGCTGGATGTGACGGTCTGCATGGTGGGATCGGTTCAGGAAGAAGTCGGAATGCGCAGCGGCGCGCCTCTGGCAAACCGTCTGAATCCGGAACTGTTTCTGGCGGTAGATGTAACTCTGACAGGCGATACGCCGGGTGTGGAAATCAATAAATGTTCCGAGCGTATGGGCGCGGGTCCGGGAATCAAGTTCTACGACTGGGATCCGATTCTGGGCGCGACAGGAAACAACGTGCCGCGGAAGGTGACCAGCGCGCTGATTCAGACCGCGAAAAAGCATAACATTCCGTTCCAGCGGGAAGTTATGACAGGAGGCGGCACTGACGCGTGGTCGGCGGCTATGAGCGGTTGCGGCGTGCTCGCGGGAGGAATCTGCATCCCGCAGAGATATATGCATACGGCTGTAGGAACGGTTAACATGGATGACATGGAATATACCGTGCAGCTGTTGGTAAATTTCCTGAAAGAATATAAAGGGCTGTAAAGAGGAAAGACGGAAGGTACGAGGCCGAGAATCGGCTGGCATCCTTCCGTCTTTTGCTTCGGCGGATCCGGAGGAAGGTCGGTCGGAATTCCCCTGGCGCAAGGCGTCTGCTGGGTTAAAAAACATTGACATTTTATCTCCAAAGTGGTAAATTAATTAAGACACAGAAGTGTCATTTTCATCTCAGAAGAGATTTTTAACGACTATATTCATAATTCAGAAGAAAACCAGGAAGGTTATAATCCCTGATCGAGAATGGTCAGGAAACTTTTCTGGTATTTTTTTGTTTAAAGAGATGACAGAAAACAGAGCAAAGGAAGGTGCCACGGAGATGAAGCGATTAAAAAAGAACACCGGATGGAGCAAATGGATAAGCCTTACGTTGATTGTGCTTTTAGCGGCAGCCATTCTGGCAGGCTGCGGTTCCGCGGATCAAGGAGCGGAAAGCGGCGCGGAAGACGGTGTTACGGCGTATGTGGGAGGGACGATTTTCGAAAGCAGCCTGGATCCGGTTAAGGGCGGGATGGCTTACGGTTATTCGTTTATCAACAGCGCGCTGACGAAGGTCAGCCCGGAATCCGAGTATGTCGGAGATCTGGCGAAAGACTGGGAAATCAGTGACGACGCCAGAACCTACACGTTTAAACTCAGGCAGGATGTCAAATTCCATGACGGATCGGATTTTACCGCGGAAGATGTGGTGTTCACTTATAATACGGTAAAAGAAAACCAGGGCGATAACGCGAACGTGGATTTGAGCCGGCTGGAGTCCGTAACCGCGAGGGGGGACGATACGGTTGTTTTCACTCTCAAAGAGCCATATTCTTCCTTTTTGGATCAGACGGCGCTGTTAGGCATTGTGCCCAGTGACGGTTATGACAGCGAAACCTTTGATACAATGCCGGTGGGAACCGGCCCCTGGAAAATCGTACAGTATGACACGGAGCAGAAGATCATTGTCGCCGCAAACGAAAGCTATTACGAAGGAGCGCCGGAAATTTCCCAGGTGACGCTGCTCAATATGGAGGAGGATACGGCCATTGCCAACGCCAAATCCGGACAGCTGGATGTCGTCATGGTCGACCCGGCCTATGTTTCTGAAGAAGTTGAGGGCATGCACACTGAAAACCTGGAAACAATGGATGTCCGTCAGATCAGCCTGCCGGTCACAAAAGAAACCTCTTATACGACAGAGAGCGGAAAGACGATTACCGTGGGAAATAACGTAACCGCGGACAAAGCTGTGAGGCAGGCGCTGACCATCGGAATTGACCGCGGCAAGATCATTGACGATGCTTTAAACGGAGTCGGAAAACCGGCGGAAGGTTTTACTACCAATCTTTCCTGGGGCAACCCCGCGAATTTTGAGGACAATGACAAAGAAGGCGCGGCAAAGCTTCTAGAGGACGCGGGATGGAAAAAAGGAAGCGACGGGATCTATGAAAAAGACGGGCAGAAATGCCGCTTCACCTTACTGTCACCCAGCGGCGATACGGCGAGATACCAGCTGGCTGCCGCCTTCGCGGAAGAAGCGAAATCCATCGGAATTCAGGTGGACCTGGATCAGAAAACCTGGGATGAACTGAATACCGAAGCGGCTTCAAACGGCGTTGTCTGGGGATGGGGTCAGTATGATCCGGTGATTTTAAAGAATCTGTTTTATTCAGAGGCCTTCACCGGAGACGGAACCGCCAACACCGTGCGCTACTCCAATAAAACGGTAGATCGCCTCATTGACACCGCTCTGGGAGCCAATAACCGGGAAGACGCGGTACGCGCGTGGAAACAGGCGCAGGAAGAAAGCGCGAATGATTACGCCTATATTTATCTTGTAAATATTGAGCACAGTTATTTTGTAAAGGATAACCTGGACATTTCCGTGGAAACCCAGATTCCCCATCCTCACGGGCACGGAATGCCGGTGATCAATAACATGAAGGACTGGTCGTGGAAATGATGAATCGAATCAAATATCTGTGCGGGACAACCTTTCGCATGTTGTCTCTGGTGGCGGCGATCTGTGTGCTTTCCTTTGTACTGGTTTCCGCGTCGCCGGTGGACCCTCTGGAAGCTTATGTAGGCGCGGAATCCACGATGTCGGAACAGGCGAAGCAGGAAATCGCCGAACACTGGGGGCTGAACGATCCGCCTGCCCAGCGTTTTCTGACCTGGGCGAAAAATACGATTCACGGTGATCTGGGGGATTCGATCACCTATCATATGCCGGTATCCACTGTAATTTTTGAGCGGTTCCAATACTCGATCGCGCTGATTCTCAGCGCCTGGGTGCTGTCGGGAGTGCTGGGGTTCGCCGCCGGGATTCTCGCCGCTCTGAAAAGGGGAAGCCTCCTGGATAAAGGGATTAAAACCTTCTGTCTGATTTTGCAGTCGGCTCCGGTTTTCTGGTTCGGACTTCTGATGCTGACGGTCTTTTCTGTAATCCTCGGCTGGTTTCCCATCGGACAGGCGGTTCCCATGGATAAGCTGGCGGAGGACGTGACCGTCTGGGATCGCGTCTATCATATGATCTTGCCGTCTGTTACGCTCAGCATCCTGGGCATCAGCAAGATCGCCTTATATACCCGGCAGAAACTCATTGAGATTATGCACAGCGACTATATTCTGTTTGCCAGAGCAAGGGGAGAAACGACAAGGCAGCTGGTCGTCCGCCATGGACTCCGCAATATCGCTCTGCCCGCGATTACCCTTCAGTTCGCTTCTTTCAGCGAATTGTTCGGCGGTATCGCCCTGGCGGAAAGCGTCTTTTCCTACCCGGGGCTGGGAAGCGCGCTGACAGCGGCGGCTCTCAACGCGGACGCGCCCCTGCTCATCGGAATTGCCATGTTCAGCGCGCTGTTTGTGTTCGCGGGAAATCTGATCGCCAATATTCTTTACGGAATCATCGATCCCCGGCTGAAGGAAGGAGGGTACCGTGCTTAGTGCTATTGTGACAAAACAAAAGACCGCGCCCCGCCTTTCCGGGAAAAAAAGTAATACAAAACAGAAAATGACGATATACATCGCTCTGGCAGGTGCCTATCTGCTGGCGGTTATGCTGGCGGGACTTTTTATGTCTCCGGAGCTTTACGGCGTCAATTACGCGGATAAATTTCTGCCGCCTTCCCTGTCGCATTTGTTCGGCACGGATTTTATGGGCAGAGATATGTTCTGGCGCAGTATTAAGGGGTTGTCGAACAGCATCCTAATTGGGCTGGCGGCGTCTGCGGTCAGTTCGGTGATCGCGCTTGTTTTCGGGATCTCGGCGGCGCTGGCGGGAGGAAAAGTGGATCGGGTCATTTCCTGGTGCGTGGACTGCTGCATGGGCATGCCTCATCTGGTGCTGCTGATTCTGATTTCCTATATGATGGGGAGAGGCGGCTTCGGCGTAGCGGTGGCCGTGGCGGTAACCCACTGGCCGGAGCTTACGAGAGTGGTGCGGGCGGAAGTGCTGCAGGTACGGGACTCCCAGTATGTGCAGGCTGCCCGCAGGATGGGAAAATCAAGGTGGGCGATCGCGAAGTCCCATATTGTTCCCCATGTGCTTCCGGTCTATCTGGTGGGGCTGGTACTGCTGTTTCCCCACGCGATTATGCATGAAGCGTCACTGACCTTTCTCGGCTTCGGATTTTCCGCGGGGGTACCGGCCATCGGAGGAATTTTGTCCGAAGCCATGCGGCATATTGTAACCGGAAAATGGTGGCTGTGCCTGTTTCCGGGTCTGATGCTCCTGATTGCGGTGATGCTGTTTGATGGAATCGGTGATAAATTGAAGCTGCTGCTCAATCCGGGCAGCGGAAACGAATAGGAGGGGGAGTCCGTTGGAAAACAGAGAAAAAAAAGAACCGCTTCTGAAAGTGGAAAATCTGACCGTTTCCTTCAGCCGTTACGATCGGGGCTGGAACAAGTTTGATCTGGAAGTCATCCATTCCCTGGACACGGAGGTGTTCGCGGGAGAAATTCTGGCAGTGGTAGGCTCCAGCGGTTCGGGAAAAAGTCTGCTTGCCCATTCGATTCTGGGGATTCTGCCGGGAAACGCCAGGGTTTCCGGCTGTATGGAATACCGGGGAAGCGAGTTGACCCCTCAGAGGCAGAAAGCGCTTCGCGGGGAAAAAATCGTGTTTATCCCCCAGTCCGTGGATTTTCTGGATCCGCTTATGAAAGTCGGAAAACAGGTGAAAGGAGTGCGTGGAACGGTGGAGAAAATGAAGCGGGTGTTTCACCGCTATCGGCTCAATGGGGAGGTAGAAGAAATGTACCCCTTCCAGCTTTCAGGCGGAATGGCAAGGCGGGCGCTGATTGCCGCGGCGCTTATGGAATCGCCGGATCTGATTATTGCCGACGAGCCGACGCCGGGCCTGGATCCGGAGATGGCCGTGGAAACGATGAAAACCTTCCGGGAACTGGCGGATCAGGGCTGCGGCGTTTTGCTGATCACCCATGATATTGATCTGGCGCTGCAGGCGGCGGATCGGATCGCTGTATTTTACGCGGGAACGACGGTGGAGGTCTGTCCGGCATCGGACTTTGAAAAGGGGAAAGGCGCCCTGCGGCATCCGTACAGCAAAGCCTTTCTCGACGCGCTGCCGCAAAATGAATTTAAACCGATTGCGGGAACACAGCCCTATGCGGGGAAGCTTCCTTCCGGTTGTCTGTTCGCGGACCGTTGTCCAAAGCGTACGGAAAGCTGCGGAGCGCAGATTGAGATGCGGACGCTGCGAGGCGGGAAAGTGAGGTGCGTTCATGCAACTTAAAGCACAGCAGGTCTGCTTTCGATACCATAAGAGAGCGCCATGGATTTTAAAGGATTTGGATTTTACCGTGGATTCCCGCGAGCGGGTGGGACTGGTGGGACCGTCCGGATACGGAAAAAGCACCCTTTCAAAGCTGCTGGCCGGATATGCGGATCCGACGCGGGGGCAGATCCTGCTGGATGGAAAACCGCTGCCCAAAAGCGGATACTGTCCGGTGCAGATGATTTATCAGCATCCGGAGCAGGCGGTGAATCCGAGATGGAAGATGGAAAGAGTTTTGCGGGAATGCTGGAATCCGGATCCGGAACTCCTTACGGCTATGGGGATTGAAAAGGAGTGGCTGAAGCGCTGGCCTTCCGAACTTTCCGGCGGCGAGCTCCAGCGGTTCTGCATCGCCAGAGTTCTGGGGCCGGACACCCGGTTTCTGATTTGCGACGAAATCAGTACCATGCTGGATGTGATTACGCAGGCGCAGATCTGGCATCTGCTGATGGAGTACGCGGAGAAAAAGCAGATGGGGCTCGTGGTTGTGACCCACAACATGGCGCTGGCGGAAAAGGTCTGTACCCGGATCGTATCATTGCCCGATTTGAACCATATTTGAGTCCGGCGGCAGAATATCCGGGGCACCGCGGAGTCTTGAAACCCGCGGATAAAGTAATTATAATACGAGGAGAATCACGAATGGATAAAGAATATCTGACGAATCTGATGAGGGAAGTAGCGGAAGGGAACACGAAACCGGAAGAGGCGGTAGAAATCCTTAAGGATCTTCCTTTTGAAGATTTGGGATTTGCCAATATTGACCAGCATCGCAATCTCAGAACCGGATATCCGGAGGCAGTATTCTGCCAGGGAAAGACGCCGGAGCAGATCGCGGTGATTATGAAAGAGCTGGCCCGGCAGAACGCGAATATCATTGGAAGCAGGGCAACGGAAGCGGATTTTGAAGCAGTCAGAAAGGTGCTTCCCGACGCGGAATACGATCCGCAGGCACGTATGATTGTGCGGATCAAAGAGCCTGTGCCAAAGCGGGAAGGAACGATTGCGGTTGTGACAGCGGGAACCGCGGATATTCCGGTTGCCGAAGAAGCGGCGGTGACCGCCCAGGCTCTGGGAAACAAAGTGGATCGCATCTATGATGTAGGAGTCGCGGGAATCCACAGGTTGTTCGCCAAGCTGGACCGGATACGCAGCGCCAATGTGCTGATTGTCGTGGCAGGTATGGAAGGAGCCCTGGCAAGCGTAGTCGGAGGACTGGTGGAGCGTCCGGTCATCGCGGTTCCCACAAGCATCGGATACGGAGCGAATTTAGGTGGGATTTCCGCGCTTTTGTCCATGCTCAACAGCTGCGCCAATGGTGTGGGGATCGTGAATATCGATAATGGATTCGGCGCGGCTTATCTGGCGTCAAATATTAACCGGATGGGAAGCGGAGAATAGAAGGTTGTAGAACCAGGGAAGAAATACCAGGAGGAATCGTTTATGAAGCTATATTTTGATTGCACCAGTGGAGTCAGCAGCGATATGATTTTAAACGCGCTAACGGGGCTGGGCGCGGATACCGGCGCGGCGCAGAGATTGCGGATAGAAGAGGAAGGGCATTCTCAGCATTCTCATGGCGGACACGCGCATCATCACAGCCACCGGAGCCACAGGGAGATTCGCCGCCTGATTGAGGAGAGCGAATTGCCGCAGCCGGTGAAAGACATTATGTGCTCGATTTATCTGGTCATCGCGCGGGCGGAGGCCAAAGTGCATGAATCGGATGTGGAAAATGTCCATTTTCATGAGGTGGGAAGACCTCAGGCGATCCGCAATATCGCGGGAATTGCCGCCGGCCTGGAAGATCTGGGGGTTCAGGAGATTCTGTGCTCCGAGCTTCACGACGGAAAAGGGTTTATCGAGTGCAGCCACGGCAGGATTCCGGTTCCGGTTCCGGCAGTTATGGCCATGCGGGAAACTTGCGATTATGTGTTTGCCACCGAGGACATTGAAACGGAGATGGTAACCCCTTCCGGACTTGGCGTCCTGATGGGCATCGGCGCGAAATACACGGAGGACATGCCCCGTGGCAGAGTTGTGAAAACCGCGGTGGCAAAGGGAGGCAGAGACACAGGAAAAGAAGGGCTGAAAGCCTTTTTGATTGAGGAAGGAGAGTAAGACGCATGGCAGAAAACAAAAAGAAGGAAGCGCCAAAGCCAATCCGCAATGACAGTCTTCTGGAAAGCATCGAAGCGCTAAAAAAAGAGGAGTCTCAGGAAAATACCGTAAGGCTGCTCAATGAGGTCGTGCGGGCCAGACTACTGGCTCCCGTTTCTCTGGATCGGGACCCGGTGCTTGACGAAACGGAAAAGGAAATCGTGCTGGAAAAGGATACAACCATTAGCTTTGAACTCATCAAGGCGGCTAACGGCGATCTGTACTATCCGGTATTTACCCATGGGGAAGCGCTCCGCAAGTGCAGCGGCGAGACAGATCAGCAGAGCATGATCGTCAACTTTGAAGATCTGGCAAATATGATCCTGGGCCAGGGAAAAGCGGTCCGCGGGTTTGTCATCAACCCGATGAGTGAGAATCTCTGCTTTACTTCGGAAATGATCGAAGGCATGATCCGTGAAATGGAAAAGGAAGTCGGCGGAAAGCAGGGATAGAGCCGATTGCGGCGAATCAGCGGATTTCTCTATTTTTGATATGGAAAAAATTTCTAAATAGCTTGATTTGTTGTGGAAAATGTAATAAAATTACAGTAAATATTATCCAATCAAAAGAGGAGGGATTTACTGTATGGGATTACATATTCACAGAGAACCGCTGACCAGCGATATTATTTTTAAAGCCGTATTCGGCAGGGATACGCCGGGAAGCAAGCGGGCGCTGATCGCTTTGTTAAACCGGATTTTGGAAAGAACCGAAGATCCCATTGTGGCGCTGGACTATCAGAACCCCTTTTCCATCGGGGAACTGGAAGAGGAAAAAGAAATTATTATGGATATTCTGGTGGAAACCAGCCGGGGAGAGCAGATCGACATTGAAATGCAGATCAGTACCACGAAGGAACTGATGAACCGATTTTTGTACTATCTGAGTAAACTGGTGGTACGGGGGTTGGAAAAGGGAGAAAACTATGATAAACTGAAAAAAAGTATCGTAATCGTGATTTTGAAGGATTCCTGCCTGCCGGAGAGGGAACCGGCGCACAGCTGTTTTGTGCTGAAAAATCAGAGAACGGGTTATGAGCTGAGTGAAATGGCGCAGTTGCATATTCTGGAGCTGGGGAAATACAACTGGCGGGGAAAGAAGGCGGAAGAACTGAGCCCGCTGGAAGTACTGAGCGCCTATATGAACAGCACCGGGGAGCCGGGACAGGAAGCGTATGTGGAGAGGCTGCTGGAGACAGGAGATGAGGTGATCGCCATGGCGGATGAAGAATTGAAAAAAGTGAGCGAAGATGACCGGCTGTTCGCGTACCGGATGTCCCGTGAGATGTATAAGATGCAGGAAGCGATTCTCATGCGGGAGGTAAAGGAGGTACGGGAAGAAAAGCAGAAGGCAAAAGAACTGGGCTACGCGGAGGGCCATGCGAAGGGCCATGCCGAAGGGATTATGGAAGGCCATGCCGAAGGTCTCGCGGAAGGCATTCTGGAAGGTCATGCCGAAGGTCTCGCAGAAGGTATTGCGGAGGGACGCGCCGAAGGTATTGCGGAAGGCCGCGCAGAGGGGAGCGCGGAGAGCGCCAAAAGGATTGCGCGAAACCTGAAGATGGAAAATTTTTCTCCCCAAAAGATAGCGGAGCTTACGGGACTCCGCCCGGAAGAAATCGAAAAACTTTAAATGGACGCGGAAAAAGCCAGAATCCGCTTGACATTTCCCGGTAATAAGGTAAACTAGTTCTATGCAATTTCATACAAGACGCTGAAAAAGAGGAGTAGAAAACCAGTCCTTGCCAGAGAGAAGGTCCGCGGCTGAGAGGCCTTTAAGGGAAACAGTTTTTGAAGGTTGCTTTGGAGTCTTATCGGGAAATGAGAGCCGGAATCGTCCGGGCAGATGTGGACCCTGTTCCCCTGCGCGAAGACGACCGGAAAAAAGGTGGTACCGCGGAACTTTCCGTCCTTTGTAGAAAAGGACGGTTTTTTTATACTGTGAATCACGAAGGAAAAGGAGAATGATATATGAGCAAAAATCTTGCGAAAACCTATAATCCGAAGGATTTTGAAGACCGCATCTATCAGATGTGGGAAGAAAAGGGAGCATTCCGAGCAGAGCGCGATCCGGATAAAAAACCCTTTACGATTGTGATGCCGCCTCCGAACATTACAGGGCAGCTTCACATGGGGCACGCTCTGGACCAGACACTTCAGGACGTATTGACCCGTTTTAAGAGACTGCAGGGGTACAGCGCCCTGTGGCTTCCGGGCAGCGATCATGCCAGCATCGCCACCGAAGTAAAGGTTGTGGAAAAACTGAGGCAGGATGAAGGCCTGGAAAAAGAAGACATCGGGCGGGAAGAATTTCTGAAGCGCGCCTGGGACTGGAAGCGGATTTACGGCGGAAAAATTACAAAGCAGTGCCGAAAGCTGGGAGATTCCTGCGACTGGAGCAGGGAACGCTTTACCATGGATGAGGGCTGCAACAGGGCGGTGAACCATTTCTTTGTAAAATTATATGAAAAGGGATATATTTACCGGGGCAACCGGCTCATCAACTGGTGCCCGAAATGCGGGACATCTCTTTCCGACGCGGAAGTGGAGCATGAAGATAAAAACGGCAAGTACTGGTATTTTCGCTATCCGGCGGCGGACGGCGGGGAAGGCGTTGTGGTTGCCACCTCAAGACCGGAAACTATGTTCGGGGATGTGGCCATCGCGGTTCATCCGGAAGATGAGCGGTACAAGGATCTGGTCGGGAAAAAGGTCATTCTGCCTCTTGTGGGAAGAGAAATTCCGGTTGTGGCAGACCCGTATCCGGATCCGGAAAAAGGAACCGGCGCCGTTAAGATTACGCCGGCCCATGACGCCAACGACTTTGAAGTGGGACAGAGACAGAACCTGGAAAGCCTCTGCTGCATCAACGAAGACGCGACCATGAACAGCCTGGCGGGCAAATACGAAGGTATGGATCGGTACGAATGCCGGAAGGCCTGGATCGCGGATCTGGAAGAGGCGGGGTATCTGGTAAAGACGGAAGACAAAGTGATTCCGGTAGGCGAATGTTACCGCTGCGGCACGGTTATCGAGCCGATGCTGTCGGATCAGTGGTTTGTAAAAATGGAAGAGCTGGCAAAACCGGCCATCGAAGTCGCTAAAAAGGGGGAACTGAAGCATGTGCCGGAGCGGTTTGAAAAGACGTATCTTCACTGGCTGGAAGAGATCCGTGACTGGTGCATTTCCCGTCAGCTGTGGTGGGGACACCGGATTCCGGCGTGGTACTGCCAGGACTGCGGAGAGATTATCGTAGCGGAGCACGCGCCGGAAACCTGTACGAAATGCGGGAGCACCAACCTGAAACAGGACGAGGATGTACTGGATACCTGGTTCTCTTCCGCCCTGTGGCCTTTCTCCACCCTGGGATGGCCGGAGGAAACCGAAGATCTGAAGTATTTTTACCCGACAGATGTGCTGGTTACGGGCTACGATATTATTTTCTTCTGGGTTGTGCGCATGGTCTTTTCCGCGCTGGAAACCACAGGGAAAGCGCCGTTTAAATATGTGTATGTCCATGGGCTTGTGAGAGACGCGGAAGGCCGCAAAATGAGCAAATCTCTGGGAAACGGCATTGATCCGCTGGAAATCATCGATCAGTACGGGGCTGACGCTCTGCGCTTTATGCTCACAACCGGAATCACGCCGGGCAACGATATGCGCTTTAAAGAGGACAGGCTGGAAAGCGCCAGAAACTTCGCCAACAAGCTGTGGAACGCTTCCCGGTTTGTAATTATGAACTTGCAGGACGAGGACGGAAACTTCCTGCCAATGAAAGAAGGCGCGCTGCAGGATGAGGATAAATGGATCCTTTCGAGAGTGAACGACGCGGCGAAGTATATGACAGAAACCATGGAAAAATTCGATCTGGCTCTGGCGGGCCAGCGGGTTTACGAGTTGATCTGGAACGAATACTGCGACTGGTACATTGAAATCGTAAAAGGACGGCTCTATGGTGAGGATGAAGAGGACAAGGCTGTTGCGAGATCTGTTCTTGTCAGAGCCCTCAAAGACATGCTCCGCATGCTCCATCCGTTTATGCCGTATATTACAGAGGAAATCTGGGGATATCTTCCAAAAGAGGCAGCATCGGAAGAGAATCCGGATCATTTCCTGATGAAAGACCACTGGCCGGTTTATGAGAACGCTTTCGAATTCCCGGAAGAGGTGGAAAAGCTGAACATGGCTATGGACGCGATCCGCAGCATCCGGAATATCCGGGCGGAAGCGGACGCCGCGCCGAGCAGAAAGCTGCGAGCCGTGATTCTGGCGAAGGGCCACTCCATGGATACGATTCAGGCAGCGGAACGCTATATCAAAAAGCTGGCGAATATTACGGACATTACCTTTACGGAAGAAAAGAGCGATGTACCGGAAGATGTCATGTCCGCGGTTATAAACGGGGCGGAACTCTTTATTCCGCTGGATGATCTGGTGGATTATAAAGCGGAGTTTGAACGGCTGACCAAGGAAAAGAAAAAGCTGGAAGGCGAAGTAAAGCGAGTAAAAGGAAAGCTTTCCAACGAAGGGTTTGTGAAGAAAGCGCCGGAGAAAGTCGTAAACGAAGAAAAAGCGAAAATGGCCAAATATGAAGAAATGCTGGCGAAAGTCTGTGAACAGCTGGCAACCGTAGAGCGAAAGCTGTAAGGCGGGGTGCTATGGACGCGATAAAACGAATACACGAATTTGAACGATTTGGAAGCGTTCTGGGACTGGAGCGAATGGAGATCCTTCTTGCAAAGCTGGGGAATCCGCACCGGGATTTAAAGGCCATTCATGTGGCGGGGACTAACGGCAAGGGGTCGGTCTGCCGGTACCTTTACGAAGCCCTTCAGGAAAACGGATATCGGGTGGGACTTTATATTTCACCCTTTATCCGGCGCTTTAACGAACGGATCCAGTTTGACGGACAGGAGATTTCCGATGAAGACCTGGAGTCATGCAGCCGGAAAGTATTGGAAAAAGCGGAAGAAATGGTTCGGGAAGGAGCGGATTCCCCCACGGAATTTGAAGTTATCACCGCCATAGCCTTCCTTTATTTCGCGGAGAAAAAAGCGGACTTTGTGATTCTGGAGGTGGGGCTGGGAGGCAGAGGGGATTCCACCAATGTGGTGGAAAAGCCGCTGATCAGCATTATTACTTCCATTTCTTACGATCACATGGATCGCCTGGGCAGCACCCTGGAAGAAATCGCGGGGGAGAAGGCCGGAATCATAAAAGACGGCGTTCCGGTCGTTTCCAATGTTGATCAACGGGAAGCAGCGGCGGTGATCGCAAGGATCGCTTACCAGAAGGGGTGCGTGCTGTATGACGCCACAAAGCTGCGGTATGCTGTCTGGGAGGAAACCGCGGGGGGAAGTTCTTTTGATATGGAAATCTACGGCACAGATTACAGCGGCGTGCGTATTTGCATGGCGGGAAAACACCAGGTGGAAAACGCCAAGACCGCCCTTCTGGCTCTGGAAATTCTGCGGAAAAAAGGACTGATAAACGTCCATCGGGATAACCTGTACCGGGGAATGGAGAAAGCCAGACAGCCGGGAAGATTCGAGATTGCGGGGGAGGAGCCGTATCTGATTCTGGACGGCGCCCATAACGCCGCGGGAGCGGAGGCTCTTCGGGAAACTATGAAGCGTTGTTTTCCGGAACGCAGAATCCTGATGGTTGTCGGAATGCTGGCTGATAAAGAGATCGATAAAATTACCGATTCATTTTGCGAGATTACGGATCAGTTCATTGCGGCGGAACCGGATAACCCGAGGAAGCTGCCGGCGCGGGAACTGGCGCGGATTCTGAAGGAAAAAGGCGCGGCGTGTGAAATCGCCGAAAGCGCCGGACAGGCAGTGCGGATGGCTCGGAGCCATAAATCCGAACCGGAGGTTGTGCTGTTTGCCGGGTCATTATATCTGATAGGAAGTGTAAAGGAGATTTTAAATCATGTGTGAAAAAGAAGCGAAAAAAGTTCTGCTGTTCTACAATCCCCATTCCGGAAACGGGTTGTTCAAGAATAATCTGGACCATATCATCGATCGTTTCCAGACCGCGGGCTATCAGATTGAGCCGATCCGGGCGGCAAAGGGCATGGCGATCAACAAAGCGCTGTCCAATATGAATCAGGATGAATACAGACAGATTATCGCGGCAGGAGGAGATGGGACGATCAACATCTGCGTCAATGCTATGATAAGACATAATATTAACTTGCCGTTGGCGATTTTTCCGGCAGGTACAGCAAATGACTTTGCCTATTATTTTGAAATTCCAAATGATATGGATAAGATGATCGATATCGCGCTTGGAGAGCATTTTACCAACGCGGATGTAGGACAGGTAAACGATCGCTATTTCGTTAACGTGGCAGCGATGGGAGCTTTGATTGATGTCAGCCAGAAGACGGATCCGAACCTGAAGAATACCATCGGCGTCATGGCCTATTACCTCAAAGCGGTTACGGAAGTGCCGAATCTGAGAGCACATAAAGTAAAGCTTATCACAGACGATATGACTTATGAAGAAGAAATGTATTTTATGGTCGTGATGAACGGAATTTCCGCGGGCGGCTTCAAGAGAATTTCGCCGGAATCGGAGATTAACGACGGCATGATGGATGTGATTTTATTCCGGAAAATGCCGATTCTGGAACTGGGACCGCTGCTCTTTAATGTCATTCACGGGAACCATTCCAAGAGCAAGCATGTACTGACGTTTCAGACGGATCATCTGCGGATTGAAAGTGAGGATAATATTTCAACGGATATCGACGGAGAGAAGGGAGAGCCGTTCCCGCTGGAATTCAGCATCCTTCACAACCGTCTGAGAATTTTTACGGAGGTGGACGATATATAAATGATTAATTTCAGAATGAGTGAAACAAAAGACTATGAAAAACTGGTACCCTTCTTCATTGAAAATGAGCTGGAATTTTCGGAAGAAGAACCGGTGCCTACGGATCTGGTGAAATGCTGGCAGGTTACTCATGGCGAGGACGGACATCTGATTGCAGCTTTGGTTCTGGCAAAACGGGAAGGTGAGTTCATCATTGACGGAATCGCGGTTGAAAAGCTTTACCGGAAGCTGAAAATCGGAAAGATCCTCTTAGATAAAGCCATAGAGGAAACCTTGTCAAGAGGTGGAACCAGCATTTACCTGGTGGCGCGCGCGCCGGAGTTTTTCCGTAAGAATGGATTTCAGACTGTGGCGAGGGAGGACGCTCCCAACTTTTTCGAATGTCTGACCTGTCCGCAGTATGGAAAGAACTGCCATCCGGAAGTGATGAAACTGGATTTTCAGTAATAATTATCCCCCAAAAGCAATATATTTTAGAGATACTTTGCTTTAGGGGGATTTTTTATGGAAAAGATTCTGGAAGGAAACAGTGCTCGGCTTATTGGAAAAGTCCTGTCCGAACTGGAATTCAGCCACAAAACTTATGGGGAAGCTTTTTACATTCTACTGGTGGGAATACTGCGCAAGAGCGGATATGAGGATGATATAAGGCTGATGATATCCGAACGGCTAATTGGAAATATGGAAATCAAACCAGGAAGGATTGTAAAAATAGTAGGGCAGGTCCGGACATATAATCAGGAAAAAGACGGAAAAAATCATCTGAATGTGGTTGTATTTGTCCGAGAACTGGAACTTCTGGAGGCAGAACGCCCCCATGAAAATCAAATTTGCCTGGAAGGCTTTGTCTGCAAACCACCGATCCGGAGAACATCTCCGCTTGGAAGGGAAATCTGCGATCTTATGTTGGCTGTAAACCGAATGTATAATAAATCCGATTATATTCCCTGCATTGCCTGGGGGAGAAACGCCGCCTACGGGGGAGAGCTTGAAGTGGGGTGCAAGCTGCTGATCGAGGGTCGGATTCAAAGCAGAGAATATAAAAAACGAAGCGATGATGGAGAAGTATGTACAAAAGTAGCCTATGAAGTTTCCGTCGTTCGCATGGAGGAACTTCAGCCTTCTACAACCTGAGCGAGCCGATCCTGAAACGCGGCTATTTCCGAATTCAGATCCTGCTCTCCATTGTTAATTGCAGATTCCAGAGCCTCAGCGGAACGCGCAAGATAAGTAAGTCCGAGAGTTCCGGCGAGTCCTTTTACAGAGTGGGCCAATATTTTGGCTTCGGTTCTGTCTCCTGAGGTCAGATGAAGCTCCAAACTTTTCCCTGCCGCGGCATAATTCTGTTTAAATTTAGCTAAGTGCTTTTCATAAAGAGCATTGCTGCCTCCCAGATTTTCAATCGCTATATCTTTCCCGGCATAAGGATCTTCCGGAGAAAAATTAGCTTCCGGAAGGGGAACCTCTTCGATAAAGGGGCGCAGCGCGCGGTAAAGCTGGGTATAGCGAAAGGGCTTAATAATAAACGACTCAAACAGATGACCATGTCTGTCCAGGACTTCCTGAGTTATATTTGTGGCGGTCAGAGCGATGATTGGCGTTTCGATTCCCATTTCTCTGAGTTTTCGGCAAGTCTCATAACCATCCATTATGGGCATATGAATGTCCATAAGAATGACCTTGTAGTAGGAAGGTCCTCTTTTTTCACATAGATTAAGCGCTGCCAGTCCGGATGGCGCGTGATCACACCGGATTTCGGCTTTGGACAGAAGTTCTTCCACAACATCGTAATTGATTTGTGTATCCTCCACAACAAGTACCCGTTCCCCATGGCCGTGCAGGATCGGGGCAAGATGGCTGTCGCTTTCACAGGCATGATAGCTTCGGGACGCGGTTATGGTAAAAAAGAAGGTGGAGCCAAGATCTTTTTTGCTCTCTACCCAGATAGCTCCACCCATGCGTTCAATCAGCAAGCGACAGATGGGAAGTCCCAACCCTGAACCCGGATGCGTTTTGGTAAGGTTGCCTTCCGCAGGATGAAATTCCGTGAAAATGTCGCTCAGATCCTCCCCGCGCAGACCTACGCCGGTATCTTCTACCGCGAATTTTAGGGTGGCGGTATCCGAAAATTCTTTTAAAACATGGACGTGGATCCGGATGAAACCGGTATCGGTAAATTGCAGCGCATTTTTGAGAAGGTTTGACAGAACCTGTTCCAGACGTACAGGATCAAGACGCAGACAGAGATCCGGATCAAACTGGTAGTCTGTTAAGAGACGGATCCCCTTGGTATCTGCCTTCGGTACATATTGCGCGGCAAGGTTGTCCAAAAAATCTTTCAGACGGAACCGGGAAGGATTCAACGTCAGTTTTTCACTTTTTAACATGGAAAAGTCAAGAATGTCATTGAGCAGCGACGTAAGATGATCGGAAGATGACTGAATTTTCGACACAATTTCTTTCTGTCGATCACTGAGTTCCGACTCCTCCAGAATATGATTCAATCCGACAATGGCATTCAGCGGTGTTCGCAGTTCATGGGACAGGCTGGACAACAGAGCCTCTTTTGCTTTCCGGTGAAATTGAACCTCCTCTATCTGATGGGAAAGCTGCTGCTTCATGTTTTCTATCACCAAGGCGGAATGCTGTTTCTGTTTTTTCATAGTATGGATGTTTTTCAGGATCCACAGACCACTGGCAATCAGTGCGGAAAAGAGCAAAAAAATTAAAATCGTCAGTCGTTCTCCCAACATAATAATACCCCCAATTCTCTGATAAATTTCTATTTAAGTAGATTTTAAAAGGAAAAAAGACAAAAATCCACATGAGATTTTCGACAAATTCCGAGTTTAAAGAAACCTCTTGAGGTATTTTGTCGATATTGGTAGAATGGAGGGACACAAGGAAAAAGAAAAGGAAAAAGGAGATTGGGAACATGCTGGATATGATAATACTTCTGGCGAAGATCTGCGGAGCTGTTGTTGTCGGAATTTTCGCGGGTCACGCGGCCGTCTATATCTTTAATAAGATCCCGGCGCAGTGGCTGTGTGATTACGGTCAGAAGCCGGATGAAGCGTTGGAGGATCCGCATCAGCAACGGGTGAAGGGGGTTCCGTGGAAGTGGGTGTTTTCCGGATTTTTTATGGCGGGAGGGATTCGCCTTGTAATCGAAGACTGGGCCTTTGCCGCGGCGGCGGTTGTTTTCTGCTGGGCTTTGCTTGAAATCGGATTAGCGGATAAAAAGTACGGGATCATTCCGGATCAGTTTGTTATTCTGACGGCGATTTCCGCGCTGGGATTTATTCCTTTCCACAGCAGTTTTCTGCAGCCGATGTGGGGGATGCTGCTGGGCGGTGGGGTGATGCTTGCTTCCGCTCTGATTGGAAAATTGATTCTGAAAAAGGAAACTTTAGGATTCGGCGATGTAAAATTATTTGCGGCGGCAGGGCTGGCCCTTGGTTTTCGGGGGACGCTGTGGGTGCTGGTTTTATCGGCCGTAGGAAGCGCGGTTATTTTTTCGGTTCTGCTGCTGATGCGGAAAATCAAAAAGGAGGATATGGTGCCGCTGGGGCCGTATATCTGCGGCGCCGGGATTTTTTATGTGGTAATTGTCTGGCCTTTGCTTGTAAAAATGTAGATTTCATATATAATAGAGAAGAGGTTTCACTCCGGCAACTTGTCCTCGGAGGGTCCTGGATTCTGCGGAGGCTTTGCGCGGATGGAAAGGAAGGGGCTTGTATCCTGAGAGGTTGTTTTTTGCGGAGTGGATACAAAAGTTATGGGATTGTGGGTTTGAAAGTGGAGGATTTGGATGTGTTTTCGGGATTTTCCGAGAAGATGACTGCCTGAATGGGGAAGTTTTGTATCCAGAACGCTGATTTTGCGGCAGGTGGATACAAAGAGGGGGATCCGTTCCGCGAAGCAGCGGGTTTCATTTAGGGCGGGTCGGATTTCACAGGGCTTTCACAGGCAGGGGATAAAATAGAAGGAAGTTAAAGGGAGAGTTTGAATGTTAACAGGTAAACAGAGGAGTTTTCTGAAAAAGCTGGCCCATCGTCTTGAGCCAACTGTTTTTTTAGGAAAAGGCGGTCTGACTGAGAATATAAAAAAGGAACTGGTAACCGGGTTTGAGTCGCGGGAACTGGTGAAGGTAAAGCTGCAGGAAGGATGCGAGCTTTCGCCAAAAGAAACGGCCAATCAGCTGGCGGAAGAGTTAAACGCGGAGTTTGTACAGGCGATTGGCCATAAGTTCGTCCTTTACAGGGCGTCGGAGGAACAAAAAAAGAAGGGAAAACAGATTGTTCTTCCGAAAGCCTGAGAAAGGATGAGGCATGGAACGGAATTTTCTGCTGACAATCGAATACGACGGCACCGGTTTTTTTGGATGGCAGAGGCAGCCCGGGGTTCCTACGATTCAGGGAACTCTGGAAGATGCGCTCAGCGCGGTTCTGGGTAAAAAAATTCAGGTAAACGGAACCAGCCGGACGGACGCGGGGGTTCACGCGTATGGTCAACGGGCAAGTTTTTCAGGTGAATTCGGAATTCCAACGGACAAGCTTGCGCTGGCGGTAAACAACCGGATCGCCGGAGCAATGAAAGGGAAGATGGCAACCGGACCGATCCGGATTAAAGAGGTCCGGGAGATGCCGGCGGATTTTCATGCCCGTTTTAACGCAAAGGGAAAAACCTATCTTTACAAAATACACAACTCTAAGGAGCCGGATCTGTTTCTGCGCAACTACTGCTACGCGATTCGGGAACCGCTGGATGAAGAGGCAATGCGCCTTGCGGCTTCCAGAATTGAGGGAACCCATGATTTTCAGTGCTTTCAGGCATCCGGAGGTACGGAGAGGGAAACAACCGTACGCACGATCTACAAGACCGATGTCCTTCGGAGGGGAGAAGATATTTCTATCCGTGTGACAGGCGACGGATTTTTATATAATATGGTGAGAATTATAACAGGAACGTTAGTGGAGACAGGTCTGGGAAAGCGGACTCCGATGTCAATGGACTCTGTGATTCGCGGCAGAGACAGGCAGAACGCCGGACATACGGCGCCGCCCCAGGGGCTTTATCTGATGGAGGTGTACTATGAATTACAGGAGGTACCAGGATATGATGGATGAACGGCCTGGATGGGACGAGTATTTTATGGAAATGGCAATCCTGACGGCAAAGCGCTCAACCTGTCTGCGCAGACAGGTTGGCGCGGTAATCGTTCAGGACAGACATATTATAGCTACAGGATATAACGGAGCTCCCCGGGGGCTGGAACACTGCGGACAGCGGGAAGGCGGATGCCTTCGCCAGCAGCTGGGCATTCCTTCGGGTGAGCGGCATGAACTGTGCAGAGCGCTTCACGCGGAACAAAACGCGATTATTCAGGCAGCTACCCTGGGACACAGCATCGAGGGAGCTACGATTTATATTACCAACCAGCCGTGTATCATCTGCGCGAAGATGATTATCAATGCGGGGATTAAGAGAATTGTGGTAAAAGAAGGATATCCCGATCAGATGTCTGTCGATATTCTGGCAGAAGCCGGATTGAAAATCGTAATGTTAGGAGATCAGTAACCGTGGAGGTCAATTATTTTGTTTTATGGGCGTCTTTTCTTACGTCCTTTGTGTTGGCGCTTTTATTTACGCCGCTGGCCATCTGGCTGGCGCCGAAAATCGGAGCCATGGATATTCCAAAGGATGAAAGAAGAGTGCACTGCAAACCCATTCCCAGATTTGGGGGAATGGCAATGTTCATCGGAATTATGGCGGCAACGCTGATTTTTATTATGCCGGCTTTTATTCCGGACAAAAATATCGGAGGGATTCTCATTGGAGGAGCGCTGATCTATCTGTTCGGAGTAATTGATGATTTGCGGGATATCAGTCCCAAGTTTAAATTCCTGGGGCAGTTTATCTGCGCGTGCATTGTTTACGCTTCCGGAATCCGTCTGGAATTTGTCAGCCGTTTTTTGGAGGGAAGCGACATCGTTATGAGCAATGTTGCAACGTTTATCTTAACGATTTTCTGGATTGTGGCGATTACAAACGCCATCAATCTGGTAGACGGCCTGGACGGACTTGCCGCCGGAATTACGGCGATTGCGTCCCTTTGTATCGCGTATGCAGGCTATATACACGGACATTATGTGGCGGCTACCGCCATGCTTACCATCGCCGGCGGCGCGTTGGGATTTCTCCCATATAACTTCCATCCCGCGAAAATTTTTATGGGGGACGGCGGGTCGCAGTTTCTCGGATTCTGCCTGGCTACCTTTTCCCTGATTCAGCCGGTAAAAAGCGTAACCGTGGTATCAGTGGCGATTCCGACGCTGGTACTGGGACTGCCTATTTTTGATACCGCTTTCGCGATTCTCAGGAGGATCTTAAAGAAACAGTCCATTGTAGTAGCGGATAAAGAGCATCTGCATCATCGTATCATGCGGGCAGGGTTCGGACAGCGCAGATCGGTGATGATTATGTATTGTATCAGCGCGATTATGGGGGTAGTCGCGGTAGAGTACAGCAGAGAGCTCATGGTGGATTGCCTGGGGCTTCTCGCGATTGTGATCATGCTGTTATACGTGCTGCTTTCAGATACCAGCAACAAGAAAGTGGAGATTAATGCGGTAAATATCCGAAAACAGGAAGAAAGGGAGAATAAAGAGAAAAAACATCGGAAAGAAGAACATTTGAATGAAAAAGGAAGCAACTCTGAATACGATCAATAATAAATCGCTGTTAAAAACGATGGCGGCTGTAGCGCTTCCGATTGCGCTGCAAAGCCTCATCGGCTCATCTCTCAATCTGGTAGACAATCTTATGGTGGGAAGCCTTGGAGAAGCGGAACTCAATGCGGTGGGCGTCTCTGTACAGTTCTATTTTGTCCACTGGATGCTTTTGTATGGGTTCACCAGCGGAACGGCTACGTTTATGGCGCAGTATTTCGGTGTGAAGGATTTTCACAATATCCGGAAGACGGTAGGATTTGCCCTTACGGTTACGGTCAGCGTCAGTATGTTGTTTTTTCTGACTGCCCTGATTTTTCCCCACTATGTGCTGCGGATTTTTACCCGGTTTCCGGAAATTATCGAACTGGGCAGCGGTTATGTTCGCGCCTGCGCGCCCGCTTTTCTGTTTACCGCGGTGACGGTTCCTTTCACTTCAGCGCTGCGGGCGACTCAGCAGACGAGGCTCCCGCTTTATATCAGCGGAGCGGCGTTTTTGACCAATACTTTTTTGAATTACCTGCTGATCTTCGGCAGTTGGGGCGCTCCAAAACTGGGCGTCGCTGGTGCGGCGCTGGCGACGATGATTGCCAGGGGACTTGAAATGTCACTGATTCTTTATATGGTGTTTGGGCGTAAAAATAAGCTTTGCGGTCCGATTCGGGAATTTTTCAGCTATACAAAGTCGTCTGCCGTTAAAATCGTAAAAAACGCGGTACCGACAACGATCAACGAAACTATGTGGGGACTGGGAACGTCTCTATATGTGGCGGCTTTTGCCCGCATCGGCGTAACGGAAGGCGCGGCGGTTCAGGCTTGCAGTACCATCAATAACCTTTTCATTATGGCAGCTTTCAGTATCGGCGACGCTACCCTGATTCTGGTGGGGCAAAAATTGGGCGAAGGAAAGCTGGATTACGCGTATCAGCTCGCGAAAAAAATGGTCAAAATCGGACTGGTGATCGGTCTTGCCGCGGGAGGTCTGCTGATTGTTTTCGGAAAGCCGCTGTTAAGTCTCTTCGAGTTTACGGATCGGGGAGCCCATTTTGCTCTGTTAATTCTGATCGTATATGGATGTACGATGTGGCTTACTGTTTATAACGCGGTGAATGTGACCGGCGTTCTGCGCTGCGGCGGAGATACCAGATTCGCCATGCTGGCGGAAGTGTTGGCTGTATGGTGTGTCGGCGTACCGGTGGCCTTTCTGACCGCGCTGGTTCTGCAGTGGCCGATTTACTTCGCGGTTCTGGCAGTGAAACTGGAGGATGTGGTCAAAGGAATCGCGGTTACCAAACGGTTCTTCTCGAAAAAATGGGTGAAAAATGTGATTTCAGAATGAAAAAGTTCCTATGAAAAACGCAATTTTTTTGAAAAAGTTCCTATGAAAAACGCAAAACAAAAAGTTGCTTTCCTGTGAATAAAGTGATACATTAGGAGTATACTACGATTGATAGTGAAATGGGGATGATGGAGCTTGGAACGGGATATTATGAGAAGGTTGGTAGATTGGAAGGACTCCGATGACAGGAAGCCAATGCTGCTGACCGGTGTACGACAGTGCGGAAAGACCTATCTTTGCAAAGAATTTGGAAGCCGTTATTTTGAAGATGTCGCGTATTTTTATTTTGAAGGCAATAAAGGACTGGCGTCGGTATTCGAGTATGATTTTAATGTGGACCGAATTCTTGATGAACTTGGGAATATTATACAAGGAAAGAAAATTATACCAGGAAAAACTCTTGTAATCTTTGATGAGATACAGGCGTGTCCCAGTGCGATTACATCGCTAAAGTATTTTTGTGAGAATAAGCGGGAGCTACATATTTTATGTGCAGGTTCTCTTCTGGGTGTGGCAATTAAACGAGAACAGATTTCATTTCCCGTAGGAAAAGTGGAGCGTCTACAGATGTACCCACTTTCTTTTTCAGAATTTTTACGGGCGGACGGGCAGGAGGCACTGTATGAAGGCGTCCGGAATTACCGTCTTGATCGGAGTCTCCCTGAGCTTTATACAAACAGGCTGGAACAAGCTCTAAAATATTATTATATTGTGGGAGGAATGCCGGAAGTCGCCGCAAAATGGGTGGAAACCCATAATATCACAGAAGTGGAAAGACTGCAGGATAATATTCTGCAGGACTACAGCAGTGATTTCGCAAAGCATGCTCCGAAAACGGATATTCCGAAACTGAGTTGGATTTGGGAGTCGATTCCCAAACAGCTTGCGAAGGATAATCATAAATTTATTTTTTCCCATGTGAAAAAGGGAAAACGTTCGAGCGAACTGGAAGATGCTCTTGAATGGCTTGTTGATGCCGGACTGGTGTATAAGCTGGAACTGGTTTCTCAGCCGGAACTGCCTCTTTCGTTTTGCGCGGATGCTTCTTTTTTTAAAGTGTACCTGTCCGATGTGGGACTGCTCCGCAGAAAATCAGGTGTTTCTTATAAAACGATCATGGAAAACACGGAAATGTACAGAAATTTTAAAGGGGCTTTTACAGAAAATTTTGTGCTGACAGAGTTGCTCAATCAACGAATTCATCCGTACTTCTGGCGATCCGGCAATACGGCTGAACTGGACTTTTTATTTGAATATGAAGATGAAATTGTTCCAGTAGAAGCGAAAGCGGAACTAAATACACGGGCAAAAAGTTACCGCCAGTACTGCAGAACCTATCATCCGAAATATGGTTTCAAGTTCTCCATGAGGAATACAGGTGTACACGAGGTAGAGGGAACCAAAACATATAGTATTCCTCTGTATCTTATTTGGAGGCTGAAAGACTTTCTCAAGGAACCTGATACTATGTAAAACCCCCGGAACCTGAAAAGGGTTCGGGGGTTTTTATGAGGGAGGGTTTACTTACCCGCTTTTTTAATATCCGCAAGCTGCTGCTTTACGCTGTCAAAAGACGTAGAGCCTTGGGAGCGCTTTGCTTTGATACAGCTGCGGATGGCGATTTTGTCGTAAATATCCATATCAAATTGACCGGAGAAGGATTTGAATTCCTCCATGGACATTTCTTCAATGGCAATTCCTTTATTGATGCAGTACAGGACAATTCTTCCGATGATTTCGTGACAGTCACGGAAAGGAATTCCTTTTGTCACCAGGTAGTCAGCGGCGTCGGTCGCGTTCATGTAGCCGTATTTTGCCGCCCGCTCCATGTTTTCTTCCTTTACTTTCATGGTGGCGATCATTTCGGTAAAGATATTTACCGATGCTTTCAGCGTATCCCCCGCGTCAAAGACCGGAAGCTTGTCTTCCTGCAGATCTTTGTTGTAGGCAAGGGGAAGCCCCTTGATAATCGTCAGCAGGCTCATCAGATCGCCGTAGACTCTTCCCGTTTTACCGCGGATCAGTTCCGCCATGTCCGGGTTCTTTTTCTGCGGCATGATGCTGCTTCCTGTGGAATAGGCGTCGTCAATTTCCACAAAGCTGAATTCTACAGAGCTCCAGAGAATCAGTTCCTCACAGAAGCGGGACAGGTGCATCATAGTGATGGAACAGCAGCTGATAAATTCCACCGCGAAGTCCCGATCCGCCACCGCGTCCATGGCATTGGGGCAGACGCCCTTAAATCCCAGTTCGCTGGCAAGAAACTCCCGATCCGTATCATAGGTGGTTCCCGCCAGAGCGCCGGAGCCCAGAGGAAGATAATCCATCCGATCCAGGCAATCCGCGAAACGGGAGGAATCCCGCTTAAACATCTGGTAGTAGGCCAGCAGATGATAGGCCAGGGTGACAGGCTGGGCTCTCTGCAGGTGGGTATATCCCGGCATTACCGTATCCTGGTGCTTTTCCGCCAGGGTCACAAGGGTGTCCATGAGGGCGGAAAGCAGTTTCTCGATTTCGGCAATTTCATCTTTCAGATAGAGCCGGATGTCCACCGCCACCTGGTCGTTACGGCTGCGGGCAGTATGAAGCTTTTTGCCGGCTTCACCGATGCGCTCGGTAAGGATCGTTTCGATATTCATATGGATATCTTCCGATTCAATGGTGAATTCCACCTTACCGGCGTCAATGTCGGCTTCGATTTCTTTCAAGGTTTTGACAATCAGCTCCGCGTCCGCCTGGGGAATGATTCCCTGGCGTCCCAGCATGGTCGCGTGAGCGATGCTTCCTTTAATATCGTCTTTGTACAGCCTCTGGTCGAATTCGATAGAGGCGTTGAACTCGTCAGCGGACGAAGTCGCCGCCTTTGAGAACCTTCCTTTCCAAAGTTTCATGCGGTTTTGCTCCTCCTTCTTTGTTCTGTTTCTGGATTGCGCGGATCTTCAGAGGCAGTGAGAAGAGGTTGATAAAACCGTCCGCGTCGCTCTGGTTGTAAACTTCATCCTTGCTGAATGTAGCGAATTCTTCGCTGTACAGGGAATTCGGGGACTTGCGGGCCGCCGCGGTGGCGCTTCCCTTGTAAAGCTTCATTTTAACTGTTCCGGTAACCAGCTTCTGGGTTTCGTCCACAAAAGCGGAGATGGCTTCCCGCAGAGGGGTAAACCACAGGCCGTCGTAAACCAGCTGCGCGAATTTCTGCGCTACAATATATTTGTACTGAGTCGTATCTCTGTCTAAGATCAGTTTTTCCAGAGCAGAGTGAGCCGCGAAAAGGATGGTTCCTCCCGGAGTTTCATACACGCCGCGGGACTTCATTCCCACCAGGCGGTTTTCAATAATGTCGGCGGTACCGACGCCGTTGACGCTTCCCAGTTCGTTGAGCTTTGTCAGCAGTTCGATGGGTCCCATTTTTTCCCCGTCCAGTCCTACCGGGACGCCGGCTTCGAAATCAATATCCACATAGGTCACCTTGTCCGGAGCCTTTTCCGGAGGTACGGAAAGAACGTGGATGGTGTCGTAATGTTCGTTCCAGGGATTTTCCAGCTCGCCGCCCTCGTGGCTGATGTGCCAGATGTTTTCATCGCGGCTGTAAATCTTCGCTTCACTCTGGTTAATCGGAATGTTGTGGGATTTGGCGTATTCCAGCAGATCTTCCCTGGACTCAAAATCCCAGAATCTCCATGGAGCGATAATTTTGATGGCCGGATCCAGCGCTTTAATGGTAGTTTCAAATCGAACCTGGTCATTTCCTTTACCTGTGCAGCCGTGAGCGATATAGAAGGCCTCTTCCTGCTGCGCGATTTCCACCAGCTTTTTGGCCATCAGAGGTCTTGCCATGGAGGTTCCCAGCATATATTCGTTTTCATAAACTGCGCCGGCTTTCAATGTCGGCCAGATAAAATCGGTAATGAACTCTTCCCGCATATCAACGGTAATCGCTTTGCTCGCGCCTGTTGCCAGCGCTTTTTTCTCAATCGCCGCGAAGTCCTCTTTCTGTCCGGCGTTGCAGCAGACCGCGATTACGTCGTAGTCGTAGTTCTCTTTCAGCCATGTCATAATAATCGAAGTGTCAAGTCCACCCGAATAGGCAAGTATTACTTTTTCTTTTGCCATTTTGTTTCCTCCCTTTTGTCTTCCTTATGGAAATGAATATTTAATTCACGTGATGAATAAAAATTTAAAACATAGGTTAATTATACAACAAAGGTCTGAAAAATCAACCCTATTTTTGTAAAAAATCCACAAAAAGATAAAGACTTTAATGTATAATTGTTGTAAAATGAATTTGCAGGCGCAAAGGTGCGCGCGGCTGTCTGAAAACGGAGACTTCCGTATATAATAAATTGGATGATTGGAAAAGAAGGAGGGGCAGGGAAATGACAACTTTGAAGGAGCGGATCGAGTATGCCGCCGGGGCGGGATCTGTGATCGAGGATTGTGATATGAGGCGATTCACTTCCTTTCGCGCGGGAGGCAGAGCAGAGCTTCTCGTAATGCCGCGGAGCGTGCGGGCGCTGCGGGAGGTGCTTAAAATACTGGCGGATTCAGGAAAGACCTGCATGGTCATGGGGAACGGCTCGAATATTCTGGTGCGGGATGGCGGCTACCGGGGCGTGATTCTTAAGCTGGGGGAAGCTTTCGGGGAAATCCGCGCGGAAGGAGAGATTCTGACCGTGGGATGCGGCGCGCTGATGTCCTCGGTTGCCAGAGCGGCTCTTTCGGCGGAGCTGACCGGTTTTGAATTTGCCAGCGGCATTCCGGGGAGTCTGGGGGGCGCGGTTTTTATGAACGCGGGCGCTTACGGCGGAGAAATGTCGCATATTATCAAGGAAGCCAGAATTTTGGAAAAGGACGGCAGCCGGGAATATACCCTCAGCTGCGGCGAACTGCAGCTGGGATATCGTCACAGCGTGCTTCACGAAACCGGAGATCTGGTGCTGGAAGCGGTGCTGCAGTTAAAAAAAGGAGATAAAGAGGCGATTGGCAGAGAAATGAAGGAGCTGGCGGCAAAGAGAAACGCCAAGCAGCCGGTTTCTCTGCCCAGCGCGGGAAGCTTTTTCAAGCGGCCAGAAGGGTATTTCGCGGGAAAGCTGATCCAGGACGCGGGGCTTAAGGGGCTTTCGGTGGGGGACGCCCAGGTTTCGCCTCTTCACAGCGGATTTATTGTAAATAACGGCGCCGCTACGGCAACGGAGATTATACAGCTTATGGAAATTGTACAGGCAACTGTCTTAGATAAATTTGGCGTTCAACTGGAGCCGGAGGTGAGAATCATTGGAGAAGACAAAGAAATATGAGATGGGATATGATCTCCACACCCATACGATTTATTCCCATGGGACGGGGAGCATTGAAGATAATGTAAAGGCGGCGATTGCAAAGGGGATGTCCCATATCGCTATTAGCGATCACGGACCGGGACACCGGTTTTACGGCATAAAACGGGAAGACGTGCCAAAGATGCGGGAGGAAATTGAGGCTCTGAACCGAAAATACCCGCAGATTCAGATCCGTCTGAGCGTGGAGGCGAACATTGTAAAAAACGGCAATCATCTGGACGTAACGCCGGAAGAGTATGATCAGTATGATTTCGTAATCGCGGGGTATCATTACGGCATCCCCGGGTGTTACAGTATCTCCAACTGGATCTGGGGGCATGGACTGAAGCTGGGAGAAAAGCGGCTGAAAACAAAAAATACCGATATGGTAATCAAAGCCCTGTATGAAAACGACATTTCCATCCTTACCCATCCCGGGGACAAGGGTCCCTTTGACATCCTTCCCATCGCGGAAGCGTGCGCGGATACAGATACGCTGATGGAAATCAATACGAGGCATCCGCACCTGACCGTAGAAGAGATTAAAATTGCGGCGCGGACAGACGCTCAGTTTATTATCAGCAGTGACGCTCATTCCCCCGAGCGGGTCGGAGATTTTGAAAGCGGATTGGTACGGGCGAAGGAAGCGGGTCTGGACCTTTCCAGAATTGTGAATTTAAGGGAGAAGAAATGAACACAGTCATTGTAACGGGATTATCGGGAGCAGGAAAGACTCAGGCGATGAACTGCCTGGAGGATCTGGGGTACTACTGCGTGGACAATATGCCGCCGGCATTGATTAAGAGCTTTGTCCAGCTTGCGGCGGGTGAGTCTACCCCCATTGAAAAGGCGGCCTTTGCTGTAGATGTAAGAGGCGGCGAGCTTTTCGCGGATATGGAAAAGGCGTTGGAGGATTTGGAGGCCAGCGGAATCAACTATAAGATTTTATACCTGGAAGCTTCGGAACTGGTACTGATCCGCAGGTACAGCGAGACAAGGAGACAACACCCTCTGGCCAGGGGAGAGAGTACGCTGGAAGGTCTGAAACGTGAGACTGAAATGCTGAAAAATCTCAGGGCGCGGGCTGACTATATTATTGATACTTCCAACATGAAGGTGGCGCGCCTGTGGGAGGAGGTAAAGGATCTGATCACCTCCGGGGAGAGTGAGAAAACCTTTGTTCTTAATGTGATGTCCTTCGGTTATAAAAGAGGCATGCCTCTTGGAGCGGATATGGTCTTTGATATGCGGTTTGTTCCAAATCCGTACTATGTAAAATCCCTGCGCAGCCTGACCGGAAATAACAAGAAGGTGCGGGATTACGTTATGAAGCAGGAGGTGGCCCGGGATTTCATGGATCGAACCGAGAAGATGCTCCTGGATCTGATTCCCTACTATATGAAGGAAGGGAAATACAGTTTGAATCTGGCTTTTGGCTGCACCGGAGGACAGCACCGATCCGTTTCGGCAGCCAATGAAATGGCGGATCGCCTGAGGGCGAAGGGAAAACGCGTTACCGTGGAACATCGGGATTTATAGGAGAGAACATGTCATTTTCAGCAGATACTAAAAATGAGCTCGCCCATGTTGAACCGGAAAAAAAGTGCTGCATGCTGGCGGAAATCGCGGGATTTATCCGCATGTGCGGGAGCATCCGGCTGGCGGGGGGCGGAAAATTTGAAATCGTGACAGCGACGGAACACCCGGCAGTGGCCAGGCATTACAAAAGGATGCTGAAGGAATACTTTGGGATCGACGCGGAGCTTGCGGTGGGACAGGGAAGCGGTCTGAAAAAAGGCCGCTCTTATCTTCTTTCCATAGGACCGAAAAATCTGAGCGAACAGATCCTCAGAGAGACGGGAATTCTGATGGTGAAAGAAGGGATGAATTACATCAGCGATGGTATTTATGACGGGCTGATCCGGACCAAATGCTGCAGAAAAGCGTGCCTTCGGGGAATTTTTCTGGCTTCCGGAACCATTACGGATCCGGAAAAAAGCTATCATCTGGAATTCAGCTGCAGCAGCCAGATCCTGGCGGGAGATGTGAAAAAGCTCATCAACAGCTTTGTGGATCTCCACGCGAAAGTTTCCGCCCGCAAGAAGAATTACGCGGTATATGTGAAAGAAGCGGAACAGATTATTGATATTCTGGCCATTATGGGAGCCCACTCGCAGATTTTCGCTTTCGAGGATGTGCGGATTACAAAAGAAATCCGCAACAAAGCTAACCGCATCAACAACTGCGACAACGCTAATATTGATAAAACTTTGAAAGCCGCGGAAAAACAGCTTTCCTGGATTCGCAAGATTCAGGAAACGAAGGGACTGGCATTTTTGCCGGACAAATTGAGGGAAGTAGCGGTGCTGCGTCTGGAAAACCCGGAAGCCACCCTGCAGGAGCTGGCGGATATGATGGACCCGCCTATGAAAAAATCAGGCCTTAACAACCGGTTCCGCAAGATTGAGGAACTGGCAGGCAAGTTATAAAAGGAGGATTTTATGAGAAAGTTTGAGCTGGAACACCGGGTCGCCTATGTAGAAACCGACGCTATGGCGATTGTACATCATTCTAATTATATTCGCTGGTTTGAGATGGGGAGAAATGATATGCTCCGCACCATCGGCTATCCTTATTCCAAGCTGGAAAAAATGGGGATCTGGATGCCGGTCATCGGAGTTGCCTGCGACTATAAGTCTCCCGCGGTGTTTGATGAGGTGGTGCTTATCCGCGCCTGGGTTGACAAAGTAAAAGGCGCCAGCGTCTACCTCGCTTATGAGGTCGTGGGGAAGGAAAGCGGCGAGGTGAAAGTTACGGGAAGCAGCAGCCATGGAGTTACGGATACGGATTTAAGGCCGCTGCGTCTGAAGAAAGAGTTCCCGGACCTATATGAAAAACTGGTAAACGCGATGAAATAGCCGGAGAAATCCCGGCTGTTTTCTGTTTTTGTGGGGGCGTTTTCGGCGATCTATGGGGAAATTGGAGTACGAATTTTACAGAGAGCCCCCATAGCTTTCAGATAAGCAAAAAATATTTCCTGATTGTATCGTGGATTTCCCGCATGGTCAGCGCATAAGAATCATCGTCCATTAGCCCAAAAGTTACCGCCGGGTACCTATCCCACTTTAAAGTGCGGTCTTCACAAACTTTTTCGCGGGGTGCATAATAGACTCAGAAAGGGAGGTAAAACACAATGAACGAAAAAGCGAGAAACTATGTGGATTTGTTTCGAAAGGTAAAGATCGCCTCAGCGGCGACCGTGGATGAACAGGGGAGACCTCAGAGCAGGATTATCAATGTCATGATCGCGTCGGACGAAGGAATGTATATCGTGACTTCCAAGGGAAAACCATTTTACAAGCAGCTGGTGGACACAGGACGCGTCGCTCTCAGCGCTATGTGTCCGGACTGCCAGTCCCTGAAATTCACCGGGAAAGTGAAAATGGTCGATAAAAAATGGGTGGACCGTGTATTTGAGGAAAATCCGGGTATGAATGAAGTCTATCCGGGCGATACCAGGTACATACTGGACGCGTTCCTGATTTACGAAGGCAGCGGAGAGTGGTTTGACCTGCTCAACTATCCGATTAACCGGGAGACTTTTTCTTACAATGCCAGTGAGGAAAAAGCGGGGTTCGAGATTCAGAAAAACTGCATCGGCTGCGGAAGCTGTATCCCGGTTTGCCCGCAGAAATGTATTACGGAAGGGGAGCCGTATAAAATCGATCCGGTTCACTGTCTGCAGTGCGGCGCCTGCTTTGAGGTCTGCCCGGCAGAAGCGATAAAGAGATTGCACCCGTAAGCGGGATCTGGTAGTATAATAGCAGAAAATCAGGAAAGGGGTAGAAACGTGGAGTTTTTGAAAGAAGTGGCGCAGCTTTATCAGGAGCGGAGCGAATGGTTCGGGCAGCTCATCTGTGAACATATTCTGCTGTCCCTGATCGCGATCCTTCTGGCGGGCGTCATCGGCCTGCTGCTGGGAATTCTGATCGCGCGCTGCGAAAAGGCAGCGCCGCCGGTTCTGGGGATTGCCAATGTGTTTTACACAATCCCGTCCATTTCCCTGTTGGGCATGCTGATTCCATTTATGGGGATTGGCGACAAAACCGCGGTGGTTGCCCTGACCATTTACGGAATTATGCCCATGGTACGAAATACTTACGCGGGCATCAAAGGGGTGGATGAAGAGATTATTACAGCGGCACGAGGCATGGGCAGCACGGAATTTCAGATTCTGACCCGCATCAAACTGCCGCTGGCTCTGGGCGTCATTATTGCCGGCGTGCGGAATATGGTGGTCATGACCATTTCTGTAGCGGCAATCGCTTCCTTTATCGGGGCAGGCGGACTGGGAGTCGCTATTTACAGGGGAATTACCGTATACGACACAGCGTTGACCTTCGCGGGAAGCGTCCTGATCGCGCTGATTGCGCTGATCAGCGACCTTCTGCTGGGGCATCTGGAAAAGAAACTGAAGAAAAGGCGGATGAATTAAAATGAAAAAAAGAATGACAGCAATCATACTGGCACTGGTTCTTGTACTGGCCGCGGCAGGATGCAGCGGCGGCGCGTCGGAGGAGCCGGTGAAAATTGCCACAAAACCGATGACCGAGCAGTATATTCTGGGCGAAATGCTCAAAATTCTGATCGAGGAAAAAGCGGGATATGAGGTAGAGCTGACCAAAGGAATCGGCGGCGGAACCAATAACATCCAGCCGGCCATGGAAAAGGGCGAATTCGACCTGTATCCGGAATACACCTCCAGCGGCTGGGTCATGGTACTGGATCATAAGGCGGAAGGCGTCGACGATGAGGAAATGTTTGAAAAGCTGAAAAGCGAATATCAGAAGAACTTTGATATGACCTGGGTCGGCCAGTACGGCTTCAACAATACCTTTACCGTGGCGGTCAGCAGCAAAGTGGCAGATCAGTACAATCTGAAAACCTGTTCGGATCTGGCCCGCGTATCGGACAAGCTGGTATTCGGCGGGAACCCGGACTATATTGAGCGGGAAGACGGATTCGGCGTACTGTGCGAAACCTACGGCTACAATTTTAAAGACGTAAAGGACATTGATATCGGGCTGAAATATAAAGCCATGCAGAATGGAGATATTGATGTAACCAATGGATTTACCACAGACGCGCAGCTGAGCCGGGACGATGTGAAGCCTCTGGAAGATGACAAACACCTGCAGGTAAACTACTACTGCTCGACGGTGGTGCGGCAGGATGCCCTGGAAAATTATCCGGAACTGGAAGATACCTTGATGCTGATGGATGGAATTCTGACAGACCAGGAAATGGCGGAGCTCAACTACCAGGTGGAAGTCGAGGGAAAAGAAGATGTGGATGTGGCAAGAGAATTCCTGATTTCAAAGGGTCTGATCGAAAAATAAAGCGGGGGACAGGATTATGGAGATTATCCGACTGGAACATATAGACAAGTATTTCGGAGAACGAAAAGCGCTGGACGATTTCAGCCTGTCGGTAAAAGAGGGGGAATTTCTGACCGTAATCGGCAGGTCCGGCTGCGGAAAGACAACCATGCTTAAAATGATAAACGGTCTGCACACGCCCGATCGTGGAAGGGTGCTGGTGGAAGGGACGGATATCAGTCAGACGGACCCCATTGCCCTGCGGAGACGTATCGGCTATGTGATTCAGAACAAGGGACTGTTTCCCCATATGACCGTAGAGAAAAATATTACCTATGTGCCGGTTATCAGCGGCAAAAAAAATAAAGAAGAAAACCGGAAAAACGCGGCTCGCCTGCTGAAAACCGTCGGTCTGGAAGAAGAAATGCTGAAACGGTATCCAAACGAGCTTTCGGGCGGGCAGCAGCAGCGTGTAGGGATCGCCCGGGCTCTTGCGGCTGACGCCAGGATTCTTCTGATGGACGAGCCTTTCGGCGCTCTGGACGAAATTACAAAACAGGCGATGCAGGATGAAATTCTCAGGCTTCACAAAGAGCTTGGCATCACCATTGTTTTTATCACCCATGATATCCGGGAAGCCATGAAACTGGGCGATCGCGTGCTGGTGATGGATCAGGGCAGGGCGCTGCAAAGCGATACGCCGCGGAACATTTACCGCAGCCCCGCCAGCGAGTTTGTCCGGCAGCTGACCAGAGCGGGAAGCGGAGTGGATTTGCGGATGGAATAAAATCCGCATTTTCCGCGTTTTTGAGAAAAAAAGAGAAAGGAAAAAATATCATGGAGCCATTTCGAATCGGGCCGATCCGGCCGCCCAGCGAGGCAGACAGCCTGCTGATGCAGGTAACGCAAGGGTGTACCTGGAACAAATGTAAATTCTGTAATCTTTACCGGCATACGAAATTCCGCGCTTACACGGTGGACAGCGTAAAGGAAGATATTGACCGTATGGCTGCTTTCGCCCGGAAAGCAGAGCGGAGCCGGCGTACGGACGGCAGCTGGGATGTGGAAAGACTCAACGCGGAGCTTCGTGAAATGCCGCCGGAGGAACAGAACAGTTATTATGTTGTCGCCACCTGGCTGCTGAACGGCGGTAAAAACGTATTTCTTCAGGATGGCAATACTCTGGCCCTCAGCGGAGGACGCCTGACCGAAGTGCTGCGGTACCTGAAAGAGACGTTTCCGCAAATTGAAAGGATTACATCCTACGGCCGGGCAGAGAATTTGTCAAAGGTCAGCGCCGAAGAATTCGCCGAACTTCGGGAAGCGGGACTTACCCGAATTCATTCCGGTTTTGAATCCGGTTCCGATGAAGTTCTGGCTCTTGTAAACAAGGGCGTGACATCGGAGCAGCAGATCCGGGCGGGAAAAAATATCAAAGCCGGCGGGCTGGAACTTTCGGTTTATTTCATGCCGGGACTTGGAGGAAGAGCGCTTTCGCGGAAAAACGCGGAGGGCATGGCGCGTGTAGTCAGCGAGGTAAATCCGGACTTTGTCCGTATACGAACCGCCGCGATAAAGCCGGGGACGGAGCTTTATGAGGATTATGAACGAGGAGATTTCGTCCTGTGCAGCGAGGATGAAAAAGTGGAGGAAATCCGGATCTTGATTGTAAAGACAGGGGATGTGAATACACGGATTGTCAGCGACCATATCGTCAATCTGCTTCAGGCGGTAAAAGGCAGCCTGAAAAAGGACAGGGAGAAGATGCTGGCGATCCTTGATGAATACCGGAATATGCCGGAGCCTGAGAAAAAACTGTTCCAGCTTGCGCGGAGGACAAGAGCGCTGATCAGCCCCAAAGAACTTGCCCGAATGCCGCTGCGGCAGAGACGGCAGCTGCAGAGAGCCGCGGAACAGATTTCCGATCCCGACGAATGGACAAGAACGATGAATGAATGGATTGGCAGGTATATATAATTTTCGTTTTGGGACAATGAACCGAAATCGGACTGTTTTTTAGACGGAGTAGATGACCTTTCGGAGACCGAAAAAATAGGACATCCGATAGCTTTGAGAACGGGAAAGAGCTTCACGGGACAGAGGCTCTTTTTTTTATGACTCCGCGTCTTCAAATGCCTGCCGCAGGACTTCTAAAAACGCGTCAAATCCGTCCAGCAGAGCGGTACGGACCTCCGGATTCATATTGTAGAGCGCGGTGCCTTCGATATCATACAGCCGCAGCAGAATTCCGTCCGCGTAACGCTGACCCTCTTCGGTGAAAGTGAGAATTTTACTGCGTCTATCCTGCTTGGAGGGCTGTTTCTTTACGTACCCTTCTTTTTCGAATTTAAGGAGAATGCTGTTAACCGTCTGTTTCGGCAGCAGGAGCTTCTGGCAGATCCTCTGCTGGGTGCAGGTGTTCGGATTTTCCGCGATAACAAAGAGCACAAAGAGTTCGTTAATAGAGATTCCCTGTTTCTTTGCCCAGGTATCATAGATTTTATCGGTGGTGAACCAGAAATTATAATAACGTTCGATATCTTGTTTGATCGTCATTCTCTATCCTTTCCTTTTCTGACATAACGATTATATTTTCATTCTATCATACCATAAAAAATAAAAAAAAGAGTTATTTTCATAATTATAAGAATTGTATTGACAAATCAGAAGATAGCGATTAATATAAAAATAGTCCGAAACGGGACTAAAAAGGGGAGGGAATTGCTGAAAGGAGGCAATATTTATGTCAGAAGTAAAAAAGTGGAACCCTCAAGTGAAAATCAAGAGCTGAAACGAGGGATTAAGGGATGGCAGGTATCGTTCATCGGCCTTGGCGGCGTTATCGGTTCCTGCTATTTTCTGGGAGTGGGAACCTGTCTTGGCGAGATGGGGCCCGCGGTTCTGATCGCGTTCGCGATTGTAGGCGTTATTGTTTACGGACTGATGATCGCGTATGCGGAACTGCTGGTAAACCTTCCGAGAAAAGGATCGTTTGTCGCCTATACCAATGAATTTCTGGGTGAGACGCTTTCGACCGGTATGGGATGGTCGTTCTGGTTTAACTGGGTTTGCTACGTACCATCGGAAGCGGTTGCGGTCGCTACCGTACTCCAGTATCTGACAGGCTCGACGAGCGGCGTATTTTACGTAGCCTGCGCGGTTGGCGCGCTGCTGGCGCTCACGATTATCAATCTCTGCGCAGTTGATATCTTCGCGAAGATTGAATCAGGACTTGCCATTACAAAAGTATGTGTAATTATTTTATTTATTATCCTGGCGTTCGGAATCTGGGTAGGCCTGTGGGGAAGCGATCACTTCCTGGGCGGAAGCGTTAACTTCGGCGGAGACGAAGGATTCGTGCCGCAGATGTTCCCGAAAGGAATGGCGATCGTATTCACTTCTATGACGGTTGTGCTGGTAACCTTCCAGGGCACGGAAATCGTAGGTCTGGCGGCGGCTGAGGCGCAGGATCCGGAAAAATCGGTTCCGAGAGCATGTAAAAGTGTTACCTACCGTATTGCCGGACTGTATATGGTGCCGATCCTGCTGATCGTATTGATTTACCCCTGGAATCTGGGAACAGAGGACAATCCGATCTTCGCGGATATTATGAACCGATATAACATGGGATTCTTTGGAATCATCATGTCGGCTGTTGTGCTGATTGCGGCGTTCAGCTGCGCGAATACGGGGTTCTACGGTACTGTAAGAGCCATGTTCGGTCTGTCCATCGAAGGGCTTGCGCCGAAGTTCCTGAGCAAACTGACTAAGACATCCAATCCGCGGAACGCGGCGCTCTTTACGCTGTTGTTCATGTGGATCGTGCTTATCATCGGCCTTGTATCTGAACTGACAGGCGCTATGTCGTCTCTGTACGCGAACCTTCTGTCTCTATCCGGATTCACAGGAACACTTGCCTGGGTAGGAATTTGCGCTTCGCAGCTGGTATTCAGAAAAAGGCTCAAGAAGAGAGGCTACGATCCGGAGACCTGCCTGAAAGCGCGTGTAAAGAAAGGACAGACCTGGCTGCCGGCTTTCGCCATGATCGCGCAGATTATCTTCCTGATTATGATGGCGTTTGGTGAAGGACAGTTTCCTGCGTTCTGTCTCGCTACCGCGTCGGTTATCGTGCCGATGATTATACGGGTCATCGCGAGAAAGACCGGCCATGTGCGCAATGTAAACGCATTGTCTCACGATGAAAAATCCTTTGATGAAACATTCCCGGATCTTAATAAGTAGCAAGGGGAAATTTACATTTATTAAGATCTGATTTTGGAAAAGAAGGCAGTCTTCTGGCATACTGCCTTCTTCTCATTTTTTGAGACTTTTTTCTGCGCAGTTTTGCGTTCTGACGCTGCGGAAGGTGCTTGCGGAGAACGGAATGACAGTGATATTCTGAGGGCAGCTGCGCAGAGGAATGTACAAACCAAAATAAAAAAACTACATATATTAAATGAACCTTTCGGAGGAAACGGCCCGCGGAACCGTTTCCTTTTTTGAACAGCAGAGGGCGAGGAAGAGAATTAATATATCTCACAAATGAGAATAATTATTAGAATTGATACGAAAAAAAGGCAAAAAAATTCCGGATTTCTGATAGCTAAGAAAAAACTGTAAAAAAAAATATCGTTGAGAATCCTTGGAAAACAAGGCTTTTTCAGAATATTTCTACAGTGAAAAAGCTTACGGAGAAGACTTGGCATGAGATTTGTATATATATAGAGACGTAAAAGTTATACTGTTGCTATCAGGTGTCAGGATAGCACAAAAAAGAAAAGGGAGGTCACTAAAATGACTGCAAAGAACAAAGAAGCTTTAGAGCTGGCAACTCGCGTTGTTGATTACATTGAAAAGGATGCGCTGACAGACGCTGACAAGAAGGCCATCCATGACGAATCAATCGCGAACTTTAACGAAAACTACAATCCGGGATGGCTGGAATACAGAAAGTCTGTATCTACTGATTCCGCGTTCATTGAATGGGAAGACGAAGGTGATGTATTCAGAGATCTGAACGGCACAGAATTCATCGACTGCCTGGGCGGATTCGGTATCTTCATCTGCGGACATAACAACCAGGAAATTAAAAAGACTGTACGTGCTCAGTTAGATAGATTCTCTCTGCACTCCCAGGAACTGGTAGACCCGCTGAGAGGTTACCTGGCTAAACTGCTGGCAATGATCACTCCTGGAGATCTGCAGTACTCCTTCTTCACTAACGGTGGTGCTGAAGCGGTAGAAATGGCTCTGAAACTGGCTAGACTGGCTACTGGCGGAAGATGGTACATCTCCACAGTTGGCGCGTTCCACGGAAAATCCATGGGTGCTATCTCCATGGGAGGTAAGGGCGCTTACAGAGAAGACTACATCCCGATGATTCAGCAGGTACAGCACGTTGAATATGGTAACGCTGACGCTACAGAAACTGCGATTAAGAACCTGCAGGCTGTAGGTGAAAAGGTTGCGGCTATCATCGTTGAACCGGTTCAGGGTGAAGCTGGCGTTAACATTCCTCCGACAGGATACCTGAAGAGATTAAGAGAAATCGCTGACAAATATGGCGTAGCTCTGATCTTTGACGAAATCCAGACTGGTCTGGGACGTACTGGTACAATGTGGAGATGCGAAGTAGAAGATGTTACTCCGGATATCATGACATTCGGTAAAGCTTCTTCCGGCGGTGTTGTTCCGATCACTGGTATTATCGCTAGACCTTGGACTTATGAAAAATCCGGTGTTGGTACTGGTCAGGAAGGCAAAATGTTTGACAATCCGTGGATTCTGGGATCCCCGACATTCGGTGGTAACCCGCTGGCTTGCGCAGCATTCATTTCCACAATCAAATATATGCTGAAAAACGATATCCCGGGACAGGCAAAAGAAAAGGGTGAATACTACCTGAAAGGCCTGCAGAAATTACATGAAAAATATCCGACTGTCCTGACTGCTTACAGAGGAGCTGGTATGCTGATCTGTATGGAATTCCCGGAAGCAGAAGTTGGATACGATGTAACTAAGCACCTGTTCGAAAGAAAGGTAATGGTAGCTGGTACATTAGTAAATGCTAAGACAGTAAGAATCGAGCCGCCTGCAACTCAGAGCTATGAAACAATCGACAAAGTTCTGGCTGCACTGGACGAAGCTCTGGCTGCTGTTAAAGCTGACTTCAAACTGTAAATGATAATTTCATCATAATTACCTTTGGGACCTGCAATGCGAGTTGTGGGTCCCTTTTTTTGCTTAGTTGGAATACTTTCCGCGGATCCTGAATAAAAAAATACCGTTCTCAGAAGTACTGGAACGGCAGCGCTGGTTTGAAGCGCGGTAGTATTATTTATCATGGCTGCTGCTTTTTTCGAGGGGAAGGGGCAGAACTTTGCAGACTTTGACCATGTCAAAGCTTTCTTCAATGAAATGGCGCAGCTGTGAGCTGAACTGACAAGATTCCGCCAGGGAGCGGTCCCCCGGAAGGTAAATTTCGATTTCCACATAGACTTTATCTCCGAATAGACGGGTGCGCAGCTGCCCCAGCTCTCCGGCAGCCTGCTTCCGCAGATAATCGGCGGCAGCGTTTTGAATCGCGGCGGCAGTCTTCGGATCGCAGGCTCGGTCGATCATCTTATTGACCGCCTCGATAAAAATGGTCAGCGCCGCTTTAATAACGAACAGACAGATGATAACGCTGACAATCGGATCGAGGATAGGAAAGCCCGCTCTGGAACCGATGATGCCGATAAAACTGCCGATGGAAGAAAGGGCGTCCGCCCGGTTGTGCCAGGCAATGGCCATGAGCGCGTCGGAGCGGATTCGTTTTGCGGAGCCCCGCATGTACCAGTAAAGCCCTTCCTTTATGGCGATGGAGATCAGCGCCGCAAAGAGAGCGAGGCGACTGGGAACGCCCAGTGTTTCATAATTTCCGGACATAATTTTTTCAAGGCCGGCATATCCGATTCCGGCGCCGATGCATCCCAGCACAATGGATAAAATCAGCGCGGCCACACATTCCATTCGTTCGTGGCCGTAAGGGTGCCGTTCGTCCGGTGCTTTTGAGGCCATTTTTACGCCTATAATCACAATAATCGTGTCAATGGCGTCCGCCGCGGAATGAATGGCGTCGGAGACCAGAGCGCCGGAACGGCCCAGAATGCCTGCGCATAGCTTTAAACAACATAAAAACAGATTTCCACCGATGCTGACGAAGGAAACCCGCATAGTAGTCTGCTTTCGTGAGAGTTTTTCCATAGAGTCTGAATCCTTTCTTTCTATTTAGTTATAATACAAGTTTCACAATTTGTCAAAGAGAACCAGCGTGCCGCGCAGGGACTTTGTGCTGTAACTGAAGGGAAAAATGTGTTAAAATAAGACCGTTGAACGTGAAGGGGGAAATGATATGATCACACCTGTAAAAATGGAAGACAGCAGACTGTGGATTTTGGATCAGAGTTTGCTTCCGGGACAGGAGCATTACATAGAACTTCGAACAAAGGAAGAAATCTGGGCGGCAATTAAAAAGCTGCAGGTACGGGGCGCGCCGGCAATCGGAGTGGCTGCCGCGTACGGACTTTACCGGGCGGTCAGGGATTTGGAGTCTGCCAACTTCCAGGATTTTGCCAGAGATTTTCACTGGGCGAAGGAATATATCGCCACCGCGCGTCCGACCGCGGTGAATCTGTTCTGGGCGCTGGAACGGATGGAAGAGCGGCTGTACCAGCTGCGCGAGCAGGCAGATGCGGAAACGCCATGGGAAGAACAGAGGGCGTTTATAAAAGAAGGACTTTTCCAGGAGGCGGACGCCATTCGCCGGGAAGATGAGCAGAGCTGTCTTGCCATGGGAGAACACGGACTCTCCCTCCTGAAAAAAGGAATGGGGATCCTGACTCACTGTAATGCGGGAACTCTGGCAACCGCCAAGTATGGAACCTGTCTGGCGCCCATTTATCTGGGCCAGGAGAGAGGATATCAGTTCCGGGTGTACGCGGACGAAACGCGCCCGCTGCTGCAGGGAGCCAGGCTGACAGCCTGGGAGCTTTCCCGGGAGGGCGTGGATGTGACACTGATCTGCGATAATATGGCCTCCACTGTAATGAAACAGGGGCTTATTGACGCGGTGGTAGTCGGCTGCGACCGTATGGCGGCCAACGGTGACGGCGCCAATAAAATCGGGACTTCGGGCGTTGCGATTCTTGCCAAAGAGTACGGAATCCCTTTTTATATGTTTGCGCCGACTTCCACAATTGATCTGGATACGGCCTCCGGAGAAGAAATTGTCATCGAAGAGCGGGACGGGGACGAAATCCGCAGCCTGTGGTATAAACGGCCCATGGCGCCGGAAGGGATTAAAACATACAACCCGGCTTTCGATGTGACCGATCACGAGTATATTACGGCGGTTGTTACGGAAAAGGGCATTGTGCGCCCTCCGTATCAAGATAGCCTGAGGGAACTGATTCATGGGATATAAAGTAAAGCTCAATGTTTTTGAAGGCCCGTTTGATCTGCTGGTCTATCTGATTGAACACGCGCAGATGAGTATTTACGATATTGAGATATCCGAGATCACCAGCCAGTATCTTTCTTATATGGAAGAGATGAAGCGTCTGGATGTACCTTTGGCCTCGGAGTTTCTGGTTCTGGCGGCAGCTCTTATCGAGATTAAATCCAAAATGCTCCTGCCGAGGACAGCGCCGGGAGGAGAAGAAGCGGAATTTGAGGATCCAAGATCAGAACTGGTGGAAAAGCTACTGGAGTACAAGCGGTTCAAACTACTGGCCGAGATGCTCCGCAAACAGGAGGAATCCGGTTTGCGGACAATGGAAAAACCGCAGGAGGATCTGTCCGTTTACACAGGGGAGCCGGATGAATACCTGAAACTGGATCTGCGGCAGTTTGTCGCCGCTTTTGATCTGTTCCTGAGAAAGAAGAAAAAAGAAGAAGAGATCCGCAGGCACCATATCCGGACGGAAAAACAAAAAGCGACCGCCGAAGCGAGAATGGCGGATATCCGGGAATATTTTCTGGAGCACGTGGGAGAGGAAGCGGATTTTAAAGAACTGGTGCAGAAAAAAGAGGATAGATATGATATCGCACTGACGTTTTCGTCTGTTCTGGAAATGATGAAAGAAAATCGTCTGGACGCGGATCAGAAGTACATCTATGGAGACATCACAGTGAGGGCCACCGAACGTCTGCTGGAGGCGGGGGAAGAGCCTGGGGGAGGAAGTACAGATGACGAGTAAGCGCGCGATAAAGTCTGCCTTTGAATCCATGCTGTTCGTGTGGGGACAGCCGCTGGATGTAAAACTGGCAGCCGAGATCTTTAATATCAACTGGAAAGAAGCGTATAACTGTTTTTTGGAGCTGCAGGAGGAGTACGAGCGGCAGCAGAGAGGTATTCGCATAAGGGAAGTGAATAAGAGTTTTCAGTTCGTAACCTGCGAGGAAAATATCGAATATATCGAGCGGCTGTGTACGCCGATCAAGCATAAAAAGCTGTCCCAGTCCGCCCTGGAGGTTTTGGCGATCATCGCTTACAAGCAGCCGGTCACCAAAGGAGAGATCGAGTCCATTCGGGGAATCCGCTGCGATCGGGTAATCGACGGACTTGAAAAAAAAGAACTGATCACAGAGGTAGGACGTTCTTCGGGGATTGGACGGCCGATTTTGTATGGTACTACCGATGTGTTTCTGAAAAATTTTGGGTTTACCAACCTTAAAGAATTGCCGGATATTGAAGAAATCGAAGAGATTATGGGAGCGGAAGGGCCTGCCGACAGTCTGGATTTGCAGCAGATTTCCCTGAAGCTTCCGGAAAAATAAAGTGTTAAGAAGGTGAGAGTTTGGAGTACCGTTTTAGCAATCAGGATCTGAAAAAGCTGATCATACCGCTGATTATCGAGCAGTTTCTGCAGATTTCCGTGGGACTGGTGGATTCGATTATGGTGGCCAGTCTGGGAGAAGCGGCTGTGTCGGGCGTTTCCCTGGTAGACTCGATTTTTATTCTTTTTATTAATGTCTTTTCGGCGCTGGCGACCGGAGGGGCAGTCGTCGCGGGTCAGTATATCGGAAGGCGGGATCCCCAGACCGGGTGCAGAGCGGCATGGCAGATGGTTCTCTTTATTTTTGCCTTCGCGATTGTCGTTATGGCCGCCTGCTATGTATTCCGGGATTTTATTTTACACCAGGTGTTCGGAGAGATTGAGGCGGACGTCATGGAAAACAGCCGTGTGTTCCTTCTGATTGTCAGCGCGTCGATTCCGTTTATCGCGCTGTACAACGCGGGAGCCGCTGTATTTCGGGTCATGGGAAACTCCAGGATTGCCATGCAGATGTCTCTTTTGATGAACGGTGTGAATCTGGCGGGAATTGCGATTTTGCTCTACGGTTTTCATATGGGGGTGGAAGGGGCCGCGATTCCGACGCTGGCCGCGCGTATTCTTGCGGCGGTGATCATTATAAAGCTGCTGTTCCGGCAGGATCGGCTGCTGCATATTCCCCGTCCGCTGACGTTTCGCCCGGACTGGTTCCTGCTGAAGCGGATTCTGTCTATCGGAATTCCCAATGGGCTGGAAAACAGCATGTTTCAGCTGGGGAAAATTCTGGTACTCAGCCTTGTTTCCGGATTCGGTACAGCCGCCATCGCGGCTAACGCCATCGGAAACTATGTCGCTTCCTTTGCGATTCTTCCGGGGATTGCCATGGGCTACACGACAATTACGGTCGTTTCTCAGTGCGTAGGGGCACGAGATTACCAACAGGTGCGCTATTACACGAAAAAGCTGCTGAAAATCTGTTATCTGACGATGCTCCTGTTTAACGGAGTTGTCGTACTGGCGCTGCCGCTGATTCTTTATGTATATGGTCTTTCGGATCTGGCGAGCCAGTACGCGAGGCAGATTCTGATTTATCATTCCGTCTGCGCGGCGCTGATCTGGCCGTTGTCCTTCACGCTGCCGTATACACTCAGAGCGTCCAACGATGTGGCGCTTACCATGTTGATTTCCATCGTATCCATGTGGGTGTTCCGCGTGGCCTTCAGCTACCTGCTGGGACTTTATCTGCATCTGGGGCTATTCGGGGTCTGGATCGCGATGACCATTGACTGGTTCTTCCGCGCGTGCTGCTTTGTCATCCGGTACCGGAGCGGAAGATGGATCAGCAAATCCGAGCGGCAGTATCTGGAACATTTGTAAGCATAAAATCTCCCGCGGAACCGTAAATTGTTCTGTAGGAGATTTTTGATTATGAAAAAGAAAAACTTTGGAATCGGAGTCGGGTTCGCTGCTGTGTTGTTTACCGCGGTTGTCTTGATCGCTTTCAAAGCGGATGAGGTCCGGCAGACCGCGGCGATGCCCGCTGTACCGCAGATTTCCGCGTCACAGGCGATCCTGGTGGAAGCGGAAACAGGGGAAGTCCTCTATGAGAGAAACGCGCGGGAGCGGGCGTATCCTGCCAGTACTACCAAAATTATGACTGCTCTTCTGGTTCTGGAAACGCTGGAGCGTTATGACAGCCCTATCGATCAGGTGGTTACCGTACCCCGGGAAGCGGAAGGGGTGGAAGGGTCGTCTCTGTATCTGAAAGCCGGAGAAAAAATCCGTCTGGAAGATTTGCTGTACGGACTCATGCTTCAGTCCGGAAACGATTCGGCTGTTGCTCTGGCCATTCTGACGGCAGGCAGTACAGAAAATTTTGTGGCGGAAATGAACGCGAAGGCAGAAGAACTGGGCTGCGGCAATACGCATTTTGTCAATCCCAACGGACTGTTCGATGAAAACCATTATACAACGGCCTGGGATCTGGCACAGATCGCGAGGGAAGCCATGCGGCATCCGATGTTCCGCACGATTGTGGCAGCTCCGTCCTGGGACGCTCAGAGGGAGGGGAACGACTTTACCCATTTTTACAATAAAAATAAGACGGTTCATGAATTCCGGGGTGGAAACGGGATAAAAATCGGTTATACAAAAGCCTCCGGCCGGACGTTGGCGGCTTCGGCACAGAGGGATGGAAAAGAGCTGATCTGTGTGGTCATGGGCGCACCAAACTGGTTTAACGACGCATATACATTAATGGAGTATGGTTTTAAGAGATTGGAGGAATAACCATGACCTATAAAGAAGAAGTATGCATTGACGCGGGAACGGAAAACTGTCCCTGTCTGCTGGCTCAGTCCGGCGACTGCCTTACCTGCAGCCGCCTTCAGGGAAAAGATTTCTGCGACTGCGGCTGGAGGGGCGTATGCATTTATAATGAGTACATCCAGAACGGGAAGAAAATCAACAATCGCAGGGAAAGCAAGCGGTGCCGCATTTTAAAAAAGATCTGGTACGGTGAGCATCTGTTGGTTTTTGTCGTGGAGGTAAGCCGCGGGTTTGCTCTTAAGGCATCGCTTCCCGGATCTTATGTTTTTTTAAAACCCCATGGATACAGCAGCTGCTACAGCGTGCCGATCTCCGTGATGCGTTCGGATCCGGACAAAGGGCAGATCCACCTGGCAGTGAATGTGATGGCGGGAAAGACAAAGGCTCTGACGGAAGCCGGAGATGAAATCGAGGTGCGGGGCGTCTACCGCAACGGTCTGCTGGGGGTCCGGAAGCTGTTGAAAAAACAGCCGCAGAAGGTTCTGTGCATTACCAAGGGAGTGGGTTTCGCGCCCGCGGCTCACTATAATCGGTGGGCTTTGGGAAAGGATACGGTCGATCTGATTGTGGATCTGGACAAAATCAATCAGGAGCTGGTGAATGACTATCTGGCGGACTGTCCGGCAAACAGTATCCGTTATACCAAACTGACTGCGGATTTTGTGTGTCCGACAGGCTATGACGCGATCCTGCTGCTGGCTTCGGATTACTATCAGGACGCGATTTCCATTCCCGGAGAAAAAGCGGTCTACAGCAATAACTTTCATATGTGCTGTGGGGAAGGGATTTGCGGAGCTTGTACCATGGTGGATGAAACAGGGAAAAGCCATAAAATGTGCAAATGTCAGTTTTATGATTTTTAGTAGAATTCACAAAAAATAAGAAAGAAATAGTTGACAAACCACAAGGATAATTTTATAATAACAGCATAATTAAAACAGTGAAACCGATGATTGAGAGTAGTAGGTCCGGAACCGCGCTTTACAGAGAGCCGCGGGCGGTGAAAACGCGGCAGGCAGCGACTGGACTGAATGGACTTATGAGGGCAGGAAGAAAGACGGAGACGTTGAGTAATACCTGACGGGATCTCCGCCCGTTATAAAGGGAGCGCGTATCAACAGCTGTACGCGGAAGCAGAGAAGAGATTCAGTCTGTTCTCAGGGTGGCATAGCAAAAGCAGCGCTTTTGTCCCGCAGCGGGATGAAGGCGCTTTTCTTGTTGCAGGACGCTTCTCAATCAGGGAAATGGAAAGGAGTAAACCAATGAAAAAGAACGTACCCCACAGACTTTACTTAACCGAGGAACAGATGCCAAAGCAATGGTATAATCTGAGAGCGGACATGAAAGAGCAGCCGGCGCCGATTATCAACCCGGCAACCGGGAAGCCCGCGGCGGTGGAGGATTTATATCCGGTTTTCTGCGAAGAACTGGCAAAGCAGGAAATGGATGGAACAACCCGCTACTTCGATATTCCGGAGGAAGTGTTGGATATCTACAAAATTTACCGCCCTTCTCCGTTATGCAGGGCTTATAATCTGGAAAAAGCGCTGGATACGCCGGCGAAGATCTATTATAAATTTGAAGGAAACAATACTTCCGGCAGCCACAAGCTGAACTCCGCTGTGGCCCAGGCTTATTACGCGAAACAGCAGGGGCTGAAAGGGGTTACCACGGAAACCGGAGCGGGACAGTGGGGAACTGCCCTGGCCGAAGCGTGCTCCTACTTTGGTCTGGATCTGGAAGTGTATATGGTAAAAGTTTCTTATAACCAGAAACCGTTCCGAAAGAACATTATGGAAACCTTCGGCGCCAATGTATTCGCCTCGCCGTCGGATCGGACGGAAGCGGGGAGAAAAATCCTGGCCGAAGATCCGGAGAACAGCGGCAGCCTGGGATGCGCCATTTCCGAGGCCGTAGAGCGGGCTGTCACCAGCGACGGATATCGTTACGTGCTGGGTTCGGTTCTCAATCAGGTGTTGCTCCACCAGTCGATTATCGGGCTGGAAGCAAAACAGGCAATGGAGCTGCTGGATGAATATCCGGATATTGTAGTAGGCTGCGCGGGAGGCGGCTCGAATCTGGGCGGACTGATCGCGCCGTTTATGCAGGATAAGCTTACCGGAAAGCGCGATCCGCGGATTGTAGCCATCGAACCGGCTTCCTGCCCGTCCTTTACGAGAGGCGTCTACAAATATGATTTCTGCGATACCGGAAAGATCACGCCTATGGCGAAAATGTACACGCTGGGGTGCACCTTTAAACCTTCCGCGAACCACGCCGGCGGCCTGCGGTACCATGGAATGTCGCCGATTCTGTCCAAGCTCTATGCGGACGGCTATATGGAAGCCTCCGCGGTGGAACAGACAAAAGTATTTGAAGCGGCCGTACAGTTCGCGAAGCTGGAAACGATTCTTCCGGCTCCGGAATCGGCTCATGCCATCAAAGGCGCCATTGATGAAGCGCTCAAATGTAAAGAATCCGGCGAAGCAAAGACGATTCTGTTTGGGCTGACCGGAACCGGCTATTTTGATATGACCGCGTATGCCGCGTATAACGAAGGCAGGATGAGCGATCACATTCCGACGGATGAAGAGTTAAAACCTTCCATGGACGCGATTCCGTCGATTCCGGGAATCCAGGATTAGCAAAATTTAAAAAATAAGACATTTCTTTTTGGCATCGGGTTCTCGCAAAGAGGAACCCGATGCTTTTTATCCGGTCTTCACAGGAACAATCTCAAAAACGGATTGAACCGGCAGGACATCTACGATAAAATAAGGTTACGATACCGGGAAGGGAGACGGCGGATGTATTGTAACCAATGCGGACATAAGATAAAAGATACGGCGAATTTCTGTAAAAAATGCGGAGCGCCGGTCGATTCTACGGAAGAAACCTCTGAGCGGAAGCAGCGGATGGTACGATTTTTCTATTTGCATAAAAATAAAATTCTGCTGATTTTTATCGCGGCGCTGCTGGTATGCGGAGCGGCAACCGCCGCGGCGGTGATGCTTCCGGATTTCTTTCAGAAAGGGAAGGAAAACAGCCAGCCGGCAGGCGCGGTAAAAGCCGTAAGCAATGTGGATTTAAAGGATTCCTATGAAATTGAGGACAATAAGCTGAGCCTGGATCCGCTGTATGTTACTTATGAGGACGGAACGCTTCATGAACTGACAGCGTATGATGTTTATATTGATACGGTTTTGTATGAAAAACAGGAAAACAGGATTGACGCGTCATCTCTTTATGATGGGAAACATCTGGTGCGTCTGGAGTGGGAGAAGAATGGGCAAACATATGAATTCGAGAAGACGATTGCTCTGGAACATAAGAAAGATACCTGGGAAAAATATGTTGACCTGGTGGGGATGACCGGGAAAGAGATCGCGGAGGCATATGGGAGTCTCGGCGCGCCGGTGTACGGCGATCTGAGCCAGGGTGACTGGGGATACGCGTATGCGGAGGTTGAAAGTTTGTCTCTGCAGGTATGTTTCCCCGCGGGACTTCTGGATCGGGAAGAGGATTATTCCAATTCAGACAGCGCCTGTCTGGAAATGAGCGGTACGCTGAACACGCTTTTTTATAACATGGAGACGGAAATGAGCATGGAGGATCTGGAGACGATTCTGGAGCTTTCCCTGACTCCGATGGAGTCAGGAGGCTGCTCGGGCACTCTTTCCGACGGAAAGCAGATTTATATCGGAGAAGGGGCGGTACTGGACGGCGTCTATACTCCGGACTCTTCCGTCCGCGTTACGGTGAGTGAAGCAGAAAGAGAATCTATTCTGGAACGGATTTTTTAGGGTATTTAAGGAACGGCGCACTGAGACTGCATGTTTCAGCCAAAATTCGATACAATAAAGGATATGAAATCGAAGGAGGAGATGAAACATGTGGAAAAGAAGAAAAGCGAGAGTCCTTACAAGGGAGAGACTTTCGGACTATGAGTTTTTTTGAGAGAGCAGGAAAAGGCAGGGAATACGGTAAAGAATATGCCCCCGCGTCGGTGAACGCGATGATCGCGGCTGTCAATTCATTTTTGAACTTTATGGAGTGGACGGACTGCCGCATCCAGCCTCTGAAGATACAGAGAGCAATCTTTCGCAGAGAGGAAAAGGAGTTGACAAGGAGTGAGTATGCCCGCCTTGTAAAGACTGCGGAAAAAATGGGAAAGGAACGGCTGGCGCTTGTATTGCAGACGATTACTTCTACAGGGATTCGTGTCTCAGAACTGCAGTTCATTACCATGGAGGCTGTGCGCTGCGGGAGAGCGGTGGTCAGATGCAAGGGAAAGAGCAGAGAGGTCTTCCTTCCGAAGAAATTATGCCGGTGTCTTGACGCGTATATGCGCGAGCAGAACCGGAGAAGTGGATTAGTATTCGTAACAAAGAGTGGAAAAAACTGGATCGATCCAACATCTGGAGAGAGATGAAATCTCTGTGTGAAGAAGCGGGTGTTTCAGCGGAAAAGGTATTCCCACATAATCTGCGGCACTTGTTTGCCCGAACTTACTATTCTCTGGAAAAAGATCTTTCCCGGCTGGCCGATATTCTTGGACATACCAGCGTTGCGACCACCCGGATCTATACTGCGGAAAGCGGAGCCATCCACCGCGCGCAGCTGGAGCGGATGGGGATGATTATCACATAATTTTGATTCTGTTGTATTCGGAAAACCGAAGCTCTCCTGGACATCATCTTTTGGCAGCAGAAAACAATCGAAGGTTGTATACCTGTTTTTATGGAGTATCCTTTATAATGAACATTTCCTTTTTCATGCGCAATTCCTGCGGCATTCTGTGAAGGGCTTGCGGCGGTCCTGTTTTCTATAGTATAATATAATATGTATAGTTTTATTTTGTGATTTATGTTACAACAGAATCAAAATTATGTAGTGAAATTTGATTCTGCTGTGCAAAAATGAATTTGACGTATTTCTGTAATCCATTTTCTGTATATAACCTTGAAGCAAAAAAACGATTCAGGTATTGCCCGATTCTAATTTGAGCCTGGATCGGCTTAAATGAAGGAGAAAGAGAATGAACGGTGTTAGTGAGTTTTGCAGATATCTGGTTCATGAATATCTGGAAAACTGTAATTATGATATTTTTGAAAAACACATGGCCCCAACCGCATCGGTGATTGGTACGGGCGGCACAGAATTTTTTCCATCCTTAAAAGAATTCTCTCAAGCGATTAAAAACGAGGAAAAAGTAAGAGCCGGACTTGTCCGATTTACCGTACAGAAAGAAGAAATCTGGCCGCAGAAAATAGGGGAAGCGCTTTATCTGGCTATTATGCGTATTGTGGTACGGGAAGATTCACCTGATGGGCGGATTGTCTGCGAAATGGAATTTCGGGTTTCTATGATTTTAGAATACAAAAATGAATGGAAAGTACTGCATGTTCATCAATCTTCTCCGGATCCCAATCAGGCGCCGGGAGAGTTTTTTCCTAATGGTATGATTGGCAGTATGAACCAACAGCTTAAGGAACTGGTTGAAAAACAGACCCACGCGCTTCGAGAGATGAACGAAAAATTGCAGTACGCTGTAGAACATGATTATCTGACGGGACTTTACAATCGCGCTCACTTTGAGGCGGTGGTCACAAGCATACTTCGCAGCTGTCCTCGAAACCAGGGTGTTTTTCTGATGCTGGATGTAGATGATTTTAAACTTTGTAATGATAAATACGGGCATCTCTTAGGGGATAAAGTTCTTTCGGTAATCGGAAAATGGATGGAACGCGAATTCTCAGACGGGATCATCGCGCATTATGGGGGAGATGAATTTACCGTATTTTTTGATAAAGAAGTGAAAGACATCGGGAGATTCTCTCAACGTATGGAAAAGGCTCTCCGCGCGCTTCGTCAGGATCCGTTCTTGAAGATCTATGGAATTACTGTTTCCGCGGGAATCGCGTTTCGAAAGGATGAGCAGATGTTTGAGGAACTGTATCGCTATGCGGACCAGGCGCTTTATGAAGCAAAAGAAAAGGGAAAAAATAGCTTTCTGATCGCGGGTGAGATTGAAAAATAAGCAGACTAATACTATGAATAAATTTATTAATCCCACAGGTAGAGCATGAAAAGGGTTGAAATTTAAACGAGTTACTCCTCACTAACTCCTATGCTGACGGATAGAAAAAGGGGATAAAACGGGATTTTTACCTAAAATATGGAATTGAAAAAACAAAAGAAAATCCCGCTAAACCAGTTAAAATTACTTGGTTTAACGGGATTTTTATCTGGAGCTACTGGTCGGATTTGAACCGACGACCTGCTCATTACGAGTGAGCTGCTCTACCCCTGAGCCACAGTAGCAGGTACTTTCCTATTATACAATCGATCATGGGAAGAATTCAAGAGTTTTTTTTAATTTTTCATTCAACGTCTTCGACTTCTTCGACAAATTTAAGAAAGCGCAAAAATTTTACTTTACACCGTAGGGGATTTTATTGTATAATAGCATTTGTCAGTTGACGGGCGCCATTAGCTCAGCTGGATAGAGTAGCGCACTACGAATGCGAAGGTCTGGGGTTCGAATCCCTAATGGCGCGCCAAAGCCTTGAAATCACTACGGTTTCAAGGCTTTTTTTTCTCTCTTTATGAGAGGCGCCGACGGAACCACGCTTATATCCGCAGGGCGGTTGCCAATTTCTTCATTCCATATTATAATTTTCATATAAATCTCGAAAAGAATTGTAAAATCCAACAAACAGGAGGATAGAGTTATGAAAATTGTAATGCTGGAATCTCTGGCTATCAGCGGAGATTTGCTGGCGAACTATACAAAACCGCTGGAAAAATCGGGGCATACTTTTGAGGCATATGAGAGGGATGACGATCCGGATACACAGATCGAGCGATGTAAAGACGCGGATATCCTGATAATCGCCAATATGCCGCTGAAAGGGAGTGTAATTGAAAGCTGTCCGAATCTGAAATTTATCAATGTCGCCTTTACCGGGGTGGATCATGTGGATCTGGCGGCGGCGGAGAAAATGGGAATCGCGGTCAGCAACGCTTCCGGCTATTCCAATGATTCGGTCGCGGAATTGACCATCTGCATGATGCTTTCCCTTCTGCGCAATGTACCGCAGGTGGATGCCCGCTGCCGGGAAGGGAAGACAAAAGACGGACTTGTCGGAAACGAACTCAAAGGAAAAACTGTGGGCATTATTGGAACCGGAGCCATCGGAAGCCGTGTGGGTGAGCTTTGCAGAGCCTTCGGGTGCAGGACGATTGCCTACAACGGATTCTCAAACAAAGAGAGTACGAAAGACGTCGCCTATCTGCCGCTGAACGAAATGATGGCCCAGTCTGACATTGTCACGCTGCACTGCCCGGTGACGGAAAAATCCAAAGGTCTGATTAACAAGGAATCTTTGGCGCACATCAAGGAAGGCGCGATTCTGATTAACGCGGCCAGAGGACCGGTTGTGGATTCGCAGGCGCTGGCGGACGCCTTAAACAGCGGAAAAGTCGCGGGTGCCGGCATTGATGTGTTTGAAACGGAACCTCCCCTTGATCCGGCCCATCCCCTTTTGCACACGCCGAATACCATCGTAACCCCTCATGTGGCGTTCGCGACAGAAGAATCCATGGAAAAAAGGGCGGAAATTGTATTCGCCAACCTTGACGCTTGGATGCAGGGACGGCAGATAAACAAAGTAATCGGATAACAAGAGGACAGACGAGAGATGGATTTAGAAAAACAGATCGCGCAATGGCCGCTGATCGGCGAAATGAGCGAACAGAGGGAAGTTTTCTGGGGAAATCCCAGGTACGGGCAGGAAGCGGAGTGTCCTTTCCACAGAGAGGATATTGAGGACGCGGCGGAGCGGCTCGACCGTTTTGCCCCTTATATACAAAAGGCCTTTCCGGAGACGGAAAAGATGGGAGGAATCATCGAATCCCCTTTGCGAGAGATCCCTCAAATGCAAAAGGCCTTGGGAATAGAAGGGAGACTTTTTCTGAAATGCGACAGCCATTTGCCGATTTCCGGATCAGTCAAAGCCAGAGGCGGAATTTACGAAATTCTGAAGCTGGCGGAAACCATCGCGATGGAACATGGTATGTTGAAAACAAGCGATGACTATGGACAGCTGACGCGGGAGCCGTTTCAAAAGCTGTTTTCCGGCTATCGGGTCGCGGTGGGGTCAACGGGCAATCTGGGACTTGCTATCGGTATTATCAGCGCCAAACTGGGATTTCAGGTAACCGTACACATGTCACGGGATGCCAGACAGTGGAAAAAAGACCTTTTAAGGGAAAAAGGCGCCACGGTAAAAGAATACAGTCAGGACTACCAGCAGGCAGTGGCAGCCGGCAGAGCAGAAGCGGAAAACGATCCCCTCTGTCATTTTGTGGATGATGAAAATTCGGCAGATTTGTTCCTTGGATACGCGGCTTCCGGCAAACGTCTGAAAAAACAGCTGGACGCTCAGGAAATCAAAGTCGATGAGACTCATCCTCTGTTTGTCTACCTGCCCTGCGGAGTGGGCGGCGCTCCCGGGGGCGTGACATTCGGCCTTAAAACCTATCTCGGGCCTCATGTCCACTGTATTTTCGCGGAACCGGTTCATGCTCCATGTATGACTCTGGGGCTGATGACCGGACTGAAAGACCGCATTCGCGTACAGGATATCGGACTGGACGGGAAAACCGAGGCGGACGGTCTGGCGGTAGGCCGCTGTTCCTCCCTGGCGGCAGGCGTGATGGAAACGATGGTGCAGGGGTGTTACACGGTGCAGGATGAGAAATTGTTTTCTTATCTGGAGCTTCTCGCGAGACAGGAACAGATTCGTATTGAGCCTTCCGCCTGCGCGGGATTTGAAGGACCGCTGCATATGATGTATAATGATGAATGTGAAGCGTCCCATATTGTGTGGGCAACCGGCGGCAGCATGGTGCCGGGAGAAGAGATGAACGCCTATGTGGAAAAGGGAAGAATCCTGCGGGAAACGCGGGAGAAAGAAAGGGAGATTTAAATGGACGGACAGCAGACGATGGAGCGCTATCTGGATAAAACCATGTATGAAAACAACGAACAGCAAAAAGAAACGGTAAATGGCAGAATGAGATCCGTAAGGATCGGCTGTTCCTATGAAGATACTTCCATTACACTGGGATTTCCGGTGCAGGAATGGCAGGCAAACCGGGGCGGAATGATGCACGGCGGAATGATCTGCACGGCCTTCGATATTACAGCGGCAGCAATCGCGAGATTTTGTGCCGGTGAAAACTATGCCCCGACAATCAGTTTAGATGTTAAATATATCCGTCCCGTACAGATTGGCGATCAGCTGATTGTAACCGCCAAAGCAACAGCCGCTGGGAAGAGGATTACGCAGATTGTCTGCGAAGCAAGGAGCAAAAATACAGGCAAACTGGCGGCAACCGCGGCTTCTGTCTATATGAATGTGGATACAACGAAGGAAAAACGGTGAAGGGATTCCCGCAGGAGCGAGTCGGAAAAAGACTGCTCCTTTTTTGCGAAAATTTCCCAAGCAAGGACTTGAATAAACATGAATAAAGATGTATAATTATCTGAATGAAAAACAAGACGCAGGAAGAAAAAGAGGAAGAGGACAATGGAAAACAATAAGGAAAAGATGGAAGGGCTGATCTACCTGGAAGATGGATCTGTGTATAAAGGACATGGATTCGGCTTTCGGGGAACAAGAACAGGTGAACTGGTATTCAATACTTCTATGACCGGCTATCAGAAGATATTGACCGATCCTTCCTATAAAGGGCAGATTATTACAATGACCTATCCCCTTATAGGCAATTACGGGATCAGCAGTATTGATAATGAATCCGGAGGCATTCACGCCCTTGGTCTGGTGATAAAAGATTTATGCAGCCAGCCATCCAACAGCAACAGTGTGATGACGCTGGACACCTGGCTGCGGGAACAGAAAACCCCGGGAATCTGGGGAGTGGATACGAGAAAGATTACGAAGAAAATCCGTACGGAAGGAACGGTAAAATGCGTAATCAGCAACGAGGGCATTTCGATTGAACAGGCCAGAGAGATTTGTGAAGCTTCCACGCTGCGGGGCGACTGGATGAAAGAAGTTTCCACTGTGGATCGGGTGACCCTGGGCGCGGGAGGAACCTATAAGGTGGCGGTACTGGACTTCGGCGTTAAGATGAGTATCCTGAAAGCCCTGATGGAACGGGGATGCGAGCTGGAGATGTTTCCTTACGGAACCTCGGCGAAGGAAATTCTGGACTATCATCCGGACGGCATTTTCCTGACAAACGGGCCGGGAGATCCGGAGGAAGCTACCGAAGCGATCCGGGAAACCGCGGTTCTTCTGCGGGACGCGGATGTGCCGATTTTCGGAATCTGTATGGGGCATCAGATTCTGGCCCTGGCGGCGGGCGGTCAGACTTATAAATTGAAGTATGGACACCGGGGCGGCAACCATGGCGTATATGACAAAGATACAAAGCGTTCTTATATTACTTCTCAGAACCACGGTTACGCGGTAAAAATGGAAAGCATCATGCTCAACGGTATGGAAGTGACCCATCTGAACCTGAACGATGGAACCGTAGAGGGAATGGAGCACAGAGAACTTCCGGTGTTTTCCGTGCAGTTTCATCCTGAGGCGTCTCCGGGACCCAATGACAGCGTATATCTGTTTGACAAATTTGTAACTATGATGAAAGGTGGTAAGGAGAATGCCTAGGAAAGCGTCTTTAAATAAATTGCTTATTATCGGTTCCGGCCCGATTATTATCGGCCAGGCGGCAGAATTCGATTATGCGGGGACACAGGCCTGCAAAGCGATTCGGGAAGAAGGAATCGAAACCATTCTGGTCAACAGCAACCCGGCGACCATCATGACCGATGAAGGGATCGCGGACAAAGTGTATATGGAACCTCTGACAGAGGAGGCCATGGAACAGATTTTGGAAAAAGAGCGGCCGGATGGAATTCTGGCAGGGTTTGGCGGTCAGACCGGTTTGAACCTGGCGATGTCCCTGGAAGAGCATGGCATTCTGGAAAAATACGGAGTGAAGCTGCTGGGGGTGAACCGGGAAAGCATCGAAAAGGCGGAAGACCGGGAAGAATTCAAAAAGCTGATGCAGGAAATCGGAGAACCGATTCCCCCAAGTGTAATCGCTACCAGTATGGAAGAATGTGAGGCTTTCGTTAAAAAAATCGGATATCCGGTTATCATCCGTCCCGCTTATACGCTGGGAGGAACCGGAGGCGGCGTCGCTACAAACGATGACGAGCTGCAGCTGCTGTGCCGGAGAGGAATGGAAAACAGCGCCATCGGGCAGATTCTGCTGGAAAAATCCGTCGCGGGGTGGAAAGAAATCGAGTATGAAGTTATGCGGGACAGCCGTGATAACTGTATCATTGTCTGCAGTATGGAAAATCTGGATCCGGTGGGCGTACATACGGGAGACAGCATTGTTGTGGCACCGACCCAGACTTTGCGGGATGAGGAGTATCAGATGCTGCGGGATTCCGCGGTGAAGATTATCCGCAGCCTGGAAATCGAGGGCGGCTGCAATGTTCAGTTTGCTCTGAATCCGGACAACGGAGAGTATATTGTAATCGAAGTAAATCCGAGAGTAAGCCGTTCGTCGGCGCTGGCTTCCAAGGCGGCGGGGTATCCGATCGCCAAAATCGCGGCCAAAATCGCCCTTGGATATAATCTGGATGAATTGAAAAATTACGTGACCCAGGAGACCAGCGCCTGCTTTGAACCGGTTCTGGACTACTGTGTGGTCAAGTTCCCCAAATGGCCCTTTGACAAATTCCGCACCGCTTCCAGAAAGCTGGGGACTCAGATGAAAGCTACGGGTGAGGTCATGTCCATCTGCAGGACCTTCGAGAGCGCCCTGCTGAAGGCTCTCACTTCTGTGGAAATCAAGTGTGACGGTCTGCGGATTCCGTTCGTTTCCAATCTGGACAACGAAAAGCTGATGGAAAAGCTGGCGGCGTGCGACGACGAACGTATTTTCTGCATCGCGGAAGCTTTGAGAAGAAAGCTGATTGACGTGGAGGGGCTTTATGACCTTTTGAAAATTGACCGCTGGTTCCTGAAAAAAATCAAGGGAATTATCGATCTGGAGGAAGCGCTGCAGACCCAGCCGCTTACCAAGGAACTGCTGTACGAAGTTGAGTCCAGAGGATTTACAGATAGCGAAATTCTGCGGCTTTCCGGCGTGTCCAGGGAGGTTCTGCAGGATATCCGTATCTACAACGATATCTTCCCGGTATATAAAATGGTCGACACCTGTGGAGGAGAGTTTGACGCGGCCACCCCTTACTATTATTCCTGCTATGATGAAGAGGACGAGGTGGAGGTTTCTCCGGAAGAAAAAATTCTTGTGGTCGGCTCGGGACCGATCCGGATCGGCCAGGGAATCGAATTTGACTACTGCTGTGTGCAGGGCGTCTGGGCCATTAAAGATCTGGGATATGAAGCCATCATTATGAACAATAATCCGGAAACCGTGAGCACGGACTTTGACACTTCGGATAAGCTGTATTTTGAGTCGCTTCATATTGATAATGTAATGAACGTGATAAAGAAGGAGCGGCCTTACGGCGTGATTCTGCAGTTTGGCGGACAGACGTCCCTGAATCTGGCGGAAAAGCTCAACAGCCGCAGCATTCCTATCCTGGGAACGCCGTACAAGTATATTGATCTGGCGGAAGACCGGGAAAAATTCTGTGAGCTTCTGGAGGAAATCGGAATTTCCGTGCCTGAGGGACTTGCGGTAACCACGGCGGAAGAAGCCTTCGCGGCGGTGGAAAAGCTGGGCTATCCTCTGGTGGTGCGTCCTTCCTACGTAATCGGTGGAAGAGCGATGCAGGTTGTATACAGCGATGTGGAGCTGAAACGCTATCTGAAGGAAGCGGTTTCGATCTCCACGGAGCATCCGGTTCTTATCGATAAATATGTCCAGGGAAAGGAAATTGAGGTCGACGCCATCGCGGACGGGGAAGACGTGCTGATTCCGGGAATTATGGAGCATATCGAACGAACCGGCGTCCATTCCGGTGACAGCATTTCCGTATATCCGCACTTCACCCTTTCCAAAGAGGTGGAGGATACCCTGATCGATTATACGAAACGGATCACAAAGGCGCTGCACATTACGGGACTTGTGAACATCCAGTACGCTTACGACGGAAAGAAAATTTACGTGATTGAGGTAAACCCGCGGGCTTCCAGAACCGTACCGATTTTGAGCAAGGTAACGAAAGTCCCGATGGTAAAGCTGGCAGTGGCGGCTATGCTGGGACACAAACTGCGGGATTCCCAATACGGAACCGGGCTTTACAGGAGAGCCGATTACTATGCGGTAAAGGTTCCGGTGTTCTCCAACGCCAAGTTGACCAATATGGATATGGCTTTGGGGCCTGAAATGAAATCCACCGGTGAAGTGCTGGGCATTGACAAGGATTTGAGCAAAGCGATTTACAAAGGATTCCTCGCGGCGGGGACGAAAATTCCGACAGAGGGCAATATCTTTGTAACGCTGCGGGATCCGGATAAAAACGCGGGAACCGCCAAGACCTTGAAACGGTATGAACAGGCAGGATTTAAGCTATATGCTTCCGAAGGCACCGGGGCTTTTATGCACAAGGAGGGCATTGCCGCGGAAGTCATTCCTTATGAAAAGGCAAAGGAGATGATTGGGGAAGAGATCCAGATGGTAATCAACACTCCGAAGGTTGCCAATCGGCCGGAGAGCGATACGTTCCCGATCCGCAGAAAAGCCATTGAGCGGGGGCTTCCGGTCCTCACCTGCATGGACACTGCCGCGGCATTTTTAATCGCTATCAGCCTGAAGCAAAAACATACGCGTCTGGAGTACCATACGTTGTAAAAACAGAAAAAAGACCGGAATTAAAACCGGTCGCTGTAATTGAGCATATTTCTGAGCCGTCTCGTTTGAGGCGGCTTTTTTCCGCCATGGAGACTGGAATAGTAAACAATGGCGCAATGGAATTCTTTTTCAGAGGTGTGTAGAATCGCGTAAGAGCCTTCGCTTCCGTCCCGGGGCTGGGAGAGACTTCCCGGATTGACAAGATAGATCCCGCTTTCTTCCTCATAAAACGGAATATGGGTGTGTCCGAATAAAACGGCGCGGCAGCCGAGTTCCTGCGCGCGGTAAAGCAGATTAAGAGGGCTGATTTTGACCTGATCCATGTGTCCGTGGGTCAGCAGGAGTTTGCCATATTCCGTATCCACAATGCGGTAATCTTCTCTGCTGTAAGATCCGTCCATATTTCCTTTTACTCCGATGACCTCCACTCCGAAGATTTGAGCGAGCCGCTGAGCGTCTTTCTCATAATCGCCAAGATGAAGAACCAGGTCCACATCCGTCAGTCTGTTCCATACTTCTTCCGCTTTTTCGGTTCTTCCATGGGTATCACTGATGACAAAAATTTTCATAACAATGGGCCTCCTTTGGTAAAAGCATTGTAACACAGGACAGGCGTGTTGACTAGAGCGGAAGGATAAGGTAAAATAATTTCGACTTGGACAAGCGGGAGGAAACAGAAAAAATGAGAATTGAATTCAAAGACGCGACAGTACCGTCAAAAGAGGAAATCCTCAAACAGGCAGAGGGACAGAAACGTGTCGTTCTGGCAGGAAAAGAGCCTCTGAAGCGGACCGGGATCATTGATATCGTCCGTAAGCTTCAGAATGAAGAAATTTTGATTGAGACCGACGGGCAGGAACTTTCAGCGATGGCGGAAAAATTAAAAAAGGCCGGGCTGACCGGCGTGATGATCAATGTCAATACCATGCGGTACACACGCTATAAAAGATCCCATGACGGCATGCAGCTGGAGCCGGTGGTGGAAGGGATCAACAAAGCGGTTGATCAGCGGCTGAAAGTGCGGCTTCAGGTTTCTTTAGAAAAAGGATTCAGCGATGATGAAATTCTGGATTTTGTGCAGCTGACCTTTCAGCATGATTACGAGATTGTATTTCTGCCAACCATGCCCTATGAGGAAATCAAGGCAAAGCTGAGGCTTCGCCCGGTAGAAGGGGATTTCGGCGATGTGGACATGTTTAAATACGCGGCAGCGATTGGAAAAATTGGATTTTTGAAGGATTGTGAATAAAAAGACATAGCGGAAACGCACACTTTTTAATGGATCCGCCCCAAGCAGGGGCGGATTTTTCGTAGACAGATGTTGTTATATTTCTTCGATCAGATAGACTCCTTCAAAATTTCCAAATTCCTCTACTGCCTGATTATGGGAGATCCCTTTGGGGAGAATCATGGAGAGGTGAAAAGCGATTCCTTCTTGCATGATCGGATTCGCCTGGCTCAGATGCGTTTCATAAAAAGCGGCGTCAATGGAGCGGACATGCCGGATAAAAGCGCGGAAGTGCTCGACGGAATCAATTTCAATGTAAAGGTCGATGGCATGGGACTTTTTGTAAAAATGGTTTTCCACCTTTGGGAGCAAAGCGAGGCTGGCGAAAATTACGACGGCGGCGACTACCGCGCCGGAATAAAATCCGATTCCGAGAGCCAGGCCAAGGCAGGCCGAAGCCCAAAGCCCCGCGGCGGTCGTGAGTCCTTTTATCTTGTGCCTTCCGGTAACCAGGATCGTGCCGACACCCAGAAAACCGACGCCGGTTATAACCTGCGCGCCGAGACGGGCAGGATCCCCGGTTCCGTATGTCTGGCAGAGATACGCGTTTGTAAGCATGGCAAGAGCGGAACCGACGCAGACGAGAATATGCGTACGGAACCCGGCGGGGTGGCGGTTGGCACCCCGCTCCAGCCCGATAATACCGCCGAATATGACGGCAAGAACAAGACGCAGAGCGGTTGAGAATAAATTTACATCATAAAAGATATCCGGTAAGGAAATCATCATTTAGCTCCTTTTTGCTTTTATTATATGCGCAATACCGGTTTGGGGCAAGAGCGGAAAATAGGAGCTTTCCGGGTTTTATCAGGAAGAAGTGAGAAAAAACGGGGTTTTCTGGCGAAATTTCAGATTCTGTGTTAAACTGTAGAAATAGAGCATAGGAGGATTTTCATGTATAAGGAATTAGTAAAACTGAAGATCGATCTGGGGCTGCGCAAACCGTTCAGAAGAGAAACCAGCAGAACGCTGAAGCGCCTGAATGAAATGGATTACATATACGGAAGCATGGAACTGGACGGTACGGAGCTTTCCAAAAAAGAAGTGGAAGGAATTATGGCAGGGGATATCCCACGGGAGGCGTCTTTAAAAGATTGTGTGTTTATTAAAAATTATATGAATACATTAGAACTGATGCGGGACTGTCTGACGCTGAAATGTAGTCTGGACAAAACGCTCCTGCTTAAATTTTACAGTTCCCTTATGGGAAAGGATTCCGGATTTCGCAAGTCGGAACCATTTGTCCAGGAATGGAAGTACGTTCCGCCATATCATGAAGATATTGAAAGCGGAATTGAAAAACTGTTTCGGGAAGCTTACCGGATCGGAGCAAACGAGATGCGCCGCGCGGCCGCGATTCACTGCGGCATCTTGCGGCTCTATCCATTTGAAGAATATAGCGGAGCCATGGCAAGGCTGGCGATGAACTATTATTTGGAGGAAAAAGGATTTTTCCCCGTGGCCCTTGGATACAACCGGGAAGAATACCGAAAGACCATGACGGAATGTTTAAAAGATAACGATGACGCGATTTTTTTCTGGGGTTTGGAGCGGGCTGAGTATAATAAAATGATACAAGTCCTGCAGATCGTTGAACATGATGAAGATGTGTATGGAAAAGGGGACGAACAATAAGATGCGCTGAACATTGCAAGCAAGGTCAGGCATATTAAGGGAGTTTTGGGATTCTAAAAATATTTAAAAAATACAGCAAATTAGTTGTAGATGACAAGGAAAAAAAGACAAATTGATAGAAAATTTAGAGAGTTTCCCCTTTAGGGGAATATCAGGGGCATAGCTGTAAAATGTGTCGAAAAATGTTTAAATTTCAATGGAATTTCGATTTATACCTTAAAAGGGACAAGGCGAGAAAGATTTCTTAGAGTCTTTATTTTTGATTCTTTACATTTAAAAGAAATCGTTTATAATATAGGGTAATAACAAAAAAGTTACAACTTGATGAGGGCAGTCTGGCTGGTAGGAGCGGGCTGTAAATAAAAAGTTGTATTTGGCAGAGGAGAGGTGGCAGGAATTGACTTATGCGTTGGGCGTAATCGCAGGACTCGTCTTCGGAGGCATTATGGGACAGCTTAAAAATCTGTTTATCTGGCGGAGATATCTGCGGGAGAGCGCTTCGGAACATGCAGGACCAGAGAACTTGGGCAGCCTGTATACCAGATCGTTTATCAGTTATGCTGTGAACCTCCTGGTGCTGGCAGCCGCTTTTTTTTCAAGAGACATCCTTCCTTTCAATGGAATCGCGTTTCTGGTAGGAACAGCGGTGGCACTTGCAACCATGAACAAAGTTCTGGCTTTTGAACAGAAACGACAGGAACGTAAGGGAAAGGAGCGTGAACAATGATATGATTGAGACTTTAAATTCGCTGGGAATTTCAAATGGAATGATTACCAGCGCGGCGATTACAATTGTGCTGTGCGTGCTTTCTATCATAGCGGGAAGACGCCTACAGACGGTTCCGTCCGGTTTGCAGAATTTCGCGGAATGGGCGATTGAGAGCCTGTACCGCTTTTTCGGAGATATTATGGGGGAACGCACGTGCAAAAGGTATTTTCCTCTGATCGCGACGCTGTTTATTTACATTTTGGTTTGTAACTATTCCGGACTGCTTCCGGCTTCCGGGCATGTCCCCGGCTTGACGGCGCCGACCAGTTCGATTAACTGTACGGCAGCGATGGCAATTATTGTTTTTGTTATGATCCAGATTTCGGGAATCCGGAGCCATCATGGCGTCCGTTATTATAAACACTGGTTTCAGCCTTTTGCGTTCCTGTTCCCGTTAATGATTCTGGAAGATCTGATAAAGCCGGTATCGCTGACACTGCGACTTTACGGAAATATATATGGCGAGGAAACTGTAACGGCTTCCTTTTTCGATTTAATTCCGATTGGCCTTCCGGTTGTCATGCAGGCATTGAGCGTTCTGATGGGTCTGATACAGGCGCTGGTATTCTCGCTGCTTGCGGCGATTTATATTAAAGAAGCGCTTCCGGAAGATGAGGAGAGGCTGGAAGCTCCGGCCTAAAAAGCGCCGGAGGAATAAAGAGATGCACTTTATATGTTTCTACGCGGACAGTAACACTGTTTCGCTGAAAAAAGATAGATAATTTACTAATTTTGAAAGCTGAAAGGAGAATGAATTATGGGTTTAATAGCAATTGGAGCAGGTTTGGCAATTGGATTAGCAGCAATCGGTCCTGGAATCGGACAGGGGCTGGCGGCAGCGAAAGCTCTGGAAGGAATGGCGCGGCAGCCGGAAGCGGCCGGTATGCTTCGTACGAATATGATTCTTTCATTTGCGTTTATGGAATCCCTGAGTATATACGGACTTCTCGTCGCGTTCCTGCTGTTCGCGCAGATGTAACAGGAAGCGGCTGTTTCCTGAAAGCTTCGGTTGAACGCGGACGGGAAACAAAATCAGTTATGCAAAGGGAGGTGAGCCGATGGTTGAAGCTTTAGGGCTTAGTTTGACAGAATTTGTATTTTATGTAATCAATTTTCTGATCTTGGTAGGACTGCTGACGAAGTTTCTGTACAGACCTTTTTTGAACATGCTGGAAACAAGAAAACAATCCATCCAGGATGCCCTTGATAACGCGGAGTTAATTAACCGCAGGGCCGATGAAAAGATGGAAAATTATGATCGGCAGATTGTGAAACTGGAAGAGCAAGGGCGCGAGATTATCAAAGAAGCGAAAGAGCGGGCAGAGAAGCAGGCGGATGAAATCATAGAGGAAGCTCATTCGAAAGCGAATTCCATTATTGTTGCCGCGGAGCGGCAGGTTGAACTGGAAAAACAGAAAGCTTTGGAAGAAATGAAGCAGCAGGTTGCCACGCTGGCGCTGCTTGCCGCTGAAAAGATTGTAGAGCGGAGCATCGCGCAGGTAGGACAGGATCAGATTGTAGACGAGATCATCGAACAGGCAGGTAAGAGACAATGGCAGAATTAACGATTGCTACAACTTATGGCAGCGCCTTATTTCAGGCTGCCAGTGAAGCCGGAAAGGAAGACCTGATTTTAGAGGAATCGGAACAGGTTCTTGAAATATTCAAACAGGAACCTGATTTCTATGACTTTTTTAACTATCCGGGGATCTCTGCCAAAGAAAAAAAAGAGGTTTTAAAAAATGTTTTTGAAGGAAGGATCAGCAGGGAACTGTTAAACCTTCTCTATATTTTGATAGATAAAGGAAGAACCTATCACTTCCCTAAAATCGTGAAAGCATTTAAAGAATTCGTCAACCGCAAAGAAGGTGTAGCGGTGGGAACGATTTATTCGGTTCAGCCGCTCAAACCGGAGCAGCTTGCCAAATTTGAGGAAGAAACCTCGGCGCTTCTAAAAGAAAATACGAAGTTGGAAAATAAATTAGATCCAAAGCTGATCGGGGGTGTAAAGATCCTGATAGACGGTCGTATTATCGATGCTTCCATACGAAAGCGTTTTGAGGATCTGGGAAGCAAAATAATCTAACAGAGAGGAGATAGCCATATGAACTTACGGCCTGAAGAAATAAGCGCTGTCATAAAGGAACAAATTAAGAATTATGAAAATCGGCTGGAAATATCCGATTTCGGAACAGTCATACAGGTCGGTGACGGTATTGCCAGAGTCTATGGACTGGAAAAGTGCATGGCGGGGGAACTTCTGGAGTTTCCGGGAGAGACCTACGGAATGGCGCTGAATCTGGAAGAAGACAATGTGGGAGCAGTAATACTGGGCTCCGACCAGGAGATTAAAGAAGGCGACATCGTCAAACCGACCGGAAAGGTTGTTGAGGTGCCGACCGGACCGGAAATGATAGGGCGTGTCGTAAACGCGCTGGGACAGCCGATTGATGGAAAGGGGCCGATTACTGCCGCGGAACACCGGCCAATCGAATATCCGGCGCCGGGTGTTTTACAGAGGAAATCGGTACATGAGCCGCTTCAGACGGGAATCAAGGCAATCGACTCGATGATTCCTATCGGGAAGGGGCAGCGGGAACTGATTATCGGTGACCGTCAGACCGGGAAAACAGCGATTGCCATTGATACCATCATTAATCAGAAAGAAGAAGATGTGATCTGCATCTATGTCGCCATCGGACAAAAACAGTCCACCGTCGCGCAGCTTGTGCAGACACTGGAAAATAAAGGGGCGATGGATTACACGATTGTAGTATCCGCTACCGCTTCGGAAGTTGCCCCGCTGCAGTACATCGCGCCGTACGCGGGATGCGCGATTGGCGAGCATTTTATGTATGAAGGAAAGGATGTCCTTATTATTTACGATGATCTGTCAAAACACGCGGTCGCTTACCGGGCCATGTCGCTGCTTTTGAGAAGACCTCCAGGAAGGGAAGCTTATCCGGGAGATGTATTTTATCTGCACAGCAGACTTCTGGAACGGGCGGCCAAGCTTTCTGATGAGCTTGGCGGAGGCTCTATTACAGCGCTGCCGATTATTGAGACCCAGGCAGGGGATGTATCCGCCTATATTCCGACTAATGTAATTTCTATTACGGACGGACAGATCTTCCTGGAAACAGAATTGTTTTTTACCGGGCAAAGACCGGCTGTAAACGCGGGTATTTCGGTATCCCGCGTGGGCGGAAACGCGCAGATCAAAGCAATGAAGCAGGTTTCCAGCAAAATCAAGCTGGAACTGGCCCAGTACCGGGAACTGGCGAATTTTTCCCAGTTTGGCTCGGATGTAGACGCGGAGACCAAAAAACGTCTGGATCACGGGCTGGTTCTGATGGAGATTCTGAAGCAGCCGCAGTACCAGCCGATTGCGGTGCAGCATCAGGTAATGATTATTTACGCGGCTATTAATAACTATTTGGCGGATCTGGAGATTGATCAGATCAAGAGCTTTGAAAAGCAGCTGTTTGAGTTTATGGATACCCAGTATCCGCAGGTGGGCAAGTCAATTAAATCCACCGGGAAACTGGATGAGGAATCGGAAAAACAGCTGCAGGAGGGGATCGGACTGTGCAAGAAATCATTTTTAAGACTTTCTGTATAAGCCGGGAGCCGTACAGCCGTGTATCAGAGAAAAGGGAGGTGAGGCAATGGCAGCTAGCAACATGCAGGATATAAAGCGGCGTATCAAGAGTGTTACCAGCACGGAGCATATTACAAACGCTATGAAACTGGTGTCCGCCGGTAAACTGAGGAGGGCCAAAGCCACCTTTGAAAAGACAAATGAAAACTTTCATTATATTACCCATTCCATTGCCGAAATTTTCAATAACAGCAGCGATGTGCCCCAGCATTATCTTTTGGGAAACCGTGAGATAAAGACGACTTGTTATATTATTGTGACCAGCTGTAAGGGACTTTGCGGCGGGTTTAATTCCAATGTGATTAAGGAGGCGGAACGAGAAATTCTGGCGGATTGGGAAAAACCGGTGATTGTCGCGATTGGGACCAAGGGGAAAGAATACTTTGAAAAACGGGGATATGATATTTACAGCGAATATCTGGCTCCGCCGGAAAGCATCTCTTTCCTGGAAACCCAGAAAATGAGCCGACCGATCATTGAAATGTATAATTCGGGAGAGATCGATGAAGTGGTGCTGATCTACACATCGTTTATCAGCAGTCTGGAGCAGGAAGTGAAAAATGTAACGCTGCTCCCCTTTGACATTGAACGTGACCCGGAAATTATGAAACTGGATAAAATGGTGGAATATGAACCTTCCGTGGAAGAAGTGTTCAACTATCTGGTGCCAAAATATGTTGAGATGATGATCTACGCGGCTGTAGTAGAGTCCGCCACCTGCGAACACGCGGCAAGGCGTATGGCCATGGAAAACGCTACGGACAATGCCAGGGAAATGCTGAGCAATCTGTCGCTTTATTATAACAGAGCGCGTCAATCGGCAATTACCGATGAGATTATTGAAATCGTGGCAGGTTCAGAAGCACAGAAATAAAATAGGAGGTAGATATGGGCAAAGGAATCATACATCAGATTATAGGGCCCGTTATTGATATTAAATTCGCTCCGGAGGAGATTCCGGAGTTGCTCCACGCGATCAATATCGACTTTCAGGGAAGAACGATTGTGGCGGAAGTTGCGCAGCACATCGGAGATGATGTAGTACGCTGTATCGCGCTTTCTTCGACTGATGGACTGACACGGGGCATGGAAGCCGTAGATACAGGCGCTCCGATTAAAGTTCCGGTGGGCAAGGAAGTCCTGGGCCGGATGTTTAATGTAATCGGCGAGACCATTGATGAAAAAGGCGCGGTAGAAACAGAACTGCGGGCGTCCATTCACAGGGCGGCGCCTGAATTTGAAGAACAGGATACGACCGCGCAGATTTTTGAAACCGGTATTAAAGTTATCGACTTGATTGCCCCTTATACGAGAGGCGGAAAAGTAGGACTGTTCGGCGGGGCGGGAGTAGGAAAGACCGTACTGATTCAGGAGCTGATCAGCAATATCGCGAGAGAACATGGCGGAATTTCCGTTTTCGCCGGTGTAGGGGAGCGTACCAGAGAGGGAAACGACCTGTATTATGAAATGATCGAGTCCGGTGTAATCAACAATACCGCTATGGTGTTCGGACAGATGAATGAGCCGCCGGGAGCCAGAATGCGTGTCGCTTTGACAGGATTGACAATGGCGGAGTATTTCCGGGATACGGAAGGACAGGATGTACTGCTGTTTATTGATAATATTTTCCGATTTACCCAGGCCGGATCTGAAGTATCCGCGCTGCTTGGACGCGTGCCGTCGGCGGTAGGATATCAGCCGACGCTGGCTACGGAAATGGGAGCTTTGCAGGAAAGAATCACTTCTACGAAGAAGGGGTCCATTACATCGGTACAGGCTATTTATGTTCCCGCCGATGACCTGACAGACCCGGCTCCGGCAACGACCTTCGCGCATCTGGACGCGACGACGGTACTTTCCCGCGCGATTACCGAGCTGGGAATTTATCCGGCGGTTGATCCTCTGGAATCAACCTCCAGAATTATGGATCCGCTGATTTTAGGGGAAGAACACTACAATACCGCAAGAGGCGTGCAGGAAGTGCTGCAGAGATATAAGGATCTGCAGGATATCATTGCCATCTTGGGTATGGATGAGCTGTCGGATTCCGACAAGCTGGTTGTAAACAGAGCCAGAAAGATTCAGAGATTCCTGTCCCAGCCGTTCAGCGTAGCCGAACAGTTTACGGGAACTCCGGGCAAATACCTGCCTCTGAAGGAAACCGTAAGAGGGTTCAAGGAAATTCTGGAAGGCAAACATGATGAAATTCCGGAATCCATGTTCCTGTTTGCCGGAGGAATTGATGAAGTTGTAGAAAGGTTTGAGAACAGCCATGAGTAAACTGGTAAAGCTTGAGGTCATTACCCCGTCGAAGGTTTTTTACAGGGGAAAGGTGCGGCTTCTGATCGCGCGGACACTGGAAGGCGATGAGGGCTTTATGGCGGGACATTCCTGGGCGTGTAAGCTTTTGGATATCGGAGAGCTTTGGATTCTGGAAGAGGATAAAGGGAGTTATAATGATGATGATTTCCGCGTCGCGGCGATCGCGGGCGGGTTTATTGACGTAAAAGACAGCATTATCATTTATACGGACGCGGCGGAATGGTCCGAAGATATTGATATGGATCGGGTTCTCAGTGAAAAGGCGAAGGCTGAGGACTGGCTGACTCACGAAACAAAACACGATCCAAACGAAATTGAGCGCGCGAGAATTGCCATCGCGAAGGCAATCACGCGGATGAATGTTGCGGAAGGCGGCGCCAGGAGAAAGCGCTGACCACATTTGGAAAACAAAAAAAGATCGTTCTCCCATCTGTGGAGAAGATCTTTTTTTATAATGTAGGAAATATCGCTAAAACGATATTTCCGGAATTTCAAAGAAAGTACCTTAAATGCGCTGACCCTTGCGGTCAGCATGTGGAAATAGGAATCTTTGATTCCGTCATTTCCACTTTTTTTATTGTGCGCATTCTGCGCAACGTTTGAGAAAAGGCGCGAAACAGAATGTTACGCTTTCGCGTAAATTGTCTTTGTTGTAATTCCAGGCAGGGCGCCTAATTTGCCGGAAAGCGCGCTGATGGTATCTGCCGGGGCTTCCATAGCGATGCTGATAATGGAAAGCTCCTTAGACGGATGCGGGATACCCATACGTCCGATGATCGAGTCTTTATATTCATGTAAAATTGAATTCAGTTTGTCTACAGAATTCATGTCCTCAACGACGATTCCAATTAACGCGGTTCTTGTTTCCATAATGAGTTCCTCCTAACGTGTGATATGCAATAACCAGCTTCTTTGTAATCCATGATACCATTGTTTCCACTTTTCTACAAGAGAAAAGATGAGCCCGGATATGTAATAAAAACGTATTTGTAGCCAGAATCCATAAAAATGGTGAAGTGGATACAAAAGTTGTGGGTTTGGGGATTCGAGTTTTCGAAAATCACGCGAATTTACCGAATTTCCAAGACTCCGATCCTGTGAAAAGGAAAGTTTTGTATCCACTTGGTAGTATAGAGGCTGAGTGGATACAAAACTGGGAAGCGGTTAAAAGGCTCAGATCGGGAAACGGGAAGAATGAGGACTGAGATAGGTGTCAATGCAGCGCCGGATATGGCCGAAATGGAGCGGATGTTCTTTTGTTTCAAAGGTCATGATCAGGTTCATCCCCAGAAGATAACCGCTGTCCGCGTAAACTGCCAGTTTGTTCATCGCTTCATAGGCATATCCGGGATTATCCATCATCCCGAAGTGTTCCCAGAAAATAAGCAGACGATGCATCGGATGGACAATACAGAAGTCAGGAGCGCAGGTGCGGTTGCCGACCCGAATGAGCGGCTCATAATGAAAAGACAAATCTGCTCTTTCCAGCATGGTCGCAATGTCGGCCTCTGCTTTGGAGCGGGTAAGGAGGCCTCCTTCTGAATAATGCTTTCGAGCTTCCAGGAACGCGGTATTGGTTTCGTAATCCATCTGTGCCCATCGCTGGGGTGAACAGTCGCCGGGAAGAAGGAGGGCGCTGCAGTCATAGTCCTCTTGGTAATGGGGAAGCAGGGAACTGCCGATTGCGAAGGGATCATAGATCTGAAAACGGGAAATGGCAGATTCCAATTGCCCGCAGTTGCTTTCCAAAACAGGGAGCGCTTCGGAAAGATACCTTTTGGTTTTTAAATCGTAAATAAGCTGTTCCCGATTTGGCAGTCTCAGGGAAATCGGAATTTGATCGCGCTTTCCGTTGACCCGGACTACTCGGTAGTCATACTCTCCGCGATGTGAGAGATACCCGTCAGGCAGCGTTTCTTTCAGCGCGTGAAGCCGATGAAGATGAGAACGCTGGCGGTTATATTCTTTATGCAGTAAATGTAGTAATGTTAATTGTTGAAACATGTGAAACCTCCTTAAATTAAATGGAAATTAATTACATTATATACAAATAATGCATAAAATCAAGGGAGAATTTACAAAAAAAGTAAAAAAATTATAGCAGCCGGGTGATATTTTGCCATATTGTAGCCAGAGTCTATGAAAATGGTGAAGTGGATACAAAAGTTGTGGGTTTGGGAATTCTTTTTTTTGAAAATCGCGCGAATTTGTCAAATTTCCGAAACTCTGATCCATCAAAGGGGAAAGTTTTGTAGCCACTTAGCTGTATAGAGGCCAGGTGGATACAATATGAGACAATGGAGAAAAATAAAAGAAGCCGCGCGTTTGCGCGGCTTCAGCTTATTATTTACTCTTCGTAATTTGTTCTCGGCGTGTAATGGGTATGGAGCAGTTTGTGAGCCTGTTTTCCATTTGCCATTCCCAGGAACTCTTTGTAGAGTTTCTTGACAGCCGGGTTGTTATGGGATTTCCGCGTAAACATTTTGCGGTCCTCCTGGTACAGAGACTTCGCACGTTCTGCCTTGATGTCGATCCAGTTGCGGACATCGGAGAGCTGCAGAGGCTGACCTCCGCCGTTGATGCAGCCGCCAGGACACGCCATGATTTCCACAAAGTGGAACTGTTCTCCAGCGCGGATGGCTTCCATCAATTTTCTCGCGTTGCCCAGTCCATGCGCAACCGCGGCGCGTACCTTCAGATCCGCGATCTGAATGGTCGCGATTTTAATCCCTTCCAGTCCGCGAACTTCTTCGTATTCGAAATTATCCGCGGAAGAATCGTTTAAGATATCCGCTACAGTTCTCAGCGCCGCTTCCATAACGCCGCCGGTTGTGCCGAAGATGGCTCCGGCGCCGGATGCTTCACCAAACGGGTTGTCGAAGTCACTGTCACCCAGATCCGGGAAGTCGATTCCCACGTCGTAGATCATCTTACCCAGTTCTCTGGTGGTAATAACCGCGTCTACGTCAGGAAGTCCGTCAACCTGCATTTCCGGTCTTGCGGCTTCAAATTTCTTCGCGGTACAAGGCATTACGGAAACAACGAAAATATCCTTCGGGTCGATTCCTTCCTTTTCCGCGTAGTAGGACTTCAGAATCGCTCCGAACATCTGATGTGGTGATTTACAGCTTGAGAGGTTATCCAGCATATCCGGAAAATTATGTTCGCAGAATTTGATCCATCCGGGGGAACAGGATGTAATCAGCGGAAGTTTGCCGCCGCCGCGGATACGGTCGATGAGTTCGGCTCCTTCTTCCATAATTGTCAGGTCCGCGCCGGTATCGGTATCGAATACCCGGTCAAATCCCAGCATTTTCAGTGCGGTTACCATCTTTCCGGTTACCGCTTCACCGATATTCATATTAAACTCTTCACCGATAGCAACCCGGACAGCAGGAGCGGTCTGAACTACCACATGCTTGTTCGGATCGTAAATCGCTTCCCATACCCGATCCGCGTCGCTCTTCTCATGGAGAGCGGCTACCGGGCACACGTTGATGCACTGTCCGCAGTTGGTACACGGCGTGTCTTCCAGCTTGAGGCCGAAAGGAGAGCCGATTACCGTATCAAATCCGCGGTTCATGGTATCAATAACCGCTACCGTCTGAATGTTTTTGCAGGCGCTGACACAACGTCTGCAGAGGATGCATTTGTTCGGGTCACGGACAATGGATACGCCGACATCCAGCGGAAGCCGTTTTTTGTCGCCTTCAAAGCGCACATTGGAAACAGAGAGCTTGTTGGCCAGAGCCTGGAGTTCGCAGTCCATCCAGCTTCTGGTACAGGTCTGGCACATAGCGTCGTGGTTGGACAGAATCAGCTCCAGATTTACCTTTCTGGCTTCGATTACTTTCGGCGTATGGGTGTAAACTTCCATACCTTCTCTTACCGGATATACGCAGGCAGCCTGCAGCGCTCTCGAGCCCTTGACTTCCACTACGCACATACGGCAGCATCCGATTTCGTTGACGTCCTTCAGGAAACAAAGGGTCGGAATTGTAATGTTTACCTCTTTTGCCGCCTGCAGGATCGTGTAATTTTCGGGTACATATAATTGAATTCCATCTATTGTAATATGGACTTTGTTCATAGTTTCGTGCTCCTCCTTTACGCGTTCTTAAGTATTGCCTTGAACGGACATTTTTCCATACAGAGGCCGCACTTAACGCACTTATCCTGATCAATAGCGAACGGAGTATCCTTGTCTCCAGAGATACACTGGGTCGGGCATCCTCTCTTACAGATACCACAGCGTTTACACGTATCATCGTCAATGATGAATTTAACCATGGAAACGCAGACGCCTGCCGGACATTTTTTGTCTACGACATGGGCAACGTATTCATCTCTGAAGTATTTTAATGTGGAGAGCACCGGGTTTGGAGCACTCTGTCCCAGTCCGCACAGGGCGGAAGCCTTGATGTTTCTTGCCAGTACTTCCAGTTTGTCCAGATCTTCCAGGGTACCTTTTCCCTCGGTGATGCGGACGAGAATTTCATGCATTCTCTTGGTTCCGATCCGGCAAGGCGGACATTTTCCGCAGGATTCATCCACTGTGAAGTCCAGGAAGAATCTTGCCAGGTCAACCATGCAGGTATGTTCATCCATTACGATCAGACCGCCGGATCCCATCATGGAACCCAGTTTTGTCAGAGAGTCGTAATCGATCGGCGTGTCCAGATGCTCCGCGGGCAGACATCCGCCGGAAGGGCCGCCTGTCTGAGCGGCTTTGAAGGTTCCGCCGTCCGGAATTCCGCCGCCGATATCGTAGATAATCTGGCGCAGCGTCGTGCCCATAGGAACTTCTACAAGTCCGATATTGTTAATTTTTCCGCCGAGCGCGAATACCTTCGTTCCCTTGGATTTTTCCGTTCCGATATTGGAGAACCAGTCCGCGCCGTTTAAAATGATCTGCGGAATATTAGCGTAAGTTTCTACATTGTTGAGAACAGTCGGCTTTTTCCAGAGTCCTTTTTCCGCGGATCTAGGAGGCTTCGGACGAGGTTCGCCGCGCTTTCCTTCAATGGAAGTCATCAGCGCGCTTCCTTCTCCGCATACAAACGCTCCCGCGCCAAGACGCACTTCCAGATTGAAGTTGAAGCCCTTGCCGAGGATGTTGTTTCCAAGAAGTCCGTATTCCTGCGCCTGGCGGATGGCAACGCCCAGACGCTGTACCGCTACCGGATATTCCGCGCGCACATAAATGTAGCCCTGATTCGCGCCCACCGCGTAGCCGTTGATAATCATCGCTTCGATTACGGAATGAGGGTCGCCTTCGAGAATGGAACGATCCATGAACGCTCCCGGATCGCCTTCGTCAGCGTTACAGATTACATATTTGGTGTGTTCTTTTACAACCGCCGAAGACTCCCATTTGCGGCCGGTCGGGAATCCGCCGCCGCCTCTGCCGCGAAGACCTGATTTTTTGATTTCGTCGATAACGTCATCAGGCTCGAATTCCGTCAGAACCTTTGCCAGAGCCTGATAGCCGTCGAGCGCGATATATTCGTCAATATTTTCCGGATCAATGATTCCGCAGTTGTGCAGAGCGATTCTCTTCTGCATGGCGAAGAACGGAATCTGAGGCAGGCGATCGCGGATTTCTTCATATTCCTTTTCGCCGGCAAGAAGCCGTTTTACAATTTTACCGCCTTTTACATGGCTTTCAAAAATTTCTTCCACATCTTCCGGAGTGACCTTGGTGTACATTACATGTTCCGGACAGATCATCATAATCGGACCTTCCGCGCAGAGACCGAAGCATCCGGTTTTGATTACTTTTACATCCTGGCCGAGACCGTTTTTCTTAATCTGATCTTCAATGGCCGCGGCAACTTTCAGAGAACCGGAAGACGCGCATCCGGCAACTCCGCAGACCAGAATATGTATTTTCGCGCCTTCCGCGGAAGGAGCCTGCGTACGGTCGAGACGGATGCTCATATTTTTTGCGGCATTGTCCCTTAAAGCGTTTAATTCCTCAATATTTTTAATCATAATTCTCTCCTTTTGCTACTGATCTTCATATTTATCAAGAATCGTGTCCACTTCATCGGCAGTGAGCTTGCCATAAACCTCATCGTTAATGGTTACGACAGGGGCAAGTCCGCAAGAACCGATACAGCGGCATGCATCCAGAGAAAATTTTTGATCATCGGTGCATTCTCCAACATCAATGGAGAGTCTGGTTTTAAATTTGTCTAAAATATCATTCGCACCTTTTACATAGCAGGCAGTTCCCATGCAGACGTTAATCTGGTATTTTCCTTTCGGATTAATGGAAAACTGCGTGTAGAAGCTGACAACGCCATAAACTTCCGCAAGGGGGATATTCAGCCCCAGCGAAATTTCGCGCTGCACTTCCAGAGGGAGATAGCCGTAAACTTCCTGAGCTTCGTGAAGCACAGGAATCAGCGCACCCTGCGTATCTTTATACTTGGCAATAATCTCCCTGAGACGGGCGGCCTTTTCCTTTGCATCGGCGCAGCCGGCGCAATGTTCGGTCATGGTAATGTACTCCTTTCACATTCACAATAAAACAAACAATCACAGCAGAATACTGTGTACACAAAACATTTATCCGTATACAAAAATTAGAGTATGTATACTGATATTTAAGAAATTTTATCACAATTGACATTAATGTGTCAATTGAAAGACGCATTTTTGCGAAAAGTAGCAAAATAGTAAAGGGTTTAGGGAGAAATTGACAGGAAAATAATGAAATTTCAGTAAAACATGCGTCAAAAGTTTCACATTAGCAACAACAGAAATATTTGAAAGCATGTGAGCTTGTATTTAAGAATATTGTATACCTATTATATATGCTTTCTTTTTGTACAAAATCCCTTATAATGAGGAAGTAGTAAGAATTTAGGAGGAGCGGCTATTATGAAGGAGTATAAGATATCTCATCTAGTGAAATCGGAAGATTTGAATCATCATGGCACCCTGTTTGCCGGAAGAACTGCCGAATGGCTGGTGGAAGCCGGCTTTATCGCGGCTGCGGCGACTCACGGACGGCCGCAGGATATTCTGTGCGTTAATGTTCACGGTTTTACCTTCAAACGGCCGGTGCAGAAGGGCGATATCCTGACGATTCACAGCAGGATTGTTAAAGCGGGGACAACCAGTCTGATGATTCATGTGAAAGCGCTCTGTGAAATCCACGGAGGCCAGAGTGTGGAAGGGTTTGTTACCTTTGTATGTGTGGATGCGGATACGAAGAAACCAAAACCACATGGAATTTCACTGGATGAAACTCAGGACGAGGCGGAGCTGGCATTGAGGGCAAGGGCGCTGGAGGTGCCGAGATAGAGGGGCGAAGCTAAAACTGTTTCTTTCCGAGTTTTCAATATGGAAAACTGCTTCGCATCAGGCCGCGAGGCAGTTTTTTTTGAGCGAGCAATACTATTTTGATATAATGATGAAAACTTTTTCCGGCTTTTATATAGCTATTGTCCCTAAGGCATCGGAATGATAAAATAACAAGCGGAGATAAGAAGGATTGGAGGAAAATACATTGATCGACACTGTTATTTTTGATATGGATGGAACCCTTTTGGATACATTGGAAGATTTAAAGGACGCGGTAAATGAAGGCCTTTCTGTAAAAGGCTATCCGGCGCGCAGCCTTGAGGAAATCCGGCAGTTTGTCGGAAACGGGGTGGGCGTGCTTCTTAGAAACGCCGTGCCGGAGGGGACTTCTGAGGCGGATATGGAGGTTTGTCTGGAAGCTTTCAAGGCGCATTACGCAAAGCACTGGCAGGACAAAACAAAGCCCTATGACGGAATTTTGCAGCTTCTGGCGGATTTGAAGGCGTCGGGAAAAAAGACGGCTGTTATTTCCAATAAATATGATGAGGCAGTTGTGCAGCTCTGCAAGGATTATTTTCCGGAGTTTTTTGACGCTGCCAGGGGCGAGCGTGCCGGCGTGCCGCGAAAACCAGCTCCGGATGGGATTTACTCCATTCTGGAAGAATTGGGTTCTGTAAAAGAACATGCGGTATATGTAGGCGACTCGGAAGTGGATATGGAGACCGCGAAGAACGCGGGGCTTGTTTCCGTAGGTGTGACCTGGGGATTCCGGGATCGGGAACTGCTGGAGGAAAAAGGAGCGGACTATATTATCGAATCTCCCGCTCAGCTGCTTGAAATTGTAAAGTAAACGGCGCTGTCCGGACGCGGGTGGCAAGGGTGGCAGGAAAGAAAAAGGAGAAACGTTTGCATGTTTGAAAAGGGACAGATTTGTACAGTAGAAATTATGGATATGAGCGATCAGGGCCAGGGGATCGGACGGGCGGACGGCATGGCCGTTTTCGTGCCGGATACGGTGGTTGGCGACTTAGCGCGGGTTCAGCTTACAAAGGTGAAAAAAAGCTACGCGTTCGCAAAGCTGCTGGAAATAGAGGAGCCTTCTCCCCACCGGATGGAACCTTTGTGCGAGGGAGGATTTCAGAAAGGATGCGGAGGCTGCGCTCTGGCCCGGTTGGATTATCCGGGGCAACTGGCGCTGAAGGAAAAACAGGTGAGGGACAAGCTCTGCCGCCTGGGAGACTTGGCTGCGCCAATCGTAAATCAAATCTTAGGTATGGACGATCCCTTTCATTACCGCAACAAAGCCCAGTTTCCTGTAAGCACGGGCGGCGTGATTACCAGGAAGGGCGGAATTGTGGAAGCGGCAGGCGATCCAGCGGTGGGCTTTTTTCGCGCAAAGAGCCATGAGGTAGTAGACTGCGAACGATGCATGCTGCAGTCTCCGGCGGCTATGGCAGCGGCGGAAGCGCTGCGGCAGTTTATGAAAGAAGATCATATTACTGCCTGGGACGAACGCTGGGAGCGGGGACTGATGCGGCATCTGATTGTAAAGACAGCCTTTGGAACCGGTGAGGTAATGGTCGTCCTAGTTATCAACGGAAAAGGAATTCCCAACGCCGCCAAGCTTATTGAAATGCTGGATTCCGCCATTTATGAAGCGGGTTTTTCCCTGGAAAGCGTGGTTCTGAACATTCATAAAAAGAAAACCCCGGAGATTTTGGGAGAGACTTGTGTTCCCATTGCCGGAAAGCAGACCATTACCGAGGTGATTGGGGGACTTTCTTTTGAAATTTCCGCCATGTCCTTTTTCCAGGTAAACCCCGCGCAGACGGAAAAGCTGTATGCTAAAGTCAGGGAATACGCGGCTCTGACCGGGGAGGAAAATGTGCTGGACCTCTACTGCGGAATCGGCACCATCGGTCTTTCCTGCGCGGCAAAGGCCCGGCAGGTAGTGGGGATAGAATCCGTCCGCCAGGCGGTTCTGGACGCCAACCGCAACGCGGTGATCAACGGAATTGTAAACGCGAGGTATGTCTGTGGAAAAGCGGAGGAGGAATTGCCGCGGCTGCTGGCCTCGACGGATCCGGAGGATGACATTGCCCGGATTGTGCGCAGCGCGGACGTGGTGCTGCTGGATCCGCCCCGGGCCGGGTGCAGGCCGGAGCTTTTGGAGGCGGTGGGGGAAGTCGCGCCTGAGCGGATTGTTTACGTTTCCTGTGATCCGGCGACGCTGGCGAGAGATGTGCGGCTGCTGGGGGATCTGGGGTATACGTTTATGGAGGCCACGCCTGTGGATATGTTTCCGTGGACTGGGGCGGTGGAGGTGGTGTCTCTCTTGTCCCGTATAAAAACTTCTGACAAAGTAGAAGTCAAGATGGACATCGAAGACGGCGAGGTAACTCCCTAAACCGACGTACAAAAGAATCCAGGCATACATCGAATCCAAATATGGTTTCAAGGTCCATACAGCCTTTATCGCCGATGTAAAACGAAGTTTGGGGTTACCGATGTATGATGCACCAAACACCGTCAAAACGCTTAAAAATCCACGAAGACATCCGACGCCGGAGAAGGTGGAGGCGATAATGGATGCGTTGAAATATTTTAAGATTATATAGTTCGTACATTTGTTGAATCAAAACCTTCTTTGTAAAATGAAGTCATCATTTACAGAGGAGGTTTTTATTATGAAAAAAGAAATTACATACACAGAATATGAAGGGTATCAGTACCCGGAATTAACACTTCCGGAGCAGGAAAAGGTGGTTATCGGTAGATTTGGTCAAAGGCATAAACGATACTTGAAAAAGACGAGAAGGCTGGTATATTTTCGCCTTCTGACCAGTGGTAAACTGTCATCATATCTTGCAGATGTAGATCAACAGGCACAGGAGATGTTTGAGACGATTGTGGATCAAACAAAGAAGGCACAGGGAATAACAGAAGAATTGAAAGCAGAAAATTCGATGCAGTGGGTTCAGGAAATGAATTCTATTGTAAATATGGCAGAAGAATTTGTGAATCAGGAGTTAATATATTGGTAGTTTTAGAAGTGGGGTCTGAGCACCTCACTTTTTAATTGTCATGTCATAGCGAGCACTGCATTTATACTCCTGTCGGAGCAAAATGCGGTTGTTAGGAGTACCTAAGACTCTTATGATAATATACAGAGAGTAGAAAAAAATTTGAAGATATGCTATAATTACGCTATATTAGTGAAAGTTTATTGCAAAGGAGATGCAACATGGGTTTCCCTGAAGAAATAAAACGAATTAGACAACGCAGCTTTCTAACACAGGAAGATTTTGCGAAAGAATTAAATGTAGCATTCTCAACAGTAAATCGTTGGGAAGGTGGAAAAGCAAAACCAAATCTCTCTGCAATGAAAAAGATAAAAGGCTTTTGTCTTTCTCATAACATAGAGTATGCATCTATAGAAGAAGCATGGCTGAACTTTAAAGCGGAGGGGAAGAACTAATGGTTAATATAAAGAAATTAGAATCAGAATTATGGGAATCTGCAGACTTACTGCGTGCAGGATCTAAGTTAACATCAAATCAGTATTGCATGCCGGTACTGGGTTTGATTTTCCTGAGATATGCATATAGCAGATTTAAAATGGTAGAAGCGGAGATATTAAAGGATCGTCCGTCTCGTGGCGGCAGAGTTATGCCAGTAGAAGCCAGTGACTTTGCAGCGAAGAGCGCTTTATATCTTCCGAAAGAAGCTCAGTATGATTACCTGCTGAATTTACCTGATGATATCAAAGGTGCAGATTTAAAAAATAAAGATGGACATGTTATGACCAGTCTCGGTGAGGTGGTCAATAATGCTATGCAATTGATTGAAGAACAGAGTGAACAGTTAGTCGGCATACTCCCTAAAAGTTATACTGATTTTTCAGATGAGCTGTTATCTGAATTGCTGCGTATATTTAACAACAGCGCATTAGATGAAGTTGGTGGCGATATCATTGGACGTATTTACGAGTACTTCCTGAATAAATTTGCAAAGAATATTGCCTCTGATGATGGTGTGTTCTTCACACCAAAATCACTGGTAAAAATGATTGTAAATATTATCGAACCTACGAATGGTATTTTGCTGGATCCAGCATGTGGTTCAGGAGGTATGTTCATACAGTCTGGCGATTTTGTTAATCAAACTGGTATGAATGCTAACTCTACTATGACTTTCTATGGTCAGGAAAAAGTAGAATATAATGCCCAGCTGTGTCTGATGAATATGGCAGTTCATGGTTTGACTGGAGTTATTAAATCTGGTGATGAAGCAAACAGTTTCTATCATGATGCACATAATCTAGATGGTTGTTGTGATTACATAATGGCAAATCCTCCATTTAATGTAGATAAAGTAAAAGCAGAGTCTTGTGAAAGTGCAAAGCGACTGCCTTTTGGTATGCCAACTGTAAATAAGAATAAGGAAATTGGTAATGGCAACTATCTGTGGATTTCTTATTTCTATAGCTATTTAAACGAACGTGGTCGTGCTGGCTTTGTTATGGCATCTTCTGCTACAGATAGCCAGGGTAAAGACAAAGATATCCGTCAGAAATTAGTGGAAACTTGTCATGTGGATGCTATGATCAGTGTAGGCAATAATTTCTTCTATACAAAATCTCTGCCATGTTCCCTATGGTTTTTTGACAAGGGTAAAAATGAGGGTATCAAAGATAAGGTTTTGTTTATTGACGCAAGAAACTACTACACTGTTGTTGACCGCACATTGAATGAATGGTCCGAATGGCAGCTGAAGAATCTGAATGCGATTGTATGGCTCTATCGTGGTGAGACAGAAAAATACACAGCATTACTGAATGAATACAGAGCTGTGTTGGGCAATGGTTCCTTTGAAGACATTCTGCATAAGTTGAAAGACGAGCTGAAAGCCCTGCAAAAACGTGCGAAGCTTGAAGTAGATAACGCAGGCCGTACTGATAAAAAGCGTATTCAGGCTGAATACGACAAGATGATTTCTGAAAAGAATGAAGAAATCACCATTGCAAAAGAAGCTGTATGGTTGTATGAAAAATTCGGCGATGGTGTTTATGCAGATGTGCTTGGTCTGTGCAAAGTTGCCGATATTACAGAAATAGAAGAAAAAGGCTGGTCTCTGACACCGGGGGCTTATGTAGGTGTTGCACCGGTAGAAGATGATGGTGTGGACTTTGAAGAACGCATGGCAGAAATTCATCGTGAACTGTTATCTCTGCAGGCAGAATCAAATGATTTGATGGATACTATCTCTAAAAATATGAAGGGGATGGGGTTATGAAAAAAGAAATAAAAATTGCTTTTAAAACACCTTTGAATGAGTTAGATACTGTAGAACAGACATATGGTTGTAGAGCTAATAATCCAGATATATGTAAAAATAATAGTATACCTAATGTGTGTGCATTTGAAAGAGAAGATTGTATATGCAAACAGTCGTCTAAGGCATGGAAAAAGCAATATTTAAAATTAAAGGAGGACGTTTAGTTATGAAGCTGTTGGATGTGTGCGAATTCATAGTAGACTGTCCTCATTCAACTGCACCTGATGAAGGCGAGGGATATCCGCTTATAAGAACACCTAATATAGGCAGAGGACGATTAAAACTTGATAATGTTCATAGGGTATCAAAGGATGTATATGATAAAAGAAATAAAAGAGCTGTTCCACAGGTGGATGATATTATTTTTGCAAGAGAAGCACCAGCAGGTAATGCTGCCATTATTTGTGATGGGCAAAAGGTTTGTTTAGGTCAGCGTACAGTTTTAATAAGACCAGATAAGAATAAAGTATATCCTCAATATTTGGTATATTATATTTTGGCACCACAGCAGCAATACGAATTGTTAGGTACGGCAAATGGTGCAACAGTTGCTCATGTAAATATCCCGGTTATAAAAAACCTTTCGATTCAATTGCCGGAAATGGACAAGCAAATCAAAATTGCTAATACTATTTCATCTTATGAGGACCTGATTGAAAACAACCAAAAACAAATCAAACTGCTTGAAGAAGCAGCACAGCGTTTGTACAAAGAGTGGTTTGTGGATTTGCGTTTCCCAGGGTATGAAGATGTAGCTATTGTTGATGGTGTGCCAGAGGGGTGGAAGAAAGAGACACTGATTGATATTGCGGATGTAATTATGGGACAAAGTCCTAAATCAGAGTTTTATAATACGCACAGGGAAGGTTTACCATTCCATCAAGGCGTCAGAAGTTATGGAAGACGATTTGTAAATGATGATGTTTACTCAACATCTTATACACGAATTGCAGAAAAGAATAGTATTCTCTTTAGTATTAGAGCACCAGTTGGCCGACTTAATATTACAAAGAATAAAATTGTAATCGGTCGTGGTTTGGCTGCAATGAAACATAAGTTGGGTTACCAAAGCTATCTGTTTCACATGCTAAAGGAAAGGTTTTTTAAAGACAATTTGGTAGGAAACGGTGCAATCTTTGCATCCATCACAAAGAATGAATTATTGAATCAGACATTCATAAATCCAAATGAAGAACTTATAAGAAAGTTTAATGAAATTGCGAAAAACGTTGATGATAAGATAAATGTTCTCGATTCGCAAACTGAGCTATTAAAACAAGCTCGTGACCGTTTGTTACCAAAAATGATGAATGGGGAAATAGAGGTGTAGTTACTATGGAGAACTTACAATGGATTTTTGATGGCATTGGAACGGAACTTATTGGTTTAGTTATTGGTGCAGCCGTTGGTGGATTGTCTGGATACAATATTGGGGTTAAGAGAAATGGTAAGCAAATACAAAAGGCTAAAAGCGGAGCCAAACAGAAACAAGAACTGACCATCAATGATAGCCAAGTATTAGAATGGAAAAAAGATATAAAGAGTAGCATTAGGCAGACTCAAAAAGCTAGCAAAAATTCTGAACAAGTGCAAATAGGGAGAATTAACGATGGAAAATAGTAAACAAATACAGAAAGCTGGAGAAGGTTCTCAACAGTTACAAATGATTAATCCTACAATAGTGATGGGAATAGATGAAAAAAGAGTTCGAGAAGTTTGTTCTGAAATGGCAATTGAAACAATTAAGCAGTGTACTCAAGAAGCAAGTGCTGTAGCTATTGCCCGAATAGAAAAATTTACAACTGATCTTATTCCTCGTGTGGAAAAAATAGAGTCTGATTATAAATCATTTTCTGAACCCTCTTTTCAATTTGAACTTCGTAATGCCCAGAAAGTAGCTGCATGTACAGATAGAGAGGCTGATTATGAATTATTATCTGAATTGTTAGTGCATAGAATTGAAAAGGGCGAAGAAAGAAAAATTAAAGCGAGTATTTCTAAAGCAATAGAAATTGTTGACCAGATTGATGATGAAGCTTTATGTGCATTAACAATAATATATGCTATAAATAGGTGGACAGCAGTTACAGGTGACATTACTCAGGGGTTAATGGTTATGGAAGATTTGTTTTCATCAATTTGTTATCATTCTCTTCCTAAGGGATTGGATTGGGCGTATCATCTTGATATACTGAATGCAGCAAGAGTCTCTTCTGTAGGAACATTCAAGAAATTTAGTGAATTTTATCCTAACGCTTTTTCGGGATATACCTGTGTGGGGATAGAAAAAGAATCAGAACTTTATCAAAGTGCTGTTGAAATTTTAAAAGGGGCAAACATTCCTATCAACTTATTGGTTGATCATGAGTTGAATGATGGATATGTTCGTTTGAATGTAAGGAATAAAAATGAAATAAATAATATTACTTTCCCTGTTTTAACACAGGCGAATGCTATAGGTTTACATAAGGTGATTGATTCAGAGGTAGAGGCTTTATATAAAGTATGGGATTTGTATTCGAATGATTCTAAGCTAAAAGAGAGTGTAAAACAAGCATTTATGCAGAAATGGAATACTTATGATACGTTACGAACTGTTCGTTTGTGGTGGGAAGCATTACCGCATAGTATAACGATAACCCCTATAGGAAATGTGCTTGCACATGCTAATGCACAAAGGCGAAATAAAAAAGTGCCTCAGATAAAACTTTAGCTGGTACACAGGAGGTAAAATCATGAGCTACGATTATTCTGAAAACATATTGGTTCAGGAAAGTGCCGGTAATCTGCTCCATGATGAGCTGGACTGGGATGTCCGGTTTGCGTACAATACAGAAGTTTTAGGTAAGGATGGTACTTTTGGAAGAGAAAGTTACAAAGAAATTCTTTTGATCAGATATTTTCGTGAGGCTATTACAAAGCTGAATCCATGGATTACGGATAGTCAGCTTTTAGAAGCACAGAAGACTTTGGAACAGAGACTTTCAACATCATCTTTACTGCAGATAAATGAAGAAAAATACTATCTGATTCGTGATGGTATTCCTGTTACAGTAAAGAAACCAAACGGTCAAACTGAAACTAAAAAAGCTTCTGTAATAGACTTCCAAAATCCAGATAACAATTACTTTCTTGCAATAAAAGAATTGAAAATTCATGGTGATTTATATCGCAGAAGGACAGATATAGTGGGCTTTGTAAATGGTATACCTTTGCTGTTTATAGAACTCAAGAAGACCACTGTGGATGTACAAAATGCATATGATGATAACTACACAGATTATCAGGATACGATTCCTCATTTGTTCTATTATAATGCATTCCTTATGCTTTCAAACGGCATAGAAGCTAAGGTTGGTACACTTGGAAGCAAGTATGAATTTTTCCATGAATGGAAACGTCTTGCAGAAGAAGAACAGGGCAGTGTAGCATTAGAAACAATGCTTAGAGGTATCTGTAAGAAAGAAAATTTCTTAGACTTATTCGAAAACTTTATATTATATGATCATTCCGGTGGACATACTGCGAAGATACTTGCCCGTAACCATCAGTATCTTGGTGTAAATGAGGCTGTAAAGGCTTACGAAGATAGAAAACTTAATGACGGTAAATTGGGTGTTTTCTGGCATACACAGGGATCCGGTAAAAGTTATTCAATGGTATTTCTTGCGCAGAAAATACGTAGGAAATTTGAAGGATCACCTACATTTGTTGTACTGACAGACCGTGATGAATTAAACTCTCAGATCAGTGACACTTTCGAAAACTGCGGTTTGTTGGGAAAAACAAAAGCTTCACAGTTTATTGCTACAAGTGGTGGTGACTTACTTCAAAAGCTTCGTGGTAATCCAAGCTTTATATTTACATTAATTCAGAAGTTCAACAAACCGGACGCCGAACCGGTATATCCAGATCATGATATTATTATTATGTCTGATGAAGCACACCGTAGCCAGTACGGAATCTTCGCAGATAATATGATGAAGCTGTTGCCTACAGCAGCCCGTATCGGGTTCACTGGAACACCACTGCTTTCCAGTGATAATATTACTGCAAGAACGTTTGGGGGATATGTATCGGTTTATGACTTCAAACGTGCTGTTGAGGATGGAGCAACAGTTCCTCTTTATTATGAAAACCGCGGTGAAAAAATTCTTGATTTAAGAAACCCAGAAATAACAAATCAGATTTTAGATGCAATTGAAAATGCAGATTTAGATGTGGACCAGCAGGATAAGCTGGAGGCAGAATTTGCAAAGGAAATACATTTGCTTACAGCAGAGCCGAGATTAAAATCTATTGCTCGTGATTTTGTGAATCATTATTCAGACTTGTGGACAAGCGGAAAAGCTATGTTTGTTTGTCTGAATAAAGTGACCTGTGTTCGTATGTACAATTACGTGCAGGAATATTGGAAAGAAGAAATCAAAAAGCTGAAAGCAAAAATAAAAACAGCCACTCAACAGGAAGCGCAGGAATTGGAGCGCAAGCTGAAGTGGATGCAGGAAACAGAAATGTCTGTTGTAATCAGTCAGGAACAGAATGAAATCCAGACCTTTAAGAAGTGGGATCTTGATATTAAGTATCATCGTACCAAAATGGAAAAACGAGATCTTGATAAAGAGTTTAAAGATTCAAAGAATCCACTGCGCGTAGTATTCGTATGTGCTATGTGGCTGACTGGATTTGATGTGAAGTGCTTATCTTGTCTGTATTTGGATAAACCTCTTAAAGCACATACCTTAATGCAAACGATAGCACGTGCTAACCGTGTTAATGAAGGCAAAAGTAATGGCCTGATTATTGATTATATCGGAATTGTTAAAGCTTTAAGAAAGGCCCTTGCAGATTATACGGCGAATGTAGGTGGAACTGGTAGTTCTGATCCTACAGTGGATAAAGATGTTCTGATAGCCAGAATTGTTGAAACAATTGGCAAAGCAAAAGCTTTTCTTGCAGATAATGATTTTGATCTACAGATGTTGATAAACGCTTCCGGATTTACAAAAATGAACTATCTGCAGGAAGCTGCAAATGCTGTTTGTGGAACAATTGAAGATAAAAAGACTTTTACAACATATGCTTCAGAATTAAATCGTCTTATGAAGTATATAGACAGAGACGACATTATAGGAAATGTACGCAAAGAATATGAAGCTATTGCTGCAATCTATGCAGAACTCCAGAAGAAACGCAAACATGTGAATACAACAGATCTTATGGTTGAAATCAATCACATTATAAGTTCTTACGTAGAAATACAGGACCAGCCTTTGATGGTACGTGAAGAGCCGGTTAGGTTCGATATTAGTGCAATTGACTTCGACTTGTTGCGCAGAGAGTTTGCAAAAGTTAAGAAAAAGAATCTTGTAATGCGTGATTTACAGGAAATTATTCAACAGAAATTAGCCGCGATGTTATTCTCTAATCCAAATCGTATCAATTATTATGACCATTACCAACAGATTATTGATGATTATAATAATGAGAAAGACAGAGCGACAATAGAGAAAACATTTACTGATCTAATGAATCTGGCGAATTCGATGAATCAGGAAGAACAGCGATATGTTAGAGAAGGCTTTGCAAGTGATGAAGAACTTTCGCTGTATGACATGTTGTTCCGTGATGATTTAAGTAAGAATGATATTAAAAGGCTTAAAGAAGTTGCAGCAGGATTGTTGCATAAAATTAAAGCTAAAATATCAGAGTTGGATCATTGGACAGACAAGCAGGAAACAAAGGCTGCTGTTGATAATTTGATTCGAGATACATTATGGGCAGAACTGCCTGAATGCTATGACGAAATCAGCATTTCTACATACCGTCAGAACATATATGAGTATGTGTATACGAGGTATAAAGAGGTGGCATAGCGATAAAGTGGAAGTTTCTTAAAAAATCATAAGTTTAGATGATTCTTTTTAGATATAATCCATCATCGATAATTCCCCTTTTGTAAAAAAGGGGAATTCAGACTGTAGACAAAAGGTCCAACTTCAAGAAGAGAAGTTGGACCTTTTCTAAGCATAGATGCTATCCATTTTAGGCAGGTTGATTTTGAATGATGCAAATAAATAACGAAATTTTCTTTTTAAAGAAGTATCTCCATCCCGCTTGCTTAATAGGTTCACCAGCTTTTTCATGTTCATACAGGCGAATGTCAATCCCACTTTCATCCCCATTTTCTTCTTCCCGATAAGCTGTGTGTATCTCATGGCATGATGCTCTTTTGCCGTACCGAAATTACGCTCTATGGTCTCTTTCCTCTTACCGTAGAGCTCTTTCATCCCTATCGTATGCCGGATATCCTCGCAGATTTCCATATACCCTTCCCATATATGGCGTGTCAGAACCTTTACATGATTCTTACTCTCCGTGCATTGAGAAAGGTAAGGGCAGTTCGCACATAGATTGCCATCGCTCTTGTATTCTCGGTACCCGTCTCTGTTTGTCGTAGCGTATTTCAATATCTGATCCCCAGGGCAAAGGTAACAGTCATAGTATTCGTCATAAACATACTCATGCTTCCGAAAGAATCCTTTCTTTGTCATGGGCCTTTTGTATGGGAACAGCGGTGTGATCTCTTCGTCTATCAAAAGCTTTGCGATCGCAGGGTTCTTGTATCCTGCATCCATTACCATTGTTTTGATCGCATACTTTTTCAGCTTTTCGTAAAGTTCCGGGAATGTCTTACTGTCATGCTCGTTTCCGGGGTGCACACTGTAATCAAGGATCCACCCATTTTCATCACATGCGGTCTCGATCGAATATGCGAATACTTCTTTGTGTTCTCCTTTGTGAAACCAGCCGCTTTCCGGATC
>NZ_JACRYT010000011.1 GCF_014333425.1 Zhenpiania hominis | reverse complement strand
GCCATGCCGTTTTTTATCCACTATTCACTTTTCAATGTTCAAATTACATCAAGTAACAAGTTGTAACTTTTTGAGCTAAATCTATATATTTCACTTGACTTTTATATAGTTAGCTTTCTATTTGTTTCTCAAATATTCTATATGATCCACAGAAGCAACGAAATCACCGCATAGATAAGCAGCATAGCCGACAAAATCAGTATTCCGTATTTCCACAGGCGATTTTCCGTGTATACCGTTTTAGACAGCCCGTAAAAAAGCGCCACTGCAGCCGCGAGAATTCCCCACCAGTTAAAAAAAACAAATTGTCGAAACGCCCCCGGATTTCCTCCCACGATAGAGTATCGGCCGCTCATCTGGAAAATTACAACTGCAGAACACAATATCAGAAATCCAACAATTCCGCCTGATACGAGATCTTCTTTCTTTGCTTTCATACATACTCCTTAAAAAACAACGCATCTTACATCATAAAAAAAAGTAACCCTTCGGACCTAACGTCAGCGAAAGATTACCTTTCAAATGGTGCCCAGACTCGGAATCGAACCAAGGACACGAGGATTTTCAGTCCTCTGCTCTACCAACTGAGCTATCTGGGCATAAAGTAAAATTTAATTCTTATGGTGGGCCATCAGGGACTTGAACCCCGGACCTGCCGGTTATGAGCCGGATGCTCTGACCAACTGAGCTAATGGCCCAATGAAACACTTCCTTAAAAGTGGTCGGGGTGGCAGGATTTGAACCCGCGGCCCACTGGTCCCAAACCAGTTGCGCTACCAAGCTGCGCTACACCCCGAAAACAGGCTGCGTTCGAAAAATGGCAGGGGCAGTAGGATTTGAACCCACGGCACGTGGTTTTGGAGACCACTGCTCTACCAACTGAGCTATACCCCTACAATGGCGGAGAAGATGGGATTCGAACCCATGCGGCCCTTAACGAACCCTAACGATTTAGCAAACCGTCCTCTTCAGCCTCTTGAGTACTTCTCCAGGCTAAATAAAATTCCGACATAGTTCACTGCGGGATTCTCAGTTCCTTATGGCGGAGAGGGTGGGATTCGAACCCACGGCCCCTTTCGGAGTCACTGGTTTTCAAGACCAGCTCCTTAAACCACTCGGACACCTCTCCGTATTGTAAGTTTTTGTTCTGCTACACCATACCTAAAAAAATTGGTGACCCATCGGAGATTCGAACTCCGGACACCTTGATTAAAAGTCAAGTGCTCTGCCGACTGAGCTAATGGGTCGTATGGCTGGGGTAGCAGGACTCGAACCTACGAATGACGGAGTCAAAGTCCGTTGCCTTAACCGGCTTGGCTATACCCCAATCTCGAAAAATGGCGAGCCCACAGGGATTCGAACCCCGGACACACGGCTTAGAAGGCCGTTGCTCTATCCAACTGAGCTATGAGCCCAAAAATGGAGCGGATGATGAGAATCGAACTCACGCCATCAGCTTGGAAGGCTGAGGTTCTACCATTGAACTACATCCGCATAAATGGAGCGGAAGACGAGATTCGAACTCGCGACCCTCGCCTTGGCAAGGCGATGCTCTACCCCTGAGCCACTTCCGCACACATAATGAAATTAATTGGTCGAGGGTGGTGGATTCGAACCACCGAAAGCTCAGCTAACGGATTTACAGTCCGCCCCCTTTGGCCACTCGGGAAACCCTCGATAATATGGAGCTGGCGGAGGGAATCGAACCCCCAACCTGCTGATTACAAATCAGCTGCTCTACCGTTGAGCCACGCCAGCAAACTAAATTCGTCGTCGGTTCTGATAAAATTGGCGATCCGGAACGGGCTCGAACCGTCGACCTCCAGCGTGACAGGCTGGCATTCTAACCAACTGAACTACCGGACCGCATCCTTGATAACACGTCCGCTTTTTCAGCCAAACGTCAAACCGATTATGGTGGGCGTTATAGGGCTCGAACCTATGACCCTCTGCTTGTAAGGCAGATGCTCTCCCAGCTGAGCTAAACGCCCACATTCAAGTGTTCTTATCTACTCGACACATTTATTAACTATACAGCATTTTCATTCGATTGTCAAGCATTTTTTTATTTTTTATTTTTTTGTCTGCTCAATGCCACCTGTGCGAATTCGCAGACCCCGCAACACAGAACTTTGCCGCGTACTCCTCCTATCTTTTTAATTGGCTCCAAGGGTGGGGCTCGAACCCACAGCCTACCGGTTAACAGCCGGTTGCTCCACCATTGAGCTACCTTGGAACACTGAAACAGTTGAAGCTTTTATATATTAGCATAGCCCTGCCTGCGTGTCAATCAGAATTTGAAAATTTATACAGGATTTTTTTCAAGGCTGATTTCCTCTGAAAGAAGGGCCGCGCTACCCGCTGTCAGATTGGCAAACAATTCCTTTACGGTATCTACCTGCTCCAAGTTTGTCACGATTTTAAGAGTAACCGCTTCCGCGTAAGTGATATCCTCAATATAAAATCCACCTTTCTTTTCCATATTCTGCGCTTTGCTAAGAAAAGAATAGTCAAGTTTAAAGGAAAGCACCGCCATTTCTTTCACAACACACAGTCCCGCGGCCTCCAGTCCCAGCTTCGCGCTGCTCGTATAGGCTCTAACCAGGCCTCCTGTCCCTAATTTGATTCCCCCGAAGTATCGAGTCACCACAACTGCTATATTTGTAATTCCCTCTTTTACCAGCATCTGAACGATGGGCGCTCCGGAAGTTCCCTGTGGCTCGCCATCATCGCTGGCCCATTGTATCTGAAACTGATCACCAATCACCAGGGCCGGAACATTGTGGGTCGCGTCTTTGTAGTCCGCCCGTACCGCCGCGATAAACCGCTCTGCCTCCTGCCGGGTTTCCACCGGCTTTACGTGAGCAATGAACCGAGATCGTTCAATTATCTGCTCCGCCTGAGCCTCTTTTCTGATCGTTTTATATTCTTTCATATTCTTTTAACCTGCAATAATCCGCCTCGGATAGCTCCACTTCAAAACAAGTTCCCTCTTCCTGGTAATCCATAGAAAGTACCTCTGATTTCTCACACAGATATGAGGAAATATCTCCGCGACTGTACGGAATCAGCAACGACACCTTCTTCCTGGACGAGAACAGATTTTCCCGTATAAGCTCTAGGAGTGATTCGATACCATCCCCCTGCTTTGCGGAAATAAACGCGCATTCGCACCCTGTAGCATCTACCGGTAATTCTTCGAGACAATCTATTTTGTTATAAACCATAATTTTTTCTTTGCTTCCCGCTCCGATTTCGTTGATAACACGGTTTGTTACTTCGATATGGAAATCATAGTTTTCATAAGAAGCATCCACTACTTGAAGCAGCAAATCCGCATATATTACTTCTTCTAAGGTAGCCTTAAAAGCCTGCACAAGGGGATGTGGAAGCTTACTGACAAATCCGACGGTATCAATCAAAATAAATTTGTGAGAAGCATCTAAGCAAATGCTCCTCTGCTGAGTATCCAACGTAGCGAATAGCATGTCCTTTTCCGCCACAGCCTTATCGTCCTTTTCAGACAGAGCCAGCATCCGGTTCATCAGAGCCGATTTACCCGAATTCGTATATCCCATAAGAGCAACCACCGGGATGTCCGATTTTTCCCGCCTGCTCCGCTGTACGCTTCTTGTAGTTTTAATCTGTGCCAGTTCTTTACGAATATCTTCCATTCTCCTGGAAATGTGGCGTCGATCCGTTTCCAACTGCTTTTCTCCCGGCCCCCTGGTGCCAATTCCGCCGCCCAGACGGGATAAGGACTTCCCAAATCCCGTAAGCCTTGGCATGCGGTACTGTAGCTGCGCCAATTCCACTTGCAGTTTTCCTTCTTTGGATGTCGCTCTCGCGGCAAAAATATCCAGAATCAGAATGGTTCGATCAATCACTCTTACAGAAAGGGTTTCCTCCAGATTCCGCAGCTGCATCCCGGAAAGTTCATCGTTAAAAATAATGGTGTCCGCCTCCATATTCGCGCATAGCTGGGCCAATTCAGCGACCTTTCCGCTTCCAATCAGTGTCGCCGGATTTGGCCGCGGAAGACTCTGCACCACCTCTCCTAAAACAGTAACCCCAGCCGCCTGCGCCAACCCCGCAAGCTCTTTCATAGAGTAGGAAATATCCTCATCCAGCTGTATACCTACCAGAATCGCTCTATATTCCTCTTCTTTTATAATCTCGTTTTTCTCATTAAATCTGACCATGCTCCTATCTTACCACAACTGCCGCTGCGCGCGCTACTATTTTCGTTTTTCTTACTCATTTGTCACATCAAGAATATCTTCTTTGGGTACTTGAACATAACTGTTGGGAACTCCTCCTAAAATTACAGCTTCCGCAATAAGGACAGTGCTGGAAATGTCCAAATTCACAGACGATGCCGGCGCCATAACTTTTACCTGACTGTTTATTGTAATATAAACTTTATACTTGCTTTGGTTAATTCCCTGCGCTTCAAATTCTGTTTTAAAGTCCATACCCGACACACTTAAAGGGAGCACCTTCACCTCTACACTTGGTCCTGTCTGAGAAAAAATTTCACTTCCTACAAGCGCTCCAATCGGCACCTTTACCGTATCCTCCTGCATCTTTGCGTATTCATCCTGCAATTCTTTTGAAATTTCCGTAATCAGTAAATTCATCGCTTTTGTATCAGCCTGAATCATTTCGGTTTCGCCCTTTTCATTTGTCTGGCGGATCAGCAGGTTTTCCGTATCTGCTTCTTCCAGAAACTGATCGTTGATTGCTTTATTGATCATTTTCGTAACCATGGTTTTCGCGCGGATTCTTCCGACCTCCTCAATATTTGGTTCCACGGTCATTGTAAAAAGCCACCACAGGGAAAGAAATATCGCAAAAGCAATCAAAAACAAAGACAATGGCAGTACAATCGTCTGTCGCTGTCTCCATTTTTTTCTCCTGCTCATAAAAAACACCTCCGCCGTTCTTTCACTATATGAACGGCAGAGGCTTTCTGTTCCTGTCCTGTACAAATTAAATATTCAAATTCCTCGTTAAATTTCGGATTTACAATCTTAATGTGAGTCCCTTTCATTCCAAGAGATCTGGATTCAATGACACCTGCGCTTTCAAGTTTTCTCAAAGCATTCACAATAACAGATCTGGTGATTCCTGAACGATCCGCAATTTTGCTGGCTACCAGAAGCCCTTCGTTTCCCTTCAGTTCTGCGAAAATCTGCTGAACTGCTTCAATTTCCGAATAGGACAGAGTTCCAATGGCCATCTGCACAACCGCTCTCTGTCTTGCTTCTTCTTCTTCCTCCAGAGCTTTTCTTCTCTGAATTTCCAGACCTACCACCGTAGCTCCGTATTCTCCGAGTACCAGATCTTCCTCGCTGAATTCAGGTTCATAGCGTGTAGCAACCAACGTCCCCCATCTGTGGCCGCCTCCAAGAATTGGAATGACGGTATGCAGCTTATCCGATGTATCATAATCATATTTAAAAATCTTCAAAGCTTCATCAGCAGTCAAGTTTGCCTGCGTCGTAGTAACCTTGAGCAATGCTTCATTGTATTCAATCGGGAACTTCTCCGTCCCCGTCTCCGGATCCGAAATGGTTGAACTATCCGATTTAATCTTATAGTTTACACCAATTACTTTTCCCTTCCGGTTTACAATATACACATTGGCGTCCATCAAATCGCTCAGAATCGCGCATAACTCATTAAACGAAAAAACTCCTGCCGCGCTTTCCTGAAGTACCCAGTTCAGTTTTCTTACTTTTGTCAAAAGTTGATTTTCCATATAATATCTCTCCTCCTACAACCGTTGCGTTGTACAAAATTTCCAATACTTCTGATGATATATGGTATTATATATGATTGATCAAAAATTGACAAGCATTTTTTAGAGTTTTCTAAAAAGTTTTTCTCAATGCGAAAACTACGACTTTATTGCTGTCTTGACAGGTGTTTTTCGTATCAGTTTGTCAAAATTGTAGAGTTTTTGCTCAAAATCCGGGAGCACCTTACAAAATAAAGCGATCGATATCTTCCGGATGAATTTTTTCCATAAATTTTTCTTTTACATATTCTTGATCAATTACAAACTTGTCCTCTTCCATATCCGGGATATTAAACGAAATATCTTCCAGAAGCTTCTCCAAGATTGTATGCAGCCGTCTTGCTCCGATATTTTCGGTCTGCTCGTTCATCAAAAAAGCCATAGTCGCGATTTCCTCAATGGCACTATCTGTAAACTCGATCTCCACTCCTTCTGTTTCAAGCAAAGCTTTATGCTGCTTGATGAGGGCATTTTCCGGAACAGTCAAAATTTTCAGGAACGTCTCCTTGTCCAGGTTTTCAAGCTCCACGCGAATCGGAAATCTCCCCTGCAGTTCCGGGATCAGATCGGTTGGTTTTGCCGTATGAAAAGCTCCCGCCCCGATAAACAGAATATGATCTGTCTTGACCGGCCCGTGCTTGGTATTGACTACACTCCCTTCTACAATAGGAAGAATATCTCTCTGCACACCTTCTCTGGAAACATCTGCTCCCGACCGATAACTGGATCCGGAGGCAATTTTGTCGATTTCATCAATAAAAATGATTCCGTTCTGCTCCGCATTATGAAGGGCGTCTTCTATTACCTGATCCATATCGATCAGGTTCTGAGCTTCTTCCTCCCGCAAAATTTTTCTTGCATCCCGCACTCTTACTTTTTTATTCTTTTTTTTCTGAGGCATCATATCGCCGAATATATTTCCGATTGCAATACCCATCCCTTCGCCATTCAGGTCAAGGGTATTCGTTTTCGGCGCTTCTGTTACCTGGATTTCAATAAACTGATCTTCTAAAAGTCCCTGTCTGAGCTGCTGCCGCACCTGTTCTCTGGCCAGCTGGACATCCTGCTTTTCCCCCTGGCTCTCACTTCCAGCCTGCTGTGCTTGCTGCTGTTCGTACTGCTGTTTCTGGCTCTGATAGCCGCCGCTGTTCAGCAGGAAGTCAAAGGGATTTTTGCTAGGGCCCGGATCATTGGCAGGTTTCTTCTTTCCGGGTATAATCGCTTCAATGATACGATCCTCTACAATTTCGTCCGCAATTGCGTATTTTTCATCAAGCTGACTCTGCTTTGTAATACGGATGGAAGCTTCCACCAGATCTCTTACCATAGAATCCACATCCCGGCCCACATAACCGACTTCTGTAAACTTTGTTGCTTCCACTTTTACAAACGGAGCATCCATCAACTTCGCCAGACGCCGCGCGATTTCCGTCTTTCCAACGCCAGTCGGACCCATCATCAAGATGTTCTTAGGAGTGATTTCTTCCTGCATTTCTTCAGAAAGAAGACTTCTTCTATAACGGTTCCGCAATGCGATTGCCACAGACTTTTTGGCTTCGTCCTGCCCAATGATATATTTGTCCAACTCTCCTACAATTTCTTTGGGAGTCATTTGGTATAGTTTATTCGCCATCGTATCCTCCTAGAGTTTTTCTACTGTAATATTATCATTTGTATAAACACAAATTGAAGAAGCAATATTCAGCGCTTCTCTCACAATTTCTTCCGCAGTCATATCTGTATTGTTATAAAGGGCTTTTGCCGCGGCATAAGCGTAATTTCCTCCGGATCCGATCGCGATGAAATCCTGATCCGGTTCGATCACTTCACCGTTTCCTGATACGACCAGCAGGCTTTCCTTATCCGCTACGATCATCAGCGCCTCCAGGCTGCGCATAGCTTTATCCGATCGCCACAGCTGCGCCAGGGCAACTGCCGCACGCTTGAGATTTCCGCCATGTTCATCCAGCTTGCTTTCAAATTTTTCCGTAAGGGAAAAGGCATCCGCTACGGAACCAGCAAATCCGGTCAGCACCGAATTGCGGTAGATCTTCTTCACCTTTTTCGCGCCGTTTTTCATAATGGACGTCTCGCCCATCGTTACCTGTCCGTCACCGCCGATACATACGTCATCCGCACTTCTTCTGACTGCGACGATCGTTGTTGCGTGGAACTGTACCATAATTCTACCTCCATTCTTATTTGCCTGTTTTTTTCTCTATTATTGTTCTTCTTTATAATCGCACTCGCTGTTTGAGCACGCGTATTTGATTTTTTTCGTGTTTTTCTCTACCAGAAGACTACCGCATTTGGGGCACTTTCGATCAATCGGTTTGTTCCAATAGGACTGCTGGCAGTCCGGATAACCGCTGCAACCATAAAAGACGCGCCCTGTTTTGCTCCTTCTGGCCACAATGTCCTTGCCGCATTTCGGGCATTTCACATTGATGGATTTTACAATCGGTTTTGTATTTTTACATTCCGGATACCCCGTGCACGCCGCGAATTCGCCAAACCGACCGTGTTTAATCACCATCGGTTTTCCACATTTTTCACATAATTCTCCGGTTGGTTCCTCTTTAAACTCTACCTTTTCAATTTCTTTATCCGCCACTTCCAATTCTTTCTCCAGAGTACCATAATAATCCCGGATAATGTCCTTCCAGTCCACATCCTTAACTTCTACTTCATCCAGTTTATCTTCCATCTGGGCAGTAAATCCGGTATCGACAATTTCCTTAAAATAATCTTCCATCATCTGAGTCACAATAAATCCCAGTTCTGTCGGAATCAATGTTTTTTTCTCTCTTGTCACATATTTACGATCGATAATGGTTGCGATAATAGGCGCGTAGGTACTCGGCCGGCCAATGTCTTTTTCCTCCAGATCTTTCACAAGACTCGCCTCTGTAAACCGCGCCGGCGGTTGAGTAAAGTTCTGTTCGGACAGCAGATCCGTGCTTTCCAACGATTCGCCCTCTTCCAGATGAGGAAGGAGTTTGTCATTTTCCTCATCCTTTGACGATGCGTAAACCTTCAAATACCCTTCAAAGACCAGTTTTGACCCAGTTGCTTTGAACCCGTAATCGCCATTTACGATGGACGCGGAAACCCCTTTAAAACGGGCGGGAGACATCTGACTAGCCATAAAGCGGGACCAGATCAGCCGGTAAAGATTATACTGATCTTTGCTCAGAGAATCACGAATAGATTCCGGATCCATTTCCACATAACTTGGACGGATTGCTTCATGGGCGTCCTGAACATCTTTTTTCTTATTAGAGTAAACATTGTTCTGATAAAATTCACTGCCAAACTGCTCAAGAATATAGTCTTTAGCCGCCGCACGCGCTTCATCGGAAATCCGCACAGAGTCTGTACGGATATAAGAAACAAGCCCTACTGTGCCATGGCCTTTGATTTCCACGCCTTCATAGAGCTGCTGTGCGATCAGCATCGTTTTTCTCGTGTAAAATCCCAGCTTGGTAGACGCTTCCTGCTGGAGGCTGCTGGTTGTAAAAGGCGCATATGGCTTTCGGGAACGATCCCGTTCTTCAACTTTTTTTACCAGATAGGTCCCTGCTTTCAACTCACTTACAATCTGATCGGCCTGTTCTTTATTCTCAACTGTAATTTTTTTATTCTTATATTCCGCAAGTTTTGCCGAAAATTTCTTTCCTTTTTTCAGTTCTGCCGTAATCGTCCAGTATTCCTGAGGAACAAAGGCCTTAATTTCGTTTTCTCGATCGCAGATAATTTTCAATGCCGCGGACTGCACTCTCCCGGCGGAAAGTCCTCTGCGCACTTTTCTCCACAAAAGAGGGCTGATCTGATAACCTACCAGACGATCCAGGACCCTCCTGGCCTGCTGTGCGTCAACCAGCTTTAGATCGATGGGGCGTGGGTTCTTAATCGCTGCCTGAACCGCTTTTTTTGTAATCTCATTGAACACAATCCTGCAGGGTTTGTTCTGATCAATTCCAAGCAGGTACGCAAGATGCCACGAAATCGCTTCTCCCTCGCGATCCGGGTCCGTTGCCAGATAAACTTTTGCTGCGGCCTTTGCTTCTTTCTTTAGCTCCTTGATTACATCGCCTTTCCCCCGTATGGAAATATACTGCGGCTCAAAATCATTTTCGATATCAATTCCAAGCTTACTTTTGGGCAGATCCCGCACATGTCCTACCGACGCGATCACTTTATATCTGCTTCCCAGGAATTTTCCAATTGTCTTTGCTTTTGACGGCGACTCCACGATCACCAAATTCTTTTTGGCAGCAGCCATAAAAAACCTCCTAAACTTCTATCTGATTTCTGTCTGATACAGAGGAACTTCCTAAATGTATGTTCTAAATGCTTATTATATCGTTTTTTTGTTATTTTGCAATAAAAATTTTCCCCATTGATGTGCAAATTACACCTTTTATCTCCAAAATTGTAAGGATTCCGCTGACAAATGACGCGGGTTTTCCCAAGGCTCCGCATACTTGATCCTGTGTCATTTCTCCGTGGCCACGCAGAAGTTCCACAACTTTCTTTTCATCGCGTCCCAGATTTTTTTCATCATATCCCGTTTCACATATCTCAAATCCCATTTCCGATATTAAATCCTCAAGAACCACCAGGGGAACCGCGCCGTCCCTCAGCAACTTGTTGCTCCCCAGATGGTAGGCGCTGTTAATGGGTCCCGGTACCGCGTAGACAGTCCTCCCCTGTTCTGCCGCAAGCTCCGCTGTAATCAGCGCTCCGCTGCTGTTAGGCGCCTGAACGACAACGGTCGCTTCCGCAAGACCGCTGATAATCCGGTTTCGTCTGGGGAAGCGATATCTGGCCGGCGCAGTGCCCGGCGGGTATTCGGATAACAGAAGCCCACGTCTGCCAATTTCATCCCGTAGCCTTCGGTTCGAGGCCGGATAGCAGATATCCGCCCCACATCCCAGGACCGCCGCCGTATTGCCCGGAGCGCCTGCTCCTTCTTCCAAAGCTCCCAGATGGGCACATGTGTCAATGCCTCTGGCCATTCCGCTTATCACCGTTACACCGCACTGCGCCAAACGCGCGCCCAGTTTTCTGGCGATATTTCTTCCATATTCATTTGCCGTTCTGGATCCTACCACTGCCACACATCTTCTGTGAATCAACTCCAGATTTCCTACGTAATACAGAGGATTCGGCGGCTCTTTAATCTCCTTGAGAAGTTCCGGATATTTATCTTCATTTATATATACTTCTTGAACGATCATATTCCATTCTCCTATAAAAGGGCTCTAACTGGCGGTATTGAAGAGCTTCCGCTATATGGGCCGTATGAATAAGCGGTTCTTGCTCCAGATCCGCAATCGTCCTTGAGACCTTAATCATTTTATAATAGGCCCGCATGCTGAGCCCCAGCGTTTCATATGCTTTCTGCAGAAAGCGCCGCGATTCTTCTGTCATAGGACAGAAAGCTTCTGTCTGCTTCTCTGTAAGCCTGCTGTTAAAACGAATTCCGGCGTCCTTGTATCTGTCCGTCTGAATTTCCGCCGCAACAGCGACTTTTTGCCTCATACTGTAGCTGTCTTCTCCTTTTCCGCCGCTCGTGATCTGGCTTCGGGGAACTGGAAGCACCTGTATGTGAAGATCGAACCGATCCAGCAGCGGTCCGGAAAACCGCGAATAGTAACGGGCGAGTTCCCGTTCTGAGCAGGTGCAGAGATGATTTTGATCACCATAGTATCCACAGCGGCACGGATTGGAGGCCGCTACAAGCATCACCCTACAGGGAAAGGATACACTTCCCCAGGAACGATTGATTGTGATGGTTCCTTTTTCAACCGGCTGCCTCAGCGTCTCCAACAGCGCCGGATCAAACTCACCGAACTCATCTAAAAAGAGAATTCCATTATGGGCCAGCGAAAGCTCTCCCGGTCCAGGAATCCTCCCTCCTCCGATAAAGGCCGCCTTTGAAATGGAATGGTGGGGTGCCCGGAAAGGGCGACTTCTCACAACCTGACACCTGTCATCCAGAAGGCCTGCCGCACTATACACTCTTGTTACCTCCAGCCGTTCTTCATAGCTCATCTCCGGCATGATAGACGGGATTCGTTTCGCTATCATGGTTTTTCCGCTTCCCGGGCTCCCGATCATGAAAATACCATGATTTCCTGCTGCGGCAACTAAAGCTGCCCGTTTAACACGTTCCTGTCCAGCGACGTCACGGAATTCCTCTCTGGCAGAATCCACCTCACAGTCATTCTCCGCTTGCATTGTGACCCAATTTTTTTGTTTTTTGCCCCTGGCGTATGCCAGGCTTTCCGCTAGGGTTCTTACCGGATAAAGCCGCATATCCTTCAACAGGGCAACTTCCCGCAAATTATTTTCCGGAAGCACCAGTCTGCGAATTCCCTGCTGACGCAGCCCCATGGCAAGCGGCAGCGCGCCGCGGATCGGCTTTACTTGTCCGTCCAAAGAAAGCTCTCCTAAAAAAGCGGTTTTTTCGATCATAGGTTCCGCATGCCTTTCTAACATTAAAATTCCCATGGCTATAGGCAGATCAAAATGGCTGCCCTCTTTTGGCCTCCCCGCCGGCGAAAGATTGACCGTAATGCGCCGCCTGGGAAATTCCAAACCTGAATTAAGGATTGCCGCCCGAATTCGTTCCCTGGCTTCCTTGATTGTCGTGTCCGCAAGACCTACCATATGAACGGCCGGAAGCCCTGGTTGCAAATCGGTTTCCACAGTTATCACTTCCGCGTCCATCCCCAAAAGGGAGGCGGTAATTATTTTCGACAGCATCAACCTTCCCTCCTAGATATTCTCAATATGGTTAATTTCAATTTCAATGGCGTCAAACTGCATCTGCCCAAAAGCCATTTTTTGTCCCCCCTTGGCCGCCAGATAACTGCATGCGGCCGCTTTCATACATCCAAGTTTTTTCGGCGTTATGCTTTCCGCCGGATGCCCGTAGGAGTCTCCCTGTCTTGTCTTTACTTCTATAAAATGCAAAATACGTCCCTTTAACGCTACTAAATCAATTTCTCCGGCCCTGCACCGAAAATTTCTGTGCAAAATGCGATACCCTTTACACTCCAAAAAAGCTTTGGCCGTGTCTTCTCCTATTCTTCCAAGTTGCTGATTTGTCATTTTCTCTACCCCTTTTAACTAAATGTATTTATTTTACATTTATGTTATATTAAGGATTTTGTTTTGTCAAGAAAATTTTCTTTTTCTTCCCGCATTATTATTTCCTTCCAATACAAATACCACGCGTATAACGCGTGGCAAGTATATATTGTTTTTTCGGTTTATAAAAACAGATCAAACCGCTTTTCCATATTTACAGCACAAATTTACGCACCGCCTGCGCAACTCCGTCCTTATGGTTGGTAGCAGTCACATATCTGGCAATCGCCTTAACTTCCTCTTTCGCGTTTTCCACCGCTACCGGAAGGCCCGCGAGACGCATCATCGCCATGTCATTGGGGCTGTCTCCCACTGCCATCATTTCTTCCGACTTTACATTCAGAATATGTTCCAACTCCCGCAGCGCCTCGGCTTTGCTGGTTGTAGCGCCGCCAATTTCCAGATTGTGATCAAATGAGGTCGTCAGGGTTGTATCGGCAAGGCCGCTGAGAATCTCCCGCATCATAGACCGATCTTTCTGATTTTCAAAGTTCACGTTGATATTTTCAATATGCTCTTTATGGTCAAGAATGAAATCGTACAGCCCGTCTACCGGCTGGCGGGTCGTCAGCACATAATCCACATGGCGAAAGCTGAGCCTTGTTTCCCGAATATGATCGTACTCGGCTTTTTCAATATACGCGCCGCCGCCCGTGAAAGCTTCTACCATAAAGGGATACTGCTTCAACAGTTCCACTGCCTTCTCCACTGCTGAAGGAGCGATGCAGTTTTCGTAAATAACCTCCTTCGTCCGCAGATCTGTAATCACCGCGCCATTGGAAGTCAGGACATACTGGATTCCCTTTATCTCAAAAACATCCTCCGGCAGGGCTGAGTATGCCCTTCCTGTGGCAATTACTACATTGACGCCCTTTTCTATCGCGGCTTCCAAAGCTTCCCTGTTCGCGCGGCTGATTACCCGATCGTCATTTAAGGTAGTCCCATCCAAATCCAAAGCTATCAGTTTTATTGCCATTTTCCATCTCCTACAATCTCCAGAAATTCATGATTGATTTTCCGTACCTTCTTCATGTTGCATCCATCCCCATGCCCCGGATAAATAAAAATCTCATTGTTCCATTTATTAATAACCTCACGGCAAGACCGGATCATATCCGATTCTGAACCGTCTTCCAAATCGGTTCTTCCCAGGTCTACATTAAAAATTGTATCCCCTGTGAAAGCCAGTTTTCCCCGCTCTGAGAAAAAGCAAACACTTCCCGCCGTATGGCCCGGCGTATGAACCACGCGGATTTCCTCATCTTCCAGCAGGATTCTGTCTCCATCTTCCAGCGGATGTTCCACCTCAAATTTACAAAAGTCCACATCTTGCCGATGAATGGAAACCGGGCAATCAAACATTGTCTTCAGCTTCTGAACAGCGCCTGTATGATCATGATGGTGGTGGGTCAGCAGGATCCCCCGCATATCCAAATGCTTTTTTTCAATAAAATCGCGGAATACCCCCGCGCTATATCCGGGGTCAATCACATAGCAGCATCCCCTATCTTCCTGATAAATCACATAACCATTACTTTGCAGAACGCCGCCGATAAACCGTTTTATCTTCATACTTTCTCCCCCTTTTTTATTTTCCTTTTCCTCAACTATTCTATCACAAGGTACTGTTTTCGTCCAAAAAATATAAAAAACAACTTTTTCTTTTTCGCATTATTCAGTATAATGGTATTTGTAATTTTTATTGATTAAGGAGGATTTATTTATCATGGAGCGTTTGGAGCATTTTTTCAGGCTGAAAGATCACAAGACCACAGTCTCAACGGAAATTGCCGCCGGGTTTACCACCTTCATCACCATGTCTTACATTATTCTTGTAAATCCGGAGCTTATCGCTTCCGGTGTCGCGGCAGCCGGTGGTCCGTCTGACGCTGTTTTTAACGGAGTTTTAATTGCTACTTGCCTTGCTTCTTTTATTGGAACGATTCTCATGGCTCTTTACGCGAAGCTTCCTTTGGCGCAGGCTCCCGGAATGGGCATTAACGCGTTCTTTGCTTTTTCCGTAATCGTCGGATTCGGCATGACCTACCAGGAGGCCCTGGCCATTGTTTTCATTTCAGGCGTGCTCTTTATCCTCATTACGGCATGTGGCCTGCGAGAATTAATTATTCGATGTATTCCAACCAGCGTCCAGGAAGCGCTTCCCGTTGGTATTGGCATGTTTATCGCTTTTGTAGGAATGCAGAATGCCGGGCTTGTAGTCCACAATGACTCTACCCTTATCGCGTTCGCCGATTTTTCCGCAATCAGCGATCCGGATCAAAAAGTTGCCGTATATGGGTGCCTGCTCGCCCTCCTTGGCCTTTTCATTATGGCCGCGCTCCATGCGCTTCATGTAAAAGCCGCAATCCTTATCGGGATCATCGCGGTAACGATCATTGGAATTCCCCTGGGCGTCACCACCCTTCCGGAATCCTTTTCTGTGAATTTCTCAGAGCCTTTTTCGGATTTCACTACTTATTCTCTGGGTTCGTTTATCGAAGGGTTCGGCAGTTTATTTGCGGGTCAGAATCTGCTTTCTACAATTTTTACTATTTTAATTCTGGTGCTGTCCTTTTCCCTTGTAGATATGTTCGACACCCTGGGAGCTCTGATCAGCGTTTCCAAAAAGGTGGACTTCAAAGATGCTGACGGAAACCCGGTGGGTATGAAAAAAGCACTTATGTGCGACGCCATCGCCACAACTGCCGGCGCGGCTTGTGGTACATCCACGGTTACCACTTACATGGAATCCATCTCCGGAATCGGCGCCGGAGGACGAACAGGCCTTACCTCTCTTACAACCGCAGTCCTGCTCCTGCTTTCTATCCTGGCCCTTCCTTTCGTGCAGATCATCCCTTCGGCAGCTACTGCGCCTGCCCTTATCTTTGTCGGGGCTATGATGCTCCCGTCTCTGAAAAATATTCAGTGGGATGATTTTTCCCAGCTGGTTCCGGCATTTCTTACCATTGCCGCTATGCCGTTTGCTTACTCCATTGCCACCGCAATCGCGCTGGGACTGATTTCCCACATTATTATAAAACTGCTGTGTGGAAAGGTCCGCGAGATTCACTGGCTAACGGCCGTACTGGGGATTTTGTTCCTAATCCGGTTCTTTGTTCTAGGGGCTATCTGAGAATTAGACGAAATTTTGTATATCCTGTAAAATGCGTATTGCCAAACCGACAAATAGTGATACAATAATGGTGTTATTTTCATTATGGAGGTACAAAAGGGAGAAATGAAAATTGCTATTGTCGGCGCGGGGAAGCTGGGCCTGAAGGTTACGGAAGCGCTCCTGGGCGGAGATCATTCTGTAACCATTCTCGATCAGGACGAAGATGTTCTGCAGAAGCTCAGCTCCCATCTGGATGTCATGACCGTTAACGCGAACGCGAAGGAGACGAAAATTCTCAAGAACCTGGGAATCGCCACCTATGATTATTTGATCGCTGTAACAGAAAGCGACGAGACCAATATCGTCATCGCGTCTTTCGCGAAAAAGCTTGGCTGCTCCAAAGTCATTGCGAGAGTCCGCGATCCGGAGCATATGGATCAGCTTGGTTTTATTAAAGAAACTATGGGGATTGACAACATTGTAAATCCGGATCTGGCAATTACCGTTGAAATCTATAAATACCTGGTGGAAAAATATACCCTTAGCAATGGTATTTTTTCCAGCGGGAAAGTAGCGCTTCTGGAATTCAGCGCGAAAAAGTTTTCCGCGCTCATCGGTCGTTCGATGCATGATGTAGGCGCTGTGCTGGAGAACATGCTGATTGTCGCTTTATCCAGAAACGGAAAAGTCATTATTCCCCATGGGGACACCGTTATCCAGCCCGAAGATGGGCTTTATGTGATCGGTGAACGGATTCCCATCATGGAGCTGAACGCGCAGGTACATGAAAAGGGTAAGTACACCGATCTGCAGAAAGTCATGATCGTGGGGGGAGGAAAAACCGGATATTATCTCGCGAAAAAACTCTCCGAATTTGGAATTGCGGTCAAAATCATTGAAATTGACAAGAATCGATGCCATTACCTTTCCACCCATTTGGAAGACGTTATGATCCTCCACGGCGACGCCACGGATCTGGATCTTTTGGAAGAAGAAAATCTGGATGAGATGGACGCCTTTGTAACGGCGACCGGATATGATGAAGAGAATTTGCTGCTGGCATTAATGGCCAAACGACATAAAATTGAAGATGTAATCGCTAAAGTAAGCCGCGAAAGCTACTCGGAACTCATTGAAAGTATGGGAATCGATATGGCCCTCAATCCGATTGATATTACCGCGAGTACAATTCTCCGTTTTGTCCAGGGTTCCAAACGGGTCGTTTCTTCTGTCCTGATTCAGGGACAGGCTGAAATCATGGAAATCATCGCTTCCCACCACATGAAACTCATCGACCGTCCATTATCTGAATTGGAAATTCCGGACGGAGTCATCGTCGCCGCGATTCACAGAGGACTGAATGTCATTATTCCAAATGGAGACACCATCATTCAGGAAGGGGATCGGGTCATTTTCTTCAGCCTGCTGACAGAGCTTCCGGAACTGGAAAAAATGCTGAGGGATAATGAAAAGCTGCCATTTTTTAAACGTAAGAGACAGAGGTGAGCGCCGCTATGAATCTGAGTTTACGTACATTCTGCAGAATCATTGGTCTGGCGATGCTGGTCATCGGGCTTTCCATGTTTCCTTCTCTTATTGTAGCGGTTATTTATAAAGAAACTGTTTCGTTTCTGGCTTTTCTAGGTACCATATTGTTTGCGGCGGTCTGCGGTTTTTTTCTGTTATGGTTTGGACAGCCTTCTACACAGCACCTGAAAGTCCGAGACGGATTTCTGATTGTAACGGTATGCTGGATTGTATCCGCGCTTCTGGGGGCCGCGCCTTTCATGCTTTCCGGAAGCATACCTGATTTTTTTGTTGCTTTTTTCGAGTCCTGTTCCGGCTTTTCTACAACAGGCGCCACAGCGCTTTCTGATGTGGAAATCCTTCCCAAAAGCATCTTGTTCTGGCGTTCTTTCACGCATTGGATCGGGGGTATGGGGATTCTTATTTTTGCCATTGCGCTCATGCCTTCTTTAGGGATCAACGGACAGAATATCGCGGTTTCGGAAGCTCCCGGCCCGACTCTTGATAAAATTACTCCCAAAATGTCGGATACCGCCAAGGCCCTGTACACAACTTATTTTGTGTTTACGATTGTAGAAACCATTCTCCTGTGTCTGGGAGGCGTCAGTCTTTATGACTCGCTGCTTCACACCTTCGGCTCCGTAGGTACCGGAGGATTTTCCGATTATAATAACAGCGTCGCCCATTTTGACAGTGTTTACGCGGAAATGGTCATCACATTTTTTATGATTCTCTCCGGCGCCAATTTCAATCTGTATTATATGTCGCTGAAAGACGGAATTTCATCTATTTTCCGAGACGCGGAGTTTCGCTTTTATTTGTTCATTATCGGAGCTTCCACGATTCTCATCGCGGCCAATCTCTTTTTCAGCGGGTTTTACACCAGCGTTGGTCAGTCTCTGCGTTATTCCGTATTTCAAACATCAACAATCATTACCACAACCGGTTTCGCGACAGATAATTTTGACCTTTGGCCGACCTTCAGCAAGATGATTCTGATTCTCCTGATGTTTATCGGCGGCTGCGCCTCTTCTACCGGCGGCGGCATCAAAGTCGTACGAATTCTGGTTCTTTTAAAGCTGATTCGACGGGGCATTGCCACCAGACTTCATCCCAACGCAGTGGTCACAGTTAAAATAAACGGAAAAAACATTCCTTCTGATACGGTTTCGGCTATCGCCAACCATATGTTTTTGTATATCGCTGTGGTTTTCATTTCTACGATTCTGCTGTCGCTGAATAATTTTGATATGATTACCACATTTACTTCCGTGCTCACCTGCATCGGAAATATCGGTCCCGGACTGGAGCTTGTAGGGCCTGCCGCCAATTTCAGCATTTATTCGGGACCCGGTCTGTTCCTTCTGTCCATTCTCATGCTGGCAGGACGGCTGGAGCTGTTTACCCTGTTTATTTTGCTAACGCCTAGATTCTGGAATCCAAATCATTAAAGGAAGTACCGCCATGTCATTGAATGTTAAATTAAATTATCAGGTTATCGCAAAAATTCTTGGAATCGTTACGCTGATTATCGGGCTTTTCATGCTTCCCGCTCTTTTCTGCGCCGTTTTCTATGGGGAAACAGAAAACATCCGGGCGCTGATGATTTCTTCGGGGCTCACCATTGCTACGGGTTCCTTTGTGATTCTCATTGTAAAGCCGGCGAAAGCCCGATTTCGCGCAAGAGAGGGATATCTTGTAGTAGCTCTCTGCTGGCTCATATGTTCCTTCTTTGGAGCGCTGCCCTATTATTTTTCTGATTTTACCAGCAGCTTTACCGATAGCTTTTTTGAGTCTGTCTCAGGGTTTACAACGACCGGCTGCACCGCTATGGGAATCAAAATCATGCCGAAAGCCCTTCTCCTTTGGAAAGCGATTACTCACTGGCTGGGCGGCATGGGGATCTTAGTTTTTGCCATTTCTATTCTTCCCGCTCTCGGGATCAACGCCCAGCTGATTGCCCGCGCGGAAACGCCTGGCCCTGTATTAGAAAAAATGGCCGTCCGCATGAGTGATTCCGCGAAAATACTCTATCTGACCTATATTTCCTTGAGCCTCCTGGAATTTATTCTGCTGTGCCCATTTATGACCCCCTTTGATTCTCTGATTAATACTATGGGAAGTATCAGCAGCGGCGGACTGTTTGCCCATCCCGACGGTATCGCTTACTATAACAGCGTAGCTGTTGAGATTATTATCAGTGTCTTTACAATCCTTGCTTCAATCAACTTTATTCTCTACCACTACGCGGCTACCGGAAAGTGGGGTTATGTGGCGCGGGATGTTGAGTTGCGCTCCTTTTTGCGAATTATTATCGGGGCTGTGCTGCTTTGCACTCTTGGACTTTATTTTCTCGGAAATTATCCGAACTTTTTCCAGGCTCTGAGAGATTCCTTTTTCCAGGTAGTCAGCATGATTACGACCTCCGGATATTCCAGCGCAGATTATACCATCTGGCCGGCCGTATGCCAGATGATCCTCTTCACCCTGCTGTTCATCGGGGGTTGCGCGGCTTCCACCAGCGGTTCCCTCAAGGTTATCCGTGTAGTCGTTCTATTAAAGTTAATCGGCCGCGGATTTTACAAACGGATTCATCCACGCTCTGTAGTGGCGGTCAAAATCGGGAAAAAAGCGGTTCCCGCCCTGGTGGTTTCGGAGATCACGGTGTTCATTCTCATGTACATGTGTTTGTTTCTCTTTTCCTGTCTGGTGCTTTCTTTGCAGAATCTGGATCTGGAAACAACGATCTCTACAGCCGCGTCTCTATTGAGCAACACCGGTATGGCCTTCGGCGAGGTAGGTTCTATGGGAGATTATTCCATATACAGCGCTCCGCTGAAATTATATCTCAGTCTACTGATGATCATCGGAAGGCTGGAGCTGTTTACCATCGTCATTCTCTTTACCAAAAGTTTCTGGGGGAGAGAGCGTTAAGTAAAATGGAAAAAGGCGCCGTATAAAGAAAATTTTTCCGGGCATCCTAATCACAGGATGCCTTTTTGGATCCGATTTTAAAAGTCAGAGAGGATAATAACATGCAGGTAAAAGATTTAATGACCACCGGCATCAGCTGTGTGGAGGAAAAGGCGCCCCTCAGCCAGATTGCCAGGCAGATGCGCCAGGAAGATGTAGGCGTGATTCCGGTCTGCAATGATAAAGGAGAAGTTCTGGGGATTGTAACGGATCGGGATCTGGTAATCCGCGCTCTCGCCCGTGAAGGGGATGGGAAGCCTTCCGCCGAGCTGAAAGCCGGCGATATAATGTCTACCGGTCTTGTCTGCGCTTCCCCGGAAATGAATACCCATCACGCGGCTCTGCTGCTGGCAAAATATCAGGTGCGCCGCCTCCCGGTCACAAAAAACGGCCGGCTTGTCGGTATGCTCTCCATGGCCGATATTGCCCGCCGTCCGGTATTCATCGATGAGGCCGGGGACGCCCTTTCTTCCATCTGCGCCGTCTCCGCGCCTACCCTTCAATCCTGAAGTTGATTTCCCGGTTTTCAATGTCCACAGAATCCACCTGGATTCGCACGCTTTGTCCCAAACCGTAAACTCTGCCCGTGCGTTCTCCTATCAGCCGGTATTTTTCCGGTTCATGGATATAGTAGTCGTCCAGCAGAGTATCCAGCCGGATCATGCCTTCCACGGTATTTTCCAGCTGTACATAGATTCCGAATCCCGTTACGCCGCTGATAATACCATCGTAGCGCGCGCCGATCCGATCCGCCATGTATTCGGCTTTTTTCATTTTCTCAACTTCCCGTTCCAGTTCGATAGCCGTACGTTCTGTAGCCGAAGCCGTATCTGCCGCTTCCTGCGCCTTTTTCCGAAAATGCTCCATGCTGTCCGCGTCCAGCGTTCCATGCAGACACGCCTTGATAACGCGGTGGATGAACAGATCCGGATATCTGCGGATCGGAGAAGTGAAATGGCAGTAATAATTCAGCGCCAGACCGAAATGGCCGTCGCACTCTGTACCGTAATAGGCCTTCTGCATGGATCGGAGCATCACTGTATTTACCACATTCTCATAACTTTTGCCTTCTACGCTTTTGAGGATTTCATTGAGGGTCCGCGGATGTACGGACCCCGCCGTTCCTTTCACACTGAGCCCGAACCCTCTCAGGAAAGTACGGAACTCCTCCATCTTCCGGAGAGTCGGCGCTTCATGGACACGATAGATAAAGGGCACTTCCATCCAGAAAAAATGCTCTGCCACAGTCTGATTGGCAAGAAGCATAAATTCTTCGATCAGCTTGTTGGCGGTACGCCGTTCGGCGATATCCACGCTTACCGCGGCTCCTGACGAATCCAGCCGGATGTATGCCTCATCAAAGTCAAAATCCAGGCTCCCCCTCGCTTCCCGCTTTTCTCGCAGAATACCCGCCAGCTTGTTCATAATCAGAAGATCCTCAAAAATATCCCGGTATTTTTTTACCAGCGAATCATCCTTTTTTTCCAGCATGTCCGATACTTCCGAATAGACCATTCTCTCTTTTGAATGAATCACGCTCTCATAAATATCGTGGGAGACCACCTCTCCCTGAGGAGTGACTTCCATATCCACGGACAGGGTCAGCCGATCCTCATCCGGGTTCAGGCTGCAGATTCCATTGGACAAACTCTTAGGGAGCATGGGAATCACCTGATCGATTAAATAGACGCTGTTCCCCCGTTTCAGCGCCTCCCGGTCCAGGTATCCGTCCTCTGCCACATAATGGCTTACATCGGCAATATGGACGCCCAAAAGGTAATTGCCGCCCGGGAGCATCTCTACGGAAACCGCGTCGTCAAAATCCTTGGAGTCCGCCCCATCTATGGTAATGATCGTTTTATCCCGCAGATCCCTTCTGCCCTCCAGATCTCGGCTGTGGATTCCCTCTCTGCTGACCGCCTTTGCCTCGGCGTTCGCCCTGCTGGGGAAAGTCTCTCTCAGCCCGTAGCTTCGCGCCAGAGCCTTGATATCGCCTCCCGCCTGTCCGTTCCTGCTGATGATTTCCACGATTTTGCCTTCCGCGCTGTTCTCTTTGTCCGGGTATTTTGTAATCCGAACCAAGACTTTGTCCCCTCTCTGAGCGCCGCTAAAATCCTTTTTGCGGACGAAAATATCCTCTCCTCCCTTTTTTCCATCCGGAATGACAAAGCCGAATTTTTTGCTTTTCTCGAAGGTTCCCGCCACTTCCACGGTATTCCTCTGCAGGATTTTTATGATAATCCCTTCCCGTGAGCTTCCCCACAGAGCCTGCGGAATCAGGTCGACCAGCACCCGGTCCCCGTCCATGGCTCCGTGAATACTGCGGGCAGAAATATAGATATCGCTCTCTCCGTCTTCGGTTCTGACAAAGCCAAAGCCTCTTTTGTGCTTTGACAATGTGCCTGCGATTTCAGGTCTTTTCTTTTTCTTCTTCATATGTATAGTTTACCATAGGAGTCGCTATTGCAAAAGCAGAAAGGAAGCCCCCGCGCAGTCTTTTGTGTTTCCGCGCCGGGAACTTCCCTTCTGAATGTTCTGCTATTAATTGGTGTTTTTTGTATTATCTGTGCCATCCAGCAGATCCTCGGCGCCGTCCTTTACATCGGTCGCCATATCCTCAGCGCCGTCTTTCATATCTTCTCCCAGATCTTCCGCGTCATCTTTGATATCTTCCGCCGCGTTATCGGTCGTTTCTTCTACAGTCTGGGATTCCGTCGTGCTGTCTGTGTTGCTGTCGTTATTTCCGCAGCCCGCGAAAGTAAAGACGGATAAGGCAAGCAGCATCGCGATTACCATTCTTGCTTTTTTCAAAGTATTTCACTCCTCTCTTAATTTCGTAGATATTATTTGCGCTTTTGTACAAATTTATCTATGAAATTAAGATTTTTTCAGGAAATACCGAAAAGATCCAGGAATTTCTGCCACAAGCTGCGGCTTTCTGCTTTCGTTTCCTTGGGAACACTTTTTTCCGGCAGTGTAATCGCTTCGTTTTTAATCACAAACTGAACCGCCTTTACATTGGTATTTTTTTCTGAGACAAAGGATTTTACCGTTTCCCCAGTTCCGGAAATGCCGGACAGGACGCTGTCTATTTCCTCTCCTGCTTTTTCGCTCATACCGGAGGTCTGGCTGTTCAGCTCTCCGGTTCCCACAGAAAGGCTGCCGCTGCCCTCGGACAGCGCGCTGCTTCCTGATTTGAGACTGCCGCTCCCCTCCGCCAGGGTCTCCGCGCCATCCGCCAGTTTTCCCAGCTGGGAAAGGTCCACATCTTCCAGCTGTCCGCTCAAAGACCGGATCGCCTTGTCAAAATCCGCGTAGCTTTCCGCCAGCGCGTCCGCGCCTTCATCCGCCTGGCTGACGCTTTTCGAAGCCTGATTCAGATACTGTTCCATTCCGGAAAGGGCGCCCAGATTTCCCTGGAGCAATTTTTTCGCTTCCGCGAACTTTTCCTGATAGGCCGCGGGGATCAGACCTTCCAGCTGATTCAGGAGCTGGAGCATCTGCTGGTTTCCGGACTTCAGACTGTCCAGATCCAGTCCCTGCTGTGCCATAGCGGATTTAAACGCCTGATAACTGATCCCTTCTTTCAGCTTCTCAGTTCCCTCCGCCAGGACTTCGGTGGCGCCCTTCACCTGGCCGGAAGCGGACTCCAGCTTTTCCGCCTGTTTGAGTTTTTTGGACAGTTCCTTACTTTCCTTTTTCAGCGGCGCGGTTTTCTCCTTCAGCTCCCGCGCGCCCTTATCGAGCTCCTCGGCGCCTTCCGAAAGATTCTCGGTTCCTTTGTCAAGGGTTTTCGCGCCTTTATCAATAGCTGCTACCGCTGTTTCCAAAGCGTCAAACTGCCGGGTAAGGGCGTCTTTGTCCAGATCCACATCCAGGTTCATTTTCACGCCGTTAAAGGAGATGCTTTCCATTTCAAAATCTGCCACGTCCGCCGTAAGATTCAGGGTCTTTTCTGTTTTCGGCAGCAGCGTCCACGTAAACTGCCGGTTTCCTCCCGCGTTGGCTTCTGTGGCTCCCTTTGCCGTGATATTCCTGCAATTCTCCGTATTCAGGGCAGCCGTCACCTGCAGCGCGTAGTTTTCAAAGTATTCCGGGTCCGCGTCCTGGTTTTGGCGGATTTTCACGCGAATCCGCAGATGTCCGCTGCTTCCCGCCAGCTCTTTCGCGGAACATTCTTTTCCGTCAAGAAAGCAGGTAATCCCGATATCCCATGGAATTTCTCCACTCCTTAAGTTTCCCTGATAATACAGAATATCATCCTCCGTAGCGATCTGAATCTGATCCCCCTTCTGGCGGATCTCATCGGTGGAAGTCATATTTCGCACGGATTCATAGATTCCGTAATCCTCAATCTTTTTCTGGTTTTCAAAGATATTGACCACATAAACCTCTTCCGTCTGACCGTTATCCTTAAGATCCGCGTAGACCACTTCTTCTTTTTCGCTGGGCGCCTGCGCCGCGAAAACCGGTGACGTCGCCGTGCAGACCAGAACTACTGCAAGTCCGATTGCAATCCATCGTTTACCCATGTTGTTTATCCTCCCTGAAAAAATTCGCTTTCCACGTTGTTTTCTCTATCACCTTATCCAGCAGGTATAAAATTCCCGGCAGAACCAGGAGCACCAGGATCGCGGAGAAAATCGCTCCCCGTCCTACGAGCACTCCCAGTTCTTTCAGCACTCCGTTTGTGGAGATGGCGCCCAGAATCAATCCGGCCAGGGTAAGGATGGAAGCGGATGTAAGAATCGAAAGGCTCGTATTCTTCACCGCTTCCAGCACAGCCTCGCCTTTGGGCCGGATGCTCCGCTCTTCCAGATAGCGGCTTGCCATCAGAATCGCGTAATCCACCGTCGCGCCCAGCTGTATGGAACTGATAATCAGATAGGCGATATATTGGAGATGTTCTCCCGTAAAGTATGGCACCGACAGGTTCATCCATACGGCAGTTTCAATCACAAGGACTAATACGACCGGGATCGACAGGGAGCGCATCGTCAGAAGCAAAATCAGGAAAATCGCTCCGATGGCGATGAAATTAACCACCTGCATATCGGACGTCGTCACCTCTCGCATATCGTAGGTGGACACGCTGTCTCCTGCCAGCAGATATTCTCCGCCGTAATACTTCTTCCCCAGCTGCCGCAGTTTTTCCACCACCGAGAAGGCGTCTTTCCCCTCCGGCTCTGTGCTGACGGAAATCACCATGCGGCTGTAATGTTCAGAAACAAGCTGGCTCAGAGTATCCTCATCCAGATATTCAATCGGAACCTCCGCGCCTGCTGTATCCACATAAGAAATCACGTTCGTCACCTGCGGGATTTCATAAATCGCGTCGCTGAGTTCCTTTTCCTTTGCCGTATCACCCCTCGGCACCATCATAACCATCTGGTTTGTTTTTCCAAAGGTGCTCTCCACCTTAATCCGGTCTTCATAGACCTGGGTGCCTTTACCGAACATGTCTCCCGCCCCATAGCGAAAGTCATTGTCCCCCTGCGCCAAAAACGCCGGCGTGATAATCAGCAGAAACAGAATCATCGCCGGAACGCGAATTTTGAAAACCAGCCCGGCGAATTTCCCGAATTCCGGAAGCAGCGGCCGATGCTGGGTGCGGTCGATCAGCCGGTAGCTTACCAGCGCCATGGCAGGCAGCAGCACCAGTACCGAGATCAGCGACAGGGCGATGGCTTTTACCATGACGACGCCCATATCCGGCCCGATACGGAATTTCATACAAATCAGCGCGGCGAAACCGATTACAGTCGTAAGTCCGCTGGCGGTAATCGTGAAAAAGGATTTATGCATGGCGTTTATCATGGCCTCCCGGACGTCCATCCCCTCTTTCCTGTACGCGGAAAACCGGTGGAGCAGAAAGATGGAATAATCCATAGAAACCGCCAGCTGCAGAATGCTGGAAGCCGCTTTTGTGACAAAGGAAATTTCTCCGAAGAACAGATTGGTTCCGATATTGATGAGAATGGCTATCCCAATCGTCAAAAGGAACAAAATCGGCTCAAACCAGGATGTGGTGGTCAAAAGCAAAATCACAAGGCACAGAGGCACGACGATGATCATAATATGGCTGACTTCCGTTCCCGTTGTTTCGGTGGCCACCGCCGTATTGACCGCCGAACCCTCCATAAGAGCGTCTTCCCCCGCCTGCTTCCTTACCTCCGTAACCGTGCTCAGAATTCTATCCGAATCAATGGTCAGGGAAAAGCATGCCTTTCCATCTTTATAATATTCTTCCAGAACCTCTTCCTCGATAAGCTCCAGCGGGCCTTCGATATCCGCCGCGTCATCCAGCCAGGTAATCCCGTCTACTCCGTCGATACCGCCGATCTTCTCTTTCATCTCCAGAGCCTCCGGAATCGTCACATCCGGAATCACCAGTCTCGCGTTGGGAGCCCCTCCGTCAAATTCTTCATTCATGGTCTCCAGCGCCACGGTGGAAGCCGTATTTTGCGGCAGATAATCCGCAAAGGTATAATTGACTTTTACCCCTAAGGAAAGAATCGCTCCCGCGATGGCGCAGCACACAAAGAGAGCGATAACAAATTTTCTGTGGCTTAAGACTCCCCGAAAAAAACGATTCATACATCCCCCTTTTGTTTTCATTTATCAACAAGATTCTATTAATGAACATTGTGTTGATTTATCAGCTGTATTTTATTATAATGATTTTAACGGATTTTTCAATAAGCAATTCCGCTTTTGCTGTAGAATAATGAACATTCCCAGCGGCGCGTGTTGATTTTGGAAGGAGGTTGTTTAAAATGGAAAAGCCGGTCGATCGCCGGGTCCGCAAAACAAAAAATCAGCTTCGGCAGGGGCTTGCCAGGCTGATGCTGAAAAAAAGCCTGAAGGAAATTACGGTCAAGGAGCTGACCGATCTGGTGGATATGAACCGAGGGACCTTTTATCTCCATTACCGGGACATTTACGATATGGTGGAAAAAATCGAAGATACGATTATGACGGAGTTTCAAAGAATTCTGGACTCGGTTTCCGATGAGGAGCTTTCCCGCTCCCTGCTGCCCCTTTTTTCCCGCATCTACGCATATCTGGCGGAAAACGCGGATCTATGCGCGGCGTTTCTGGGAGAAAATGGAGATATCACCTTCCTGGAGCGGCTCAAAGGGCTGGTTCATGATAAGTGTTTTCAGACCTGGGAGAAGAAATACGAGCATATCGACGCCCGGCAGTTCGAGTATTTTTACGCCTTTATCATCAGCGGCCACATCGGCCTGATCCAGACCTGGCTGGATACCGGCATGAAGGAAAGCCCAGAGGAAATCGCCGCTCTCGCGGCGGAGCTGTCGCTTCACGGCGGGCAGTTTTTAGAATAACTGCCTCTGCTGGAATGTAATATGCAAGAAAAGCGAGGCTTGCCCTTTCAGGCAGCCCCGCTTTTCTTGTTGTTCTAAGGATGGTTCTTAACGAACTTTGATCTTTTTGATTTTGCTGTAAGTTCCGTAGTATTTCTTGCCGTCGATCTTCTTGTAAGCACGAACTTTTACATAGTAGTACTTCTTCGTCTTCAGCTTGCGGATCTTCTTCGTCAGCTTCGTGGTTGTAACCTTTTTGTATTTTCCGGATTTTCCGTATTTATAAGCAATCTGGTAGCCGCTTACAGCCGCTTTTTTCTGGCTCTTAATCCGAACCTTCATGTTTCTCTTGCCTTTTGTCAGCTTGCTGATAGCCGCTTTATTCGGAACAATGCGGAAGGTCGCAGTCTTCGCGGAGAATCCCGCGCAGTCGCCCTTACCAGTTACCGTTACCGTTGCTTTTCCGGATTTCACGTTGCTCTTGTAAGCGATGGTGTAATCCGTTCCATTTACAAAGGCGCTCAGGCCTTTTACGGTCGGCCGTTTTGCCTTGCCGTTGTAAGTGTACTTCGTTGTGCTGAGAGAAATCTTCGCGCTGCTGTACGCCGCTCTCTTCGCTGTCTTATACGCAGCTTCCGCTTTTTCAATTGCCGCCAGCTCGGAGGTCAGCAGAACTTTCGCATCCGGAGTTTCCGCTACAACACTGTCATACAGCGCTCTTACCGCGTCAATCTGGCTCTTAACCGCAGTTGTGAATGCCACGTTTGTCGGCAGTTTTTCCGCGACTGCTTTGCTTACGCGGTTCGCCTGGGATACGACTTCACCTTCCTGGGAAGCTTTGCAGATATCTTCTACTGTCTGCAAATCCTGCTCATAAGCTTCCAATGCTTTCTTCTGGCTGTCATCCAGTGCTTCAAACGCCGCTCTCAGCTTCGGAACCTGCTGCTGCTCTTCATAAGACATTACGCCGCCATCTTTAACTTTGTCATAGAAGGCGTCAAACTCTGACTTGAAGGCCTGAACTTCATCGTCCAGCGCTTTGTAAGCAGCTTCCGCCGCAGTCAGAGTATCCAGATTTCCCACCTTATCGGTATCTTCCGGATACTGCTTCGCAAACAGATCATACTGTTCTCTCGCCTTTTCGATTGCAGCTTTTGTCTCATCTCCATATGTTACCGTACCGATGGCCGCAATTACTTCCTCAATATTCTCCGCAACTGTTGTAGCTTCGATTTGCTCTGCACTGAATACATAAGCGGAAGCATGAGCCAGCGTAAAGGTAACCGAGTTATCCGCCACAGTCAGCGCATCCTGGGCCATCAGCTCCAGAGCGCCGTCGTTATAATCGTTATAGTAATAGAGATATACGGTAGCACCTGCAGTAATGCCACTGTCACTGCTTAAAGTGTAAGTAATAGTTGCCGGTGCCGGGAAGTTTCCGTCGTGAGTCAGCTCGATCGCTTCTGTTGTAGCTCCCGGAAGCCATTCATCAACATCTACATCCTTTGCATCTGTAATCTCTACGTTCACATCCGCCGCGTTTTCAATCTGAGCCGCGTCAAAGGTGAAAGTGGCCTTTTCCGTTTTAATAATCAGTTTACCCGCATTTCCTTCTTTAGCTGCCGCGAATACGTCCTTGCTAATTACATTATTGGTATCACTCGGAACGTTAACCAGAATTTCATCCGCATCATCCGCATTGTTAATGGCGGTAACGATGTCATCTGCATTCATCGTAGTATCAGTAACGGACGGCTGTACGGTGAGGGTTGTTGTCTCGTCTGCGTCTTCTGTAACCGTAATATTACACGTCGCAGTCGTTTTTCCATCTTTTGCAGTTGCAGTAACCTCTACCTTCTCAGCCTTTTTGAATGCTGTTACAACACCTGTGTCAGCATCTACTTGGATTTCTGTTGTGCCCTCTGGAACGGACCATGTTACGTCTTTATTGTAAGCGTTTTCCGGAGATACAGTGGCGATTAACTGTGCTTTATCGCCTACTTCCAGAGTCATCTCTGTCACATTCAGTTTAATACCTGTAATATCCGCGCCTGGCAAGTACTTAATAATATTTTCATCTGCAGATTTTTCCGCATGCCATGGGCCCGCTTCATCACCGAATTCAACCACTGTATCAACTACAGATGAGCCATCTACATTATCCAGCTGAATCTTATTTTCTTCTTCCAATGTTCCTTTATTGAACTGAAGTGTAGGCGTATTTGTCACATTACTTCCTTTGGATACATTGATGCCACCCCAGTTGTTTCCACTGGTGTTAAGTCCGTTAACGGTAAGGATTGAACCATTGGCTACCGCGCCATATCCGGTACAGTCTTTGATCATCACATTTTCCAGAGTAGCGCTATTGTCTGCTCCGTAAGTCTGCACGCCATGTCTTGCCGCATCTCCGCCATTGATCGTCAGATTCTTTACCACAATGTCTTTTGCCTGCAAGCCGAGAACATGGCTCATACCCTTATTCTCAGCGTCTTCAGCCGGCTTAATGTCGCCGAGTTCAGCCGTAATAGTCTTTCCATTTCCATCCAGCGTCAGGGTCTTGTTGAGCAAAATAATCGGAGAATCCTTTTTAACTGTTTTTACTGTGATATCTTTCAGCAGTTTTACAGTCGCGTTTTCTTTCGCTGCTGTAATCGCTGCCTCAAGGGTCGCATAGTTGGATCCATTTACCTGAGCAACTGCTTCGCCTTTTGCCGGTTTCCACTGGATCGCTGGTCTACCATCACCAGTTTCTGCGTCTGTGATGATATCCCATTCTCCGGCACCTTCACCAAAGGTTACCCAATCAGCATCTAAATCGCCCTTTTCTACATCTATCTGAATCGGATTTTCGTCAGTCAGAGTTCCGCTGTTCAGTGTGAAAGACGGATTGTCTGTGATATTAACGCCTTTGGTAACATTTACGCCGCCCCAGCCGTTTCCATCAGTCGTCAGTCTGGTCGCTGTCGCTGTCGCTCCGTTTACAACCAGTCCATATCCGAAACAGTTTTTTACTGTTACAGAGTACAGTGTCGCCTTGCTGCCTTCTCCATAAACCTGGATACCATGTCTCGCGGATTTGTCCGTACCGTCAATTGTAAGATCTCTTACTTTTACGTTAGCGCCTTGGATTCCCAGGATATGGCCCATTCCTTCCTTTGCGTCGATTTTGTTTGCAGCGATGGTTTTACCGTTTCCATCTAATGTCAGTTTCTTTGTAATAGCAATTGCCGCCGCATCCTTATCACCCATATCTACAGTGATGTCTTTGAGCAGGGTTACGGTGTCGCCTGCTTCTGCCGCGTCAATGGCTTCTTTCAGAGTTGGATAATAGGTTTTTCCTACCAGCGCCACATTTTCTGTTGTGTCACCTTCTTTGATGATCTGATATCCATCTTCCGTTTTATCTGCCAGATATCCATCTGCAATATATTTATCCGGATTTGTGCTAAAGGTTCCTCCGGTGATGGAGATATCACCAATAGAAGTAGAGCCTCCCATCTGCTCAATAGCGGCATGATTTCCACCAGCAGTAAAAGTCCCACCTGAAATTTTCAGAACACCCTTGTCCATGGTGTCATTTAATTTTCCATTTAAAATTGCCGGACCTTCTGCTTCACTTGCTACTGTGAAAGTTCCTCCTGTCACTGTCGCTTCATTCCAGTTGAGGAAAGCGGCCTGTGTTACATTTTTAAAGGTACCACCATTGATTGTAAGAACTCCATAGTCATCATTTTTAATTGTATTGAGTCCTCCCTCAAAAGTACCGCCATTAATAATCATTTCAGCATTTATTTTTGCTGTGTTTTGGTTTCCATCATAGTAACCATTTTCAATCAAGCTAGAAAAATGTCCATCCTGTTTAACGGTGACACCTTCATTAATCGTCATTTTTCCATAATTGCGGATATTGTAAAATGAATTCCCGCCGCTAGCTTCAGCGCTCTGTCCATTCTCCTTGCTGCGGGTATATGTTCCGCCATTTAGGACAACTGTTCCACCCTGCGCATTATGGATTGCTGCTGTTTGATGTGTCACATTGTCCACGATACCCTCACCAGTAATTGTTAGATTTCCTTCATTAGTGATGGTATGAGTTTTCGTTTCATTAGTAATTGTTTTCCCATTCAGGTCAATTGTGACTGTATCATCTTCTGCAATAGTCACATCTTCCTTAACATCTTTCAGCATTTGAATTGTCGCATCACCTTTAGTTGCATTAACTGCTTTTTGAAGGGTCGCATATTCCTGATCGCCAATCTTTGCCGCGTTGTCAGACGCATTATCTTCTGCCGCCCATACAACGGACGATGGCAGCGTCATGGTAAACACCACTGCAAGCGCAATCAGCCATGCCAAAAGCTTCGCACTTTTTCTTGCTTCCATGTTTTCCTCCTTGTCTTAAATATGTAAAAAAATAATCGGATGGGGCTGTCGCATTAACGGGAAATGACTGTTAGTGTGACAGCTTTTTTGTGTACGCAAAAAACAACAAAAAACAGCCCTAAAATGTCGTAACATCACGGGCTGTTGGTGTAAAATAGTTGTGTGAAAAATATCTTACGTAAAGAGTATACTTTAAATACGAAGGAATATCAACTGAAAATTCCAATGGAAATCGATGCATGTATACCAGCTAATGATTGTGTGAGGCTCATCAGTCAGTTTGTGGAGGAAATGGATCTGACTGCTCTCTATGATACTTATGAAAGAATGCCATCAGAGAAATACGCGTCTCCTGAAATTATGCTGAAAATCATGCTCTATGCTTATCATGAAAGGAAAGATATCTCGTCCAGAAGCATCGAGAAAAACTGTAAACGTGACATCAATTACATGTATCTTCTTGAAGGCAGACAGGCACCGGACCATTCCGCTATCGCACGTTTCCGCAGCGAACACTTTGGAAAATGTGCGGAACTGTTTCTGTCGCAAATGGCTCGTATGCTGTTGGAATTGGAGCAGATTACGACAACGGAAGTCTTCATTGACGGAACAAAGATTGAGGCTTCTGCCAATAAATACACATTTGTATGGAAGAAATCTGTAACCAAACACCAAGCCAGGCTGCTGCAGAAAACGGCATTACTTGTGGGCGAAATAATCGACCGGTATGAAATGAAACCTCTCTGGCATAAGGAAGTGAAGAAACAACATGTAAAAAAGATTCTGAAAAAGCTGTGGAGGAAAGCAGAAGAAGCAAAACTTGAATTTGTATCCGGACGTGGTAAAAGAAAAGAACAATTGCAAAAGGACATCGAGGATCTGGAAGCTGCGTTGAAAAAGATTAACGAGTATGAAGACAAACTCCGCAGATGCGGAAACCGTAACAGCTATTCCAAAACGGATCCTGACGCTACATTCATGCACATGAAGGACGACCATAGGATGAACGGGCAGCTGAAGCCTGCCTACAATATCCAGCATGCCGTCAATTCCGGATTCATTGTGGCTGTAGGTGTTTATCCGAATCCGTCAGATGTGCTGACCCTGAAACCATTTATGGAGCAGATGGAAGCGTCTTTGGAGTTTCAGTTTGAACGTATCGTTGCCGATGCGGGGTATGAGAGTGAGGAAAACTTAGTATTTCTAAGAGATAAAGAGATTAAAGCCTACATCAAACCATCCAATTATGAGCAGCTGGGAACGAAGAAATTCTCGCAGGAAATCGGGAAAAAGGAAAACATGGCCTACGACAGGGAGGGAGACTTTTACATCTGTCATAACGGAAAGAAGGTAGAAAAAGCAGGGAAGAAAACCAGAAAGACGTCATCCGGATACTGCCGTGAGGAAACCCACTATGTATGCCGGGAATGCGGAGGTTGCCCTTACAGGGAAAAGTGTCTGTCAGGAAGGAACTGGAAAAAGCCTCTGGAAAAACGTTACAAGAAACTGATTGTATCCAGATTGTTTGAAGAGCTGAGGGAAGAAGAATACCGTCTGATCAATTCCAAAGAGGGAAAGCAACTCCGTATGAACCGAAGCATCCAGGCAGAAGGCGGATTTGCAGACATTAAAGGAGACAGTGGATTCACCAGGTTTTTGTGCCGGGGAACGGATAATGTATTTGCAGAATATGTCCTTTATGCCATGGCACATAATCTTGGCTGGCTGCATAGCAGAATCCAGAAAGACAAGCTTGATTTGCACCTTTATGAATTGAAAGAAGACACAGAGAAAGTTGCATAATTTTGTAACAAAAATATGATACAAAAATATTGGGGACAGCCAGGCTGTCTCTGTTTGCATTATATAAAAAGAACGAATGACGGAGCACCCTTGCCTGATTCATCCGCCATTTTTCAACGCATGAAGAAAGGGCTGTGCACTAACGCTTATTTCTCGTTAACGCGACAGCCCCACAGCAATATATTACCCTATCCAGATTTTGTCAAGGGCTTTGAAAGCTTTTATGTCCAACAAAAAAGTTACTTTGAAACATTGTAACAATTGGACTTTTTAATGTAAAACTTGGCTCTTGACAATTTGTTTTTCTTGATATTGAGACACTCCTTTTTACAATTTGAGAATTCTATAAAAAAGAGATTTAGGCGCAAAGGAAGGGTAAGACGCGAAGGAAATTTTAGTAAAAATAGTAATGATTTTTCTGCAAAATCCCTATGCTGTATATACGAAAAAACGAGACGAAAGGCTAAGCCCTTGTCTCGTTTTTTCTCTTCAAAAGTTGATTTTTTGTTTACAGAAGACCGCCGCCACCGCCGATACTCAGGAACAGAGGCGCGAATACAACTGCTACAATCGTCATTAGCTTGATCAGAATGTTGATGGACGGACCGGACGTATCCTTGAACGGGTCGCCGACCGTGTCGCCTACAACCGTGGCCTTATGGGTTTCCGAACCCTTGCCGCCATAATGCCCTTCTTCAACATATTTCTTGGCATTATCCCACGCGCCGCCGGCATTGGCCATCATAATAGCCAACAGTACGCCTGCCGCGAGAGAACCAGCCAGCATTCCACCCAGAGCTTCCACGCCCAGAATGATACCCACTGCCAGAGGCGCGATAATCGCCATCAGGCCCGGAGCCATCATTTCTTTCAGAGCCGCTTTTGTGGAAATGTCAACGCAAGTCGCGTAATCCGGTTTTGCGGTTCCTTCCATGATGCCAGGGTTTTCTCTGAACTGTCTTCTTACTTCTTCGATCATATGGTTTGCCGCCTTACCTACGGAGTTCATCGTCATAGCGGAGAACAGGAACGGCAGCATGGCGCCAATAAACAGTCCGATGATTACCATTGGCGCCAGCAGGCTGATGGAATCAATTTTCGCTACCTGAGAGAAGGACGCGAAGAGCGCCAGAGCTGTCAGAGCAGCAGATCCGATAGCAAAGCCTTTACCAATAGCAGCTGTTGTGTTTCCAACCGCATCCAGCTTGTCCGTAATCTCTCTTACTTCCGGAGGAAGTTCGGACATTTCCGCAATACCGCCTGCATTATCGGATACAGGACCGTACGCGTCAACTGCTACTACCATACCGGTTGTGGACAGCATGCCGACCGCAGCCAGAGCAATACCGTACAGTCCGGCAAATCCGTTTGCAACGAAGATTCCAACCGCAATGCAGATAATCGGCCATACTGTGGACAGCATTCCAACGCCCAGTCCGCTGATAATAGTTGTAGCGGCACCCGTCTGAGACTGATCCGCAATTCTCTTAACCGATTTGAAATCTCCGGATGTATAAACTTCTGTAATTTTTCCGATCGCGATTCCTACAATCAGACCCGCGATGATCGCGATCGCGCAGTTGTAATTTCCCAGCATTGTTTTGCTCAGAATGAGGGAAACGATAACTACGATGATACCGCTGATATACGTACCCATATTCAGCGCGCTGGCAGGATTTTTGCCTTCTTTCCCTCTTACGCACAGGATTCCGATAACAGAGGCTATGATACCAACTGCGGAAAGAATCAGTGGGAATAAGGAACCTTCCAGAGGCGGAAGTTCAAAACTCGTGCCAAAATCCGGCGTAATCGTCGGAACGATAACCGCGATTGTAATCGCGGAAATAATAGAACCTACATAGGACTCAAACAGGTCTGACCCCATACCGGCAACGTCTCCTACGTTATCGCCTACGTTATCCGCGATAACCGCCGGGTTTCTCGGGTCATCTTCCGGGATTCCCGCTTCAACCTTACCTACCAGGTCAGCGCCAACATCCGCCGCTTTCGTATAGATACCGCCGCCTACACGTCCAAACAGCGCCATAGAAGAAGCTCCCAGACCAAATCCGGTTACGACATTTGCGCAATCAACGCCCATTACGACGAAAATCACGCCAAGTCCCAGCAGTCCCAGACAGGATACGCAAAGTCCCATAACCGCTCCGGAACGGAAAGCGATTTTCAGCGCTTTGTTGATTCCGCTTTCATGAGCCGCATTCGCAGTTCTTACGTTACCTTTGGTCGCAACATTCATTCCAAAGAAGCCTGCCAGAACGGAAAGCAGCGCGCCGATTACATAAAGCAGCGCTGTCACCCAGCCAATGAAGATGCCGATTACCAGGAAGATGACGATGATTACAATTGCCATCACCTTGTATTCTCTCTTCAGGAATGCCATCGCACCCTCTCTGATGTGTCCCGCAATCTCTCTCATGCGGTCATTGCCCTCATCAGCCTTCGAAATCCATGTGGCAAGTGAAAACGCCACAATCAGACCGATTATCGCTGCTATGGGGGCAATCAACGATAAAATGTCCATAGAAATAATACCTCCCTCTCACCTTTGCACAATGATAAGAGATGTCGCAGGACACCTCTTTCGCCGGAAAAGTGATATTTAAAATTTTTATTAAACAAATTCGTAAATCTGCCGTGCTTCTGCTTTTAACCTTCCATCATAACAAGAATCAGCGACAGTATAATAAACAAAATAGCGGATACTGTGGAAATCCGGTTGAGGATTCCTTCATAACCCTGGCTTTTTTTCTTGCCGAACAACTGCTCCGCTCCTCCTCCGATCGATCCTGATAAACCGGCGCTATTGCTGGATTGCATCAGTATACTTATAATCAGAACAACACTCGCAAGTGCCAGTATGATCATGAGAAATGTCTGCATTTTTTTACCTCCTCGTAAAGTGACTTATAAAGTCTACCACAGGGCACTTCAAAAATCAAGGGGTTTTGTCGGATTTTCAGTGGTTGCGGGGTTTAGACAGCTATAATTATCTGTTTCAGAACTCACATAAAGATAGCACTTTTGTAGTATCCAAATGTACCTTTCCACAAAAAAGGAAAAGCAGCACATAAATCAAATAGACTCATAGGCTGCTTTTTTTCTAATCGGTTTCCTTACTATTTGCTTTTATTTCAGATTATAAAACGCGTCATTTCCCGCGTACTGTCCGGAAGCGCCCAACAGTTCCTCAATACGGAGAAGCTGGTTATACTTGGCAATCCGATCCGTTCTGGAAAGAGACCCGGTTTTAATCTGGCCCGCGTTTAAACCTACTACAATGTCCGCGATGGTTGTATCCTCGGTTTCACCGCTTCTATGGGAAACAACCGCCGTGTATCCCGCTTTTTTAGCCATTTCAATCGCGTCAAAGGTTTCTGTCAGGGTTCCAATCTGGTTTACTTTAATCAGAATGGAATTGGCAATTCCCTTTTCGATTCCGCTTGCCAGTCTCTCAGTATTGGTAACAAACAGGTCATCGCCTACCAGCTGAATCTTTTTGCCCAGTTTTTCCGTCAGCAGCTTCCAACCGTTCCAGTCATCTTCCGCAAGTCCGTCTTCAATCGAAACAATCGGGTATTTATCCGCCAGCATCTCATAGTACTCTACCATTTCCGCCGCAGTCCGGCTGACGCCTTCTCCGGTCAGGTTGTAAATATCTTTATCCGCGTCATAAAATTCACTTGCCGCTACATCCAGCGCGATCTTCACGTCATCACCGGGCTTATATCCCGCTTTTTCAATCGCTTCGATAATTACCTGGATCGCTTCTTCATTGGTGGAAAGATTTGGAGCAAAACCGCCTTCATCCCCTACCGCGGTATTCATCCCCTTTCCTTTCAGCACAGTTTTCAGGTTATGGAATACTTCCGCGCCCATTCTAAGCGCCTCCCGGAAAGTCGGCGCTCCCGCCGGCATAATCATAAATTCCTGAATATCAACAGTATTGTCCGCATGGGATCCACCATTTAAAATATTCATCATCGGAGTAGGAAGCACCTTGCCGTTTACTCCACCCAGATACTGGAACAACGGCAAACCTACCGATTCCGCCGCAGCTCTTGCCGCGGCCATAGAAACGCCCAAAATGGCGTTAGCGCCCAATCTTCCTTTATTAGGGGTTCCATCCAGCTCAATCAGCATTTTGTCCAGCCCCACCTGATCGAAAACGTCAAATCCCAGAATTTGATCCGCGATAATTGTATTGACATTTTCAACTGCTTTAAGGGTTCCTTTGCCCAAATAGCGCGCTTTATCACCGTCTCTGAGTTCGACCGCTTCATGTACCCCTGTAGACGCCCCGGAAGGGACCATTGCTCTGCCCACGCTTCCGTCTTCCAGGGTAATTTCTACTTCAACTGTCGGGTTGCCCCGTGAATCCAGCACTTCCCGTGCGATTACATCTTCAATAAATGGCATCTTGTATGTCCTCCTTACTTTTAAAAATCAATAATCTCCATAAAATCGGACGCGTTCAGGCTCGCTCCTCCTACCAGAGCGCCGTCGATATTCGGCATATCCATAATATCGGTAGCGTTGGCAGGCTTTACACTGCCGCCGTACTGAATCACGACCTGATCCGCCACTTCTTCACCGTACAGCGCTTCCACCGCGTTGCGGATAAACTCACACATATCTTCTGCCTGCTGTGGCGTCGCGGTCTTTCCCGTGCCGATGGCCCACACCGGTTCATACGCGATCACGATCTTTGCCGCCTGCTGCGGCGTAATTCCCGAAAGCGCCCAAATCAGCTGATCCCGCACTACCAGATACTGTTCTTCTTTTTCACGCTGCTGCAGATTTTCTCCCACGCATAAAATCGGGGTAATCGGACCTGCCAGCAGCCGCTTCAGTTTTTTGTTAACGATTTCATCCGTTTCTCCAAAGTACTGCCTTCTCTCCGAATGGCCGATGATGCAGTAATCGACTCCTAAATCTTCCAGCATCTTTACCGAAACTTCACCCGTAAAAGCGCCTTCATCTTCATAGAACGCATTCTGGGCGCCGACTTTAATTTTGGTTCCGGAAAACAGATTTTTCAAAAGCCCCAGATAGACATAGGGAGCGCAGACAGCAGTCCTTACGTCCGTATCCTGGTACAGCTTTTTAAAGTCTTCCGCAAAGGTCACAACCTCCCGGCCTGTTTTAAACATTTTCCAGTTTCCCGCAATAAATGGTATTCTCATTCTTTTTCCTCCAATACCGCAATTCCCGGCAAAACCTTGCCCTCTAAAAATTCCAGGGACGCTCCGCCGCCCGTGGAAATATGGGTCATTTTATCGCCATAGCCAAACTGCTGAACCGCCGCCGCCGAATCGCCGCCGCCGATAATGGATACCGCGTCGCTTTCCGCCAGGCTTTCCGCAACCTGTTTCGTGCCTTCCGCAAAATTCGGCATTTCAAACACGCCCATCGGTCCGTTCCAAACAACGGTTTTTGCCTGCAGCAGTTCTTCACGAATCTGCCGCGCGGTCTTAGGGCCGATGTCCATACCCATACGGTCTGCCGGGATGTTTTCCCTGTCGCACACGATTTTTTCGCTGTTATTGTCAAACTCTTTCGCACAGACCACATCGATCGGAAGCAGCATCTTGACCCCTGCGCTTTCTGCCTTTTTCATCAGTTCTCCCGCAAGTTCCACACTTTCCTCATCCAGAATGGAGGTTCCGATTTCCAGCCCCATCGATTTAAAGAACGTATAGCTCATGCCTCCGCCAATAATCAGCGTATCCACTTTTTTGAGCAGATTCTCAATAACCGGAATTTTATCCCCTACTTTGGCGCCGCCCATGATAGCGACAAACGGCCTCTGCGGGTTTTCCAGCGCGTCTCCCAGAAATTTCACTTCCTTTTCAATAAGGAATCCGGAAACCGCCGGCAGATAGTCTGCCACTCCGGCTGTAGAGCAGTGCGCCCGGTGAGCGGTTCCAAAGGCGTCATTTACAAAGATTTCGCCTAACTGAGCCAGTTCTTTTGAAAAAACGGATTCGTTTTTCGTCTCTTCTTTACGGAAGCGCACGTTTTCCAGCAGCATTACCTGTCCTTCTTGCAAACCGTTTGCCGTTTCCACAATCTGCTGGTTTACAACCTCCGGTACGCTGATAAAGATGACTTCTCTATCCAATAGCTCCGCGAGACGATCCGCTACCGGTTTTAAAGTATACTCCATTTTGGCCTCGCCTTTCGGCCTTCCCATATGAGACATGAGAATCACTTTCGCTCCGTGATCCAGCAGATACTGAATCGTCGGAAGCGCAGACGTAATCCGTATATCATCGGTGATTTTACCATCCTGCATCGGTACGTTAAAATCACACCGCACCAACACCCGCTTTCCTCTGACTTCAATGTCTCTGACTGTTTTTTTCATAATGCTCTCTGTTCCTTTCCCAGAAAATATCTGATACGACGACAGCCGATGCGTGATCGGCTGTCTTTCATGGCAGGCTTATCCTGTCCTTTTATTTAGTATCAACACTATTCATATGTTTTATAAGTGAAAGGACTTTGCTGGAATACCCAAATTCATTGTCATAAAAAGCAATCAGCTTAAAGAATTTATCGTTCAGCTGGATTCCCTCTCTCGCGTCGAAAATGGAGGTGTGCGGATCGCCGATAAAGTCGCTGGATACCACTTCATCGTCTACATATTCGATTATGCCTTTCATAGGACCCTCGGACGCCTCTTTTATTTTCGCGCAGATCGCTTCGTAGGAAGCGGATTTTTTGGTCATGATATTCAGGTCGATTACGGATACATCCGCAGTCGGAACCCGGTAGGAAATTCCTGTCATCTTTCCTACCAGAGAAGGAATTACAAGTCCTACCGCCTTAGCTGCTCCTGTTGTTGACGGGATAATGTTATTAAAGACGGATCTTCCGGTTCTCCAGTCTTTCAGCGAACGGGCGTCTACAACCTTCTGCTTTGCCGTCGCCGCGTGAATGGTGGACATCAGTCCCTGTTCAATCCCCCAGTTGTCCTCAACGACTTTTGCCAGAGGCGCCAGGCAGTTCGTCGTACAAGACGCGTTGGAAACAATGTCCATATCTTTCTTGTAATTCATATGGTTAACACCCATTACGAAGGTCGGCGTTGTCTTATCCTTCGCCGGGGCGGTGATGATTACTTTTTTCGCTCCCTGATTGATATGTACCATCGCTTTTTCCGTCGTATTGTACGCGCCTGTACCTTCTACAATATATTCCGCGCCGCATTCGCTCCACGGGATATTGGAAGCGTCGCTCTCACTGTAGACCGGCACTTTCTTGCCGTTGATTACAATTCCGTTCTCGTATACAGCAAGGTCTTTGGGAAAACGTCCGAAAATCGAATCGTATTTGAGCATATACACCATATACTCCTTGTCCGCGTTGCGCACATTGATTCCGCAGATGTCGATGTCCTTATCGTCCATCGCCGCGCGAATTACCACTCTCGCAATACGGCCAAAACCACTGATACCAACTTTAATTGCCATTTTGTAATCCTCCTCGATTAACTGAATATCTTATATTTTAGTTATAGTATAAACTAATAACGTCTCCGTTTGGATGAGGACAGGATATGCATCTCATCTCTGTATTTTGCTACGGTTCGTCTTGATATATCGATGCCCTTTTCCTTCAGCATCTTCACCATATCCTGATCGCTGTACGGTGATTTCGGATCCTCTCCGTCAATGATTTCTTTAATAAAGCTCTTGATGCTCTTGGAAGAAATTCCTTCTCCCCCTCTTCCACCCGTAACGCCGCCGGAGAAAAAGTATTTAATCTCAAAGACTCCCATAGGACTCTGCAGATACTTTCCGTTGATAGACCGGCTGACGGTGGATTCGTGAATTCCAACTTCTTCCGCAATCTGCTTTAGAGTCAGGGTTTTCAGATATTTGCTTCCTTTTTCAAAGAATTCTTTCTGATATTTTACGACTGCCTCGACAACATTGTAGATGGTCTGTTTTCTCTGTTCAATGCTCTTTATCAGCCAGACCGCAGAGTTCAGACGATCTGTCAGATATTTGGACAGATTGGAGTCCTTTTCCGCCTCGCTCAAAAGCCGTTCGTAATAAGAACTTACCATCAGATGAGGCGTGCTGCTGTCATTTACCGTAACGACAAAATCATCGTCCACTTTTTCTACAAGTACATCCGGCACAATGTACCGAGTATCTGTCTGGCTGGCAAACTGGCGGCCCGGCTTTGGCTCCAGCCTTTTAATTTCATCCGCCATTTCCTGGACTTCTTTTACACTGATTCCCATGTCTTTTGAAATAGCTCCCAGTCGATTGGCAGCCAGATCTTCCAGATGTTCACATAAAACTCTTTCATAGCTTTCATCAAGGATTCCCTTGTGCTCCAGCTGAATCATCAGACATTCCTTCAGATCTCTGGCGCCTACGCCCGATGGGTCAAAAGTATGTATAATATCCAGCACTTCTTCAACTTTGTCTTCCGGAGCGCCGGTTGCTCTCGCGATTTCTTCCACAGTAAGGGTCATATATCCGTTTTCATCCAGAGATTCAATAATATATCTCCCTACGAGCCGACATCCCTTTTTGTGGGAAGCAAACTGAAGCTGAAACATCAGATGCTCCGGCAGGGTAATATCCGACGTGGTATACTGCTCATAGGAATTTTCCTTTTCATCCGGATCCTTGTATTCCCACTGCCGATAGCTGATATCATCATACTGCCGTTCTTTCAGGTATTCCTTCCAGTCAATATCGTTTTCCGAAAGTCCCGAATCGCTTTGAGGAGTTTCATTCTCCTGTCCACGATCTGTTTCCCGGCGTTCCTGTCCTTCACTGCCAGGCTGCGACGCCCCCTGCTCTAAAACAGGGTTTGTCAGCAACTGTTCTTGCACATAGGAATCCAGTTCCTGTGTATTAAACTGCAGGATCTGGATCGCCTGGATCAATTCCGGAGTCATGACCAGCTTCTGTGTCTGTTCAATTGTTAAATCATATCCCAGTCGCATACTCATTTAACACCTCTAAAATTATACGCATTTATTATACCATATTTCATGCCTTTTTCTAGGCTTTTATCTCAAATTAGGAAAGTCTAACTGCCTGAGGGCTTCGAATAAAATAATGTTGGCGGAATTGGATAGATTGAAAGAACGAAGTCTTGTTTCCTCACTCATCGGGATCCGGATCGCTTTATCCTCATTGGCCTGAATCAGCTCTTTCGGCAGGCCTGCCGTCTCTTTTCCCAGAAGGATCATATCTTCATCCTGATAAGAAACTTCCGTATACAGCCGGGAGCCTTTCGTAGTCGCCAGATACATGTTTCTTCCCTCGTATTGTTTCAGGAACGCGTCCAGCCCCGGGTGAATCTCCACTTGCACATAAGGCCAGTAGTCCAGCCCTGCCCGCTTGAGGCTTTTGTCATCAATCGAGAAACCCAGCGGTTCTACAAGGTGGAGAACACTTCCTGTCGCCGCGCAGCTCCTTGCGATGTTTCCCGTATTTGGCGGGATTTCAGGTTCTACTAATACAATGTGAATTGCCATATTTTTTCCTCCTCGCACTCTTTCCATTTTGCAGACTGGAGACAGAAAAGTCAAGAAAATAAAAAATAGTAAAGACAAATTTATTTTTTTGTTATATAATTTTTTAATCAATGCATTTTAGAGTTCGTAGGAGGTATAGCTGAATGAAAACAGTACAGGTTGGATTGCTGGGGCTCGGCAACATCGGAACCGGCACATATAAAACCTTGGAAATGAATAAAGCGCAAATTGAAGCTGCTGCTGAATGTAAAATTGAAATTACAAAAATTCTGGAAAGAGACGTGGATAGAGAGCGGGATATTACCGTCCGTCCGGAACAGTTCACGCAAGATCCGGACTCTATCTTTAAAGATCCGGAAATTGATATTGTAATCGAACTGTTGGGCGGGATCGAGCCTGCGACAACCTTCATGCTTTCCGCTATGGAAAACGGCAAACATGTGGTAACCGCCAACAAGGCCGCGGTAGCCGCTAATTTTGATAAACTGATGAACACGGCCCGTGAAAACGGCGTTGAATTTCGGTTTGAAGCCAGCGTAGGAGGCGGGATTCCGATTCTCAACGCGATTACAACCGTACTCCGTTCCAACCAATTTGAGGAAATTCTTGGCATTCTTAATGGCACCACCAATTACATTCTGACACAGATGACCGAATACGGACTGCGTTATGAAGATGTTTTGAAAAAAGCCCAGGAAAAGGGATTCGCGGAGGCAGATCCGACCGCGGATGTAGAGGGGATCGATGTTGCCAATAAGCTTTCGATTCTCATGGCCCTGGCTTTTGATACTTATGTTGCTCCTGAGGATATTCCAACGACCGGAATCACTCAAATTACCAGAAAAGACATTACTTCGGCCGCGGTGAATGGATGTAAAATTAAACTGATTGCTTCCGCCAAACTGGTAGACGGCAAATTGGAATATAGTGTAAAGCCCACACAGCTTCCAAATTCCCATCCTCTGGCATCGATCAATAATGAATTCAACGCGGTATTTGTCAAAGGCAACGCGGTGGACGAGCTGATGTTTTACGGTAAGGGCGCGGGCCCTCTGCCTACCGGCAGCGCTGTAATGGGCGATGTTCTTGAAATTGCAAAATTATGCGGGAGGAAATAGAAATGACATTATTTAAGGAATGGCGCGATCTGATTGAAAATCAGACAGAAGCTACGTTTAAAAACTTCTGGGAGGAATACAGCGGCGCGGAAACGAGGATCTACAGCAGTATTCTGGATAATCCCGAAGAAATTGTGTCCGGCACATTAGGTGAGCTTGCGGAAAAATATGAAACCCGCCCTGTGATATTCATGGGCTTCCTCGATGGAATCAACACCAGCCTGCGTCAGGAACTGGACTTTGAAAACTTTGACGAGTCATCACAGGTAACGCTGGATATTGACCTTGAAAAACTGTATTTTAATATGCTGGCGGCAGACGCGGATTATCTGTATTCCCTGCCGCAGTGGGACAGGCTCTTGACTGCGGAAAAACGTCAGGAAATCACAAAAGCTTATAAAAAATCCAAGACGGTTGTAAAGGGAAAGAAAATCGGACGTAACGATCCTTGCCCCTGCGGAAGCGGTAAAAAATACAAAAAGTGCTGCGGACGCTAGAAGCTTTCTTGCCGGTCCTCTTTGTGGGGGGGCCGGTTTTCTTTTCTTTTTGGTCTTGGAAGGTGGCGAGGGCCTTTTTTTCTGGCCAAATCGGTCTTTTTGAAATTTGGGAACAGACTTTTTCCATTTTTGTGTCCAGCCAATTTATCTGGCCTGTTTGGGAACATATCACATTGACGGCTGGCTGCCCAGTTCGCAAAGCCTCGAAGCATTCATCACAGCCCCTTCTTTTCACATATGTAACCGATTACACAACTCTCACATTCCGGCTTCCTCGCGTGGCAGCAATAACGTCCGTGAAAAATAAAACTATGATGAGCTCTGGACCAACGGTTCTCCGGCAGTATCTTCATCAGCGCCAATTCTGTTTTCAGCACGTCTTTTTCCTCTACCAGTCCAATCCGATTCGTAACCCGAAATACATGGGTGTCCACCGCGATACGCTGATGACCAAACCCCACTGCCAGCACGACATTAGCAGTTTTCCGACCTACGCCCGGAAGCTCAATCAGTCTGTCATAATCTTCGGGTACTTGCCCATCGTACTTTTCTACCAGCATCTTTGCCAGCGCCAGAATATTTTTGGACTTTGTTTTATACATGCCAATCCGCTTGATCATCTCCGCGACATCTTCCTGAGATGCTTCTGCCAGAGCATAAGCGTCCGGATATTTCGCAAAAAGATCCTTTGTCACTACATTCACACTTTTATCTGTCGTCTGCGCAGATAAAACAACAGCGACGAGCAGTTGAAATACGCTGCCGTGTTCCAGCGCGCAGTCCGCGTCCGGATACCGGTCTTCCAATTTGTCCAGTATCTCATTCACTTCTGATTGACAAAAAGACATAACATACCTCCTTTAAAAGCTGAATACGATTATACTATGTAAGCCTTCCTGTTTACAACCCGGTTTCTCTTTTTCTCCCTCCATTCCCGGCAAAAACCACGCGACTTTGTTTTGTTTGAATCCGGGATAATATTTAGATTTTTCTAAATATTATTTTAAAAAACTAGTTACATCTATGGAAATTTATAGTATAATTTAAATACGCAATTATTTTCTCATTATGCAAAATGGAGGTGTTTAAATGTCAACGCATACACAAATTGAGAAAAACGGTCTATTTGAATTGACCGACGAGGCGCGTGCGGAACTGGTGTCTTCCAAATACTATAACGAAGACCTTGCTCCTACGTCCGTATCTCAGAGAACATGGACTACATACAACATCACAATGCTATGGGTCGGCATGTCCATCTGCGTTCCGGCTCTTTCCCTCGCTACAGGGCTTGTAAGCCAGGGGGTTTCTCCATGGCTCGCGGTTCTGAATGTAGCGCTGGGGAACATCATCATCCTGATTCCGATTCAGCTCAACTCTCAGATCGGATGTAAGTACGGCATCCCGTTCCCTGGTTTTGCCAGACTGACCTTCGGCTCAATCGGCGCGCACGTTCCGGCTCTTTTGAGGGCGATCACCGCCTGCGGCTGGACGGCGATTCAGGCCTGGGTTGGCGGCGGCGCGGTCGCCGCGATTATCGGCTGTTTCGCGCCAAAATTCATGGACGCGAACTGGACGATCAATCTCCCTTCCTGGGGCGGAATGCAGACAACTTCTGCGGGAACCTTCATCGGTTATATCATTTTTATGGTATTTGTCGCGTGGGTTGCCTATAACGGAGTGGAGCGAATCAAGTGGGTACAGAACATCGGCGGTCCGATTCTGATTGTCCTCATGATCGCTTTGATGTTCTGGTCCGTCAAAATCGGAAGCGACGCGGGTTTCTCCTTTGGAGAAATTATGGGTCAGCCGAATAATCAGGAGCTGATCGACGCGTCAGGAGGGAACTTTACCGTTATCTATCTGGTCGGCCTGATGGGCAATATCGCCTTCTGGGCCACAATGGCTCTGAACATTCCGGACTTTTCCAGATACGCGTCTTCCCAGAAGGCTCAGTTCAGAGGACAGCTTTATGGTATGCCGCTTCCGATGGCGTTCTGCGCGTTCGTCGGCGCTCTCTATGCCCAGTCCGCGGAACTGCATAACACATCCAATGGACTTCAGGCAGGGCAGGCCGGGTATTACAATCCGTTCGACGTTGTATCGGTACTTTACAACATCAACAGCAAAATTATCGTGCTCATCGCTTCCATCGGTGTTATCATGGCGACGATTACAACCTGTGTAGCCGCGAACGTAGTCGCTCCGGCAAACGGATTCTCCAACCTGTCGCCAAAGCGGATTTCCTACAAGAAGGGAGTACTGATCGCTGTCTTTATTGCCTTCTTTATTCTGCAGGCATGGTGGATCTATGGTTCCGGCGGAGCATTCTTCACTTGGATGAACGCCTACGGCACAATCCTGGCTCCAATTGCCGCGATCTTCATTGCCGACTACTTTATCTGCAAGAAAAGATATGTGGATATTGCGGCTCTCTTCAAAGGACAGGACGGAAGGTATCATTATCACAATGGCGTTAACTGGGCTGCCATTATCGCCTGGGTAGTCGCTTTCATCCTCCCGCTCTTTATTTACTTTGGAGTGCAGGGAGCATTCTGGACATTTATCAATTCCATCAACTACATCTGGTCCTTTGTTGTCGGCTTTGTCGTATACCTGCTGCTGATGAAGACCAGCCTGGCCAAGGATTCTTTCATGACAGAGGACGAACACGAAACTCTGACCAGAAGATCTTAAAAAGACGTTTTAAAATTACTGCCAAACTATATGCATTACCGCAGGAGCCTTTGCGACCCAAAGGCTCCTGCAGTATACATGGGAAAAGGAGGTTCTATTATGGATTTATTAATCAAAGGCGGCACGGTGGTAACAGCACAGTCCAGCTTTAAAGCCGACGTAGCCGTAAAGAATGGAAAAATTACAGGAATCGGCGCGAATCTTAAACCGGAAAAAAATACAGAGGTTGTCGACGCAAAGGGAAAGCTTGTGCTCCCCGGCGCAATTGACGGACATACCCATCTGGCTATGCCGTTTGGCGGAACCATTTCCACAGACGACTATTACGCGGGAACCCGTTCTGCTGCCTGCGGCGGCACGACAACCGTCTTTGATTTTGTCCTTCAGGGACAGGGGGAGCCTATGCTCGACGCAATCAAGAGAAGAGACGCGCTGGCCGCTCCTGACGCGGCGGTGGATTACGCGTTCCATATCGGCGTCGGCGATGTAACCACCGATGAAATGCTGGATACCATGGAAGATGCCATGGCGTATGGCGTTACCTCGTTTAAAGTATTCATGGTTTACGATTTCGGGGTAGATGACGGGCAATTTTTCAAAACATTAGTAAAGGCGAAAGAAATCGGCGCGCTCGTAGGTGTCCACGCTGAAAACCGGGATGTAAACAATGTGCTCATCGCTCAGTATCTGGCGGAAGGCAAGACCGACGCGTGGTGGCATTATATGTCCAAAAACGAAGCGGTAGAAGGGGAAGCGGATGTCAGAGCTATCAACCTTGCGAAAATGGCCGGTACCTCGCTTTACATCGTGCATCTGGCGAATAAGCAGGGAATGGACGCGGTTACGGAAGCACGCGATCAGGGCTATCCGATTTTCGCGGAGACCTGCCCGCAGTACCTGTATTTTACCAGCAAAGTCTACAAGGATGGTATTCCGGAACAGAATCTGAGAGCCCGGGATTTTGTCTGCTCGCCTCCGATGAAGGGAAAAGAATCCCAGGACGCGCTGTGGGAAGGCATCAAGCGCGGCGATATTTCAACTGTGGCAACGGACCACTGTCCGTTTACAAAAGCGGAAAAAGACTGGGGAATTACCCAGAAAGACGGAACTCCCGGCAACTTCACCACCATTCCAAACGGCTGCGCGGGAATTGAAAATATGTACCCTTATATACTGTCCGAAGCCAATAAAGGCCGCATTTCCTTCAACAAAGCGGTGGAGTTGTGCGCTACCAACCCTTCCAAACTGTTCGGCCTGGATCACTTGAAAGGCGCTCTGCAGATAGGACTTGACGCGGATATCGTCATCTACGATCCAAAAAAGGTCTTCACCATTACAAATGACGCCATGCATGGCGATACCGATCATACGATCTGGGAAGGGGCAAAATTAAAGGGATACCCCGAAGCCACCTACAGCAGAGGAAATCTGGTCTACAAAGATGGTAAATTCCTTGGCAAGCGCGGCGATGGCAAATTCATCAAATGCAAGCCAATTAAATTGAAAACTCCACAGCTTTAATGGCAATTAAAAGAGGACCGTAATTACGCGGTCCTTTTTTCTGTTCAATTTTTTGCTTCTTCCTTGAAGAATACGATATTTCCCTTTTTTCCTTTTTTCGCCCGGTATAGCGCTTTGTCACTTTCCGCAATCGCGGTTTCCATCTTTCCCGTAAAACGAGTCAGGCCAATACTCACCGATATCGGAATACTCTTGCCATCCCGATTTCGATATCCGGCAAGCTGCTGCTGAAAGTCCCGCAGTTGCGCTTTTATGTGTCCCGCGTCCGAGTCAAAAATGACCGCGCAGAACTCATCTCCGCCATAGCGAAAGCATTCCATCCATGGCGACCACGCTCGGCAGGCCGCGCCGATATAACGCAAAACATCATCTCCCTGCAGATGTCCGTAAATGTCATTGAATCTCTTAAAATCATCAATATCCCAGAGCGCGAAAAAACCCGGCAGTTTACACTCTCTGTAGTACTGTCCATCTTTACCGTCAAATTTACCGTCAAAAAAATCTTCCAACGCCTGCCGGTTATGAAGTCCGGTCAGCACATCGGTCCTGCTGGTCTGGCGCATTTCGTTCCATGCGTGCATACTTTCTGTAACCATTTCTCGTTTTTCATTTTCCAGTCGGATAATAAAAAGCGATAACACATACATCCCAAATAAAATTACAAAAGATAGCAGCAAATTTGCAATGGACGTATCATCCGTTACTACGTTTTTATCAATGCAGAACCGAACACTGATCACTCTTCCGATAACAGCCAAAAGAAAAATAACGGTCGTCAGAATTTTCTCGCCATAAAATACCGTAATCATAATTGCCATCGCAAAAATCAAACAGGTCGCAGAAAACACCCCATGTACGAGCGCTATAACAAACGAACTCAAAACCAGACAAATAGAGAGCGCATAACTCTTCAGCCGCACGTCTGCTTTTTTTGAATGGTATATAATATATCCGCTCACAATCAGCAGCGTGTTGCACCCCGTGGGCAACAAAAGATATTTGATAAAATATTTCTGTGTACCAATTTCTATGACTCCCTGAGATGATAAGAGAAAGAAAAAAAGGACTTCCAGAACAAACGTCACCGCTCCCGTGCAAAACAAGGTCAGCATATGAATTTCCGCCGCTTTGTTCAACGGTACATTATAAGCATTATCCTTATTCGTTTTTTTCATTTTCTTCCTCACCTTTTTTTGAGAGTTCAAAATGAATCTTTTTTTCTTTACGAAAACGATCACAGTAAATACGGATCAACAATGTATAAATCAGATCGTAGAGAAGCAGCATAATAATCCCTGCCCCAATTAACACCCATATTGGGAAGTCCGGCAGGCTGGAGCCGCCGAACAAAAGGCTTTTCAAAGCGGTAAACGCGACGGTTGTCACTGCCGCAAAAAAAACAACTTTCAGCATCACCTGGGCAACCGGATTTTTCAGTTTTTCGATGTAAAACTTGACAATTCCGTAAAGCCCGAACATGCCGATATATGGCAGCACTCCAACTTTGTTGGGCACAATCAGAAGTCCCAGCAGAGCTGCCGCAATGTAAAGCGCAATCCCGCCTTTGACCCCGCTTTCCAGAATCATCACCGCTATAAACAGAGCACTGATCGCGTAAAGCGTCAATTCCGCACCTGGAACGATCGACGCGCCGAACATAAAGATAATGGTAAGCGCCAGGCAAATTCCTCCCAGCGCTAATTGGTAAGTCTTTTTGTTTGTCAAATCCGTCACCTCAGCAATCAGGCGTGCACATATCCAGACAGCAGTAGCACTGCAGCGCCTTACAGAACGCGTCTTCCGTCGAGTTAAACCCTCTGCCGTAAGCGGTATTCTGATAGGATCTTCCGACATTCATCATCTGGTTCAGCGCCTGCTGGTATTCCGGATTGTAGGGATCCATATTGACCGCCTGCTGTATTTTATTTACCGCGTCGTCATACCAGCCCTTCCGGTACGACAACATCCCGGAAAGAAACATCCACTCAGCATTACGGTTTTGACTGCGATTGAGAATCTCTTCCGCGCCCTGCAGGTTTCCCATATCAATATTTCTTCTAACCTGGTTAAACTCCGCCGAACTGTTTGCCCTGCCGTAGCTGGAACCATTGTTTCGATAGCCGGAGTTTCCCTGGTTTTTCCCCATCAGCATATCGTACGCCTCATTTACTTCCTGCAGCTTTTCCTCCGCCAAATCGGAAAGCGGATTGTTCTGGTATTTATCCGGATGATATTTTTTCACCAGTTCCTTGTACGCTGCCTTAATCTCTTCCTCGGAAGCCCCCTGTCTGACTCCTAACACTTCATATGGATCCATTATTCCTCCTTCTGGGTTATATACTCTGTTTTTCTTAATAACCCCTTGTACACCACGTTTTCAATTATACCTCTGTTTTTTTTAATCGCGAGCAGATCCACCGCCTTTCCTATCTCTCCCAGATAGTGAAACAGATTGAACCTGCAAGTTTTCATAATTCTGGACTTAAATCCCTCTTCTTCCGCCTCATAATGGAACCGGAAGAGCAACGGATTATATGCGCCGCTCTCTATATTTTCATCAATATCATCAATCGCGTCGATCAGATAAATCCACTTTCCCAGATGATATCCGATTCGGCGCAGCACCTGCTGTTCTTTAAATCCTTCGGGCAAAGGCCCCTCTTCAAAAATCGCTTCCATAATTTTCGCGAAAGCCTCCGCCGTCTCATCCAGACTGTCACATTTTTGTTCCTCCAGACGTCTCAATGCTTTTAAATTTTCATCTACCTTTTCACAAAGCTCCGGTCTCGCGCGCTGCAGTTTGCGAAAAACTCTCCTGAATGCCTTTAGGGCTGCCTTCGCGCGCAGGCGTCCCTCATCATGGGCGTCGTCCATCAGTTTATACCAAGCAAGAATCAACATCACATCCGCCGCATAATCAATTGCGTTGTTGCTTACAATCGTCTTTTTTTTCGCGGGGTGGGCGATACAGTGTTCTCTCGTCGGCTCGTCAGCCTCCCCGGAAAGCCCTCCAAGAAGCAGTGCCAGAAAAGCAGCGTCATAACTCAGAACTATTCTCGGGATCTGCCCATAGCGCCTGGCAATGGATTTGCACACGCCGCAGTAATATCCGCTGTAGACTTCAAATTCCCGCATTTTCAGCTCCGGTTTATCTGCTGTTACATATCCCAACATGCTCATGCCGCCCCTTTCTGTCCCTTAGAGTACCATAACAGCCGCTGGAATTCAAATAAATACGAAAAATTATCATAAAAACTTCATTATTTTTGCCGCTTCCGGGCAGGAATGGAATTTTGGGCAACGCGCGAACAAAACACTGGATTTTATTTGCTATTTGCGCTGCCCGCGAACAAAGCGTGGGAACCCCTTTACAAATTGCGTTTTTTTCGATTTTTTCATGAAAATCATCTTTTATAGCTGGGCTTCGGACTATTTCTATGGTAAAATATATATTATTTTACATTTATTTGAATTTATCCGCACTTTTTATGCTCTCTAACATCTTATGTTTGCATGTTTGGTATTTGCAAAGGAGGTTTTTATGGACAAAAAACATTTTGATTCTTTTCAGCAGGCGATTTCCCTTGAGCAGTTAAACCAGCGGACTTTTCTCGAGGAAAGCCGCGCTGTTCTGGCATCCGCGCCGCCAGGCCGGCTTTTCATCCGGGAGCGGAGCAATTCACAAACGCCCTATCAAATTGTAAAAGAAAAAACACCCAGCGGATGGTCCAACTGCAGCCGCAACTTGAAACGGGATCCCGATACGCTCCTCGCCCTTGCCGAGAAAAAGCTGGCGGAGGAAATGATAAAGATCTGCCGCCACAACCTCCCCATTCTGGAAAAGACCGCCAACACTTACCAAGCGCTGGACTGCGATTCCCTCATTTCCTCTTTGCCGAAGAAATATGGAGATGTGCTTGCTCTCAGAAAAAAGCAGCAAATTGCCAGACACCAGTCCGCCTTTTACCACAAAGCTCCTTTTGATCCGGAAAAACATATCCATGAAACGCTGGCAGGTATTCTGGTGCGCTCCAAATCCGAAGTGATTATCGCCAACGCGCTGTACAGCTATGGGATTCCTTTTCATTATGAGGAGCAATTCCCCTACCCGGACGAAAACGGTTCTTTTTATTATCCGGATTTTACCATTCCTCTGGCGGATGGCTGCCGTCTCATCTGGGAACATCTCGGCATGCTGAACGATTTGTCCTATTGCACCCACAACGCGCGAAAACTGCACACCTATCAGAAGCACGACTTTTTAATTGGGAAAAATCTGATTCTGACCCAGGATGACAGCCGGGGTAACTGTAGCAGCGTTTTCATTTACCAGGTGATTGAGAAGAATATTGTGCCATACTTTAAATAAACCGTACAAAGCTGGGGGGCGGAAAGCCTGCCGTAACTGCTACCGCTTCCCCCCCTCCCGCGCCCGGCGCGAACATTTCCCCGCCGGGTACTCCCCCAACTGCGCCAGTCCAATTTCCCCTTACCCCTTGCGCGAACATTTCCTCCCGCACATCAATTCTATTGCGTATTCTTTGAAAATTCTCCCTTCAATCCGCTTTAATCCCCTGTAAAATCTGTTTTTGCCGCACCATTTTCCGATATTTAAAGGAAAAGTTCGCGCTAGACGCGAACAACTGCTTTTCCTGTTGCAAATGTTCGCGGGGACCGCAGCAACTTGTGCTTTCGAATTCAAATGTTCGCGGGTCCCGCCTTTTTTTCCCTTTCTCCCCCAAATGTTCGCGGAGCCCGCCACTGGCTGCCGTTTCGCACTTCCATGTTCGCGGTTCGCGCCGGAGCCAGTCCAGTCCTATCCTAACCGACTATCCTGCCGCGCCAGAGCCTCCTTCCCCCTCCCATTGGCCCAGCCCGTCGGCAGCCTGATTCCTGGAAAAACCTCCTTGATCTATCTTCCGCATACTGGTATACTTGTATACAATAGACGTGTTTATTTTAAGGAGGTCAAATAGAATGGGAAAAACACTTGCATATAAGATTCTGGAAAACCACCTGGTGGAGGGCAATCTGACGCCGGGGGAGGAAATCACGATTAAAATCGATCAGACGCTGACGCAGGATTCCACCGGCACGATGGTTTACCTGCAGCTGGAAGCCATGGACATCGACAAGGTTCAGACAGAACTTTCCGTCGCTTACATCGACCACAACACCCTGCAGACGGGATTTGAAAACGCCGATGACCATGCTTTCATCAAGAGTGTGGCTCAGAGACACGGCGTACTGTTTTCCAAGCCGGGCAACGGAATCTGCCACCAGCTGCATCTGGAAAACTACGGAAAACCGGGAAAAACCCTGCTGGGTTCTGACAGCCACACTCCGACCGGCGGCGGGCTGGGCATGATCGCCATCGGCGCGGGCGGACTGGACGTGGCGGTTGCCATGGCCAAAGGCACCTACAGCCTGGTAGCTCCAAAAGTAATTAAGGTAGAATTAAAAGGAAAATTAAACCCGTGGACTTCCGCCAAGGACGTAATCCTCTACGTTCTACAGCAGCTGAGCGTAAAGGGCGGAGTCGGCAAAATCGTGGAATACACCGGCGAAGGCGTAAAATCCCTTTCTGTTACCGACCGGGCGACCATCACCAACATGGGCGCGGAGCTGGGGGCGACCACTTCCGTGTTCCCAAGTGATGAAAACACAAAGGCTTACTTAAAATCCCAGGGCAGAGAAGAAGATTACACGCCCCTGGCAGCCGATCCGGACGCGGTTTACGACCAGGAGCTGATCGTGGATCTGGACAAGCTGACGCCGCTGGCAGCGCAGCCCCACAGCCCGGACAATGTAGATACGGTTGCCAACATCGGCGAAATCAAGGTGGATCAGGTGGCCATCGGAAGCTGCACCAACTCCTCCTACACCGACCTGATGAAGGTTGCCGCGATCCTCAAAGGGAAAAAAGTGCATCCGGATGTAAGCCTGGTTATTTCTCCGGGTTCCAGCAAAATCCTCACCAAGATGGCGGAAAACGGAGCGCTGGCGGACATCATCGCTGCCGGCGCGAGAATCATCGAAAACGCCTGCGGTCCGTGCATCGGCATGGGACAGTCCCCGAAATCCGGCGCGGTTTCCCTGAGAACCTTCAATCGGAACTTCAAAGGAAGAAGCGGCACCCTGGACGCGGATGTTTACCTTGTCAGCCCGGAAACTGCCGCTATTTCCGCGATCACCGGCGTTCTGACCGATGGAAGCAAAACCGGACAGCCGCTGCCTGAAATCGCGGACACGGATTTTGAATTCAACGATAACTTCATCGTTTATCCGGAAGGAACCAACACGGAAAACACGCCGGTAGCCATGGGACCGAACATCAAGCCGTTCCCGAGAAACACCGCTCTGCCGGAAAAAGTGGAAGCCACGGTAACTCTCCACGCGGGAGACAACATTACAACCGACGATATCATGCCCTCCGACTCCAGACTGCTGCCTTACCGCTCCAACATTCCGCACCTTGCCAATTACTGTTTTGAAAAGATCGACAAGGACTTTGCCGGAAGATGCAAGGAAGTGGGAAGCTGCGCCATCATTGGAGGCGACAACTATGGACAGGGATCCAGCCGGGAACACGCCGCTTTGGCTCCGCTGTATCTGGGCGTAAAATTCGTGGTAGCCAAATCCTTTGCCAGAATCCACAGATCCAACCTGATCAACAGCGGAATCATGCCTCTGGTATTTGAAAACCCTGCGGATTACGACGACTTCAAACTGGGAGACAAGCTGGTCATCGAAAACGCTCAGGAGCAGGTAAAATCCGGCGTCATTGAAATCAAAAATGAAACAAACGGCAAAACTTATCGGACAGCCACCAACTTCTCGGATCTGGAGATCGCGCTGATCTTAAAAGGCGGAAAAATCAACTATATGAAAGGTTAATCGGTAATCAACTATGAGCTATATGGAAGCATTTGAAACAATCGTAAAGGATCAGCTCGCGCGTGTAAAGCGCCTCGCGGAAACCTCCGAGCTGACCGACTACAGCAAACTGGATAAAATCATCATCGGAACCATTGACGGCGACGGCATCGGCCCCATCATTATGGATTCCTGCCGCAAAATCCTGGAAAAGCTGCTGGCGGACGAGCTGGCAGCGGGAAAAATCGAAATCCGGGAAATCCCCGGCCTGACACTGGAGAACCGCATCGCTAAGATGGAAACGGTTCCCGCGGATGTGCTGGCGGCAATCAAAGAATGCCATGTCCTCCTCAAGGGACCGACCACCACGCCGGGAAAAGGGGACAATTTGCCGAACATTGAAAGCGCCAACGTGACACTGAGAAGAGAGCTGGATCTCTTCGCCAACGTGCGTCCGGTGGTCATTCCGGAAAAGAACATCGACTGGATCTTCTACCGGGAAAACACTGAGGGTGAATACGCTCTGGGAAGCCGGGGCGTGGACATTAACGACGACATTTCCATCGACTTTAAAGTCACCACAACCCTGGGAACCACCCGCCTTGCTCGCGCGGCTTTTGAATACGCCAAAGCAAACGGAAACAAGAACGTTTCCATCGTAACCAAGGCGAACATTATGAAAAAGACAGACGGAAAATTCCTCAGCCTCTGCTACGACGTGGCCAGGGATTATCCGGAAATCAAGACCGACGACTGGTATGTGGACATTATGGCGGCGAACCTGGTAAACGATCAGATCAACAGCAATTTCAACGTTGTGATCCTGCCCAACCTGTACGGCGATATTATCACTGACGAGGCGGCCCAGATTCAGGGCGGCGTCGGAACCGCGGGAAGCGCCAACGTGGGCGGCCGCTACGCTATGTTTGAAGCTATTCACGGTTCCGCTCCCCGCATGATCGCCGACGGCATCGGGGAATACGCCAACCCGTCCAGCATCTCCCGCGCCGCGGTTATGATGCTGCGCCACATCGGATACAGCGAAAAAGCCGCTCAGCTGGAAGATGCTCTGGACAAAGCGCAAAAGGCTCTGGATCTCCCCGGCGACGGAACGGGCAATACCGCTTCGGACTTTACGGATTTTGTAACGGAGAATCTCTAAAAGGAGCAGGCTATGGTACTTTATAAGCATTCGGACGAACCGAAAGGGAACGCTCCCATCTCCAGCAGTCTCTTTTCGCAGCTACAGAAAGACATTCTGACCGGGAAATTGAAACCCGGTCAGAAGCTGACGGAGCAGGCGATCTGCAAGGAATACAAGGTGAGCCGGACTCCGGTGCGGGAAGCTCTGCGTCAGCTGGAAATGGACGGGCTCGTGGAAAATATCTTAAACCGCGGCTCGTTTGTCATCGGCCTGTCCCAACAGGACTTTGTCGATATGTTCCAGCTGCGCAAAATCTATGAGATCCAGGCAGTCAAATGGGCCATCGAACGGATTACGGACGACGAAATGGACGCTCTGGAGGAAACCTTTGAATTCATGGAATTTTACACGCTGCGCAATGATGTGGACAAAATGCTCACCATCAACGCGGGATTTCACCAGATCATCTATGAAGCATCCCACAACCGGATGCTGCGGCAGCTGCTTTCCTCTTATCAGACCTATTTCAAATACCGGTCGGAAGAAGATATCTACGCGAACAATTACCTGACGGAAGTTCTGGAAGAGCACCGGCTGATCTTCAAAGCCTTTACGGAAAAGGACGTGGAAGCGGGGGCGGAAGCCATGGAGCGCCACATCGACAACTCCAAAAAAAGACGGTGTAAACAGATCGATAATATGATAAAATAAACTCGAAACGTTATTGTATTGTGTATCACTGAAAGAAAGGTGCAGATTCTTATGACGATTTTTGGAATCACCCTGAGCGCGGCTGTTGTATGGCTCATTGCCGCCGCGGTTTTGGCGGTTATCGAGGCCGCGACCCTCGGTCTGACGACCATCTGGTTCGCGGGAGGCGCGGTTGTCGCCGCCATCAGCGCCATGGCGGGCGCTCCTATCTGGCTCCAGGGACTCCTGTTCCTCGTCGTTTCCATCCTGCTCCTCTATTTTACCCGGCCTATTGTGAAAAAAAAGCTGAAAGTCGGCGGAGAAAAGACAAATGTCAACGCTCTGATTGGTAAAGAAGGACTCGTGCTTGAGACCATCCGGCCTTTCAGCGCCGGTCAGGTAAAGCTGGACGGACTGGAATGGTCCGCGGCGGCGGCAGACCCGCATATGACGATTGAAAGGGGCACTGCCGTAAAGGTGGAACACATTGAAGGGGTAAAACTGATTGTCACTCCCTGCGCGTAAGCTCCGGGAGAGGCCAGAGAAAAGGAGAGAACTATGAGTTTTATGTCAATACTTGCTCCGATCATCCTGATTATCATCATTATCTGGCTGATCGTAACCAACATCCGCATCGTTCCGCAGGCGAACGCTTACGTTGTGGAACGGCTCGGCGCCTACCACTCGACCTGGCAGGTGGGGCTTCATTTTAAAATACCACTCATCGACAAGGTGGCGAAGAAAGTTTCCTTAAAGGAGCATGTCATCGACTTCCCGCCGCAGCCGGTTATCACCAAAGATAATGTAACCATTGAAATCGACACGGTTGTCTATTTTCAGATCACCGATCCCAAACTCTACGCCTATGGCGTGGAAAATCCCATGGCGGCCATTGAAAACCTGACAGCCACCACCCTGCGAAACATCATCGGCGAGCTGGAGCTGGACGGTACCCTTACCAGCCGGGAACACATCAATTCCAAGATCCGCCTGGTACTGGACGAAGCCACCGACGCCTGGGGAATCAAAATCAACCGGGTAGAAGTAAAAAATATCAATCCGCCGGAAGATATCCAGATGGCCATGGAAAAGCAGATGCGCGCCGAACGAGAGCGGCGTGAAGCCATTCTGCGAGCGGAAGGAGAAAAGAAATCCGCGATTCTGATCGCGGAAGGAAATAAAGAGGCGGTCATTCTGGAAGCGGAAGCCGCCAAACAGTCCGCCATCAAGGAAGCCGAAGGTCAGGCGGAAGCCATCCGCATGGTGCAGCAGGCGGAAGCGGACGGGCTGCGCATGCTGACCGCGGCCAACCCGTCCCAGGAGATCCTCACCATCAAAAGTCTGGAAGCGTTCCAGGCCGCCGCGGACGGAAAAGCCACGAAGCTGATTATTCCATCGGAAATTCAGGGCATCGCGGGTCTTGCCAGCGCCCTTACGGAGATCGTCAAAGATCCCCAGACACCTGCCGTGCCGAAAATGCCTGCCCAGGCGCCATCGGCACCCCGCCGTGAAGCGCCGCCGCAGGGTCCTGCCAAATAACTTCAAAAGGAAAAGCTGTCTTCAGCAAGGCCTTTATCGTCGCTGCGCCTGAGGACAGCTTTCTTTTATGTGATCGGTTCGGGCAGTTCGCCTGCTCCGATTGCCTGGATACAGAAAGGGGAAATTCTGATATGAGAAAAACTCCGTACGAGAAAGAATGGGACGCGCTGATGCGCAAAGAAACCCGCTATCTGAAAAACAACTCTGAAAAGCAGGAATTTATCCTGAACCGCAAGCTGGAGGAGCGTGTCCCTGATAAGCTGCAGGAAAAGCTGGATCTTGCCTTTTATAAAGGGTTTCAGATTGTGTTTGAAAAGGGGACGGCGGTAATCGAAAAAACCTATTCTAAAGAGAAGAAAGATCATGCTCATAAAGTGGACGCTTATGCCCTGGAGCTTTCCGCAACCCGTAAAAATCTGCGGGCCTTTTCCCGCCGCAGCCGCCTTTCCAACGCGCGCAACCTGGCCATTTCTCTCGGCGAAGGCGTTGCCACCGGAATTCCGGGCATCGGGCTTCCCGATATTCCTCTTTTCATCGGCATGATCCTGAAAAGCATTTACGAAATCGCCCTCAGCTACGGCTTTTCCTATGATACCGACGGCGAGCGGCGTTTCATTCTCTCCCTTATCCGGACTTCGCTTTTAAAAGGCAGGGAGCTGGAATCGGAAAACGCTGCCATCGATCGCCTCATTAAAGACGGAGTTCCCTCGGAGTGCGGCTCGGAGGAGCTTTCCCGCGCCATCCGCTCGGCTTCCGATACGCTGTCGCAGGAGCTGCTCTACCTGAAGTTCCTTCAGGGAATTCCCATCGCCGGAATCATTGGCGGACTTTCGGACGCCGTGTATTTAAAGAAGATCACCGCCTACGCGTCTTTGAAATATTATCGGCGGTTTCTGACGATGCAGAGGGATCCCGAAACAGCCTCTTCCGCCCAGCAGCCATGAGCGGAAACCGTTCCGCAGTCCGAAAAGAGGAATGAATATGCGCGGCTGATTAAAGCTCATGCCTCTTTTCAAGAAAAACGTGTACATTTCCCGCTGAATCATAGGAAGTGTACACGTTTTATTTTATGCAAATCCGGAATTCCGGAAAACGTAGAAATGGTTATTAATTATTTTGCATTTATATTCCCGTTTCGACAAATTTCCACATATTTCGCCTGTGTCTGGCAGAAAACGTTTACGAAAGTGTCCCATGTCATGTGTGCAGAAAGCTATCAGCTCCTGTTCTGTACACATTTTGAGCGGATTTGTTCTCCCCCCCTATCTTGCCATTCCGTAAATATCGTTCTAACGATATTTCCTACATTATAAAAAACGAGCCGCACACCAGAATCAATCTCAGGTGCGCGGCCCACTGAAAATTTTTTATTTCACTTCAAACTTAAGTTCTGTGCCATCCGACGTTACTTCTACGCTGTCGCCGTCTTTAATATTGCCGCGGATGATTTCACCGGCCAGTTCGGTTTCCACATGCTTCTGCAGATACCGTTTTACCGGTCTCGCGCCGTAAGCCGGCGTGTAGGCTTCTTTGGCAATAAAGTCTTTGGCGCTGGCGGTGAGGGTGATGCGGATGTTTCTGTCTGCCAGTCTCCGTTCAATATCTCCCATGGACAGTTCGATGATTCTGCCAATCTGATCTTCCGTCAGCGGCGAGAATACCACGATGTCGTCAATTCGGTTGAGGAACTCCGGACGGAAGTATTTCTTAGTCTCGTTTTCCACTTCCAGTTTCACCGCTTCATCGACTGTGCCGTCTGACCGGATACCGTCGATCAGATACTGGCTTCCGATATTGGAGGTCATAATGACGATGGTATTCTTAAAGTCTACCGTCCGCCCCTGATTATCCGTCAGCCGCCCGTCGTCCAAAAGCTGCAGAAGGATGTTGAACACATCCGGGTGGGCTTTTTCAATTTCATCGAACAGAATTACGCTATAGGGTTTACGCCTTACCGCCTCTGTCAGCTGTCCGCCTTCATCATAGCCTACATATCCCGGAGGCGCTCCCACCAGTCTGGATACGGAGTGTTTCTCCATATATTCGGACATGTCGATCCGCACCATATTCCGTTCGGAATCGAACATGGCTTCGGAAAGGGCTTTTGCCAGTTCCGTTTTGCCGACACCGGTGGGACCCAGGAAGATAAAAGAACCAATCGGACGGTTTTCGGCTTTCAATCCGGCTCGTGCCCGCAGAACCGCTTCGGCCACCGCGTCAACCGCCTCATCCTGACCGATTACCCGTTTGTGCAGGATTTCCGGCAGCCGCAGCAATTTTTCACGTTCCGATTCCACCAGTCTGCTTACCGGAATACCGGTCCAGCCGGCGACCACTTCGGCGATTTCCTCTTCGCCGACTTCCTCTTTCAGCAGGCGGTTTTCCTTGCCTTCATCGGCCTGTTCTTTTTCAGATTCCAGCTTTTTCTCCAGTTCCGGCAGAGTGCCGTATTTGAGCTGGGCCAGCTTTTCAAGGTCGTAATTACGCTCCGCTTCTTCAATCTGCAGTTTGACCTCTTCAATCTGCTGCTTGGTGCCTTTGGCTTCTGTAATGGCTTTCTTTTCATTTTCCCACTGCGCCCGCATGGTCGCGCTTTCTTCCTTAAGCTGGGAAAGTTCCTTATCCAGATGCTCCATTCTCGCTTTGGAAGCGGCGTCCGTTTCCTTGCCGAGAGCCTGCTTTTCAATTTCCAGCTGCATGATCTTTCTGGAGATCTCATCCAGTTCCGCCGGCATACTGTCGATTTCCGTACGGATTTTGGAAGCCGCCTCGTCCATCAGGTCGATGGCCTTGTCCGGCAGGAACCGGTCGGTAATGTACCGATCCGACAAAGTAGCGCAGGCGATCAGGGCGTTATCCGTAATCCGCACGCCGTGATGAATTTCAAACCGTTCCTTGAGGCCTCTCAAAATGGAAATGGTATCCTCTACCGACGGCTGATCCACCATGACTTTCTGGAACCGCCGTTCCAGCGCCGCGTCTTTTTCAATGTACTTGCGGTATTCGTCCAAAGTTGTGGCGCCGATACAGTGCAGTTCGCCTCTCGCCAGTTTTGGCTTCAGCAGGTTGCCCGCGTCCATGGCGCCTTCCGATTTTCCGGCGCCTACAATATTATGGATTTCATCGATGAACAGGATAATCCTGCCCTCGGATTTTTCAATTTCATTTAATACGGCTTTCAGACGTTCCTCAAATTCGCCGCGGAATTTCGCCCCCGCAATCAGAGCCCCCATGTCCAGAGCGAAAATGGTCTTGTCCTTCAGACCTTCCGGTACATCGCCGTTAAGAATACGCTGAGCCAGCCCTTCTACAACCGCGGTCTTGCCGACCCCCGGTTCCCCGATGAGAACCGGATTGTTCTTTGTCCTTCTGGACAGAATCTGAATGGTGTGACGGATTTCGCTGTCACGACCGATAACCGGATCCAGCTTGCCGTCTCTTGCCATTTCCACCAGATCGCGCCCGTATTTGTTCAGCGCGTCGTAGTTTTCTTCCGGGTTCTGGCTGGTTACCCGCTGGTTTCCCCTGACTTTTTCCAACGCTTCCAGGAATTTATTTTTCGTAATTCCGTACTTCTTGAAAATCTTAGAAGATGGTGTCCCCTTTTCTTCCAACAACGCCAGATACATGTGCTCCACACTGACGTATTCGTCTTTAAAATCCGCCGCGATTTTCTCCGCTTTCATCAAAAGCTGGGAAAGCCGCCGGGACGAATACATATTGTCCGCGCCGCCGGTTACTTTGGGAAGCTTTTCCATCTCCTGCTGCAAATCGCCGATGACCGCGCCAACGTTGACTTCCATAAATTTAAGAAGCTTGGGGATCAATCCGTCCTGCTGCATGACAAGAGCAAGATGTAAATGCTCGCCGTCTAACTGCTGATGTCCCTCCTCAATAGCGATATTCTGGCAATCCATGATTGCCCCCTGCGCATTTTGTGTGTATTTATCTAAATTCATTAATCTTCACCTCCGAGCCTGTTAATGTGCATAATTAACAAGGAAATTTTTTCTTACATATCTATTGTAACTCGGTGTAAACAAAAAGTAAAGAACTTTTTTAGCACTCACTTCAAAAGAGTGCTAATAATTTCAGAAACTTTTATTTTAGGTGAAGATTTCACCCCTAACTGCTGTTTCGTCTCCTTCTATTGCTTGCCCAGATTTCATAAGACCCCCATACAAAATAAAACATTCCGGCAAGAAAATATCATACTAAGAGAATATAATGGCTACAGTGAAGGGGAATTAGTATTGGGAAGACTGGTTAAATGATACTGGGGGACAATCACAAAGAAGTTTTACTCTGAAACCTGAAAGGAATCCAATCTTAACGTAAATCTTCACTTGTTTTTAAGAGATGATATGGAGAGGGAGCACGTTATGTGTTCCCTCTCTGTCCGTGTCTGTCGCTCTTAAGAAAAACAATTTATTACAAAATCTCTTTTCTGTCTCCCGCAATGCAGGATAATTGTAAATTATCCTGCATTGCGCAGGTAACCGTCCTTCTATGAAAAACCAGTATAATTTAACATGACAGGAGGAGTAAAACATGAAAAAGAAATTGATTGCTGCCCTGACCTCAGCGGCCATGGTAGCAACGATGGTACCGGCGACTGCCTTTGCGGGTACTGCTGTTGTGACGGCGGATAATACGCCGGTAAAAGCAGCCGCGACAGTGAAGGCTGCTGAGGATACCTCTGTATCTATCGAACTTCCAAGCTATACAACGCTACAGGATAGTAAGATGGCACAAGAATATCAAAAAATAGCCGGGGAAAAATTAAATGCACAAGTGAACACCCCAACTGCTAGCAGTGATGGAGTTGTGAAGCTTAGCGGTACTTTGCCATATGTGGAAGATTATTGGGCATACGGTGGTTGGACGGGGGAGGATGATCCTCTAATACCGTCAGGAGAAAAAGAGAAAGCGCAAAAACTTGTGAATGGAAACTACATGGCAATTACGCTTAATGTGGATCCTGGTTCATATGGAAAATGGGCATATGGATGGACGGATGAAGGTTTAGTTGAATATGAAGAAACTGCTGGAACGAATGTTCTAAAGCTAAAGAATGATGCCACTACTGCAACTGAAATTTTGAAAGTTACAGGAAATAAAGAATTAACCTTCACCATTTATTATGGGAAGGATTTAGAAATTGAGAATCCTGGCAGTTACAATAATGGAACAGGCGCAACGATTAAGGAAAGCAGCGTTGAAAAAACCGAAAAGATTACCATTGATAAAAGCGCCCTGACCTTGCAGACAAAAGATCAGAAAGACATCGCGAATGTAAAAGCTTTGGTAAGCAAGATTCCAGCTTTAGAACAAATTACAGCAAATGATGCTAACACAATCAAAGCTGCGGCGGAAGCATATGAAAAATGCTCCAGTGCCGCGAAACGTGAACTGACTGCAGAATATGATACCATTACTGCAGCACAGGATAAGTTGGCAAGTCTTACAGATTCAGCGAAGGCTCAGGACATTATCAAAGATATCAAAGCACTTACAAAGCCGATCACAGAAGATATTGTTGATAATTATAAGACTTCCAAGATTGATCCCATCAAAACTGCGTATAACGAGTTAACTGACACTCAGAAAGCATTGGTGACCAACTACTCTGATTTGGAAGATGCCGAGGCTGCAATATTCGCTGTCACTTCAATCAAGGATAACAGAGTGAATGTTACTGCTGCAACGTATGCAAATGGCACTGCTCAAAAAGCAGTAAAAACAATCGAAACTGCTTATAACAAACTAAGTAACAGCGCAAAAGAATGGGTTGGCAACTACAGCATATATACTGATATGACAAAGGCGATTGCTGCATTTGACAAAGAAGTTGCGGATGCCGATGTCGTATTCGCCAAAGTTGCCGATATGCTTGGCAAAGTAGAGGTAACGCAGACTTCGATCGATCAGGCAAAGGCGATTGCGCAAGACGCACAGGACATTATTGATGAATGGGGAAGCAATGCGTCTGTTCTTTTAAAGAAACTGAAAAATGGAAACGATACAACACTTACAAACCTGAACAATGAAATTAAAGACGCAGAAACGCAGTTGAAAGATCAGGCGACAGCAGACATCGTTATTCAAAAGCTCAAAGCGCTCCCCGCTCCTGCAGATATCACAATCAACAATATGTATGAAGTAAAAGCTGCAGAACTGGCATGGAATGATGATAATCCTGGAGCCATCACTTTGATGGTTGGAAGTCCGAAATCGGTTAAAGACCTTGTGAATGAAGCCTTTAATGGAAATGCAGGTGCTGTTGTAAAAGCTGCAGTAGATGCTCTAAAAGAGGAACTGAAAACTGCAAAAGCCGAAGATATCGTTGCAGCTTATAAAGCAATTGTTGATAAGATTCCGGCTGAACCGACTCTGGCTGACGAAGAGTTAATTGCTATTGTAAAAGCACTAGCAGCGGAATTAGACGGAAGTGATGGGGATTCATATGTTGAAGCTAACGTATCTGACGTTATCAAAGCAGATACTACTTTCAAAAATGCTAAGGAAACTATGAATGCTGCAGTAGCAAAGATTAATAATATCAAAACAGCCAATGAGGATGCGTTTACTAAAGTAAAAGATAATGTACAGAGCAAATTCTATCCAGAAAATCCAACGAATAGTGGCAAGCATCCAATGAAGGAAATCACAGCATCTGACCGTCAAGATATCGAAGCAGCGAGAGCCGCTTATGATGCTCTGACCGATGATCAAAAAGCATACGATGATGGTACGAGCGCCAATGCTGTAAAGGTTTATGACGAAACAGGGCAGGCCGATGTCGATAAAACTGTAAAAGATGCTCTGGAGGCAGTCGAAAAAGCTCTGGCACAGATTGATGCAGATGCGGCAAATAGAGTGGCTGCTAATGCACTCCATAAAGAGATAACCGCTTTAATGCCCTCTGCCGATCTGACTCTGGAAGATCAGATTATTGTAGAGGAGGTAAAAGCTGACTTTGATGCAGCAGACAAAGGTGTCAAAGATCTTTTAGCTACATCTGCATATGACATCACTGACGGCACGAATGGTCCTATCAAGGCTGAAACAGCGTTAAACAACGCGGTTGATCAGATCAACAAACTGCTTGCAAAAGAAGTTATGGATCAGATTGATAAATTAACAGCGCCAGATGCAACGAGCAAAACTTCCATTGACGATGCAATCACCGCTGCAAAGAACGCGCGTGATGCTTATGCGGCTTTGGCAGCAGAGCAACAGGCAAAGGTAACGAACCTGAACAAACTGGAAAGTGTAGAAGCCAGCATCAGCGAAGCCAAAGTGACTTACACCAACACTCAGCTGGAAGCAGCCTCTAAAATCGATCCATCTGACATGACCGAAGCGGAAGCGGCGCAGCTGGCAGAAGCCAAAGATCTGATGGATACCTGGCTGACCGAAGAGGAAAACGCGAAACTGAACGCGGATACGCTGAAAGCTTTCAACGATACTTACAACAAATATGAAGAAATCTCTATGGATCTGGCAAACGCCAGAGCAGCTGCTATTACAGCGCAGACTTACACCGGCAAAGCCATCGAACCAGAGGTTGTCCTGTCGGATATCGGCGGAAAGACCATTGATACCGCAAACTACCATGTGGAATACAAGAACAATGTAAACGCCGGAAAGGCAACGATTGTTGTAACAGGCGAAAACGGTTACACCGGCAGACAGGAAATCGAATTCACCATCAATCCGGCAAGCCTGACCAACGCAACCATCACAGTCGCCAACCAGACCTACACCGGCAGCGCTCTGAAACCGGCTATAACGGTAAAGGTTGGAGATAACACCGTAGCAGCTGGCGATTACACCGTAGCCTACAGCAACAACACTAACGCCGGAACCGCGACCGTAACGGTTACCGGTAAAGACAACTACACCGGAACCGCAACGAAAACCTTCACCATCGCAAAAGCGAACATCAAGGGAGCGAAGGTAACCGGCGTAGCAAACCGCTACTACACTGGCAAAGCCAGAACTCAGGCAGGTCTGAAAGTGGCTGTTGCAGGAAAAGCACTGAACAAGTCCGACTACAAGGTAGCGTACAAAAACAACAAGAACGTAGGAAAAGCAACCCTTACAATCACCGGACAGGGTAATTATACTGGTACAATCACAAAGACCTTTATCGTAAAACCTCGGAAGGTGGCAAGTGTTAAGGTAACCAAAGGAAAGAAACGCGTTACAGTGCGTTACAAGAAGCAGAACGGAGCCAGATACCAGATCTACTACAAGACAGCTGGAAGCAAGGCAAAGACTGTAAAGACGACAGCTGTAAAGCGGACCATCAAAAAACTGAAGAGTGGCAAGACTTACACCATCAAGGTAAGAGCTTACAAGAAGATTGGAAGCAAGACTTACTATGGCAAGTACAGCGCAGCTAAGAAGGTAAGAGTAAGATAAGCAAACACCACTATACACCTGAAGAAATACGAAGCAGAGAGGGAGCACGTTATGTGTTCCCTCTCTGTTTTCTGCATGGTAGGAATTCAGCATTTGTCCAAAACCAAAATTTTAAGGATTTTGGACACGTTTTTTAATGATGCATGTTTATAAATGGGGACAAAACCGGCGCATTGGCAAAAATGGACACGTTTTTTTGGTTCAAAAAGGCTGTCGCTGGTATCTCGGCTCTCATCCGGCCAGACCTGCGATAAAAAGCGTGTCCAATGGACCTCAAAAACAAAAAAGAACACATTTTACTAAAAGAAAAATACATAAAAACAAATAAATATAAAATCGCTATTTTCTATTAGGGAGGAAATCTGAGGGTTCCGTTTGCGAATGATAAAAACTCCGAAAAAAGAAATAGATTCTTTCATTCGGAGCTAATTAGTTTTCCACAAATATGAAGCAATGTAAGATAATTTACAATTATCCTTCTATTTACAATCACAGATTAAATATACCACCCTTTTCCAAGCTTGTCAATCCTATGAAGCTACGGATTTTCAAAAAAATAGTCTCCATAATTTCCCAATCCTCAAAATTCGGGTATTCCAACCAGATCAGCCTCTGTGCTCCGCAATGACTTTTTTTATTACCGAAACAGCATTGTCAATGTGCCTGCCAAGAGAGGCTTCTTCCACGCTGACCACATGAATGCCGCATCGGTTTATCGGAAGCAGCACTTTTTCCGCAGAGCTTGCGCCGATGGCTGATGCCATTGCAGGCGTCAGTTCTCCCATCATAGCATTGGCGTTTAAAATTCCGATAACGCCTGTTACAATATCTACCTGCTTCATATTATGCACGATCGCGTTCTCTCCGGTGGCCCCGTCATCCGCGCCGCCTTTTAGCATCTGACCGGTTGCCACCGCGTTGGTTCCCAGGGCGATAATCCGCACGTTCCCCTTGGGGAATTCTGTTCGCAGCCGCTCTACGATGGATTTTCCAATGCCTCCCCCTTGTCCGTCTACTACTGCAATGATCATGATTTTCTCCTCTCAACATTTAAACTTTAATAAACCAGCTTTTCCCTGGCGTTTTCAAATACTTCCAGTCCCAGATTTCGCACTTTATGATTCGCAACTTCCTTTGGAGCCAGAATACCGACACCGATATCGGTGAGTCTCCTTTTTCTCCGCTTTCTCAGTGACGCCGTTTCTTCGATCGTTTCCACCTTGTCCGTCTTTAGCAGGACCTTCTTTTTCGTATAGCCGCCTCCAATAAGAAGAAAACTTTTTCCCCGGCAGCAAGGGCGGTATTTTTAAATTCAAGGACTACTGAGCCCGCTGCTGCCAGTAAAATCAAAGTTCCCAGCCCTTTCAGACCTGCTGTCACTGCCGGATATGGCATCGGAACAAGCCACATGGCAAAAAAGAATACTGCGGCAAAGAAAAACCTCGGGCACAGAAAAAACCACGGAAAAGCTCCGGGCCGCGTCTTCACCGGCTTCTGCGTGTCCTGAAATTCCGGCAGAAAGCGCTCTAGAAAATCCGGAAGTTTTTCCCTCCTGAGAATCGGATAAAGGAGCGCGATTTCCTTTTCGTCATTTTCATCCGATCCTCCGTATCCCGCCGCGAATACTTCCACAGTTCCCCGCCGGAACAGCCTCATAACAAAAGGCTGGTTATAGGAAATACCGCTGATTTTTTCTTTCATTAATGTATAGGTTCTGCGGGTAAGCAGTCCGTATTCAATAAAGAGAGATTCTTCTCTGTCCGTAACCCGAAATCCGTAATATTTCACCATAGTCAGGAGAACACTGACTATGACACTGATCAGGTACAGCGCCGCGAGCAGAATGAAAACCAGCAGCGGTACAGACAATTTCATCAGACTTGCCTGCAGCACCTGGTCTCCGTCAATATGCGCCCTGGTAAAAATCTTGTCTAAAATGCCGACAGCCGCGCTCCCATAAGCGATCATCTGAACCGCGATCAAAATCTGGGAGCGTGAGAGACCCATCAGAACCAGTTCTCCTGGGGAAGCCATAACCGTATTGCCGCTGATTTCCTCAGAGATGCGCTCCTCTCTAAGATCCTGTTGTCGCGCCAGCAGCAGCTTTTTTACAAAAACCGCGTCCTTTCCGTTCAGTACCATTTTCACCTGGCCGGAATCTCCGCTGCCGATGCTGCTGTTTGTATCCACATGGACGGCGTAAACACCTGCCATTTGAAAAATCAGAGACTGGGTGAAATCAACAGTTGTAATGTTGGCCAGAGGAAGTTCCCGTCTTTTCTTCTGAAACAGTCCGGACTCTATGATCAACCGTTCCCCGTCAATACTGTATCTGGTAGTCAAATACTGGATCAGGCGCAAAACCGGCGCGATCAGAACCAATACCACAAGATTTCCATTTTCCAGCAAAAGCTGAAAATCTCCCAAAAACAGACATAGGACAAGCGCCGCGAGCAGCAGACCGAAATCACGGAAAAAACGTTCAAAAATCGCCATCACATGTCCGCGTCTTGGACCAAACTTCATCGCGGCTCCTCCATTTCTCTCCTGCTGAGCCGTGTATACAGCTTTGCCTTCAGATTTTCCGAAATTTCATCTGCCGTTTTCTTGGAAAGACATTCAATCTCAAAGCTTCCGCTTGCCAGAGACAGCTCCACATCATAAAGCCCCAGCTTCCGGTTTATCGGTCCCTGGCTCACTGTGATATGCTGGATGCGGATAATCGGGATAATGGTGTTCGTAATAAAAAACAGTCCATGTCGAATATCCACTTTATCTTCCGTGATGTAATATCCCCACTGGCGGTACTCGATCTGTGGGTATAGAAAAAGCCCGACGAGTTTGTACACGGTTAACATTCCCAAAATGAAATACGCGATCCAGCGGTAGGGCTCCGCTTCATGCCAGAAGGAAAGGCCTGCCGCGATTCCCGTAAAAATCAGCAGCATTACTGCCAGAGAGATCAGTCTTCCGATCCGCCAGCTTGTAATCGCCTTTTTATCCAGTTTTTTATATTCCATTCCTGCCTACCATCCCCTGCTGTAATCGTGAAAACATTCCAGGCAGACCTTTTTTCCATCCTGAATCCGAATCTTTGTTTCCGGCGCCCCTTCTCCGCAGACTTCGCAGATAATCGTCTCCAGACTGCGGGCCTTTTCCGGAAGCTCGTACCGGGTTTCTGTCACATCGAAGATCTCCTCCAGGGGTCCGCTGAGGACAAAGTCAATATAGTCTTTTCCTTTTCTGCCTCCTGGCTTTTTCGGCCTGGCGATCAGGCGAAAGTTCTCACCTGTTGTCCGATTGTAAAAGTTAAAGGCCATCTTTCCCGTTCCATAATAAATCAGATTCCCTTTCCCCAGAGTGCAGCCCAAAATCGCCTGCACCGCGTCCACTCCGCAGGCGTCGTTTTCCGTTACACAGACCAGATCCTCATCCTCGGAAAAGGTGATTCCCAGACGGTCGATGGCTTCCATACACGCCCGGACTCCCAGGGCGATTCCTCCGCATTCGTGGCCGTGAAAGGAAACCGCTTTTTTCCATAATGTATTCCTCATATTTCTCCCTCTTTTCTCGCCGCGCCCGGCTCCCGTTCTGACAGACGCCGCCGCAGACCCGATATAAACTTATTATACTTTCTTTCTCCTTGTTTGTCATTGATTTTCCGGTTTTATCAAAATGTGTGCAAGTTTCCGCATTAAGTCAGATTGTACACAGTCCATAGGCGAGCGATTGGGTACTTCCACGGAAATCGTTGTCTTATTTTGTCAAATAGCGTCGAAACACAAATGTTTAATCATAAAATCGAATAAGTATTTGTCTGACAGCTTCCGGACCCTGCTCCCGGGCGCCTTCGATGTGTACAAACTGTACACGCCAAAATATCTGTACACAATTTTACTGAATTTCTCAAAGAAGCATTCGCTTCCCACGGAAATTTTATACAGACGGAAAAGAAAGCGTCTTCATTTGTAATTTTTTAGTTGTATTTTTTTGTAAATATTGTATAATAAATGAAAATCATAAAAGGAGGTTCCTCGAATGTACAATGCGAATGAATTTTTACATGAATTGTTAAGACGCTATCGCCAGATGGAAAAAGAGCAAAGAAAAGAACTGGAAACGCTCCCTGAAGGACAGTTAACGATTCGCAGCAGTCAGGGCCGCGTGAACTATGTACAGCTGATTCCCGCCTCCCCTGGGGAAAAGCGCATTCGCCGGGGCATTACCAACAATCCGCCGCTGCTCCGATCCCTGGCAAGGAAAAAATATCTGCAGCGTTCCCTTGCGATTCTGGAAACGAATATCCCCGCTTTAGAAGCGCTTTTACATGTACATCAGGAGCCGACTCCGGACGCCATCCTCCGCCAGCTTCCCCATTCCCTGCAGGCCCTTCCCCCGGAATTTTTTCTTCCGGAACAGCGCAAAAAAAATCAATGGGCGACAGCGGAGTACGAAAAGGATCCGAGCCGACCGGAGCAAAAGTCGCATGTTACTTCCCGCGGACTGCGCGTCCGCTCAAAATCGGAGGCCATTATCGCGGAGCATCTGGATGCCCATGGCATTCCCTACCGTTATGAACAGGTACTCTATATCGAAAACCGCCGTTTCAGTCCGGACTTTACAATCTGGAGGCCCGATGGGCTGATGTTCTGGGAGCATTGCGGCCTTGTAAACGATTCCTCCTACATGAAACATCATAAATGGAAGCTTTCCATGTATGAACGCGCGGGTATTGTTCCCTGGAAAAACCTGATTGTTACGTATGATGATGATTTCGGGAATCTGAATATCGCAAGAATTGAAGCGGAAATCACAACCCTCCTTTTATAATGGTATTCATTGAACGATTTCTATGATAAACTATCCGTAAAAGGAGGTCTTTTCCATGGAAACAACCATTTTTAACAAAACAGAAGGCGACATTAATCTGACAGAGGAACGCGCCAGATGGCAGCAAACCTTTCTGAGCCCCCGCGCAAAGGAGCTGCTGGAAGAGGACAGCCGTTATTTTCTTCATCAGGCCCTTTCCACGCCATGTCTGGACCCGATTGCGGGAGCGGAGGGAATTTATCTGATCGATGAGGACGGCAGAAAGATTATGGACTTTCACGGCAACAGCGTACATCAACTGGGGTATCATCACCCTGCCCTTGTCCGCGCCCTGCAGGATCAGCTTTCCCAGCTTTCCTTTTCGCCTCGCCGTTACTCCAACCGTACTGCTACGGCTCTGGCGAAAAAGCTGTGCGGCCTGATGCCCGGAGGAAAGGGCTGGAAGGTACTCTTCACTCCCAGCGGCGCGGCTTCCAACAGCATTGCTCTGAAGCTGGCCAGAAAGGCCACCGGGAAACATAAAACCATATCCCTCTGGGATTCTTTCCATGGAGCGAATCTGGACACCATTTCCATCGGAGGGGAAGCCCACTTTCGCAGTGGAATCGGCCCGCTTCTTCCCGGCTGCTGCCATGTGTTTCCCTATAATTCCTATCGCTGCATTTTCGGCGACTGTACGGACTGCGGGCTGAAATGCGTGGATTATCTGGAATATGTCTGCCGCTGTGAAGGCGATATCGGAGCGATTATTATGGAACCGATCCGCTGTACGGATGTACAGATTCCTCCCCAGGAATACTACCGGAGGATTCGCGGAATCTGCGACGATTACGGTATTCTGCTGATCTTCGACGAGATCCCGACGTCTTTCGGACGGACCGGGACCATGTTCGCCTTCGAAAACTATGATATTGAGCCGGATATCCTCGTTACCGGCAAAGGACTGGGCGGCAGCCTTTATCCGATTTCCGCGGTAATCGCCAAAGAAAGCCTCGATGTGTGCCAGGATATCTCCCTCGGTCACTACACCCATGAAAAAAGCCCGTTGGGCTGCGCCGTCGGGCTGGCGCTCCTTGAGTATATTGAGCAGGAACATCTCCTGGAGCATGTAGCGGACCTGAACGCTCTCATGGAAAGGCGCGCAAAAGAAATGAAAGCTTCCCTTCCCGCGGTGGGAGACGTGCGCCTGATCGGAGCGCTGCTGGGAATTGAACTGGTTCGGGATCGCGAAACCAGAGAAAAGGCTGTCGATGAAGCGGAAAAGATTCTCTATCGCTGTCTGGAGCAGGGGCTGAGTTTTAAAATCTCTCAGGGCAATGTGCTGACTCTGGCTCCGCCCCTGATTATTTCAGAAGCGGAGCTTTCCCACGCCCTGGATATTGTAGAATGTGGGATTAAAGCTCTGACATAAGCAGGGTTCTGGCAGAAATATACCCGCACTGTCACCTCCCGCCGTACCAGAAGGGAGACGGATATTCACCGTCTCCCCTGGCTCATATTTTTCCTTATTTCATCATTTCAGTCATTATTTCCAAGGCTGCTGTTTCTCTCTCAATCTGCTGCTTTAGTATCGGATTCAGACGCTCGACCTCTGCATTGTAGGCTGCAATAGCCTCTGTGTATTTGCTGTCCGCTTTGCCATGGTAATTATCTCCACATGGATTTGCAATCGAATGCGTTGTATTATAGATCTTTGTCCATCCCTTCATAATTGGATACCCTGAGTCTTTCATGACTTTGGCTACACCAGACACAATGGCAACTGCCAGAGAATCATCCTGGAAGCCATAGAAATACTTGTCATAATGTCCAGCCAAAAGAATCTGCTGTCCTGTATTTCCTGTTCCTTCTATCATTCTAATCATAGATTCGCTTCCCGCCTTTGCGGTAACTTCATTATCAACATGCAGAGATACCTGCTGTTATTTTCCTGCATCACTCCGAATTTTTTCCCGTTCTTTCGCCCCGCCGCAATGCAGGATAATTAGGAATTATCCTGCATTATGGGATAGGGAAGTCCTTCTAAGAAAAACCAGTATAATTTTACATGACAGGAGGAGTAAAAAACATGAAAAAGAAATTGATTGCTGCCCTGACCTCAGCGGCCATGGTAGCAACGATGGTACCGGCGACTGCCTTTGCGACAACAGCAGATGCACCGCCGAAAGCTGAGGTCAAGCAGACACAGCAGGCAGCTACGACATATGCTGAAACTCAGCAAAATGCTTTCACGAAGGCGTTAAATGCAATCCCTGATATGACGAATATGACCGAATGGACAGCGACTATCGATGCGCTTGTAACTGCAGCATGTGAAGATTATGATGCGCTTACTGATGATGATGTAACTGAGATTGGGGAGAACGCAATAAACGATTTTAAATCGAAAGTGACGAAGCTGTGGGAACTGCGTCTTGCGGAAGTAAAGGCTGCACAGGAAAAAGTTGACGATGAAGTGATTAGTACGAATAATCTTGAATCGGTTACGGCTTTTGAAGCGGTATATAATGATTTCCTGGCAGGCACAAATACGGATATCGTATACACTGTAGCTAACACTACTGCCGTAACCGGGGGTGCGGCAGGTTTAAGCCTTGAAATTCTTACGCAAGTAAATGAAGCTGCTACTGCAGCTGCGGCTGTAAAAACTGATTTAGATAAGATTGTATCTGTTGTTGAATCCATCGATGGGATTGAACCAGTGACCGATCAGAATTATTCCACCATTGATTTAACCACTGCAGCGAACGCCTATAATGACCTTGATGCGGGACTCCAGCCAAGAGTAGGAAACTATCAGTGGCTTAAAGATTGTCAGGAGGAAGTGGCGAAACTGAAGGATGAAGTTAGTAAAGCTAATGCCGCACTTGCCGAGATCGAGGAATCTCCTTCTACACTGACTTCAGCCACGATAGGCGCCTATGAAAAAGCCTACAATGATGCAAAAGCGGAATACGATAAACTTCTTCCAGGACAGCAGGAAGACTCTGCCTTAACAAACAAAGGTAGATTGGCAACAGCAGAAACAAATATTACCAACTATTATGCTGGTGTAGAAAAAGAAAAAGCAGTAAGAGAACTGATTCAGAATCTTCCGGAAGCAACTCTTGCAAACGCACTGGAAATAATGGAGGTAAATTCGGCATTTGAGGCGTTAAGTGATGGTGCTATTGGCACCATTGCGAACCTCGCAAACGGATTCCGAGGCAATATCAGCAATGAACTGCGAGGAAAACTGACTGATAGTGTGGCCACACTCACACAGCTCGCAACTGCGGATGATGATGCTATTAAAGAAGTAACCGCGCCAGTCAAAGAAATGATTGAAGCACTTCCAGATGCAGATGCAATTACAGTAAACGATAAGGAAGCAATAGAAGCTGCAAGGACTGCATACGATGCAGTGATTAAGATTGATACGAGTGTTGCTATTAAAAATGAATTGGCAACAGCACTCACTACGTTGCAAGCGGCGGAAAACGCATTAGGGGAAGCAAAGACAGCAGCCGAGGCAGCTGACAATGCTGCAGTTAAAGTCTTTACAGATGCCGTTGATGCCATTGGTGTATCTGTTCCAAGTGGTAGTGATAAAGATGATATTGCTGCTGCAAATGAAGTTGATGATAAATATATTAACTTAGTTGCTGCCGCTAATTCAGAATATCTCAAATTGACAGAAGCACAGAAAGAAATTTCGGATGCAAAAGACGCTTACGCGATGTTGCAGATCGCTCAGGCAAATGTAGATGCTTATAATTCACTGACTTCACTTGTACCGGATATTACATCAATTCCGAATGCTGCTGATATTGATACTTCCGATACAGCAATGGTACAGAAAGTAAAAGATACTTACGCCGCTTATAATGCCCTTCCTACAGGAGTGAAAGCGCAGGTTGGAAGTGTTTTCCTCGTGACTCCGGCTCAAATTGAGAATCTGGAAGCGGCATATGAAGCTGTAACAAAAGCAGAAAATCAAACGGCTGCGGAAGCGGTTGTCAGCGCAATCAATGCACTGACCGAGTTGCCGGAAGCGTTCACTTCAAAGGCAGATATCGACAGCATAAATGCAACAATTAAGCAGATTAAAACAAATTATGGAAATCTGACAGGAGCCCAGAAAAAAGAAGTAGGTAATTATCAGGCACTGGCAAACTATGAAACTGCATTTGATGGGTTGGTAAAAACTTATGCTAATGACCTGTATGATGCAGTGAAAGATGTGGATACCACACAGGAACTGAGTGCTGAAAATGCAGGAAAAATAGCAGAATTAGTAGCATTGATTGATGAGGGATATGTAGAGGCATCTACCAGCGACATTACGAATTATGTGCCAGCTACCTATGAAGCACTGAAAGAAGCACTCTCCGCCTTCCAGGAAAAAGTTGGGAACCTAGCAAATGCTAGCGTAGATGCCATTGCGTCTCAGACTTACACCGGCAGTACGATTGTTCCGGCTATTGTAGTAAAAGATGCCACAGGGACTGCGATTGATGCAGAACAGTATACTTACATCTGCGAAAACAACGTAAACGTAGGCACCGCGAAGGTTACAATCTTCCCGACCAACGGAAGCGCTTACACCGGAGTTGCAACTGCGACCTTCGAAATCACAGCAGCCAGCATCAATGGAGCGACTATTGACGTGGACAACCAGACTTACACCGGTTCTGCCCTGAGACCTGCGGTAACCGTAAAAATCGGCGACAATACCGTAGCGGCAGCCAACTATGATGTGGCTTACAGCAACAACACCAACGCCGGAACCGCGACGGTAACGATCACTGGTAAAAATAACTATACCGGAACCGCAAGCAAGACCTTTACCATCAACAGAGCAAATATCCAGAACGCAAGCGTAAGTGGAGTCGCAAACCGCTTCTATACTGGAAAAGCCAGAACTCAGACCGATCTGAGAGTTACGATGGCAGGAAGAACTCTGAGCGCGTCAAACTACAGCGTAAAATACGCGAACAACAAGAACGTAGGAAAAGCAACCCTTACAATCACCGGACAGGGTAATTATACTGGTACAATCACAAAGACCTTTATCGTAAAACCTCGGAAGGTGGCAAATGTTAAGGTAACTAAAGGAAAGAAACGCGTTACAGTTCGTTACAAGAAGCAGAATGGAGCCAGATACCAGATCTACTACAAGACAGCTGGAAGCAAGGCAAAGACTGTGAAGACAGCGGCTGTAAAGCGGACCATCAAGAATCTGAAGAGTGGAAAGCGTTACACCATTAAGGTAAGAGCTTACAAGAAGATTGATGGAAAGACTTACTACGGCAAGTACAGCACTGCTAAGAAGGTAAGAGTTCGTTAAGCAAACACCACTATACACCTGAAGAAATACGAAGCAGAGAGGGAGCACGTTATGTGTTCCCTCTCTGTTTTCGCGATAGGAAAAGCTTCAACCGGAAAAGCCGAGAACTTTTCCGGTTGAAGCACAGTCGTTTTTATTCACCAGTATAGATTGTCCCCTCTCCGAGAATATCGGAGAAAACAAGATCTTCGGAGCAATATACCGCTTCATCAAACTTTATAAATAGAAGATAATTCCTAATTATCCTTCTATTAACAATCACAAACTAACTATACCACCCTTTCCCAAGCTTGTCAATCATGTGAAAAAATTTTCATTGATTTTTTCTTTTGTAATTTCCAGTTTTTTCCTTGTGCTGTACAGTTTCGATGCTGAGCTTGCAGATTTCCACAGCTCGGTCGATTTCCTCCCGGGTCATAGTCAGGGGCGGATTGAAATACGGAATATTGCCGATGGGGCGCAGGAGCAGGCCGCGGCTTATCGCTTCCCTCGCGATCTTCCATCCGATACGCTGTTCCGGCGCGAAGGGCCTTCCGGTTTCCCCTTCTTCCACCAGTTCAATGGCGTTGATCAGACCAATGCTGCGGATTTCCCCTATGTTGGGATGTCCTTCCAGAGCCTGCCGCAGGGCGCGGTTCAGATAATCGCTTTCCATCCGCTCCAGAATCTGCTCTTCCTCAAATAGCTTAAGAACTTCCACTCCCGCCGCGCAGGCCATGGGATGTCCGCCGTAGGTGGTGCTGTGGAGGAAGGCTTTTCCGTCACTGTAATCCGCGTAAAAGGCGTCATAGATCCGCTTTGTTGTAACGGTAATGGCCATGGGGAGATAACCTCCCGTCAGACCTTTGGAAAGGCACATAAAATCCGGAGTAATCCCCGCGTGCTCACAGGCAAACATTTTTCCTGTACGTCCAAAACCCGCCGCGATTTCATCAGCAATCAGATTTACCTCGTACCTATCGCATAGCTTTCGTATTTTTTTCAGATAAATTGGAGAATAAATCCGCATCCCCGCCGCTCCCTGCAGGACAGGCTCTAAAAGAAAGGCGGTTGCCTGCCTGCCATGCTCCGCGAATGCCTTTTCAGCCTTCTCAATACATTCTGCCTGGCAGGTTTCCCTCTGATTTCCATATGGACACCGATAGCAGTCAGGCCCCTTTACATGAACGGCCTCTGCCAAAAGCGGGCGAAACATCTGCGAATATTGATCCATACCTCCCGCTGCCAGAGCACCCAGGGTCTCTCCGTGATAGCCTCCAGCCAGAGCCATAAATTTCTGCTTTTCCGGCTTTCCCTTCTGGTGGTGATACTGGAAGCTCATTTTCATGGCCACCTCCACCGCGCTGGAGCCGTTATCCACAAAATAGAATTTTTCAAGCCCCGCAGGGAGCACCGCGGCCAGTCTTTCACACAGCTCTTCCGCGGGCCTGTGGGTAAAGCCCGCGAAAATGACATGCTCCATTTTTTCCAGCTGTCTTTCCACTGCCCTGTTGATGCGGGGATTCCCATGTCCTAAGAGGTTGCACCACCAGGAGCTGATTACATCCATATACGCCTTCCCCGCCTCATCATAAATATAAATGCCTTTCGCCCGTTCTGCCACAATCGGCGGAAAGGTTTCGTGATCCTTCATCTGTGTACATGGATGCCAGATATAATCTTTCATTTTTTCCTCCTCATCGGTATAAGGCAGCCAGCCTTTCCGGCTCTATGTCCAAATCCCGCGCGTTTTCTTCCGCGCAGGCGATGACCGGAACTCCTGTATATTCTTCTATAAACCGCAGATTATCCTCTTCCATAACGTCTCCTTTGTGAAACCAGTTGAGGATCACCCCTGTTACTTCAATCTTCCTGCTCCGCGCGTACTCGATGGTCAGAATCGTATCATTAATGGTCCCCAGCCCTGCCGGCGCGATGATCAGCACCGGACAGTCCAGTGCCTTTATGATATCCTCCATCATCAGCCTGTTTCTCCGAACAGGGCACAGAATTCCGCCGCTTCCTTCGACCGTAATATAGTCAAAGCTTTCGCAAATTCGGTGGAAATCCTCTGTTACAATGGAAAGTTCCACTGGATTTCCCTCCAGCTCAGAAGCCAGATGCGGAGAAACAGCGGCTTCATATATGTAGGAAACCATTTCTTCCGCCGCGGGTTCCAATCCTGCCACACGTTTCACATACGCGGCATCTCCCGGAATCAGCCGCCCGCCCTTTCGCTCCGCGCCGCTTAATGCCGCCTTGTAATATCCCGCGTTCCGACCTGCCTGGCGCATTTTTTTCACAAGCAGCGCCGTAATATAGGTTTTTCCCACATCCGTACCGGTCGCGGTTATAAAGAGTCTCTTGGTCATTTTTTCACCACCTTGAATCCAAGTTTTTTTATCATCGCCTGATCCGCCTCAATGCCAATTCCCCCAGTGGTCAGCATATCTCCTGTAATTGCCGCGTTGGCGCCGGATCGGAACGCGCTTTCGCCCCGGTCCGGCAGCAATCCCCGTCCTCCCGCCAGGCGAATCGCCGCGTCCGGAAGAGCAAAACGAAAAATCGCGACCGTCCGATCCACTTCCTCCGGAAGCAGCGGTTTCTGGTGTTCCAACGGGGTTCCCGGAATCGGGTTGAGAAGATTGAGCGGTACGGAGCGGATCCCCAGATTTCGTAGAGCCAGTGCCAAATCGATGCGGTCTTTCATCGTTTCTCCCATACCGATGATACCTCCACTGCAGACTTCCAGCCCCGCTCTCTGCGCTGCCTGAATTGAGCGGACCTTATCTTTAAAACGATGGGTAGTGCAGATTTTTGGAAAAAAGGATTCCGACGTTTCCAGATTATTGTGGCAACGGCTTACTCCAGCCTCCCGTAGTCTGCGAAACTGCGCTTCGCTCAAAAGTCCGAGGGACGCGCATAAGGAAAGATTGCCTTTCGTGGCGATTCGGCGGTAGGTTTTGCACAGAATTTTCAGTTCGGTTTCGGAAAGACGCTTGCCGGATGTTACAACGGAAAAGCGCATCACCCCTTTATCCGCGTGATACGCCGCTTCCTGCATAATTTTTTCTTCTGGCAGCAGCGGGTATTCGCGGATCTCCGCTCTATAACAGGCAGACTGGGCACAGTATTTGCAATCCTCGCTGCAGCTCCCGCTTTTTCCGTTGATAATCGCGCAGAGATCAAAGGCATTTCCGCAGAAAATTTCCCTGAGGGAATCCGCTGCCTGTCGCAGCTGCAAAAGGGGTTCCTCTGCCAGGAGATTCAGTTCTTCCGCGGACAGGAGCCGTCCATTGCGCAGCGTTTCGACCGCTTCCCATAGCCTTTTTGTCATGTGTTTTTTCTCCTTTCCAGATACCTGCCCGGTGGCGGACTGTTCCGTCTCAGTGCCACAAGCATCCGTTTTCCCAGGATCGCACATAGAATGCAGAGAACCAGATCGCCGGGCACTGCCAGCAAAAAGCAGTATAAAACCAGCGGCCAGAAAGCAATGGGTGTTCCCAGAACAAATTCGCAGATCAGATAGTAATAGAGCATTCCGATACTGTAAACAACCGCCAGGCCGGCAAGTCCGGCTCTCAGAAGCCGTAAAAAGGATGGTCCGCTCCTTTCTGCCAGCTTTCCTGTGAGAAATGCTCCCGCCGCGAACCCGATCAGATACCCAAAGCTGGGAACCAGCACATAACCCGGACCACCGCCCTGGGCGAAAATCGGAAGCCCCGCAAGTCCCAGCGCGAGGTAAACCAGTACACTGGCCATGCCAAGACGCGGACCGAGTAGCATGCCCGCCAAGGTTGTAAAGAAAAACTGGAGTGTAAAGGGTACCACCGGAACCGGAATTCGGATAAACGCGCCAACCGCGATCAGCGCGGCGAACATCCCACATAGGATCCTGTTCTGGATAGAAATAGATTTTATCATTGCTCCCTCCCGTAAGGCGAATTCCTTATTATACTATATGAACCCAACCTAATTGTCAACTATTATTTTTATTATAGTTGACAATTATGATAATAAAAAGCAGGACCTGAGACGCAGCTATCGCGGGACAGATCCTGCTTTTTCTATTACAGATACGGTTTGAACCGTTCTACGTTGCTTTCTTCAAAATTTTTCAGATGTTCCATCAGCTCCAGAATATCCGGTTCGGCTTTTCCCTGATATTTGTGGATGTTTTTAATCGCGTCAATCACTCCCATATTGCTTCCCACCATCAGCATTTCCGCGATATGAGACGTGGAATCGTCATTCAGTGTCTGGAAGTTCACCATCAGGTAGGTCCGTATCTTTTCAAAGGCAGACAGCCCTTCCTCATTAAATCCGTTGGTTTCCAGCATCTGCGCCGCTTTATCGTGGATGCTCCGGTATTCCTTCAGCTGGGCGTGTAAATGTTTTTTAAAATTTTCATCTGTGGAAATATCCAGCAGCTGAGTGATGGTATCGACCCCCATCTGGGAGTTCTGATAAATAAAATTTAAAAGCTCCGCGTTCTGATTTGTTTCATTCATCCTGTTCACACTCCTTTGTTGTTAGTATGAACCGGTCGCCTGCTTTTTATCCGCAGGGCATTCATTCGCCAAACCACATATATTCTTTCATTACAACTCGCCCGTCCGATGTGAATTCGACGCCTTCTTCTTCTAAAAGAATCCTCTGCTCATGGATACCGTCGTGCTCAAAAACTGCCGCGAGCCTGCCTTCCCGGTTGACGACTCTGTGGCAGGGAAGTCCCTGCGGGCTTTTATTCAGAGCATATCCCACTGCCCGTGAAAGCCTGGGATTTTCGATCATACGGGCAATCTGCCCGTAGGTCGTTACTCTGCCGCGGGGAATCCTCGCGACGATTTCGTATACTTTTTCAAAGGTGTTTTCCTTCCAATTCTGAACCAAACTGTACTCCTTAGAAAAAAACGGATACCGCTTTTCCGCAATATCCGCTTTTCATATAAATTTGCTATACTAATTCTAAAAATACAACCTCAGCGCAGTCTCCGCGTCTTGGTCCCAGTTTTAAAATCCGCGTGTATCCGCCGTTTCTGTCCGCATAGTTCGGCGCGATTTCATCAAACAGCTTTGTAACCACATCTTCGTCATATACGTACGCGAGCACCTGTCTTCTTGCATGGAGATCTCCGCGTTTAGCGAGAGTAATCATCTTTTCAGCCTGACGTCTGGCTTCCTTTGCTCTGTGCTCAGTTGTGGAAATCCGGCCTTCTCTCAGAAGATCCGTAACCAGATTTCTCAGCATTGCCTTTCTGTGAGCAGTAGGTCTGCCTAGTTTTCTATATCCCGGCATCGCTAAATCCTCCTTTGTTTTATATTCTGTAGATGGCCGCTTTATGCGCCAAAGGCGTATAAAGACCGGCCTGCCATCGGATTTGGCTATTCGTCACTTTGCCGCAGTCCGAGGCCCAATTCTTCTAGTTTGTGTTTTACTTCGTCCAAAGATTTTTTACCAAGGTTTCTGACTTTCATCATGTCTTCTTCTGAACGGTGGGTCAGTTCTTCCACTGTATTGATGGCGGCACGTTTGAGACAGTTGAAGGAACGAACAGAAAGTTCCAGTTCTTCAATGGTCATTTCCAGCGCTTTCTCTTTCTGATCTTCTTCTTTCTCTACCATGATCTCCATCGTATCCGTGCTATCCGTCAGCTCAATGAACAGATTCAGATGCTCCTGCATAATCTTAGCGCCGATGGATACCCCTTCGCTCGGTGTGATCGAACCGTCGGTCCAGATTTCCAAAATCAGCTTGTCATAGTCAGTTACCTGCCCAACTCTGGTATTTTCAACAATAAAGTTAACCTTTCTGACTGGTGTGTAAATCGAATCCGTCGGGATCACCGCGATCGGCGTGCTTTCCGTTTTATTCTGGTCCGCGGAAACGTAGCCCCTGCCTTTTGCCAGGTTCATTTCCATAACCAGAGTAGCATTCTCCTCCAGAGTGGCGATATGCAGATCCGGGTTACAGATTTCCAGATCGGAATCCCCGATAATATCCGCCGCTGTCACTTCCTTAGGTCCGATTGCGTTAATCAGGACTTTTTTCGTATTTTCTCCGTTCAGCTTAACCGCTAACTTTTTCAGATTTAAGATAATCTCTGTAACGTCTTCTTTGACTCCTGGAATGGTTGAAAACTCGTGAAGTATTCCATCGATTTTCACTGATGTAACCGCAACGCCCGGAAGAGAACTTAAAAGAATTCTTCTCAGGCTGTTACCCAGCGTCGTGCCGTAGCCTCTTTCCAAAGGCTCAATCACGAATTTCCCATAATTGGGATCTTCGTTTGAAAATACACATTCAATTGTTGGTTTTTCGATTTCTATCACTCAAAACCCTCCTTTTTCCCCAAATAGTCAACTAACAAACGTCTTTATTAATCAACTAATTACTTGGAATACAACTCAACGATCAGATGTTCTTCAATAGGAGTATCAATTTGATCTCTGGTCGGATCAGCCAGTACTGTCCCTTCCAGCTTATCTCTGTCAACGCTGAGCCATCCAGGAGTACCCACAGTCATTTCCTTGATTTCCTTGAACTTCGGAGACTTCATGCTCTTTTCTCTTACTTTGATTACATCTCCCGGTTTTACCTGATAGGACGGAATGTTTACTTTTTTCCCGTTTACGAGAAAGTGATTGTGTACAACCAGCTGTCTTGCTTCTCTTCTCGTTGTGGAAAGTCCCATACGGTAAACAACATTATCCAGCCGTTCTTCCAGCATAATCAGCAGGTTTTCACCTGTGATTCCTTTTTTCTTGGCGGCTTTCTTGAATGTGTTCCGGAACTGTTTTTCCAGAACGCCGTATATGAATTTCGCTCTCTGCTTCTCACGAAGCTGGAGTCCGTAATCGCTCATTTTTCTCGTGTTTCTCTGCGGAGTTCTCTTAGACTCCTTGAAAATGCCCATGTGGCTTGGGTCGATCTGAAGGGATCTGCATCTCTTCAGAATAGGGTCTCTATTTACTGCCATAATTTTTTCCTCCCTTCATCAAACTCTTCTTCTCTTCGGCGGTCTGCACCCATTATGCGGAATAGGTGTGATATCTTTAATCATCGTAATTTCGAGTCCTGCACTCTGGAGCGCCCGGATCGCGGCTTCTCTTCCGGATCCCGGTCCCTTTACATAGACTTCAACCGTCTTCAGGCCATGCTCCATAGCGCCTTTAGCTGCTTCTTCAGCCGCCATCTGAGCAGCGAACGGAGTGGATTTTCTCGACCCCTTGAATCCCAGCGCGCCTGCGCTGGACCATGATAACGCGTTTCCGCTTAAGTCTGTAAGCGTTACAAGCGTATTGTTGAAGGTAGACTGGATATGCGCCTGGCCTTTTTCAACGTGCTTGCGCTCTCTTCTCTTTTTTCTAGCTGTTTTCTTCACCGCTTTAGCCATTGTTCTACCTCCTTACTTCTTCTTTCTTCCTACGGTCTTCTTCGGACCTTTGCGAGTTCTGGCGTTTGTTTTTGTCTTCTGTCCTCTTACCGGAAGACCTCTTCTATGTCTGATTCCTCTGTAGCATCCGATTTCCATCAGGCGCTTGATATTCAGAGAAACGTCTCTTCTCAGGTCACCTTCTACTACATATTCCTGGTCAATGATCTTACGGATCTTACCAGCTTCTTCTTCGGACAAATCCTTGACTCTTGTGTCTGGATTGATCCCTGCCTTTTCCAAAATCGCGTTTGCCGTCGGTCTGCCAATACCGTAAATGTATGTCAGGCCAATTTCAACTCTCTTCTCTCTTGGTAAATCGACACCGGCTATACGAGCCATATTTCCCTCCTGTTCCCATCTTCCGTCACGCAGCCTTTCATATCTCACGACATGGGGCGTAATATAAACGGGATGTTCTTTTGCGTCATGCAAATAAAAATAACTACTATCTATTGAAAACCGCCAGCCCAAAAAACGCAGCCGCCCGGCCGGCGAGCCTTCACCAACTTAAAATCCGTCACTAACGAAACGCTCCGTCCCTCTTTCCACTACACTTGTCTAGCGGAAATGTTCTTGCGAAGGCAAACTCCGCAGCCCACCGGGCGAGGACCTTGCCGGAGCAAAACCTTTCCGCTAGCCTTGTCTCTGCTTGTGCTTCGGGTTTTCACAGATAACCATGACTCTCCCTTTGCGTTTAATCACTTTGCACTTTTCGCAGATCGGTTTTACGGAAGCTCTAACTTTCATTTCGCAATCCTCCTAACCTAATTGTCTATGCCTTTCCTCTCCATGTAATCCTGCCTCTTGTCAGATCATAGGGGGATAACTCCACCTTTACCTTATCGCCCGGCAGAATCCGGATAAAGTTCATTCTTATTTTTCCTGAAACGTGTGCAAGCACTTCGTGTCCGGTTTCCAACTTCACAACGAACATCGCGTTCGGCTGTGCGTCGATAACCGTTCCTTCTGCTTCAATGACGTCTTTTTTCGCCATAATAACACCTCTCTTTTTTACAATGTAAGCAATTCCGGCTCACCATCCGTAATTACAACCGAATTTTCATAATGAGCCGCCAGCTTTCCGTCCAGAGTAACAACGGTCCAGTTATCAAGAAGGGTTTCCACTTCATAACTGCCCTGCGTAATCATCGGCTCGATGGCAAATACCATGCCCCTGGCAAGGCGCGGTCCTCTGCCCGGAGCCCCGAAATTGGGGATCTGGGGGTCCTCATGCATCTTTCTTCCGACGCCGTGTCCGACAAAGTCCCGAATGACACCAAAGCCTTCACTTTCCACTTTTTCCTGAATGGCGTGGGAAATGTCAGAAAGCCGGTATCCGACCCTGCAGAACTTCAGTCCTTCAAAAAAGCTGTCCTTTGCTGCGTCAATCAGACGCTGCGCCTCCGGATCGATCCTTCCCACCGCGTAGGTTCTCGCCGCGTCGCTGACGTAACCTTTATATGTGGCACCAGTGTCTACGCTGACAATATCGCCTTCCCGCAGCTTTCTCTTTGCGGAAGGAATTCCGTGAACCACTTCCTCGTTAACGGATACGCAGGCGCTGGCGGGAAAGTCGTACAGTCCCTTAAAGGATGGAACCATATCATTTTTCCGGATGATCTCTTCCACAAACCGGTCGATATCCATGGTGGATACCCCCGGTTTTATGAAGTCCTTCAGCTCTTCCAGTATCTTTGCCGTCACCTTCCCCGCTGTGCGCATTATGTCAATTTCCTGATCGGATTTGATGATGATCATATTTACTCACCCAGAACACTTACAATGCTGTTGAACACATTTTCCAGTCCGATGGCGCCGTCAATATGCGCGATGTTACCGGCTTTCTCATAATATTCAACCAGCGGCATTGTCTGCGAATTATATACTTCAATTCTGTTCTCTACGGTTTCCGCCGTATCGTCGGCTCTCTGCATCAGCTCTTCGCCGCACTTATCACATACGCCCTCTTTTTTGGGAGGCATATTTTCAATATGATAAGTCGCTCCGCATGCCTTGCAGACCCTTCTGCCGATCAGTCTCGTCATCAGTTCTTCTTTTTCCACGGCAATGTCCAGGACCTTATCGATCTTTTTGCCATGTTTTTTCAGGAATTCATCCAGCTTTTCCGCCTGATAAACCGTTCTCGGAAAACCATCCAGCAGAAAGCCGTCTTTACAGTCATCCTCAAGCAGTCTGGAAGTCGCGATTTCGCATACCAGATCATCGGGAACCAGCTCGCCCTTATCCATGTATTCCTTTGCCTTTTTCCCCAGTTCTGTTCCTTTTTTGATATTCTCTCTGAAGATATCACCGGTGGAAATATGCGGAATATTGTATTTTTCAACAATTTTTACTGCCTGGGTGCCTTTTCCCGCACCCGGAGGGCCTAACAAAATCAGATTCATTTCCTTACCTCCCTACTTAAGGAATCCCTGATAGTTTCTCATAACCATCTGGTTTTCAAGCTGTTTCATTGTATCCAGGGCAACACCGACCGCAATCAGCAGCGATGTTCCTCCAAAATGAAGGTTCAGTCCTGTATACTGGCTGACTATGGTCGGCAGCACCGCTACCGCCGCCAGGAAAACAGCCCCTACAAACGTAATTCTTGTCATTACTTTGTTTAAATATTCAACGGTCGGCTTACCCGGCCGAATGCCTGGGATAAACCCGCCGTTTGCCTTCATATTCTGGGCAACTTCCGTCGGATTAAATGTAACCGCTGTATAGAAGTATGTGAAAAACATAATCAGTATTACGTTAAACACAGCGTATACCCAGACGCCCGGAGAGCCCTGCGGAGAAAGCCATTTGGTAATCCACTGGGATGCCGAGCTGTCAGACGACATGAAATACGTAATCGTCAGCGGAAACTGCAGAAAGGACATGGCGAAGATTACCGGAATAACCCCTGCCTGATTTACTTTCAGCGGTATGTGGGTCGACTGACCTCCATACATTTTCCTTCCTACTACCCGCTTTGCGTACTGTACCGGAATTCTTCTCTGTCCCTGCTGGACTTCGATGATTCCGATAATCACGATAATCGCGAAGATCGCGAACAGCACCAGTGAAATCAGACTCATTGTGCCGTCTGTGTATCTGAGCCATATTTCATGGATTCCGCTCGGCAGTCTGGCAATGATTCCTCCGAAAATAATCAGAGAAATTCCGTTGCCGATTCCGCTTTCGTTGATCTTTTCACCCAGCCACATGAGGAACGAGGTTCCCGCGGACAGGACTAAAACGATTACGGCTACCGAGAAAATATCGGTGCTGATCAGAGCCTGGCGGAACATACCCACCGACATGCCGATGGCCTGAACCAACGCCAGTACTACGGTCAGATAGCGCGTATACTGCGCGATCTTTTTTTGTCCTTCCGTGCCTTCCTTTGCCAGGCGCTCCAGTCTGGGAATCGCGATGGTCAAAAGCTGCAGGATAATGGACGCTGTAATATACGGGGTAATGCTCAGCGCGAAAATTGTAAAGTTGCTGAACGACCCGCCTGAAAACAAGTCAAAGAGCGCAAACAATCCACCCTCAGTATTCATCACCTGGTCGAGATACGTTCTGTCAATGCCAGGAACCGGAATATTTGAGCCAATGCGGAAAATCACCAGCATCAGAAGTGTAAAGATAATCTTCTTCCGGATATCAATGATTTTCCACGCTTTGGTGATTGTTTTGAACATCTCCATTTAAATCACCTCTGCCTTTCCTCCGGCAGATTCAATTTTTTCAATCGCAGATTTACTGAACTTATGCGCCTGGATTGTGATGTTCTTTTCCAGTTCCCCGTTGCCGAGAATTTTAATTCCACCATTTTTCATCTGTTTTACGAGTCCGCTCTCTTGCAGCAGCTCCGGCGTTACTACCGTGCCTGCCTCAAAACGGTTCAGATCGTCAACATTCAGAATGGAATATTCGGTTCTCCAGATATTTGTAAAACCTCTTTTCGGGATTCTTCTGTAAAGAGGCATCTGTCCGCCTTCAAATCCCGGTCTTGTTCCGCCGCCGCTTCTGGAGTTCTGTCCATTCATACCTCTTCCGGCAGTTTTACCCTGACCGGTAGCGGTACCGCGGCCCTTTCTCTTGGGTGCCTTTTTCGCACCCGGAACCGCTCTTAATTCATGCAGTTTCATTTATGCTCGCACCTCCAATCCTATAGCTCTTCTACAGTCAAAAGATGCTTTACCTTATTTACCGCTCCCCAGGTTACCGGCGAGTCAATCAGCTCTACTGACTGGTGCATCTTCTTCAGCCCTAACGCTTCTACAACTTTTCTCTGCTTTGGGGAAGCGCCAATAACACTTTTTGTTAAAGTAACTTTAATCATTTTCGCCATTGTCTCTTCCTCCTTATCCTAAGATTTCGTCTTCTGTCTTTCCTCTCAGACGAGCGACCTTTTCCACAGTCATCAGGCTCTTGAGCCCTTCAATTGTGGCGTAAGCCATATTTCCGGTATTGTTGGAGCCGATGGATTTGGCGCGGATATCCTTTACGCCCGCGGCTTCCAGCACGGTACGTACGGAAGACCCCGCGATAACTCCGGTACCTTCCGCAGCCGGCATCAGGAGAACTCTTCCCGCTCCGAATACGCCCAGAATTCTGTGAGGAATTGTTGTTCCTACTGTCGGAACCTTGATTAATTTTTTCTTTGCATCTTCTGTTGCTTTTCTTACCGCTTCAGGAATTTCCTGAGCCTTGCCGAGACCAACGCCCACGTGACCTTCTCCGTCACCTACTACTACGGTTACGCTGAATCTCATATTTCTACCACCTTTAACTGTCTTCGCTACGCGTCTGATGCTGACGATCGTTTCGTTTAAGTCCAGTTTGGAAGCATCAATTGTATTACGCATTCCTTTTACCTCCTGTTAGAATTTCAATCCAGCTTCGCGGGCTCCGTCCGCAAGTTCTTTCACGCGTCCGTGATAGAGGAATCCGCCTCTGTCAAAAGCGACCGTTTCAATTCCCTTCTCCAGCGCGCGTTTGGCGATCGCTTCTCCGACCTTCTTCGCGGCTTCTTTGTTTCCGCCGTACTCGATCTGGCCTTTCAGTTCTTTATCCAGTGTGGAGGCGGACGCCAGGGTCACTCCATTTACGTCGTCGATAATCTGAACCGAAATGTTCTTATTGCTTCTGAAAACGCAGAGCCTCGGTCTTTCAGGAGTTCCATGAAGGTCTTTTCTGACTCTCTTATGACGTGCCAGACGTCTGTCGTTTCTGCTTTTGTTTGCCATCTTACTTCACTCCTTTCCTTATTTCGCTCCGGTTTTACCTTCTTTTCTGCGGATATATTCACCTGCGTAGCGGATACCCTTGCCCTTATACGGCTCCGGTTTTCTCCACGCGCGAATGTTCGCAGCGTAATTTCCGACAACTGCTTTGTCAATTCCCTTTACAAGGACTTCTGTCGCGGAAGGAGCTTCTGTTGTAATGCCTTCCGGATCTTCCAGCTCTACCGGATGGGAATATCCCAGGCTTAAAACCAACTTTTTACCCTTCTTTTCCGCTTTGTATCCTACACCAACCAGCTCCAGTTTCTTTTCATAGCCTTCGGTTACGCCTGTCACCATGTTCTGGATCAGACTTCTTGCCAGACCGTGCTGTTCTCTGTGGGCTTTCGCATCAGACTGTCTGGAAACTGTTACAGTGTTATCTTTTACTTCTACTGTTAATAACTTGCTGACCTGCTCGGTAAGTTCGCCTTTTGGTCCCTTTACGGTCACTGCATTCTTGTCATCTACTTTGACCTCAACGCCAGCAGGAAGATTAACAGGTTTGATACCGATTCTCGACATTGTTTACCTCCTACCAAACATAACAAACTACTTCGCCGCCAACGCCCAGTTTTCTGGCTTCCTTATCGCTGATTACACCGTTGGAAGTGGAAATAATCGCGATTCCCAGTCCGCCCAGAACTCTCGGAACCTCATTCGCCTTTGCGTAAACTTTCAGGCCCGGCTTCGAAATCTTTTTGATTCCAGTGATAACTCTTTCTTTGTCAGGGCCGTATTTCATCTGCACGCGAATGGTTCCCTGCTTATTGTCGTCTATAACATCAAATCCCTTAATGTAGCCTTCTTCCGTTAAAATCCCCGCGATGGATTTTTTCATCCTCGACGCCGGAATATCAACTGTGTCATGACCTACAGTATTGGCATTTCTGATTCTTGTCAGCATATCTGCTATTGGATCTGTCATTGTCATTACAGTATTTCTCCTTTCCTGACGTTTTACCAGCTTGCTTTTTTTACGCCCGGGATTTCTCCCTTGTAAGCAAGCTCTCTAAAACAGATACGGCATATTCCATACTTTTTCAGTACGGAGTGCGGTCTTCCGCAAATCCTGCATCTGGTATATGCCCGTGTCGAATACTTCGGTTTTCTCTGCTGTTTTACTTTGAGAGATGTCTTTGCCATAGTTCCCTCCTATTATTTCTCAAACGGCATTCCGAGAAGTTCCAGCAGCGCAGCCGCTTCTTCGTCTGTTTTAGCCGTTGTGGTGAATACAATGTTCATGCCCTTAATCATGTCAACCTTGTCATAATTGATTTCCGGGAAGATCAACTGCTCCTTGATCCCCAGGGAGTAATTGCCTCTTCCGTCAAAGGAATTCTTGCTGACACCTTTGAAGTCTCTTACTCTCGGAAGAGCGATATTGATAAATTTATCAACAAAGGTGTACATGTTCTCGCCTCTTAAAGTAACTTTTGCTCCAACCGGCATACCCTGTCTTACTTTAAAGTTAGCGATTGACTTCTTTGCCTTTGTCACAACCGGTTTCTGTCCCGTGATAAGCGCAAGCTCTTCTACTGCGCTTTCCATAATTTTGGCATTGTCTTTCGCTTCGCCCAGTCCCATGTTAATGGTTACCTTTTCCAGCTTTGGAACTTCCATTGTATTCTTGTAGGAGAATTTTTCCATCAGCGCTTTGAACACAGTATTGTCATAAGTTTCCTTTAATCTTGCTGTCAAAATCGTCTCCTCCTTTCTTAGTCGATTACCGTTCCGGTTTTCTTCATAACTCTGACTTTTTTGCCGTTTTCGATCTTATAACCAATCTTGCTTGCAGTCTTTGTCTTTGTATCGTAGTACATAACGTTGGAAATATCCAGCGGTCCCTCCTGATGCTTGATCTCCGCAGGCTCTTTCGGGGTCTGCTTCTGATGCTTTGTCTGCATGTTGATGCCTTCTACGATGACTCTGCCTTCTTTCGGCATTGCTTTAATCACTTTGCCCGTCTTGCCTTTATCTTTTCCAGTAATTACAATTACTGTATCGTCTTTTTTAATCCGCATCCGATCGCCTCCTATAATACTTCCGGCGCCAGGGACACAATTTTCATGAAGCTTTTTTCTCTGAGCTCTCTGGCTACTGGCCCAAAGATACGGGTCCCGACCGGTGTCATATCCTCTTTTAAAATTACAGCTGCGTTCTGGTCGAATTTTACATAGCTGCCGTCGACTCTTCTGGCACCTTTTTTCGTTCTTACCACAACCGCTTTCACAACGTCGCCTTTTTTTACAACGCCGCCCGGTGTTGCGTCTTTTACTGCGCAAACGATTACATCTCCGATGTTCGCATACTGACGGCTGGTACCGCCCAGAATACGAATACACAGAAGTTCTTTCGCACCGGAGTTGTCAGCGACTTTCAGTCTTGTTTCTGTCTGAATCATTCTGGCGCCTCCTTATTTAACCTTCTCTACAATATTCACAAGTCTCCATCTCTTGTCTTTTGAGAGAGGTCTTGTCTCCATAATTCTAACTTTATCACCAATGTTACATTCGTTGTTTTCATCGTGCGCTTTTACTTTTTTCGTTCTCTTTACAGCTTTTCCATAAAGGGAATGTCTTACGAAGTCTTCCAGCGCAACGACAACAGTCTTATCCATCTTGTCGCTGACAACAACGCCAACTCTTGTCTTTCTCAGGTTTCTTTCAACTGTCATATTACATCCTCCTTTCTGTTAGCCGCGAGCCTTTTCAAGCTGCTTTTCTCTGATAATGGTCTTAACCCTCGCGATGTCTCTCTTTGTATCTCTCATTTTAATCGGGTTTTCAAGCTGTCCGGTTACGTGCTGGAATCTCAGGTTGAACAGGTCCTTCTTCATTTTTACCAGTTCCGCGTTGAGCTCTACTTCCGACATTTCTCTCATCTTTTTCAGTTCCATTATGCTTCACCACCCTTTGCTTCCATTTCCTTGATGGCAAATTTACATTTAACAGGCAGTTTGTGAGACGCAAGACGCATCGCCTCTCTTGCCTGAGCTTCTGTTACACCTTCGATTTCGAACATTACTCTGCCCGGTTTTACTACCGCTACCCAGTACTCCGGAGCACCTTTACCGGAACCCATACGTACTTCGGCAGGCTTCTTTGTTACCGGCTTGTGGGGGAAGATTTTGATATAAACCTTACCACCTCTTTTTACGGATCTCGTCATGGCGATTCTGGCCGCCTCGATCTGGTTTGAAGTAATCCAGCCGCATTCTGTAGCTACCAGGCCGTAATCACCGTAAGTTACTTTATTTCCTTTGGTAGCTGTGCCTTTCATTCTGCCTCTGTGGACTCTTCTGCGTTTAACGCGCTTTGGCATTAACATCAGCGTTTCCTCCTCTCTATTGTCTATTCTTCCGCAGCCGTTTCAACAGCTTCGGTGTTCTGTGCTTCGTTAGCCTGCGGTTCTGCCGCTTCTACGGGAGCAGGTTCCGGCTTCTTCCGGATTCTCTGGTTTACAGCCTTTGGAATTTCCGGCTTGTTGTCCATACGTCTCCTGTCGTTTCTTCTTCTGTCGCCGTCTCTTCTCGTTCTTCTGTCGCCGTCTCTTCTTCTCTTGCCGTCTCTTCTGCCGCCTGCTTCCTCCGGAACCGAACTCTTTAATCCCTTATCCAGGATTTCACCATGGTTGATCCATACCTTTACGCCGATCTTTCCATAGGTCGTATCTGCTTCGGCGAATCCGTAGTCGATGTCCGCTCTCAGTGTGTGAAGAGGAACATTGCCTTCGCTGTATTTTTCCGATCTGGCGATTTCCGCGCCGCCCAGTCTTCCGGAAACGAGGACTTTCACGCCCTTAGCTCCGGCTTTCATGGTTCTGCCGATAGCCTGTTTCATGGCTCTTCTGAAAGAAATTCTTCTTTCCAGTGCCTGCGCGATGCTCTCCGCTGTAAGCTGCGCGTCCAGTTCGGATCTTCTCACTTCTTTGATTTCAATCGTAATCTTCTTTTTCGTCATCTTTTCCAGCTCGCCCTTCAGCTCGTCGATGCCGTTTCCGGATCTGCCGATTACCATTCCGGGTTTCGCAGTCAGAATGATGACTTTCAGCTTGTTGTCCGCCTGACGTTCCAGAACGATTTTGGAAACGCCCGCAACATACAGTTTTTTCTTTACAAATTCTCTTACTTTGTTATCTTCAATCAGATAGTCCGCAAAGTTTCCTTTATCTGCATACCATTTGGAATCCCAGTCCTTGATGATGCCCACTCTTAATCCGTGTGGACTTACTTTCTGACCCATTAAATGAACCTCCTATCCTTAATTCTTTTCCTTCAGTGTAACGCCTACATGGCTGCTTCTTTTCAAAATGATTGAAGCTCTTCCCTGAGAACCGGCTCTCCATCTCTTCATGGTCGGTCCCTGGTTGGCGTACACTTCAGCTACATATAAGTTATCAGTGTCCATTTCCTTTACGTCAGCGTTTGCCAGAGCGGACTGAACAACCTTTTCTACGATTTCCGCACCTTTGCCAGGTGTAAATTTTAAAATAGTAAGCGCCTCAGCCACATCTTTTCCTCTTACAAGATCTGCAACAGGCTTAAGCTTGATCGGAGACATTCTTACATATTTTGCAACTGCTTTTGCTTCCATTTTTCATGTTCTCCTTTCTTACTTTACTTTTGATGATTTATCTGCAGCGTGACCTCTGTAAGTTCTGGTCGGAGCAAATTCTCCAAGTCTGTGACCTACCATATCTTCTGTGATATATACCGGTACGTGCTTTCTTCCATCATGCACTGCGATTGTATGTCCCACCATCTGAGGGAATATTGTAGAGGCCCGCGACCATGTTTTGACAACTTTCTTTTCGTTGGCTGCGTTCATGTCATCAATTGCTTTCAGCAGCTTTTTTTCGACGAAAGGGCCCTTTTTCAGTGATCTACCCATTAATCTATGCTCCTTCCTTTATTTCTCATTTCTTCTCTTAACGATATACTTGTCAGAAGCCTTGTTCTTCTTTCTTGTCTTATATCCGAGAGCAGGCTTGCCCCAGGGTGTAACCGGGCTGACACGTCCGATTCCGGCCTTACCTTCACCACCGCCGTGAGGATGGTCATTGGGGTTCATTACGGAACCTCTTACCGTCGGACGGATTCCCATGTGTCTTTTTCTTCCCGCTTTTCCGATCTGGATATTCGCATGGTCCGCGTTGCCGACTTCACCGATGGTCGCTCTGCATTCCAGTCTGATTTTTCTTACTTCCCCGGAAGGCAGTCTCACCTGAGCCTCTTTTCCTTCTTTCGCCATGAGCTGAGCGCCGTTTCCCGCGGATCTTACCATCTGTCCGCCCTTGCCCGGCTTCATTTCAATGTTGTGGATAATGGTACCGACCGGAATGTTTGCCAGCGGAAGAGCGTTTCCAACTTTGATATCCGCTTCCGGTCCGGATACGATTACATCGCCTACCATCAGTTTTTCCGGAGCGATGATGTATCTCTTCTCACCGTCGGCATAGCTGATCAGCGCGATGTTGGCGCTTCTGTTGGGATCGTATTCGATGGTCTTAACCGTTCCCGGAATCCCGTCTTTGTTTCTCTTGAAATCGATGATTCTGTATTTCGGTCTGTATCCGCCGCCTCTGTGTCTTACGGTAATCTTTCCTCTGGAGTTTCTTCCCGCATGCTTTTTCAGCGTTACAGTCAGGGATTTTTCCGGAGTCGTGGATGTGATTTCTTCAAATGTCGAAACCGTCATTCCTCTTAAACCAGGCGTAGTCGGATTGTATTTTCTAATTGCCATTTCTACTGCCTCCTATCTTATAAGCTCTGGAAGAATTCGATTTCCTTACTCTTTTCGGTCAGAGTAACGATTGCCTTCTTGCTGGCGGCAGTCATTCCTACGGTTCTTCCCATTCTCTTTTTCTTTCCTTTAACGTTCATAATGTTGACTTTTTTAACTTCCACTTCAAAGATTTCCTCTACGGCGTGTTTCACTTCCGTTTTATTGGCGTCAACCGCAACTTTGAATGTGTATTTTTTATTCTGCGCATCTTCCATACTTTTTTCGGAGATGACAGGCTTTAAAATGACATCGTAAGCCGTTTTCATTATGCGTACACCTCCTCGATCTTGTTAATCGCGTCTTTTGTAACAATGAAGTTTGTGTGGTTGAGGATTTCGTAAACGTTCATGGTTGTTACCAGCGCGGTTCTCACTCCCGGAATGTTCGCCGCGGAACGGATTACGTTTTCATCCTTTTCCGCCATTACGATGAGCGCCTTTTTCTGCGCTTTTACGTTTTCCAGAACTTTTACCATTTCCTTTGTCTTTGGAGCGTCAAATTTCAGCTCGTCCAGAACAATAATTTCTTTTTCCTCCACCTTTGAGGAGAGTACGGATTTCATCGCCAGTCTCTTTACTTTCTTGGAGACTTTATATCTGTAATCTCTGGGCTTTGGCGCGAATACGATTCCGCCGCCTACCTGGGACGGGTCTGTGGAGCTACCCTGTCTGTGGCGTCCGGTTCCTTTCTGACGGAAAGGCTTTCTGCCGCCGCCTCTTACTTCCGCTCTTGTTTTCGCTGACTGTGTGCCCTGTCTCTGGTTTGCCAGGTAGTTTTTCACTACTTCGTGCACCGCATTCTGGTTAGGCTCGATTCCGAAGATTTCATCGTTCAGTTCGATGGTTCCGGCTTCTGCTCCAGTCATGTTAAGCATCGTTACTTTTGCCATTTTACTTCCTCCCTTCCTGAAGTCTTCTTATTTGTCCTGACCTTTTACTGCGCTCTGAATGCGAACCAGGCCGCCTTTGTTACCCGGTACAGCACCTTTAATCAGCATCAGGTTTCTGTCTTCAATAACTTTTACTAAAATGACGTTCTGTACGGTTACGGTATCGCGTCCCATTCTTCCGGACTCTTTGTTTCCTTTGAAAACTCTTCCCGGATAGGATGCGCCCGCCTTACCGCCAGGCAGTCTCTTATGCTTGGAACCGTGGGTCATCGGGCCTCTTCTGTGGCCGTGCCGTTTGATTTCACCCTGAGTTCCTTTTCCCTTGGAGGTTCCGGTTATGTCCAGCTTCATGCCTTCTTCAAAATCAGCGACAGTAATGGTCTGTCCGATTTCATAGGTTTCGCCGTCTTCCACTCTGAACTCTGCCAGGTGTTTTTTCACCGGAATATCGTTCTTCGCGAAATGTCCGGTCATCGGCTTGTTCACTCTGTGCGGCTTTGTATCTTCAAAGCCCACCTGAACCGCGTTGTAGCCGTCTGTTTCAACCGTCTTAATCTGAGTCACTGTTTCCGGACCCGCCTCGATCACCGTTACAGGCACTACTTCGCCCGCGTCCGTAAAGATCTGAGTCATTCCAAGTTTTTTCCCTAAAATTGTTTTCATATTTTTCCTCCTACATTCTTACAGCGGATTGCTCTGGTTTGGAAGCCTTGCCTATATCTTCGATATAGCGCGCAAGCCTCCTGCAACGATTCCCCAAAACTTGTTTTTGGCTGGAATCAACTGCTGGAAGCCCTATCCCAATTTGCGGAGCAAATTGATGGAAGGTCTCCCGCAAGAAACGCCCAAAACTTGTTTTGGCTGCGTTTTACTGCGCCGCAAAGACCTTTTCCTTAGCTATCCCTCTCATGCAATCTTACTAAGGGGAGTTCCCTTGTCATTTTTTCTGGCTTTCGCCATTTTCTGCTTGCGGGGAGTTCACTTCTCTCCGAATTTACAGTTTGATTTCGATGTCTACGCCTGCCGGCAAATCCAGCTTTGTCAGCGCGTCTGTCGTCTTGGCTGTCGCGCTGGTGATGTCGATCAGTCTCTTGTGAGTTCTCTGTTCGAACTGCTCTCTGGAATCTTTGTACTTGTGTACCGCTCTCAGAATGGTAACAACCTCTTTTTCGGTTGGAAGCGGAATCGGTCCCGATACTTCCGCGCCAGTTTTCTTGGCAGTTTCCACAATTTTCGCCGCACTCTGATCCAGCAGCGCATGATCATAAGCTTTTAACTTGATTCTGATTTTCTGTAATTCGCTCATCTTATCCTCCTGATTTTTCTGTACTGTTTTCGCTATGCTCGTACAAGGGGTTCTAAAGCCTGATTTTCCAAGCGTGCTCCCGTACCTATGCACGTTTTGTTTTGCAGGCACACGGCTCCGTGTGTTTCTTTATTTTTTACACAAAACAAAAGCCGGCGAATCCCTTCGCCCCCATCTGGTGGGGACAATTCTCCGTAGAAATTATCCTATAGCCAGGTAACTTCCTACTTCATCGCCTTACACAAGCTTTTGTAGTATATACCACTTTATCGAAAAAAGCAAGGGTTTTGGTGAATTTTTTTGGTATTTTTTTGACTTTTTTCTGAAGTAAAACGTGTGTGTTTTCAGGCCTTCCAGGTCTCGCCCTTCTAACACGTATCCTGGTGTTTCTTTTCTGAATAATCAAGCACCAATTCTCCCCTGATTCAGCCGCTTTGCCGTTTGTCAAGCAGGCAGAATCCACCAGCTTGCGAGTCCGTATAAGCACCCCTTTGCGCTAACCGCGAACATATCCTGAATTCCAAAAACAAAATTGCGGTTTTATTGCATTTCATCGCATTTTCAACAAAGTATTGCAGCTATTTTGCTAAAATCCGCATTCTTTCTTTATTGCCCTATCCGTTTGTTCGCGCACAACGACTTCCCTCACAAAAATCTAGTGATTTGTTCGCGCATTGAAAGTCGCCTTTCTATTCGCCGCTCCCGCCTTATACAGCAAAGCCGCGGGCAGCCTGTACATCTTAAAAAGTTTAATTTTCTTGTTGACAAAAGCAATTGTTTTTTGTACATTATTTAATAAGAAATGGGTTTTATACCGTATAGCGATTGCTGAGGCGGGGTGCTCGTTTCTTTTTTTATATTTACTATATCATACAAGTATAATTTCCCATTTGCCGCGTACCTTATCAACATCTGCGCAGAAAAAATATTCATTCGTTCCATATTTCCCTTTTCATTATACACAGGCAAGGCAAATCTAGTATTATATCGATACCATCCATACTTCGCATCTAATTTGTGTTTTTCTTTATAATTAGGAGTATACTGTGTTTTTTCCGCAATCTGTATCAACTGTGGGAGATTTTGTGCTGCATTTGCTTTTGCTTTTGCCAAGGTTCCTTTTAAACTTGCTGTATACTCAGAGTTTGCATATTCATCAGGAAAATCCTTGCCGATATGTATTCTATTTTTATTACTTTCAACAACATAGCATGTTCCAATGTATTTTTTCAGATAAATTTCCACAGCATGCCAATCAATTCGCCTTTTCCCCTTAAATTGAATCTTTGAAATTGCGACGATTTTCTTATTATCTCCGTTTCTCATAGTTTTCTCTCATCCCTGTCCCATCTTATACAGTAAAGCCGCGGGCAGTCTGCACAAACCCGCGGCTCTTTCGTTTTATTCGTTCCTTTTCAGCTTTAGTACCCCAGTACTTCGTTGACTAAAATCACATGTACCCGATCCGGAATGGAATTAAATCTCGTTGTCACTGTATAAGAACAGATCGTCTGTCCCGGAGTCAGACACTGTCCGCACTTTCCGGTAAGCGCACAAGGCGTCTGCTTGTCCAGACGAATACAGTTCGGCGGGCAGGCATCGGTTTTGATGCGCGCGATGGCAGCCTCTTCATTTTCCACAATTTTATTCGCTCCCGCAACTACGATCACTTTATTCGGGCCAAAGCACATCGCTGCCACCCGGTTGCCCACGCCGTCAATATTGACCAGTTCTCCGTCCATAGTAATGGCATTGGTGCTGGTCAGATATACATCGGCGGTCAGTGTTCTGCGCCGTTCTTCATAGGCCCGTTCCGGAGGCGCGGCCATTGCGTCGATCACATTGGAAAGGTCCTTTTTGATACCAATCTGATCCAGCGTCGTGGATCCGCCCCAGGAAACAACATCCTCATCCCGAATCATAGCGCGGATCTGTCTCCGCGCGTCTTCCGCTGTTTCACAATAGTAACCTATCATATTCCGTTTTTTCAAATTTCTTATAAGCAATTCGATTTTCCGTTTGTTCGCTTCTTTCACATTCTGTTCCATCTTCGACCTCCTGTTTTCCTTTTTCAACCTTCCCCGATTCGAGTCGTACGCGTCCGCGCCACATAAAAGTTGAATTTCCAGCGCTACACTGTTCAAGTTTATTCGCCGGAGTCCATTTTCTCCCGACTCATAGCCGGATTTACCGCGGCTTTGCACTCAAGTGTAATCTCAGCAGCTTTCATCCCGTATGCCGCTAACTGTTCTATGGTCATACCACGAATCGCGCCATCCAGAACTGCCGCGGAAAACGCGTCTCCCGCTCCTCGCTCATTCTGCATAGGAAGCATCTCATTCGGCCGCAGGATTCCTTCTGAGTCGCCTTCCTTATAATAAACTCCCCCTCCGCTCATCGTGATAAAAATCCGCTTCACACCCTGATCCGCAAACCACTTCCCGGCTTCTTTCAGCTGCTCTTCACTAAAGATTTCCTTTCCGCAGAGTACAGAGGCTTCTCCTCTGTTGGGCTTTATCATATCAAACGCGCCGATAAAATCTCTTACTTTCTCCGCGTCCTCTTCCCTATGAGGGTCTAAAAAGAGCGGGACTTTTATCGTCTCAATCAGATGCCGCAGCACCTCTTCACTCAGACTTCCATCCACACACACAAATTCGGAAGCGTTCAAAAGTTCCTCCGCTTCATCCACAGTTTCCTTCGTAATACAGCCGTATATCTTTTCATCATTCATAATCATCTGCGGATCGCCAATAATATTGAGGACTTCTATCCTCGCAGCTGTACGCTGCCCTTCCTCAAGGCGCAGAAACCGCGTATTGACTCCCGCCTTCTCCATTTCCTGCCGCAGCGCTCTGCCGCTGAAATCATCTCCCGCAGCGCTTACGAAAGCCACATCAGCACCTATACGCCCAAGGTTTTCCGCAATATTATGCCCTGTGCCACTGAAGGACGCAAAAATTTCCCCCTCGTTTTCCTGCTCTGCCATAATCTGATCAAGGGCATTTGCCGTGATCTGCTGTCTTGCTCCGCCGATTACTGTAATTTTACTCATTTTCGTCTCCTTTATGTCTTCTTGTTTTTATCTACAGATATTCCGAAAAAATGCTGCCGCCAATGAACTCCCGCAGGATCGAATTGTTGGGAATGATTGACTCATCTTCAATTACCTCAAAAAAATTCAAAAAGCTGAGAAGCCTCTGGGCATCACTGTATTCAGGTTCTGAGCGCTCGATGGCCTGCAGCAAGGGCTGCGCATGTTTTTTCAAAATTGCCAGCTCATACGCCAGCGCAGAATTAAACAGCACATCCGCTTCCCCATTAAACGGGAAAATATTCTTGTCCTCACCTTTGCGCACTTTCGGCCATGCGGCGATTGTCATCTGCGCTGTATGGCCACGGTACAGATAGTCCCGCACCATTCTCCGGAGCATCCTGGCATCTGTCGTCGGAACCCGGTTGTGACTGTCCACATTGAGCTGCGTAAAGGGGCTGATGTAAATTTTAAACTTTTCTTCGTCCCTTATATATCGGGTAAGCTTTCCGTTCAGCGCATGGATCCCCTCGATCAGAATCGGCTGATATGGTTTTATGGACGTAATCCTCCGCCCAAACGCCTTAGTTCCATTGATAAAGTCGAAAGTAGGAAGATCTACCGTCCTGCCGCTGAGAAGATCATTCATATTACGATTGAACAGATCGATGTCGAGGGCTTCCAGATCTTCATAGTTCGGCTGCCCGTCCGCGTCAAGAGGCGTATCCTTCCTCTCTACAAAGTAGTCATCCGTACCCAGATACAACGGGTCCACTCCATTGACCTTCAGCTGAATACAAAGTCTTCTGGCAAATGTGGTTTTTCCGGAAGAAGATGGGCCTGCAATTAGAATGATACGCTTCCGTTCTTTCACAATCTGATCGGCGATAGCCGCCACTTTTTTTTCATGAAGCGCTTCCGACAAAAGCACCAGTTCCTTATATGCTCCATCTCGCACCTTCTCATTCAAATCCGCCAGATAGGAAACATGCGTAAGCCTGTGCCACTTTTTCGCTTCACCAAAGGCCGCGCACAGCTTTTTCTCATCTACATATTCCGGAATCCGATTCGGATCAGAAGGATATGGGAAACGGAGAATCACACCTCTTCTATATTTTCGCAATTCAAAATAGCGAATGTATCCGGTGGAGGGAACCATATCCCCATAAAAGAAATTTTTATATCCCTCCAGGCTGTAAAACGTTGCCGCTTCTATCTCCGGATGATTTTTCAGAAGGCGGTACTTTTCATCGTATCCGTTTTCTCTTAAAAAATCCACAGCCTCTGCCCACGGCACTTTTTCCTTCTGAATCGGCAGATCCAGTTGGACCAGTTCTTTCATTCTACGTTCCACAGCGCAGACCTGTTGTTCTGTAATGGCTCTTGGAGTTTTTACTTCCGTATAGAGCCCCTTATTGAGAGAGTTCTGTATTTCCACCGGAACATCTCTTCCCAAAACATCCCAGATCGCTTTCAGATAAATCAGGCAAAGGCTGTACTGATAGATTAAATTTGCCGCCTGTGTCCTCATATCCAAAAATTCCACACAGCAGTCCTCAGAAAGCACAGTCGTCAGTTCTTCAACCTCATTATCCACTTTTGCCGCCAGAATCGTATATGGCAGTTCTTTTTCATACTGTTTCAGAAGGGTCTCAATCGTAATCGGCGAATCCAACTGCAGATCAACAACCGACTCTTTCGGTCCCTTTTTTAATTTTATATTCAAATCACATGCCTCCTTAAAGCATTACTGATCAGTATATCATATTTTATGCGGGAATGGACAAAATACCTGTTGAAAGGAGTGATATCTTTGAGGAATTTAATTCTCGCGCTCATCATCATCGGCGCAATCAACTGGGGCCTGATCGGTTTTTTCCAATATGACCTTGTTTCCAGTATTTTCGGTCCAGATCTCCAGATCATCAGCCGAATTATCTTTGCCATTGTCGGTCTGGCCGGACTTTATGCGATTTCATTTTTCTTCCGCAATGGAAAAAATTCCGTCTGACATTCAGACGGAATTTTTACGGAATTAACATGAAAAAGAATTAGCAGTCACACGCCGGCTCACATGTCGATTCGCAGCAATCATTTCCGCATCCGACAATCCCCGGCCGGCAGAATATCATCACAAGGATCAGAAAGAAAAACAGCAGCGATGGATCCATTCCATCTTTTTTGTCATAACATCTCATATGGATATACCTCCTGAAAAGTCTTTTTTCTATCACTATATGCATTCTCTCTGATTCTGTGCCGGGACTCAAACCTCCCGGTCTTCAAGAAGTCTTAGAATTTTCCGCATTTCATCAGGGCGAAGCGTAATACCTCTGGACATGTGTTCATGCTCCGGATCCCAATCCCTTATATCGTACTTGACTGGGTTTCCATTCCACGACACCAAATTCAGTTCCCTGTTCCATCCGGTCGGGTAAGGCTTAATCACGCCAATCTTCTCTTTGATTGTAAATTCAATTTCATTCCTGTCATAATCGCTCATCTCGTATGTATCTCTCCTTTCCCAAAATGATTGCAGGCCCCTTTTCTTCCTGCAACCATATTATATCTTTATTGTAAAAAAATGTCAACTATTTTTTGAACTTCATCCAAAGAATGAACGACCTCGCTGCATACGTGATTTTGACAGAAATAAAAATCATTTCCTTTTTCCGGAATTGGATAATCTTTCAGAAAGGGTGCGAGCTTTTCTATTTTTTCTTGACAGCCCCTCGTTTTTATCAGTATATCCAGATTCAGAGACGACATTTTTTCATCCCGGATCGATTCTTCCCCGACGCCGATCAACTGGCCCCGCCGTTCCTCCTGCAGTACATGTAAAAAGAATCCATGCCCTGCGGGATGAAAGGCTTTCTGCAAAAAGAACTGCTTTTGCTTTTCCCAGGCCTCTCTCCATTTCTGTTTTCCGGTAAAAAAGGACAGTCGCCGCATTACAAGCGCTGCCACGGAATTTCCCGAAGGCATCGCTCCATCATGAATTTCTTTTGGCCGAAAAAGCAGCGTCTCGCTGTCCCGCCCATATAAAAAGCATCCGCCCTTTTCCCAGTCGAAGAACTGCTCCAGCATGCGTTCTCCCAAAAGCTCCGCTTTTTCCAGATATTCAGCATCGTAACAGGCCCCATAGCATTCCAACAGGCCCCAGATAAAAAACGCATAGTCATCCAGTATCCCCGGATACTTGGCTTCGCCCTGCCTCCATCTTGCCATAATCAGACCGTTTCCCATGTGGATGTGCTCCCATAAAAAACCTTCGGCTCTTTGGGCGGCTTTCAGAAATCGGGGACGCTCCATTATGACCGCGGATCTTGCCAAAGCCGCAATCATCAGGCCATTCCAGCCGGTCAGAATTTTATCATCCGTGCCCAGAGAAGCCCTCTCCCTGCGGTAAGCGGACAGCCTCTCCCTAACATCCTTTCTTTCCTGGCGCACATAATCATCGGCTCCAATCAGATTAGGAATACTTTTTCCTTCAAAATTTCCGCCCGCAGTGATATCAAACCGACTGCAGAACTGAAGGCCGTCTGTTTCTCCCAGCACCTGACAGACTTCTCCCGGTGAAAACAAATAAAAAAGGCCCTCTCTTCCGTTGCTGTCCGCATCCTGTCCGCACCAGAACCCGCCTTCCGGATCGGTCAGTTCCTGCTCGATATATTCAAAGATCTGTTCTCCGACCTGTCGGTAAAACGGATTTCCCGTCAGGCTATATGCCTGGGCATACGCCGCAAGCAGCCATGCATTATCATAAAGCATTTTTTCAAAATGAGGAACCAGCCATCGTTCATCCGTCGAGTATCGACAGAACCCGCCTCCGATATGGTCAAAAATTCCGCCTCGGTACATCTGAACCAGCGTCTTTTCCGCCATCTGCATACAAAGCGGATCCTTTTGTCCCATAAGAAACAGCAGATTATGAGCGGACGGAAATTTGGGCGCCGGCCCGAATCCGCCCCATGTTTCATCAAAATTTTTAAAAAACCATCCTGCCGCGGCGTGAAGAAGTTCTTCCTGATCCCAAGCGCTGTCCCTGGCCTTCTCCCCGTTTTCTTGGAGAAACGCCACAACCGTCTGACTATCCGCCTGCAGCCTGCGGCGATCCTGCCTCCAGCTTTTTTCAACAAAAAGAAGAATCTCTATCAATCCTGCAGTCCGCCCGTTCCCTTTTTTCGGAAAATAAGTTCCCGCAAAGAAAGGCTCCTTCTCCGGCGTCATAATGATCGTCAGCGGCCAGCCTCCCGATCCTGTAAGAGCCTGACATGCGGCCATATAGACCGCGTCGATATCCGGTCGTTCTTCCCGATCCACTTTCACAGGCAGGAAGCTCCTATTGAGAATTTCCGCGACTTCCGGATCTTCAAAGGATTCTTCCGCCATCACATGGCACCAGTGGCAGGTAGAATAACCAATACTGAGGAAAACCGGAATGTCCTTCCGACGTGCCTCCAAAAAAACTTCCTCCTCCCAAGGACGCCATTTCACCGGATTGTAAGCATGCTGAAGAAGATAGGGCGACTTTTCATCAATCAGCTGGTTAGCAGCGAAATCTGCTTTGCGATTCTGTGTTTTCATTTAACTTCTCCTTTCCTGAAAATAGAGTTTCCATTTCATGAAAAGGTTATGCATCCCAGCCTATCTCGTAAAATACATTCCTACTACCGCGCACGTCCAGACACACAATGGGTAGCAGGCATAAAAGAACCATTTCGCAAAGCCTCTGTTGGGACCGGATCGTCCGCCATAGAAAAGAATAAAGGGCAGAAGACCAATAATCGACCAATCACAATTTTCCGTAAAAAATAGATTCCAGTCAATGGCGCCGGAAGGAGTGTAGGCGATACTGTTAAAAGCAAGTACTGCGGAAATAGCAATCAACAGCAATGAGATCCACAGCTTTTTGCCATGGAAGAAAAATCCAATCAGAACTACAGGAATGACACAGAATCCACTTTCGGCAAACATCATTGCCAGAATACTGAGCACCGCTCCCGCTGTAATACCGATCATGCGGCTTTCAAGAGAATATCCGTCTTCTCTAACCCAGTTAAAAACCCACATCGCGCCAAATCCGGCAGCCAGAGTCAAAAACATCCCGTATTCCAAAGGCAGATTATTCCCTGTCAGATACGCTACCAGGTGATTCCCCGCATACATGACAACTCCCGCAATAAGAAGGCGTACCAGATACTTGATCCTGCTTGACGTATGATAAAATCCTTCCGTCAGCACAAACGCAAATAAAACCGCGGAAATCCGAAAGAAAATCCGGTAATAAGGAAAAATCTCTCCTCCTAAGACAAGCGGCACACTGCCCAGTATCATAGCACAAAATCCGATTATTTTCAGAGCAAATGAAGTCAGCCCTTTTTTCTCCATATCCGCATCCCCCTCTTTCGAAAGTTTTCTTTTTTTATTCTATTTAACAAATCTTAAAAATTACACGATAAAAATCTTAACAAAAGTTCTTCTTTTCTCTTTTAGGCCATCGGTCAGCATAAAAAAGAAATCACCCGCAGCACCTCGAAATAGTCGCGGGACGAAAATACGACCGTATTATCGTCTCTTTTTTGAACTCCCGGAAAATATGAAAATTTTTCCGCGTCAGAGGTCTTTTTATAGCAGATTTCAAGCTCATATGTCTGAGGCAGGTTCGGCAGCGCAGATCGCAAGTCCTGGTTCAGCGCCGTCTTTACCCCCTCTTTGATCCATTTCAAAACTGCTTTTGGATTGTAATTAACGGTAGCTCCGCCGCAGCCTTCTTTTACCGGACAGGTAACCAGCCGCGGATGCAGTCCTTTGCTGGTTTCACACAAATTCTTGTCTCCGGAAAGAAATACAGAAGGCACTCCTTCCAGCGCCGCCGCATAGCTGTAAAGCAAAAATTCGCTGGCAAGGGCTCCGTTCAGTTTGACGGAAAGAGGGTTCAGGCTTTCTGTATGAGAAAGAGGATTCCCTTCGCTGGATGCCGCAGAATGATAGCCGATAAAAATCGCCGCGTCAAAGCTGGGATCAATTCCATATACCATGGAGTACGGATGACCGGACCAGCCCCGAATCAGGGTAACGTTTTCAGGAAGCTTCCAGATATCCAGATTGTTCCCATCCTCGTGGGCATCCCGCACTACAATTTCCGAAGCCCCGGCTTCACTGGCAGCCTCACAGGCAGCGATTACTTCCATGGTCATCTGCTGCGCGTGCAGTCTGTAATCTTCGCTCCCTTTTTCCGTTTCCGGCCACAGGGTTGTCGTTGCGACGCCTTCAATGTCCGCGCTGATAAAAATTTTCATATCCGTTCCCTCCTGCCGCTTTCCATAAAGGGTCCTGCTTAACGGACCGCAAAATTTTATCCATATTTTACAATTTAGCACCCGCTATTGTCTTTGTCAATCCGCTTTTGGAAAATTAACCGCCCGCAAACGTACATCAAAAAAGAAAAACCCGCCAGACGCCTAATTTGCTGCGCCTCAGCGGGTTTTCCACCTGGAGCGGATGAGGCCTTTCGCTTTTTAGTCACGTTACACCTATATAAATAGGTAGTTTTTTATAGCAATAATAAAAGCCCCGGTCTCCCGGGGCGGATTATTACTTTACTCTGACCTTGTATTTTGTCTTGGCGCAGATCCAGCCGGAAGGAATTTTCAGCCAGATATAGCTGCCGTTTTTCTTAATTTTCTTTACTGTGACTTTTGTCCCCCTCTTCAGTACGGCATTTGCGCTGGCCTTTGTTTTTGTTGCGTGTTTTTTTCCGCTTGCAGTCAGTTCCCGAACCTTCTTAATCCGATATTTCTTTCCGGCTCCCGTACGCACGTTGACATTGCATTGCAGTTCGTAAACTCTTCCCACCTTATATGAGGCGCTGACTGGCTTCCTCGCAGATGTTTTCTCTTTTTTTAGATAACATGTCCACAAGACTTTAATTAACCCTCTCATGGTCGTTTCGTAGCAGTGCCAACCATCATTTTTCCTGGCTCCAGGATCACGCATGTACAGATAATGCTTGCCGTTCTTTTTCTTGTACGCAGTTGCCGCTAAATAATGCCCGCCGGAAGTCCATGTGACACCGCCTCGTGTGCCGGCGCGGAACAGGATGATGGCATAGCGATTACCCTTTTCCATTTCTTTAAAAAATGAGGTCATGTTGTCGTGACGTGTTACTTTAAATCCGTAACGTTCCAAGCAGGTATCAATTCCGTCCCACGCCGTTCCGTTTCCGGCGATGGCATAATCATTTTTAATCATAAATGCCCGAGTGCTGTTCGGTGTACGATGTTTATGTTTTTTATTATTCACGATAATATCCG
>NZ_JACRYT010000010.1 GCF_014333425.1 Zhenpiania hominis | reverse complement strand
GGGTTCCTGCTGTCAATATTTTAATTATCACGGAGCATAATCTCTCATAAAAGATAAGCCCCGAATCCATCGGGGCCTATCTTAAAGATTTTTTGGGACATTTTCAAAAATGCTTGACAAAAAAACTGAAGTTTTCAACATGTTTAAACTTTGCACAACTTTATCCACAGGTAGTGGATAAGTTTATAAAAAATTCTTTTTGCAAGGAAATTAAATTTCCATTGTTTGTGGATAACTTTTCTGATATGATAAAGAAAACCATAACAGAATACATACATTTTAAATTAGGATAATAAAAAATGAAAGATATTAATAAAATTTGGGAAGATATACTGGCGCTTTTAAAAGAAACACTTACAGAAACAAGTTACCGAACCTGGTTTCTTCCCATTATTCCAAAAAACATCGATGAACAGTTAAAAATATTATATTTGGAAATACCGGATGAATTTACCTTAGGTGTCATAAAGCAGCGCTATGAACAGACGCTTCACGATAAAGCGGAGCAAGTCATTGGAGAACGTTATCGTATCATCGTCCAACTGATGGAAGAAGATGAGGATGATCTAGAATCTTCCATTGCGGCTGAGGTTCCATCCTCTGTTACTTTTCCACAGGATAATGTGGAAAAAATAGAAACTACAAATTCAGAAACTCCTGAAAAACTGCAGATTTCCATGGATATCCCCAAAGAAAACAAGCCTGTGGAACCTGTTAATAACATTTTAAAAGATGAAGTATATTTTAATCCCCGCTATAATTTTGACAACTTTGTAGTTGGCAACAACAATAAATATGCCTACTCCGCGGCTTTCGCGGTAGCAAAATCCCCTTCTGTAGCCTATAATCCTCTTTTCATTTATGGAGGTTCCGGCTTGGGGAAAACCCATCTGATGCACGCCATTGGGCACTATATCATGGAAAATTATCCGGAAAAAAAAGTACTCTATGTTTCCTCGGAAATGTTCACAAATGAACTGATCCGTTCTCTTGAGGACAATAAAAAAACGAAGATGCGCGCGTTCAAAAATAAATACCGTAATGTAGATGTCCTGCTGATAGACGATATTCAATTTATTGAAGGAAAAGAAGCAACACAGGAAGAATTTTTCCACACCTTCAATACCCTTTATGATATGAACAAGCAGATCATCATCTCCAGCGATCGCGCGCCAAATAAACTTACAAAACTGGAAGATCGGCTGACTTCCCGTTTTCAGTGGAATATGATCGCTGATATCCAGCCGCCGGATTATGAAACCAGAGTAGCGATCCTCAGAAAAAAAGCGGAACTCGATAATCTGGAGCTGACAGATGGACTGTTGGATGTCATCAGCCTGATTGCCGAAAAAGTCAAATTTAACATTCGTGAGCTGGAAGGAGCTTACATCCGTATCACAGCCTTTTCCCAAACCATGGGCAAAGATATTACGGTCAAATTCGCACGTGAAATTCTCAAGGATATTCTGCCTGCCGGTGATTTAAAAATATCCTGCGAATCCATAAAAAAAATTGTGTGCAAACACTTCAATATCAAAATAGCGGATATCGAATCTTCAAAAAGGACAAGAAATCTGGCTTATCCAAGACAAATTGCCATGTATCTCTGCAGAGAACTGACGGATACATCCCTGCCTAAAATAGGAGAGGTTTTCGGCGGACGTGATCATACGACAGCCCTTCATGCTTATGAGAAAATTTCCGCGGAGATAAAATCCAATCCTTCTACCGCGGAGATCGTAGATCAACTGCGCGATGAGATTAATGGGAAATAATTGTACACATAAGAAGTGAACAAAAAAAACAAATTATCAACAGATTTTTAAGAACAACTTTTGTTCAAAAATAAACGGGCATGCCGGTTATTAACACTATGCACAGCCCCTACTACTATTACTACTAAAAACTATATATAATAATAAGAGCTTCGAGCCAGTTAATTGGAGGAAATTACAATGAAATTTACTTGCAGCCAGCAAACATTAACAAAAGCACTAAACACTGTTTCAAAAGCCGTTACTTCCAGAACAACGCTTCCAATCCTAAAAGGAATTCTTATGAAGGCTTCTTCAGACGGTACCCTGACTCTTTCCGCATCGGATCTGGATTTGAGTATAGAAAAGAAAATGGACGTCAATGTAGAAGAAGAAGGAGAAATCGTAGTTTTATCAAAGCTCTTCAGCGATATTATTCGGAAGCTGCCAAACGAAGATATATTGATTGAAGAAAAAGAAAATAATACTGCTCTTATAAAAACATCCTATTCCGAATTTACAATTGTAGGACTGGAAGCGGATGAATTTCCGAATATCAATGATATAGAAGACGATTTTGCCACCATTTCCTTTGATACGGAAATTTTCAAAAACATGATTCGTAAAACATCATTCGCGGCCAGCATTGACGAATCAAAAGGTATCATTGTCGGAGTTCTTATGGAGATCGAACCGGATGGCGTGAATATGGTAGCTCTTGACGGATTCCGCATGGCAGTAGCAAGAGAAGAAATGAAAAATACGGAAAACCGCAAAATCGTAGTTTCCGCTAAAATTCTCAATGAAGTAAATAAAATCATCTCCGAAGCGGAAGATGAAAGTGACACAAAAATTATGTTTAGTGGTAAAAAAGCGGTTATTTTTGCAGAAAACACCAAAATTATTATCCGGCTTTTGGAAGGCGAATTTATCAAATATAAGGATATTATACCAACCGTTAATCAGACAAAAGTGATCATAGATCGGCCGGCTCTTTTAGAGAGTATCGAAAGGGCGTCACTCCTCGCAAAAGAAGGAAAGAATAATTTGATTAAATTGATCATTAAAAATAACCTTCTGACCATCACTTCCCGATCAGAGGAAGGAAATGTAATTGAAGAACTGATTATGGAAAAAACAGGAGAAGATCTGGAAATTGGATTTAACTCCAAATATGTTATGGATGTTCTGAAGGCTGTTGATGATGAAAAACTCTTGATGGAATTTAACACCAGTACAACCCCGTGCCTGGTAAAACCAATTGAGGGTGATCAGTTTGAATATCTGATCCTTCCGGTAAGAATTTCATCTAATTACTAATTATGTATATTAAACAGATAGAACTGAAAGATTTTCGGAACTATAAGGAATTGAAAACCGAATTTCATCCAAACGTAAATATTTTTATCGGGCAGAACGCGCAGGGAAAAACAAATCTGCTGGAGAGCATTTTTTTGACGTCTATGGGAAGATCCTTTCGGACAAACAAAGATAAGGACATGATCCGGTTCGGAAAGGAATTTTTCCGGATCCGTCTCGTGGCCTTTAAAGATGACAACGATCTGGTAGTAGAGTTGGCAGTGAACCGAGATGGAAAAAAAGGGATCAAGATAGACGGGGTGAAAGCAAAGAAACTGTCTCAGCTTTTTGAAAATGTATATATCGTTGCTTTTTCTCCGGAAGATCTTAGAATCGTCAAGGATGAACCTGAAAAACGGAGAAAATTTATGGATCGGGAGCTGTGCCAGATAAAGCCGTCCTACTATAACAGCCTGAGCCAGTACCGGAAAGCTCTGATGCAGAGAAACGCGTGCTTGAAAGAATTTTATATGGGAAACCCCAATATGACAGATGACATATTGGATATCTGGGACAATAAAATGGCTGAATACGGAAGCAGGATCCTTTCTTGCAGAGAAGAATTTGTGCGTAAAATAAATAAAATCAGCGGACGAATTCATCGGGAAATAACAAACGGCAAAGAGCAGCTGGAAGTTTCCTATGAGCCAAATATCAAAGTCTCAGGCAATCAACCGGCTCTGTTTTATGAGGAATTGAAAAAAAATAGAGAAAAAGATAAGAGACGAGGAACAAGCGGAAGCGGACCACATAAAGATGATTTGAGACTCCAAATCGGACATATTGATATTCGCAGTTTCGGATCTCAGGGACAGCAGAGGACAGCGGCCCTTTCCCTCAAGCTTTCAGAGATTGAATTGATTAAAGAAGAGACGGGAGAAAGTCCCGTATTGCTGTTAGACGATGTATTGTCAGAACTGGATCAGGAGCGTCAGAATTATTTGATCCGATCCCTTGAGAAAACTCAGGTTTTTCTTACAACGACGGAACTATCTGGGGAGGCGGAACAACGTCTGGGAAATATTAAATATTTTCAGATAAAAGATGGAATGATTGTATCTGAAAAAGAAAAAAGTATGCTCTGATATTAAAAACAGGCTGAGAAGCTTTATTTTCGCCATATAGCCTGTTTTTATACAAAAAATATAAAAAATGTCCAAAACGCACTAAAACTTGTAAAAGGTGCGTTTTTGATGTATAATATATTATCTATGGGTTTAACCATATTTTAATGAAACAAAAGGTAGAGAGGTGAATCGATTAATGAGCGCAGATGTTAACCAGCAGCAGTATAATGCTGAGCAGATTCAGGTGCTTGAAGGATTAGAGCCGGTTCGGAAAAGACCCGGTATGTATATAGGAAGTACGGGGCCCAGGGGGCTTCACCATCTGGTTTACGAAATTGTCGATAACAGTGTGGACGAGGCTCTGGCCGGCTACTGCAGCACCATCGGCGTAACGATCCAGAAGGACAACTCCATTGTTGTGGAAGACGACGGACGGGGAATGCCTGTGGATAAACACCCGAAACTGGGGATTCCCGCGGTAGAGGTAATTCATACGGTTCTTCACGCCGGCGGAAAATTCGGCGGCGGAGGATACAAGGTATCCGGAGGTCTGCACGGTGTAGGCGCGTCCGTTGTAAACGCCCTTTCCACCCATATGGAAGTGGAGATCCGCAGAAACGGCAAAGTATACAAGCAGACTTACGAAAGAGGAAAGACGACATCTCCGCTTACCGAAATCGGAACTTCAAAGCATACCGGTTCCAAATCGACTTTCTGGCCGGATCCGGAGATCTTTGATGATACAGAATTTGATTACGGAACCCTGGAATACCGACTCCGTGAGATGGCATTCCTGAATAAAGGCATTAAAATCACGCTGAAAGACGAGCGGGAAGGAAAAGAGCGGGAAGAAGTATTTCATTATGAGGGCGGAATCCGCGAGTTTGTGGTACACCAAAATAAAAATAAGGAGCCGCTCCATAAAGATATTATTTATTTTGAAGTGCAGAAAAAAGGCATGGAAGTGGAAATTGCCATGCAGTATACGGATCGCTACAACGAGCTGATCCTTTCCTATGCCAACAATATCAATACGACGGAAGGCGGAACCCATATGGTAGGGTTTAAAACCGCTCTTACCAGAGTTATGAACGATTACGCCAGGAAAAATAAATTTTTGAAAGAAAACGACGACTCTCTTTCCGGCGAAGACGTAAGAGAAGGTTTGACCGCGATTATTTCCGTAAAACTGACAGAGCCTCAGTTTGAGGGACAGACCAAAACCAAGCTGGGAAACAGCGAGATGCGCGGTTTTGTGGAAACTGCCACCAATGAAAATCTGACCGCCTTTTTAGAAGAAAATCCGGCGCAGGCCAGGATCATACTGGACAAATGCCTGCGGGCGGCCCGTGCCAGAGAGGCGGCGAGAAAAGCGAGAGAACTGACGAGAAGAAAAGGCGTTCTGGACGGCACTTCCCTTCCAGGAAAGCTTGCCGACTGCTCGGAAAAAGATCCTTCTATTTCCGAAATCTTTCTGGTAGAGGGAGATTCCGCCGGCGGTACCGCGATTAACGGAAGAGATAGAAAGCGCCAGGCGATCCTGCCTCTGAGAGGTAAGATCCTCAACGTAGAAAAAGCAAGATTGGATAAGATCTTAAATTCGGATGAAATTAAAAATATGATTACCGCTTTTGGCTGCGGAATCGGCGATGATTTTAACCTGGAAAAGCTGAGATATCATAAAATTATCATCATGACCGATGCGGACGTGGACGGAGCCCATATCCGGACTCTGCTTCTCACCTTCTTCTATCGGTATATGACGCCTCTGATCGAAGGCGGATATGTTTACGCGGCCCAGCCGCCTCTGTTCCAGGTAAAAAAAGGAAAAGAAGTTCACTATACCTATTCGGACGCGGAGCAGGAAAAGCTGCTGGCTTCCCTTGCGGAAAAGCCTGGAAAAGCGGAAATTCAGAGATATAAAGGTCTTGGTGAAATGGACGAAGACCAGCTGTGGGAAACAACAATGAATTTTGAAACCAGGACACTGATCCAGATTACCCTGGATGATGTGGCCGCCGCGGATGAAATCTTTACGACTCTGATGGGCGATAAGGTTCCGCCGAGAAGAAAATTCATTGAAGAAAACGCGACTTACGCGACTCTTGATATTTAAAAAGGGGGTAAAACGTGGATAACTTAATCGAGGATCAGAAGCTGATCCAGCATGAAATATACAAGGAAATGAAGAATTCCTACATCGACTACGCCATGAGCGTAATCGTAGGAAGAGCCCTTCCGGATGTGCGGGACGGATTAAAACCGGTACACAGGAGAATCTTGTACGGAATGAGCGGCCTTGGCGTTACGCCGGACAAGCCGTATAAAAAATCGGCCCGTATTGTCGGCGAAGTAATGGGTAAATACCACCCTCACGGTGACAGTTCCATTTATGACGCTATGGTAAGGTTGGCCCAGCCTTTCTCCACAAGATACATGCTGGTGGACGGCCATGGAAACTTCGGCTCCGTAGACGGCCACGGCGCCGCGGCTATGCGTTATACGGAAGCGAGAATGACGCCCTTTGCCCTGCAGATGCTGCGGGACATTGAAAAGGAAACCGTCGACTTTATGCCGAACTTTGACGAAGAGGAAAAGGAACCGGTTGTTCTCCCCTCCAGAATTCCCAATCTGTTAGTAAACGGCAGCAATGGTATCGCCGTCGGCATGGCGACCTCCATTCCTCCCCATAATCTGGCGGAGGTGATTGACGCTGCCGTAAAAATGATCGAAGATAAGGATTGCACCATCGACGATCTGGTAAAAATTATAAAGGGACCGGACTTCCCTACCGGCGCTATTATTATGGGCAAGAACAATATTAGAAACGCCTATAAAACCGGACAGGGAAAGGTGATCGTTCGTTCCAAGACGGAAATTGAAGAGACAAACCGCGGAAAATCCCAGATTATCGTAACGGAAATCCCTTATCAGGTGAATAAAGCCAGACTGATCGAAAAAATCGCCGAACTGGTGAAGGACAAACGGGTGGAAGGTATTTCCGATATACGGGATGAATCCTCCAGCAGAGGCGGTATGCGGATTGTCATTGAACTGAAAAAAGACGCCAATCCGCAGATCATTTTGAACCGGCTCTACAAACATACGCAGCTGCAGGAAAGCTACAGCGTGATTATGATCGCCCTGGTGAACGGGCAGCCGAAGATCCTGAACCTGTATGAGATTCTGGACGAATACTTGAAGCATCAGTTTGATGTAGTAACCAGAAGAACCAAATATGATTTGAAAAAAGCGGAAGCAAGAGCTCATATTTTAGAAGGTCTGCGCATTGCTCTGGATAATATTGACGAAATCATCCGCATCATTCGTTCCAGTTACAACGACGCCAAAGAAAAGCTGATGGAGCGGTTCGGCCTTTCCGAAATTCAGGCTCAGGCGATTCTGGACATGAGACTTGCCCGTCTGCAGGGACTGGAACGGGAAAAAATTGAAGATGAATACGCGGAATTACAGAAAAAAATCGCCTACTACAAGGAACTGTTGGCCGATGACGACAAGATGATGGGCGTAATCCGCGACGAGCTTCTGGAAATCAAGGAAAAATACAAGGACGCCAGAAGAACCAAAATCGTGGCGGACGCTAAGGAGATTGACGAGGAAGATCTGATCCAGGAAAAACAGGTTGTCGTTACTCTGACCCATCTGGGATACCTGAAGAGGATTCCGGCAGATACCTATAAGACTCAGAGAAGAGGCGGAAAAGGGATCACCGGACTGACAACAAGAGAAAACGACTTTGTAAAGAATCTGATTATGACATCGACCCATGATTATCTGATGTTCTTTACAAATACGGGAAAAGCCCATAAGATCAAGGCTTATGAGATTCCGGAAGCTACAAGGACGGCCAAGGGAACGCCGGCTGTCAACTTCCTGAATTTGATGCAGAGAGAGCGGATTACCGCGGTAATTCCGATTCAGGATTTCTCGGAAGATAAATATCTGATGGCGGTTACAAAGAACGGAACCATTAAAAAGACGGCGCTGTCGAGTTTTGATACCAGCAGAAAGACTGGACTTTTAGCGATCAACTTAAAAGAAGGCGATCAGCTGGTGGATATCAAAGAGACAACCGGTACGGATAATGTGATTATTGTTACAAAACACGGCAAGTGCATTTGTTTCTCGGAAGACGATGTAAGACCGATGGGACGAATCGCGGGAGGCGTGAGAGCTATTAAGCTGGAAGGCGATGACGAGGTCGTTTCCATGGAACTGGTACAGCCTCATCAGGAGCTTCTGGTCGTGACTACCAACGGATATGGTAAGAGAACGCCGGTTGATGAATATAAGATTCAGGTAAGAGGCGGCAAAGGACTCCTCACCTACGATAAGACAAAGTTCAAAAAGACCGGTGAGCTGGTAGGAGCTATGGTTGTAAATGAGGACGATGAGATCCTGCTGATTAATTCAGAGGGAATTATTATCCGTATCGAAGCGAAAGAAGTCTCTGTACTTGGACGGGCTACTCAGGGCGTAAAGATTATGAAAGTCGATGAAGACGCCAATATCATTGCCCTCGCGAAGGTTATAAAGGATGACGAAGTTGAGGAAAGCGGCTCGAAGGAGAAAAAAAGCGGCGGTGACAACAGCGATAGCGGACAGATCGAAATGAAGACAGAATAGGAGAATGTAAATGAGTGATTTACTCAGATTTTCGATACCCGGAAGACCCGAATATGTAAAAATTGCTAAACTGGCTGTCGGGTCGGCCGCGGGAACAGCAAATTTTAATATAGAGGCCATTGAAGATATTGAAATTGCAGTAGGAGAAGCATGTAAAAACATTACATGCCACGGCTTTGACGGATTCAGCAATTTTTATGAAGTCGAATGCCGGATCGACGAAGATAAAATCATCATTACAGTTTCTGATAAAGCATGTGAACACGGGCTTGCTAAGTATAAAAAGCCCTGCCTGGACTGCCCGAACGAGGGCAATCTGGGTATCTATATTATAAAATCTCTGATGGATGAGGTGGAAATCGTTAAGGCTGAGGACGGAAATCAGATCAGAATGGTGAAAAATAAATGCTGAAACAGGAGTTATTCGACCAATACAGAAAGACGGGAGATGTTTCGATCCGAAATGAAATCGTAGAGTCTTATCTTTACATGGTGGATATTTTAATCAGAAAGTATTTAAATAAGGGCGTGGAATACGACGATCTTTACCAGGTTGGAGCCATGGCTCTGATTTCTGCTGTGGAACGTTTCGATCCCTCAAAGGGATACGAGTTTTCCAGTTTCGCGACACCTACGATTATCGGTGAAATTAAAAAATATTTCCGGGATAAGGAATGGAGCGTGAAGGTGCCCCGCAGAATGAAAGAGATGGCGGGGAAGATTCAGTCCGCCAGAGAAGAACTTTCAAACAGGCTCCAGAGAAATCCCACCATTCCGGAAATCGCTGAATTCACAGGATTTTCAGAAGAGGATGTGCTGCAGGCGACAGAGAGCGGAATGGCCTATAACGCTTTTTCACTCAATCAGACCTTTGATGAATCCGGAGAAGAAGGGGACGCGCCGGCTTTTGAGAAATACGCCGCTATGGAAGATGAAGGGTTTAATCGCCTGGAATATCAGGAAATGATCACTAAGGTTTTAGGTGAACTGAGCGATACAAACAAATATATTTTCAGACAGCGGTTTGTGGAAAATAAATCCCAGGCGGAAATCGCCAAGAGGCTGGGCGTTTCCCAGATGACGATTTCGAGGGCGGAAAAAAATATTAAGAAGCGTTTTCAGCAGGAAGCGCAGTGCTAGGAGGCGAATAAATGAAAAGGGTTTTTTCGGGCGTTCAGCCCACAGGAAATATTCATATCGGAAATTATCTCGGAGCGATCCGGCAGTTTGTAGAACTGCAGGAAGAAAATGAATGTATTTACTGCATCGTGGATATGCATTCGATTACCGTTCCGCAGAATCCAAAGGAACTGAGACAGCATACGCTGGATGTGGCAGCTCTGTATCTGGCTGTGGGAATTGATCCGAAAAAGTCCATCGTATTTGTACAATCCGATGTACCGGGCCATGCGGAGCTTTCCTGGGTTCTCACCTGTAATTCCTATACAGGCGAGCTTTCCAGAATGACCCAGTTTAAAGATAAGAGTAAGGGAAAAGAGTCCGCTCCGGCAGGGCTTTTCACCTACCCGATTCTGATGGCTGCCGATATTCTGCTGTATGACGCGGATATCGTTCCTGTAGGAAACGATCAGAAACAGCATATCGAGCTTTGCCGCGATATTGCTATACGTGTCAATAATAAATATAAAAAGACCTTTGTGGTTCCGGATGGAAGATTTTTAAAGGCCGGAGCCAGAATCATGGCTCTGGATGATCCATCTAAGAAAATGAGCAAGAGCGCGGAAAATATCTACAGCCGGATTTCTCTTTTAGATGAACCTTCGAAGATTAAGAAGTCGATTATGCGGGCTACAACCGATTCCGAAGGAAGTATACGCTTTGATCCGGAAAATAAACCGGGCGTAAGCAATCTTCTGAATATCTACAGCGCGTTTTCCGGCAAGGAAATCCCTGATATTGAGAAAGAATATGAAGGATGCGGCTACGGTGACTTTAAAAAGGATCTGGTGGAAGTTACCACTCAGGCTCTGGCTCCGATTAAAGAGCGTTTTAATGAAATCCGCCAGTCAGACGAACTGATTCAGATCTTGAAAGATGGCGCCCAGCGGGCAAACGCCATCGCTGAAAAGACCATGAAACGGGTAAAGGAAAACTTCGGGCTTGGGCTTGGTGTTTAAAACTTTGGGAAGTATCGTTAAAAGACGATGCTTCTTTTTTTATTATATAGGAAATATCAATCTGAAAAAGAGAACAAAAAATATCCATAAAATGGGAGCAAGTACATTCAAAGGAAATGCAGGCACACAAAAAGACACATTCAAGATGTGGAGGAAGCTATTCATTTAAGAAGTAATCCATATCAAGAATCTCATCATCACGCATTGAACGGATTTCATCCGAGGTAAATCCTTCCGGAGGGGACTGGATATACTGCTGCCGCTTTCGCTGTGCAAACTCGGCTTCCGTAAAAACTTCATCACCAATGATATAGTGAACGATGGATTTTCCGTGCTCTCCCAAACGGTCATATCCATCATCCGGTATAGGGGGAACATCCGGATTAAGGAGATTGGGTTTGTCGGTCATAGTGTTATCCTCCATGGATCGAAGTCAAATAAATTCTAACATAAACGGAGGCGAATGTGGAGAGCAAGAGGGATGATAAATACCGGAAAATTTCATGGTATGACCGCAAGGGCAGTCCAGAGGGTCTTTGCCGAAAGCCATGTCAAGAGCATAGCGCCATTTGAGTAGTGATTTTTTAAGCCTTCGGACAGGCTCGGAAAGCTTCCGGATTAGAGTAGGGAAGGCAGAGCGCCCTTTTGCATAAAGCCCATAGTAACGGAGCATATTGAAATTCTTTTCCGGGATATGGATGATGAGTTTTTGAATGAATTCACAGGCACTTTCTGTAACCGTAACTTTTTCCTGATCCTCATGGCGTTGATACCAGTAGGTCACATTCGTTCCATCATAGGAAAGGATGCGGGATTGAGCCATAACCGGTCTTCCAATGTAACGGATGACATAATGGACAATGGCGTCAGTGGAGCCAAGGTCAGCAGGAGGAGCATTCACATAGAAACCGTTATGTTTGGTTTTGTAGAGGCTGTTTGTGAGGGCATTGAAATCAGACAGAGAGAAAGAATCGGGATCAAGAGCCGATTTCATATTGAAAAGCAATGTGGTCATAAAACGGCTTCTGAGCATGGTGTATGGGAAAAAGCGTATCGACTTCCATTTTCCATTACAGTCAAGAGCTCCTTCGGTAATAATCATATGGATATGAGGATTCCATTTGAGATCGCGTCCAAATGTATGAAGACCGCAAATCATACCGGCTTTGAAGTTTCGGGAATGATTCTGTTCATAGAGCCAATCGGAGATGGTTTGTGCAGCTGAGCGGAAGAGAACGTCAAGAAGACTGCGATCCTTTCTGAAATATGGGCGGAGTTCTTCGGCGATGGTAAAGACGATATGCCGGTGATGGCAGTTGAAAAGCTTGGAAGAAATCACTTCCGCTCTTTGAGACTGATAAGCAACGCCGCAGGTATTGCAGAAGCGCGAATGGCATCGGAAAGGGACGATTCTGTAAGTGCCGCAGTGAGGACAGCAGTACAAGGCAAAGCCACCACAGGGATCGCCGCAGGAGATGACTTTTTGGACTTCTGAATGAACCACAGGGCGGATCTTGTCACCCGGATATTTTTTTGTAAAGGACTCCCAATGGTCCTGAAGTATTTCACGGATGGTGATTTTAGATTCCATAGTTATATTTTAAAAGAAAAGGTACGTCAGTGCAAAGAAAAAGTGCAGACCTTGACAGAAAGTCATGATCTGCACCAAAGTGGCGTAGCCACATTTTTTATTTGTTTTCATCAGCGCTATAGGACAGAATTTATCAACAATTTCCCCATTTTTAAATTTGTTTCCAGAATTTCAACGTTTTCGCCCTGCGAATTTGAGATTTCTGGAAAATTTCGGGCTGATCTGCGTTTTCCCCTTTTTCTGCACTTTGGAAGCCTTGAAAAAATAGTAACAAATCTCGGAATTTTTGATTTGTTGATAAAATATCCGGTTAAAATAGGTTCACGATAAAATAATATTTAATAAAAATGTGATCATATACACTAAATTATTTATAAAAATGTGATTTTGTGTTAAAATAGATAACAAAGAGATTAGAAAAAGTGAGGTTTGAGATGGAACGGTTTGTTTTAGAAAAAATGTTGAAATGGAAAAATTCCAAATACCGAAAACCTCTGATTTTAAAAGGTGTACGGCAGGTTGGAAAGACATGGGTTTTAAAAGAATTTGGCAGGCGGTATTATGAGAATACGGCTTATTTTAATTTTGATGAAAACGAAGAATACAAACAGTTTTTTGAAACAACAAAAGATGTGACGCGTATTGTGCAAAATCTGATCCTGGCAAGTGGTCAGAAAATAGTTCCGGAAAAAACTCTGATCATTTTTGATGAAGTGCAGGATTGTCCGCAAGTGATTAATTCTATGAAATATTTCTGCGAAAATGCCCCCCAGTATCATATCGCCTGTGCAGGATCGCTTCTGGGAATCGCTTTAGCTAAGCCTTCCTCTTTTCCAGTAGGAAAAGTAGATTTTATGCAGATGAATCCGATGACATTCCATGAATTTTTAGTTGCAAACGGAGATCAGAATCTATATCAGTATTTGAATACAATGGAAACGCTGGAACCGATTCCGAAGGCATTTTTTAATCCCCTGTGTGAAAAACTGAAAATGTATTATGTAACAGGAGGAATGCCGGAATCCGTGGCACTGTGGACCGAAGAAAGAGATGTAGAAGCCATGCAGAACGCTCTTTTTAATATACTAAATGCGTATGAGCGTGATTTTGCAAAGCACCCGAATGTAAAAGAATTCCCTAAAATCTCAATGATTTGGAATTCTATTCCTTCCCAGCTTGCCAGAGAAAATAAAAAATTTTTATATAAAGTGGTAAAAGAAGGCGCCAGAGCGCGTGAATATGAAGATGCCCTTCAATGGTTGGTAGACGCTAATCTGGTAAAAAAAATTTATCGGAGTACAGCGCCCGGACTGCCGCTTGCCGCCTATGATGATCTGTCGGCTTTTAAGATTTACATGGCAGATGTGGGCCTGCTGCGCCGTTTGTCCATGTTATCTCCCACTGCTTTTGGTGAGGGAAACCGACTTTTTACAGAATTTAAAGGTGCGCTTTCTGAAAATTATGTGCTGGAATCTTTGGTTAATCAACTGGAAGTAACTCCGCGCTACTGGTCACAGAATAATCCGCCGTATGAAGTAGACTTTATTATCCAAATGGAAAATGAAATTATTCCTGTGGAGGTAAAAGCGGATGCAAATACAGAAGCCAGGAGTCTTAAGAAATACAAAGAAAAATTTGGAGATAAAATAAACTTGCGTGTTCGATTTTCTTTGAATAATCTCAAACTCGACGACGATTTGTTAAATATCCCATTATTTCTGGCAGATGAAGCAACTCGCCTAATGGAAATTGCCATGAAAAAGAATCAGTAGTTTTATCAACAATTTTTATTTTCCGCAATTTGTTTCCAGAATTTCAACGTTTTCGCCCTGTGGATTTGAGATTTACGGGAAATTTCAGGCTGATCTGTGACTTCTCCTTTTTTCACGCCCTGGGAGCCTTGAAAAATTAGTAACAAACCTAAGAATTTTTGATTTGTTGATAAAAGAGGCGAAAGGGGCTGCCTTTTTTCAGGTGAAAGAAACAGCATTTCAAGCTTCTGATTCTCAACGCCCATGAAACCCACAGAGCAGTTTTCTTCATCTTCCAGAACAATCAGGCAGGGAGTTCTGATTTCCTTGATTTCGACGATGTTCAGGGATGCCTCCTTTTCATTTTACTGTACCATATCAGGATACTTGTAATAATTATCATAATGGCGCCAGACAGAAAAAACCAGACATTTACACCGACTTTTTCCGCGACAGGGCTCGCCGCCAGTAAACCTACAGGCATTGTTACAGAGGAAATCAAGGTAAGCACGGAAAAGGCCCTTCCCATTCTTTCCGGAGCAACGGTTTCCTGAATATACGCGGTTAAGGGAATGGAATGGATATTTCCCGACGCGCCGAGACATACGCAGGCAGCGGCGAAGAAAAACCATCCCCAATAAGTTGGCGGTATCAGACCACAGACTGCCGCTGAAATTCCCATTCCAAACAATCCGATAAAAGAGGTCCGGATCTTTCTTTTTATCTTCAGCACACTTGAGAACATCAGTGAAGATATCATCATTCCAAGGGCAAAAGCAAGTTCTACAGCGCTTCCGTACATTGCGGAAAGATTAAAATAGTCGCTGGTCATCAGCGGATAAAAAGACGACAGCGGCGCGTAAAAGAACATGCACAAAGCTTCTCCAAGCACCAGATAAAAGAGTTTCGAATCTGCCTGAAAGACAGTGAATCCTTCTTTCAACTGCCGCGCTATAGGTTCTTGTTCCAGCTGGTGTTTCTCTAACTCAGGAACTTTCACAACAGCCAGCGCCGCGCTGGCCAAAGCAGCTCCGATTATGTCGCTGATCAAAACTACTGACATTGGAAAAGCCGCGTAAAGGGAAGCTCCAATTACAGGCCCCAGGAAGAAGGAGCCGGCGTTCATCAGCTGCATCCAACCATTTGTTTTTACAAGCTGATCCGATGGAACCAGCTGCGGAATGATAGATTGGATTGCCGGCTGCTGAAAGGTATTTCCGATGCCTCTGGCGCACAGCATAATAAATACGGTCCATACAGGCAGATCAAAGAAAAACAGCAGACCGGCATAAACAGCGGCCAGGATGCCCATTGACAGATCGGAAACAATGCAGATGATTTTCCGGTTCAGCCGATCCGCGGCGATTCCCGCGACAGGACTGAAAAGCGTCATGGGCAAATATGCCACAAGCCCGGATATTCCAAGCATTAACGGGGATGATGTTTTCTCCGCCAGCCACCAGATCAGCGCGAATTGGACACCGTGGCTCCCTAACAGGGAAATTGCTTGTCCGAAGGCAACAATAAAGAATTTTGATTTCCATTTCTTCGTTTCATACATAATATTTATCCTTTCTCCAGTTCGATTGAAATTACTTACATGAAAAAGGACAATAAAAAAAGATAACCCGTTCTTCTGAGTTATCCGCGACTTGTTTTGCACACAAATAGAAACTGCCTGTATATGTAGTAAAGCCAGCCTGAATCCTTTATCCGCAAAATAAGTACAACAAAAAACTCATCATCAATTCCGAATGAGAATAAAGATTTTTTATTGTCCTTAAATTAGCGAATAAGCGACATCAAGCCACCTCCCTTTCTTTTCATCTCCCCTACTCTACCACGACAGCGCAAAAAAAGCAAGAATGAAAAGGAAATTATCAACACTTTCGATTTTTTCAATTTTGTTACTAATTTTTCAACGTTTTTTTGATGTGATTTTGAGTTTAAAAGCAAAATTCGCGAGTCTCCCCTTTTCACCCACTCTGGAAGCCTTGAAAAATTAGTAACAAGTTCTAAGAATTTTGATTTGTTGATAAAAGGATTACAGGAAAATCAAGGATCTTAATTTTTAAATTTTTTGTTATAATAGATTTAAGGAGAATGAATAAGGGCAATTATACGGGAAGGAAACCTTATGAACAGCTACAAACCTCCGTTTCATATAACGGATAAGATGATAAATTTAATATCAGAAATCAGTGAGCAGGTTGGACGTATATCTCTGCAGAAAGATCAACATATTAATCCACATCTTCGCAGAGAAAACCGGATTCGGACAATCCATTCTTCTTTAGCGATTGAGCACAATACTCTGACTCTGGAACAGGTTACAGCGATTATAGATGGAAAGCGTGTACTTGGAAATCCGAATGAGGTCAGAGAAGTTCAAAATGCTTATGAAGCGTATGAGATGATGCTCCAGTTTGATCCTGCTTCTATTGAAGATTTGCTCACCGCGCATAGAGTGATGATGAGAGGACTTATGAAAGAAAACGGATGTTTTCGCTCCGGAGGGGTAGGTGTATTTGATGGCGATGTTCTGATACATATGGCTCCACCAGCGGAATTTGTACCGGAACAGATCAGGCAGCTATTTGAGTGGTATCAGCGTTCATCTATGCATCCGCTGATTAAGAGCGCGGTTTTTCATTATGAATTTGAATTTATCCACCCTTTCGCGGATGGAAACGGAAGAATAGGAAGAATGTGGCATAGTCTGCTGCTTGGGCAGTGGAAAGAAGTTTTTTTCTGGTTGCCTATAGAAGAACTTATTAAATCGCGGCAACAGGAATATTATGATAGTCTTGCTCAAGCAGATAAGGATGCGGATAGTGCAGTATTTGCCGAATTGATGTTGGAAATTATTCGGGATACGCTAAGTGAGGTAGAAGTTATTCATGAACAGACCGACCAGGATAGCGACCAGGGTAGCGACCAGGATAATGACTTTGTTTTGGAACTATTAAAGGTTTTGGGAAATCAGACCCTTTCAGCCGCTGAACTGATGAAACGTCTCGGTCTTTCACACAGGCCTACCTTCCGAAAGAATTATCTGAAACCCGCGCTGGAAGCCGGGCTCATAGAACGGACGATCCCGGATAAACCCAGCAGCAGGAATCAGAAATATCGCAAAGTTAGAAAACAGACTATTTAGGAAATGATTGGCACATGGTCTGTGATGCATACTAAAGTCATAATTGATTTTTTTATTTCAAGTTCCAAGAAAGGAGCCATCGCAAATGAACAACCGTGCAGGTCATTATAAATCAAACTTGTCGGGCAAAATAGCGTATCAGTCTTTCGTGCCAAATCCACTTCCTCCAGATCCGCCTTTGCCTATGAAGCATATCTGGATATTCTGCGCAAAGGAACTTGAATTTCCAGTTGACGCGGCAGGATCCGGTAAAATATAATAAAGCTGTCAGTTAACGCAAATTGTGTGTAGATAAGCGGATGAGAAAGCGCTTATCGGATTGGAGGTTTTGAAATGGTTGTAACCACGACAAATGCGGTAGAGGGAAGAAAGGTAGTAGAATACAAAGATATTGTGTTCGGCGAAGTAATTACGGGAATTAACTTTTTCAAAGATATCGGAGCGGGGCTGCGCAATATGTTCGGCGGCCGGAGCCAGGGATATGAAGACGAGCTCTGCAACGCCCGCAATGAAGCGTTGGAAGAAATGAAGCGGAGAGCCGCATCTTTAGGCGCTAATGCTGTAATCGGAGTGGATATTGACTATGAAGTGCTGGGCTCTGATAACGGAATGCTGATGGTAACCGCTTCCGGCACAGCGGTAACCGTGGAATAAGCGAGGAGCCATACATAAATAGCAAAGATAGAGCGGCACAAGCGAGAGAAGAACATGCTCTGTTTGCGCCGCTTTTTTTTGAAAAAAGTGTGTAACAAAAATCGGTGTGTATTCGTTATACAGGTGAGAGGGAAAGCGATGGAAAAGAAAGAACTTGAGAAGCTTTACGGGCTTTATTATGAACGTGTGTATTCTTTTTTAAGAAAGCTTTCGGGAGATGAGAAACTTTCAGAGGATCTGGCTCAGGAAACCTTTGTGCTGGTTTTGCTGAAACTGCCGGAAGAACCCGAATATATTGCTCAGTGGCTTTACCGGGTGGCAAGAAACCTTTATATTGACTGGGTGCGGAAAAACGGAAAAGAAATTCCGGCAGAGTCTTTCGGAGAGAGAACGCCTTCGGATGAGAGAGATCCGCTGGCTTTGATCCTTCAAAAAGAAGAAAGCCAGACTCTGCGGAAGCATTTAAAAAAGCTTTCTTTGGCTGAACGGAAGATGATCGAGTGTTTTTACCAGAAAGGACTAAGTGGAATGGAAACCGCCGTTCTGCTGGGAGTTTCTCCGGGAAGCGTGCGGGTTACCCTGCATCGGGCCAGAGCGAAGCTGATGAAAGAGATCAAAAAGGAGGAATAAGATATGGGATACAAAGAGAAAATACAAAAATATAAGGATGGTACTCTCAGTGAGGATGAGCGCCGGGATCTGGAACAGGAAATGGAAAAGATTCGAGAAATTTCCGATTATATCTATGGCCTGGAGCTGAGTGAAAGCGCTGATTTTTCCGGAGAAAGAGAAAAAAGTACGGAGGAAAGTCTGAAAAATATCAGGCGATCAGTCAGCCGAAGGTTTTTAAAAGCGGGAGTGGCAACCGGAGCCATTGTCATCGCGATTGTCATGTTTCTGATTTTCGGCCTTTCCCCTCTTATGAACCGCATCTATTACGATCCTTCAGAGGCGGCCGGTGAGGCTTCGACGGTCCTTGATGTTCCAATGCATGTTTTTACAGAGCTTCACTGCGTGGACCAGAATTACAGCTACGCTCTGGCGAAACCGGAAGGATTCGGCAGCTATTCTATAAAGTGCGGTTTTTCTTCCGGATTACAGTCCTCGGAAGAAAGCTTGTTCCTTAACAAGGGGAAATTCGACGAAGATTCCTTTTACGATACCTTTAAGCTGAATCACATTACCGATGATTTTGAGGTGACAGAGACTTACATAGAAAATGGAAAGGAAGTTACTGAAAAAAGAGATGACCGATTTTATGTGAAAGAGCTTGCCAGGCTTCCGGAAAGCGCCTATGTGAAATGCGCGGTAAATTTTAAAAAGGCCCTTTCCCTGGAAGAGCTGCGGGACATCATGGATCGGAATCAGGTTTATGGAACGCGCGCGATAGCTGCTCTGGGAGAACGGAAAATCTCTGCAAATCACTTGGGCTTTATACCTGGTTCATCGGGAAACGTTCTGGAAAAGGACGCTTACGATTCGAAACAATACCCCTACCTGTGCAATACGGATGCGGAAACGCCTAAAGAATGGGCCCTTCACTTTCAGAATATGCTGGAATATTTGCTTGATAGCGATGATTTTATGGGCGCCATTCCGGATGGGGAACTGCAAAAGGAGCAATACAAAGAGGCACTGGCTTATATAAAGAAAAACGGAGTCAAGGTGTACTCCCTTGTAACCTTCGCTTCTCCGGAAAACCTGCGGAATATGAGAAAGGATTCCAGGGTGGCGAATATCAGCATCATGGACGTGAAAGTTTCCGAGTATAGCAGGTAATATTTGTAAAATATCTGCCTGCAAAAATTTGCCCTTCTTCCTGAAACTTGATATAATCTATTCAAATCCAGAAAAGGGGGAAACGGTTATGGCAATGCTCAAATGCCCGGAATGCGGCGAATATGTATCGGAATTCGCGAAGGCGTGCCCAAACTGCGGCTGCCCGATGTCCGATATTGCCCAGGAAAACCAGGTTGACGATCGGAACTGGGATCCAAATCAAACGAAGAGGAAGACGAATACGCAGGTCTACAGCCAGGAGGAACTGAATAGGGCTTTGGAGGAAGCAAGAGCAGGACAAAGCAGACAGCAGCGGAAACCGGGCCAGGAGCGAGTTGTAAAAAATTCAGAAAGCGCTCTCGCGCCGAAAAGCAGGAAGAAAAAATCTTCAAATTCAAATTCAGGCTCAAGATCAAAGGGAAAAAAGCAGTCCAAAGAAAAGAACTGGAAAGCTCTTATTATTCTGATCGTGATTCTGGTTCTGATTGCGGGAGGGCTGATCTATTATTTCGTTATGGCTTCATCGGACAGGCCGAAGGACAGTCTGGGAAATGATTCCGATGCAGCGACGGAAGAGACATACAGTGACTATAATAGTTATGAAAATAATGACAGCTATGACGATAACAACGATGATTCCGATGATGATGCAGTAAGAGAAACGCAGCGATCTACCCGGGAAACGACAAGAAAACAGACGCAGCGCGAAACTACAAAACGGCAAACGACAAAGCAGACAACAAGGCAGACGACAACCGCGCAGCCGACAACTCAGCCTGCGACGGAAGCTCCCGCGGAGCAGCCGGAAGAGCCGCTGTCTGAATAGTAAATTGTTTAAAAGGGGGAATGGATTATGGCATTAATAAGATGTCCGGAATGCGGAAGGCAGATATCCGAGTATGCGGAGAACTGCCCGGGATGCGGCTGGCCTGTACAGCAACTAAGGGAAGAAGAGGATGAGAGTGGACAATATGAAGAAAGAAGGCAAAATGGACGATCATCTTCAAAGACCAAAACAAAAAAATCGAAGAGATCCGGCGTTTCCGCGCCCAGAGCTCCGCGGGCTCCCAGGGCGCCCAGAGGAAAACGCCCGGTACATAAAACGGTGAAAAAAGGAAGCAGCGCGGGCGCTGTAATCGCTACGATTATCATTATGCTGCTGCTTCTGGCTCTTGCGGCTGGAGGGGCCTATTATTACTTCTTTGTTTATAAAGACGCGAATAATGGGGGAAGCCAGCCGGCGCGGACACAGCAGACGCAGCAAATCGATCGGCAGGAGCAGACCGAAGCGCCTGCAGATGAACCGGAAGATGAGCCGACTGAAAGCCCGCAGACCGAAGCGCCGGATGAAGCAACCGATGGAAATCTGGTTCCCGGCGGGGAAGACGCGTAAATAGCAGGGCGGCTGCCATACAAAGCTTTAATTGAAGTGACATCCCTTTGAATTTTATACATCGGCAGACGATTTATTTGCCGAACAGGTCACTGTGCGACCCGGTGCGGACCAGTGTCAGAACAAGTAAATCATCCTCTATGCGGTAGATGAGTAGCCAATCCGGAAGGATGTGACATTCCCGATGACCTACCCAATCGCCAGTAAGCTCGTGATCTTTGTTTTTGTCTGGCAGCTTTTCACCCCGTGCCAAGGTTCGGATAATATTATCCAACAGGTCGATGTCCATGTGGCGCCTCATCGCCAGCTTGTAATCCTTTTTGAACTTTGTCGTCCAAACAATGTCGCGCTTCACCGTTTCAGCTCCTGGAGAGCTTCTTCCACGTTGGAGTAGTGTTTCACGTTGGGATCATGCGCAATTCGTTCTGCCTCTAACATGGCGGCAATGGTTTCTTTGTTAGGCTGTTCCAGCCTGACCTCGAAGGGAAAGCCACCGGCGCGGAGTGACTGGCGCAGAAACACGTTGATCGCTGTAGTGAGATTTACACCCAATTCATTGTAAAGTTTTTCACACTGCTTTTTGATGTCGCTGTCCATACGGACGCTGAAATTTGTCGTGTTAGCCATTGTATCAACTCCTTTTCAAGTTTATTGCACTTATATTATATGCTATTTGCATTGCAAAATCAACTCAATAGCCTTCAAATTTACAAATTTCTGTTGCAGTTTTCCTGAATCTCCTGCAGTTCCCGAATTCCATCCTTCACCGTCTTTTCCACATCCAGACACAGCTGCTTTTCCTCCTGCCGGGAAAGTCCCTTTGTTTCAACCGGAGGATGGACCTTCACATCTATACGGGCTCCCTTCATGATGCCGGTTTCCTCATACATTTTGTAACTCCCGTTCAGGGATACGGGAATAATAGGAACTCCTGGTTTCGTAGCCAGCTTAAACGCGCCTCTTTTGAAGGAGCCGGGTTCCGGTCCCTTGCTTCTCGTCCCTTCGGGAAAGATCATGAGGGAAAAGCCCTTTTTTATCAGTTCAATTCCTTCGTCAATGGCCCGCATGGAGGCGCGGGGATCGTTTCTTTTTATGAGTACGCTGCGGATGCGGACAATCCAGGGTCCGTAGAAAGGAATCTTTCCAAGATCGTCTTTTGCTACATAGCCGTAGGCCAGAGATGGGCTGAGGGCGGCGAAATAAGCGATGATATCCGCGTAACCCTGATGATTTCCGATAAAAACCACAGGTCCTTTCGATGGAATGTTTTCTTTTCCATGAACGACCAGCTGAGCGCCGAACATGTCCATAACGTGTTTGGACCAGATGGATTCCGCAGCCTGGATGTTTTCCCGTTCCCGCTCGTAATCCCCCTTCTTTTTCGCGTCTTCAATGGCGGTTTTATATGGATTGAATTGCTTCAGCGCGCTGTAGAGCTTTACTGCGGCAGGGATATTTCGAAAGATTTTCATAAGTACGCCCTCCTGATTTTGGTATCTTTACTATATCACAGGGTTCCTGCGCCAGCAAGAAAACGGATGAAGTTTTCGGGAAAAACGTATATAATAAAGAAATATACTGTAATGGGAAGGCGGAACGTTTATGAAAAAAAAGAGAGGCGTTATTTTCGCGGCAGGGCTGGTGCTGTTTGTTTTGCTGGCGATTCTGATGGTAACGGGAAATCTGCAATGGTTCGATGATCCCATAAGAGAATGGGTGTATTCGATTCGAAATCCTGCGCTGACGGAGGTGTTGAAAGTTATCACGTATATGGGCAACTGGCAGACGATTACTCTGCTGTGCATTGTACTTCTGCTATTTCGGAAAACGCGGCTGCGATACGGCGTGCCGGTTTCCGCGGGAGCAATTTTTGTTACGATTTTCAACCGAATAATCAAGCTTATCTTTAAACGGCCACGCCCGGAGGAGAGCCTTCATCTGATTGAGGAAGGAGGCTATTCTTTTGCCAGCGGGCACTCAATTACCAGTATGGTGGTATTTGGGCTGCTGATTTATCTGGTAAGGAAATATGTGAAGAACCGAAAAGCCGCGAATATTCTTACCGTGGCGCTGGCAGTCCCATGGATTTTTATCGGGCTGAGCCGAATTTATATGGGCGTTCATTTCCCCAGCGATGTGCTGGCAGGATGGGCGCTGGGAGCCGCGGTTCTGGTAGGGATTATCGTGATTGTAGAAAAGTGCGACGCGCGGAGAAAACAGAAAATCCAATAAATCCGATCGCGCATAACAGAAAGGAAAGAGGCTTGTCTCCATAAGTTTTATCAAATGGATCAGCCTCTTTTTTTCATAACATTACATGATTTGGATCTCTATCAAAGAAAATGCTCTTTGACGTTGTGGAAAGTGGGATTCCAAAGCATACGCGTACATCGGAGGGGAAACAGTTCATGCGGAGCGCCGCCTGTCCGGCTGAGTAGAGCACCCGGTTGTCAATCCGGTTATCCGCCGCAACCGAAACCGCCGAACCGATGGCAATGCCCAGATCGGTGATATTAAACGCGCAGTTAGCTCCTGCCTTTGCCATTTCACCGCAGTTTTTAAATCCGCACATACCGCAGTGATCCATGCCAAAGGGTTCGGATCGCACTCCGATTAAAACAACGCATTGGCTCGCGTCTACATTTCCGGCATCTCTCTCAAAGAAGGCCGCGCCGGTTTCCTCCGCGATATCGCGCATATGAGCGCTGAGAACCGTTTTGTCGTTGCCATCCAGAATCAGTGTGATCACTTTATCTTTACCGGATCCTTTGGGCGCTGTTTTTGCCGCTGCGGCCATTTTATCTGCGGTAGCAAAGGCTGCCCTCCGTTCCGAATCTTCGCTTTTGTAAATCATAGTAAACCTCCCGGCCCGTTTATCCAAATTGATTATACAGGGATTTTCTCTGTTCGTAAAGATTGATAAATTTTTCTTTTTTCAATTTGTCATCGCTTTGGTGCATAAAAGCATAGGGAGAGGATTCCTGCTCCGCGCGCGCCCTTTCCCAGAGAATCTCCACTGGTGTTTCGCGGTCCGCGATGATGACGCAGTTTTTTTCTAAAATTTCCCGGTTCATTTCATCAAGGATGGTCCCGTCTCCGCATGCGACGACAATACGATTCTGGCCCGCCAGTTTTTCCAGTGATTCATATTCTTTGTTACGATATTCATGCTCCCCCATGGTCATGCAGATTCGCTGTATGCTACGGCCGTCTTCCTGTTCGATCTCCCGGTCCAGATCAACCAATCGGTAATTCAGCTCTTTCGCGATTTTTTCTGCCGTACCCTTTCTCTCACTTCCCATAAAACCAATGACGAAAATACGGGGCTTGTTATGGTAATCCATTATATAGTAACTTCCTTTCCCTGCTTTTTCGTCTATTATAGCACGAATTCAATTTTTTTGAGACTTAAAATAACTACCTGTTTGTGAAGAACAGCCGAAAGAACTAGAGAAACAATCACAAGGCATTTCCTTCTCCCACCACCCTTTCTTAAATTATAGCAGGTACGCGATGCTGGCAAGGAAAATCGGAAAATCAGGCGAGGATGGTTACGCAAGCGGATGTTTAGTGGTATAATAGGAAAAATACTTAGCGAAAAGAGGAAGCTTTATGAAAGAACCAACATTGATCATAATGGCAGCAGGAATGGGATCCCGCTACGGTGGACTCAAGCAGATGGATCCGATCACAGATAAAGGGGAAATTATTCTGGATTTTTCCCTATACGACGCGATGCTGGCAGGATTTAAAAAAGTTATTTTCGTAATTAAAGAAGAAATGGAAGGCGATTTTCGCGCCCTGATTGATGAGCGAGCTGGAAGATTCCTACAGGTGGATTACGCGTTTCAGAAGCTGGATGATCTTCCGGAATGCTTTCAGGTGCCGGAAGGACGGGAAAAGCCGTGGGGCACAGCTCACGCGGTTTTAAGCTGCAGAGAAAAGATTGACGGGCCCTTCGCGGTCATTAACGCGGATGATTATTATGGACCAGGGGGATTTCAGAGTATTTATGACTTCCTCATTCACAATGAGGACGGCGAAAAGTACTCCTATTGCATGGTTGGTTTCCGTCTGGAAAATACGATTACGGAAAATGGGCATGTGGCTCGTGGAGTCTGCGAAATCGCGGAGGATGGAAATCTGACGCAGGTTACGGAGCGGACGAAAATTATGCGCAGGTCCGAGGGGATCGCCTATACGGAAGATGATGGAGAAACCTGGAATATCCTTCCCGCGGATACTACGGTTTCCATGAATTTCTGGGGATTTACGCAGAGTATGATGAAAGAGATGCAGGCACGGTTTCCGGTATTTCTAGAGCAGGCGATGGAAGAAAATCCTTTAAAAGGAGAATTTTATCTTCCGGCTGTAGCGGATCAGCTGATAAAAGAAGAAAAGGCAACTGTGAAGGTCCTTCCTACTCAGGATAAATGGTATGGAGTGACCTATCGGGCGGACAAGGAAATGGTGATGGGCGCGCTTCAGTCTATGAAAGACAAGGGACTTTATCCGGAAAAACTTTGGAAATAAAATAGAGAAAATCCGGATAGCGGACATCTGCCTGTATCCGGATTTTTGTTTTTGAAATCAATTGATTGCGTCGAGGGCCTCGTTGTGCCGCTGACTGATAACCGAGTAGTATTCCTCCATATAATTCGCGACCTTGACATACCACTGAGGATTGGCGGCATACCTTTTATTGACGCCTTTCACAGTGGGGCTCCCGCCGTAGAGGCTGCCGCTGGGATCCAGATAGCGGGTGGAAAGTCCTTTGGCGACAACATTAATCCCTTCCGCTTTGGAGGAAAAGCCGGTTTGCCCATAGCCGAACATGTTGTTTGGGCGGAACATTTGTGTCCCTTTGGCGCTTTCCAAAGAAGCGATGGACATGAGAAAGACGCAGTTAACTCCATATTTTTCTTCCGCGTTGACAAAAGCTTCTTCCAGACCAACCAATCCGTCGCTGGTAACCAGCTCCAGATCCGCGGCTGTTACGCCGCTGGGCTCTCTTAAATCCAAATTATAGATTTCTGACACGGAATAGGCGGGAATCGCTTCCTGATCCGTAAGCCGCTCAGCCGTATAAGAGCGGAGCGCGTTGGGGATATTGACTTTTTCCGCCTGCTCCGCTTTTGCGTACATGGTTTGAACCTTTGCCTCGTCCGTTTCCTTTACCTGCTGGGCGAATACTTTCGCGGCAAAAAAACCTCCGGCAATCGTAGCGCATAAAAGTAAAAAAAGAAATAAATCGATAACAAGAAGAATCAAGAAACTATTTTTTGATCTTCTTTTTTTCTTTGCAGATTCCATAATCGATCCTTTCAAAGGCTGTTAAAACTGTTCACTGATTGTTGATAAATCTGTGGATAACTTTCCGATATTCCACAAGCTTACCTAAAAGTATACTACAAATTTCGAAAAAGAATGTGAAATTTAGAAAAAAGTTCGGATTTCATATATTGGAACTGCTATAATGAAAAGAAAACAGCCAGTTAGGAGATGGATAAATCATGAAACGAAGGTTTGGGGCTCTGCTGGTGCTAACGGCAGTTATGCTGGCCCTCTGCGGGTGCAGTCTGACTCTGACAGAGCCAAAAGAAGTGGTAAACGATTTTTTTAAGGGACTGAAGACAAAGAACGAAGATGTCCTGATTTTGTATACAGAAAATGAAGATATTAATATGCTGTTGCATAGCAAGGGAAAACAAGCGGATTTGAATAAAATGTATGATAGCATTTTTAAAAATTTTTCCTATAAAATTCTTTCCACAGAGAAAAATGAAGAAGAAACCCAGGCTACGGTTACAGCTGAGGTTTCCAATGTGGATTTTAGCAAGGTCCTGAAAAATTATCAGAAAAGGGCCTACAACTATATGCAGGATAATCTGTACTCCGGAAACCTCAGCAAGAAAAAGCTTAACGCCAAATGCCTGTCTATCTTTGCCAACCAGACGGAAAAAGCCAGCGAAAGTACAAAGCTGCAGACCGAGACGATTACCATAAACCTGACGAAAAACGATAATTACAGCTGGGATATGCAGCTGACCGAGGAAATGATGGAAATCATTATGGGCGGGCTGATCATTCCTCTCTAGCGTCTGATTTTTATCTGTTTTACTTTGCTGTAGGAGCCATAGATCTTTTTACCTCCTGATTTTTTGTAGGCGCGAATTTTTATATAGTAACGTTTTCCCTTTTTGAGCTTTGCAAGGGTTCTGCTTGTAGTCGAATTTTTTCTTGCCCAGTAGGTTTTGGCTTTTTTAAACCTTTTATTTTTTGCCAACTTAATCTGATAGCCGGAAGCTTTTCTATCTCTGCTCCATTTTACCTTCAGTTTTCGGCTTTTTATATTTTTTGCGGAACGGATTTTCCCTGTTTTTGGTGTGACCGTCAGGGCGATTTTTTTGGACGCGCTCCGGAAAATCCCCGATGCAGGGACGGAAATCGTAATCGTCGTTTTACCGATTTTCTTTGGATTTACTTTGCCGGAAGCGGATACAGAGGCAATATTGGAATTGCTCGATTTGTAGGACGCGGTACCGGAACCGGAGAGAATCGGCTTTAACGTAAAGCTGCTGGCAGTGTAGGCTTTTTTATAGGACGAGCTGACTCCCGAAATCTGCTGAGCTTTGGAATCCGTTTTATAGATCGCCTTCTGAACCGCTTTCAGAGGATTAATGACGCCGTATCCATAATGAACGTCATATCCGCGCGCCCCGGCGTCGGTAGCGGTTGAAGTCAGAATTTGAGCGCACTGAGCCGCGGTCAGGCTGGGGTTTGCCTGAAATACGAGTGCGGCGACCCCGGCAGTGTAAGGTGTGGCAGCGCTGGTTGCGCCGGCCGTGGCTGCCGCTGTATTGCTGCTATGGGAAAGAGTGTAAAGTCCGTTTCCCGGGGCAGCCAGATCAATGCGGTTGTTGTAAGTGGAATTTGGAGAGATCGTGTATTTCCCACTGGCGTAGTTAACGGCGGAGATGGACAGAACTCCATCGTAGGACGCCGGATAACGGTATTCATTTATTTTACTGTTTCCTCCGGAAGATACAAACAGAATACTGTTGCTTTTTTGGGAATAGTACTGTCGAATCATACTTTCCATAGCTTCATTGGGCTCACCGTTTCCACTCAGACTCATACTGACAACCCGGCAGTTTTTCCCGGCTGCCCATTGAATCCCGCGCATGATATCAGAATCATAAGCGCCATAAAATTTTCCATTCTCATCTTCCAGCTCCTGAAAAGCGTTAATGACATAAAGATTCGCATTATAAGCAGAACCTGCGCTCAGTCGTTTATTGTTTCCGACTGCGGCCAGAATTCCGGCTGTGGCCGTTCCGTGACTTCCAAGAGGCGGGACAGAAGCTTTCCCCTCTTTTTCTGTCACAGCATTATAGCAGCCCTTTACATTGGCCGCAAGATCAAGATGACTCACATTGGCCCCGCCATCAATCACAGCGACATTTACACCTTTGCCAGTGGCGTAATCCCATGCGGTCTTTCCCGGCCCGGCCAGGCCCAGTTTGAATATATAATGATACTTGTTCTGATTTGAACTGTATTTTGCGGAAGAAATTTCCGTATCATTTGTGTAGCCGTCATATCGGTGGCAGTAATCCGGCTGGGCGGCCGCAATTTCCTTTTTTTGATTCATAAGCCGGAGCGCTTCCTCTGGAGTCAGTTCCTTCGGAAGGTCAACAGGGGTGGTGATCCTATCGGACCCACTGAACAGGATCGGCTGCATATCTTCCTGTTCAAGGATTTCAGAAACCTCTTTTTTTGTCACGTTTTCATTAAACGTAAGAATGATGCGATCCGGATGATATTCCCAGGTCGTATCGCTATTTGAACTGGAAGAGTCAGAACCAGTCAGCCCCAAAACAGGCTGAGCGGGGGCGGCGAATAAAAAAACAGCCGCAATCAGAAAAATAAGTCCTCTGTATCCGTTTCGTTTCATCAGCGGGATCCTCCATATAAATAATAGAACGAATTTTCTTATAATTTGTATTATACCATTTCTTAAAACTGTCGTAAATATCGAATTGTTTTGAGTGTCCCCATTTTTTCCAAGAACAAATGGGGACACTCAAATTTGGTGCTGACAGCGGCTTTTTTGTTAAGAAGTACTGTCCCATTTAATGGGCTCTTTTTTAATAGGAACAGCAATTGCGTTGGCGACTATGAATAAAGTTCTGTCGCTTCAACAGAAAAGACAAGAAAGCTGACACATTATGCAGGAAATATCGTTAAAACGCTATTTCCGGAATTTCAAAAAAAGAACTTTAAATGCGCCGGACCCCGCGACCAGCATGTGGAGTGTTGTCGTATTGCAGAAGAATAAAAAAGTAAAACGCGGATGAGCATCCTATGCAACAAAGTATGGAGTTTTGAAATTTCAACCATGATACGAATCGGGAGATCTTATCTGAAATGCGGAATCAAAAGAAACTATGCACAGAGTGCAACATCCCCCCTCTTTACAAGAACCATAAAAAAAGGTAAAATTTAACGGTAAAAGTTAGTTATTGCTAACTTAAGGCGCGCCAATTAATCATAGTTTCGAATTTCAAATTTCAGATTTTGAAAGTTGGAAATCAAGGTAGCTCGAAAGATGGGAGGATAGTAAAACATGGATACACACACCGGACAGCACTGGCTGCGTCGGGGGCTGGCATTTTTTCTGATTCTGACACTTTTGCTCAGTATGAGTTCCGTAGGTGTTTTTGCGGAAACAAACGAAAATGAAAAGACCCCGGTGTTCACAAAAAATTCGAACTATCGTGCGGCAGTCACTCTGAAAAAACCGAGTGACAGCTGGTACAGCAGTTTTTCAGGTTATTATAATACAACTGCAGAAATTACAACAGGAGAAGATACAGGCAGCCCGCTGCTTACGCTTACCCTTTATGAAGGGATGAATTATGATTCCTGGGAAGCAGAGTGGTTTACGGATCTGCAGTTTTATCCAAAAGACAGTGAAACGCCGATCGAAGATCTGACGTTTACGCCGAAAGATGAAACCAGTGGATACAATACGGTAAAAGGGACGGTAACGTTCACCCTTCCGTATCTGGATGAAAGCGGATCCTATAAAGGACACGGCACATTAAACAGCGCGGCAGAGAGCGATGTGGAACTGGTAATTGACTGGAGCACACTGGAAAAGGTTTTGCCTGCCGCAAAGGCTCCTGTGATCAAACCTGCCGGCGGGGAGTTTGAGAAAACACAGACCGTAACTTTGGAAAGCGAAACAGAAAACGCAGTCATTTTGTATACCCTTGACGGCACAGATCCCGCATATACAGATGGCAGCGGGCAGACGGGAACGGAATACAAAGAGCCGATTACACTGACGAAGAGCGCGACCGTGAAAGCGATCGCATATGTCCCGGAGCAATATGCCGCAAGTACCATTTCCAGCGCTGCGTTTCAGAGGACAACTCTGCCGGATTTTGAAGCAGACAGCGAATACTCTGTTTCTGTTCAGGCAGAGGATGAAAATTATGATATTCCGGGATTGATCGACACAAAGGCTGTGGCGTATACAGGTGGAGACGGGCAGCTGAGCCGACTGCGTCTGACAATGCTCTCCGACTGGTCAGACAATTCCGTATCTGCTTTGACCATCCACCAGACAGAAAACAGCAAAGAGGAAAGCGATTTAAAGGAAGTTGAAATTTCTCCGGCATCCGGAACTTCCGGATATAAAGAGATCGTAGGAACTGCCATGATCGATCTTCCTTATGCCGGTCTTGGTAAAAACTATACCGGAACCTTTACCCTGAAAAACGGAACGGCAGGCAGCTATACATTGACCGTTTCCTGGGATACGGCTGAGAAAAAACTGCCTCAGGTAAAAACGCCTGTGTTTTCACCTGAGGGAGGTGCTATCCGTGAGAAAACAGAAGTGAAAATCAGCTGTGAAACAGAAGGTGCTTCCATCTATTACACTACAGATGGAAAAACACCGACTGAGGACAGCACGCTTTATGAAGCAGAGAAACCTGTTTCTATCGAAAAAACAACAACGCTGAAAGCGATTGCGGTAAAAGAAGGTATGGAAACCAGCCAGGAAGCTTCCGCAGTATATACCTGGGAACTCCTCGGCGGAATTTCCAAAGCTGAGCTGACACAGGGAAAAGAATATGATACGATCCGGCTTTATACATCCGATCGGACTTATTATGATGCCGTATCCGAAGATGCGCTTTCTGCCACCGATTATTTCATTCAGGCTTCTCAGGGAGAGAAGGAGGAAAAATTCGTATACAACGGAGGCCTCGGCGGATTTACGGTTCAGTATAATGAAGAAACATCCGAAGGGATTGTGACTCTCAATCTGGATAAGGAAGCCTGGAACACATCCGAACCGCTCACGCTGGATATTGTAATGAAAGCGTTTCAGAACAAGCATCTGGAGCTGGATCTGTCCGATCCGGATAGTGTAACCCTTACGCAGAAGGACACAGACTCTACCGCCTCAGAGGGGAACGTAATTCCTGTTTCGGAAATGAAGGCCGGAAATACTTATACGGCGACGTTCAAAGCCTATCGAATTGACAATAGCAGCACAGAATCCATGTTGGGAGGATTTTTTGATAAAAATGTAAAACTTTCTGTCGCTGCGGACGGAACGATAACCGCTTCTTTCTATAATACGGTTTATGCGGATTCCATGCTGGATTTTGCTGTACAGGGAAGTGAGGGGACTTGGAAAGGTGCAATCAAAGACGGCAAAAGAGAACCGGAAAAAGACGCTTCCGGAAAAATAACGGCTGCGGTTTACACACTGCCGGTTCCTTCTCTTTCCGGCGGCGATCTGATCGCTGCGGTTAATGTTCAGGCTATGGGTGGATCGGAAGCAATGAACGGGAGCTACGATAGCTATACGCAGGTCAAACTGGTATTCGACGATACAGTAACGGAAGGGTTTTCCGGATTTGCGGTGAACAATTCCGGAATGACTACAGAAAAAATAAAAAACCGCGCACTAATGACGATAAAAGGCATGGATGCCGATCGCGATGGCTATGTTTCTGACAGCGAACTGCAATCCTATCAGTTCTCCGCTGAGGAAAAAAGTCTGGATTTAAGCTACAGTACAGTGAGCAGCCACTACAGCGTTTTCGATGATTTTGCTATGCAGGATATTTCCTGGCTGAAAAAGCTGGGGGACAAATCCCTGGAGTCCATTAATCTCTCCGGCTGCAGTATTACCGAGTTGAATGATGAACTGAAAGGTTTCACAAAGCTGACTTCACTAAACCTCTCAGCAAACTGTATCTCTGAGATTGCAGACGATGCCTTTTCGGATCTTTCTAAACTCAAGGATCTGAAACTCTCTACGAACCTGTTGACTTCGATCAGTAAAGACCTGTTTTCCGGGCTTTCTCAAGTCGGAACCGGAAATGATTCGGTCTTGGATCTGAGTAATAACAGGATTTCCCGTATTGAAAAAGGCGCGTTTGATGATATGGAAAGCATTACTGGCGTGTATCTGGCAGAAAACCAGATAACTTCTGTAAGCGAAGGCGTTTTCCCACAGAGGAAAAACTTTACCTGGATTTCGCTTTCGAAAAACAAGCTGACGAGTGTTCCGAAAGGCTTGCGGGAGATCCCGGAACTGGAACAGCTGGATCTCGATCAAAACCAGATTGCGGAAATCGGAACATCTCTGGACAATCTGCCGTCCGTTACAGAAATCAATCTCAGCGCCAATCTGCTGGATACTGTGCCGGAAAGCCTTATCAGCAGCAATGGGAATCTTACGAAACTGGAAGTGTCTAAAAACAGTATTATTACTGCACCTGCGGTACTGCTGAAAAAAGTTGCGCAGGCTCAGGGGCAGTTCGACAGTATTTTCGAGTATAACGCGGTAGATCTCGAGCAATGCGACCTGGATGATCTGAGCGAGACGGAACGGAACACTCTCAGGGAAAAAGCAGGAGAATATCCGTCCAAAAACGATCTTGGAATTTCTCTGACAGCAGAAGAGGGTACACTTTCTTATACCTCTGAACTTTCAGGTTTTGACTACTGGTTCTGGACACTCTGCAAGGGAGGCTATGTTTCCGGATATGTGAAAGAGGCAGTGGAAAAAGTCCTTGGAAAGGAAACGGTTGACACGGTCGAAGAGTTTCTTGAGTTCAGAAACGCGAATCTGCCTGATTTTTCGTCAGAATCCATTAAAAATTCGATTCTGACAGATTCCACCGGAACTGTCAGCGCGTTTGAGGTACAAACACAGCTCCAGGAACTGCGGAATGGAACTTGGCATACCCTCAAATCGGAGACGGTTTCTCAGAAAGAAGACGCGAAATCCGGAAGCGTAAAAGCGGCGGATATAAATGAAAAAGGCCGTTACCGCCTTGTAAAAACGGTTTCGAATAAAACAGCGAATCTGCAACATCAGATTGCGGTTTACTCCGGACAGGGCGATGGAACGGTTTCTTATCCGGAACGGGAGCTGAAAGACGGAACGTACTCCATCCCGGCAGAAATGTTCAAACCGGATCGCAAGACCCATTCTATGTCGAACAACGCGATCGGACATACAGCAAAGCTGGAAGTAAAGGATGGAACCTATTACTTGACCTTGGATTTCCAGGGGATGAAAATCTCCGATCTGTTTGGATATTTATCGGAACTTAAGTATTACGATGAAGGATATACCTATGGAGCCAATGGATTGCCGCAGGGCGATCTGGTATCGGCGCAGGTGCTTTCCACGCAGAAGAACAAAGACGGTTCGGACGTTATCGATGAATTTAACGATAAAGCGCATCTTTATCCGGATCAAGTAAAATTCCGTCTGGTGCCTACCGCGATTTCTGACAAAGACGGATATGTGCCGCTGCAGGTATTTGTTCCGATTATGGACTCTATCACACCGGGCAGCGGAACGCAGGACGTACTGCTGAAACTGGATTGGAGCGGTGTTGAAGAAGGTTTTGAAGATTCGGAGGAAAAACCTTCCGAAGATCCGAAACCGCAGAAGCCTCCTGCAGTGAAGGTGCCTGCAGTAAGTGGAGTAAAGGTATCTTCCGGTTCTTACAACACAGCCTCTGTCACCTGGAAGAAAGTCTCCGGCGTATCCGGTTATGAAATTTATCGTACCGGCGGCGGAAAAACCCGCTCTGTAAAAATTTCCGCGAAATCAGCGGCAAAACTGAACGACAAGGGACTGAAAACCGGGACCCGCTATACCTATAAAGTACGCGCATACAAAGTTTCTCAGGGAATTACCATATACGGAGACTATTCGAAAGCAGTATCCGTAAAACCTGCGCTGAAAAAGACCCGTGTATCCCTGAAGTCGAAAAAACGGAAAGTAACGATCCGCTGGAAAAAAGTCGATGGAGCAAGCGGCTATCAGATTTATCGTTCCCAGAAGAAATCCAGGGGTTATAAACGGATAAAAACAATTACAAAAGGCCGTACTGTAAAATATACAACGAAAAAAATGAAGAAAGGCAAACGCTATTATTATAAAGTACGGGCTTACCGCAAAGTCGGCGGGAAAAAAGTCTACAGCGCTTATTCTGCCGCGAAAAGAATTAGAGTGAAATAAAGACAACAGACGGTAAAAAAAGTCCCCGTTCGGGTTCTGTTTTCCGGACGGGGATTTTTCCGGATTCTCAGCTGGATGGAAGGGGAACGAAAAATTCTATTTACAAACGAAACAGGCTGCGTTAAAATACAAAATGGTTAGCTTTAACTAACCTTGAATTGAGTTCGAATGGAACGGAAAAAGCAGATTTTAGAAAACGGTACGGGAAAGAAAGATGAATATGACAGCGACACAAATAAAATATTTGATGGCTTTGGCAGCGGGGGAAGGTGAAAAAAAGTCACTTTCCGACGTTGCGAGAAGCTTTCATGTCAATCGTTCTACAGTAAGCAGAGTTTTGGCAGTCTGCGTAAAAGAGAACCTCTTGGATTCCGGATTTTCGATTACAGACTATGGCAGCTCTTTCATTGAGCGCATGAACTATAATTATGAAAAAATTCAGGAATGGATGCGGAACAATGGCGTTCCGGAAGCAGAAGCCGCCGAAGACGCGATTCAGATTCTGGCAAACTGCTCCGAGCAGACAAGAAAACTGCTGGTACAGGGAGGCGATCTGTGCAAAGCCTGCAATTACTTTGGCGAGAAAGGACACAAGCTTGTTTTGTGGGGGAATCAACTTGATAGTTACATCTCCAGAGGAGATTATAAAGTTGCATTCTCCATTCACAAAGGAAGAAAACGAGGTCCGCTGCAGCATTCTATGGCAAACGAAGCATTTGAACACCCGGCAATTTTGTCCGTATATAAGGGAAAAACGGAGCTGCGGTTAAAGCTCCGCAAGGTTCAGCAGAAATCACTGGAGACGCTTGCGATAATGGAAGGAAAAATGAACTCCATGAAATACGAATATGAGAACCAGATCCGATCGGCGAAGATATCCGCCGATTACGCGAGCTTATCTCTGGAAGCCATGCAGTTTGTCTACCTGCAGGAGGACGATATCCTGCAGGGCGAATTAAAACTGTTTTTTACCTGTACGGTAGGGCAGGAGCATATGCCGGAGAGCACCGCGCTTCTAAAATTATACTTATGAGAAAAAATCTGTTCGAAAATAAGATGCAGTCGCGCATTCTATGCAACAAAGGACAAAACTTTGAGATTTTAATCACTCCGCGAATACATCACCCTTGCCCGTCCGGCAAAACGAAAGGAAAAATGCGCATAAGATGCAACAAAAAAACTCTTTACAAAAATAGCCGCGAAGAATAAAATTTAAATGCAAAAGTTAGATGAAGCTAACCAAGTTATATTTTTATCTATCAGAGTATAGTGGATGGATGAGTGAGAAATGACGTAAAACAGAAAGGAGCTTTACGAAAAATGAAATTGAAAAGGACAGTAGCAAGCACAATTTTGCTGGTCATGTTGATTGGGGCCATGCCGACAGTTGCATCGGCGGCAGAATATAGCACAGACAGCGAAATGTCATCCACGAATCAGATATCACATCAACAATCAATCGAAACGGAACAAGGGCAGAATAGCGAGATAAAAGAGGGGATATATATAATCCCTATTTTGGATCTCGAAAGTACCGCTCCGTTACCGGCTGTTAAATCTGCTTTTTCAAAAGCGTTTGGAAGCAAAGGCATTTTGAACGTCGATGCAGAGGGCAACAAAAGCATTACCGTACATAGTCAAAACATGATTATTGAAATGTCGGGAAGCTATTATGCAAACATCAAAACCCTTTCTTATTATGACAAAGAAGGGCAGAAACATGAAGCCACAGTAAATAGCACCAGACAGTCAAAATATTCAACAACTTTTGGGGATCCAAGCAAGACAGAAGAAATTACTGTACCGGATGAGATGACATTTTCGCTGATTGAGCAAGAGGATCAAGAAAAGGGAGCATATAAGCTGAATTGTACGGTTGACTTTATGGATAACTTTCTGGGGGGTGGAGACGCGCATCCTACCGATATTACTTTAAAAGTAGATCTGGATAATTTAATGCAAACAGAAGAATTGGAAGCGCTGATTAAAGCCACGGAAAGCTATGCGGCGGAGAATTACTCGGCAGAAAGCTGGCAGAATTTTCAGGAAGCGTTGACAGCGGCGAAAGCAGCTTTGGAAAATGCGGCAAGCCAGGCTGAACTGGATAATGCGAAACAGGGCTTGGAAGAAGCCATAACTGCATTAGAGCCGGAATTGGAACAGGGTAAATATACAGTACCGCTTTCTTTGGAATGTACCGTATCAATTCCACTTGCGCCAGTAAAGGAAGCTTTTTCCTCGGCATTTGGAGACACAGGCGCGATTAATGTAGATAACGATGGGAGTATGGAATTAATTGTAAAAAACAGACAAATGATAATTGACTTTTTCAGTATGTCTACCATGTATGCAAATCTATCGGATATCTATTATTATGATGAAACAGGAGTGAAACAATCTGTGACTGTAAAAAATACGATTGAATCCGAATATTCTGTAGGCGATAGTGTTGAAAAGATCGAAATTCCGGAAATACTCTCTTTCCCTCTTGTAAAACAGGAAGATGGAACCTATCGGATTTCCGCGTATGTGGATTATATGAACAAAACCTATGACATGATCATTAATCTGGATTTTTCGGATTGTGTAAAGCTGGAAAAAACACAAACCTTAGAAAAAGAAATTGAAGAAGCGGAAGCTATAAAAGCTGCCGATTATACGAAAGAAAGCTATCGGAATCTGCAGGCAGCGATTAAAACAGCAAAAAGTAGTTTAATATGGGCACAGACACAAGAAGAGATAGAACTCGCCCTGAAGGATTTAGATACAGCGGTCAAAGCGTTAAAGCGCAATAATATGACGTCCGAAACATCAGTGCCGAAAGCGCCGGCAGGCGTAAAAGCGGCGAGCGCTGCTTACAACAAAGTAAAAATAAGCTGGAGCAAAGTAAGCGGAGCAACAGGATATGAAGTCCTGCAATATAACAACAGCACGAAAAAGTACGGCAGAGCTGCTCTGGTGAAAGGAACCGCCTATATAAAGAGCGGCCTGAAGACAGGAACAAAATACAGCTTCCGCATACGCGCGTATAAGACGACGGGCGGAAAGACCGTTTACAGCCCGTATTCAAAGACGGTTTCCGCGAAACCGGTTCTTGCAAAAGTCAGAAACGTAAAGGCGAAGAATAAGACGAAGCGAAGCGCTGCGATCACATGGAAACGCGTAGCGGGAGCAAACGGTTACAAAGTATACCGTTCCACAAAGAAAAACGGCAAATTCAAGGCGGTTAAGACTATAAAGAAGGGCAAGACCGTAAAATTTGTCAACAAAAAGCTGAAAAAAGGCAAGAGATATTACTACAAAGTAAGGGCCTACAGAACAGTTGGGAAGAAAAAGGTTTACAGCGGCTATTCTTCCAGGGAGTCTGTAAAGATTAGAAAATAAAAGCAAAACAAGGGCTGAGGATTCCGGACTCTTTCAGACTCGGAATCCTTACAGCGCAAAGAAAGGAAAAGAAGCATGGAGAGGCTAAGAGAAAAAAAAGCGATCCGATGGATTCTGGCGTGGCTGATTGTTTTCACTGTAGCGATATCCTCCGCTCCGGTTATGGCGGCAGGGGAGAGCGATACGATTTCCTTTGGTACAAAAGGAACGCAGCTTACAAAAGGAAAGACTTATATTGTGCCAGTTTCTCTGAAAAACGCAAGCAATCTCAGCCAGGATTCCGTAGCAAAGGCGTGCCTGGGAAAATACGCGCAGGTTGATGTTGACGCGGAAGGCTCCGCAACGTTCCGGACAGATCTGCGCAGAGTTAAAATCGGAACCGCCACAGATTATGCAAAAGATATCAGGGTTTACCAAGGAGAGATTGGGAGCGAGAAAGTAGCCGCGACTGTTCTTTCAGAACAAACGGTAACAACGACGAGCGGAGAGAGTGAAACGACCAAAACAGTGCCAAAGGAAATTGAGTTTGCAATTCCAACGGCAGTTCAGGACAAAGATGGAGTTTATATCAGCCTTTATGTGGATACAATGGGATATGCTCCGGACACTTATATCTTAATTGATTGGGAAAAGGCGGTGGAATCCGGCGCCGCATCGCTTAATTACAGGAAACAGGGCAGCGATTATGTTGAACAGTTCGGAAAATATTATATCGATGCGGATGTAACGGTGGAAGATGGAAAGATCAGCGATCTCAATATCAGCGGAAGAGAGTTTGCGGGGACGCATGAAGCCACGAACAAGGCGATCCTGGCTTCGGCAATCGCGGGAATAAAAGATAAAATCATCGGACTTTACGATACGGATGCGGAAGCGATTAATGACGTGGATGTCGTAACCGGAGCCACAACATCTTCAAAGACTATAAAAGCAGCTGTAATGGATGCGCTTGGGCTTGAAGTTCAAGAAGAAGCAATTCCCGAACCGCCGGAATCTGTTCCGGAACCGGGAACCTATAAGGTGAAGATTAAAGATATCACAGATGTTGTAAAACACAGTCTGGTGGAAAGTGAAACGGGAGAGGCGATTCTGCGTGTAGATAAGAACGGAAAGATGACACTTTCTTACAAGATGATATCAGGAACAACGAAAGAACCGCTCCATGTTTTAGGGCTAAACGGATATTACACAGATAACAATTCGCCGACAGAAGATACTCTGTCCAAAGACGGTATTATGTACAACATGGAAGAATGTCAGGGATATCAGGTCGTAACTGATTTCGTAATGCCGCTTTCCGAACTGAGTAAATACTACTATAAGAATGTGTATCTTTATGTAGAAGCAATGAAGAATCTGGACGGATTGCTCTCTGGCGTTCTTTTCGATCATGGAAAATTCAACATTAAGTCAACGGTTACTCTATATTGGGATTCCTTGGAGAAAGTCGATGAAGCTGACAAATCACAGCTTTACAGCCTGTGTGAAAAAGCTATGAATGTAAAACGCAGTTCTTACACAGCGGCAAGTCTGGCAAACCTGGATAAGGCTCTGCAGAACGCGAAAAACATTTACTTTAACGTAGAGGCCGGTGATGCGCAGGTAAAAGCTGCGGTTACTGCTCTGAACACTGCGCTCGGCAGCCTGAAATCAAACGCAACAATCACAGCCGCGCCGAAAGCGCCGGCAGGCGTAAAAGCGGCAAGCGCTGCTTACAACAAAGTGAAAGTAAGCTGGAGCAAAGTAAGCGGAGCAACCGGATATGAAGTATTGCAATACAACAGCAGCACAAAGAAGTACAGTAGAGCTGCACTTGTAAAAGGAACCAGCTATACAAAGAGCGGCCTGAAAACCGGAACAAAATACAGCTTCCGCGTACGCGCGTACAAGACTGCGGGCGGTAAGACCGTTTACAGTCCATATTCAAACACAGTTTCCGCGAAACCGACTCTCGCGAGAGTTACGAAAGTAAAAACGAAGAACAACGCTGGGAGAAACGCGAGAATCACATGGAAACGCGTAGCAGGAGCCAACGGCTACAAAATATACCGGGCAACGAAGAAAAAAGGAAAATACAGAGCTGTTAAGACGCTCAAAAGCGGCAGGACTGTGAAATTCACAAACAAAAAGCTGAAAAAAGGTAAGAGATATTACTACAAAGTGAGAGCTTACAGAAACATTGGAAAGAAAAAAGTTTACGGAAAATCTTCAATTGCGCGTTCTGTAAAAATCAGAAAGTAACGGAGGTAAAAGATGAAACGGCGGTTTAGAAAATTTTTAACCTCCGCTCTGGCCGTAATGATGGCAGTATCCGTATTTGCTCCAGCAGGGGCATTTGCGGATACTGCCGCGAATGCGGCTGTTGCGGATGGGACGTACAGCATCCCGGTAAAGCTGATGCATGCTTATCAAAACCAGGAGTCTATGGGAAACAATTCGCTGCGGCAGGTTGGAAAACTGGAAGTAACCGAAGGAAAGGGGAAATTGACTCTGTCTTTTAAACCAATGGAATTCGCGAACCTCAGCGGTTACCTGATGGAATTTAACCGCATTACAAGTTTTACGCCGGGAACCGGCGGATCGCCGGATTTGTCAGAACACTGGGAAAAAGCGGAGCCGGAAGTGCTGTCGTTTTTTGATGTTGTGGATCGGTACAATGCGGAAAACAGCGAAGATCCACGCTGCGCGGGAAAGAAGTACATGAAAACCGCAGTTATGGACATTGATCTTCCGGAGGCAGCAGATGAAACAACCCATACATGGATTCAGGTCTATGTACCGGTAATGGGAGAATTGGCGCAGGGAGAACAGGCAGCGAGATTGCAGCTTGACTTCTCGAAGCTGGAAAAATGGGAAGAACCTTCTGTTGAACTGAATCAGACGTCTGCTTCTCTGACCGAAGGCCAGAGCCTTCAGCTGAAGGCGGCGGTCTCCGGTTCAGGAGACGGTGAAGTCGTATGGAGCAGCAGCAGCGATTCCGTAGCTTCCGTAAGCGGCAGCGGGCTGGTAAACGCGAAAAAGGCAGGAACAGCCGTGATTACAGCAGAAGCCAATAATGCGCAGGCGATCTGCGAACTTACGGTAAAAGCCAAAAATATGCCCGTAACCGCGCCGAAAGCGCCGACAGGCATAAAAGCGGCGGGCGCAGGCTACAACAAAGTGAAAATAAGCTGGGGGAAAGTCAGCGGAGCGTCCGGATACAGCGTATATCAATATAACAGCAGTTCCCAAAAGTATACGCTCATCGCGAATACGACAGCTTCCAGCTATACAAAGAGCGGGCTGAACTGCGGTGCTTTTTATCGTTTCCGAGTAGCGGCCTATAAGGTGAGCAGCGGCAAAAAGGTTTACGGGGCGTATTCCCGCGTTGTTTCCGCAAAGCCGATTCTGCCCGCTCCGAAATCGGTAAAAGCAAAAGCCGGCAAAAAAAGCGCCAGAGTTTCTTGGGCCAAAACGGCGGGTGCGTCCGGGTACAAAGTATACCGGTCAACGAAGAAAAAAGGAAAATACAAAGCGGTAAAGACGATCAAAAACGGCAGAACCGTAAAATTTACCAATAAAAAGCTGAAAAAAGGCAGGAAATATTTTTACAAAGTAAAAGCTTACCGAAATGTAGGCAAGAAAAAGGTTTACAGCAGCTTTACCGGGAAGGCGGCTGCCGTAAAAGTGAGATAGAAGTTATCACATGATATATTGTCCTTAAAACATTGTGCCACAGGAGAGGAGAGGTTATGGAGAAAGGTTTGAAAAAGAAAGCGATCGCAACGATCTGCTGCTGTCTGATTATAACAATCGTTTCTGCGACTGCCGGCCTGAAAATCAGTCTGGCAGCCGACGGAACGGTGAAAGACGGAACTTACTCCATACCTGTCAGCCTGTGGAAAGCGCTGGAAGATAAAGCTTCAATGGGAAACAGTGCCCTGCAGCAGACCGGCAAGCTGGTGGTAAAAGATGGGAAAGCAAAACTTTACTTGAAATTTATCAGCATGGAGTTTGCCGGTATGAGCGGCTATCTGATGCAGCTTAACCTGCTGGAGGACATTGCGTTTAATGAATTCGGTTATCCTGAAAACTACACAAAACTTCCCTCCGAAGTCGTTTCAACCTACGGCATTGTGGATCGTTATAACGAGGAAACCTCGGAGGATAAGGTCTGCGCCGGAAAGATGTACCCAAAGGTGGTTTCTGTTCCGATTACCATGGAACAGGAATATATCTGGGCGCATGTCTATGTACCGGTTATGGGAGAACTGGATTCCGGGGATCAGGAATGCCGTATTAAGCTGGATTTCAGCAATATGAAGGAAATGACCCAGGCAGAGCTGGACGCGTGGGCGGAAGCGGAAAAAAGCGATCCAAAGCAGGAGACGGATCCCGGAAAACTGGATAAGGATAATCTGCCCAATGGAAAGTACAATGTACAGGTGGCACTCTGGCACGCGACTTCCAATAAAGCGTCTATGGGGAATCCGACATTGAACAGCAAGGCTCTGCTTACGGTTCAAAACGGCAGTTATACGATGGATGTTTCAACCCATCCCATGACGGTCGGGACAATTACCGCATGTCTGCAGACGCTGCAGATCCGGCAGGCAGACGGATCGTACAAATACGCGCAGATTACTGCGAAGAACAACCCGAATGGACAGCCCAGCGTGTTCCGGTTTGTACTCCCGTCAAAGGAGGAGTACATCCAGGTTAAAATTGATCCAAAAGTGGAAGTGATGGGAGAAGATCCTCTTCCCGCGCGGCTTAAGATCAGCTGGGACACTCTGACAAAAGCTTCGGATGACGCGGCGGTTGAGGAAAATAATAAGACCGTGGCCGCCGGGCTGGATACCGAGGCGGTGGATATAACGGACAAGAAGACGAAGGTGCGTATCAAGGCTTCGAAAAATGTTCTGGTAAATGGAGTAAAGCTGAAAGTAACACAGCTGAAATCGGGAAGCAAATACAACAAGGTGAAAAAGGCTCTTTCCGGTATCGGGGACAAAATAACGGTTTATGATATTACACTCTATTCTCCGGAAAATTCCAAAGTGCAGCCAAACGGAATGGTGAAGGTTTATCTTCCAATTCCGGATGGATATAATAAAAAGAAACTTCAAGTCTACCGGGTATCCGGCAGTACGAAAACGAAAATGAGCGCAAAGGCGGGCAGCAGAAACTGTACGTTCTCATCCAATCATTTTAGCATTTACGCTTTAGTTGATATAAGCGGCGGAACCGGAAGTTCGTCAAGTGTTTCATCAGGAGGATCTGTTTTGCCGGAAGGGGACAGCAGCACGTTGTTGGAAGATACGGCTCTGCCGGAAGACACGCTTACAGAGGCGGGGGTGGAAACCGATCCGCAGATAACCCAAAGTTCAATTCCATATACAGGAAGCGCACTGTCTACGGAAAAGATGATGGCGCTGATGCTGCTTGGAATTTCCATGCTCAGTTCTTTTGTCCTTGTAGTTACAGTAATTGTTTTCTTTATTAAAATGGCAGGAAGGAGAAGAACCTGATATGTATGAAGCATTCAAAAAAACGAAAATAGAATCCGAGGGCGGGCAATATCGGGCGGCAGTTATCGTTATAACACTGCTTGTCATTTTGTCTGTGATGTCCGCATCTTATGTCTGCGCGGCGGAAAGCGGGACTGCTTACCTTGCGACAGCGACACCATATTATAAGCATCCTGTAACGGGAAAAATTGAGGACCCCGGTCAGAATGAAGGCATTGGGCAGGGTATGACGGAGAGCGTTCTGAAAGGCGGAAAAGGGCTGATCGAAATTACGGATTCGGGAAAATTTTACGCAACGGTTCGTTTTTATATGATGGATAATATTTCAAACGTGCGCTTCTGGGCGCAGGAGCGGGGCTCTTCCGGCTGGAGCAGAGTTTCGGCCCGGATTATGCAGGAAAATGCAGGCGGACAGTATTGCTCGGATTTCCGGATGCGCATTCCTTCACAGAACGCGATTCTCAGAGCCAGTATGTATGTTTCCGCTATGGGACGGAATGTTGTGTTTTATATCGGCTTTTCGAATCTGAAAAAAGGCAGCGGTAATTTTATTGTCAGCGTAAGCAATTCTGCAGGCAGTTCGGGAGCGGCGGCTTCAAAGAACTCTTCCGGAGGGACATCCGCAGGAAGTTCGCAAACATCGGGCAGTGTATCGGATTCATCGTCAGCTACCGGCCTGCAGAGCGGAACTTCCGGAGAAACCGCTGCGGATGGCACAGTTCTGGCAGATGAGAATTCGGAACTGACTGCAGATGGCGATCTCCTGGACAGCGCCGATGGTCTGACGACCTCTCAGGATGAAACGGCGCAAGCGTCTTCTTCTGAAAAAGAGGAAAGTCTTCCGGCTCTTTCATGGGTTCTGGTGCTGCAATGCATTCTGATTGTTCTGGTTCCTGCCCTGGTCGTAGGCGGCGTGCTGATGGCTCTTTTGATTTACATAAAGAACCGGGAGGAAATCGAGTGATGAAACGGAGCGGATTTGTCCGGTTTATTCTTGTTGTCCTGATTCTCAGCTTTTCTCTTACCGGCTGTGTGGAGTATGAAAAAAGCGGCAGAAAGGAACAGGTTACGAGCGTCAATCCGGAGCAAAGTACGATTATTGCCACTTCTATGGCAGTCGTTACGATCTGTGAAAAGCTGAACCTGCCTCTGGCAGGTGTACCGAGCAGTGAATTATCGGAAGTCCCGGAAATGTACAAGGATCTGCCAGAAATCGGCAAGGCCATGGCACCGGATATGGAGAAAGTAGCGGTTCTGCGGCCGGAGTGGATTTTATCCCCGGTCAGTCTGATCGCGGATTTGAAACCGAAGTACGAGGCGATCGGCGCGGATTATGCGTTTTTAAATCTCAACAGCGTACAGGGTATGTACAAATCCATTCAGCAGCTCGGTACCCTGTTTCAAAGAGAAGAAGAAGCGGAAGCGCTTGTGGATGAATTTGAACGTTATTATAAAAAGTACCGGAAAAAGCATAAGAATAAAGAACCAAAGAAAGTTCTGATTCTTATGGGCCTGCCGGGCTCTTATGTGGTGGCAACGCCGAAATCTTATGTGGGAAGCCTGGTGGAACTGGCAGGCGGCATCAATGTGTACGCGGACGAGGAAAAGGACTTTGTCAATATCAATACAGAGGATATGCTGAAGCAGGATCCGGATGTGATCCTGCGCTGCGCTCACGCTCTGCCGGATCAGGTGACGGAAATGTTCGGCAAAGAGTTTAAAACCAACGACATCTGGAAACATTTTGACGCGGTAAAAAACGATGAGGTCTACGATTTGTCCTATGAATACTTTGGCATGAGTGCGACTTTTGATTATCCGAAAGCGCTCAAAGAACTGGAACCGATTTTATATGGAGATTAACGGGTATGGAAAGAAATATGGAACAAATGAATCGAAAACGAAAAGGCATAATAACGATTTTTGCTTTTGTAGCGGTCTGTGTCCTGCTGATCCTCGTTTTGCTTTGGTCGGTCAATGAGGGAAGCATTGAACTTTCTGCCTCCCAACTCGTCAAAGGGTTGTTTATCGAATACGATGACGATGTGGCAACTGTCTACGATCTGCGTTTTCCACGTATCATTATTTCCTTGCTTGTCGGAGCCGCGCTGGCGGTTTCCGGCGTGCTGCTGCAATCGGTTTTGAAAAACCCACTGACCGATCCGGGGATCATCGGCATTTCCGGGGGCGCCAGTTTTACGGCAGTTATCCTGACCGCTTTGCTTCCCCGGCTTTTTTTTCTCTTGCCGCTGGCCGCGTTTCTCGGCGGGCTTCTGGCCTTTTTTCTGGTATATTCCCTTTCCTGGAAGGGAGGGCTTTCCCCGCTTCGGATTGTTTTGGTCGGTGTTGCGGTCAGTACTATGTTTTCCGGCCTTTCCAGCGCGATCAATTCGATGAGCGGGGGAAATCAGTCATCGGTTGCTTCGATTGTAAACGGCAGTATTACGATGAAAACGTGGGATGATGTGAATATCGTACTGTATTATCTGCCGATTTTTCTGGTTTTCGCGCTGCTGGTTTCCGGCGTCTGCAATCTAATGGCGCTGGATGACAAAACGGCTCAAGGCATCGGTCTGAATGTAAGCCGCTGGCGTATTGCGATCTCGCTGATTGCCGTAGTTCTGGCCTCCGTTTCCACAGCAGTAGCCGGGGTTGTCAGCTTTGTAGGGCTGATTGTGCCGCATATTGCCAGGATTCTGGTGGGAAACAACCATAAGGTGCTGATCCCTTTTACAATTTTGCTGGGGGCGCTGATTTTTCTGACAGCCGATACGATTGGCAGGATCCTCGCCGCGCCTTACGAAATCAGCGCATCGATTGTGATGGCAGTAGCGGGAGGCCCGTTCTTTATCGCGCTTTTGAGAGGGAGGGGAAACTATGGAAGTTAGAAATCTGATGTTTGCCTATGACAGAAAGACAAAAGATAAAAATGGAAAGCTGGCCAAGAAAATTCTTGATGGCGTATCTTTCTCCATAAAAGAGAAAAAAATAACAACCTTGATCGGGGCGAACGGATGCGGAAAAACGACACTTTTTAATCTGATGACAAAGAACCTGATCCCTTTGCGGGGAAAGGTGCTGCTTGGAGGAAAGAGCATCCGCTTTATGAAACAGAAAGAGTTTGCGCGCAGGGTGGCGATCGTGCATCAGAACAACCAGGCTGCCAATGATATTACGGTGGAAAAGCTGGTCGCTTACGGCAGGACGCCCCACCATAGCATATTTTCTATAAACGGAGCCGAAGATCGGGAGATCGTTCAGTGGTCAATGGAAGTAACGGGAATCGCGGATTACAGAGAGCGGGAGGTAATGAGCCTGTCCGGCGGTCAGCGCCAACGGGTCTGGATTGCTATGGCACTGGCGCAGAAGACGGAAGTTCTGTTTCTGGATGAACCGACGACATACCTGGATGTCCGGTATCAGATTGAGCTTTTAGAACTGGTGCGCAAGCTGAATCTTGATTACGGGATTACCATTATCATGGTTCTCCATGACATGAATCATGCGGTTTACTACAGCGATGAGGTGATTGGTCTCAAAAATGGGAAGGTTTTGCTCCAGGGAGAGCCGGAAGATGTGATTACCCCGGATTCCATTGAGGAAGTGTATGGAATTCGTCTGGGTGTGGAGCGGGTAAACGGCCATAAGATTGTTATGACAGTTCGCTGAGGAGGAAATATGAAAAAGGTTATAAATGGAATATGCGTAGTACTTGCGTTTGTCTGCGTCGGGTTGGGCGCGATCGGTATCGTTGTGCCGATCCTGCCGACAACACCGCTTTTTCTGGCGGCAGCCGTGTTGTTTGCCAAAGGTTCAAAGCGGTTTCATCAATGGTTTCTTTCGACAAAGCTTTACCGGAATCATCTGGAGGATTTAGTAATAACCAGATCCATGACGAAGAAGAGTAAGCTTACGGTGCTGACGACCATAACGGTTTTGTTCACGATTGGCTTTTTTGCAGCGCCGATTTGGCATGCCAAATCCGTGATCGCGATCGTGGCGGCTGCGCATTATTATGTTTTTTTATTCAGAATCCGAACCGTGTCGGAGGAGGAAAAAGCACGCCAGAAAGCAGAGAGCAAGCGCCGGGAAAAAGCGAGTGCCTGAGAGTTTTGTGAGGAGAGGGGGCATCCATGTTTCATAAACGATTATTAAAAGAATTTTCCGACACAAAAAAATATACGGCGGCTGTAGTGTTTTTTCAATGGATCGGAATGGCCGCCAATCTGTTGTTTCTTTACACGACTGCCCGTATGATGCAGAATGTGATATTCGGTATTTTCACTGCGCAGACAGCGGTTACCTATCTGGTGCTGCTGGGTGTTTTTTTTGCAGTGAGATGGGCGGTCAGCGCGGGAAAGAATTATTTTTCCGTAAAAACGGCGGATCTTGTGAAGGAACGGCTGCGGGACGAGATTTTTTCCAAGCTGCTGCGGCTTGGAGGAAATTATCATCAGAGGGTTTCTACTTCAGAAGTGGTTCAGGTAAGCACCGAGGGAGTAGAACAGCTGGAGTTTTATATGAGCCAGTATGTGCCGCAGTTTTTCTTCAGTATGCTGGCACCTCTGACACTGTTTGCGGTTACAGGGCAGATGGATCTCCTCGTAGCAGGTGTTCTTCTGATTTGCGTGCCGCTGATTCCGCTTTCCATTATGGGCGTACAGAAGATCGCAAAACGGCTTTTGGGCAAATACTGGGGAAACTATACACAACTCGGCGATAGTTTTCTGGAAAATCTGCAGGGACTGACGACTTTAAAGATTTACGGCGCGGACGGGGAGTATGCCCGCAGGATGGATGAATCTGCGGAGCGTTTCCGCAAGATTACGATGAGGGTTTTGATTATGCAGCTCAATTCCATCAGTATTATGGATCTGGCAGCCTACGGCGGCGCGGCGGCGGGAATTCTGCTTTCGATCCGCAGTTTTCTTCATGGAAACCTGACGTTCGCGCAATGTTTTTTCATGGTGCTGGTGTCGGTGGAGTTTTTTCTGCCTCTGCGGATGCTGGGTTCGTTTTTCCATATCGCGATGAACGGTAATGCGGCGGCAGATAAGATTTTCGGGCTGTTGGATCTGGATGAGCGGGAAAAGGGAGAGTACGGAGTGTTTCCACAGGGAGAACTGCGCTTTGAGAAGGTCAGTTTTTCCTATGAGCCGGAGCGGCCGATTTTGAAAGATATTTCACTGCGTGTGCGGGAGCGCGGCATTACTGCTCTGACGGGGGAGTCGGGCTGCGGAAAAAGTACGATTGCCAGCCTTCTGATGGGAGAGTACAGTGATTATGAGGGCCGGATTCTTGCAGGAGGAGATGCCCGCAGAGAACTGCGGGAGATTCGGGAAAACGTGAGGTTTTCGGCGATTACCAGGATCAATCATAACGGATATATTTTCCGGGGAACTGTGGAGGAAAACCTGTGTATGGGAAATCAGAATGCTTCCGCGGCGGATATGCTGAAAGTGCTGCGGCAGGTGGATCTTTATGAGGATTTCGAGCCGCGGGGCGGGCTTGCGATGGCTCTTTCGGAGCGCGGCGAAAATCTGTCAGGCGGTCAGCGGCAGAGGCTGGCACTGGCAAGAGCGCTGCTCCACGACAGCCCTATCTATATTTTCGATGAGGCTTCTTCCAACGTGGATGTGGAAAGCGAGAACAAAATTATGGAGGTAATCCGACGGATGAGTAAGGAAAAATCCGTTGTTCTGATCTCCCACCGTCTTGCCAATGTGATGGATGCGGATCGGATCTATGTGCTGGATCACGGTGGAATCTGTGAATCGGGTTCCCACCGCGAACTGATGGCAGATCGGGGCGTGTATTACAGGCTCTTTACGGCACAGCAGGAACTGGAACAGTACCAGGGGAAAGCGGGAAAGGAGGAGTTCGCTGAAAATGAAGCGGTCGGAAAATAAGGGGATTCAGGATGAGGTAATTCGCGGAAAATCCACAAAATCGGATCCCGGGACGGGGAATTCAGAAAAAAAGAATGCAAAGCCGCGCAGCGGTTTTCGTGTGATGATGGGGCTGATCGGAATGGTGAAGCCGATGCTGGGTATCATGCTACTGGCGATTCTGATGGGGTGCGCAGGTAATTTGTGCGCTTCATTTTTGACGATTATGGGCGGTTTCGGGCTGCTTTCCGCAATGGATCTTGCCAGCCCGTTCCCGTTGCGGACAGCTGCGGTGATTTTGATTGTGCTGGCGCTGGCGCGGGCATTTCTGCGGTATGCGGAGCAGGCGTGCAATCATTATATCGCGTTCAAATTGCTGGCGCAGATTCGGCACAAGGTGTTTGCGGCCTTGCGCAGGCTGGCTCCGGCAAAGCTGGAAGGCAAAGAGCGCGGCAATCTGATTTCCATGATCACTTCGGATATTGAACTGCTGGAAGTTTTTTACGCGCATACCATTTCTCCGATTGCTATTGCAATTATCACTTCCATTGTGATGATCATTTTTGTCGGAAACTTCTCGATTTCTTTCGGTGTGCTGGCGTTGATCTGCTACCTGCTGGCAGGTGCCGTAATTCCGCTGATCAACGGGCATTTGGGGAGCGGCAGGGGCAGACAGTACAGGGATAAGTTCGGGGAACTGAATTCGGTGGTACTGGATAATCTGCGGGGGATGGATGAAATTCTTCAGTACGATCAGGGAGAGACCCGCAGGGAGCAGATGAAGGAGAAAACGACGATTCTTTCCGGCGCGAATAAGCGTTTGAAGGCGTTGGAAACAAGGCAGGGAGCAATGACGGATTTTGTGATTATCGCTGCAGCAGGGGTCAGCCTGGTAATGGGCGGATTGCAGGTTTCGGCGGGAACGCTTAGTTTCGCGGATGCGATGATTGCGGTCATGGCAATGATGAGTTCGTTTGGGCCGGTTGCGGCGCTGTCCAGCCTTTCTAACAATTTGAACCAGACTTTGGCCTGCGGGAATCGGGTGCTGGATCTGCTGAAAGAAGAACCGCAGGTGTATGAGGTGGAAAACGGCGAAGCATTTCCTTTTGACTCGATTGCCGTGGATCATGTGGATTTTTCTTATGGAAAAAAGAAGATTTTATCACAGTTCCGGGCCCGGTTCCCGAAAGGAGAAATCACAGGCATTCTGGGAAAAAGCGGGTGCGGAAAATCTACGCTGCTCAAACTTTTAATGCGTTTCTTTGAAGTGGAACAGGGACAGATTTGTTACGGGGAAACAGATGTAAATCAGATTACAACTTCAGATCTGCGAAAGCATATTGCCTATGTAACGCAGGAGACTTTTCTCTTTCATGATACGATTGGCAACAATATCCGTCTGGGCAATGTCGGCGCCGCGGATTCGGAAGTGGAAGAAGCTGCCCGTAAAGCTTCTCTCCACGATTTTGTAATGAGTCTGCCGGACGGCTACGATACCGAACTTGCGGAGCTGGGGGATTCCCTCTCCGGCGGTGAACGGCAGAGGATCGGGATTGCAAGAGCGTTTCTCCATGATCCGGACATGATCTTTTTCGATGAGCCGACCAGCAATTTGGACAGCTTGAACGAAGGAATAATACTGAAAACCCTGCGGGAAGAATGCGATGGCAAAACAGTCGTGCTGGTGTCCCACCGCAAATCCACCATGGGTATTGCCAGGGAAGTGATTCAGATGTAAAAGAAAAGCGTTAGAGACACCCGCATAAAATCTCCACAACTTTTCAACGTAAGAGAAACGATGCGGTAAAACATAAACCGGATCCGGAAACTCTTAATATTGCACTGAAAAAACCGGGATCAGATCCGGAACAAAGAATTATGCTGGGGATACCATGTTTGATATTTTGTGTGCGAAAAACGCGGGGGTTCCCCTGATTCCGGGAGACCGCCGCTGTTTTTGCTTTTTCCGATTTGAAATCTCTGCAGCATCCTGACAAATTTCGATATGCGGCAGAGTTGTGCTTTGGCGTAAATCGTCTTTGTGGTAATTCCGGGAAGCGCGCCCAGTTTTCCGGACAGAGTGCTGATCGTATCGGCAGAGGCATCGATGGCGATGCAGTTTTTTGTATGACGGACAAGTAGCCACGAAGTCCAAAAGGCAACCGTAACCCATGCAGGTAGATGCTGCGTCGGCCATCTGCTCATAATACCGTCTGCTTTTTTCTGCCGGAGAAAGCCCTCCAATAGAGAAGCAGATCCTGCGGTTGTTCCAATAATTCATGAAGTACCTCCATATCAAAGGCTTCCGTTCACTCATTGTCATCTTCTCCATATCATACCGTCCATATAAGAGTTCCTCCTTAAATCTCGCCCACATGCTTTCGCATCTGGCGTTATCATGGCATCTGCCTCCCGCGCTGTTCATGTCTTTCGCTTGGAATATCCACTCCTTCAGGTCTTTTCCAACAACAATGCCACATACATCCTTTTCCGGCCATATGTATCATTGCATTCATCTTCTTCCAACATCTCCAACATCACATTTGCCAGTCTTTGATAGTTCCAGGGTCTCTTACGATTTCTAAAATATTTGTAAAATCCTTGCTTGCTTACATTTAGCGTTTTACAGTAGAATGCTATTTTTCCTTTCCTCTTTCCGTCGTCGGTCTTTATGGCTATGAATTTTATGCGTTCTATTTTTTTGACTTCTAACGGCTCGCGGCGAAAAAAGTGCTGGCCTCCTCAAGAAAATCGTTAAGCTCATTCAAACGTCGTATTTCTTTCTCCTGTTGCTTAACCTTCTTGCGCAGCATTGCGACTTCCTCTGATAGTGTCATAGCATTTCCGGGTGTCCTCACTCCGCATTCAAGCCGTCCCTCTTTGTATGCACGCATCCATCCATACAGGGTGTTGACCGGGATACCCAATTCTTTCGCGGTTCTTGTTGAACCTATTTCTTGTGTTAATTTGACTGCCTGGATTTTAAAGCCTTTATCATATTGCTTTGCTTTTCCCATGTCTTCCTCCTCCATTAGTTTTTATGCTACTAACTTTGAGGAGTTCTTGTCATCTATTATTGTACAACACCATCTGCTATAATGAATCATGCAAAAATGGTTATTTGTCGTGATTTAATTATAGCGGAGGTTCCGTGTTTTTGCATTTTCTATGTCCCCATTTGTTCTTGGAAAAAATGGGGAAACTCAAACTAATTGTCTGAGTCTTCAAAAGGGAAAATTTTGCGAGAACCGGACTGGAAATTGAGCTTTTGTGTAAAAACCCTGTAAAGATATAAAGGATTCTACTCTCAGGTTATTTTGCTGTGGTCTCAGAATACTAGACTAAAGGTAGGGAGTTATGTAACTGATAGAGGAAGCTCCCGGAGAGGATAGGTCTATAGTATAATGGAAACAGCAAACAAACTGAAAGAGATCGATATGAAGATGATGGGTCGCAGAATCCGGACACAGAGAGAGGCGATCCATATGACGAGAAATCAGTTGGCGGCAAAACTGGGTGTATCCGGAAAGTTCATCGCCGATATCGAATACGGGGATAAAGGAATGTCTATACAAACGCTGTATAGAATGACGCAGATACTCAATTTGAGCGCGGACTATATCTTGGCAGGCGAGCACGCAATCAGTGATTCCGGCGATCCGGAAATAGAACGGGTGAAAGAAAACATCATGGGTCCGTTGTCCGCCTGCTCCCTGGAGCAGCTCAAGTGTATGGAGCAGATCGCCCGCTATTATGTGGAAGGCATTGTCGGAGGCGAGGAGTAAGAAAGGACTGAGAACATGGACGAGGAGAGAAAGAGGGACGAACATAAAGGCATAAACGAAAGAACAGAAGGCGAACAAAGGCTGGCTGCGGTATTAAGGGAAGGTTTGGAACAGGAAATCGGTGAAATACCGGAAGTTTCCATTAATATTGATGAGCTAAAACAGCTCGAAGCCGCTGACCGAAAGACTCGGAAGATAAAACGTCTTAGAACAATCAGTGCCGCCGCGGCCGCGGTGATTGTATGCGCCGCGATTATTTATACCGTATTGCCGGAATCCGTCGTTCCAGTCGATGCTGACAAAAATACGAAGCAGAAAGTGGAGGAAAAAGACGGCGTGGTAATTATTAATGAGGGAGATGTGGAAGGCGACAGCGGCGAAGTCTCTATAACGGAAACGGACTGGGATAAGATTGAAGATTTGAAGGAATATGTGCCGAATCTGTATATCCCGGGCTATGTGCCGGAGGGGTATGAGTTTGAGAAGGCTACGGTAAAGAGATATTCGGAGGAAATATATAAGTGTGAATATCTTTTTAAAACGAATGATGGCCAAGAATCATTTCAGATTGTACAAACATCTCAAGATGAAACTGGAAATCAATCAGTTTTTGTTAATGAATATGATAAAAAAGACACTGTTGCGCTAGGAACAATATACATAAATAATCACCAAAAGGAAATATCTGGAGTATTAATTAGCGGTAAAGACAAGATATTCGTTTTTGGTGATATTTCAGAAAGAGAGTTAATAAAAGTTTATGATCAATTGACTTAACTAAAAACTGCCACTGTAATATGTGGAGGATGTTGACCGAGTCCCTTTTTTATCTGTAAATGTAACTTTTACTCTGTAGACTTTTCCTTTGATAAGAGTAAATTTTGTTGAAAAGAGGAGGCTAATAGTATTTTTTTCCGTCAAAGATGCGGTTTTTTTCGTTACTCCTGTCGCTTTACGCCAGGAACCATTATATTTTTCCTGCAGAGTAATTTTGCAGGTGCAGGAGTCTTTAATCCCATCGAAATCCCCACTAGCGGAAACAGTTGCAGAAGTATTGCTGGTGCGGTTCGTATTAATTGAAGCAGCTATAACTTTCGCATTTACCACACTAACCGCCCCAAACGCGAGCACCAGGGCCAGAACAATTAAAACAAATTTCCTTTTCATAGTATTTTCCTACCTTTCATAAAATTGAAAAAATAACGAATAGAGCTTTAATGTAACGAAGGGCCAAAGGATAAACAATGAAAAGGAAAGGAAGAAAGTAAAAAGACGTTTCTGCCTGTGGAGATGCTGAGATGGTGCATGAAATCCAGAAGAAAAATGGGAAATTTGTCTTTGCTATTTACCGGATTGAGGATCATCTGTTGTGAAGGATATTGTTTAAAAAGCGAAGGATTCTGCATAAAAAGGGAAGAGCTGGAAGGGCGCGGGGGAAACGCGAACTTTCCCGAATTTTTGAAACTTAAATTGCGGATTTTGTAAAAAATTCATAGTAGAATTCTATATATTGGGATTTTGTTAAAAAGAAAGATGGGAAAACGCAGGTTTTTTTATAAAACCAGCAATTTGTTGGCGAACTGCGCATTTCTGGGAAAAAGATCCGAAATTTGTTGGCGCGCCGCGCATTTCTAGCAGAATAATCAGCGATTTGTTCGCGATCTCCGATCTCCGCTCCCCGATCCCCACTCCCCACGCGCCGTCCTGCTCGTTCCGCCCGCACACCATCTCGCGCCGGGGGCGGCTGTTTTTATGGAAGAAGTCGTGATAAAAATCCAAAAGGAAGGTGTAAAATCCAAAAGAAGCCTGTATAATAGAGACAGAAGCTAAAACGGCAGAGATTCTTGGAGGAAATGAGTATGGAAATAAAAGTCGATCTATCGAAAAGCGGTCTGACCATGGAAGAAATCCGGCAGAAGAAGCTGGAAATTGACACGGCGCTGGAACGGTTGTGGTCTGGAAAAGAGACTTTTACCGGGTGGGTAAAGCTGCCCCTTCAGCAAGATAAAAATGAGATGGAGCGGATTTTAAATGTCAGCGATATCATCCGGCAGCAGTGCGAACTTTTTATCGTCATTGGAATCGGAGGCTCCTATCTGGGCGCGAAGGCGGCCATTGACGCGTTGGGAAAAGCGCCGGACGCGCCGGAAGTAAAATTCGCGGGGATTAACTTAAGCGCGACGTACCATGCCAGACTGCTGGAAGAAATGGCGGCAAAAGAAGTCTGCCTATGTGTCATTTCAAAATCCGGAACAACTGTAGAAACAACGGCGGCTTTTAATATTTTCAAAGAAGCGCTTATTAAAAAATATGGAAAAGCAGAGGCAGTAAAAAGGATTTACGCGATTACAGACGCCGAAAACGGCGCCCTTCGCGAGGAAACAGAGCGGGAAGGGTATACCAGCTTTGTGATTCCTTCGGACATCGGCGGGCGGTATTCCGTTCTGACTCCGGTGGGGCTTTTGCCGATCGCGGTGGCAGGCGCGGATATCCGAAGTTTGATGGAAGGCGCGGAAGTGATGGCTGCTTCGCCGGACTGGGATTTTGACGGACCGGACTACGCGGCGGCAAGATATCTCTTGCTTCAGAAAGGAAAATCCGTAGAAGCGATCCAGCACTATGAACCGGATTTAAAATATTTTGTAGAATGGATCAAACAGCTTTTTGGAGAAAGTGAAGGAAAGGAAGGCACAGGACTGTTTCCGGCGGGACTGGAACTGACAGCGGATCTTCATTCCATGGGGCAGTTCCTCCAGCAGGGCAGCCCGATTTTCTTTGAGACTGTGCTGAATATCGAGCAGTCCCCGGTGGATCTGACGGTTCCGGAAGGCCCGCTGAAGGGCAAAACCATGACACAGCTCAATCGCGCCGCTATGAAGGGGGTCATCGAAGCCCACAGCAGCGCGGGCACGCCGGTAATCCGCATTGATATTCCAAAGCTAGACGCTTTCTACTATGGACAGCTGATCTATTTCTTTGAGACCACCTGCGCCGTTACCGCCATGCTGATGGGAGTCAACCCGTTTGACCAGCCGGGAGTGGAAGCTTACAAAAAAGAGATGAAAAAGGAAATTTAATAATGCAAATAGTACAAAAATAGTTTACAATATATAACTGTATGGTATATAATTACCCATAAGAAAAAGTTAAACTTTTAACAATCCGTGCGAAGTGGATTGTAACACTGCAAGGAGGACGTATTAATGAAAAAGGTTGGAGTATTAGGCACAGGAACAATGGGTGCCGGAATTATTCAGGTTCTCGCTCAGAACGGTTACGAAGTTGTACTGAGAGCAAGAAGACAGACTTCCGTAGATAAAGGAATGGCTACGGTTACAAAGAACCTGGACAAATTGGTGAAAAAAGAAAAGATCACCGAAGCGGACAAGGAAGCAATCCTGGGAAGAATCCATGGTTCCACAGATATCAGCATCGTAAAAGACGCGGATCTGATTATTGAAGCGGCAACGGAAGATATGGACGCGAAAAAAGCGCTGTTCCAGGAATTAGATGAACTGTGCAAGCCGGATACGATTATCGCGACAAACACTTCCGCTCTGTCCATCACAGAAATCGCCGCGGCGACAAACAGACCGGACAAAATCATCGGAATGCACTTCTTTAACCCGGTTCCTGCTATGAAACTGGTAGAAATCGTAAAAGGCCTGACAACTTCCGAAGAAACAAGAACAACCATCATCGAGCTGACAAAAGCTCTCGGAAAGACTCCGGTAGATGTTGCGGAAGCTCCTGGATTTGTTGTAAACAGAATCCTGATCCCGATGATCAACGAAGGTATCGGAATCCTGGCAGACGGTGTCGCGGACGCCGAAGGCATCGACACTGCTATGCAGCTTGGCGCAAACCATCCGATGGGACCTCTCGCGCTGGGCGACCTGGTTGGACTGGATGTATGCCTGGCTATTATGGAAACTCTGTACAGAGAATACGGAGATCCGAAATACAGACCTCATCCGCTGCTCAGAAAAATGGTTCGTGCCAACAAGCTGGGAAGAAAGACCGGCGTTGGTTTCTACGACTACAGCAAATAAACGATTACTTAAGGCTGTCCTTTCACAGGACAGCCTGTTTTTTTTTCTGTTTAAAGGCGGATGTGTGTCCAATGCAGCTTTTTTCTTATTTGGGAATAAAAAGTTTATTGGGACTAACTTTCGAGCATGTCGAATATAGTCGAATTTCATCAAAGACTGTCGAAGTTGTTTCAAATACAGGAACAATTACAGGTATCTGAGGAAACTCTTTTCTAAAGAATGAGTTTCTTTATCGAAATTATGTGTCCGTAGTATTTAATATCGCTAATTGGACACAACCGTTCTGATAACCCGAACATCAGGAGCCTTTCAGACAAGATAAAAATTTGCAGATCTGCCCTGGTGCCCGGATTTTTTTGCGCAAAAAATATTGTAACCTGCTAAAAATAGGTATATAGTAATAGATATTGAAAGTCTTATAAGCTTATCTGTTTTATCTAATACACATTTCCAGTGAAACCATCAAAACAGGAACGAACAAGGAAAGGACAGCACGGATATTGCAATATATCTGCGCGAAAGGATATTTTATGGAAGAAACAATACTTAAGGGGAAGAAGGTAGTCGAATTAAAAGAGCTTGCCAAAAATCTGGGACTTGAAGGGTATGCCGCAATGCGCAAAGCGCAGTTGATTGAAGCCCTTTCAAAGATTGACGCGCCGGGGGAAGAGCCGGAACCTGCGCAGACAAAGCCTCAGACAGAGCAGGAAGAAAAAAAAGCAAAGCCCCGGAAAGCAAAAGCTACAAAAAGCGTAAAAGAAACCAAAACCGGAAAACGGGAAACCAGAAAAAAGGCAGCTTCTAAAAAAGAAGAGAAGAACGCGGAGCCAGGAAAAGAAACCAAAAGAAAACGGACGGTCAGAGTGCCGGCAGTCAAAGACGCGGAGAGGGAAGCCGCTTCCGAAACCCGCGAAACTTCCGAAGCCTTTGAACCCCGTGAAAAGGTTGAAACTCATGAAAAGCACGATCTGCCGCCTCAGGAACCGGAGGCTCCCGAGGAGAAAAAAGTGGAAAGCCGGGGGAAACGCAAGGTTATTCCCGATAAAGAAGACCGGCCGGAGGTAGAAGGAATTCTGGAACTGGCAGAGGGAGGATTCGGATTCCTGCGCTTTTCCAACTTCCTTACCAGCGATAAGGATATTTACGTTTCTCCGGCGCAGATTCGGCGCTTTAATCTGAAAACAGGGGACAAAATCAGAGGAATTTCCAGAAAGCCCAACGAAGGGGAGCGGTTCGGCGCCCTGCTTTACGTTGTAACAGTCAACGGAGATGAACCGGGCGTCGCCATGAAACGGCCCCATTTTGAAGAGCTGACGCCGATCTTTCCCGATGAGCGGCTTTCTCTTGAAGACACTGCTACAAGGGATCTTTCCATGCGTCTGATCGATCTGATCGCGCCCATCGGAAAAGGACAGAGAGGCCTGATTGTAGCGCCTCCGAAAGCGGGAAAAACCGTACTCTTGAAAAAAATCGCCAACAGTATTGAAAAGAAATACCCGGAGATTGAAATGATCGTGCTGCTGGTGGACGAACGGCCGGAAGAAGTAACCGATATGAAACGCTCCCTGAAGAGCGGCGAGGTTATTTATTCCACCTTTGACGAACTGCCGCAGCATCATGTAAAGGTGGCGGAAATGGTTCTTGCCAGAGCCCAGCGCCTGGTGGAGCATGGCAAAGACGTTGTGATTCTTTTAGACAGCATTACCCGTCTTGCCAGAGCCTACAACCTGGTTGTACCGGCTTCCGGAAGAACTCTTTCCGGAGGACTGGATCCGGGGGCGCTTCACAAACCGAAGAAATTTTTCGGAGCGGCAAGAAACCTGGAAGAAGGGGGAAGCATTACCATTCTCGCCACAGCCCTGGTGGAGACCGGCAGCCGGATGGATGACGTAATTTTCGAGGAATTTAAAGGAACCGGCAACATGGAGCTGCATCTTGATCGCAAGCTCTCAGAAAAGAGGATTTTCCCTGCCATTGATCTCAACAAATCCGGAACCAGACGGGAGGATCTGCTCATGAACCAGCAGGAGCTGGAAGCGGTATGGGCAATGAGAAGAGCGCTTTCCAACAGCAGCGTGCAGGAAGTGACGGAAACCATTATCGACAACCTGGCGCATACAAGAAACAACAGCGACTTTATCCAAGTAATCAAACGTGTCAGACTTGAGGGGTAACGATGGATCTGAAAAAAATATTTTTAAAGGACGCCTGTCCGACCAAGGTGGGAGGACAAGCCGTTCTCGAAGGGATTATGATGAAGGGAGAAGATCGGACCGCGGTGGCGGTGCGGCTTCCAAACAAGGATATCCATATTAAGACAGAAAAACTGAAAGAACCGGCAAAATGGATGAAGATTCCCATCATTCGCGGCGTAGGCGTGTTTGTCGGATCTCTGGTGACAGGGACAAGAACGCTGATGTATTCAGCAGAGGTTCTGGAAGGCTACGACGGACCGGACGCTGTGGAATACGAGGAGGACAAACTTTCTCTGTGGCTGGAGAAAAAGTTCGGCGAAAAGGGAGCATGGAACATCATGCTGTACGCTTCTGTTGTGATCGCCCTGCTTCTGACGGTGGGAATCTTCATTATCCTGCCGACAGCGGCAGTGAACTGGCTGGGTCATTTTACGTCCAGCGAGGTTCTTTTAAATCTGATAGAAGGCGTACTGAGGATTATTCTGTTTGTGCTTTATATTCTGCTGATTTCCAAAATGCAGGATATTCAGACGGTGTTCCGATACCACGGAGCGGAGCATAAATGTATCCATTGTTTTGAAAACGGACTGGAACTTACCCCGGAAAACTGCCAGCAGTTTTATACTCTCCATCCCAGATGCGGCACCAGCTTTCTGATGTTTGTTATGGTCATCAGCCTGATCCTGTTTTCTCTGCTGGGATGGCCCAGCCTGGTGTGGCGGATTTTATCGAGGCTCCTGCTGATTCCGGTTATTGCGGGGCTTTCCTACGAGCTTCTCAGATGGGCGGGCCGCAGCGACAATCTGGCGGTCAAAATTCTCAGCCTGCCGGGGTTGTATCTTCAGAAGCTTACCACCGCGGAGCCGGAAAAACAGCATCTGGAAGTCGCCATTGCCGCCATGAAAGCGGTTATGGTTTCGCCGGATACGCCCTGCTATGAAGGCGTCTGCGACAAAGACGGAAAGCTGATTCAAGAGGAAAAACACGAAGAGGAGCCGTCCATGGAGGAAAAAAAGGAACAAAAGGAGAAGGACGCGGATAGTAAATGCTTGTAAGAGAAATGATTAAACTGGGTGAAAGCCGCCTGACAAAAGCCCACTGTATGGATCCGTGGCTGGACGCGGAGCTGATTTATTACCACATCACCGGGGCAGACCGGGTAGAGCTTTTCCTGCGGGGCAGAGAACCGGTGGATGAGGAGACGCAGAAGCGCTATTTTGACCTGATCGCGCGCAGGGAACAGCGGATTCCCCTGCAGCACATTACCGGCACGCAGGAATTTATGGGTCTGAACTTCCAAGTGAATCCCAATGTGCTGATCCCGAGACAGGACACGGAAATTCTGGTAGAGGAAGCGGCAAAGATCATACGCGGAGATAACAGCAAAACTCATAGGAGAAAGGCGTGGAAGGTTCTGGATCTCTGCTGCGGAAGCGGAGCCATCGGCATAGCCCTTTCCCGGATCTGCGAAAATGTAAAGGTAACGGCCAGCGACTGCAGTGAGCCCGCGCTGGAGACCGCGAAACAGAACGCGAAAAAGAACAGAGTGAAGCTGCGGTTCCGGCAGGGAGATCTCTACAAAGCGGTAGGAAAGCGGCGTTATGATCTGATTGCTTCAAACCCCCCTTACATACGATCCCATATGATTCCGATCCTTCAGGACGAGGTAAAGCTGCACGAACCCATGATTGCCCTGGACGGCGGCGAGGATGGGCTGGATTTTTACCGGCGCATCATCAGCCAGGCGCCGGATCATCTGGAGAAAAAAGGCGTCCTGATCCTGGAAATCGGCCATGATCAGGCGGAAGACGTAACACGGCTGATCCGCGAAACCGGAGCGTTTACGAAAGTATTTGTAAGGAAGGATCTGGCGGGGCATGACCGGGTTGTGTATGCTTCCGCTCTGTATTGATCATTTATATGGTTAATTCTTCATTTTTGTGGTAAAATGATAATAACAAGCCTGCGAAAAAGGATTTTCCGATTTTCAAGGCAAAAAAAATGAATCGTACTGAACCAGAAAGAAGGAACTCTTATGGAAAGGCGGTGGCATACAACTTTGTAACGACAATCTCTGTATGGCTGCGGCTGATACAGAGATTTTTTTATGGAATCTGATGTGAATGGAGTAAGAAAAATGGAAAAGAAAGAGCTGGTACAGATGCTGGCCCTTGAAGATTTCGAGCCGGTGTACAGACGGGCGGACGCGGTACGGCGGGAAAACACAGGCGATATCGTCCATATCCGGGCGATTATTGAGTTTTCCAACATCTGCAGGAGACAGTGCCTGTACTGCGGACTCAACAGTACCAATGAAAAGGCGGTCCGCTACCGGATGTCGGTAAAGGAAATTCTGGATACCGCGAGACAAGCGGTGGACGCGGGGTATCGGACGATTGTCCTGCAGTCAGGCGAGGACCCTCACTTCCACAAAGAAACGCTGGGGGAAATCGTAACAGCCATCAAAGAGATGGGAGCCGCGGTGACCTTGAGCTGCGGAGAGCTGACCTTTGAAGAACTGCGCTATCTGAAAAACTGCGGAGCGGATCGGTATCTGCTGAAGCATGAAACCGCGGATCCGGAGCTTTATGACAGGCTGCACCCCTGTGGAACCCTCAAAGAGCGGGTGGAATGTCTGAAGAATATAAACCGGCTGGGCTATGAAACCGGCAGCGGCTTTATGATTGGCCTTCCGGGGCAGACCCTGGAAACCATCGCCAGCGACCTGCTGCTGCTCAAAGAGCTGAACTGTAAAATGGCGGGAATCGGCCCCTTTATCCCCCATCCTGACACGCCTCTGGCGGGAGAAAAGGCCGGGGATACGGAACTGACAAAGCGGGCGGTGGCTCTGGCGCGGCTGCTGCTTCCAAAGGCGAACCTGCCGGTGACAACGTCCCTGGGCGTGGTGAATCGGGAGGAAAAAGACAACGCCTTTGCCTGCGGAGCCAACGTTATTATGAAAAAAGTGACGCCCGACCCCTATAAACAGGCTTATGAAATCTATCCGGCCAAGCTGGAGAAAACGGATGTAATCGGAGACAGAAAAAAACTGGAAGAGCAAATTCGGCAGCTGGGCAGAATCCCTCTCTGATCAACGCTCTGAAAAAAAGGAAGGAAGAACAAAATGTACAACAGTAAATCAAAAATCGCGACAGAATTCATTGATGACGCGGAAATTAAAAGAACGCTGGCTTACGCGGAGGAGCATAAAAACGATCTGGACAGGATCCGGGATATTCTGAAAAAAGCGGAAGACTGCAAAGGCCTCAATTACCAGGACGCTATGCTGCTGCTGGAATGCGAGGACCCGCAGATTCATCAGGAGATTTTCGATCTGGCGGGAAGGATCAAAGAAAAATTCTACGGAAACCGGATTGTTATGTTCGCGCCTCTGTACTTATCCAATTACTGTATCAACGGCTGCCGTTACTGCCCGTACCACGGCCAGAACAAGCATATCCCGAGGAAAAAGCTGAGCCAGGAGGATATTGTAAAAGAAGTAACCGCGCTGCAGGATATGGGACACAAGCGTCTGGCGCTGGAGGCCGGCGAAGACCCGAAAAATAACCCGATTGAATACATTCTGGAATGTATCGATACGATTTACAATATTAAGCATAAAAACGGCGCTATCCGCAGAGTAAACGTCAACATTGCCGCCACCACGGTGGAAAACTATAAAAAGCTGAAAGACGCGGGAATCGGAACCTATATTCTGTTCCAGGAAACCTACAACAAGGAAGCCTATGAATATCTCCATCCTACCGGACCGAAAAGCGACTACGCGTACCATACGGAAGCTATGGACCGGGCGATGGAAGCGGGAATCGACGATGTGGGCTGCGGCGTTCTGTTCGGCCTGAACCTGTATAAATACGATTTCGTAGGACTTCTGATGCATGCTCAGCATCTGGAAGATACCTTCGGCTGCGGACCGCATACCATCAGTGTGCCGAGAGTAAGAACCGCCGATGATATTGACCCGGATGAATTTGACAATGGCGTTCCTGACGAGGTGTTCAAGAGAATCATCGCCGTATTGCGGATTGCCGTTCCCTATACCGGAATTATTATGTCCACAAGAGAAAGCAAGGAAATGCGGGCAGCGGCCCTGCATCTGGGCGTTTCCCAGATCAGCGGAGGCAGCCGCACCAGCGTGGGCGGATATGTGGAAGAAGAACCGGAGGAAGAAGATACTTCCCAGTTTGATGTAAATGATACGAGAACCCTCAACCAGGTGGTAGACTGGCTGATCGATGAAGGACACGTGCCTAGCTTCTGTACAGCCTGCTATCGGGAAGGGCGTACCGGAGATCGCTTTATGAGCCTTGTAAAGAGCGGGCAGATCGCGAATATCTGCCAGCCCAACGCTCTGATGACCCTGAAAGAGTACTTGGAAGATTACGCGTCGCCGGAGACAAAGGCAAAGGGAGAAGCTATCATTCAAAAGCGTCTGGAAATGATTCCGAACGAAAAAGTCAAAGAAGTGGTAAGAGAGCATCTGAATGATATTCACGAAGGGCGCAGAGACTTCAGGCTGTAACCGAAGGAGGAAGCTATGAGTTTAAACACAACGCCGAGGGCAAACCGGCTGCATATTGGAATTTTCGGAAAGCGCAACGCCGGAAAATCCTCTCTCACCAATGCGCTGACCAAGCAGGAGATTTCCGTGGTTTCCGAACATCCGGGAACCACGACCGATCCGGTCTATAAATCCATGGAACTTCATCCTGTCGGTCCGGTAGTCTTTATCGATACAGCCGGTTTTGATGATGAAGGCGAATTGGGAAAGCTGCGGGTGGAGAAGACCCGGGAGATCCTGGACAAGACGGACGTGGCCATTGTAATTTTCGATGATATGGATTTTTCCCAGGAAAAAAGCTGGGTGGAAGCCATGGAAAAAAAGGAAATTCCCATCATCCCTGTTGTGGGTAAGGCAGATGAGGGAAACGATCGGGCAAAGCTGGCGGAAAAAATTGAAAAAGAACTGAAGAAAAAGCCCATCCTCGTCAGCGCTCTGCGGAAGGAAGGCATCGAAGCGATCAAAGCAGCCATTGAAGAGGCTGTTCCGGAGGACTACAAGAGACAGCGGATTCTCAGCGGTCTGACAGGGGAAGGAGACCTGGTTCTGCTGGTAATGCCCCAGGATATTCAGGCGCCCAAAGGAAGGCTGATCCTGCCTCAGGTACAGACGATCCGGGAGCTTCTCGACAATCGCTGTACTACAGTCTGCACTACGGCGGGAGAATTTGAAAAAAGCCTTCAGTACCTCAGCAAAACGCCATCTCTGATTATAACGGATTCTCAGTGCTTTAAACAGGTCTACGAAGCGAAACCGGCGGAAAGCAGGCTGACCTCCTTTTCGGTGCTGTTCGCGGCGTATAAGGGGGATATACACGCTTTTACAGATGGAGCCGCGGCGATTGACGGGCTGACCGAAAAATCTCATGTCCTCATTGCGGAAGCTTGTACCCACGCGCCGCTGGAAGAAGATATCGGACGGGTGAAAATCCCGCGCATGCTCAAAAAGAAATTTGGCGAATCTCTGGATGTGCAAGTCGTATCGGGCAATGATTTCCCGAAAGATCTTACCTCCTACGATCTGGTGATCCACTGCGGCGCGTGTATGTTTAACCGAAAACATGTGCTTTCCCGAATCGCCAAGGCACGGGAAGCGGGAGTCCCGATTACCAATTACGGGATTACCATCGCCAAACTCAGCGGAATTCTGGACAAAATTCAGCTTCCGGAGTAGCAATATTCAAAATAGACAGAAAGAGCAAGTTAATCAAAAAAGAAAGCAACGGCAGGTATCTAGCATATCTGCCGTTGTTGTGCTATAATGCAGCCTAGATAAATTGATTTTAAAAGAAAAGGCGGTATCAAACAAATGAAATCTAAACGGCTGAAGCCCCGAAGACTTGTGGTTCTGGGCTTTCTCTGTGTAATTCTGTTAGGAACGCTCCTCTTGAAGCTGCCGATTTCATCGGAAACAGGAGAATGTGTTCCTCTGGTGGATTGCCTGTTTACCTCTACCAGCGCGGTCTGTGTAACAGGGCTCGCGTCGGTAGATCCCGGAACAACACTGTCCTCTTTCGGCGAAGTTGTTCTTGCTCTGCTGATTCAGATCGGAGGTCTGGGAATCACATCCATTGGCGTTATTTTCATCATCGCGGCCGGAGGCAGGATGGGGATCGGAAAACAGCGGCTTTTGAAAGAATCTCTGAATCTGTCTTCCGGAAAGGGGTTGATGGATGTACTGAAAGCGGTAGGCTTTGTAACAGTCTCTTTTGAGCTGATCGGCGCGGTTCTCAGCTTTGTCACATTTTCAGCGGATTATTCCACCGGTCGGGCGATTGGACTCAGCGTCTTTCATTCAATAGCGTCATTTAATAACGCGGGGTTTGATATACTGGGTGGTTTTAAAAATCTGCTGGATTACCATGCGGACGCGTGGCTGTGTATTGTGACTAGCGGCTTGATTATTTTTGGAGGCCTGGGCTTCTTTGTGATCAGTGAGCTGCTGGCGGGCAGATCCCCAAGGCACTGGTCCCTTCAGACGAAAGTAGTGCTGTCTGTTACAGCCGCGCTGATCGTATTTGGGACATTGTTCCTCAAATGGACGGAAGGCGGGGATATCACATGGCTGGAAGCGTATTTTCAGAGTGTTTCCGCAAGAACGGCAGGCTTTTCCAGCGTAGCGATTGGTGAAATGACACAGGCAGGTTTGCTGGTTCTGATTGTGCTGATGTTTATTGGAGCTTCTCCCGGTTCCACCGGAGGCGGAATCAAGACAACGACTTTCTTTGTACTGGTGCGGAAAATGCTGAGTACGGTTTTCAATTCCCATTGTACAGCATTCAAGCGTGTTATTCCGGCAGATGTTGTGATGAAGGCGTTTTCCGTATTTTCGCTGGCTGTTGGCGTTGTGCTTGCCAGTACTTTTGCCGTCTGTATGCTGGAAACGGAATTTACATTTGAGCAAATTTTATTCGAGGTTGTCAGCGGGTTTGCCACCACCGGCCTGTCAACGGGAATCACTCCGGACTTAAGCGCCGCGAGCAAGGTGATTCTGTCCGCGACAATGTTTGTGGGAAGGCTTGGGCCTCTTACAATCGCCACGATCTGGCTTGGCAGAGAACTGCCGGAAGCAACCTATTCAGAAGAAGAAGTGACCATCGGTTAAGGAGGTTTTAAAATGAAGGAAGGAAAAAAATCAGGATTTGGAATTATCGGTCTGGGCCGATTTGGAATGGCCCTCACAAAGACACTGGCAGAAGCGGACGCGGAAGTCATGGTGATTGATGAAGACGAGAGTAAGCTGAGACGGGTGCGCAATTATGTGCAGGACGCGTTCAAGCTGGGAAAACTGACAAAGGAAGCCCTGGAAGATACAGGAATCGGAGAATGTGAAACCGTTGTTGTCTGCATCGGAGAGAGAGTGGATGTCAGCCTGCTTACGACACTGAACGTCATCAATTTGGGGGTGCCCAGAGTTATCGCGAAGGCCGACAGTATTGAACATGGAATTATCCTGGAACGGATCGGCGCGGAAGTTGTGCATCCTGAGATGGAAACCGCGACTCGTCTGGCTGCTGTTCTACTTGAATCCGCTGCTCTGGATATGATGAACCTCAATGATGATTACGTTGTTTCTGAAATCAAGGTCAACAATTGGTTGAACGGAAAATCGGTGCGCGATTTGCACCTTGAAAAATACGCTCTGAAAATGATCGCGCTGGAGCGGGGATCCAGTTCTACAATTGTGAATTTCAGCCAGGAGGATATCGTAGCCGGCGGCGATGCCATTGCTGTAATAGGTAAATTCTCGGATGTGGATCGGTTTGAGCGAAAAGTGATGAATCGGGAATAGAACACAATAATTTCCTCAAAAAAACACTTGTTTTTCAAAATAACCTGTGATATAGTAAATAAGCTGAATTACGGCAAATTATGCAAAGGTGGGAACGCCTGAGCAGGAAAGAGGTGAGAAGCATGAAGGAAGGAATCCATCCTGACTATAAGGAATGTAAAGTAACTTGCGCATGCGGTAACACATTTGTTACAAAATCCACGGAAGAAGAAATCCGTCTGGATGTTTGCTCAGCGTGTCATCCATTCTTTACAGGTCAGCAGAAATTTATCAACCGCGGCGGCCGCGTTGAAAAGTTCAAGAACAAGTATCATCTGGACTAGGCCGAACGAAATTGATTCCTATCATAGCCACCTTTCGAGTGGCACGTATTCCTCGGAAAATGCGGGAAAACGTGTCATCAGAAAGGTGGTTATTTTTATGGTGAAAATGGAAATTTTTAAAGCGATTTTATACAGATGGATTAAGAGAATAAAATGTGATACAATAACGAAAAAGGAGGTTGATATCTATGGCATTAGCACAGGAAAAGCTTTATACCATTGATGATATTTACGCTTTGCCAGATGGGGAGCGGGCAGAATTAATTGAGGGGGAGTTGTATATGATGACTCCACCGGGGACAACGCATCAAAGGATTGCTTCATTTTTGCATTGGGCAATAAGAAATTATATTCAAGAACAGAACGGAGATTGCGAAATATTTCCGGCTCCATTTGCAGTCTTTCTCAATAATGATGAGCATACCTATGTAGAGCCGGACATTTCAGTTATCTGTGACAAATCCAAATTGGACGAAAAAGGGTGCAATGGCGCGCCGGATTGGGTGATTGAAATTGTCTCCCCGAGCAGCAAGCGAATGGATTATTTCATAAAATTATTCAAGTACCAGAAAGCCGGAGTAAGAGAATACTGGATTGTAGATCCAGGTGAAAATAAAGTAATCGTTTATGACTTTGAAAATGAAGATATGAATACCTATGATTTTGAGGATCAAATACCGGTTAATATCTATGATGGAGATTTAAAAATCACCATGAAATCCGAATAAAATATTCACTTCTTTTCACTCAGAAAGACGCAAAGTCCGAAAACCAAAAGCGCAAATAGAACACGCCATAAAGCTGTTGGAAACAAATAGTTATAACCATTCTTTACAGGTCAGCAGAAATTTATCAACCGCGGCGGCCGCGTTGAAAAGTTCAAGAACAAGTATCATCTGGACTAGGCCGAACGAAATTGATTCCTATCATAGCCACCTTTCGAGTGGCACGTATTCTTCGCAAAATGCGGGAAAACGTGTCATCAGAAAGGTGGTTATTTATCTTCAATGGTTCGCATTACCTTACACGGATTTCCGACTGCCACGGAATAGGGAGGGATATCCTTTGTTACAACACTTCCCGCGCCGATAACAGAACCTTTCCCAATGGTTACGCCGGCGAGAACGATGACGCCGCCTCCCAGCCAGCAGTCATCCTCGATGACAATGGGTTTGGAGGAAACCCGGTAAGGAAGGTGATCCGCCTGTTCGCTCTTTGGAAGATTCAAAATCCGCTCAGAGGGAGCAATCGGATGAACCGCGGCGTAAAGCTGAACTCGGGGCGCGATCATAACGTTCTTTCCGATGGTAATCTGATTATCATCGGAAAAAATGCAGTCGCAATTGATAAAGGTATTTTCTCCAATGGAAATATTATCGCCGTAGTTGCAGCGGAACGGCTTTTCCAGCCAGACCCCTTCGCCAAGGGAACCGATGAGACGGTTTAGCAGCCGGGTACGTTCTTCTCCTGCGTCAGCTGACATGTTGTTAAACTGATCCAGCAGCGTACGCGCCTCGTATCTGCGCTGGAGCAGCTGGTCCGCGCGGGGGTTGTAATTTTCTCCGCTTAACATTCTTTCTTTTTCCGTCATAAATATCACGTCCTTTCCTGTCCTATCATGCCCAGTCGCTTTCGGCTTCTTCCAGTTTCTCCTTTAATGTCTTTTCCAGAACAGCAAAAGCAGGGATAAAGCTGTCGCGAATTAGGAAAACCAATGTATCCAGTACCACTTTCATTACAGAATGTTTTTTGCAAAGAAAGTAATCTCTTTTATGATTCTGTCCGGAAGATTGCATTCCATATCCGCTCGCCTCCAACTTTAATTATACCGTATTTGTCGGTGAATGGGTAGCGAAAATGCTGACAAGGGAAGGCTTCATAAATCTCGAATATCTGTCTCATCTTCGCAAGTTCCTTTTGCTTTTTTTATGGATTCTTGATATTATAGTAAAGTATGAATATCCTATACATTATACAATATACAAAGAAGAACGGAGAATCATCAAAAGAGGGACAGAGAAATGTTTTTTAGTGAAAAAAATAGAATTAAATTTACAGAAACCATACTGCGGGACGCCCATCAGTCTCTGATGGCTACCCGGATGAAGACGGCGGACATGCTGCCGATTGCGGAGGTGCTGGATGAAGTGGGATACGATTCCGTCGAATGTTGGGGCGGAGCGACCTTTGATGTCTGTATGCGGTATCTGAACGAAGATCCGTGGGAGCGGCTGCGCCTGCTGCGGAGGAAATTCAAAAAAACAAAGCTGCAGATGCTTCTGAGAGGACAGAACCTGCTGGGGTATCAGCATTATTCCGATGACGTGGTGGATATGTTTATCCGCAAGTCTGTGGAAAACGGTATCGACATCCTGCGGATTTTTGACGCCTTTAATGATGTTAGAAATCTGGAGAGAGCTGTATACGCGGCCAAAAAAGAGGGCGCCCATATTCAGCTGGCGATGGCGTATACGGTGGGAAAACCTTATACATTAAAGTACTGGAAAAAGCTGGCCGTTGATCTGGAAGCCCTGGGCGCGGATTCTATCTGTATCAAAGATATGGCGGGCCTGCTCCTTCCTCATGAAGCTTATCAGCTTGTGAAAATGTTGAAAAAGACAGTTGATGTGCCGATTCAGCTTCATTCTCACTGCACCAGCGGCGTGGCGCCGATGACTTATCTAAAGGCTCTGGAGGCCGGGTGTGACGGAATCGATACAGCGCTGTCACCGCTTGCTTTGGGAACCAGTCAGCCGGCTACAGAAGTTATGTATCAGACCATAAAAAATGAAAAAAAGCACGCGAAATTAAACGAGAAGGCCATGAACGAAGCCACAGAATATTTCCGTGATTTCCGCAAGAGGGCGGAAGCGGAAGGGCTTATTGACAACCGTGTTATGGACGTTGATACCGAAACACTGCGCTATCAGGTACCGGGCGGCATGTTGTCCAATCTTTATGTACAGATGAAGCAGCAGAATATGCAAAATCGATTTAAAGAGGTTATGAAGGAAATCCCCCGGGTTAGAGAAGATCTGGGTGAGCCTCCTCTTGTTACACCGTCTTCACAGATTGTGGGGACACAGGCTGTTTTCAACGTTATGACTGGAGAGCGGTACAAAATGGTCAGCAAACAGACACGGGCCATTTTAAAAGGTGAGTACGGCAGAACCGCGCGTCCGTTTAATCGCTCCGTGCAGAAGAAAGTGATCGGAAACGGCGATATTGTTACCTGCCGTCCGGCGGATCTTCTGACACCGGAGTTTTATGAGAAAAAGAGAGAATTGGGGGGAATGGCCAGCGATGAGGAAGTTCTGGCTCATATTCTATTCCCTCAGTCCGCGGAGACTTTTTACAGCCGTCAGCCCAAATAGGTCGGATCCGGAGAATTATCCGCGTGCCGCCGGTTCCCTGATAAAATAGAAATGCTCGGAATTTTAGTGGTACTCGTTGTATTATGCGGCGCTCCGTGATAAGATTATTTTAAATACTGAGAAAAGGAGCGCCGCATGTTTCAGACTATTCCGGGGAATTTTTTCGTACCCCTGGCATCCCCCAATAAAATCATATACTGGGAATGTATCTGCAAGCTGTTTTCCGTTATGGATAATCAGCTTTCTTTTGGTGTGGAACGGGAAGTGTTAGCCGATGAACTGCAGTATTATTTTGAGCAGAAGACCGCGGCCGATTATCAGGATGATGAGTTCGCGGGAACGGAAAGCAGAGAGAAAGCAAACAGTATGCTGCGGAAGCTGGAAGGTTTTGGCTGGATCGAAATCGAGACAGATAAAAGCTATATACAGCGGGTGAACTTCCGGGAATACGCGGTGCGGATTATTAAGACGCTGCTGGAGATTGGGGAAGGCAAGCAGATCGAATATCAGGGCTATATTTACACCATTTACAGTCTGGTACGGACAAAGAGCGATCATCCGGGCGTAGTGCTGACGCAAATACTGGAAAATACGGATCTTCTGATTACGGGTCTGAAAAATTTAAACTCCAGTATCAAAACGTATATCGACGAACTGACCCGCCACCGGACCGTAGCGGAAATTATGGACGCCCTGTTTAACGACTACATTACCAATATTGTGGACAAGGCTTACCACCGTCTTCTGACCTCGGACAATGTATCCAAATTCCGGCCGGAGATTATCGAGCGGCTGGAACAGAAAAGCCGCAGCAAATCCTATATTGATAAGACCTCTCAGGAACTGGCGGATCTGAAAGAGCTGGAACCGGAGGAAGCTCGCGAGCTGACCTACCGCTATCTTCATGAAATTATCGAGGCTTTCCGCAACATGGATGACATTTTAGCGGAAATCAACCAGAAGAACACCCAATATCAGAGAGCCGCCATCAACCGGGCCAGGTTCCTTTTGACCGGAAGTGAAGATGTGAGGGGCCAGCTTAAGGAAATCCTCATGACGCTGAACGAAGAAATAAATCGGGAACAGATGGATCTGGGAGGCATTTATGAGGTGGAGTTTCTGGAAGGGCTGATCCGTCTTTACAGTTGCCGCGTCCTGGATGAAAAATCCTTTTACTCCCCCATTGAGGGGCGGAAAGAGTTTGTCCCCCGGGAGATCGGAATCCGCCGGCCGGAAGAGGGTCTGCGCCAGGAAAAGCTGCGAAAAATGATGGAAAAGATGCGGAAGGTGCTGAGTCCGGAAAAGATCGAACAGTATCTGCTCGCGCAGATGGGGGAGCGGGAACATCTTACTGCCAGCAGTCTGCCCCTTGAGGAAACGGAGGATTTTATCAAGCTTATTTACATTCGTTTGTACGGACAGAGAAAAAACAGAAGCTACCGCATAGAAATGAAAGAAAAAACGGAAAAAAACGGTTTTCGTTTTCAGAATTTTGAAATTTGGAGGAAATGACATTGGAACTGCTGGAGGGAATGCTGCAAAAAGAAAAGGATGACTTCAAGCGCGTCTGCAACCGCCTGCTGAGCGTGTGTTTTTTGTGCAAATCAAACGCGGGAGCAAAGAGCGATTACTACTTTCTTCTGCGGCACAGGGAAATATTTTCGGAGTATTTGGAAGTCCTGGGTTTCCGCCTGGAAATCAACGAGGAGTACGGCGTAGTCCAGCTTGTAAATCCCCAGAACTACAACCGTCTGAACCTGAAGCTCTACGAATCCATCATTCTGCTGATTCTCCGGATTTTGTATGATGAGAAAAAAAGGGAGCTTTCCATCAGCGATGAGGTAATCGTTACATTAGGGGATCTTCAGGACAAATACCTGAGCCTGAAAATCCGCGATAAAATGATCGACAAGACCACCATGCGAAACTCGCTGAATCTGTTTCGCCGCTTTCAGATTGTGGAGCTTTTGGATCGGGATCTGTCCAGTGAAGAGTCGAGAGTTCTGATCTACGCGTCGATTCTCATGGCTGTAAAAGTGGAGGATATTAAACAGGCTTTCGACAAATTAGAAACTTACAGGAAAGGGGGAAGGACGGATGAGTCAGGAGAAGATACCGATGAAGAAGCTGACGAGAATGAAGCTGATTAACTGGCACCGGTTCACAGACTGTACGATTGATTTCGGAGATTTTACCCTGCTTTCCGGCGAGAACGGAGCGGGAAAATCCACCCTTCTGGACGCGATTCAGTTTGTCATAACCTGTACTGCCAGCTATTTTAATAAAGCGGCTCACGAAAATGGAAAGCGCAAGCTGACCGGTTACATTCGCTGCAAGACCGGGCGGGAGCATAGACCCTACGAACGGACCGGGGAAATCAGCGCCCATATTGCGCTGGAGTTTTACGAAGAAACGAAGAAGCGCTATTTTGTCGTGGGCGCGGTGATCGACTCGGCTTCGGAGGGCCAGGAGACAACTGTCCGCTATCTGATGGACAACACCTGCTTTACAGACGAAATGTTTTTTAACGGAGATGTGCCCAAATCCATCAGTGAATTCCGCGCCTCGAATAAGGGAATTAAGCAGTGGTGCAAAACTCAGGCGGAAGCTAAAAAAATGATAAAAGCCCGTTTTGGACGGCTGGAAGATAAATTTTTCCGTCTCATTCCAAAAGCCCTGGCCTTCCGGCCCATTGACGATATCAAGGATTTCGTCTATTCCTATGTGCTGGACGAAAAGGAAGTCAATATTGACGTTTTGCGGGAAAACGTGCGGAGCTACCAGGATCTGGGCAGAACGCTGGAGAGTGTGAAGGTTCGGATGGCCAAGCTGGAAGCCATAGACGGGTATCACGAAGAAGTTCTGGATGGAATGAAGAAGGACCGGATGTACGAATTTTTCCTGGCACGGGCAGAACTGGATCTGACCAGAGAGGGAATCCAGGCTTCCCGAGATGAAATTCAGAGGCAAAAACGCAGGCAGGAGGAAGAAGAACGGCAGCTTGCGGCCATTTCCCAGGAAAAAGAGGAAAAACAGAATATGGAAGTGGCTCTGCGGGTAGAGCTTGCACAGGATAAGGATTTTCTGGCCCTTGAAGAGGAAAAGCGGCAGATGGATCGCCTGCGGATCGAGGAAGAAGGTCTGCTGGAAAAACGGAAGATTCTGCGGCAGAGCATAAAGGCGGCGTCAGCGAGGATCGTCCGTCTTCAGGCGCTGGGAGAAGAGTTTCCGGTACTGGAGGAATACCAGACTTTTTTGAATGCGGTGGAAAAACAGGGAAATGTAGCGGAAACATTAGAATGTCTGCGGCATGTTGTTGACTGGAAGAAACAGAGATTCGGGGAAACCCAGCAGGAAATCGCGCGGCTCAATATGCAGCTTCAGGAGAAAGCACAGCAGCGGCAGGAGTTGAAGCAGAGGATGGAACAGCTTAACCGGAAAAAGCTGTCCTACGCCCCGGCTGTGACCCGTCTTCGGGACGCTGTCCGGGAGGAATTCGCGAGGCTCGGGCGGGATACCGAGCCCCATGTTCTCTGTGAGCTTTTGGAAATTGCCGATGAAAGCTGGCGAAACGCCGTAGAGGGATATCTCAATACCCAGCGTTTTTATCTTCTGGTGGAACCGGAAAATTTTGATATTGCCCTGGGGATCTATGATCGCCTGCGCCGGGAGGGGAAAGCCTACGGCGTGGGGTTGATCAATACCTGGCAAATGGAAGCCTACGATCAGGCGCCGGCCGGTACCCTGGCCAGTGTGGTGACATCGAAAAATCGGTATGCCCGCCGTTTTATCAATATGATTTTAGGAAACGTGCAGATGTGCGAGCGTTATGATCAGCTTAAAGCTTACAAGACTTCCATAACAAAGGAATGTATGCGGTATCAGAACCGGGTGGCAAGCGCCATCCGCCCTTCCGTCTATGAAGTCCCCTTTATCGGGAAGAAGGCCTTTCGCATCCAGCTGGAGCAGTGCGAAAAGCGGCACGCGCTCCTGGAACAGGAGATTCAGGCGGACGAAGAGCGGCTTTCCTCCCTTTCCGCTACACTGGAACCTCTCAGTACGGAAAAAGACGTCGATGTAAAGTATCATCTGAACGTCCTGACGGAACTGGCGGTTCTCAGCGGAAAAATCGGGACCTGCAGGGTCAACATCGAAACCCTGGAGAAAAATTCCACCTTTCTGCAAAAGCAGATTCAGCTGAACGCCCTGGAGGATCTGCGTCGGGAACTGGAAAAGGAAGGGGAAAAGAAAAACCAGATCATCGGCGGAATCCGGCAGAGGATCCAGCATGAACAGCAGCAGATCCAGCAGGGAAAAGCCCGCCTGCAGGAGCAGGAAGCCCTTGCCGCGGAGCTTTCGCAGAGCGCGGAAGAAAGCGAAATCTGGCTCAAAGAATATGAGAAACAGACGCAGAAAAAAGGGTTTGCCCAGTTCCGTGATAATTATGAGCGGCGGAGAAAGGCCAATGAAACCACGAGAAAAGCGGCAGAGGAAAAGATGGTAGGGGCAATGAGCCGGTACAAGGCGGAGCACGACTTTGGCGCGCCGGCGACATTAGAAGGCTTTCCCGAATACGCGGGTGTCTACGACCGGCTGCGGACCTCAGAACTTCTGGAATATGAAGAAAAGGTGGAAAAAGCAAGGCTGGCGGCGGAAGAAGAATTTCGGGAACAGTTTCTTTCCCGTCTGCAGGAGAATATGAAACAGGCCCAGAGCGAATTTCGGGAACTGAACCAGGCGCTGAAGGATATCACCTTCAGCAATGAGCGATATGAATTCCTCCACATGCCCAGCAGGCGCTTCCGCAGCTATTACGAGATGATTATGGATGATTTTAACGCCATGCAGGGAGAGTCACTGTTTTCCGGCAGCTTCCATGAGACCCACAAGGAAGTAATCGACGAGCTCTTTGAACGGCTGGCTCTGGACAGCGAAAACAGCGCCAGATCTTTGGAAGAATTTACGGATTACCGGACATATATGGATTATGATATTAAAATTTTGCATACGGACGGGAGCTACTCTTACTATTCCAAGGTGTGCGAGGAAAAAAGCGGCGGCGAGACCCAGACGCCCTTTTATGTGACTGTGGCGGCTTCCTTTATGCAGCTTTACAGCAACAACATCGGTGGTGAAGCCATCGGTCTGATCTTATTTGATGAAGCCTTCAACAATATGGACGACGAGCGCATCGGCGGGGTACTGGAATTCCTGCACCGTCTGCCTCTGCAGATTGTTATCGCCGCGCCGCCGGACAAAATTCAATACATCGGACCGAAATCGGATCAGACCCTGCTGGTGATGACCGATGAAAAAGTCAGCTATGTGGAGGAATATTATAATGAAAGCATACGACAGGCATATTCTTAACGCCCTCCTGGATTCCTATGAGCGAAGCGCTCTGTTTTCCGGCACAAACAAGGTGAACCGGAAGGTGAGGTTTTCCTTTACCAGGAAGAATCTGCCCGAGTATTTTGACGAAAGTTCCACAGCTTACGAGGAAATTCATGCCAGCCTGCGGCAGATGGAGGCGGCGGGATATATTGAGATTATCTGGAAAAAAGGAAAGGAAGGTCATATCGTTCAAAGTGTGGCCCTGAATCTGAAAGCCCTGCCGCGAATTTATTCGTATCTGGGAAGGGCATCCAAGCAGCAGCTTCTCGAAGAGATGATCCGCCTTCTGAAAAATTTGAGACAGCAGTATCCCACTCCTGTCGCTTTGCGGTTCGTGGATTTTCTCCTTGAGCGGCTGCAGGCAGGGAAAACGGTGAAAGAATACATTTCTCTTTCACGGCCCGAGGAAGCCGAACGCCTGGTGCGGGCAGTTTCTCTCATGGAAAGCAACCGCAAGGACTGTTACCTGCGGGAATTTTCTATAGCCCATTTTTCGGACTCCAAGGCGGTAGAAGAGATGCGCCCCGGGATTGCCAGGATATTCCGGCAGTTTGAACCGCGCTTTGCGGATTCTTCGGCACAGGACATTTTTGCCGAGTACTCCATCTATCACACTCCAAATTTTGTGTACTTCAAAGGCGCGTGCGCCCTGCGGCCGGGACGGGGAAGCTTTGTGGATCTGCGGGAAATGAAAGAGGGAATCGGTCTGTGCGGAAGCGCGCTTGCTCATATGAAACTGGAACACACGGAAAACATCCGAAAGCTGATTACCATAGAAAACCTGACTTCTTTTTTCCGCTGGCAGGAGCAGGACTGCATTCTGATTTACCTGGGAGGCTATCTGAATGAAGCGAGACGAACTTTGCTGAAAGAAATTTACCGCCAGATTCCCGACGCGGCATGCCTGCATTTCGGTGACATTGACATAGGCGGGTTTGAAATTTACGAGGATTTGCGCAGGAGAACCGGGATCCCTTTTCGGCCCTACTATATGGATCTTGCTACTCTGCGGGAGTATGAAAGATTCGCCAGGCCCCTGACAGAAAACGACCGCGGCCGGCTCTCGCGGCTGCGGGAAAAACACAGAGAGGCGCCCTATCTGGAAGTGCTGGATTATATGGAAGATAAGGGAATCAAGCTGGAGCAGGAATGTGTAGAACCGCGCAGTTAAACGTATTGCATCTTCTGTTTGTATCCTCCATGGTCGAAAATGGATAGATGGATACAAAAGTTATAGGTTTGTAAAGCCTCTTCTCTCACAATTGGGCCGAAATCGGAGATTTTTCCAGAAAGCGTTCCCGCAAACCGGAAAGTTTTGTATCCACAAAGCCATTTTGAAAGGCATAGGATACAATTTCAGGAACCGGATCTGCTGTTTCTGTCCCGATATCCCCAAGCGAGCTATTGTACCTGCGGTTTGCTTTTTCGTTTGCGCGGGGTATAATGGAGAAAGAGACTTTTCCCTTTGACGCAGAAAGGAGAAGGCTATGTACAAAACACAAAGATATCAGGCGCAAATTCCCGTAAAAGAGTATCTGGAGCGCTATGTGGACGTGGAAACATTTCTGGAAAGCTGCAGGGCATGCCCCAATTATGGAAAGCTCTGGTCCTGCCCGCCCTATGAATTTGATCCGCTGGATTACTGGCGCGAATATAATACGCTGTATCTGATCGCCGAGAAAATCCAGTTTGATAAAGAGTACGCGGGGAAGTCCTTTCCACAGGAAAAAATTGAGGAAATTACGAGAACCGCTTTGGGTGACGTGAAAGCCCGGCTCTCTCGTGAACTCTATGAAAAAGAACAGGAGTTTCCTGGAAGCGTCAGCCTCTCCGCGGGCTGCTGCACCTGGTGCGGCGGGATCTGTAAGAGAACGGAAGGTCAACCTTGCCGGTTTCCCGACAAAATGCGCTATTCCATTGAATCCCTGGGAGGCAATGTGGGGCTGACCATCAGCCGCCTGATGGGAATTGAGCTGGAATGGATGAAAGAGGGAACCATGCCCCGTTATTTTGTGCTGGTGAGCGGGCTGCTTGTAAAATAGGATAGAATCAGAAGGGAGACAAACAACATGAGTAAAGAAACCTTATCCTGCGTAGACTGTATGGTTCGCAACTGCGAGTTTCGAAACAGTATGTATCCGGATTTCTGTCTGACCACGGATCTGACAGAGGACCAGGTGGTGGAAGTACTGGAACTTTATGGAGAAGAAGAAAATCACAAGGCCATGTGCGCGGCGGCGGAAGTGGAGTGTGAAGGATATCTGAAAAAATGCCGAGTGGAAGAGATTATGATGTTCGCCGAAAAGATCGGCGCGAAGAAGTTGGGAATTGCCACGTGTGTAGGGCTTTTGCGGGAATCCCGAACCCTTGCGAAAATTCTGCGAAGCCATGGATTCGAAGTTTACGGGGCAGCCTGCAAGGTAGGCTCCATTCCCAAAACAGAAGTAGGGATCGATGCGAAGTGCGAAGAGATTGGGAAATATATGTGCAATCCGATCCTGCAGGCAAAGCTTCTCAATGAGGCGAAAACAGATCTGAATCTGGTGGTCGGCCTTTGCGTGGGGCACGACAGTCTGTTTTACAAGTATTCAGAGGCTCTGACGACTACAGTCGTCACCAAAGATCGGGTATTGGGGCACAATCCGGCAGCGGCATTATATACAGCAGAAAGTTATTACAAGAGATTAATGGAAAAATGAGAAAAGCAAACGAAGTTTTAGAGATTATCGAGCAATCCAGCGTTGAAAAAGGAACGGCAAGGGCCGGAAAACTATTTTTACTGGCGGTTCTCGCGGGAGCCTACATTGCCCTGGGCTCTCAGGCGTCTGCCGTCGCGTCTTTTCATTTCGCGGATGATCCGGAGACTTACGGACTGGCAAAGCTTGCTTCCGCGGTTGTCTTTCCTGTAGGACTTATGATGGTTACCTTCTGCGGGGCCGAGCTTTTTACAGGAAACTGCCTGATGGTTACAGGGCTGTTGGACAAAAAAATTACAGCTTCTCAGCTTCTCCGGAACTGGGTTATCGTGTACATAGGAAATTTCGCGGGATCGCTGCTGATTGCCGCAATGATCGGTTATTCCGGGTTGTGGGAGTCCGGGGACGGGCTTTTGGGCGCGATGACGGTAAAGACCGCCATATCAAAGGTCAGCCTGCCCTTTGGCAGAGCGCTTGTCCTGGGAATTTTGTGCAACTGGCTGGTCTGTCTGGCCGTCTGGATGGCCGCGGCGGCAAAGGACGCGACAGGGAAAATCCTGGCGATCTTTTTCTGCATCGGTCTGTTTGTGCTGTCCGGATTTGAACATAGTGTGGCCAACATGTATTTTATTCCGGCAGGTATTATGGCGTCTGCTAATGACGCGTTTGTCTCCCTTCGGGGACTGGACGCGTCTGTTCTGACAGTCGGGAATTTCCTTTTGAGGAACCTGCTGCCGGTGACCCTGGGAAATATGATCGGCGGAGCCGTTTTTGTGGGAATGAGCGGCTGGTTCGCGTATAAAAAACAAGGAAATTAAAAAATATAGATTGAGGAGGTTGAAGATGAGTAAAAAGATGGTTGTAATCACAGGAAGCCCTCGTAAGAACGGAAATAGCTTCGCTATGACAGACGCCTTTATCCGGGCCGCGGAAAAGAAGGGATACACCGTTTCCCGTTTTGACGCGGCAATGATGCATGTCGGCGGCTGCCATGCCTGCGAAGCCTGCTTTAAAACAGGAAAAGCCTGCGCCTTTGGCGATGGATTCAACGTAATTGCCCCGGAAATTCTGGAGGCGGAGGCGGTCGTGTTTACTATGCCGGTCTATTGGTACTCGATTCCGGCGCAGATTAAATGCGTGATCGACAAGCTGTATTCTCTTTACGCTTCCGGTCAGGAGATTGCCGGTAAAAAGTGCGGCGTGATTGCCTGCTGCGAAGAAAAGGATTTATCGGTATTCGAGGGCGTGCGTATGCCGATTGAAAAATCCGCCGCTCTGCTTAAGTGGGAAATGGTCGGATCGGTGGAAATCCCGGGCGTTCTGAATGCCGGAGATATCGAGAAAACGGACGGATGCCGGCAGGCGGAAGCTTTTGCGGATAAATTTTAAGGAGGAAGTGTAGATGAGTAAAATATTGCTGATTAATGGAAGCCCCCATGAGCATGGATGCACCTATACGGCTCTCAAAGAAGTCGCGGATACTCTTGCCGCCGGCGGCGTGGATTCGGAATTCGTCTATCTGGGAACAAAGCCGGTGGCAGGCTGTATTGCCTGCGGCAGCTGCGCGGGTACAGGCAGATGCGCCTTCGGGGATCAGGTAAACGAAGTCCTGGAAAAGCTGGCAGCGGCGGTTGTTTCCTGCAGAAGAGGCGGCGCCAGCGCGGCTTTTGATCGGCTGAACAAATATTTTACGATTTCCAATATGAACGTAGTAAGCTCCCAGTACTGGAACCAGGTCCACGGAAAAGTTCCGGAAGACGTGCGGAAAGACAAAGAAGGTCTCCAGACCATGCGCACTCTGGCGCGGAATATCATCTGGAACCTGAAAAACATGGAAGCGGGACGGGCCGCGGGAGTAGAGCCTCCAGAGTACGAAGCGAAAGAATATACGAATTTTATTCGTTAACAGGATACAGATTCCCCAAAGAAAACTGCAAACTTAAGCAAGAGAATTGTATTAAAAGAACATCCAGGGAGACAAAATAAATATAGTAAAAGTGAAAGAAAGCAGAAGTACAGAATGTGAGTGATGCTATGAATATAAATGAGTTGATCGGTGAAGCGACCGAATATGACAAAAAGCTCATGCTTGAAACAAAGAAAGCAAAAAGCTGGTGCAAAAGTGTAAGTGCATTTGCGAATACACTTGGGGGCGCCTTGATTTTCGGCATTTCCGATCAAGATCAGTTTATTGGATTGGAAAATCCAAATTCTGATGCAGAGAAGATAAGCGAGATCATTAAAAGCAGACTGGATCCGATTCCGGAATTCAGACTCAGATTTTATAAATCAGAAGAAGGAAAAGTATTGATCATACTCGACATTTTCAAAGGAGAGGAAACGCCGTATTATTATTCAGGCGATGGCATGTTAGAGGCATATGTACGTATTGGAAATGAAAGTGTGAAAGCAACTGCAATAGAATTGAAAAGACTGGTTCTCAGGGGAAGGAATACATCGTATGATTCACAGGATTCACCTTACAAAGTGGAAGATTATGCATTTTCTAAACTCAGGGAAAGGTATAAAAAATGGACTGGAAGCAGCTTTGATGAAAAAGATCTGGTTTCATTTGGGCTGGCAAATGAAAATGGGTATTTAACGAACGCAGGCGCGCTGATAGCAGATGAGAGCCCGATCCGCTGTTCAAGAATATTCTGTACAAGATGGAATGGAATGAATAAAAGTGGAGGCATTGTGGATGCATTGGATGATGCTGAATATTCTGGAAGTGTAATTTCTCTTATTGATAACGGAGAGGCATTTATAAAACGTAACACGAAGATGATGTGGCGAAAGACCGCTAATTCAAGAGAAGAAATGCCAGAATATGTAGAACGGAGTTACCATGAAGCTTTGATTAATGCTCTGGCACATCGGGACTATCTGGTGAATGGAAGCGAGGTGCATATAGACATTTATGATGACCGTATGGAAATTTATTCCCCAGGTGGTATGCCGGACGGCTCTTTGATCCAGGAGAGGGATCCGCTTACAGTCCCTTCTACAAGGAGAAACCCTGTGCTTGCGGATGTGTTTAACAGACTTGGGTATATGGAGAGAAAGGGCAGTGGATTTGGAAAAATTATAAGCGGATATGAATTTCAAGTTAATTACGATAACAGTAAAAAGCCGTCATTTCGGTCGGACAGATATCAGTTTACGGTTGTAATGCCAAACCTGAACTACGATGTCACCCAAGATGTCACCCAAGATGTCACCCAAGATGTCACCCAAGATGAGATGGATCTGCAGATTATAAATTTGATACAACAAGACCCCAAAATAAGCACAGAAAAAATGGCACTTGCATTAGGGGTAAGCACTCGAACGATAAAACGGCATATAAAAGAAATGGATCATGTTCAATATATCGGCCGCGGTTTCAGCGGGCATTGGGAAATCACAGACTAATCGTTAATCCATCGCACCATTCCGGCACCCATGTGATCGTTGGGGCGTGCCACAAAACCAAATTTTTCATAAAAAGATTCATTACCGGGAGTTGCCATCAGGTTTACCATGACGCATCTCCCGTCTTTTGTAAGCTGATTCAGCCATTCTGTAATATTTTCCATCAGCCGGCGGCCGACGCCCTTCCCCTGGTATTCAGGAAGCACCATGACATCGACAATCAGCGCCATATATCCGCCGTCGCTGATAACCCGGGCCATGCCGACAGGCTTTGTTTCTCCACGGCTTTCGCTGTCATCCCAGGCTACTGTCAGATAGGCGGAATTCTCAAGACCAATCCGGGCCTGTTCCTCATCCAGCTCTTTCCAGCCTACGGCAAGACGGATACGATTGTATTCTTTTACGGAAATTTGAGAATTGTAAATAAGCATTTTTCACCTCCTGGAATCAGTATAGCATATTCGGACAAAGATGGTCGAGGGGAGAATTTGTGAATAAATCTTCGGAATTCAGTCCAGAATCGGGATAGCAGAAAGGAGAAAACGATGCTCAATACATATAAACTGGACAAATACGGACTTCCCTATAAGGTCGGAAATTTACGGACAGAAAAAACGTTGAAAAAAGAGGAAACCGGCAAGCCGGTTTCCGGACTGCTCTCTCATAATGGAAAGCAGAAAGCATTTCATTTATATGTGTTTGGCCAGTAGGAACAGCGCCTGCGCCTGCGCGAACATTTTGCGGATTGTTAAATGGATGAGTGCGGATAATAGGAAGAGCGAGCAGATAAACGCGCTTCTCTTCTTTCATCTATGCATTTGTTGGCGCTGTCCGCACTAGGGGGAAGTTTCTACAGGCTTTTGTTGGCGCTTCCCGCACCCGATGGACCTTCTTAGGCGTTTTGTTCGCGCCATGGTGGGGATGGACGCATGGTGGGGCTGGACGCTGTGCCTCGCTACCTACACCCTGCTCCGGTCGGACAGCGGGGAAATTTCTCAGACCCTAGTCTTCCGCGAACTGGCTGTTGTACAGGTTCGCGTAAAACCCGTTTTCTTCAAGCAGCTGCCGGTGTGTTCCCTGCTCGATAATATCTCCGTGATTCATGACCAGAATCCAGTCCGCGTCCCGAATCGTAGAAAGACGATGGGCAATGATGAAGCTGGTCCGATCCTTCATCAGATTGGCCATGGCCTGCTGGATCAGCGCTTCCGTCCGCGTGTCTACGGAGCTGGTCGCTTCATCCAGAATCATAATCGGTGTGTCGGCGAGAATGGCGCGGGCAATGGTCAGGAGCTGTTTCTGGCCCTGGGAAATGTTGTCCGCTTCCTCGCTGATTTCCATATCATAGCCTTTGGGCTGGGTCATGATAAAGTGGTGAATATGGGCGGCTTTGGCGGCTTCCACAACTTCCTCGTCGGTAGCGTCCATTTTGCCGTAGCGAATATTATCCCGGACAGTTCCGTTAAAGAGCCAGGTATCCTGCAGCACCATACCGAACATGCCGCGCAGCTCCTTTCGGGAATAATCGCGGATGTCGTTTCCGTCCACGGTAATCCGTCCCTGGTTGAGTTCGTAAAAGCGGAGCAGCAGCTTTACAATCGTGGTTTTTCCCGCGCCGGTAGGCCCGACAATCGCTACCCGCTGACCGGGCTGAACCTGGAAGTTAAAGTCTTTGATAATCAGTTCTTCCTCATAGCCAAAGCCGACATGCTCAAAGCCCACAGAGCCGCGAAGATTTTCCCGGCTGAGCGCCGGAGTTCCGTCTGCCTTTTGATCCGAGACCTCCTCTTCCTCATCCAAAAGTTCGAAAACCCGTTCCGCGGCCGCCGCGGTGGACTGGAGCAGGTTTGCCACGTTAGCCACCTGGGAAACCGGCTGGTTAAAGGAGCGGACATATTGGATAAAGGCCTGGATATTTCCGATGGTGATGCTTCCGTTCAGCGCCAGGTGTCCGCCCAGAATGCAGACCGCCACATACGCCAGATTTCCGATGAAGTTTGTCAGCGGCATCATCAGGCCGGAAAGAAACTGGGATTTCCACGCGGATTCATAGAGCTTTTCGTTGTACTCGTCAAACACCTCCTCCGAGGCTTCCTCCCGGTTAAAGGCTTTGACAATCGTATGTCCCGTATACATTTCTTCCACATGGCTGTTGACTTCGCCCAGATACTTTTGCTGAGCCTTGAAGTGGCGCTGGGTCTTTCCGATAATCAGGCGGATAACCAGCATGGACAAAGGCAGCACAATCAGCGCTGTGACCGTCATCAGAAGATTGATACGGATCATCATAACAAGAATTCCGATGATCATGGTAATACTGGTGATGATCTGGGTCAGACTCTGAGAAAGGGTCTGGTTGACGGTTTCAATGTCATTTACCACGCGGCTCTGAATTTCACCGTGGGTCTTGCTGTCAAAATATTTCAGCGGCAGCCGATCCATTTTCTCGGACATGGCGCGGCGCAGCTCATATGTTACTTTCTGGGAAACGCCCGCCATAATATACCCCTGAATTGTGGAAAAAAGAAAACTCAGAGCGTAGAGGACGATAAGCAGAATCAGAATATCCAGAAGCGCGCTGAAATCAATTCCTGCCGGAGACATGAGCCCTTTTACCACTTCATCCGTGGCGTCGCCTAAAATAGTCGGCGACACAATGGAAAAGACCGTACTTGCGATGGCGAAAAGAAAGACCACGCTTACCGCGATTCCATGGGGCCGCAGATAAGAGATCAATGTTTTCATGGTACCGCCGAAATCCTTGGCTTTTTCTCCGGGCATCATGCCGTGAGGACCCCCTGCCGGCCCTCTTCTTCTTTTTTGCCGTGTTCCTTTGTCTGCCATTTATGCCAACCCTCCTTTACCAAGTTCTTCTTCGCTGAGCTGAGAAGAAGCAATTTCCCGGTATACGCTGCATTCCTTCAAAAGCTGGGAATGGGTGCCGATACCGGCGATCTGTCCTTCATCCAGTACAATAATTTTATCCGCGTCCATAATCGTATTGATCCTCTGGGCGACGATAATAAAGGTACTGTTTCCTACCTTTTCTTTCAGAGCCTTTCGCAGCGCGGCGTCTGTTTTGAAATCCAGCGCGGAAAAGCTGTCGTCAAAGAGATAAATCTTCGGATTCTTTAATAATGCCCGCGCAATGGAAAGTCTCTGCTTCTGGCCGCCGGAAACGGTAGTTCCGCCCTGCGCCACCGGTTCTTCAAAACCTTCTGGTTTTTCCCGGATGAAATCCATAGCCTGGGCGATTTCCGCCGCGTCCCGCATCTCCGCGGAGGAAGCGTCCTCTTTCGCGTACCTGAGGTTGGAGGCGATGGTGCCGGAAAACAGCATCCCTTTCTGAGGGACGTAGCCGATCGCCTGGCGCAGACTTTTTTGCGAAATCCTGCGGATATCCGTTCCGTCCAGGAGAATTTCTCCCTCGGTTACATCATAAAAACGCGGAATCAGGCTGATCAGAGAGCTTTTTCCGCTTCCGGTACCGCCGATAATTGCCGTAGTCTCTCCGGGATTGGCGGTAAAGCTGATGTGGGAGAGCGTCTTTTCCTCCGCGTCCGGATAGGCGAAGGATACATCGCGGAATTCGATCTTTCCCGCGGGACTATCGGCTTCCACACAGTCCGGGGCGTCGTTGATGCTCGGTTCTACTTTCAGCACCGCGCCGATTCTCTGGCCGGAGACAACGGCTCTTGGAATCATAATAAACATCATGGTAATAAAGAGGAAGGAAATAATAATCTGCATGGCGTACTGCATGAATGCCAGCATATCCCCTACCAGCAGATTCTGGGCGTCGATCAGCTTGGAGCCGACCCATACGATGAGGATGCTGGAAAGATTCATCACCAGCATGAGAGCGGGCATGAGAAAGGACATAGCCCGGTTGACAAAGATGTTGATCTTCTTCAGCTCCAGATTCGCTTCATCAAAACGATCTTCCTCATAAGGCTCCATGGTAAAAGCGCGGACCACCAGAAGGCCTGAAAGCCGCTCGCCCATAATCAGATTGATCCGGTCCAGTTTTGACTGGAGCACCTTAAATTTGGGCATTACCAGGAAAAAGGCCAGCGCCATAATCAGCAGGATCGCCAGTACGGCCAGAGCAATGGTCCAGGAAAGCGGAACGCTGGTCCGCAGGGCCTTGATGACCGCTCCGATTCCCATGATCGGAGCGAAACAGGCAAGCCGCAGAATCATAACCGTAGACTGCTGTACCATCTGTACATCGTTGGTGGAGCGGGTGATCAGAGATGCCGTGGAAAACCGTTCCAGTTCCGCGGCGGAAAAGGCGGTTACACGGCGAAACAGCGCGCTGCGAATGTCTCTGGAGGACTTGGCCGCCACCCGCGCGGAAAAAAGCCCCGCGAGTCCGGTGCAGATTACAACTGCCAGCGCTACCAGCAGCATGATTGCCCCGGTCTTATAGATGTAAGACATATCGCTTTTTATAATCCCGAAATTGATGATATCCGACATGTAGCCGGGAAGCGCCAGTTCGCACATCGCCTGTCCGAATAGGGCGGCGATAATGAGCAAAATGATCGGGATATAGGGTTTGTAATACTTCAGCATTTCTTTCATAAGATCAAATTTCCCCCTTCTGAGTCATAGAATCAACGAATTCCTGTACATCCGCAGGATGAGAACAGCCGCATTCCCCGGCGCCGTGACCCGGATGGGTCAGTTTCCGGCGGTCTTCACCTGCGGCTTCCACCACATTATCACACGCCCGGGATAAAAGGCTTTGAAAGATTTCACTTTCCTCTGCCGACATCCCCTTGGTCAGAATCTGAAAAAATTCTTCCGACGCAGCCTCCGCGGCCGCGTAAAGCTCCCGGGACTTTTCGGTAGGATAGAGGCGGTAAGCCCGTCTGTCCTTTTCGTTTTGAACCCGCCGGATATATCCTTCTTTCAGAAGCGGGCGGATTCCCTTGGCGACAGCCCCTTTGTTGAGACCAAGATAAGAGGCCATCTGCTCCTGAGACGTTCCTGGATGATTGCAAATACATGAAATATATCCCATCTGATGCCCGGACAGATGAAATGCCTTGAGTTTCCGAATATGGAAAATGATACTGAACCGGTGTATAATGGAGAAGTATTTCATATAAATGTGATGACGCATGGTTTCCTCCTGTATCCGTACATATAGTTGAATCGGCAACTATATTACCACACAAGAAAATGGTTGTCAAGGAAACTATTTTTAGTTTCAGAGATAGATTTGCTTTATCGAAAAAATACGCAGAAAGACAGGCGTCGTTGTAGCCAGCAGCGCTTAATTTGACCGGGTGGATACAAAAGTTGTGGGCTTCGGGCTTCGAAATTTTGAGAATCGGATAAAATCAGGGATTTTTTCAAACTCTAAGCCCGCAAACGGGAAAGTTTTGTATCCCTCATGCCTTCCGGAGATGGACTGGATACAAAGGGAAGAATCTCCTGTAATCGAAAGGATCATGGAAGTGATACGCGGCTTGATTTTGGCAAGAAATTTTCGAAAAACCATAGACAATTTTCGAAAGTATGTTATAATACTTGCATAAGTTAATGCTTTAATTCGATAAAGCGGTTGACATGTTACATATTATAAGTATAAAGAAAGGATTGACTCGGCTTATGAAATATAAAAAGGCGAAATTGAAGCCCGATGAAAAAGCATGTCTGCAGCTCAGAGGTCTCTATGAGCAGTACGGCTATAAAAAATATAAAATGGGTAAATTTGAAGAATACAGCTTGTACGCGGAAAACAAAGACTTTCTCGGAAGCGACAAGGTGATCACGTTTACGGATCTGGATGGAAGGCTCCTTGCCCTCAAGCCCGACGTGACCCTGAGTATCATCAAAAATACCAACGCCACTTCCGAAAGTAATGAAAAGCTGTATTATCTGGAAAATGTTTACCGGGAGAGCCGGGAAAGCCATACCTTTAAAGAAATCAGCCAGATGGGGCTGGAGTGTATCGGCAGAGTGGAGCCATACTGTATTGTGGAGGTGATTTCTCTGGCGGCGGAAAGCCTGAACGCCATCAGCGGGGACTATATCCTGGAACTTTCCCACATGGGATTTGTCGTTGAACTGCTGAAAAGCTTTCAGGTGGCAGAACACACCAAACTCCGGCTGCTGGGGCTGATCCGAAATAAAAACGCGGACGGTCTTAGAAAAGCGGCAGAAGAGGCGGAACTTTCCAAACTGCAGACAGAAAGCCTGTGCAAACTGCCATATCTTTACGGCAACGCGGAGGAAACCATTAAAAACGCGAAAGAAATCTGCTTCAGCAGCGCCATGGAAAAGGCTCTCGCGGAGCTGGAAGCCATATACAGCGCTTTAAGCGAGATGGGGATTGGCGAAAAGATCCAGTTTGATCTTTCCATTGTCAATGATATCGACTATTATAACGGGATCATTTTCAAGGGCTATGTGAAAGAACTGGGGAGCTGTATTCTGGCGGGAGGCCAGTACGATCAGGCGGCGGCGCGCCTGGGGAAAAAGGCGGAAGCTATCGGCTTCGCGCTTTATCTGAATGAAGTCAATCGCATTGTGCAGGAAAAGGAAGAATATGATATCGACGCGCTTGTCCTGTATCGATGCGGCGAACCGATCGTTTCTGTGGCAAAGGCAGTCAGGGGCCTGCAGGAAGAGGGACTGAGCGTGCGCGCGGAAAAGGCCCGGCCAAAGAACGTCCGGGCGCGGGATATCTATGTACTGGAAAACGGAACCCTGAGAAAGGAGGAACCGACATGTTAAATATTGCGCTGCCCAAAGGGCGTCTGGGCGATCAGGTATACTCTATGCTGCGGGACGCGGGATACGACTGTCCGGCTTATGAGGATAAGAACCGGGAGCTGGTTCTGGAAAGCCCGGAAAAAGGTGTCCGCTATCTATTGGTAAAGCCCAGCGACGTGGCGATTTATGTGGAGCACCACGCGGCGGATGTGGGAATTGTAGGAAAGGATATCCTTCTGGAATCCGGGCCGGACGTATATGAACTGCTGGATCTGAATATCGGAAAATGCCGGATGGCGGTAGCCGCGCCGAAAGGCTATGTGGAAGATCCGGATCGGACCTTGCGGATCGCCACCAAATATGTCAATATCGCTAAAAAATTCTACTCGGAAAAAAATCGGGACATTGAGATTATTAAACTCAACGGCAGCATTGAGCTGGCGCCGATTCTGGGCCTGTCCGACGTGATCGTGGATATTGTGGAAACGGGAAACACGCTGAAAGCCAATAACCTGGAAGTGATTGAGGAGTTTAAAGACATCAGCGCCCGGTTTATCGCCAATAAATCCAGCTTTAAATTCCAGAACGAGATTATCAGCGATATGATGAACAAACTGGGGGAGGCGGTAAAATGAGCAGATTTTTAAACAGGCAGTATGAAAAACTTGAGCCGTACACCCCGGGAGAACAGCCGAAAACAGACGGTCTGATTAAACTGAATACCAACGAAAACCCATATGAGCCCAGTCCGCGGGCAAGAAGGGTGTTTTGTGAAGAACAGGTGAGCAAACTAATGCTTTATCCGGATCCCGAAGCGGCGGAACTGGTAAACGCGGTCGCCGACTATTACGGACTTGAAAAAGAACAGGTCATAGCGGGAAACGGGTCAGATGAAATCCTGGCTTTCTGCTTTATGGCGTTTAAAAGTCCCAGCGACAAGGTGTATTTTCCGGAGCCGAGCTACGGATTTTACAAGGTGTACAGCGATGTGTTCCTCTTAAAGTCAAATCCGATTCCCTTAAAAGAGGATTTGCGAATTGACCCGGAAAAATATAAAAATCTGGACGGTACGATCATCTTGGCAAATCCGAACGCGCCGACCGGGATCGCCTTGAATTTAGAGGATATCGAGGATATTCTGAAAACAAATGAGAGCAACTTAGTGATTATTGACGAGGCTTATGTTGATTTTGGCGCAAAAAGTTGCGTGCCTTTTTTGCGAAAATATGATAACCTATTAATAGTACAGACTTTTTCAAAGTCCAGAAGTCTGGCAGGAGCCAGAGTCGGATTCGCTATGGGGAACAAAGAGCTGATCGCGGATCTGAATCGGATCAAGTTCAGCTTTAACCCTTATAACTTGAATCGGCTTTCCGTTCAGGCAGCCGCGGCGGCGATCCGGGACGATGAATATTTTCAGAAAACCAGAAAAAAAATCATCGAGACCCGTACATGGATATCCGCGGAACTGGAGGCTCTGGGTTTTACGGTGCTTCCGTCTTCCGCCAACTTTATTTTCGTAAAAAGCGGCAGTCTTTCCGGCAAAGACTATTTTACAGGACTGAGAGAAAGGAACATACTGGTACGGCACTTTGAGAAGGAGCCTGTTTCGGATTTTGTCCGGATCACCATAGGAAAAGAAGAGGATATGCGGACGCTTTTGTCAGTGACAAAGGATCTGCTTACAGAAAGGAACAGAAGATGAGGACAAGCCAGATTCACAGGAAAACCGGTGAAACGGATATTCAGCTTTCCCTGAATATCGACGGCAGGGGGACTTACGACATCGACACAGGATGCGGATTTCTCAACCATATGCTGGAGCTGTTTGCCCGTCACGGCCGATTTGATCTTTCTTTAAAGTGCAGCGGCGATAGCCACGTAGATGACCACCACACAACGGAAGATATCGGCATTTCTCTGGGACAGGCGTTCCGGGAAGCTCTGGGAAACAAGCGGGGAATCCTGCGGTACGGCAGCATGATGCTTCCTATGGATGAAACGCTGATTCTGTGCGCGTTGGACATCAGTGGAAGAGCGTATCTTAATTTCGATGTGCAGATCCCCACAGAAAAGGTAGGGAGCTTTGACACCGAACTGACAAAGGAATTTATGACCGCGCTGACAAGAGAGATGGGGCTGACCCTTCATTTTAAGATGCTGGCGGGAGAAAACAGTCATCATATTATAGAAGCTGTTTTCAAGGCTCTGGCAAGGGCTCTGGCTCAGGCAGCCGCCATCAGTGAGGAATACGCGGATGAAATCCCTTCGACTAAGGGCGTTCTTTAAAGAAAGGTAAGACATGATTGCAATAATTGATTATGGGGTGGGAAATCTGTTTTCCCTGTCCGCGTCTTTAAAATTTCTGGGCGCGGAAACAAAGGTTACAAACAAAGAAGAAGATCTCCGGACCGCCGATCGGATTATCCTTCCGGGAGTGGGCGCTTTCGAGGACGCAATCGCCAAGCTTCGGGCAACCGGTCTTGTGGAGGCGATTCTGGAGGAAACAGAAAAGGGAAAGCCGCTTCTCGGCATTTGCCTTGGAATGCAGCTTCTTTTTGAAACCAGCTACGAGTATGGAGAGCATAAAGGATTGGGACTGATTCCGGGTGAAATCGCTTCCATTGAGGCGGATCTCCCCGCGAGGCCTTCCGGTGAAAAGCTGAAGGTTCCGCATATCGGATGGAACAGCCTTCATCTGAAAAACGAAGACCCTCTTTTCAAATACATCAAAGAGGGCGATTACGTCTATTATGTTCACAGCTTCTATGGCAAGAATTGTCTTGAAAATACTATCGCATCGTCAAATTACGATATTGAAATCACAGGCGCCGTTCGCAGAGGTTCCGTTTACGGAACCCAGTTCCATCCGGAAAAGAGCGGCAATGTGGGGCTCAACATTTTAAGAGCCTTTATGGAACTATAGTATTACAGGAGACAAGTACAATGAAATCAGTGCGAAGTGTTATCAACAAAAATCTTAAGATGCTCCTTATTGTGGCAGCAGTTACTGCCGTTGCACTGGGCGGGTTATTACTGCTGATTACGGGAAATCAGGAGCGGGATCAGGTTACTGTGGAACCGCCTTCTGCCGCTTCCGAATCGGAAAGCACCGAGGCGGAAACGGAGACATCAACGGAAGAAGCGCAGTCCACGCAGGCAAATATTTCACAGAGAGCGCAGAATCTGTTTGCCGCGAAAGTGGACAGTCTTGAAGATTCCGCAGCCGTGGCGCAGCTGCTGGAAACCATTGACTTGAGGAAAAATGTAGCCGCCTATACGGTAAGGCTGCAGCTGGAAGAAGAGCCGAAGGGTATGACGATTACCTTTGACGAAACTGTCGCGGAGGCGGATAAGGACTCTTTTGATCAGAATATGCAGCAATACGCGGAGCTGATTCTGGCCCTTGTGGCGGACGCGCAGGAAGTGCAGTGGACCTATACCCTGCGCTCAAACGGATCCAATGAAGAGGTGACCGTTTATCTCAACGAACAGCAGGCTACGGATCTTTTGAAAAACAGCGTAAAGCAGTACGGCGAATCGGCAGAGATGGTTCAGGCGCTTTTGAATCAGCAGCAGCAACCGTAAATGATAGAAAGGAACTTGAATATGGAGCTATTTCCGGCGATTGATCTGCGGGAGGGGCAGGCGGTGCGCCTGTTTCAGGGAGATTACGATCAGATGACCGTTTACAGCAGGAACCCCGCGGATGTGGCAAAGTCCTTTAAAGAGAAAGGCGCGAAAAATCTTCACCTGGTTGATCTGGACGGCGCGAAGGATGGAAAACTGGTGAACTTCCAGTCGATTAAGGAAATTATCTCAGACCTGGATCTTTTTGTGGAGGTCGGAGGCGGCATCCGGGATGAAGAACGGATCTGCCAGTATCTGGATCTGGGAGTCGGCAGAGTGATTCTGGGAACCATTGCGGTTCAAGATCCGGAGTTTCTGGAAAAGATGGTTTCCCGATACAAAGAAAAGATCGCCGTGGGCGTGGATGTGAAAGATGGATTTGTAGCGATTAACGGGTGGAAAGAAGTTACAGAGCGGGAGGGAATGGAGTTCTGCCGCTATCTTTCCCAAATTGGCGTAAAGACTGTAATTTACACGGATATTTCCCGGGATGGTGGCCTGAAAGGCACAAATCTTGAAGCGTACCGCAGGTTGGCGGAGATCCCGGAGCTGGATATTGTGGCTTCCGGCGGTATCAGTTTTGAAGAGGAAATTACGCAGCTGAAAGACGTGGTATATGGAGCGATTCTGGGAAAGGCGCTTTATGACGGCCTGCTGGATCTGGAACAGGCGCTGCGTCTGGCGGAGTAAGGAGAAAATCAAGGACTATGATTACGAAACGGATTATCCCCTGTCTGGATATTCGAAACGGCAGAGTGGTAAAAGGAGTTAACTTTGAAGGAATTCAGGATGTAGCGGATCCTGTGGAGATGGCCCGCTTTTACAACGAAAGCGGAGCGGATGAGCTGGTCTTTTATGACATTACCGCAAGTGTGGAGGAACGGGCGCTGTTTTCGGATATTCTGGTGGATGTAGCGTCTCAGATTTTTATTCCGCTGACTGTGGGAGGCGGGATCAATACGCTGGATGATTTTGACCGCGTTTTGAAATGCGGCGCGGATAAGGTCAGCGTCAACAGCGGCGCGATCCGCAATCCGGATCTGATTGAACAGGGCGCGAAAAAATACGGTGACCAGTGTGTTGTGCTGAGTATGGATATTAAGAGAGTGGACGGCGTGTTCCGCCTGTTTTCCAAAGGCGGACGCGAAAATACCGGAATTGACGCGCTGCAGTGGGCAGTAGACGGCGTGAACCGCGGAGCGGGCGAGCTGGTAGTCAACAGCATCGACACGGACGGAGTCAAAGACGGATTTGATCTGGAGCTCCTGGACGCTATCGCGGCCAGAGTTTCCGTACCGATCATTGCCTCCGGAGGCGCGGGAAAGATGGAGGATTTCGCGGAACTGTTCCGTCATCCGGGAATGGACGCGGGGCTCGCGGCAAGTATCTTCCATTTTAAGGAGATCGGGATCCGCGACTTAAAGCAGTATTTGAGAAAGGAAGGCGTGGAAGTGCGCCTTTAAGGAGAGAGCAAGCTTATGGAACTGAAATTTGACGAAAAGGGTCTGATCCCGGCGATTGTCCAGGATTATTACAGCAAGCAGGTCCTTACGGTGGCGTATATGAACCGGGAATCTCTGGATATTACCATGAAGGAAGGCTATACCTGCTTTTGGAGCCGCAGCCGTCAGGAACTGTGGAGAAAAGGCGAGACCAGCGGCAACCGCCAGAAGGTTGTAAGCATTACCGCGGACTGTGATCAGGACGCGTTGGTTGTGGAGGTCATCAAGGACGGACCTGCCTGCCATACAGGCGCGGAAAGCTGCTTTTTTAATGAAGTGTATCAGGCGGAAGATGAAACGCCGTTTTCCTATGAGGGACTTTATGAGATGATCCGGGGCCGTAAAACCCAGCCGAAGGAAGGCAGCTATACGACCTATCTTTTTGATAAGGGAATGGATAAGATCCTGAAAAAAGTCGGCGAAGAATCCACAGAGGTGATTATCGCCGGCACGAAGCAGGACAAAGAGGAAACGATTTTTGAAATCGCGGATCTGGCTTATCATATTATGGTTATGATGGTGGAACAAGGTATTGAAATGAAGGACGTAACCGCGGAACTGGCAAAGCGGCATGTAGTGGACCATAAGGTAAAACAGGAGAGAATGAAATAAAAGAGAGGCTCCTTCTGAACGCAAAAGAGACTGACGAGCGGGCGGGAAATCCCCCGATGCGCAGTCTCTTTTTTGTCGGGTTTGTGAAAAAAATTCACCAATGTTAAGGATTCGTCTGGAAATTGTGAAGTGTAACTGAACTTTCAAATTGGAAGGCAAAATGTAACCAAAAGGTAACGTTTTTGTTCCTATAATATTCTCAGATAGAATTTTCCACAGAATATATGGCAGAGAATGAGGGGGAAAGCGAGATGAAGAGGAACGGAAAAAGACGGATATTCAGTTTGCTTCTGTCAATGATGATGCTTCTTACAACGATTGTTTCGGGAAGCGGCATCGTATACGCGCAGGAGCAGGCAGGTACAGGTGAAGAAGGCGGCGCGCCGGGAACCTCACAGGAGGAAACAGCCAGGGAACCGGTGGAGTATGATTTCAGCGAATGGATTACATCGGCTGTGCTGATGGTGAAAAATTCCGATGGAGAATACGAAGAGGTTACGGATCAGACGGTCGCCAAAGACGCGGAAGCCAGAATGGAAATTGAGTATAAAGCTCCGGAGAAGATGGACTCCAAGGATTTTATCGTTTACCCGGGGGACACCTTTACTTATACACTGCCGGATGAAATTAAAATCCAGACAAAACAGGAAGGGACGGTGTATGACGGAGCGGATGAAATCGGGACGTATGAGATTTCCCAAGAAGGCGTCATAACCATTGCGCTGAGCGAGGATTTTCTTACGGAAGACGGAAGAACGGGAATTCAGGGAATGATTTCCTTCGATGGAAAGTTGAATCTGCAGGCCGCGGGTAGCAGCGAAGAAACAACCACCATTACCATCGGCGACATTACTCTGGAAGTAACAGTAGAGCCGGAAAAAGAGGAAGAACACGCAGGAATCAAGGTCGAAAAATCCCATACAGAGCAGACTGTCTCGCGGAACGCGGCAGCTCGTCTGAAATACCAGGTGACCATTACGGCAGACGACAACAATACGATGGATCTGACGGGGATCACTGCGTCGGACGCCTTTTCAGACGGCAAAGATTATATTGCTTATGATACAGACAGCCTTTCCTTCGACAATACAAAGGCGCCGGGCGTAACGGATGTAACCGCGGTTTGGGATAATGAGAATAAGAAGGTAGATTTCCGGATGGAAGGAACTATGGAGAAAGGCGATGTACTGGTGCTCACTTACTGCGCTGACGTGGACGATTCGGTTTACTCGGACGGAATGGGAACCGCAACGAAAAACGGAACCGTCCAGGTATCCAAAACCATAAAAAATACGGTCAGCGTAAGTACGGAAGAAGACACGTCCGCAAACGCCAGCGACAGCCAGAGCTTTTCCAAGCTGTGGTTCAAAAAAACGGGGACCGTTCAAAGCGACGGGAGTATCCGTTATGTCATTTACGCCAACGGTGATCCGGGGCAAAATCTGAAGGGATGGACATTTCGGGACACACTGGATGAAAACCAAAAATTTGACGCGGAAAGAGATTTGACTGTAACTAAGTACAAAACTTCCGCGGCTGCGGATGAGGATACGGAAGGAACCGCTTATTCAAAAAAGGAAACCATCCAACTGACCGGAAATCAGAAGTATTGGGAGTATACCGAAACAGAAGGAGCGTATTATTATATCTTTGAATATTACACGATTCCCACTGCTCAGAGCCTGAATACAACGATTTCTAATACCCTGGAGCTTTACAAAGACAGCGGCGGAACTCCGGAAGGCAGTACCACCCTGAATGTCGGATACAGCATATACAGTTTGAGCAAGACCTTAAGCGGCTATGATCTGGAATCCGGGACGCTAAACTGGACGACAACCCTTAAGAATGAGAAAAAAGATATTTTTTCGGATAAAGAAATGGAATCAAGCATCCCCAAAGGCGCGGTATATACCGATACGCTGAGTGTTACAGACGGTGGTGAACACTGGTTTGAAGAAGACAGCCTCGATCTCAGCGTGAAAGAATCCGGAAACGACAGCGCGCTGGAGGAAGGAGAGGACTACACACTGAAGCAGAGCGGCAGTCAATTTACGATTACCTTTGAGAGGGAAGTAAAAGCTCCGGTTACAATAACATATACGTCAAAAGGAGATTTCCCCAGCGAGACCAAGAATACGTATACCAACACCGGAACTCTGGAAATCAGTGATTATCAATGGAAATCAAGCGCTAATTTTGAATACAGCACGTCAAACTATCTGTCTAAGACGGCCAATGATGACTTCAGCGAACAGGAGAGGACTTTTTCCTGGACGCTGACGGTAAACAGCAAGAAAGCAGATTTTGGAGACGCGGCGGCAGTCATTTCCGATACGCTGCCGGAGGGATTGGAATTTGTAAGCGGCAGCGTTACGTCTCCGGCTAGCGGAGTCACGGCGGACTTTGATTATGATGAGAGCAGCCGAAAGATTACGGCCACGCTGACAGGAGCCTCCGGACAGGAAGTAAAACTGAAGATCGTCACAAAGATCACGGACGAGGACTTCTTTGAACGCGAAAACAGCGCCGAATATATTAATACCGCGCGGCTTCAGATCGGAAGCAAAAAGCTTCCGGAGGTTCAGGCAAAAAAGACCATTCAGTATACCCCGCTCAGCAAAGAGCTGGTATCCTATAACGAAAATACCGCGCCTTACGCCAATTATAAGCTGACCGTCAATCCGGCTGGTGAAAAGCTGGGAGGCAGCGAGGGAACGATTCAGTTGATCGACACCATGTCGGATAACTTATCGCTGGTGCCGGGAACGATTGCGATTACAAACCTGAAAATCGGAGAAACGCTTACTTCGGAGGACTATACTCTCGCTATTGATTCGGATGAAAACCGCTTTACGTTAACCCTTCCGGATGAAACGCCGCTGGAAATCACATACAAAGCCTATGTGCAGGGACAGTCCGGCGATACGGTAGATATGAACAATACAGCTGTGCTGCAGGCGGAAGATACGAAGCTGATTGAAGTGGAAAGCAAACGCGAGATGGTCGTAGAACAGAGCCGGGCAACCGCCACCGGAAATCCAAAGCTGACGATCTGTAAAGTGGATTCCGAAAATGCCGAAAAGACGCTGTCCGGCGCGGAATTTGAGCTGTCAGTCATAAAAGATGTTACAAAGGGCGAAGAAGAGAGCCTGAAAGCGGATAACCTGGAAAAGGTGGATACGTACGTGACCGATGAAAACGGCCGTATCGTGTTCAACAATTTGTCTTACGATACATGGTATTGTTATCAGGAGGTATCGGCTCCGGACGGCTATATGCTGGATTCGACACCAAAGGCTTTCATTATTTTGAGCAGAAACTCGGAGATTACCGATATTCCGGACTGGGTAACACAGGCCTCAAGCGGACTGAGAGTCTACGCGCAAAATGACGCGATTCCGAATATTTCCGTCAGCGGAACGAAAACCTGGGCGGATGAAGACGCCGATTCCCGTCCAACTTCGATTCAGGTGATCCTGCAGCAGAACGGAAAAGACTACATCGATGAAAACGGCGACAAATATACGAAAACCGTAACAGCGGCGGACGACTGGAAATATACCTTTGAAAATCTGCCGGAGTGCGATGAAGACGGAAACGCTTACGAGTACTCCGTAAAGGAAGGCTATGTAGAAGGTTATACTTCAGAAGCGGACGGAATGGATCTCCGCAACATACAGGATTATGAAGGTTATTACTATGAAGGCACGATCCGCATTACAAAGCAGGTTCTTCTGAAAGGGGACGATTATAATGTCAAGGACGTGTATTACGCGGGTATCTTTCAGGACGCGGACTTTACCGAGCCTCTGACAAACGACGATGGGACGCAGATGATTGTGCCGCTGGTGCTGGATAATGAAAGTGAAACGACGGTAGAGATTTCGGTTCCATTTAATGAAGAGGACTCCGCCACTTATTACATTACAGAAGTGGATGAGGACGGAACTCCGGTGGAAAACGCGAAGGGCGTGGAGTATAAGGCTTCTGTCAAAAACGGGAAAGTCGTTCTCGATACACAGGACACCGAGGGCAGCGTAACCATCGTGAACCGCTATGAGAAAGCGAAAGCCGCCGCGAAAGGCGGGAGCGGTTCCGGAAATAACGGGGACAGCGCGTCGGGAAGCGCGACCCAGACGGGCGATGACAGCAGCGTCGCGCTGCTTGCGCTGGCGATGATGGCAGCCATTACGGTGATGGCAATTCTGGCTGTTCACGGAAGGAACAGAAATCTATTAAAAAAATAAAATAGCAGGAAAGCGGCTGTGAAACAGGCATAGCCTGAAAACAAAGAAGGATCCTGGGTCAAAAAGAAGCCCCGGCTCCTTCTTTTTCGTTAAAATTCATTTGCCTAGTTTTTTTGTCCGGATCTCTGTGATCTGGTGCTGGCATTTGACCGTGTTACAGAAAAAAGAACAAATTTGAATAAAAATTTGAAAAAAGTTTGTTCAAACTGTGAAATGTAACTGAAATGTAATTGGAGGTCTGTATAATAGGTCATAATTACAAAACTATTTTTGCATTTTGCAAATAGGAAATCATGATCGGTGAGGTGTGTAATGAAAAAGAACGTAAAAGAGAAAAAACGAATTTTAAGCCTGATTTTGGCGGTGGTTATGGTGGTAACCATGATGCCGATGCAGGCTGTGGCCGCGGCGACAGACAGTACCGTCGAAACCACGGTTGAAAAGACTGTAGAAAAAAACACAGATCAAACAGAGAAAGAACAGCAGCCCGCGAAAACGGGTGATGAAAAAGACGGAGACAATCCGGCTGTTTCTGTAAAATGGCTCCCGGATACCGGAGAGAGGGAGGATGAGAGCAAAGGTGACGTCCAGCTCGAAGCTTCTCTTAATAAAAACGGTCCGGCAGCTTCGGCGGATGTGGAAATCCGACTTGACAAAGAAGAAGCGGACGCCCTTGCCCAGTTCCGAAACGAAGAGGGGCAACTGGATGAAGCTGTGAAGCTGACGGAAGAAGGACTTCCGGAGATTTCCATGAAGAAACAGGAAAACGGAGATGTTCACCTCTGCTTTACCCTGGATCAGGATAGCAATGATCTGAAGCAGAAAATCGAATTCCAGGTTCCGGAAAACGCGGAAAAAGATGTGGAAATCGAAGTTACAAAAGAGGATGTTACCGTTGCGACTGAAGCAAAAGACGATGCTCAGAACGGGGACGAAGCAGAACAGGTAGCCTTTGAGTTTGAAGGCAAAGTCCTGTCACTTAGTGTGCCGGAAAAAGCAGCGCAGGATGATGAAAAAAACACACCAAACGATGAAGAAAATAACGATAAAGAACAGAACGCGCCTGTCGGCGAAGAGAATAATGTAGAAGACGAAAGTAAGCAGCCGTCCGCGGACGGACAGGAGCCGGCGAAAGAGAAAAAGCAGCTGAAGATGGATGCGGTGTTTGCTAATGTGCTGGATGCCTTCACAGGAAATCTGGAAGAGGCGGAGAAAGACATTACATATGGCGAAGGTATTACACAGAATGTGTTCTGGGCGGACAATCGTGATGAAGAAGGACTTCGTCCGGACGTGGCCGCAGAGGACTACTGGACGTTGTCTTACCGTATGAAGGAGAAAGATGGAGATTGGGAAAGCTGGACCGTGCTGAACGGAGAAAACGGAAAGCTGTTTGATATGGATGAGAACGGATTTCCGGAGTCGGACAGCGCCAGTGCGAACCTGGATGGCGTAAATCGGTATACGATCAATATAAAAGAATTGCCTTCAAAGGTTATTTATACGGACAAGTATGGTGTTCAGAGAGAATTCGAGGTTGAATGGAAGGTCGATCCGAAAGCGGTAAATGGATACGATCGAGAGGATGTGACCGAAGAGAATCTGAACACGATGAAGGACAAGTACGAATGTGATCTGACAGAACCAGGATGGTACTATGTTCTGAAGACGGAATTCGCGTTTGATGTCGCAGTAAGACAGGGAAACAAGACGGATATGAGCGGAATCGCGGATGCGGTGAAAGGTCATTTCCAGCTGATGGCTTCCTGCGGCGAAAACAAGGAATTTCACGAAAAATTAAAGGGACCAACGGAAACGCTGAATTTTACCAATGGAAATCCGAATTCAAAAATGACTTACGGAAACCTTTGGAAATATAATCTGGATGGTTCCAGAATTACTTACAGAGTAGAAGAAAAAGAGGGTACGGAAGAAGGAAAAGTTGAAGTTCAGCGCCTTGTGCCGGATTACTTCGCAATTTCCTATGACAATTCCGAAGCTCCGAATTACGGCGCGGTTGTCAACAAAATTCACGATGGCGGAACGCTGTATCTGACTCTGACCGGAAAGACCGATTATGAAGCGGTAAAAAAGTGGAATGATGAAGACGTAGACAACGCGCAGGAAAAACGTCCGGCAGGTGAAGTGCAGCTTTGGAGATTCCGCAGCGGTGAAGCCTATACTTCCGCAGCGCCGGTTCGCGATGCTAAGGGTGATATCCTGACGATTACGCTGGATGGAAATGCGACGCAGACCATTGAGTTCGGAAAACCGGAAGGCCTTCTTGGTACCGGGGAACCCACTCTGGAAAAATATGACCCGGAAGGGTATGAATACATCTACGTGGCCAGAGAATATCTGGACTCCACCGCGAAAGACGGAGGTGACGCCAACAGCTACGACCAGATCTTCGGAGAGGTTGTAGAAGAAAATGGAAAGCTCATTGTGAGAGACACCGTTAATAACGGCGGAGGCAATGCTGTACGGGAAGATAATAACACGTTCCTGTATAATGGAGGAACTCTGACAAACCGGATTGCGGATACGGTAACGGTAGACGGCGTAAAAATTTGGAAAGCGGCGGCTTTCCAGGCGGAATTTGAAGATGTTGCCGTTGAAGTAACGCTTCAGTCCCGTCCGGCAGACGAGGGCGAAGATACCTGGCAGAACACAAAAGAAGTCGAAGTTTTAGATGACTTCTATGCGGAAAATCTGTCCGGAACGAAATTCTCCCGTACAATGCCGAAATATGACGATTTGGGAAGAGAACTGGAATATCGCTGGGTAGAAAGTAAAGTGACGCAGGGTAATTCCGCGAACCTCCTGGAAGAACGGGAAGATGGTCTGTATTTTACGCTGAATCAGAGCGGAAAGAATGTTCTGTACCGTTCGGACTCTACAACGGATGAAGAAACAGGAACGCTGACTGTAATCAACTCCATCGCGGACACGATTCGCTATGACGTGGAAAAAGTATGGGTCGGTGAGGATGGAGAAAAAATCGATGCTCCGGAAGGCGCGGAAGTGACTTTTAAGATCTACCGTGCGGTCAGCGGAGAAGGTCTGGGCGAGCCGGTAGCTGAGTTTACAATGGACGGAGAACCGGATTCAAAGGAAACGCTTGTAAATAAAAAACTGGGAATTTACGCGCAGGAAACAGAAAGCTGGAAAGCGACGGTCAAACCTTTGGCGGAGTACGATGAAGAAGGCTGCGTATATGAATACACGCTGCTGGAAACCGGCGATCTGGGAGACTACATTCCGACTTATAAAACAGAAAGAGATGAAGACGGCAACTATAAGACCACTGTCTATAACGGCCACGGCGGAAACCGCATCATGGTGCGTAAAGAATGGACGGACAACAGTGATACCGCCCATCGCGGAAAGGTAAAAGTCAATGTTTATGTAAATAAAAACATTACTACGGAAGAAGACGGAAAAGTATACGAGAAAGATCAGCAGATTGGAACCGCCATTCTGGGTGAGAACGGCGTATGGAACAAGCTGGTGGGAATCGGCTATCTGGATCCGGAAGAAGATGTGTATATTCTGGAAGAAAAAGTAGGCGATACGAAAGTGCCTCTGACAGACTACCTGCTGGATTCCAATACTGCGCCAAACTATGAAGACCCGGAAGAGCCGGATGAGAACACCACAATTCAGTACCAGACAGAAGAACATAAATATGAAGCGACTTATTACAAAGAAAAGGTAGAAAATGAATCGATTTACACGGTAGACAACCGCAGACTTGGAAATGTGGATCTGACTGCTGTTAAGACCTGGACGGACGGAAAGGACAGTGGAAAGACCCGCTCCGAGCTGAGGGAGGCGTTAAATGATGCGAGTCTGTTCCTAGCGATGAAAGTGAACTTCTCAGAAATGACAGCGAGGGAAGACTACTATGAAATTACACGAGAAGGTTATGGAGACAAGACAGCGGATACCGTTACTATCGCGCCGAACAGCCCGACAGAAATTAAGGATAAGGATGGAAAGGGAGTTTCTTCCGTCCAGAATATTTCCTTTGCGGATGATACCTCCGAGATTTATTTCTACAATCTTCCGAAGTACGATAAAACAGGAAAGATTGTAAATTATGAAATCAAGGAAGTCGTAGTTGATCAAGACGGCAGAGTGGTTGACTGGAATGAGCTGAAAGCGGATTATAAAACTGTTTATGAGGCACTGACAAAATATCAGACTTCCGTAACACAGACCAGCTATGTGGTTGGAGAACTGCATGACAGCGACAAACAGACGGTCGATGTAACCAACCGCCTACAGGGGAACAAAGACATCAAATGGTATAAGAAGTGGAAGGATGATTATGTCTTCAACGAAGGCCAGCGTCCGGACATCTATCTGGATATCTACCAGGTAAAGCATGTTCAGGGAGCAGATGGAAAAATTACAACAGAGACGAGTATTTTCCAGAAGGACTATAAGTGGACAGCGGAAGATGAAAATCAGAAGTACACGTACTGGACGGTAACTCTGGATAATGTTCCGAAATATGACAGCCTCGGCTATGAAATTATGTACTATGCCGTGGAAAAAACAAAGGTTAATGATGAAGAATTTGACTATGCGGATGTTGCTTATGAAATGAACGGCGATCCGGCTGGTACGGAAACTGTACAAGAAAAGCAGGACAATAATTATACGATCAAGGTTGATGACAAATACTATGCGTTGCAGGAAGACGGAACCTTTATCAATTCCATTTTTGATACAGTAACCATCCGCGGACAGAAGGTATGGTCCTCCCTGCCTTCCGGATATGAAGACGTAAATTTGCCGACAGTAACATTCAAAGTGCTGCAGAAAGTAAGCGGAGAAACGGGTGACGGAAAACAGATTGCGACACTGACCATTAAAGAAGATCAATGGGTGAAGCTGAAATCAAAGGGATCCTATGTCTTCAAAATCAAGTTCGAAGGAGAGAATGTTGTTAAATTTAATAATGGAACGCCGGAATTTGTCAGCACAGAAGAACATCCGATAGAGCTGCCGAAATACAATTCGGAAAACGGAAAATTGTACAGTTATGAACTGGACGAAGATGTAACCTGGCCGGAAGGCTGGACCAGCCCGGAGTGGACGGAGGTTTACGACGCGGAAGATAGCCACACTTACCGCATGGATAACGTATACAACAGTACGAAGGGATCCTTGGGAATCAAGAAATTCCTTTATCTGCCGATGGAGAACGACAAGCCGGAAGCTTATCCGGCAGTGGAGTTCAAGTTGACCAGAACCTATACAGACAATACGGGCGAAACAGTAAAGGATACAAGTTTCTCTAAAACAGAAATATGGACTTCCGATGAGGTAGAAGAGGCTTATGAGAAAAATGAAAATAGCCCGGTAGAATGGACACATACCTTCGAAAATTTGGATATTTATGCACCAAATGGCTCTCCTTATATCTACACGGTTGAGGAAGTGAAGACAAATCTGAACGGATACGAAACCTATGCGGGAGAAGGTGATCTGCAGGTAGAGACTTGCAATCAGGAAGGCGTGAAAGTCGAAGGACTGCAGCCGAAAACGGAGTCTGAAATTCAGGCGACCTTTAAAAACCAGCAGAACGAGACGGAGAAAGTAACGCTGAAAGGAAAGAAGATATGGCAGGATTACAGTGATGCCTTCGGCTTCCGTCCGGATGACATTGAACTGACCGTAACTCGTTCAGCGGATTCACAGCCAGATCAGGATAATGGTATGGATCAGGATCTGAACAATAAGACGGATTATGATATTAAATGGACAAAGAGCGGCGATACATGGACCTATGAAATCAAAGGAACCGGCAATGACGAGCTTGAAAAATACGCGCCTAACGGTATGGTCTGGAAGTATCAGGTAACAGAACAGAAAGATTCAGATTCAAAGTATAATGTAACTCCGTCCGATGGAACTGTCAGCGGATCAAACGATGGAAAGAGTGCTATAAATATGGCGGATCTGACCAACAGCATTAAGACTTCCGAGCCATTTACAAAGAAGTGGGTAGATTCGGATGGAAAGACGATTACGGATGACTATCTGGGAACGGATCTGACGGTAACCTTTAAGCTGCAGGCCGCGGATAAGCCAGTAGACGGAGAGGCGGCTAAATGGATGGATGCAGGCGGTGATAACGGCTACTTTAGAACAATGCTGTCAGATAAGACGTACAACGCGGAATTTAGTGATTACATATTTGAGACAACAAAGACGGGAAGAATCAATGATGCGAACGCGTGGAAGACTGGATATTTCAGCAATCTTCCTACTTGGATCAAGGATAAAGAAGATAACGAACATGAGGTTGATTACCGCGTAGTGGAAGTTTCTATTCAGTATGGAAACAGCGATCCGAAGGCAACACAGAACATTACGGTTATAGAAGATGACGGGACTACATATAAATACAAGTACAGTACTGGAATCTTCGAATGGGGAGTTAGCGGATCTGTTAAAGACACCGAAACAATTCATACCAACCGTCTGCCGACTACGGATATTACGGTTGAGAAAGTATGGAAAGGCGACAATAACAACCTGTACAATACCCGTCCGGACACCGGACGCACGGGCTATGACTGGGAAACAACCTTTGTAATCCAGAAATCAGTCGATAACCAAAAGTGGGAAAATGTGAGGGTGAAAGCAGCAAACGAATCAGCAGAAAAGGATCTGACCATAACCCTTTATGGAACCAACAGCGATAAAAGTGTTGAGGCGGCCATCGAAGGCCTGCCAAAGACGGATCTGAATGGAAAGGATTATACTTATCGGGCAAGAGAACTGAATACCGATCAGGATCAGACAGTGCTTAAGAATGAGGATACCTATAATAAGACGTATACTGTGACCTATGATGATCCGAAGTCCGCGACAGATAAGAAAACGACGGCTACGAATACACTGAATTCAACAAAGATCTACGGTGAAAAGCAGTGGAATCCGGGAACCCTGAATGCGGGAAAGACTACACCCGTCAAACTTACCGCGCAGTATAAGACCGCTTCTGGCTGGAAAACGGTCAGCAGTCCGGTGACGGTAGACGGAACCCCGGCGTCCGCAGCAGTGATGGATCCAACTTCATCCCAGTATGTACCGTTCCACGAATACGAATCCTGGAAGGCGGTATGGAACGATCTGCCGGAAGTAATGCCGGGAAGCGAACTGAAAGACGGAAAGACACAGTACAGAGTGATTGAAACTGTACCGAGCGGATACGTTCAGGAAGACGCGGAGATTGGAAAAGTAGGAAACTACCCGTCCTATATCTACAAAAACGTAGAGGCGGTCAGCTATTCCGTAGAGAAAGTATGGGGCGGCACTGTAAAGGGTACAAATGTTGTAGTTGGATTGTACCGCACAATTACTGACAGCAAAGGAACCGATGAGGACTATGTTGTAAAGAACACTGACGGAAGCCAGAAGACAGTAACCCTGAATAAGGATAATTCCTGGAAGGGGAACTTTACCGGACTTCCGAAGTACGATAAGAAGGGCAACCTTTATACCTATTATGCCCGTGAACTGACGATAGATGGTAAACCGGCCAATAAGGAAACAATAGACTATATCTATGACATTGTTTACCATGATCAGGCAAATAAGACAAAGATCGTCAATATTGTGAAGATCGATATTACCGGTACAAAAACCTGGAAGGATAATAATGACACATATGAGACCAGACCGGATACGCTGACGCTGACATTATACCGTCAGGCGGCAGGAAGCGCTGGCAATGAAAAGGTAAACGCGACTCCGGAATGGACGAAAAACGGCAACGTGTGGACGTACACTTACAAAGATCTGCCGGCGACAGACAGAGATGGCAAAATGTACACTTATACCGTGGAAGAATCGATACCAAAGCCGGTAAGCGGCGATGATAGATATACGCTGAGCCAGAGTGGCAACAACCTGACCAACACGCTGACCGGTGAAATCAGCATCTCCGGTGAAAAAGTATGGAGAGACGGAAACGACGCCGATGGCAAGCGTCCGGACTCAATTACCGTTGTACTTTACAAGAATGGAACCGAATTTAAGACCAAAACGATTGACAGCGGCGACGCTACGGCAGACGAAACCTGGAGCTATACCTTCAGTGGGCTGGATGAATACGATACCGAAGGAAAGCGGATTACCTACACCGTTGACGAAGTACTGCCGGAAGGCTACAGTAGGACGGTAAACGGCAATACCATCACCAATACACAGCTGACGTCCCTGGATGTTGAAAAGGTATGGGGCGGTGTGGAAACAGACGCTCAGAAAGAAGTCGTTGTGGGACTGTACCGTACGACAGGCGAGAAGGATGAGACAAAAGACGCGGTAAAAGGCTCTGACGGTAAACAGATTACTCTGGCGCTGAATTCCGGAAATGGATGGAAGGGCACATTCGATGACCTGGCGAAATACGATGTAGATGGTGACGGAAAGGAAATCGAATATACCTATTACGCCCGTGAACTGACTATTGGCGGCAACCCGGTTAAAGAAGCGGATCTCTATAAGGTATATGACTATGATTCGGAGAACGAACAGGCGGCTACTTACGCGACAAAGATTGTTAACGTAGGAAAGACTTCCATTACCGGAAGCAAGACCTGGGTGGACAACGGAAACGCGTATCAGAACAGACCGGACAAATTGGAACTGACTCTGACCCGCCAGATTCAGGGCGGCGAGACGGAAACTGTGAATGTGAAACCGACCTGGAAAGATACGGATACAGACAAGTGGACGTACACATACTCCGATCTGCCGGCAGCGGATGAGAAGGGAAACAAGTACACGTATAAGGTGACAGAAACCGTTCCGACACCGAAGGACGCGGCGACAAGCGGCGACGAATACGCGGATACGCAGAATGGAACCGACTTCACCAATACTCTGACTGATAAGATCGATATCTCCGGCGAAAAAGTATGGAGAGACGGAGGTAACGCGGATAACAAGCGTCCGGAAAAGATCACCGTTATCCTTTACGCGAACGATAAGGAAGTTAAGAGACAGGAGATTACGGGCAACAGCACGGCAGGATCCTGGAAATACACATTCGAAAATCTGGATGAGTATGACAAGGACGGAAAGCGGATTACCTACACCGTTGACGAAGTACTGCCGAACGGCTACACAAATAAGGTAACCGATCTGGACATCACCAATACGCAGCTGACATCCCTGGACGTTGAGAAGGTATGGGGCGGCGTGGAAACCGCGGATCAGAAGGAAGTGGTAGTAGGACTGTACCGCACGACAGGCGAGAAAGATGAGACAAAAGACGCGGTAAAAGGCTCTGACGGTAAACAGGTTACCCTGGCGCTGAATTCCGGAAATGGATGGAAGGACACATTCGATGACCTGGCGAAATACGATGTAGACGGTGACGGAAAGGAAATCGAATACACCTATTACGCCCGCGAACTGACTATTGGCGGCGAACCGGCGGAAAAAGCGGATCTCTATATACACAATCATGATGGAGAGGCGAAAGATACCGCTACCTACACGACAAAGATTGTCAATGTAGGAAAGACTTCCGGCGGTGTCAAGTTGTTGTGGAGTTTTTGGTTGACAGATCCAAAATGATTATCATCTAGCTTAGCGGTATGCCTCTGTTCATGCTAAGGCTTCTGATCAGTGTCTGGGTTCCGCTGCTTCCATCGAAAACAGGCTCTCTCCTCTCAAATATGCTGAAATCAATCGCTCCCTCGCAGGCCTCCTCTATGATCCGTTCTGCATATTCACCATAGCTGCCTTTTCCTCTGTCTTTGTCCTTGAAATCCCTCGCTTCTATCTTTCCTCGGTTCTTTATGTATATCCTCTGCTTCGTCAGTTT
>NZ_JACRYT010000009.1 GCF_014333425.1 Zhenpiania hominis | reverse complement strand
AGTTCTACCTTTCTGATAATGATTTCCTCCTGTTCATAAGTCTCATAGGAGGATAATTATACCACATTCGGGACATTTTCTTTTGTGGTATACTAAGACATTATCATATGTGAACCATAAACATGTTAGGGCAATCGCAAAGTCATAATTAGTAGAAAAGAGAGTAGAGGAAAAGCGACATTTTCTGCTGCTCTCTTAATTTATGCTTGACTTGTATTGTATATTATGATAATACATATATATGAAATATCCAGATTATGTAAAACAGTACAGGCCAAAGGGGACAGTGGTAAAAAAAGTAAATGACACATACTACGCTTACTACGCGACTTCCAAACGTGTTCCAGGAAAAAATTATCCGGTCCAGGAGATTAAGGGACTGGCAGGGAAAATAGATCGGTGGGGGTTCCATCCGCTGTACAGAACGAGGGTTGATACGGAGCACGTAGTTATCCGGGAGTGCGGCTTTACAAATTTTCTGCTGAAATTTGAGGAGGAATATATCAGCAGGCGAAGCGGACCTGTGCAGGAGCGGAGGAATCTTTATTACAGTATGATCGTTTACTTATCCAATAATTCCTTTTTAAATGACAGGGCAGACGTGACGATTTATCCGGTGGATGAAATGGTCGAACGCTTCCATATCGGGATCCCAAACCAGATCACAGCGATCAGCAAGATCTGTGAATACCCATTGGAAGAATTGGAGCCGCTGAAATATATTTGCAGTGTCAGGATGGGGAAACGGGTTTTTCAAAGTGAACTGACGAAAGTACAAAGAGAATTGCTAGAAAGGCTGGGAATAGAAGACAATGAGATACGATGAAGAAAAGCAACTGATCTTTCTGTTGGAGCAGATTGAAGACCCGAGACATGCCAGAGGGATCCGTTATCGTTTTGCAGATCTGCTGCTGATCTGTATTTACGCGGTGCTGGCGGGTCACAGCGAAGGGAGCGATATTGCTTTTTACGCGGAACTGAACTTCGAATATTTTAAGGAGAAAACCCAGATGAAACGGGTGCCTTCCCACGACACCTTTTCGAGGCTGTTGCGAATGGTCAGTTTTGAGAAGCTGTCGTTTTCGCTGGGGGCGTGGCTTAAAGAAATGTTCCCGGAGATCTGCGAGAGATACAAAGACATGAAAATATTGCGTGTAGATGGGAAGGCGGTACGAGCGGCCAGCGAAAAAGGGAAAGGAGAAAAGCCGAGGTATCTTCTAAACGCAATGTATGAGGGGGAATCCATTGGATTGAAGGTGAAGGAAGTGGGAGAGAAGGAGAATGAAATCAGCTGTCTTCCGGAATACCGGAAGCTGTTTGAGTTGAATAAGACGATCGTGACTATAGACGCAATGGGGTGTAACCAGACCGTAATCCAAGCGATAGTAGATAGGGGAGGAAGCTATGTCATACCGGTAAAAGAAAACCAGAAAAGGCTGCTGCGGACGATAGAGGAAGAGTTGGAGAGACTGAAACAGAAAGGGAAGTATGAGAAGCTAGACGGAGTGGAACAAATTAACAAGAGTCATGGAAGGATAGAACGCATAAAAGGAAGACTGATTCAAGACACATCGTTTCTATATGAAAAGCTGGGGCTTGAATCGATTTATGGAAGTATTGCCCGGATAGGGGTCATAGAGAAAAAGACGGTTCAGACAGGGACAGGCGAGATAAGCCATTCCAGACAGATCGTGATCACAAATCTGGAAGAGTTGGATATAGAAAATCTGGTAAAGATCCGACAAGGGCATTGGAATATAGAGATGCAGCACTGGCTGTTAGATGTGCAATTAAAGGAAGACCAGAAAACCGCGCGGAAAGAAGGAGCCATGACAAGTGGAGCTGTATTAAGAAGATTCTGCCTGATGATGAAGAAATATGATGAGCAATACTCAGATAAGCCAATGAAACGGTTTATTATGGCAAATGAGCATGATATACACAGGATAGAGAAACTGCTCTTTGAGAAAAAATATGAAAATTAAAACTCTCTGACTTTGCGATTGCCCTATAAACATGTTAGGGCAATCGCAAAGTCATAATTAGTAGAAAAGAGAGTAGAGGAAAAGCGACATTTTCTGCTGCTCTCTTAATTTATGCTTGACTTGTATTGTATATTATGATAATACATATATATGAAATATCCAGATTATGTAAAACAGTACAGGCCAAAGGGGACAGTGGTAAAAAAAGTAAATGACACATACTACGCTTACTACGCGACTTCCAAACGTGTTCCAGGAAAAAATTATCCGGTCCAGGAGATTAAGGGACTGGCAGGGAAAATAGATCGGTGGGGGTTCCATCCGCTGTACAGAACGAGGGTTGATACGGAGCACGTAGTTATCCGGGAGTGCGGCTTTACAAATTTTCTGCTGAAATTTGAGGAGGAATATATCAGCAGGCGAAGCGGACCTGTGCAGGAGCGGAGGAATCTTTATTACAGTATGATCGTTTACTTATCCAATAATTCCTTTTTAAATGACAGGGCAGACGTGACGATTTATCCGGTGGATGAAATGGTCGAACGCTTCCATATCGGGATCCCAAACCAGATCACAGCGATCAGCAAGATCTGTGAATACCCATTGGAAGAATTGGAGCCGCTGAAATATATTTGCAGTTTCAGGATGGGGAAAATGGTTTTTCAAAGTGAACTGACGAAAGTACAAAGAGAATTGCTAGAAAGGCTGGGACTCGCAGAAAATGAGATACGATGAAGAAAAGGAACTGATCTTTCTGGTGGAGCAGATTGAAGACCCGAGACAGGCCAGAGGGATCCGTTAACGTTTTGCAGATCTGCTGCTGATCTGTATTTACGCGGTGCTGGCGGGTCACAGCGAAGGGAGCGATATTGCTTTTTACGCGGAACTGAACTTCGAATATTTTAAGGAGAAAACCCAGATGAAACGGGTGCCTTCCCACGACACCTTTTCGAGGCTGTTGCGAATGGTCAGTTTTGAGAAGCTGTCGTTTTCGCTGGGGGCGTGGCTTAAAGAAATGTTCCCGGAGATCTGCGAGAGATACAAAGACATGAAAATATTGCGTGTAGATGGGAAGGCGGTACGAGCGGCCAGCGAAAAAGGGAAAGGAGAAAAGCCGAGGTATCTTCTAAACGCAATGTATGAGGGGGAATCCATTGGATTGAAGGTGAAGGAAGTGGGAGAGAAGGAGAATGAAATCAGCTGTCTTCCGGAATACCTGAAGCTGTTTGAGTTGAATAAGACGATCGTGACTATAGACGCAATGGGGTGTAACCAGACCGTAATCCAAGCGATAGTAGATAGGGGAGGAAGCTATGTCATACCGGTAAAAGAAAACCAGAAAAGGCTGCTGCGGACGATAGAGGAAGAGTTGGAGAGACTGAAACAGAAAGGGAAGTATGAGAAGCTAGACGGAGTGGAACAAATTAACAAGAGTCATGGAAGGATAGAACGCATAAAAGGAAGACTGATTCAAGACACATCGTTTCTATATGAAAAGCTGGGGCTTGAATCGATTTATGGAAGTATTGCCCGGATAGGGGTCATAGAGAAAAAGACGGTTCAGACAGGGACAGGCGAGATAAGCCATTCCAGACAGATCGTGATCACAAATCTGGAAGAGTTGGATATAGAAAATCTGGTAAAGATCCGACAAGGGCATTGGAATATAGAGATGCAGCACTGGCTGTTAGATGTGCAATTAAAGGAAGACCAGAAAACCGCGCGGAAAGAAGGAGCCATGACAAGTGGAGCTGTATTAAGAAGATTCTGCCTGATGATGAAGAAATATGATGAGCAATACTCAGATAAGCCAATGAAACGGTTTATTATGGCAAATGAGCATGATATACACAGGATAGAGAAACTGCTCTTTGAGAAAAAATATGAAAATTAAAACTCTCTGACTTTGCGATTGCCCTATAAACATGTTGAAAACTTCAGTTTTTTGTTGACAGAAAAGAAACTCAAATGTATAATAATAGGGCATATGTACATGGGTTTTTATATGCGCGTTTTTTGACGCTTTTGATAGGAAGGAAGGAGGTGTTTTAAAAATGAAGATGACTTATCAGCCGAAAAAGAGACAGAGAAAAAAAGAACACGGATTCAGAAAAAGAATGAAGACGAAAAACGGTAGAAATGTTTTAAAGAGAAGAAGGGCAAAAGGAAGAAAAGTGTTATCAGCATAGAGACCGCGGATTGTGGTCTTTTTGTTATGAGAACCATGTGAAGATGAGCAGCTATGCTAAAAAAAGAAGTATTACGAAAAAAAAGCGATTTTTCTTCCATTTATAAAAAAGGGAAGTCTGTTGGAGATCGTTATGTTGTCGTTTTTTGCAGAAAAAATAATCTTCCCTATAATCGAATCGCGTTTTTAGCAAGCAAAAAAGTAGGAAACAGTGTAGTAAGAAATCGAGCACGCAGGCTCATGAAGGAAAGCTACAGACAGATTTTTGAAAGACTTGCTGTAGGATATGATATTATTTTTATAGCAAGAAAGACAATTGTTAATTTGAAATGTGCGGATGTGAAAAAATCAATTGAAGCCGCAACCAGGAGATCCGGTATCTTGAAAAAATAAGAAGGTGATGAGAATGAAACATATCTTGATTCTCTTAATAAAGGGGTATCAGAAATTTATATCCCCTTTATTTCCACCTACTTGCAGATTTTATCCGACTTGTTCGGTGTATTTTATTCAAGCTTTGGAAAAATACGGATTTTTCAAAGGGACATATCTTGGGATTAAAAGAATTTTAAAGTGTCATCCCTTTCATCCGGGAGGTTATGATCCTTTAAAATAGTGGAGGAAATGAATGTACACGATATTAGGAGTAATAGCAGAACCTCTTGGCTGGTTACTTAGTTTTTTATATGGATTCATCAATAATTACGGAATTACAATTATTATTTTTACGATTATTGTAAAAATGTGTCTTTATCCATTATATATAAAGCAGACAAAGTCTATGGCCAGAATGTCAGAGGTACAGCCTAAGATGTTGGCTCTGCAGAGAAAATACGCGAATGATAAAGAGACTTTGAATATAAAAATGGCAGAGCTTTATAAAGAGGAAAAATTTAATCCTATGGGCGGATGCTTGCCGATGTTGATTCAAATGCCGATTATTATGGGATTATTCGCTCTGCTCCGGCAACCAATGGAATATATGACAAACGACGATACGATGTTGTTTGCTGTTCATGAAGAATTCCTGTGGATCATGGATCTGAGCCAGCCGGATAAATGGATTTTGCCGATTTTGGCAGGTATTGCGACGTTCATCGCGTTTTCCATGAATCAGCAGCAGCAGGAAGAAGCTACCGGAACCGCTGCTCAGATGAATGGGATGATGAAAATGATGAAGTACATCTTTCCTATTATGATCGTATGGATGGGAAGATCTTTTCCTTCCGGCCTGGCTTTATACTGGGCTTTGGGACAGATCATGCAGATCTTCTTTAATATCCATCTGAAGTCAGTAAGAAATAAACTCAAAGAGGAATCAAAAAAGAAGAAAAAATAGTAAATTTCTTTTTTGATAATGCGGAGGAATAAATATGGATTTTTCAGAAAAGTGGGGTACAGACGTAGAAGAAGCTGTCAAACTTGCCCTGATTGATTTAAAACTGGAAAGAGATGAAGTAGAAGTGACTGTACTGGAAGAGCCGTCAAAGGGGTTTTTCGGTATAGGATCAAAGCTCGCTAAGGTAAGAGTGGAGCCAAAGAAAAAAGTGGTGGAAGAAACAGCTGTGTCTGAAATGAAACCGGAAATTAAAGAGGAACAGCCTTCAACGATTGAGGAAACAGCGGAATCTGACAAAGCTCTTGAACAGCGAAAAACGGAAAAGAGGAAGAAGGATAGAAAGAAAAAAGAAAAGAAAAAGACAATCATTCCTCGTGAACCGGAAGAAAATATGGTAGAGGTAGAAGATCATCCGGCCCTTTCCTTTTTGAAAGAGTTGACGGAAAAAATGGGTCTGAATCTGGATATTACGGCTAAAACAGGAAGCAGCAGTGTTTATCTGAATATAAAAGGGAAAGATTCCGGAACCGTGATCGGAAAAAGAGGACAGACTCTGGATGCCATTCAGTATCTGACGAGCCTTGTGGTGAACAAGGAAAACGAAAAATATATCCGGGTTGTAGTAGACGCAGAGAATTATAGAGCAAAGAGGGAAAAAACCCTGGAACAGCTGGCCAACAGACTTGCGGATAAAGTTGTGAAAACAAAGAAGAGTGTGAGACTGGAGCCTATGAATCCATATGAGAGAAAAGTAATTCACGCGACCCTTCAGAGCAACCCGAATGTTACCACAAAGAGTGAAGGGGAAGAACCTTACAGAAGGGTAATCATTGAACTGGCAAAATAAAGTGGAAACAGACTCGGCCCGCAGCATATGCGGGTCTTTTTCATAATAAAGAAATTAGAAAGGTAATAGGCGATGGAAGATACAATTGCTGCTATTGCAACGGCGTACGGGGAAGGCGGAATAGGAATTGTCCGTATCAGCGGGCCAAATACTTATGACATATTAAAAAAAATATTTGTTCCGCGGAATAGAAAGCAAGATTGGAAAATGGAAAACCGTAAAATGACTTACGGGCATATTATGGATCCGAAAGACGGTCAGGTAGTCGACGAAGTACTTTCTGTTTTCATGAAAGAACCTCATACTTATACAAAAGAAGATGTTGCGGAGATCAACTGCCATGGCAGCATGGTTTCCTTAAGGAAAACCCTGGAGCTCGTTTTAAGGAATGGGGCTCGTCTTGCGGAGCCGGGAGAATTTACGAAAAGAGCTTTTTTAAATGGACGGCTGGATCTTTCTCAGGCAGAGGCAGTGATTGATCTGATTAAGGCAAAGACGGACAAAAGTTTTGATGTGGCAATGGGACAACTGGAAGGTGTTCTTTCTGAAGAAGTAGGAAAAATCAGGGCAAGTCTTCTTGATCTTTTAGTAAACGTGACGGTCAATATCGATTATCCGGATGAGGATATTGAAGAATTGACTTATGAGAAAATGGAAGATGAAATATCGCAGATAAGCAATATGATTGAAAAACTCTTGTCTACAGCGGATTCTGGAAGGCTGATTCGGGAGGGATTAAACGTAGCGATTATCGGAAAACCAAATGTGGGCAAGTCTTCTCTGATGAATGAGCTTTTGAAAGAAACCAGGGCGATTGTTACCGAAATACCAGGTACTACAAGAGATACCATCGAAGAGGTTCTCAACATTCGAAATATACCAGTCCGTCTGATCGATACAGCGGGAATTCGCGAGACAGATGACAAGATTGAAAAAATCGGAATTGAAAAAAGTAAAAAATCTTTTAATGAAGCAGATTTGATCCTATTTGTTTTAGATGTCAGCCGGGAGCTTTCAGAGGAAGATCAGGAAATTATCCATTATATCGGGGATCGTAAAGCAATTGTCCTGATAAATAAAATTGATCTTGAAAAAAAATGGGATTTAACATTTTTGAAGGAGCAGATGCCAAATGCTTCTGTAATTGAAACTTCTTTAAAAGACAGATTTGGTGTGGAGAAGGTAGAAGAAGAAATTGTAAATATGGTTTACAGCGGTTCTGTCCGGCAAAATGACAGTCTGATGGTAACAAATGTAAGACATAAGAATCTGTTGGAACAGGCGAAAAGTTCCTTGGCAGATGCCCAGTCAATGACAGCGGCTAGAGAAGCTATGGATTTTATTGAAGTGGATTTGAAAAGCGCTTATGATTCTCTGGGTGAAATTACGGGTGAAACAGTTTCTGATGATATTATTAACGAAGTCTTTTCGAGATTTTGTTTGGGAAAATAGAGTAGAGGATAAAAGATGGCATATTTAATGGGTGAATATGATGTAATTGTGGTTGGCGCCGGCCATGCGGGCTGTGAAGCGGCGCTGGCCTGCGCGAGGATGGGAAAAAGAACTTTGATTCTGTCGATTAACCTTGAGGCGGTAGCGATGATGGCTTGCAATCCTTCTATTGGAGGAACAGGAAAAGGCCATCTTGTTCGTGAGATTGACGCTTTGGGGGGACAGATGGGTCTGAATATTGATAAAACCTTTATTCAGAGCAAGATGCTGAATACGGCGAAAGGACCGGCTGTTCATTCCCTGCGGGCTCAGGCGGATAAAAATCGTTACCATGAGGAAATGAAAAAGACTTTGGAAGATCAGGAAAATCTCCATTTGAAACAGGGCGAGGCTATCGATCTGATCCTGGAAAACGGAAGAGCGCAAGGCGTCGTTTTAAAGACGGGTTCTATATACCGGTCGAAAGCCGTGATCTTGGCAACAGGTACCTTTTTAAAGGGAAAGATTTTTATTGGGGAAAGTGCTTTTGACAGCGGTCCAAATGGTTTGGCTCCGTCCATGGAACTGGGAGAAAATTTGAGAAAGTACGGTCTTCCTATGCGGAGATTTAAAACGGGTACGCCTGCCAGGGCTCTGGGGAAAAGTTTGGATTATTCGAAAATGCAGGAACAGAAGGGTGATTCAAAAATTGTTCCGTTTTCCTTTTTAAATGATGGGCTTGAGAAAGATCAGATTTCATGCTGGCTGACTTATACAAATGAAGATACACATACGGTTATTCGAAATAACTTTCACCGTTCTGCTCTTTTTGGAGGGCAGATTGAAGGCGTAGGTCCCAGATATTGTCCTTCCATAGAGGATAAAGTAAATCGGTTCGCGGATAAAAAACGGCATCAGTTATTTATTGAACCGGAAGGGCTGACAACCGATGAGATGTATATACAGGGAATGTCGTCCAGCCTTCCGGAGGATGTTCAGGAAGCTTTTTATAAAACAATTCCTGGACTGGAGCAACTGGAAATTGTGCGGCCTGCTTACGCGATTGAATATGACTGCATTGATCCTCTGGATTTAAAGCTGAGTCTGGAAAACCGACAGATCGAAAATCTTTTCTGTGCCGGCCAGTTTAACGGCAGCTCCGGTTATGAGGAAGCGGCAGCGCAAGGGTTGATGGCTGGGATCAATGCTGTTTTGAAAATTGACAAAAAAAATCCGTTTATCCTGGATCGAAGCGAGGCTTATATTGGCGTTCTCATCGACGATCTTGTGACCAAAGGTACTAATGAACCTTATCGAATAATGACCAGCAGAGCGGAATATAGACTGGTTCTCAGGCAAGACAACGCAGATCTGCGTTTGACAGAGAAGGGATATGCCCTCGGACTGGCTTCAGAAAAGCGTTATAGGAAATTTGTAGAAAAAAAGGAAATTATTGAAAAAGAAAAAAAGAGACTGCAAAAGAAGATGCTTTCACCGGAAGATATTAATGAATATCTGATCGAAAAAGGGAGCACGCCAGTGGAAACGAAAATTTCTATGATAGAGCTGATGAAGCGCCCACAGGTAAATTATGAAGATCTGGCTTTTGCGGATCCAGATCGCCCTCATCTTTCCGACCACGCCAGAGCTCAGTTGGAAGTCCAGATTAAATATGAAGGATACATTACAAAACAGGAGCAGCAGATTCAGAAATTTAAAAAGCTGGAAGATAAAAAGCTGGATAGTGATTTTGATTACGAAAAGGTTGAAGGACTCCGTTTGGAAGCCAGGCAGAAACTGAACCAGTTCAAGCCGGTGTCTTTGGGGCAGGCATCCAGAATTTCCGGAGTTTCACCGGCAGATATCAATGTGCTGTTGATTTATTTGGAAAAAATGAGAAGGAAGAAAATATGAAACAGTTAGAAAGAGCGCTGACTCAATTAGGAATATCCAGTGACAGCTCTCGAATTGAGAAATTTAGGATATACATGGAAGGTATTTTAAGTTGGAATAAAATGGTAAATTTAACTTCCATTACAGATCCGGAAGAATTTATAGAAAAATATTATATGGATTCTTTATTATGTGTATCCTATGATGAATTTCAAAATTCAAATTCGATTATTGATGTAGGAACTGGAGGAGGTTTTCCGGGAGTTCCCCTGGCCATTGCCGCGCCGGAAAAAGAGTTTCTCCTGATCGATTCCTTAAATAAAAGGATCAAAATTATAAATGAACTTTGTGAAAAGGCAGAAATTAAAAATGTGACGGCTATCCATGGAAGAGCGGAAGAGTTGGCAAAAAATAAAAAATACAGACAGAAATTTGATCTTTGCGTGTCCAGGGCAGTGGCGAATCTTTCCGTTCTTTCTGAATACTGTCTTCCTTTTATTAAAAAGGGAGGTTGGTTTCTCGCATATAAAGGACCGGATATTAGAGAGGAATTGAAGGAAAGCAGAAAGGCGATACAGATTTTAGGGGGTGAAGTAAAAAAAGAAGAACAGCCAATTTTGGATGGATTTCGTTTGGATCATAAAATTATTTTTATTAAGAAAACAGGCAGCACCCCTTCAAAATATCCGAGAAAAGCGGGAACACCATCGAAAGAGCCCCTAAAATAGATTTTTTAGGGGTTTTTTGTTGAACGAAATTTCTTTTGCCCTTGTCCCAATCCTGTTAAGATAGAATCAGAACAAGGAGGGATCAATATGTGGATTAAGAAAGTAACGGATATACCAGTTGATCTGATCGTTACAAATCCGGATCAGCCAAGAAAATGTTTTGGCGAAGAAGAGCTTCTTGAACTGAGAGATTCAATTGTAAAATATGGAGTGATACAGCCAATTATTTTAAAAAAGCAAAACAACGGACCTTACATACTGATTGCAGGGGAAAGAAGACTGAGAGCAGCAATTATGGCAGGACTTACAAAGATACCTGCTATTATTCGGGAAGCGGATGATAAGGACGCGGCGATCATCGCACTGGTGGAAAATGTACAAAGAGAAAATCTGGGATACATGGAGGAGGCGCAGGCGTATTATCGTCTTATGGAAGAATATAACCTTACGCAGGGAGAAGTAGCGGAAAGGGTAGGGAAAAAACAGTCAACGATTTCGAATAAGATTCGTATTCTTTCTTTACCGGAGGATATTCAAAAAGTTCTTATAGAAAATAAGCTTACAGAAAGACACGCAAGGGCATTGTTAAAAATTCCGGATGATGAGACCAGAAGAGTTGTGATTGAGAAGGTTGTCTCACATGGATTAAATGTGAGACAGACCGAAAAATTTATAGAGGATGTGCTGGAAAAACAACAGGAAGAACAGCGAAAGAAAAATAAGATCAGCTATATTAGCTATAAATTATATCTTAATACAATACGCAAAACTTTTAACGAAATCTTTCAAGTAGAACAGGGGGCAAAGTATACGCAAGAAGATAAAGGAGATTATTATGAGGTAAAAATAGTAATCCCTAAAAATAGCTCAAAAAGATCTCCTGAAAAAGCAAAAATTGTAAATCAATAAGAATGTTTCACGTGAAACATTCTTTTTTTTCGTAAAAACTATAGTAAAAAAAACATGAATAGTATATAATCAATTTATACAAAAGGAATTTATAGATTGTTCTAAGGAGGATATATTTTGGGAAAAGCAATAGCAATATTCAATCAAAAAGGAGGGGTAGGCAAAACTACTACAAATATAAATTTGGCTGCTTGCCTGGCTCTCAAAGATAAGAAAGTTTTGATTATCGATATTGATCCACAGGGGAATACTACTAGCGGTATTGGATTATCGAAAAAAGAACTTGGCAATACTTCTTACGAAATTCTTGTAGAAGATAAAATCGATCCACAAACGGCGATTGTGCAGACAGGAGTAAAAAACCTTGATATTATTCCAGCTAGTGTACAACTTGCCGGAGCTGAAGTAGAATTGATTAAATTAAAAGGTAGAGAAAAGAGACTAAAAAAAGCGCTGGATCAGATTAAGCCAAACTATGATTATATTTTTATTGACTGTCCTCCGTCTTTGGGTCTTCTGACTATTAACTCTCTGACGGCTGTAGATTCTGTATTAATCCCGATTCAGTGTGAATTCTACGCGCTGGAAGGTGTAAGTCAGCTTATGAGCACAATTGAAATTGTAAAGAAAAATATGAATCCAAATTTAAAGATACAGGGTGTAATTCTCAGTATGTTTGATGGAAGAACAAATCTATCTGTTCAAGTAGTTGAGGAAGTAAAGAAATATTTTAAAGAAAAGGTTTATACAACCGTAATACCAAGGAATGTAAGACTTGCAGAGGCCCCAAGTTATGGTATGCCTATTATGCAATATGATCCAAAATCAGCAGGAGCCCAGGCTTATCAGGAATTTGCTGAAGAATTCTTAAGTCTGGAGGAAGAAGAGTAATGGCAGCACCAAAAAATCGAGGTTTAGGAAAAGGGCTTGAAGCTCTTTTTAGTAATTCTGAAATAGACACACAGGAAATTTCTGTTACAAAAAAAGAAGAAAGCGAAGAAAAAGGAATTTCTTTTATTAATATAAATGAAATCAAGCCTAACCAAAATCAGCCACGGAAAAGTTTTAATGAAGAAAAGTTAGAAGAATTGGCTGCGTCTATTATAGAAAACGGTTTGATACAGCCTGTTATCTTGCGAAAAGCGGATAAAGGATATGAAATCGTTGCAGGTGAAAGACGTTGGAGGGCTTGCAGAAAAGCGGGGCTGAAAGAAATCCCATGTATCATAAGAGAATTTACAGATGAGCAGAATATGCTTATTGCTATTATTGAGAATATGCAGCGAGAAGATCTAAATCCGGTTGAAGAAGCAGAAGGACTCAATCAGATGATCGTGAATTTCGGCATGACTCAAGAGCAGGTTTCTAAAAGCGTAGGAAAAAGCAGACCGTATATTACAAATGCTCTTCGCCTTTTAAAGCTTCCGTCTGAAATTCGAGAAATGCTCTTGGCAAACCAGCTTTCCGCCGGACATGCCAGGGCAATTGCGGGGATCGGGGATACGGAAAAACAGATTCAACTTGCGGAATATGCAATAAAAGAAGGACTCTCTGTAAGAGAAATTGAAAAAATAATCAAGGAAGAAAATGCTCCTAAAAAGAAAATTTCCAGAAAAAAAGCAGAGAAAAGCGCGGATGTAAGAAAAGTGGAAGACGATTTAAAACAGATTATGGGTACGAAAGTAAATCTGAATCAGTCTGGAAAAAAGGGTAAAATTGAAATCGAATATTATAGCCGAGATGAGTTGGAGAGATTGATTGAACTATTGAAATCACTGGGATAGAATGAAAAGTTTCACGTGAAACATGGATAAGAAAGAAATAGAATTTTGTGTTCAGGAGCTTATAAAAGAGTGCCGGAATTTAAAAATACCTGTAAGCAGGAAAATAAATTCGGAAATCACAATCAACAAAAGAGCTCGCAGCCGGTTTGCCGCTTGCAGACGGGAAAAAGGCATCAAGGGTGAGATCTACAGGATTGAAATAGGAGAAATGCTTCTTGCGGCAGACAAAAAGGTTGTACGGACGATTCTTGCTCATGAGCTGCTCCATACCTGTAGGGGATGCTACAATCACGGTACTAAGTGGAAGGAATACGCATCCAAAATGAACCAGACTTATGGCTATAAGATCAAAACTACAGCTACTTATGAAGAATTGGGGTTGGAAGCGCCAAAAAGAGAAAAAAAGATCAATTATGTGATAACGTGCCAGAAATGTGGCAAAAAGTTTTACCGACAGAAACGCTCCAAATTGATTACAAATATCAACCAATACAGATGTCGATGTGGCGGAAGATTAAATTGTGAAAAGCAGATCTGAAAAATGAAAAGATCTGCTTTTGTTAATTATTTACAATTTTAAAATCGCTAAATACAGGTAATTTAAAAACAAGGAATGAATGATTTCCTATCCGCATAGAATTTAAAAGAATATTGTACAGAAAATAGAGGGGGAATCATTATGACCTATGAGGAAAAGATACCTGATTTCGCGCTGCAGCCGGCAAAATCGGAAGATGCGGATTTAGATAAACAAGAAAACAACGATGAATTTGATCCGACTCCTTATGATCGGCTTTTAGTGCCGGAACCGCCGGAAATAAAGAAAGAGAACGGTGACATTTCGGAGGAAAATAATCCGACAGAAGAAGAAAAAAGAAAAGAAACGGTGAAGGAAGAATCAGAGGAAAAAGCGGATCCAATTATTTTTAAAGAAAAGGAAAAAGAAAAAATCGAAAAAAAGCCTATTGTGGATCCGATGAGAATAACACCGCTTTCCGCTTCCTGTGTATATAATGATTTGAATATTTGTACAGTCTGCCAGAATGAAGATACAAAAATAGTAGTAGAGGAAGACGTTTTAGTTCCGGATGTAAAGCCGGATTTACTTTCGATTCTCTCCATGAGCGGGAATGCTTATCTTTCCGAACAAGAAATTCAGGCAGAGCAAGGGGAATCAGGGAATATCCGTGTAACGGGAGAAGTTTCTATTCATACAATCTATATCCCACAAAAGGAAGAAAACAAAGATCCTATCGCGGTTATACAGTCACGTCTGCCGTTTAAAAAAGACTGGCCGATTAGTGCTTCTCCAATTTCTTATACTTCCATTCGGCCTGAAATTGAAAAGATAGAATATACCGTGATTAATGAGCGCAAATTTCGCGCGAAAATAACCGTAAAACTTTTCATGAAAGAATACGCGGAAAAACATCTTAAGTTGTTTGACAGTTTGCGCAATGAAAAGCTGGAGCTTCTGAAAGAAACCGTATCTATCAGCCATATAGCTGCAAGAAAAGAAGATTCCATTGAAATTTCAGAAGATCTGCATTTAAAAGATGGATCTTTGCGGCCTTCAAAAATTCTAAATACTGATATTCGCATTGTGGAAAATCATAGACAGGTTACAGAAGAAAAAATTGTAATTAACGCGAATCTGTGGGTTGATGTTCTCTATGCCGGAGAAGATGTGGAAGAAGGGGAAATTTACGAAAGAACAGCTTTTTTTCAGGGAAAGACCGATTTCACTCAATTTATTTTAATTGATAAGGAAAAAGAGATTAGCGGAAGCCGGGTTACTTTCAACGATCAGGATCTGGAAATAAAGATAACGGAAGGAACAGAAGATGGCTTTTCTATTTCAGGAAATATCCACACATCCGTAGAACTGCTTCGCAACATTGAGAAGGAAATTGTATCCGATCTGTATCATAATACCAAAGATACAACCTATGATTGTTCCGAAGAAAAGGTAGAGGCTATTTTAGGAAACAGCCGAAGTGAAACAACCGCGAGGGAAATTTTTCATATCCCGGAGAAATACGGAAACGCAGAGAAAATACTGTACATAAACGGCATGATCAAAGAAAAGAAAAGCCGGTTTGAAGGAGGAAAAGTGATCGTAGAAGGGATTCTTACAGGAGAGATCTTGTGCCTTTCCGAGGAAAATCGAAAACCTTTCGCAGTCAGACAGGACCTTTCATTCCGAAGTTCTCTGGAACTTCCGCATAATCGTGATAATGTTAAAATTGAAAGTAATGTCGAAATTCGGGAACTCTGGTTTGATAAAATAAACGACAAGCAGGTTGAAGTAAATGCCAGTCTGCAAATTGAAGCTACCGCTATTGAAGAAAAGAATATAAAACTGATTAAGAATCCATGTTTTGTGGAAAATGATTCGAATAAACGCCCATCTTCCATGGTAATTTATATCGCGAGAAAGGAAGACAGTCTCTGGAATATAGCGAAAAAATATAAAACAGGCGTTGATACCATAAGAAAGATCAATCAGATGCAGGACAATGAAGATGTAAAAGAAAATATGCGGCTGCTTATTGTAAAATAGAAAATCCCATAAATTAAGTATAAAATAAGCCCTCCATGGTAAGAATTGAAAATACAAGGAGGGCTTTATCTATTATGAAGAATTCAGATTTAAAACAAAAATGTGTACTGAGTCTGATCTTAGTTATTGTAATGGCAGTCGTTCTCTTTTATACATATGAGGACACGCCGCAGAATCAATATAGCGGGATTATACGGCTCCATGTGATCGCCAACAGTGACAGCGAAGAAGATCAGGAACTGAAACTGAAGGTAAGAGATGAAATTATCAAAAAGACTAAAAGTCTGCAGGAAAGCCAAAGTATCGAAGATTCCAGAGAATATCTGCAAACACATTTAAACGATATGGAAGAGACAGCAAATAAAGTAATTGAGGAAAATGGAAAGAGTTATAAAGCGGAGGCGAATCTTGGAATCCGATGGATCCCTGAAAAAACTTATGGAGATATGTATTTTCCGGCAGGAAATTATGAAGCTTTAAATCTGACACTTGGGAGAGGAGAAGGGCAAAACTGGTGGTGTGTACTCTTTCCACCGCTGTGCCTTATAGAAGAAGATGAAGAAGCTATAAAAGAGATGGGGATCAGCGAGGAACAAAAAATTGAGATAAAGTGGAAATTAATGGATATTTTAAAAGAAAAATAGAAAAAATTGAAACATGCAAAAGACCCGGGGAGCTGTTAGCTTACCGGGTCTTTTGCATATCTTATTATTACTTATTAAGAGGAAGTTCTTTCTTCTAACTCTAACTCAATTTCTTTTGTCTGTCCGTCGCGGAGCACGATATAAGTCACCTTATCCCCGACTTTATGAGAAGTAATGATGGAGGAAAGAGTTTCAAAACTGTCAATTTCCTGCCCATCTACGGAATAAACAAGATCTCCTGATTTAAAACCAGCTTTCTTGGCGTTGGTTCCTGTTACTTCCTGGATATAGACACTGCCGGCTCCCTGAGAGCTCTGTCCGCCGCCAAAAAACTCTTCGAGCCCGCTGGTTCCGCCGCTCTGCTGAGAAGACATATCCACATAAGACATTCCTGTGTATGGCTGTCCGCTTACATATCCGTTTTCAATTAACTGGCTGGCAGCGTCCGCAGCTTTGTTAATCGGAATAGCAAATCCCAGACCTTCTACATCGGAACCGGAGGATTTCGCCACTACAATGCCGATTAACTGTCCATATTGGTTGAAAAGCCCGCCGCCGGAATTTCCCGGATTGATAGAAGTATCTGTCTGAATCAAAGACATGGTTTTTCCATCAAGACTGATAGAACGATCCAGGGCACTGATAATACCTGCCGTAACGGTGCCGCCCAGTTCACCCAAAGGATTTCCAATAGCAACTGCCATATCGCCTACATTTAGCTGATCACTGTTTCCCATGGTAGCCGCGGTCAGGTTTTTGGCGTCAATTTTCAGAACCGCGATATCGGTATTAGAGTCGCTGCCAACTACTTTTGCCTCATATTCCTTTTCATCCGCTGTAGTAACCGTAATAGTGCTGGCATCCTCTATAACATGGTTATTTGTAATAATATACCCGTTGCTTCTTACAATTACACCGCTTCCCGCGCCCTCGGTCACATATTGATCCATCCATTGAGAAGTCTGGACAGACTCTGTTTTAATTTCCACAACAGAATCCTGAGTCTTCGCTGTAATCTCCTGAACTGTCATTTCGCTTCCCGTCGCGTCTTCCAGATTAAATCCGGTTGTATTTGCGTTTGTGGTATTATCCTGTCCCGCGGAATACTGCGGTGAAGCTGAATTTGCCAGATAAGCTCCTCCAAAACCGAAAGCGCTTGACAGGAAAACGCAAAGCACAATAATTGCGACGAGACCTGTTTTTGTCAGAGTAATCGGTTTACCGCTCTTTTTTTTCTTTCTGCCTCTTCCGGGCTGCGGCTCCTGTTCTCCCATTCCCGAAGGAATCAGTTGTCCGGGATTCGGACCGCTTGTGTATTGGTATTGATCGTTGTTATAATGATCCATAGTTTATTTTCCCCCTTTGCTTTAAAACTTTCCTCTTGTTTGAACTTAATATACACATTTTATATGATTTTTTTGTGTTGAATGAATGTAAATATGAAATAAAGATATTAATAATTTCTTACAACTATGGTAGAATTGAAAGGAAAAAGATAAAATAGGGGGGAAGGAAATTGAGCAAGGTTTTAATTGGAATCGATAAAAGTAAATCCTTTCGGGTTTATCTCACAGTTACAACGGATATGGTAGAAACAGCTCGGAAAATACATATGACAACACCTCTCGCGACAGCAGGGATGGGTCGAGTTCTTACAGCAGCCGGCATAATGGGGGTTATGCTTAAAAATAAAGAGGATAAACTAACTCTGATTATTAAGGGAGACGGTCCGGCAAAGCAAATTCTCGCTACAGCTGACGGAGATGGAAATGTGAAAGGATACATCGCCAATCCCGATGTGGATCTTCCTCTCACAAAGGAAGGAAAACTGGATGTAGGAGGCTCTATTGGTATAGGAGATCTGACGGTTATCAAAGATCTGGGGTTGAAAGAGCCGTATATGGGAACAATTGCACTGGTAAACGGGGAAATCGCAGAGGATTTGACTGCGTACTTTTTTATTTCCGAGCAACAGAATACATCTGTGGCTTTGGGCGTAAAAATTGAAAGAGATTACAAAGTCGGAGCGGCGGGAGGTATGATTATTCAGATGCTCCCGGGAGCAGAGGAAGGGTCCGTCGACGCTCTGGAGGAAATGATCGGAAAGATGCCGCCTCTTACGACGCTAATTGATGGAGTTTCGAAAAGGTGCGCGGGTAAAAGCGAAGATGGAATCGTTTTAGAGCTTATGAATGAAATTTTCGGTGAAATGCCGGAAGAATATAAAGTAGAGCCTTTAGAAAGCAGGGAGATTCGATGGAATTGTGACTGCAGTGAAAAGCGGCTGGAAAAGGCTTTGATGAGCATAGGAAAAACGGATCTGACAGAAATTCTGGAAGAAGACGGTGAGGCGGAGCTGCAGTGTCAGTTCTGTCTGAAAAAATATCATTTTGATAAACCCCATTTAGAGCGGATATTGGAGGAGATGTCGTGATGAAAGAAATTATGATGAAAATAATTGGGACGCAGATGAACGCGGATATGGAAGAAGATAAGATGGAATTTATTACAGAAGGAAAGTTGTACCAGAAGGGAGATTCCATGTATCTTCTTTATGATGAAAGTGAAATTTCCGGAATGCCCGGATGCAAAACAAGATTGAAGCTGAAGGGCGGGACGATAAAAATGAAACGGATTGGTGAGAAAGTAGGAATCGATACAGAGATTGAATTTGAAAAGGGAAAGCGGTATACCGGTTATTATGATACCCCTTTTGGCGCTATTGAAATGGAAGTTCTTACAAACCATATTGAAAACAATCTGACCCCGGAAGGGAAAGGAACATTGGATATTGACTACCACATCAGCCTGAAAGGGCTTGCGGAAGGGCGCAATAAATTGAACATACAGCTTATGTAAGGAAAAAGGGAGGGGATTTGATTATGATGAGCAAAAAAGCAATCCGGATCGTCGCAGTCGCGATCATTGCGGCGATGGTTGTGACTACGCTGGTAGGCGCGGTTGTATTTTTGTAATTGAGAAAAGAAAAGGTATATAGTTAGCAGAAGGAGAGGAAGTTAATGGCTAAAATAGGGTTTGACGCAAATAAGTATATTGAAGAGCAGTCGAAATATATCCTGGAGCGAATTAACGCGGGTGAAAGCGAGCGGCTTTATTTGGAATTCGGAGGGAAATTAGTGCAGGATAAGCACGCGATGCGTGTTTTGCCGGGATTTGATGAAAACTCGAAAATAAAGCTGCTGCAGAAAATGAAGGATCAGGCTGAGATAATTATCTGTATTTATTCTGGAGACATTATGACCAGCAAAACCCGAGCGGATTTTGGAATTACTTATGATCTTGAGGTGCTCCGGCTGATCGATACGTTCCGGCACTATGATCTGGAAATAAACAGCGTTGTTGTAACGAGGTATGAGGATGATGCTCCCGCGGTAGACATGTTCCTCAACAAACTGCAGCGTCGGGGAATCAAAACCTATCGGCACCGCTTTACAAAGGGATATCCGACCGATGTAGATACAATCGTAAGCGATGAAGGCTACGGCGCCAACCCTTATATAGAGGTAAGCAAGCCTCTGGTTGTTGTGACAGGACCGGGCGGGGGAAGCGGAAAGCTGGCAACCTGTCTGTCCCAGCTTTATCATGACTATAAAAGGGGAAAAAAGGTCCGTTACGCGAAATTCGAGACATTCCCTATCTGGAACATTCCTTTGAAGCATCCGGTGAATGTGGCCTATGAAGCAGCAACCGCGGATCTGAAGGACGTGAATATGATCGATTCCTTTCATCTGGAAGCCTATGGAGAAATGGCAGTCAACTATAATCGAGATTTAGAAGTCTTTCCGGTCGTAAAGCGAATCATCGAAAAAATTACAGGAGAAGAATCCGAATATAAAAGCCCTACGGATATGGGCGTTAACCGGGCGGGATTTAGTATTATTGATGATGAAGTGGTAAAAGAAGCCGCGTGTCAGGAAATCATTCGCCGGTATCTGAACGCTCTGTGCGATTATAAAAAGGGAAGGATCGACGATGGAGCCGTGGAACGCTCTAAACTTTTAATGGACGAACTTGAACTGAAAATCGAAGATCGCCGTGTTGTAGAACCCGCGCGGGAATACGCGGAATATAAAAGAAACTATGACAAGCGTTACGAAAATGTGGTTGTTATGTCTCTGGAACTTCCAAACGGCAAGATCGTTACCGGCCGCAGCTCTCGCAGAATGGTAGCTTCCGCGGCGGTTATTCTGAACGCGGTCAAAGTTCTGTGCGGCATGGCAGATGAAATTCATCTGATTTCACCCGGGATCTTAAAGAAAATTCAGGATATGAAAACGGAGATTCTGCATCATGAAAAGACCAGTCTTCATTGTGAGGAAGTACTCAGCGCTCTGACCATTTCCGCGGCTACAAACCCTTCCGCGGAGGTCGCTCTCAGCAAGCTTTCCGATCTGAGGGGCTGTCAGGCGCACTGTACCGCTATCCTGAGTGAGGGAGACGAACAGACGATCCGTTCTCTGGGGATTGATGTGACCTGCGATCCGGAGTATATTACGAATAATTTGTATTTCAGCTAAAGATGCAGGAAATAATTATGATGTTTTAATTTTTCTTTGCATTTCCTGCAGATTTTGATAAAATAGCTTGTAAACTAAAAATCCGGGAGGGATGTCAGATGGATATAGGAAAACGATTTGAAGAGATTCTGCAGCACGTTAAGCATCCGAGCGAACTCCGCCTGAACAATATGCTGGACCCCTTTGTCCTGGGTTATCAGGAGGATGATCAGAGCTCGGAGATCCTTTTCTGTACCCAGGAATGGGAGAAGAATCAGAGAGATGAGATTCACGGAGGCGCTATCGCGTCTATGTTTGATACAGCGATGGGTGTGACCGCGGCCGCATACCAGGGGACAGGAAGCGTTTCGACCGCGGATCTGCAGGTGAGTTTTATTCGCCCGTTCCTCAGTGGCGCGTTTATTTTTTCCACGCAGATTACAAGCCTTGGAAAGACGCTGATTCGAACCACATGCGTTGCCAGAGAAAAGCAGAGCGGAAAAATTGTGGCAACTGCTTCGGGTACCTTCGTACCGTATAAAAAGCAGGAATCCATTTAGTTCTGTCAGAAATTAAGGAATATGTAAGTACGCGCAGTAAGAAAGTCCCTTCAGGCGACAATCTTCTGTGCGTATTTTCTTTTCTATGATATAATACCGTTGGCTTACAGGATTAAAAGGACTTAAGGAGAAAGAATTTATGTACGCAAACTATCTGGTTTTATTTGCTATCTTATTTACAGGGTACTTCCTGCGTAAAATTCGTTTTTTAGATGATGCGATGAATCACGGGCTCAATAAATTTATCGTTTATTTTGCCTATCCGTGTATGATTGTACATAATCTGGGAACGCTGGAAATGGATGAAGAAGTAATCGTCGATTTCCTGCTGATGCTGTTGCTGACGCTAGCCTGCTTTTTTGCTTACGGCGGGTGGATGTATCTTTACTGCAAATTCCGAAAGGTACCCCGGGATGTTTCCAATATTGTAGAGCTTTCATCTCTAAGTCCGAATAACGGATTTATGGGCTTTCCCATTACTTTGATCTTTTTCGGAGAACGAGGGTTTTTATTTATGCTCGCTCATAACGCCGCGATGAACTTTTTTGTATTTACTTACGGTACCCATGTGCTCAGACGGAATAAAGACGCGATCCGCCGCCGGACGCCGAGACTCATTTTCCGTTCTTTTCTAAAAGTGTTGTTTAATCCCAATGTAATCGCGCTTATTATTGGGTTTCTTATCAGCGCTTTGCATTGGACCATGCCGGAAGCAATTGATGAGTATCTGGTATACATTGGAAACGTTTCCACTCCTATGGCAATGATCTATATCGGTTCTACGCTGGCAGGATGCAGTATGCTGGAAATTCTGAAAGATCATATTGTCATAGAAGGAACCCTGAACAAGCTGATTATTCTGCCGCTTTTAACATATGCGTTGGTAATTCTGCTTCCTGTAGATCCGCTGATCAAGGCGATGCTTATTCTGGGATGTTGCTTTCCGGCGGCCGCTACGATTTCCATGTTGGCCGAACAGGAAGGGGAAAACGAGACAATGGCCAGTAAGATTTTATTTCTCAGTACCGTTTTATCCATTATTACCATTCCACTTTCGATTAAAATGATCAATCTGATTGTGATGTAACAGGAACCGTTGACGAAGCGAAATCCCATGTAGTAAGATAGACACAAGGAGGGGATTATGAATACCGGAATAAACCCAAGAGTCATCAGCGAAATCAGACTTCTGGCTCAAAAATATAATCTTGATAAAGTGATTCTATTTGGTTCCAGAGCGAGGGGAGATTTTCAGGAAAAGAGTGATATTGATCTGGCGATTAGCGGCGGAGATTTCATACGGTTTTCCCTGGATATAGAAGATACGACATGGACTCTGCTAAAATATGATGTGGTAAACCTGGAACAGGAGCTTTCTCCGGAGTTGCGGAATTCGATTGAAAGGGAAGGGGTTTTATTGTATGAAAAAATATGAAAACTATGCGGCAAATCTAAAGGTACTTTCTTCTGCGAAGAATGAGGATCTGTCAAATGAGTTTATTATAAGCGGGATTATTGATAAATTTTTTATTCAATTTGAGTTGGGATGGAAGCTTTTGAAAGAACTGATGAAGTATGAAGGGAATTCCCAGGCCGCGTCAGGTTCGCCGCGAGCAATTATAAAAGAAGCATATGCGTCCTATAGCTTTTTGGATGAAACACTGTGGCTTTCTATGTTAGAGGCAAGAAATGATATGACGCATATTTACAATGGAAATGCTGCAAGAGATATGGTTGAAACGATTTTAGAGGAATACATTCCGGCATTTGAAGAGCTAAAGCGAAAGCTGGAGGAACTGTATGGAGAACAGATAAAAAAGTTTTAGGTTAAAAAAGAGAGTTTTTGCAGTTGGTTGCAAAAACTCTCTTTTTTCGACAGAAAATGCAGTTGTGTTGTTCTCCCTACAGCAGATCCGCAATGAGGGAAAAGAACCCTTCTTTCGTCTGCTTGAGTTTTTCCTCCGCGTCCTGGCGGGAAGTTCCGGCGATACAGAAATAAAACCGGATTTTCGGTTCGGTTCCCGACGGGCGAGCTTTGATAAATCCACCGTTTTCAAAGGTAAGGCCGAGGATGTTAACAGAAGGAAAATCGAGAGGGAGCACGCTTCCATCTTTTTTCTGTTCCTGCTTCTTGTAATTTTCGCGGCTTGCGATGGTCTGCCCGCCCAGACTTTCTCTGGAATCGGCGGCAAGGCGATCCATGATCTGTCCGATCCGCTCTTTGCCGTCTTTTCCCATAAGGGTGCAGGCAACCTGTTCATCCAGGAAATACCCATATTTTTCAAAGAGCTCTTCCAGCACATCGGCCAGTGTTTTGCCCTGTGTGGTTTTATAATAAAGGGCGGCTTCCGCGACGAGGGCCGCGCCAAGCACCGCGTCTTTGTCTCTGGCATAAGTCCCTTTCAGATAGCCGAGACTTTCCTCGAATCCGAAGAGGAAGGTACCTTTTCCCGTTTCCTCCATCTTCTTAATTTGTTCACCGATAAATTTGAAGCCCACAGGCACCTTGATGAGAGGTACGCCCATATCTCGGGCCAGAGGTTCTGTGAGAGCTGTGGAAACTACGCTTTGGAGCATAACGCCGTCCTGGGGGAGTTTCCCTTCTTCCTTTTGAGAACCGATAATGTAGTATGCCAGAATCGCTCCGATCTGATTTCCAGTCAGATGACAATAGGTTCCATCCGCGTTCCGGCACTGTACGCCCAGACGATCCGAGTCCGGATCCGTGGCCAACAAAAGATCTGCCTGCTGCTGACCCGCGTATTTCCGCGCTAATTGCCAGGCCCCGTCATCCTCTGGATTCGGAACTTTTACGGTAGAAAATTCCGTATCCGGATCCGCCTGTTCCGGCACAGTAAAGACCTGAGAAAATCCGCTTTCCGAAAGGACTCTTTCTACAAAGACCCGGCCCGCGCCGTGAAGAGGAGTGTAGACAATTTTCAGCTCTCCGCCGTGGGTCTGGTCCATATCCGGATGAAGGAGCTGTTCCTTTACGCAGGCCAGGTAACGATTATCTGTCGGCTGGCCCAGCATTTCAAGAAGACCGCTTTCCAGAGCTTCTTCTCTGGTGATTATCGGAATATCCCATCCGCATTCCGCCATTTTTTCCATGATCTTGTCCGCTTCCGCAGGCGGTAGCTGAGCGCCGTCTTCCCAATAAACCTTGTAGCCGTTGTATTCCTTTGGATTATGACTGGCTGTGATCATTACGCCGGCAATCGCGTGTTTGTCCCGAACGGCAAAGGAAAGCTCCGGCGTAGAGCGGAGGCTGTCAAAGAGATAAGCGCGGATTCCGCACGCCGTCAGAACAAGGGCAGTTTCCAGAGCAAATGCTTCTGAAAAGCGGCGGGAATCATAAGCAATAGCGACTCCTCTCTTTTTCGCTTCCGGGCCATGATCGCAAATTACCTGCCCGAAGCTGTAAGTCAGTTTGCGGATCAGATAGACATTCATCCGGTTTGTTCCTGCTCCCAGCATACCTCGCATGCCGCCGGTTCCAAACTCCAGATCGCAGTAAAACCGATCTTCGATCTCTTTCTCATCAGTAAGCGCGGCCAGTTCCGCTTTCGTATTTTCATCAAAACAGGGGCTGGAAAGCCACTGCTGATAACGGTCTTCAATTTCTTTATTTAACATGTTTTCTTCCTCACTTCCTGCTGATTTTATATGATATACTTAGCATAATAAAAACACGGAGGCTTTTATTATGATTTTAACAGTCGATATTGGGGGTACGAAAACCCTTTGTACTTTCTGGGATGGACATAGGCGTCTGGAAAAAAAGAAATACGCTACTCGGGCGATTTCCGATTTCAGTGTCTTTCTCGCGGACCAGGTCCGGGGAAAGGATATAAACGCGATTTGCATCGCAGCTGCCGGACCTGTCTCCGGCGGCCGGGTTCAACTGACGAATACTGGCCAGTCGATCGACTCTGCACAGCTTCGGGAAAGGCTGCCGTCAATTCCCCGAATTGCTGTTTTAAACGATTTAGAGGCCCTGGGATATTCGATTCCCCATCTTCCTTCAGGAAAGATTCCCTTTTTCAAAGAAGGAAAGCCTTCCTGCGGTACAGCTGCCATCCTGTCTCTTGGTACCGGACTTGGTGTGTCCGCAGTTACAAAAGAAGGAATTGTCCTCTCTTCAGAAGGCGGACATATGGATTTTGCGCCGGAAGATGCAAAGCAGGAACAGGTTCTTCGTTTTCTGCGCCGGCAGTATGGCCATGTCAGCTATGAAAGAGTCCTGTCCGGTCAGGGCCTTGCTAATATTGACGCGGCTTTTTTAAAATCGGGGGAGCAGCCCCGCAGCCCGGAACAGATTACCTCCGCAGCTTTGGAAAAGGAGCCGGAAGCTCTTACGTCCATCCATATATTCACTTGTATTCTCGCAGCCTTTGCAGGAAACCTTGCTCTTACCTTCAAGGCTTCCGCAGGCGTTTATCTGGGCGGCGGTATGGTGCCGAAAATTTTTTCTCTTCTGGACTCGGACTTATTCTGCCAAGTCTTTACCGCAAAGGGAAGATTCCAAGCTTTTCTGGAAGCTGTTCCAGTCCAGGTTATCCTTGATGAAGAGGCTCCGTCTTTGGGAGCAGCGTCTTATGCTCAGCGTTTAACGACAGGAGTCTGCCGCCCATGAAGCGACTCGTTTGGCCAGATCTGTCGTAAGATGTGAAGCTTCCGCGCGCCATTTCCAGTTCCCCTTTGTCTGGCCTGGTATATTCATGCGAGCTTCGTTTCCCAGTCCCAAAAGATCCTGCAGAGGGGTAATTACCCAGGCGGCGGGACTTTCATATAGTTCCCTGATAATCGTCTCTGTTGAATCCGGAGAAAGGGAATGTTCCTCACACCAGCCTGCCAGAGTCTGATTATCATGGGTACCGGTATAAAAGATTTTCCGCTCCGCAATATCTTTTGGAAGATGCCGCATCTCTTCCTCTGAAAACTGATATACCAACATTCCCGGATATCCGGAAAGGGCAAGCAGACTGCGAACCTGCGGGTCCAAAAGCCCTAAATCCTCTGCTAAAAAGGGGAGGGGCCCCAGCTTTTCCGTCAGAGTTTCAAAGAATTCATGCCCCGCGCCGGGAAGCCAGTATCCTTCCCTGGCTGTTTTTCCTTGAGGAATCGCGTAAAAGGCAGAAAAGCTGCGGAAGTGATCTATCCTTACATAATCAAAACGCCGGATTGCCTGGGAAATACGCTCCGTCCACCAAAGGTACCCGTCCTTTTTCATGGAGTCCCAATCATAGAGAGGATTTCCCCAGTTCTGTCCGTTTTCGTTAAAATAATCAGGAGGAACGCCTGCGCCCGCCAGCGGAAATCCGTCTTCCCCCAGAAGAAAATATTCAGGGTGAGACCAAGTGTCCGCGCTATCGATTCCCACATAGAGAGGCAGATCGCCGATGATGGAGATCCCCTTTTTATTCGCATAGCTTTTAACCTGTTGCCAGCGTTTCCAGAAGAAAAATTGCTGTTTTTTTATTTCTTCTAAATCGGCAGATTTTGCTTTTTTCCAGTAGTCCAGGTTTCGTCGATTTCGTTCTTCTTCAGGCCATTTCTGCCATGGCAGATCATCAAACTGCAGCTTTAAAACCGTATACAGCGCGAAATCGTTCAGCCAAAAGGATTCCTCTCTGCAAAACGCCCGGTATTCTTCGGAGTCAATGCTTTTATATTCCGGATGGCAGAGCTCTGTATTCCCCGCGAAAACAGCGGGGCTGGAATAAGGGGAATTTCCTTCTTTATCGGTTGGATTCAGAGGAAGCACTTGCCAAAGCCTTTGCCCTGCCGCTTCTAAAAAGTCGATGAACTGCTGCGCCGTTTCATCCAGCCTGCCCGACGGCAGGGAAGACACATGACACAAAACTCCGGCGGCCCGTGGAAGTGGCAGTTCTGCCGGCGCTTTTTTTCTGCAGTATAAAAGTTTTGCGGACAGAGGCGGCAAATCCAGAAAAAGGGTGCCATCATTGGAAGAAAGGGGCTCCGCTGTAATCAGATCGAAAACCCAGCCGGCGCCTTGCGGAAGTTCTACTTCGACAGAGACATTTCCAAATAAATGACGATTTACTACAGCCAGAATTTGTTCCTCCCTGGAATCCGCTCTCCGCTCACATAGAATTACATGCTCTCCATAGGATTGCAGAGAAAATCCTCCGGAAACCAGGAAGGGATACTGTTTACGCAGTCCCGCCAGCATCCGGTAATGGGCAAGAAGCTCGGAATCCTCCCGTCCCCAGGGATAGGTTCCACGGTTTAGCGGATCATCAAACCCCTGCAGCCCCGCTTCATCTCCGTAATAAATACAGGGCACGCCGGGAAGTATAAATTGAAGCAGAGATAATACCTTTAATCTGTTTTTCGCAAGCCGCAGCTTATCTTCAGGCAACCGATATTCTTCTTTTTCCGGATCCGTAAGATTCGGAGGAGGATCTCCCAGAAGGGTAAGAATCCTTGGTCGGTCGTGGCTGCCAATGAGATTGAGACAGCTGTAAAAATTCTCTGGAGGATAGTTTTCCGCCAGACTGCGAAGCTGCCGGACTGCGTCGTCTGCGCTTTGTTTCCCCAACATAAAACTGAGAAGTGCCTCCCGCATCGGATAATTCATCACACCGTCCAGTTCATTGCCGAGCAGATAGCGGCGGTGGATTCCGTAACTAACCTTATTGCTGGCATCTTCCCAAACTTCGCCTAGGAGAAGTCCCTCCCGGTTTGTCTGCCGAATGGCGCCGCGGATTCCTTGGATAAAGGAATCGGGAAGCTCATCGGCTACGTCCAGACGCCATCCTGAGGCGCCCTCCCGCAGCCACCTGCGTACAACGCTGTCCTCTCCCTCATAGATAAATTTTTGGTAATCCGGATTCTGCTCTTCCACATCAGGTAAATCCTCTACACCCCACCAGCACTGATACTGGTCGGGAAAGCGGGAAAATCGGAACCATTTATAGTAGGGAGAATCGTCTCCCTGGCAGGCTCCCGGATCGGGATAATTGCCATATCGGTTAAAATAGATGCTGTCCGCTCCTGTATGGTTAAATACTCCATCCAAAATCAGGCGGATTCCCAGTCTTTTTGCGTCAGAAGCCAGCCGGCGAAAATCCTCATCTGTTCCAAAAGAGGGATCGATCTGCTGATAATCAGCGGTGTCATATTTGTGGTTGCTTGCAGCGGAAAAAATGGGGTTCAGATAAATCGCTCCCGCTCCCATACTTTTCAGGTAAAAGAGGTGTTCACGAATCCCTTCAAGAGTTCCGCCGAAAAAGGCCCAGCGTGTAATTTCACCCCGCGAGTTTTTCGTATAAAAAGGAGTATCATTCCAGTTTTGCAGAACTACCCGGGCCGGACCTTTCCAGTCGGGCCCGTTATCCGCCGCTGCCTGGCGCTGCATCCAGTCTTCGCTTCTGGCAAACCGATCGGGGAAGATCTGATATACAACGGAAGATTTATACCAGTCCGGAACAGCAGCAGGCTGGTAGGCTGTAATCTGAAAAGCAGGAGGGATTTGATCCCAAATCTGCCCTTCACCACCGAGATGGCGGGAATTGTTTCCATAATAAATCTGCTGGCCGGATCCTTTTAAAAGGAAATAATACCAGCATAAAGACGGAGTTTGGGTAACATTGACGCAGACTGTAAAACAAAGGCTCCCATCGTCCATAATCTGTTTTTCCATAGGAAATCGTAAGTCGCCGCAGTCCTCCTGCCACAGATTCAGTTCACAGGTATAGTCCGCGCCGCAGTCGGCGGCTTTTATGGACAGTCTGACGGATGAACCGCAGGGTACGGCGCCGGAGGGGGTCCGATATTCCGGAAGCTGTGAGTTGTGGTAAATCTTCATAGCCCTTCTCCTTATTCCGCCCTTTGCGCGATTAAACCTTCATAGAGCCGGACATATTCCTGAGCGGAGGCTTTCCAGGAAAAGTCCTTTTTCATGGCTCGCTGTATGATTCCCTCCCAGGAACCTCTGTGATTAAAATAAATATCCAGAGCGTGTTTTATGGTAAATAAAAGCTCGTGAGCATTATAATTAGCAAAACTAAAGCCGTCTCCTGCATCTTCATATTGATTGTAGGCAATGACACTGTCTTTAAGCCCCCCGGTTTCCCTTACAACGGGAATCGTACCGTAGCGCATAGCGATCATCTGGGAAAGTCCGCAGGGTTCAAACTTGGATGGCATCAGCAGCATATCCGCGGCTCCGTAAAATTCAGAGGACAGAGCCGGATCAAAGGTAATACAGGCGTTTACTTTATTTGGCATCCTGTACTGATAATGACGGAAGGCATTTTCATATTTGCTTTCCCCAACGCCGAGAACCGCCAGCTGGATATTTTCACAAAGAAGCTCGTCTAAAATCCCTAAAACCAGATCCAGGCCTTTTTGCTCTGTCAGACGGGTAATCATCACAAGGAGAGGGGTATTCGGCTCCTGAGCAAGTCCCAATTTTTTTTGAAGCGCCTGCTTATTGGCCGCTTTTCCTTCCCGGAAGGTAGAACGGTTATACTTCTGAAAAAGGAAGGAATCTCTGCCAGGAGAATTGCTGTAAGTGTCGATTCCATTCAGTATCCCACTGAGAATGCTGCGGCGCTGCTGAAAGATTCCGTCCATATGCTCTCCGAAATAAGGGGTGCAGATTTCCTCCGCGTAGGTGGGACTTACGGTTGTAAGACGATCACTGTAATAAAGAGCTCCCTGCATATAATTGACTGCATCGCCATACGCCAGCTGATCCGACGCGGGCTTGCTGTCCGCGAGCCCCAAGACATCTCCAAGAACAGATGCCGGGAAAATGCCCTGATATTTAAGATTGTGCACGGAAAAAACAGTTCCGATTTTTTGATATAGGGGGAGCTGCATGTAATGTTCCCTCAAAAATACCGGTGTCAGCGCCGTATGCCAGTCATTACAGTGAATGATATCCGGTGTAAAATCGGGAATGTGCTGCAGACTTTCTAACACTGCTTTGCTGAAAAAGGCGATCCGTTCCGCGTCGTCCTCGTATCCGTAGGGGAGAGGGCGTTTAAAATAGTATTCGTTGTCCACAAAATACCAAGTCACGCCTTTTTCTTTGAGAACTTCAATTCCACAGTACATCTGGCGCCAGCTTAAGGGAACCGAAAACTCCGCAATTCGCTTCATACGACTTTTGTATTCCGGTGGAATGCTTTCAAGCTTTGGCAGCATGACACGCATGTCCGCCCCTGCTTTGCAGACAGCGGGTGGGAGGGAGCCTCCCACATCGCCAAGTCCGCCGGTTTTGATAAAAGGAACTGCCTCAAAGACGGCAAAAAGGATCTGCGTCTTTTTGGCCGCCGGTGCTTTTTTCTGAGTTTGTTTTTTTCCGTGTTTTTTTGTCATCCCGTAAATTTCCTTTTCCCAATTTAGATTTGCTCGCTTTTTCCAATTACAAGCGGCGTGTACCGATTGCCGCTCAGACGGCTGTCCTCGCTTATTCGCACGAATTTATCGCAGATTACATTATCCAGAACCGCGCCCGGAAGAATTTTACCGCGCTGCATGATGATGCTGTTTTTAATAACCGCGCCTTTTCCGATTTCCACACTGCGGAACAGAATACTGTTTTCTACTGTACCCTCAATAACGCATCCGCTGGAAATAAAGGAGTTGGACACGCGCGATCCCGACAGGTATTTAGAAGGCGGAGCATCCTGTACTTTCGTAAAAATCTGGCGCTTAGAATCAAACAGCTCGCTGCGGATTTCCCGCTTCAAAAGATCCATAGAGCACCGCATATAATCGTAAGAGCTGTCTACCGCGCCCACATAGCCGTCGAACCGGTAAGAATCGATTTTCATATTCGTAATGTTTTCGCTGAAAATTTCAGTCATATCGATGTAATCCATGGTTTCATACCAGTCCATAAGGGCCAGGAAATCAGAAATATTAATTACAAAGCAGTCTAAAAACCAAGCCGCGTTTCCAGCGCTTTCTCTTTGAATGCTCCGTAGTTTTCCACTGCAGTCAAGCTCCAGGAAAGGTCCGCGTTTCATATGAGCGTCGGCGATTTCCTTGTATACGAGGGTTACCTGCGCTCCAGAGGCGAAATGCTGATCCAGCAGGGGAGTAAAATCCATATTATAGATTTTGTTGCTGGCGCTGACAACTACCACATCCTCCTTAGCTCGTTTTAAGTACGGTCGATTCTGGATAAAGTCACGCAGCAGAAATTTCCCCTCAAACCGCTTCATTCCGTAAATCGAACCGGGAAGCAGGAATAGGCCTCCGCTTTTTCGGTCCAAAGACCATTCTTTTCCAGAACCCAGATGATCGATGAGGGAACGGTAGGAATGGGCAGTGGTGATTCCCACACAGCGGATCCCCGAATGTACCATATTGGATAGGGGAAAATCTACCAACCGATATCTTCCGCCGAAAGGCACCGTGGCGACAGGACGGGATTCCGCCAGCTTTCCGAAGTTTTCATTGGCATAATTGGTTGTGATAAGGCCGATGGCTTTATTCATGGGAAACACCTCCTTTTATCTGGGACGCCGCAATGGTTTCATTATCTCCAATGACGGTGATTTCCTGCGAATCAGGGGAGCCTAAGACCGTGTCTTCCCCAATAACGGACTGTTCCCCGATAATGGAACGGAAAATACGCGCGTTTTTCCCGATTTTAGCGCCTGGCAGCAGGATGGAATCGGTAACGCGGGCTCCATCTTCGATGTGTACGTCAAAACTGAGGATGGAGTGATGGATTTCTCCGCGGACACGGCATCCATTGCAGACCAGAGAGTTTTCCACAACTGCGTCCGGACCGATGTAATGGGGTGGATAGATATTGGAATTACTAAAAACCCGCATATTTTCCTCGAAGATATTAAATGGAGAATCCGGATTAAGCAACTCCATATTCGTGTTGTAGTAGCTGTCGATGGTTCCGACGTCTTTCCAGTAACCGGTGAAGGTGTAGGCGTAAAGTTTTTTGCCTTCTCCCAGCAGCATGGGAATCACGTTTTTTCCGAAATCATGGTCGGAAGATGAATTGAGGCTGTCTTTCAGCAAAGCTTCTTTCAGAACCGGCCAGCTAAAGATATAGATCCCCATAGACGCTAGATTGCTGTCCGGGTTTTTCGGTTTTTCCGAAAATTTGCTGATCCTTCCGGTGTCATCCGCTGTCAGAATTCCAAATCTGCTGGCATCCTCCCATGGAACCTCCATGACGGAAATCGTCAGATCCGCGTCATTTTTTTTATGGAAGTCCAGCATCAGGCTGTAATCCATTTTGTAGAGGTGATCGCCGGAAATAACCAGGACATACTGAGGATCGTAGTTGTCAATAAAGTCAATATTCTGAAAGATTGCGTCCGCAGTCCCCTGGTACCACTGGCCTCCGGTTTCCGTCGCGTAGGGAGGCAGAAGAAATACTCCGCCGTAGGCGTCATCCAGATCCCAAGCCGCGCCTGTACTAATGTAAGAGTTAAGTAGCAGAGGTTTGTACTGAGTCAGTACACCTACTGTGTTAATGTTGGAATTCGTGCAGTTGGAAAGGCTAAAATCGATAATTCGGTATTTGCCTCCAAAAGCGACGGCGGGTTTGGCAATTTTCTTTGTGAGCGCACCCAAGCGGCTTCCCTGACCGCCTGCGAGCAGCATTGCTACACATTCTTGCTGCCTCATGATAATCCTCCTTTGTAAAAGAACGTTATATTTCAAACAGTTTCCTGTTTTTAAACGTGCCAGATTTCCTCCGCGTACTGGGAAATAGTCCGGTCGCTGCTAAAATGGCCGGCCAGAGCAATATTTGTAAGCGATATGCGGGTCCAGCGTTCTGTTTCCTGCCAGGCCTGGACCGTTTCCTGCCAGGCCCGCAGATAGTCGCGGAAATCTTTTAAAACAAAATATTCATCGTTATATCGGATTAACGCGTCGTGAATACTCCAGAATTCTTCTCCGTTATCTTTAAAAAATCCGTTGATCAGTTGATCCGTGATTTCTTTCAGCTCTGGATCTTCCTCGCACAGCTGAGAGGAGTGGTAATTGTTCTTTCGATAATAATCTTCTACCTGTTCGGAAGAAAGTCCGAAAATAAAGATATTGTCCTTGCCTACAAGTTCATGGATCTCTACATTGGCTCCGTCCATGGTACCCAGGGTAACTGCGCCGTTGAACATAAATTTCATGTTGCCGGTACCACTGGCCTCTTTTCCTGCTGTAGAAATCTGCTCGCTGATATCCGCCGCAGGATAGATGAGCTGCCCCAGGCTGACGCTGAAATTCTCCAGGAAAACTACTTTCAGCTTCCCGCCGATGGAAGCGTCATTGTTGACCACATCCGCTACCGTGTTGATAAGGCGGATTACTTCTTTGGCAAAGTCGTAGCTCTGGGCCGCTTTCCCTGAGAAAATAAAGGTACATGGCGGAATCTCCGCATCCGGATCCTTTTTTATTTTGTTATAAAGATACATCACCTTAAATATATTCAAAAGCTGACGCTTGTATGCGTGAATTCGTTTGACCTGCACATCAAAAATGGAATCCGGATTAATGGAAATCCCATTTTCCCTTTCGATATACCAGGCAAGTCTGCATTTATTTTCATATTTGATCTTCCGAAGGGTTTTCAGAAAATCGGGATCTTCTTTATATCGAAGAAGATTTTTTAATTGATAGGTGTCGAAAAGCCAGCTGTTTCCGATAGCCATGGAAATTTGCCTTCCCAGTTCCGGGTTGGCTTCCAGTAAAAATCTTCTGTGGCTGATCCCGTTTGTCTTATTGTTAAACCGCTGAGGCATATCTTGATAAAAATCTTTGAAAACATCATGCTCCAGGATTTCTGTATGGATCGCGGCCACACCGTTTACAGAATGGCTGCCGATGATGGACAGGTTGGCCATATGAACCTGTCCGTCCCATAAAATCGCTGTGGACTGAAGCTTTCTCTGACAGTCCGGCTGGCTGTGATCAAAGTTTTCCCGATATCGGCGGTCGATTTCTTCAATAATCATATATACTCGGGGCAGCAGACGCTGCATCAGATCAATAGGCCATCTCTCCAAGGCCTCCGGCATAACGGTATGATTGGTGAAGGACATGGTCTTCACTGTGATCTCCCAAGCTTCATCCCATTCCAGATGCTCCTGATCCAAAAGTACCCGGATCAGTTCCGGCACACAAAGAGCAGGATGGGTATCGTTGGTATGGATCGCTACTTTTTCCGGAAATTTTGCCCAGTTGTCAGCGCCATAAGTAAATTTGTAATTTTTAATAATGGAGGCGATTCCGGCAGCTACGAGGAAATACTCCTGTTTCAGACGCAGCTCCCTGCCTGCCAGAGTACTGTCGTCTGGGTAAAGGATAGCGGTAATGGCCTCAATTTCATCCCGTTCGCGGAAAGCTTCGCTGTACTGGCCCCGGCAGAAAGCGTCCAGATTGATTTTTTCTTCCGCGGGCTCCGCCTGCCAGAGCCGCAGCATATTGACGTTTTTTCCGCCGTATCCAACAATAGGAACATCATAGGGAATCGCCATAACGGTCTGATAACCCACATGATCAAAATAGATCTTTCCATTTTCATAGCGGCGGTTTACGCTGCCGCCAAAATGCACCTCTGCCGCGCAGTCGGATCTGCGAATTTCCCACGGATATCCGTTGCTCAGCCACGGATCCGGTTCTTCTTCCTGCTGATTGTCTCTGATTTTTTGCTTAAAAAGTCCGAACCGATAACGCGCGCCCATGCCGAATCCGGCAATGCCTAGAAACGCCATGGAATCTAAGAAACAAGCGGCAAGCCTTCCCAGACCTCCATTTCCAAGTCCCGGATCTGGTTCCATGGAAAGCAACTCATCTAAATTTTCTCCCAGATCCGCGAGCCCTTCCCGCACGGTATCCTCTACTCCAAGGTTAATCAGATAGTTATCTAAAAGTCTCCCCAACAGAAATTCCATTGAAAAGTAGTAGACACGTTTTGCGCGCCGTTTATCATAGCCCAGCTTCGTCTCAGTATGAAGCTTTGCCGCGCGACTGCAAATCATTTTCGCAAGAACCTCGTACTTTTCCCTCTTGGTACATTCTTCAAAGGGTCTTGCTATGGTTTCCATAAATTCCGCTTTGTACTGTTTTTTAAAATCCTCTTTTCCTGCAAACATAAATCTCAATCCCTCCTATATCTGGTATTTCTAGGTAAGCGTTGGAGCAAAAATCACTGCGCCGATAGGCGGAACGATGATTTCAATATATTGCTCCTGTCCGTGATAAACTCCTTTTTTTGTTTTCAGCGGCTGCGGGTTGATATGATTGCTGCCGCCGAATTCCTCCCGGTCTGAGTTGAAAATTTCCCGGTAAGCGCCTGCCGCGGGAACCCCTATCTTATATTCTTTATAGGTGTCCGGCTGGAAGTTAAGCAGGATAATGGTAAAATCATCTTCTTTTTTTCCCTGACGCTTAAAGAGCAGGATACTCTGATCCCGATTATCGGCATCCAGCCACTGATAGCCGGACCAGTCATAATTCTGCTGCCACAGGGACGGTGTGTTTAAATAGAAATGATTCATAGCTTTCACAAATTTTTGATGCCGGGCGTGAGCGTCGTAATCCAAAAGGAACCATTCCAGACCTTCATAAAACCGCCACTCGATAAACTGACCGATCTCGTTTCCCATGAAATTCAGCTTGCCTCCGCTGTGGCACATCTGATACATCAGAAGGAGCCGCAGCCCTGCGAACTGCCTCCAATAATCCCCTGGCATCCGCTGAATCAGCGAGCATTTTCCATGAACGACTTCATCGTGAGAAAGGGGCAGAATAAAATTCTCATTAAAGGCGTACATCATGGAAAAAGTCAAAAGCTGATGGCTCCCGTCGCGGAAGGGAAAGTCCAGCGCGCAGTATCGGAGCGTATCGTTCATCCATCCCATATCCCATTTGTAGTGAAAGCCGAGCCCTCCTTCTTCCGGAGGGTAAGTGACCAGGGGCCAGGCGGTGCTTTCCTCGGCAACCGTGAATACATCGGGATGGAGTCTGCCAATTACTTCATTAAGCTCCTGAAGGAATGCCTGAGCCACCAGATCTTCCTCGCCGCCTTTGTGATTAAAGCGCTTCTGCGCAGGATCGTCAATTCCATAATTCAGATAGAGCATGCTGCTGACTCCGTCTACCCGTATGCCGTCGACATGGTATTCTTCCAGCCAGAAAATCGCGTTGCTAATGAGAAAACTGCGGACTTCCGGGCGGCTATAATCAAATTTATAGGTTCCCCACTCTACATGTTCTTCGGATTCAAAAAGCTCAGACCCGTTGAACCGGCAGAGCCCATGAGCGTCCCGGCAAAAGTGGCCCGGAACCCAGTCCAGGATAACACCAATCCCTGCCTGATGGAAACAGTCAATCAGATATTTAAAGTCTTTGGGCAAACCATAACGGCTGGTAGGAGCGTAGTATCCGGTAGTTTGATAGCCCCAGGATCCATCAAAAGGGTGTTCCATAACCGGCATCAGTTCCACATAAGTGTAGCCCATATCTTTTACATAAGAGGTAAGTTCTTTGGCAAGCTCACGGTAGGAGAAAAAAACCGGATCCTCCGCGTTTTTTCCATGCTGTTTCCAGGAACCCAGGTGAACTTCATATATATTCATGGGTTTTTTAAAATGTGACTCTGATTTTCTCTGTTTGATCCATTCTTCATCGTTCCAGCGGTGTTTCAGTGTGTTGGGACCTGCCAGTCTGGAAGCGGTGCCCGGTCGTTTTTCCGCAAAGAAAGCAAAAGGATCCGCCTTATAAAGCACCTCGCCGGAAAGAGTTTCAATCCGAAACTTATAGAGCATTCCATCGATTGCTCCCGGTACAAAACAGGTCCAGATATCGCTTTGCGATCCTCCCGGAAGATCCACGCAAGCCATAGGAATGCCATCCCGCCAGCCATCAAATTCCCCGATTACATGCACACTTTTTACGCGGGGAGCCCAGAGGGCGAAGTGAAACCCTTTTCCCCCTTGTGCGTGAGCGCCAAACTTCCGATAACACCGGAAATCTTTTCCCTGATGGAAAAGAGTGATTTCTTTTTCTGTCAAATGCCCGTATTCTGCCAAGGAGACACCTTCTTTCTTCCCGTAAAGAGACGTTTTCCAGTTATTATTATATTATACCATAAATAAGAGATTTTTATTGCAGAAAGTAAAGAAATAACATAGTATTAACCTGATATTAACATAAAGCGAAATTTAGGATTTATAAAAAAAAATCCGCAGACTTAGTGTTCCGTCTGCAGAATCTGCTTTTTTTTAAGGATTTCCAGTTGGGCCAGTTCCTCAGCTCGTTCCAGAAGGCGGCCTTTTGAACTTTCAGAAAGTCGTTTGTAAAGCTTTAGAAGCCGTGACTCTTCCTTTCCTGGATTCTGTTGGGTAAAAAATTTTTGCAGAAGCTCCTGGATATCGCAGGAGATCAATGCGTCCGGCGCGATATGGTAGAAATCAGAAATAGAAAAAAGGATGTTTAGATCCGGCTGGCGAAGACCTTGCTCCAGTTGACTGTATGAAGCTCGGCATATACCGATCGCGGAAGCAATTGCCTCCTGACTCAGCCCGGATGCCTTTCTTAAAACTACCAGATTTCTGGTGAATCTCAGATATTCATGGATTTCCATAATATGCCCTCCCTGTCGTCCATAAGGTGCCGCCAATTTAAGGCGATGAAACAATCGAAATTTTCAGGAACATAGATAAAAAACACAGCTGTAAGGGTGCATGATCTTTTTTTGTTTTGTTCTTGATTTTTGTAAAAACTAGTGTATAATAGAAAGGCATTGTAATTTTTCAATGTTCTCTGCGCCGACAGAAGGGTTGGCGCCATTTAGTCCATAGGGAGGTGAAACGAATGACAAATTATGAGGTTATGTTCATTATTGACCCGATTTTGGAAGATGACAAAAAAGAGGCGACTGTTGAGACCGTTCAGCAGATCATCAATGCTGACGGTGAAGTTTCCAAAGTCGATGTGTGGGGTCTGAGAAAGCTCGCGTATCCGATTCAGAAGAAGAACGAAGGGTACTATGTTGTTGTAGAGTTCAAAGCGAGCCCGTCTCTGCCGAAAGAGTTGGACAGAAGACTGAAAATCTCAGACAATGTAATGAGACATATGATCATCAATAAAGATGAGAAATAAAGGGGTGCAAATATGAATAACGTGGTGCTGATCGGAAGATTAACCAGAGACCCTGAAGTAAGGTATACTTCTGAAACACAGATGGCTGTTGCCAGATTCAGCGTTGCCATCGATCGGCCCGTTCGCTCCGGCGGAGAAAAGCAGACAGATTTCCCCAATGTTGTTGTTTTCGGCAAACAGGCTGAAAACTGCGAACGTTTTTTGAGAAAGGGAAGACTGGTAGGCATACAGGGCAGAATTCAGACTGGGAGGTATACCAATAAAAACGGCGATACGGTTTATACAACGGAAGTTGTTGCCAACAATGTAGAATTTTTAGACTGGGGCGATCGCAATGAAAGAAGCGAGAGACCGGCGGCTCAATCCTCTCAGAAAGAGGATATGGGAATTCCCGACGGGTTCCAGGCCATTGAAGACGAAGATATCCCATTCTAAAGGAAAGGAGATTATGTCATGGAAAAAAGACGCGGTGGCATGAGAAGAAAGAAAGTCTGCCAGTTCTGTGCGGATAAGACAGAGACGATTGATTATAAAGATGTTGAAAAACTGAAGAAATATGTAACAGAAAGAGGAAAGATTCTCCCGAAGAGAATCACCGGAACTTGCGCGATTCATCAAAGAGAAGTGACAAGAGCGATTAAAAGAGCAAGAATTGTAGCGCTGTTGCCGTATACAGCAGACTAAATTGGCTGGCGCAGCCACAGAAAATCCAAATTTCAAAGGGATCAGATGTAAAACACAGACTGATCCTTTTTTATAATGTAGGAAATATCGTTAAAACGGTGTTTCCGCTTTCTTTATCGGAAAATCCTGGTTTGGGAGCTGTGGTCTCTGGGCGTTGTTGTACATTGACACAAGTTCAGCACAACATCTAGGGGCAGACAAGCAGGCAAAACTATGGTATAATAGTCGCAAACCTTTTAGGACGGTATAGCCGCAGGAAGGAACGGTTCATGTATCTGTCATTCATGTTTTTTACAGCATTGCTGATTCCAATTCCCGTTATGGCAGGGCTGATGAAAAAGAAAATGTCTCCGTACCGGGTTGTTGTAGAGGGAGCAATTGGAGGGATAAGCGGAGCGCTTTTCATCATGATTCTAGCTTCTGCCGCGGGCCACAGCATATTCTCTCAATTCCAGGAGAATATCCGCTATATGGCGGAGAGCCTGGCAGGAGATCCGAATGTAGCGAATTTCCTTGGAGCGGAATTGTCGGAAAATCAGCGAGCTGAGCTTTTGCAACAAATATATGAACAGGCTGCGGAGCTGCTTCCTTCCACAATCGCGATTTTTGCAGCGGCAGGCGCGTATACAGAATATTTGATATTGAGCAGGCTCATAAAGATAAATGGCGAACCGGCGATCCGCATGGACAGATTCAGGGAGTTTAATCTCCCCAGAAATATCGTAATTGCTTGGGTGGGACTTTATCTCCTGTCTTGGCTTCTTACGAATTTTGAAGCGTTGCCGGGTCAAATGCTGGCTGCCAACATAAACGCATTGTTTGATTTTGCTTTCAGCCTGCAGGGGATGTCCGTTATTTTTATGCTTTGCTATAAAAGAGGAGTACCCAAGATAATCGTTGTTATTATAATCATCTTCCTGCTGTTTTTCGGTATCGGAAAGCTGCTTCTCATGATTCTGGGGCTCGCGGATGTGATTTTCAGGATGAAACAGCGGATGAGGTAACTTTTAACAGGGACAGGAGATAGGAACTGCATGTACGTAACTCGAATTGAAAAACTGCTTTGTGCATATTCACCGGTGCCTCTTTGTATCTTGAACCCGCAGGGAAAGGTTGCGAGGGCAAGTGACAAGATCGACGAGGTGTTCATCTATGATGGAATTCAGGGAGCGGATGTTTTTACCCTGACCGGCATTAAATATTTAGATATCCGGGAAGCGACCGGAGAAGGAAGACCGCTTATCCTTTCTCGAAATGAGAAGGTTTTTAAAATCCTTACATCTTTTATTGGAGAAGGAGAGCTGGCCAGTATTGTCATGTACTTTTTTGATGTTACCGACTATGAAACGATCAAAGAGCAGCGCCGTCAGGAACGCTGCTGCATGGCAGTAGTAAATGTAGATAATTTTGATGAATTGACTTCCAGCACAGGGGAAGACGCGCAGATGCTATTGGCAACAGAGATTGACAAGGTTGTACGCAGCTGGGGCGCTAAGATGGACGCGTCTGTCACCCATTACAAAGATCATTTGTACCTTATGATTTTTGCCTATAAGCATTATGAAAAAATGGTCGAAACAAAGTTCCCTGTACTGGATGAAATCCGGCAGTTAGAAACCGAATCGGACTTCCCTGTAACACTTAGTATCGGAATTGGTGTTGGAGGTGAATCGCTGCTGCAGACCGATCAGTTCGCGACCGACGCTCTGGACATCGCGCTGGGAAGGGGCGGTGATCAGGCAGTTGTTAAAAGCGCGCGGCAGATTGAATATTATGGCGGAAAAACCCAGGCTGTAGAAAAGCGGAATAAAGGAAAGTCCAGAGTAATCGCTCACGCGCTCAAACAGCTGATTGCCCAGTCATCCCGTGTAATTATCATGGGCCATCGGAATCCGGATATGGACTGCTTTGGCGCATCGCTGGGAATTTATCGAATCGCGGTCAGCAGCAAAAAGGAAGCGCATATTGTTATCAACAGCTACAACGAAGCGCTGGCAGCTATTTATCAGGCAGCGAAGGAGACTGAGGCTTACAGTTTTATCAATTCGGAAAAAGCTGTTGCCCTCTGTGATGAGGACACGCTGGTAGTTGTGCTGGACACTCACAGGCCAAGCCTTGTAGAATGTCCGGAACTTCTCAGCTCGGATAAAATCGTGGTAATTGATCACCATAGGAAGGCGGAGGAAGCGATCTCGCATATGATCCTTTCCTATATGGAGCCTTACGCGTCCTCCACGGCTGAACTGGTTACAGAGATTATACAATATTCGGAGGAAAAAAAGACTCTGAGTAAAATGGACGCGGAAGCGCTGCTGGCAGGTATTACGGTTGATACAAATCGGTTCGCGGTAAAGACAGGGGTCCGTACTTTTGAGGCGGCTTCCTGGCTGCGCAGATGCGGAGCGGATACTGCCGTTGTAAAGCGGTATTTCCAATCGGATATGGAAAGCTTTAAAATCCGGGCAAAATGTATCGCGGGCGCTGAATTCCTGGATGATGGAATCGCTATGTCGGTTTGCCAGGGTGAAAACCCCAACGCGCAGATTGTAAATTCTCAGGTAGCAGATGAACTGCTGACCGTTCAGGGAATCCGAGCGTCTTTTGTTGCCGGAAAAAACGATCGGGGAGAGACCGTGGTAAGCGCGCGATCTTTAGGAGATATTAATGTCCAGATTATTATGGAAAAATTGGGCGGCGGCGGGCATCTCAATACAGCCGGCGCGCAGGTGGATATGTCGCCGGAAGAAACGCTGGAGCAATTGAAGGTGATTTTAAAGGAATTTCTTTAACCTATCACATTAGGAGGGTAAAATAAATGATAGTAATATTACAGAAAGATTTAAAAGGAACGGGAAAAGCAGGAGACGTTGTAAAAGTAAGCGACGGATACGCGAGAAACATGCTGATCCCAAGAGGAATCGCCAAAGAAGCGACAGAAGGAAATATAAAGAACCTGAAAAAGCAGCAGGAGATTGCTGCGGAAAAGAGAGCGGAACAAAAGGCTGCGGCAGAAGCGAACGCGAAAAGAATCAGCGATCTTGCCATTGAAATTAAAACAAAGGGTGGAGAAGGTGGCAGATTGTTTGGATCCATCACATCGAAAGACATCGCGCAGGCGCTTGAAGATCAGCATCAGATAAAGATCGACAAGAAAAAAGTCGAGCTGGCTAACCCAATTAAACAGACTGGCGAGTTTGTCGTTCCGATTAAACTCTATACCGATGTGGTGGCGGAACTGAAAGTAAAAGTGACCGTTTAATGCGAGGAGCAGATTCTTATGGAACGTATCCCTCCTCACAATGATGAAGCCGAACGATCTGTGTTGGGATCCGCGCTTCTGAGTAAAGACGCGCTGTTTGATGTTGTGGAACTCCTGACGGAGGATGACTTTTACAGCGAAATACATAAAGAAATTTTCAGATCCATCAAGGAACTTTACCGAAAAAGTTCTCCGGTGGATACCCTTACTGTTTCTGAGGAGATTAAAAGAAGGAACTCTCTGGAAATGGTAGGAGGACGAGCCTATATCGCGGCGCTGGCTGCCGATGTACCGTCTACATCGAACGCGGCGGAGTACGCGAAAATTGTATCTCAGAAAGCCTCACTGCGCAGGCTCATAGAGACGGCAGATGATATCGTTCAAAAAAGCTATGAAGAAAACATGGAAACCAACGCGATTCTGGACTTTGCGGAAAAAGAGATCTTCGAAATTGCGCAAAAGGGGCAGAAGAGCGATTTTACACATATAAAAGATGTATTGTTGGAGAACATCAATATTATCGACAAAGTATCTCAGCTTGATGGAAATCTGACGGGACTTACAACCGGATTTCGGGATTTGGATCAGATGACTTCCGGGCTGCAGCGTTCAGATTTGATTATCCTGGCAGCCAGACCGGCGATGGGGAAAACGGCGTTTGCTCTCAGTGTCGCGCAGCAGGCGGCAGTCAAAGGCGGCGCCAGCGTAATGATTTTCAGCATGGAGATGTCGAAGGAACAGCTTGGGCAGCGGCTCCTTTCCATGGAATCCCGAATTGATATGCAGAGTCTGAAAACCGGAAACCTGGAACGGACAGACTGGGACCAGATTAATATGGCATTGGATGTTCTTTCGAAAGCGGATATCAACATTGATGATACGCCGGGAATCAGCATTATGGAGATGAAGAACAAATGCAGACGCCTGAAGGCGGAGAGGGGTCTGGATCTGATTGTAATTGACTATCTTCAGCTGATGAATATGGAAGGGAAGAAAACCGACAGCAGAACACAGGAGATTTCCGCGCTTTCACGAAGTCTCAAGCTGCTTGCCAGAGAACTGGATTGTCCGGTTATTGTACTTTCTCAGCTGTCGCGGGCGCCTGAACAAAGGCCGAATCACAGACCGATGCTGGCAGATTTGAGAGAATCCGGATCCATCGAACAGGACGCGGATATCGTTATTTTCCTTTACCGGGATGAATATTATAATGAAGATACCGATAAACCGGGAGAATGTGAAGTTATTGTCGCCAAGCATAGAAGCGGCCCTACCGGGACAGTAGACGTAACATGGCTTGGAAAATATACAAGGTTTGCCGACAAGAGCAGTATTGGGAGGTAGCTATGAAGAAAATTACCAGAGAAATGCTGGTTTGTGATATTCTGGATATCAATCCACAGCTGGAAGAGATTTTTATCGCCCACGGTATGAACTGCATGGGGTGTCCGGGCAGCAACGCGGAGACGCTTGCGGACGCCGCGGAAGGGCATGATGTTGACCTGAAAAAATTACTTGAGGATTTGAACAAAGCAAATGAATTTCAGGCGTGAGGAAATAAAAGAATACTACCTGCTTGATACGGATGTGGAAAACATCTTCATAAATGAATACATGGCGTCTGCGCCGGGAGATTTTGTAAAAGTATATCTTTTCGCGCTGATGTACGCAGGGGTGAGAGAATCTTTGGACAATGACATGATCGCTCGTCAACTTTCCATGAAAGTCGAAGATGTAGAAAAAGCCTGGACCTATTGGGAAAGTATGGGTGTGATTCGAAAGGAAAGAAAAAATGCCGCCGCAGAAGGCAAAGCGGAGTATGACTTAGAATTTGTAAGCCTGAAGAGGATGCTGTATGGAAAACAGAAATCCGAACAGAAAAAAGAAAAGCAGAAGCAGGAGGACCGGAACACAAAGGATCTTCTGTCGAATAAAAAGATCCAGAGCATGTATAAATCAATTGAAAGAATCACAGGGAGAGCGCTAAACGGGACAGAGATGATGGAAATTGTTTCTTGGATTCAAGACTACGGCGCCACCCCGGAGATTGTGGTATATGCTTATTCCTACTGTAAGGCAAAGGAAAAGGACAATGTGCGGTATATCGCCGCGGTTGTCAGACAGTGGGTGGAGCGGGGCCTTCTGGACGTACTGGCTGTAGAAGACTATCTGAAGCAGATGGATGAAAAGCACGCGCGTTACAGAAGAGTGTATAAAGCGCTGGGATTTATGAGAAACGCGACCGAAGAGGAAATGCGTATTATGGACAGATGGTTTGACCACATGGGATTTTCCATGGATAAAGTTCTGGAAGCCTGTGGCAAGACCAGTGGGATACCAAATCCAAGTATCAACTATGTTAACAAAATTTTGACTAGCTGGTATGAAGAAAAGAGCGGAAATCCCGTGGGAGGAGGGCAGAAGGGTGTCTCTGCTGCCACGGTTCAGCAATATTACAGCTATCTGAGAAAGACGGAAGAAGAGGAGGCGGAAGCGCGTAAAAAAGAAGTCTATCAGAAGATCCCGAGAGTTCGGGAGCTGGAAGATGCGATGAATTCTTACAGAATGAACATATCGAAAGTATATCTTTCCGGTCGGGCGGATAAGGAGAAGGACGTTAAAAATCTGCAGAGTAGAATTGAGAAGTTAAATAGAGAGAGGGCAGCACTGTTAACGGATCATGACTTTGAAGTGGACTATATGGATATACATTACAAGTGCAAAATTTGTAAGGATACCGGAACTAACGACGAAGGCGGGCGCTGTGAGTGCTACGTCCTGCGTGCGAAAGAGGCGGAACTATGGAAGAAAAATTCAGCAAAACAGTAAAAAAACTTTTTGGAAAACTGAATAAGAACGAAAATGGTAAGTTTGTGCGATTTAAGAAATTCGCGGATCGATATAGGATTATGCTCCTTGCGTCCTTTGCGATTTTTACGGTAGCGACTCTGGGCTTGATTGGAATTGTTAATCACTATATGGCTTATGAGTATTCCTATAATGGGAAGGTCCTGGGAGTTGTAAAGGATAAGGAAGATGTTCTGAAGATTACCGATCTGGTGCAAAACGCGCTGACGGAGGAAAAAAATATCGAAGTTGTAATCGATAAAAAAGATGATATTACTTTTAAGAGAGTAGCCGCTATGGGTGATGATGTACATATTGATTCCTCGGAGGAGGTTTTAAAACGTCTCACTTATGTAGGGGACGTCAATGTGAAAGCCTACAGTATTACAGTTAATGGAAAGCAGGCCGCTACTCTTGAGAGTAAAGAGTCGGCAGAGAACGTACTTAGCGCGATTAAAGACGAATACACAAGCGAAGGCAAGAATGTCGTAGTAGAAGACTCAAAATTTGTAGAGGACGTAGAGATTAAAGAGGTAAACACCAATTTGGATAATCTGCAGGAAGAAGACGCCGCTAAGGAAGCCATTCAGACCGGAGCGGTAGTGGAAACTTCCCATGTCGTGATGAAGGGAGAAACACTCTCCGATCTGTCAAAAGAATATGGGATGTCAGAAGAAGAAATCCTGGAGCTGAATCCGGATGTCAACCCCAAAAAGCTGGAGGTGGGAAGCGAAATTCAGCTGAAGGAAGAAGCGCCGGTTGTTACTTATAAAGCGTCCGAACTGGTTACCTATGAAGAAGATATTGACTATGAAACAAAAGAAGAAAAGACGGATAAGCTTTACGAAGGCGAAACAAAAGTAAAGACAAAGGGAAAAAAGGGAACAAAAGTAATTACGGCAAGGGTGGAAACAAGCAATGGGAAAGAATCCACAAAGGTTCCGCTAGTCGAAAAAGTAGAAAAAGAGCCAACAACAGAAGTGATTCTGGTAGGTACGAAAGAACGGCCGCCAACGATTGGATCCGGAGAATATATCTATCCGGTAGAGAACTACAGACTTTCATCCCCGTTTGGGCCGCGTTGGGGCAGAAATCATAATGGCGTGGATTTGGCGTGTCCGACAGGTACGGATGTTGTAGCGGCGGACGGTGGAACCGTTACATTCGCGGGATACAAAGGTACTTTCGGATATCTGGTAATTATCGACCATCAGAACGGAATGGAGACTTATTACGCGCATAACTCAGAGCTGCTCGTAGAAGAAGGCGATAAAGTATATCAGGGATATCATATCGCGGAGGTTGGAAGTACAGGACGAAGCACAGGTCCTCACTGTCATTTTGAAATTCGGGTAGATGGCGTACCTCAGGATCCTATGGAATATCTGCCATAAACCCCGGACTGAAGTAAGCGGGAAAAACGGGTTCCTAAAATGGGACCCGTTTTCTATGCCCTGAAAGGTTACATGGATACGGATCACATTGAAACTTGACTGAATTCTGCGGGGAGTGCTTTGTTTTTTATTGACGGCAGTAAGGCAGAAGTATAAAATGAAAATAGAAATGAAGAGGAGGGGATGCGGCTATGAGTTCAGCAAAAAAAGAATTTCTGATAAAAGGGTGTATTGCGTTGGTTCTGATCGCTATGGTCGCTCTTTGTATCGCGAATCCCAATGAAGGGACAGAGTCTGGGCCGGACTGTATCACGGACGGACAAGTTGTGATTATTGAAGATGAGATGCCGCCTCTCGCGGCGACTGTTTCTAAGACGACAACGAAGACGAATGTAAAAAAATATACGAAAAAGAAGAAGCTGAACAAAAAAGCGAAGAAAAGCAAGACAAAGACGAAAAAGAAGACAAAACGGTCTTCTTCTACAAAAAAATCAGGAAACAAAACAATCAAAACTCAGAAGACGGTGGTAACGACAACGAAGACCATTACAAAAAAGAAATCAAAAATACAAAGAATCAAAACTACAGTAAAGACAACAACAAGAACAACGACTACTACGCAGACGACAACCGCCACCGGAGGAGAAGTAAAGATTCGCGACATCGCTCCGAAAATTAAAGATGAGATCCTGGCGGCTTTTGAAGACGGAGGCTATAAGGTAATTGTCAATCCAAAAGTCAGCTATTCAGGTGTGTTCCGCTCAGCGACAAAGACGATTGAGTTGAAATCGGCAAGCTCTGTTATTTATCATGAGATGGGGCATTTTGTATCCTTTAAAACAGGACGCGCGGAAAGCACGGAGGAATTCAAAGATATTTATAAGGATGAGAAAAATGCCTACACTGCCAGCAATAAAGCTTACGCGACCCAAAGCGCGGGAGAGTATTTTGCCGAATCCTTTAAAAACTATACGGAAAATCCATCAAAGCTGAAAAAGGAACGCCCACGTACGTACGCGTATGTAAAAGAGAAGGTAGACGAATTTTAATTTGTGGGAGAAATCATAATGAAATTAATATCCTGGAATGTAAATGGAATCCGCGCCTGTATGGGTAAGGGATTTCTCGAGGTGCTGAAAGAGCTGGACGCGGATATCTTCTGTATTCAGGAGACGAAAATGCAGGAGGGGCAGGCGGAAGTTCCGACGGAAGGATATTTTCAATACTGGTGTTCCGCTGAAAAGAAGGGCTATTCAGGAACCGCGCTTTTTACTAAAAAAGAGCCGCAGTCTGTTTCCTATGGAATCGGTGTGGATGTTCATGATCATGAAGGGCGGGTCATTACAGCCGAATATGAATCCTTTTATCTGGTAAATGTTTATGTGCCCAACTCTCAGAATGAGTTGAAACGTCTGGATTACCGAATGGACTGGGAAGAGAATTTCCGCAGGTATGTCTGCGAGTTGGATGCAAAGAAGCCGGTGATTATATGCGGAGATATGAACGTTGCTCATAAAGAGATCGATTTGAAGAACCCGAAAACCAATGTGAAGAACGCGGGGTTCACTCCGGAAGAGCGGGAAAAAATGACCTTGCTCCAGGATGCGGGATTTATCGACAGTTTTCGCTATTTCTACCCGGACGTGGAAGGAATCTATTCCTGGTGGAGTTATCGGTTTAATGCCCGTAAAAATAACGCAGGGTGGCGGATCGATTATTTCCTCGTTTCCAGAAAACTGGAACAGAAGCTGGAAGACGCGGAGATTTTAACGAATATTATGGGAAGTGATCATTGCCCTGTGACGCTTACCTTGAGGATTTAAAAAAAGAAAAACGGAGTTCCGGAAATTCAATCGGGAACTCCGCTTTTTACATGTGAAGATTTACCATAAAGACTCCTCGTCAATTCCGATATCCACGATAGCGGTTTCGCCGCAATAAGGGCGAGCAAAGGGCTGAAGGTGGATCGGCTTTTTATTGTGGAAGGTAATGGTGATGTCCGCCTCCACAGCATTGGCGTCAATCTGAGAAAAATTCGTCGCGTCTCCGCTCAGGCCAGAGGGAATATCCAGGGAGCAGATGAGAGATTTTTTCTTAAACTGATTGATGAAAGCGGCGGCTTTCAGTGCGTTAGGCCGCAGTTTTCCATGAAACCCCGTTCCATAGATGGCGTCAATGAGGATATCCTGTCTGCCGGGGATATCCATAAAGGGCGACTCCGTGACAGTCATATCGATAATCGGCAATTTGTCCTCGATTAATTGAAAATTGGTAATTGCATCCTTCGATGCAGGCTTACCATCAACAAGAACAAGAGAAACATCGGAACCGGCCTCCAGCAGTTTTCTTGCTACAACGAAGCCGTCTCCTCCGTTATTACCCTTTCCGCAGAAAAGAAGAACCTTGGTATCGCCAATGGATGATTCATATTTGGAGCAGATGATTTCAAAGGCGGAAGTTCCGGCATTTTCCATCATCTGGTAGTATGAGAGGCCGGAGGCGTCCGCGCGTTTTTCCAAAATTTTCATCTGTCCGCAGGTAACAAATTTCATCATAGATAGTCCTCCTAACATCCTTCAAAAGGAGAGAGATCCAAGCGATCATAGTCTGAAAGGAAAGCATATAGCTTATCCGAAATTTTCCGGCAGCCGCCTTCTTTTTCTGATTCAATATTCAAGGGAAGAATCGGATCGTGAAGGGACTTCCGCAGGAGGCACCAGCCTTCCTCAAAGGCAATCCTCACACCCTCATAATTCGGTGTTACAACGGTCATATCCGGGCTTTCCTCTGCGAATTGGACCAGATTTTGAAGAATCTTGTCCCCGTAAGGGCCAAATTCTGAAGTCTGGATAGGAATTCGGATTTCAACAGCCTCAGCGGGCTCTCTCAAATCAGAAATCAGACTGTCCAGAGTTTTTCCCTCCAGAGCGAGCTGGGCGGTTTTGATTACGATTTTTGTTGCCAGATAAGCGCCGTCATCGAGGAAATAATTTTCCTTCAGAGCCGCGTGTCCGGAAGTTTCGATGGCAAGCTGGCAGTCGGTGCCTTCTTCATTTAATTCAATGGCTTTATTGATGACATTCTTATATCCACGTTTAAAGCGCAGATGTTTTAGCCCCAGATTCTGCTCAAGAAATACGGTCAGATGATCGCTGGTAATGCTGTCTGTAACAACTGTACTTCCAGGGTGATCTTCCGCAATCAAGGCTGCTGCTAAAGCTACGATCCCGTTACGGGCAATTTCCCTGCCTCGATGATCGACGGCTGCTGAGCGGTCGACATCGGTATCAAAGATGAGACCCAGATCGGCGCCACTGCTGAGGGTTTGCAACGCTGCAGATTCCATAGCTTCCCGATCTTCCGGATTGGGCGCGTGATTAGGAAAATCTCCATCAGGTTCAAGATACTGGCTTTTACTGATATCTGCCCCCAGAGGCGCCAGGACTTTCTTGGCGTAAAACCCGCCGCTGCCATTGCCCGCGTCCACAACGATTTTCAGCCCGCTCAGAGGCTTTTCAAAATGTTGTGGGTGATTTACATTTTTCTGAATAAGAGTACGAAGATGAAGGCAATAGGTATCTATCAATTCAATTTCCTCGGTTGGATATGTTTTCTTTCCAAAATCCAGAAATTCCCGGTCTGTAAAACGGGCTTTTCCTAATGCTTTTAATTTTTCGTCAGACTGAGCAGCTTCAATAATTTGGGTGATATCACCTTTGTTAAGGCCCCCGTTTCTATCAAAGAATTTAAACCCGTTCCGATTATAGGGAAGGTGACTGGCGGTAATCATAATGGCCCCATCGCATTGATATTCAGCAAAGATGGTGGACATAAACATAGCAGGGGTAGAAGCGAGGCCCGCATCCAGAATTCGTACCCCATAAGGCCCCAGCCCCATAATAAGACCATGTTTAAGCAGCTTTGCGGAAAGGCGGGGATCATGTCCAATGGAAATAGTCAGATCCTCAGGGGATTTTCCGGTTTTGTTACGCAGCCATAAAAGATAGCCTTTTGCCAGTCGCAGGGCTTCCGCATCCGTAAGGTTGGGAAGCTCTCCGGGAACTCCGGTAAGGGAAATTCCGCGGATATCACTGCCGTTTTGTAGTTTTTTATAATTGAACTCAGACATTTTTCTTCTCCTTATACGTAAATGCTGTCTTTATCTTATGGATTTATCATACATTTAAAACTTGCGTATTCTAAAATTATTATAAAAGAAAATTGTGTGTTATGAAAGAGATTTTTTAATTAAGAAAAGAAGGAAGGCAATTATATAACAGTAAAAGTAAAAACCCGGAATCAATTGTGGATTCCGGACTTAAGTGCTGGAATGCTCCGCTTTTGCGGAGACTTTTTTCAGGCCTTTGGAAACAAAGGCAAGGGTCAGGCAGAGCAGGAACCAGAGAAGAGTAAACAGCGGGCAAATTTGTCCCAGAATATTTCCGGGAAGCAGGGAATAGTTCCATACATTCCATCCGTACCATAAATTCACGATTAGGCCCACAGAAAATTCATAAAGCGTAATAATGAGTGCCCCTCCCGCGGCTTTGATTAAAATAGGCGTCTCGTGGAATGGTCGCTCCAGATAGTATAAAGTCAGAAGACAGGCTCCGCCGGTCAGCGTCATGGTCCAATGGGTATAACCGCGGAACAAAAGTTCCAGTGCGCCATATCCCAAAGAACCAATTAAAAAAATTATTACATTCATACTCTTATTATCTGCGGCGCTGAAGTAAATAACCGTGGTATTATTTTTCAACTGTAAAATAAAATCGCTTATTTGCCGGATTTTGCTTCTTTTTCTTTCTGTTTAATCTGTTCCCACAGATCCAGCCCCTCTTCTACGGAAGAAACTTTTATATCGCCGAAAACATGGGGGTGGCGGCGGATCATTTTTTCATTGACTCCGTTGATAACGTCTTCAATGGTGAAACGTCCCTCTTCGGCAGCGATCTGAGCGTGCATAACCACCTGCAGCAGGACATCCCCCAGCTCTTCACACAGGTTGGCGTCGTCCTTTTTATCAATCGCCTCCAGGACTTCGCCGGTTTCCTCTACCAGACATTCTTTCAGGCTTTCATGAGTCTGTTTTCTGTCCCAGGGACAGCCGTTTTCACTGCGCAGCGCGGCGATGGTCGCGACAAATTCATCAAATTTTTCCATTTTCATAACCTCTTATTCTTCAATTTCCTCATTCAGACTTCCCATGCGGTAGCCGGCCAGATCCAAAGTTACATATAAAAAACCGAATTCCTTCAGCCGCTCATTTACCAGATCCATAAGCCCGAGATCAAAGAAATCGCCGCGGGCCTCAGGCAGCACCTCAATTCTTGCCAGCGTTCCGTGGTGGCGCACCCGAACCTGACGAAATCCCAGATCCTGCAGGAGAGATTCCGCCCGGTAGATTGCCGTCAGTTTTTCTTTCGTAATGGTCTCTCCGTAAGGAATACGCGAAGCGAGACAGGCAAAGGCGGGCTTGTCCCAGATATCGCCTCCCAGTTCCTTCAACCCTCTGCGGACTTCTTTTTTTGTCAGCCCCGCTTCCTTCAGCGGACTGGCGATTGAAAGCTCTTCCAGCGCCTTTCGCCCGGGCCGGTAGTCGGAAACATCGTCCAGATTGGTACCGTCCGCGACTACCGCCTCTGGCAGCTGCGCACGCATCTCGTCTACCACTTTCCCAAAAAGGGTTTTTTTACAAATATAACAGCGATCCGGCGGGTTATGGGAAAAGGCGGAAAAAATTTCCTCTCCCAGCTCCAGGACAAAATGGCGAATCCCTTCCTTTTTGCAGAGCTCTTGGGCATACCGGATTTCGTCCGGAGCAAAATTAGGCGCGGAAATCGTAACGGCAGACACGTTTTCTCCCAGCACTTTTTTGGCAAACAGCAGGAGGAAGGTGCTGTCAACTCCGCCGGAAAAGGAAACGGCAACCTCCCCATATTCTCTAAGTCGGCGTTCCAGATCCTGCAGTTTCTCTCTATACTCCATATTCGTTCACCTGCTGTTCGCTCTGCTGCATGGCGCAAATGGTTTCTCCAAACAGTTCATCCAGTTCCCATCCCAGCATTTCGGCTCCCTGGCGGATGACGTCGCGGGAACAGCCCGCGGCAAATTTCTTGTCTTTAAATTTCTTTTTCAGAGATTTTATCTCCATGCCCTGAACGCTTTTGGAAGGGCGCATCAGAGCGTAGGCTCCGATCAGCCCGGTCAGCTCGTCGACGGCGAAGAGAATTTTTTCCATTTGGTGTTCCGGCTGGATATCGCTGCACAGACCATAGCCATGGGAACATACGGAACGGATAAAATCATCGTCCAGTCCCGCGTCCTTTAACAGTTCCGGAGCTTTCTGGCAGTGTTCCTCGGGATACATTTCAAAATCAATATCATGGAGCAGACCGACAAGTCCCCAATATTCCGGATCATATCCGTATTTTTCGGCGAAATAGCGCATAACCGCTTCCACTGTAAGCCCGTGCCGAATATGAAAATCCTCCTTGTTATATTGTTTCAGCAGAGTAAGTGCATCTTCTCTTGTAATCATAAAGCGTACCTCCTTATTTTGAGTCTTCTGCGGCTTCCCGTTCTGTTTTAGACGGCAGCTGCGCGATAATAATGGCCGCGAACATGAGAACGCATCCTGCGAGCTCTCTGGGAGCAAGCTGCTCATGCAGGATAATCGCGCCTGCGATGGCGGCGAAGACCGATTCCAGGCTCAGCAGCAGAGACGCTACAGTCGGATCGGTATGTTTCTGAGCAAGAATCTGCAGCGTATAAGCGACGCCGCAGGAAAGAACTCCGGCATATAAAATCGGAATCCAACAGTCCAGAATCGCGGACCAGACCGGCGTTTCCGCCAGAAACATAGGAAAGAGGGAGAGAATCCCGCAGACAAAGAACTGGATGCAGGATAATGCTACGCCATCAGTTCTTGGTGCGAAATAATCGATCACCAGAATGTGGATGGAAAAGGCAAAGGCGCAAAGCAGCACCAACAGATCGCCCTGGCCCAGGGAAAGGCCATCCGTCATACACAGCAGATACAGACCGGCGACAGCAAGTATGACGCATAGCCAGACAATGGGCTTTACTTTTTTTCGGATAAAAACTCCAAGAATCGGAACCAGTACGATATAAAGAGCCGTGATAAATCCGGCTTTGCCGGCGGTGGTATATACCATGCCGATTTGCTGCAGAGAACTGGCCGCAAACAGAACAATTCCGCATAAGATCCCGCCCAGCAGCAGTGTTTTCTTCCCCGCCTTTTTTTCATCTTCCGTCAGTTCCTCTTTTTTCTCCTGCGCTGTTTTATTTTTGGAAAAGAGAAAAATGACAGGAATTAAAACCAGTCCGCCAATCAAAGAACGAATTCCGTTAAAGGTGAAAGGGCCGATATACTCCATGCCCGCGCGCTGCGCGACGAAGGATGATCCCCAGATTAACGCTGTCAAAAGCAGCATCATAGTACCTTGCAGTTTTTTGCCCATAAAACCGTCCCCTTTCCACTAAAGCTGTATTTATTCTACCGAGTTTCACGGAAAGTTGCAAGAGGAAGCGGCGGATTGTAAAGTTGACGAAATCTAATATTATCATATTTGGAATCTGTACTTCCATTCTTTGCTATGTTAAAATGATCCCGTATGTGAAAATATTTTGAAAATGAGGAAAACGGATGAAAGACAGGCTTTATATCGCCAGCGTTTCGCAGAATGCGCCGGACTTGGCAAAAGCGTACGGGATCGGTCTGGAACTGGATTATTACTGTATGGCAGCGAATATGGACGAACCGCTCTTTGAGAAAACCAGGGAGCAGGTCGCCCGAGAGCTGGAAGCTGCGGGCAGTCCGCGGCTGATCTTTCATGCTCCGTTCAACGAGTTGTATCCGGCAGCAATTGATCCGCAGATACAGAGAATTGCTTATAAACGATATGAGCAGGCATACCATCTGGCGAAAGGTGTGTATGGAATTGAGAAAATGGTGGTCCATTCCGGCTATGTGCCGCGGATTTACTATAAGCAATGGCATCATGAAAAGTCGCAGGAATGGCTGGACAAGGAGGGTTATTTAAAATGACAGTACAGGAATTACAAGAGCGGATTCTTCAGATAAAACCTCTGGATGAAAAAGCGATGGAGGAGGCAAAGGTCCGGCAGGATGCTCTGGCAAAACCGCCGGGGAGCCTGGGGCTTTTAGAGGATATTTCCATACAGATGGCTGGAATCACCGGTTCGGTGAAAAATGAGATCAAAAAGCACTGTGTAGTGGTGATGTGCGCGGATAACGGCGTAGTGGAGGAAAATATCGCCTCCGCTCCTCAGAGCGTTACCTTGGCTCAGACCATCAATTTTACCAGAAGACTGACCGGAGTCGGAGCTTTGGCAGAGAGCTTTGACAGCGACCTTCTGATCGTAGACGTGGGGATCAACGGTAAGGTGCCGGAAGGGCTTTACACAGAGGAACCTTTCTCCGATACACATAAAATTGTAAACCGCAGAATCGCGGACGGAACGAAGAACCTGGCAAAGGAAGATGCCATGAGCCGGGAGCAGGCTCTCAGAGCGATTGAAATCGGCCTTGAAATGGCAGAGGCGGTAAAGGCAGGCGGATACAGCGTGTTCGGGATCGGTGAGATGGGAATTGGAAACACCACCACAAGCGCGGCCATTTTATCCGCTGTTACCGGTCAGCCCGCCGCGAAAACGGTAGGAAAAGGCGGAGGTGTCGTGGACAGCAGCTTTGCCCGCAAAAAAGAAATTGTAGACAAAGCATTAGAAAAATGCGGCGGAAAGGATATTCTGACAATTCTTTCCCAGGTGGGAGGTTTTGATATCGCGGCTATGGCGGGAGCCTTTATCGGAGCGGCGATTCACAGAATTCCGGTTGTGATCGACGGGTACATATCCGCGGTGGCGGCGCTGACAGCGGCAGAGCTTGCGCCGGCCTGCAAAAGTTATATGTTCGCGTCCCATAAGTCTTACGAACAGGGATATAATCTGGCGATTGAGGCTCTGGGGCTGACGCCGTATCTGCATATGAAAATGCGCCTGGGAGAAGGCAGCGGATGTCCTCTGGCCTTTAAAATTATGGAAGGAGCCTGCGGCGTGATGAACCGTATGGCAACCTTCGCGGAGGCGGAGATTAATGACGATTATCTGGAAGAAATCCGTAAAGGAGATTGTTTTTAATGAATCTGTTTATCAGCGGCGGCTGCAAAAACGGCAAATCTTTTTTTGCTCAGGAGGAAGCGAAAAAACAGGCAGAGGAAAAGGGCGTGCCTCTGTATTATCTGGCGACCATGATCCCTGCGGATGACGAGGACAGAGCCAGGATAAAGAGGCATCTGGCCGAGCGGGATGGCTGGGGGTTTACAACCATTGAACAGGGGCGGAATATCTGCGGCGCGTTGGAAAAGGGAGAGCCGGAGGGCGTTTTTCTATTGGACAGTGTGACGGCCCTCTTGTCAAATGAGATGTTTCTCCCTTCCGGAGAGGCAGATCTGGAAGCTCCGGCAAGAGTTTGTGAAGAACTCAGGACCTTTGCCCGGCGGACAGGGAGTACGGTGTTCGTATCGGACTTTATCTATTCGGACGCGCTGCGGTACGATTCTCTGACCGAAGCGTATCGAAAGGGCCTTGCCTTGTGTGACAGAGCGCTGGCCCAGGTATGCGATCAGGTGGTGGAAGTATGTTATGGAAACCGGTACTTTTTTAAGTAGAAGGGGGCGGAAATGAAAACAGTAACAGGTTTTTTTATGGCATGGGGAAATTTCTGCGCGATTCCGTGCCCCTGCAAAAAATGGGATGAAAAAGCGAGAACTCATATGCTCGTAATGTTTCCGATTATCGGTCTGATGATGGGACTTTTATGGAGCGCGTTGTTTTGGGCAGTGCTTTTTTTAGAACTGCCGGTTCCGGTATCCGCGGCGCTGCTGACGGCGTATCCGTTTGTTGTGAGCGGATTTATTCATCTTGATGGGTTTATGGACTGTAATGACGCCATTTTATCCAGAAGGCCTCTGGAGGAAAGGCAGCGTATTCTGAAGGATTCCCGGGTGGGCGCCTTCGCGGTTATCACAGTCGTACTTCTTTTTATGATGGTATTTTCCGGAATGTGGGCAATCGTGGAAGAGGGCGCTTTGTGGATTTCCTGGTGCCTGATGGGAATTCCGGTCTTTTCCAGGGCAATGTCGGCAGATTCGGTCATGGGGCGCAGGCCCCTTTCCACCAGCCAGTATGAGCCGTCTTTTCATCCGCAAAAAAACAGGGGCTTTCGGATTTGTAACGGCGCCATATGGCTGCTGGCAGCATTGCTTCTTGTGATCGCCGGCGCTTTCGCGGCCTCTCGGGCGGGTGAAGCAGGCGCGGCGGTATTTATGAAATCCGCGCTGGTTATGATCGGAGCGCAATTTGCGGCATCGCTTTTAAGCGGTATTTACGCGAGAAAACAGTTAGGAGGAATGAGTGGTGATATTGCCGGATTTATGCTGGTGTGGAGCGAACTTGCGGCAGTATTCGCCCTTGCGGTAATATAGATATGAATTTGATTATTGGAGGCGCATACCAGGGAAAACTGGAATATGCGGAGAAAGTCTTTGGAAAACAGGAAGTCTTTACTTGCAGTCCGGAGCGGGCAGAGCTGGATTTTTCAAAACCCGTTCTGTATCATCTGGAAGATTTTGTACTGGCCTGTGTCAGAGAAGGAATCGAGGCGCGGGAGTACCTGCGGCAGCACAGGCCGGAACTTGATGGTAAAGTGATCATCTGTACGGACCTCTCGCAGGGGATCGTTCCTGTGGAAACGCAGATGCGGGCTCTGCGGGAAATGACAGGAAGAGCTATGGTATATCTCGCGAAAGAGGCGGATACTGTGACGAGAGTTTTTTGTGGATTGGGGCAGAAGTTAAAGTAAGGTAGAAGAAATGAAATCGCAGATACATTTAATCAGACACGGAATTACGGAGGGAAATCAGCGGCGGCTCTACTACGGGGCGGCCGATATTCCTCTCGCAAAAGAAGGAGAGCGGATGCTGAAGGAACTGGTCGCGGAGCATATTTATCCCGAGGCAGAGGGCAGTGATTTTTATACAACGGGGTTGATCCGCACAGAACAGACGCTGACTCTGATTTACGGAGAGAAAGAACATAGCGTCATTGAGGAACTGCGGGAAATGAATTTCGGACAGTTTGAGATGAAAAGCTATCAGGAGCTGAAAGAAGTTCCTGCCTATATCGAATGGGCCGGAGATAAAACCGGGACTTTCGCCAGCCCGGACGGGGAGAGTATCGTTGAATTTCGGAAACGAATTGAAAATGGATTCGACATTCTCATGGGCAGACATCGGCTGAAAGAATTGTCTGTGCGGCACAGTGGAAAGGACGCGTTTTCTACGGTAGTCTGCCATGGAGGAACCATCGCTTCGATTATGGAATTTTATTTCCCGGGAAAGCGAGAGCATTTTTACAAATGGATTCCGGATCCGGGCCATGGGTTTACGCTGGATGTGAAAGCAGGCGATGTACTCAATTATGGAGAATTTTAGGAGGATATTATGAAGATAAGAGAATCTGTTACAGAACTGATTGGAAATACGCCGCTTCTGCGGCTGCGTAAAATTGAAAAGCGGTGCGGGGCAAAGGCGGCTCTGATTGCAAAGGTGGAACTTTTCAATCCCGGCGGCAGCGCAAAGGATCGGGTCGGATGGAATATGATCCGGGCGGCGGAAGAAGATGGTCGGCTGAAAACCGGCGGAACGATTATTGAGCCGACCAGTGGAAATACCGGAGTTGGGATTGCGATGGTCGCTGCGGCAAAAGGATATCGGGCGATCATGACGATGCCGGAAAGCATGAGCGTAGAACGGCGCAATCTGCTGAAGGTCTACGGCGCGGAGCTGGTTCTTACTGACGCGGCGAAGGGCATGCAGGGCGCGGTGGACAAAGCGGAAGAACTGGCAAATGAAATTCCGGGAAGTATTATAGCCGGTCAGTTTGTAAACCCTGCAAACTGGCAGATTCATTATGAAACGACAGGCCCGGAGATCTGGCGGGATACAGACGGCGCTGTGGATATTTTTGTTTCGGCTGTAGGTACGGGAGGCACGATAACCGGTGTGGGAACCTATTTAAAGGAACAGAATCCGAAGATAAAAGTAGTTGCCGTTGAACCAGAGGCGTCTCCCCTTTTATCTCAGGGAAAGGCGGGCCCTCATAAAATTCAGGGAATTGGAGCCAATTTCATACCGGAGGTTCTGGATACTTCTGTCTATGATGAAATTATTGCGGTATCCGATGACGCGGCCTTTGACACCATGAAAGAGTTGGCGGTGACAGAAGGTCTTTTTACAGGGATTTCATCAGGAGCAGCGCTCTATGCAGCCCGAGAACTGGTGAAAAGAGAGGAAAATAGAGGAAAAAATGTAGTTGTGCTGCTGCCGGATACGGGAGAAAGGTATCTTAGTCTTTTTTAGAAAAAGGAAAAAATTTACAAAAATGTCTTGCGAAGATATCCTTAGAGAGATAGAATGGTTCCACAATAAGAGGAAAAGGAGGAATTTTTGTGGAACAGAGAGAATTACTTGAGAGGATTTATGAAGAAGTTCAGGGACTGTCGCAGCGGCAGACTGTAATGGAACAAAGACTGCAGAATATGGAAAATGATCTTCGGGGAGAGATGCAAGACATGGCAAATACTCTTCGGGAAGAAATGCAAGGCATGGAAAAGAAACTCAGGCAAACAAACAGGACAGCCCCGGAACAGAAGGGTAGCTGCCCTGTTTTTCTTTTAAAAGAACACCCGATTGTTCAGGCCCGGATTTCTGTCATCAGAAGTTCCAGCCATTCCTCGGACTCTTCCTCGGTAAGAGGTTTTTTCAAAGGACCGCCGCACTGCGGGCACACATTTTCTTCTGTTTCAAATTCTGTATAGCAGACTGGGCAGTATTTCAGCATTGTTATCACTCCTTTTCTTCAAACAGACCCAGCTTTTCTTTCCAGCGAAGGACGCGGAGAGCCGAATCTGTAATTTGCTTTTCTGAGATTTTGCCGTCGCGGACAGCCTGGACGACAGCGGGGATCTGCTCTGTATATCGGCTGGTACAGAGAAGATCATTTCCTGCCTGAATGGCAGAGACCGCGATATTTTCCTCTCCGCTGTATCCCTGTACGCCTTCCATTGCCAGATCGTCGGTCAGAATCACACCGTCAAAGCCTAACTCCTCCCGCAGGATCTGATGCACATTTTCGGAAAGAGAAGCAGGTTTGCTCTCATCCATAGCCGTTACAATATTATGACTGACCAGAACACAGGGAGCGCCCGCTTCGATTCCGGCTTCAAAGGGAAGGAAATCACGGGAAACAAAGTCCTGGTATCTTCGGGTATCGGTCGCGATTCCGGTATGGGTATCTGCGTTTCCCCCATAACCCGGAAAATGCTTCAAAGCGGATCCTATCTTTTTTTGGTTCATAGCAGAGACAACTTCCCGGACATAGCGGGATGTTTTTTTCGCGTTTTCACCAAGGGTGCGGGGATAAATAAACGCGTTCTGATCCGAAGTAAGATCGCAGACCGGAGCAAGATTTACATTAATTCCCATGGAGAGCAGAAACTCTGATTTTTCTTCCGCGTCCCGCCGCAGACCTTCGAACCCGCTTTGCGCGTAGACCTCCTGCGGGGAAGCAAACGGCTGCGGACGATAGGCGGAATATTTGCTGATTCGGACTACGCTGCCGCCTTCTTCGTCTACGGCCATGAGCATAGGGACGGATGCCGCTTCCTGATAAGACGCAAGATCCGAGGTTACCGATTCCGGAGTCCGAGTTTCAAAAAAATCGGAGAAAAAGAGGTAGCCGCCCAGGCCGTAAGAAGCGATATCCTCCCGGCTGATGGTGCTGTTTGAAACACAGGCAAGAAACATCTGCCCTACCTTTTCCTCCAGTGTCATACTTTCGGCAAGCTCCCGGACATAATCCGGCTTTTCCGGAGCAGCCGTCTCTGAATCTGAATTGGAAGATGCGGTTTTTTCTGGTTCGCCCTGCATGAAAAAAAGTCCTGCCCCAAGGAGAACAATAAGAACCGCGGCGATTCCAAGCCATTTTTTCACTCTGTATTCCCACCTTTCTTAATCAGATCCATTTTATCACAACTGCTCATGTTAGAACAGGTCTGAGTTTTCGAACCAGGATACAGGCCGCGATAATCTTAAGCGCGTCCCCCGGAAGAAACGGAAAAACACAGGCCGCGAGGGCAGGAATCAAAGCGGAGGCGGAAGACGCCATAAACCATGCGGTCCCCAGCAGATAACAGGAAAAAAGCCCGGCAGTCATGCTGAGTGCCAGCGCGGAAAACCGATCCGGATTTTTGCGGTGATCCAGTATCCAGCCGGTAAGAAAGGCCGCCACCGCATAACCGACGATATAGCCGCCGGTCGGCCCGGCGAGAATCCCAAACCCGCCGGTAAAGTTATGAAAGACCGGAACGCCGACAGCTCCCAGAAGTAAGTACACCATCTGACTGATCGTTCCGTATCTCCAGCCTAAAAGCCCGCCCGCGAGAAAGACAGAAAGGGTGGCCAGATTCACGGGAACAGGTGTAAAGGGGAGAGGTATGGAAATAAAGGAGCAGACGGCGGTCAGCGCCGCGAACAGAGCGCTGATCAAAAGCCGTGCTGTTTTCGAATATCTGCGCATGAAAGCCTCCTTTACAAGCGGATGGAAATTTCGCCGGTAGCCAGCGTTTCCCGTTCACCGGAATCATACTGCACAATCAGACCGCCGTTTTCGTCGATGCCGAGAGCGGAGGCTCCGCGGCCCGGAACAGTGCCCGCGTATCCGCCCTTGTAAACCTGTATGTCTTTGCCGATTACCAGGGAGTGGCCCCTATAATCTTCAAGAAATGTACGATCTTCCAGATGCTCGATCAGAGGAAGCAGCTGATTGAGAACTTCGGCAGCCAGTTCGTTTTTTGAGAAGGAGCCTTCCAGCGCGCCTGCGATTTCCAGAAGATCCTTCGGAAATTCGTTGGTGCTGCAGTTGATTCCGATTCCAAGGATTAAATTTTGGATTTGACCGCTCTCAAAGTCTGTGATCGCTTCGGTCAGGATTCCGCAGATTTTTTTTCCGTACAGATAGATATCATTTACCCATTTTATTTCCGGACGCAGACCACAGACTTTTTCTATCGCCCGCACAACGGCAACCGAGGCCGCGGTGGTGACGAGAACAGAACGCCGGATATCAAAAGAAGGCTTGAGCAGAACGCTCATATAAATTCCTGTATTGGCAGGAGAGAGAAAACTGCGCCCCAGACGGCCTCTGCCATGGCTTTGATGGAAGGCAAAGACTGCGGTACCGTGCTCCGCGCCCTCTACCGCAAGCTTTTTAGCCGCGTTATTTGTAGAATCCACCGTTTTATAGACATAGATCGGCAGCGATTTCCAATCCGGCGCCAAATGGGCCTTAATCCCCTGGGCGGACAGCATATCGCTTTCTATGTCAAGCTGATAGCCGCGATTTGTTCCCGCGTGGATCTGGTATCCGTCTTCCCGCAGTGCTTTGATCGCCTTATGGATGGCGGCTCTGGAAACGCCCATCTGCTCTGCCAGCTTCTCTCCGGAAAGGCTTTCTCCTTTCCGCTCTTCCAATTCTTTTAGTACCTGCTCTTTTACGGACATAAAACTTCCTCCTTATCTGTTTCAAAATCAGTTTAAGGGATAGAGAAAAAATTGTCAACCGTAAGAAGTTAACAATCAAAAAATAAATGGAAGGAATACCTGTCCGCGGTTACTGTACTTTCGGAAATGTTCATGATACAATAAAGCCAACAATTTGCGGGGAGGGAAATATATGGATTTTAACAGCCTGCGTACAAAGAACGGCTCTGCGGCGGAGACACTTTTGATTGTAGACGACGACGTGATTAACCGGGGGATTCTGGAAAACATTTTCCTTCCGTTTTATACGATAGAAGAAGCGGAAAACGGGAGGGTCGGACTGGAAAAAATTTTGGCGGAACCGGATCGTCTTTGCGCCATTCTGTTGGATGTTGTTATGCCAGAAATGGATGGAATCGAAGTCCTGAAACATCTGCTGGAGCAGGATCTTCTGAATAAAATTCCGGTATTTCTGATTACAGCGGAGGCCAGCGACAGCACGATGAAAGAGGCCTATCAGATGGGCGTTATGGATGTGATCAGCAAGCCGGTGGTTCCGTATGTGGTTCAGCGGCGGGTGAATTCGGTCGTGGAACTGTTTCGAGCGAGAAAGCGCCTGGGAAATGTGGTTCAGCAGCAGCAGTCCGAACTTCTGCAGCAGGCGCAGCAGATTATCGAACTGAACCAGGGAATGATTGAGGCCCTGTCCACAGCCATTGAATTTCGCAGTGGAGAATCCGGATCCCATGTTCGGAGAATTCATGATATTACCAAATTCCTGCTGACTAATACAAAGCTGGGAGACGGCATGTCGGAGGAAAAAATCGAACAGATCGCTCTGGCTTCCATTATGCATGATGTTGGAAAAATTGCCATTCCGGACGCGATTTTGGAAAAACCGGGAAAGCTGACCGCTGAAGAATTTGATATCATGAAAACTCATACGATTCAGGGCGCGCAGCTTTTGGACAAGATCCCTCAGATGAAAGAACACGCGTCTTATCAGTATGCGTATGATATCGCCCGTCATCATCACGAGCGGTGGGACGGAAAGGGATATCCGGACGGTCTGAAGGGAGATGAAATTTCGATCTGGGCACAGGTGGTTTCCCTGGCGGATGTGTATGACGCTTTGATCAGCAAGCGGGTTTATAAAGACGCGTTCAGCTGTGAAGAGGCGCTGCGGATGATTGCGGACGGGCAGTGCGGTATCTTCAATCCGCGTCTGCTGGACAGCTTTTTTTCGGTAGAAAAACAAATACGTGAACTGTACCGTAAAGAAAAGGAGGAGTTCTGAAATGGATGAGAGTAGAAAACAGATTCTGATATCGGCCGGGATTGACGTCGACGACGCGCTGGAGCGGTTAATGGGGAATGAGTCTTTGCTGGAACGGTTTCTCAAAAAATTTTTAGAGGATGAGAATTACGAAAAGCTGAAATCCGCGGTTTCCGCCGGGGAACAGGACGCCGCGCTTACCGCCTCCCATACATTGAAGGGCGTATGCGGCAATTTATCCATCTCCGGGCTTCATGGTCTTTTGACTCGGCAGGTACAGCTGATGCGGGAAGACAACTGGAACGAGGCAGCCGCTATGATGCCGGATATCTCAAAAGCGTATGAAAAAGCGGCGGATGCTGTGCGGAGGGCGTTCTGATGCAGAAAAAGCAACCCGGGTGGAAGCAGATTTTTTATAAAATGCGGGTTCATATTATTGCGTTCCTGGCGCTGGTACTGATTGCCGGCATCGGATTTCAAATGTTTCGGGTAGAACTTCTGAAAAACGCGCAAAGTCTGGGAAGTTCGCTTTCACGGAACTACGCGTCGGAGGAGAGAAATAACCTGACCGTTTATGAAACGCTGATTTCGATTGGTGTGGCATCCATCGACCAGCGGGTGCGGGATGGGGAGCCGAGGCAGGAGATGATCCAATGGATGCAGGTCTATTTTGAGCGGATCGAGGCTGTTCTGGGAGAGGGAAAAGTGGATCCGTATATTGTGCTGGACGGGGAGATCATTGCTCTGAATCCGTGGGAGGGAGATGAGTCTTATGATTTTCAGGAAACGCAGTGGTACCAAGAGGCAAGCGCCGCGGAAGGTGAAGTGATCTTTACGAATGTTTATACCGACGCGATTTACCAGGAGCCGGTTATTACAGCCGCGCAGAAATGTGAAATTGCGGATGCTATAATTGCGTTTGACATTTTTCCCAGAAACTTTCATGTCCAGGAAAATCCAGGCGAGCTGTCAGAGGGGGATTCCTTTTTTTTATGTGACAGTACAGGTGAGCTGATTTACAGCCAGACGGAACTGAGCGGCATCCGGGGGGAGCTGCAGAATTATGTAGACGATCTGATAAAAGAGATTAAGGCGGGAAATCTTGATTCTTACAACGCGTATATTGAAGATTTGGACGGTGGGCACAGGGCGGTCTATTACAGTCGGATGTCTAACGGGTGGTTTTCTATTATTACAATTCCCTATCAGAATATCCTGGGAAACTGGAATAAGCTGATCCTTATTTTGGGGGCTGTGTTCCTGCTGTTTCTGCTGGTGATCATCTGGATGAGCTGGCGGGAATGGAGACTGAACGCGAGGATGGAGCGCACGAACGAAACCGTCAGAGTCCTGGGGAATTCCTATTACGCGTTGTACCGGATTGATTTCGGACAGAAAACCTATGAAATGATCAAAGGCTCCGATTATGTTCGCAGCAGGCTGGAGCAGAAGGGAAATTATCAGGATCTGCTGAAGGTGATGGGAGAAGTGATCGAAGAATCCGCATATAAGGAATATATGGAAAGCTTCTCTCTGGAAAACATCCGGCGTCTTGTTTCACAGCGCATTCGTGATTTTGGCGGAGATTTTCTGAGAAAATTCGGCGAAGAGTATCGGTGGGTCAGCGTGAGGGTTCTCTTTGATGAGTCTCTGGCGCCGGAAGAAGTCGTATTGTGTTTCCGCCAGGTGGAAGAGGAAAAGCAGAGACAGCTGCGGGAACGCAGCCTTCTTGAAAACGCGCTGAAGGCTTCCAGAGAGAGCGAGGAAGCCAAACAGACATTTTTCAGCAATATGTCTCATGATATGCGTACCCCTTTAAACGCGATTATCGGATTATCCGAACTGATTCCGCAGCATTTACAGGAGCCGGAAAAAATCACGGGATATACAGAAAAAATCAACCTTTCCAGCAGGCAGCTTCTGGCGCTGATCAATGATATTCTGGACATGTCCAGAATCGAACAGGGGAAGATGACCCTGAGTAATCAGCAGTTCCATTTGAAAAAATGTGTGGAAGACTGTTTGGAAACGTTCCGGATTCAGGCGCAGAAGGAAGGGAAAACATTCTCGCTGTCCTTTGATCTGAAGGATGAGGAAGTGATCGGAGATCCGCTGCGCATCAGTCAGATCCTGAATAATCTGCTTTCAAACGCTCTGAAATTCACCGAAGAAGAGGATGAAGTATCGGTATCCGTGATACAGACGGAAGGCGGAGAGTACGCAAAGTATAAATTTGTCGTGCAGGATACCGGAATCGGCATGACGGAAGATTTTCTAAAAGATCTGTTTGAACCGTACGCGAGAGAAATGCGGTTCCACGCCAAAGAGGTTTCCGGTACCGGACTGGGGATGCCAATCGTCAAGAATCTGGTATCCCAGATGAACGGTGAGATTTATGTAGCCAGCAGTCCGGATCAGGGAAGTACCTTTACAATCATCCTTCCGCTTATGACGGTGGCGGGAGACGAAAACAGGGAGACGTCCGGGGAAGCCGCGGACAGCGGACACTTTTCCATAGAAGGAAAAAAGCTTCTTCTGGCAGAAGACAACGCGGTCAATATGGAAATCGCGACGGAACTTCTTTCCGCGGACGGAGCGGATATTACACAGGCATGGAACGGAGAAGAAGCGGTAGAGGCATTTAAAGCCTCCGAGCCGTTCGCGTTCGATGGAATTCTGATGGATATGCAAATGCCGGTAATGGATGGGTGTGAAGCGGCAAAACAAATCCGGGCCCTTAAAAGACCAGACGCGCAGTCAATCCCGATTATCGCGGTTACGGCTAACGCGTTTGCGGAGGATATCGCGGCGACAGAAGACGCCGGAATGAACGCGCATATTTCCAAACCGATTGATTTTCCACTCCTTTATAAGACGCTGGAAAAACTGATGGGTTCTTCCGATTGAAAGAGAGGTATGCTATGAAAGAAATCGCAATCACCGAAATTGAACAGATACGGATTGGAAACGCCCAGAATAGGGAGGCTGCCACCGGCTGTACCGTGATCTTATGTGAAGAAGGCGCTGCCGCGGGAGTGGATGTAAGAGGCGGAGGCCCGGCAAGCAGGGAAACGCAGCTTCTTAATCCTCTGGCCGCGGCAGATAAAATCCACGCGGTGCTGCTCAGTGGAGGCAGCGCTTTCGGACTGGACGCGGCAGGCGGCGTTATGAAGTATCTGGAGGAAAGAGGCGTCGGAGTGGATACCGGAGTCGCCAAAGTCCCTCTGGTCTGTACGTCCTGCCTGTTCGATCTGCAGATTGGCAGCAAGGATATCCGTCCTGACAGGGAAATGGGATACCGGGCCTGCAGCGGAGACTATCGGGACGGAAATTACGGAGCCGGTACCGGAGCTACGGTCGGGAAATTCAAGGGAACGGAATTTATGATGAAGACCGGGATCGGAAGCTTTGCTCTGCAGGAAGGCCCGCTGAAGATTGGCGCTATTGCGGCAGTAAACGCTCTGGGAGATGTCTTTGACTATCAGACGGGGGAGCAGATCGCAGGGCTTCTCAATGAGGAGAAAAACGGACTTCGTTCAACAGAAAAAGAAATGTATCGGCAGTGTCTGGAAGTAAGGGATCTCTTTACCGGGAACACGACCTTGGGAGCAATCATTACAAACGCGGATTTTGACAAAGCGCAGATGAACAAAATCGCGGCTATGGCGCAGAACGGCTATGCCCGATCGATTCGACCGGTGCATACACAGGCGGACGGAGATACCGTGTATGCGCTGTCAACGGGGGAGGTTACAGCGGATCTTAATGCGGTTGGAACTCTGGCCGCGCAGGTTATGACAGAAGCGATCCGCAGCGCGGTGTTTTCCGCGGAACCGGCTTACGGACTGCCCTGCGCCGCGGATTTTATGAAAAAGGATATTATCTGAAATCCACGCTTTCTTGTTTCTGGCAGGTTGACGGCAGTCCTGTGCCTGTGATACAATTCCTACAGAATAAAAAGATTTGAGGTGAAAAGATGCGTAATTTTTCTTGCTAACAACACAGAGCATAATAAACGGAGAAGCGTGAGAAGATCGCTCCGGTTTTGTTATGCAGTCAGCAGGAAAGTTACCAGTTTATTTTCGTTTCATAAGTCCGGCCAGCCCGCAGCAAATGTGTGAAGGCAGGAGGTCAATATGCATATATTCAGATTGTATGTTTATGAACCGCAGGAATAAAAACTTTCCTGCGGATTTTATTTTGCATACAGGAGGTGGTGCATATGTCACAAATTCAGGTCAGCAATCTGACTTTTACGTATGAGGGCAGTTACGATGCTGTGTTTCAAGATGTATCCTTTCAAATTGATACGGATTGGAAGCTGGGACTGATTGGGCGAAATGGAAGAGGAAAAACCACGCTGCTACGGCTGCTTCTCGGAGTCTGCCCGTATCAGGGAACGATCAAATCATCCGTTCCTTTTGAATACTTTCCCATGAAAATTGAGGATGAAGAGGAATGCCCGATGGATCAGCTTCCCGGAGACGTGCCATTGTGGAAAGTCCGCAGAGAACTGTCTTTGATGGAAGCAGACGAAGGTCTGCTGTACAGGCCTTTTTATACATTGTCCGGCGGGGAACGAACCCGGATCATGATGGCGGTTTTGTTTTCCAGGGAAACGGACTTTCTTTTGATCGACGAACCGACGAATCATCTGGATCTGCAGGCCAGAGCCCAGATGGGAGAATATCTGAAAAAGAAAAAGGGCTTTATTCTGGTATCACATGATCGAAATCTTCTGGATCAGTGTGTGGATCATATCCTTTCCATTAATAAGGAAGGACTGGAAATTCAGAAGGGAAATTTTACCTCCTGGAACGAGAACCGAATGAAACGGGATGCGTTTGAGGCGGCGGAAAATGAAAAACATCGGAGAGAGATAAAACGGCTGGAGAAAGCAGCGGGAAAAACTGCTGTATGGTCGGATAAGGTTGAGAAAACGAAAAACGGACAGAAAGTATCAGGGGTAAAGCCGGACAAAGGGCACATCGGAGCGCAGGCCGCGAAGATGATGCAGCGGTCGAAAAATCTGAAACAGCGCAGGCAGGCGGAAATTGAGCAGAAATCCGCATTGCTTAAAAATAAGGAAACCACATTTGAACTTAAGCTGCAGCCATTGGACTATCATAAGAATCGCATCCTTATGATGGATAATGTGCAGATTTACTACGGAGATAACCCGGGGAGTCCGCAGGTAAGCTTTTCTGTGGAACAGGGAGATCGTATCGCGCTTTGCGGCAGAAACGGCAGCGGAAAATCCAGTATTCTAAAACTGATTCTCGGACTGAACCTTTCGCATACCGGACAGGTACAGAGAGGAAGTCAGCTTAAGATTTCCTATGTTCCTCAGGATACGGACGGATTAGCCGGGAAATTAAAGGACTACGCCAGATCGGAGGAAATTGAGGAAAGCCGTTTCCTCGCGATTTTAAATAAGCTGGACTTTCATGGTGCGCAGTTTGAAAAGGATATGAAGGATTTCAGCCAGGGGCAAAAGAAAAAGGTGCTGCTGGCGCGGAGTCTCTGTGAAGAGGCACATCTTTATATCTGGGATGAACCCCTTAATTATATTGACGTGTTTTCACGGATGCAGATTGAAGAGCTTTTGTGCGGCAGTAATCTGACCATGATCTTCGTAGAACATGACCGGGCGTTTACAGAGAAGATCGCGACCAAGCAAGTTCTTCTTTGAGCCGGAAAACAAAGCGTCCTTCCGTCATTGGTGATGGGAAGGACGCTTTGTCATATCATATTGGAAAATCGTTCAACTGCTTTTGTAAAATTGGCAATGGTTTTGTCCGCGTCGCCATGCTCGATTCCGTCTCGAACGCAGTGCTGGATGTGACCTTCTAAAACAATCTGTCCAGCCCGGTGCAGCGCGGATTTGGCCGCGTTAATCTGAGAAAGAATATCTTCACACGGTATATCTTCATCGATCATCCGATCGATTGCCTGCACCTGTCCGATAATTTTTTTCAGGCGGCGGTGCAGATTATCGGAATCCATACATTGTTTCATTGTTTTGAGCCTCCTTATACAGTTAGGGGTATATGTACTTCTATATTATCGGACGCCGCAGACTATTTGTCAAGGGAAAGACTTTGGCAGGTGTTATAAGGGGGTCTCTACTTCTTCCTGAGGTCCTTTTCGATAGACGCGAAACAGAAACACCGCCAGGCAAGCCAGTGCGAAGAGGATCCCCGCCGGATAGGCGATAGACGTTGAAAGCTGAAACCCTTCCGGCGCCTGCAGGATATAGGTCAGGCTTACGGCGGACATAAAGGTGGCGGGAAGCGCCGCCATGAAGCAGCAGATCGGTGGGTAGCCGAATCTGAGAAGGAAGACCGCTCCGGTCCACAGTACCATCATGGCCAGAGTCTGGTTGGACCAGGAGAAGTATCTCCAGAGAATTTCAAAAGGCAGACTGACCGCGGCGAAAGCGCCTACCGCGAGAAGTGGAACGGATAAAGCGGCCCGGTAAGTAACTTTGCTCTGGTTGATGCGGAACCAATCCGCGATCGTCAGCCGGCATGCGCGGAAAGCGGTGTCTCCGGACGTAATCGGACAGGCAATAACGCCGATCATGGCTAAAACGCCTCCGACAGGTCCCATGAGAGTCGTTGAAATGGTGTAGACGACACTGCCCTGTCCGTACTGGGCGAGAGCTTCCGAAAGAGGTCCGACCCCATTGTAAAAGGTGACTCCCGCGCAGGCCCAGATCAGAGCGATGATTCCTTCCGTTACCATTGCGCCATAAAAGACTTTGCGCCCTTCGCGTTCAGATGTCATACAGCGAGCCATAAGAGGCGATTGTGTCGCGTGAAATCCTGAGATTGCGCCGCAGGCTACGGTAACGAACATCATGGCCCATTTGGGAAGACCTTCCGGGTGAACAACATCAAAGGATTCCCACAGCTCCGGCATGTGATACTCGGATTTGAGAATCATGCTCCCGGCGATTCCAACGGCCATAATGATCAGACAAATTCCAAATACAGGATATAATTTACCGATAATCTTATCAATGGGAAGGAATGTCGCGCAAAGATAATAGATTAAAATAACTGCCAGCCAGAAGCTGGTGTTTAACGTTTCCGGTGTCAGAACCGCAATCAAAGCCGCGGGGCCGACTGAAAAGTTAATGCCAATAAGAAGCAGAAGGATGACAGAAAAGACCCTCATAATAAAAGTAACGGCTTTTCCCATATACAGACCTACTACTTCTGAGATTGACGCGCCGTCGTGACGCTCGGACATCATTCCTGCCAGAAAATCGTGGACACCGCCGCCCAGAATCGTACCAAAGACAATCCAGAGGTAAACCTCCGGTCCCCAGCAGGCGCCGGAAAGAGCGCCGTAAATAGGGCCGAGTCCCGCGATATTTAATAGTTGAATTAGAAAGATCCGCCAGGTTTTCATAGGAACGTAGTCAACGCCATCGGGATGAGCGACAGCGGGTGTTTGCCGATCATCGATCCGGAAAACCCGTTCAACCAGTCTGCCGTAGGTAAAAAAGCCTGCGACCAGCAGAATCAGAGCCAGAAAAAACGTAATCATAGAGAAAATCCCCCTTCAGACAGTATAATAAATTAAAAAAATTTGATTTTCCAATTCTCAATTATAACAAACAAAGGGAATATCAGACGGAGAATGGGATAGAATGTCATTTTTTGTCGATGTTTCGCAAAAGCAAAACCACAGGATATTAACTTCATTTTTCCATGAAAAAACGGGCGCAGAACTACTTCTGCGCCCCCTGTCCAATGGCAGGTTATTACTTTTTTATGGTCATAATTTTTTTAATCAGCTGAATGACCGGGATGTTAATAAACGCGAGTCCGTAAACCGTAAAGAGCTGACTGAGGGTCAGGGTCTGCACTTTGAAAATTTCATGAAGCCCCGGAACCATTAACACAACCGTAATCAGAACCAGACCCAGCAGGAAGGCTCCGATCAGATAAGGGTTGTTAAATACTCTGGACGTAAAGACCACAGGTTTGTTGGATTTACAGTTGAACCCGTGGAACAGCCGCGCCGTACACAACGTTCCGAATGCCATGGTGCTTCCCAGCAGCGCGCTTCCTTCACCAGCGGCAGTAAAGACTCCGTGGTAACCGATGAGAAACGCGGCCATGGTTGTAATTCCGATGGAAAGGCCGCCGATGCCGATTCTTCCCAGGAAGCTCTTCGTCAGGATGGACTCTCTGGCAGGACGCGGTTTTTCGTTCATCAGATCCGGGTTATGGGGCTCCAGTCCGAGGGCAATGGCCGGCAGGCTGTCTGTCAGCAGGTTGATGAACAACAGATGAACCGGAGCGAAAGGTACCGGCAGCGCGGTGATGGACGCGTACAGTACCGCTAGAATCGCCCCGAAGTTTCCGGAAAGAAGGAACTGAATCGAGTTCTTGATATTCTGATAAATATTTCTTCCGTTTTCCACGGCTTTTACAATGGTCGCGAAATTATCATCGGTCAGAACCATGGACGCCGCGTCTTTGGAAACCTCGCTTCCCGTAATTCCCATGGCTACGCCGATGTCTGCCTGTTTTAAAGCCGGCGCGTCGTTTACACCGTCTCCAGTCATGGCAACGATATTATCTTTATCCTGCCAGGCACGGACGATCCGGATTTTGTGCTCCGGAGATACCCGGGCGTATACGGAAATCTTTTCTACAAAATCTTTTAGTTCCTCATCGGACATGGAATCAATAACCGCGCCTTCACAGGCTTCGTTTTCATCCTTCAGAATTCCGATGCGCTTTGCGATGGCCGCCGCGGTGATCTTGTGATCACCGGTAATCATCACCGGTTTAATCCCCGCGGAGATACATTCGGCAACCGCTCCCATGGACTCTTCACGGGGCGGATCCATCATCGCGATGAGTCCCAGGAAGGTAAAGTCTTTTTCATCATCAAATCCCGGAGAAAATCCTTCAGGGATCTCTTTATAGGCAAAGGCCAGAACCCGGAGCCCGTCTTTGGAGAATTCCATGTTCTGCGCTTCAATTTTTTCGCGGTCAGCCTCTGTAAATTCACGGCGCTGTCCATTTTCCTGAATGTGTGAAATCCGTTTTAACAGAACGTCCACAGCTCCCTTTGTCACCATAAGAGACGTGCCGTCAATTACATGGCAGGTAGACATGAGCTTCCGATCGCTGTCAAAAGGAATTTCACTGAAACGCGGATATTGGCCGCGTACCGTTTCATAACTGCAGTCTAGCTTCAGACCCAGATTAATGAGGGCTGTTTCTGTCGGATCGCCGATTTCCTTTCCCTCAGCGATGGCAGAGTCGTTGCAGAGCATACTGTCTCTGAGAAGCTGCATCTGCGAAGGCTGGCTGATATCAATATCAGCGGCGGGAATCCTGGTTCCGTCTACATAATAATCTTCTACGGTCATCTTGTTCTGTGTCAGAGTACCGGTTTTATCCGAGCAGATAACCGAGACACTGCCAAGACCTTCCACCGCCTGAAGCTTTCGGATAATGGCGTGTTCTTTGGCCATCTTCTGGGTGCCGAAGGAAAGCACGATGGTAACGATGGAACTCAGAGCTTCCGGAATCGCCGCAACCGCCAGGGCTACGGCAAACAGGAAGGCGTCTCCTGCCGATTCTCCCCGGTATACGCTGATTCCGAAAAGAAGGGCGCAGAAGGCGAGAATCAGAATGGAAAGCTTTTTCCCGAAACTATCCAGGTTGGCCTGCAGAGGCGTCTGCTTCTCAGACGTTGTCTTTAACAAAGTCGCGATTTTTCCCACTTCGGTATTCATTCCTATGGAAGTGACGAGGAAAGAGCCGCGTCCGTAAGTGACGAAGCTGCCGGAGTAGACCATATTGAGCCGATCTCCCAGAGCAGCCTGGCCTTCGATGGGATCCATGTCCTTTTCCACGCCTAGGCTCTCCCCCGTCAGGGCACTCTCATCAATTTTCAGGCCGGCGTTCTCCAAAAGCCGTCCGTCCGCGGGAACCGAATCTCCTGCTTCCAGGAAAACCTGATCCCCTACCGTAACGTCCCGGGAAGGGATTTTGATTACCTTTCCGCCCCGCAGCACTTTTGCTTCCGGAGCGGACATCGCTTTCAGACTGCTGAGGGATTGTTCTGCCTTCACGGTCTGCACGGTTCCCAGAATAGCGTTAATGGTAATTACAATTAAAATAACAATCGCGCTCTCCAAATCATCTAAGATCCCGGAGATAATGGCCGCGGCGATTAGAATGATGACCAGAAAATCCTTGAATTGCTCAAAGAAGATCTGGACTACGGATTTTTTCTTTTCTTCAACCAGCTCATTGGGCCCGAATTTCTCCTGGTTTTTACGGACCTGATCGTCTGTAAGCGGCTGCGATGTGCCATTTACCGCTTCACGCGCCTGCTGGTCTGTCATCTGATAATACTCTTGCATAACGATTCCTTTCCTGCCTTTATTTTGGAGTAATCATCTGTTTTCTATGTAATAAAAAAAGACTTTTATCACATAGAAAATGTAATAAAAGTCTTGCTGTTTCATTACGAACCGGATAGAAACCGAAGTCCCTATCGAGAATGACGATCTCGTAAACGCCGATCAGGCGCCGCTACTCCCTTTCACTATAGATAATAATATCGGGGCAGATCGTTTTTGTCAACGGGGATTTTGTAAAATTTAAGTAAATGATATCAGAAATGCTGAAAGAATCCTCAGTTTTTCTAATACCAGGGCGGCTTGCAGTTTTTCGTATCCGGTGATACGCTTAAAAATAAGGATATAAAAAGGCAGAAGATTATAAGAGAATTGAGGCGAGACGAAATGGAAAAAAAGAAAAATCGTTTTTATTACTGGGTCATATGTGGACTTTGCACTTTGATTATTTTTGTGACAATGGGTGTTATTACCAATGGTTTTTCTATTCTTATGCCCTATATTATGCAGACGTATGGCTTTACAAATTCACAAACATCATCACTTATTACCATCCGATGTCTCATTGCTTTGATCGCGATGCTGTGTATCGGATATTATTATAATCTGATAAGTATCCGGGTGGGAATAGCTATCGCAGTGGCATGCGCCGGGGCCGCATTCTGCATTTTTGGTATGGCAGACAGCTATCCGATGTTTCTGGTCGGCGCTGTTTTTATGGGATTCAGTTATGGACTGGGATCCATGATCCCGATTACGATTCTGATCAGCAGATGGTTCATCAGCCACCGTGCCCTTGCTATTGGGATTTGCGCTTCTGGCAGCGGAATCGCGACGATTATTCTCTCTCCCATTACAACCATGCTGGTGGAAAGCTTTTCTCTCAGGAAGACCTTCTTTATCGAAGGCGCCCTCTGGATTGCCATTGCGGTGATTGTACTGCTGTTTCTCCGTAACAAGCCGTCAGAGATGCGGCTCAGGCCCTATGGACAAAAAGAACTTCATGATAAGATCCGGGCGGAAGGGATCAAAAAAGGAACGGTGGTAACTTATACTCTTTCGAAAAAGGGATGGATCCTTATGGGAGGTGTTTGTGTGTGCATGGGCGCTTTGGCCAATCCGGGTTTTTCACACCTGCCCATTCTGTTTACAACGGAAGGATTTTCTTCTATGATGGTAGCCGCCGTGATCAGCGCGCTTGGAATCGTGATTACGATCGGCAAAATTGTGTTTGGTGAGATTATGGATAAAATCGGTGGATTCAGAGGCAGTATACTGGCATTTTCTATATTTTTAATCGGGCAGGCTTTATGCTGCTTCGCGTTTCTGCAGAGCGTTCCTCTGTGCGTCGCGACGGTGCTTATACTGGGGATGGGGTATCCCATCGCGACCATAGGAATTTCCGTATGGTCAGGAGATATGGCTTCGGCAGATAAATTTCCGGAAGTACTCCGTAAGCTTCAGATTATCTACGCCTGCGGAGCTCTGACATTTTCCAGCATGCCGGGAGTCATTGCCGATATGACTGGCGGATACATTCCGGCGTACATTTTATTTTCAATCCTGATATTCTGCTCTCTCGTGGGGATTATCGCCGCCTATAGGGAAAGCGGGCGGAAAATCGCGAGTTCGCAAAAGACAAAAAAGTAAAACACCCTGGGGGGACCAAGGTGTTTTACAAGTGTGTATTGTGTGTATTCAATAAAAGAAGGAAAGTTCGCATAGAAACGATGTTTCTATGTCCCTATCTACAGTTAGCATTATAGCGATTTTATGTGAAGAAATTATGAAGAACACTTAAAAAAATCGTTTTTTTAAGCTTCAACAAAACTCCATACAATTTCGTCGCCATCTTTTAGCTCCTGATCGGAGATGATCGTTGTAACATCTGTATCATTAAGCATACAGCGCCACATCATATGTTCATCCGCGGAGACATTCCCGATTGCTGCCACCTTCGGGGAGGAAGCGTTTTCTACCTGAATCTGGACTCCTTCCTGACTGGAGTAAGATTCCAGAACCTGCATGACCGTAGCGTTCTCCTCCACCTGCATAGAATAGTTTTCGATCGGTTTCTGGTCGGCATTTTCCGGATATAGGATCGTCAGAGAGACACGGATGGTATGGATATCACTCCCATCTGCCGAAGGATCTCCGGCGCAGCCGTAAACCGATACGATCAGAACGGTAAGAAGCAGAAAAATAAAAAGTTTTTGTCCTGTTCTTTTTTTCATACCCGACCTCCGCTCTATGCGTACTTGTGAAAGTCCAGATTATTTTCAGCAAATAGAGCCATTATTTTTTCATGGCTTTTATCGGAAAAATAAGGGCGCAGCAATGCGTACAAACGCTGTGAAATATTATCGCATACATCTTTGAAAGACGCGTGGTCTTCCAGCATATTGGTGTAAATAATTCCGGTCTGTGACAGCATCCAGCAGTTCTGTACAAGAATATTTTTCGCGATCGGAGTAAGCTTTGGTACCATCATTCCGTTTTCAACCCATCCCTGAATCAGAGAATCCATCTGTTTCATCAGGCGGATAGCGCGTTCACGATACAGTTTTTTTAATTCCGGATCGTTGTTGAGTATAGCCGGAAGTTCCAGATAAAAAAAGCGGAATGAATATGTGTCGTTTGCCAGATGAAGGAAAAAATCGATCAACCCTTCTTCTTTTGTTTTTAAATCTTCCTTATAAAAAAGATCGCTGATTTTCGGAGCCAGCATTTCCTCCCAGATACTGCGGATCAGATGCTCTTTATTATCAAAGTAATAATAAAGATTTCCGGGGCTGATGTGCAGCTCGTTGGAAAGCTTTACAGTACTCACATTTGTGACTCCTTCTTCGTTAAACAGCTTAATCGCTGTCAGCATAATTTTCTCTCTTGTTTCCCTACCCATTTTAAACCTCCGTATTATTCTACATATATTTTCGGGAGACGCTGCCCGAAGGCGCATACAATTTCATAATTAATGGTGCCGGTAGCGTCCGCGATTTCATCGGCCAGAATTGTATTGGTTCCATCGGAACCCATGATGATAACCTCATCCCCTTCCTTTACATCCGGCACGTCGGTCACATCGATCATGCACTGATCCATGCAGATATTCCCCGCGATGGGAGCGAACTGTCCGTTGACGATTACACGCCCGACCAAAGAATAGGGGCGTGGATAACCGTCCGCGTATCCTAACGCCAGTGTGGCGATCAGGCTTTCCCGGGAAGCGGTAAACTTCCTTCCATAGCTGATGGTGCTGCCCGCGGGAACTTTTTTCAGATGTATGATATTGGCCTTTACGGACATGGCCGGCTTTAGATCAAGCTGGCCTTTATCTACTTCCGCGCTGGGATAACAGCCGTACAGAATAATTCCCGGACGAACCGCGTCAAAATGAACGGAAGGAAGTTCCATGACCGCGGCGCTGTTGGCGAAAGTGCGCATCGGAATTTTTCCTCCGGCTGCCGTCAGCTTTTCACAAAAACGGTTATATTTCTTCTCCTGCTCTTTCGCGTATGTTTTGTCCGCCGCGTCAGCGGTCGCGAAATGAGAAAAAATGCCTTTTACCTGAAATCCGGGAAGTGTTTCCATCCGCAGAATTTCCGGAATCGCGACCGGATCCTCTGTCTGGTAACCGATTCGTCCCATTCCGGTGTCAATGGCGACAAAACCCTTTATGATCTTTCCGCTGGTTTCCGCGGCGCGGGAAATGGCGGCCGCGTTGGAAAGGCTGCAGACAACGGGTGTAATATCATACTGGATAATCGTATCCGCGTACAGATCCGGCGTCAGACCCAGCATGATAATCTCTTCCGTAATACCGCCTTCACGCAGCGCGATGACTTCCGATAAGGTTGCCACAGCGAAAGTCTTTACGCCGTTTTTTCTCAAAACTTCGGCGACCCGGACACTGCCGTGCCCGTAGCCGTCTGCCTTGATAACGCCGATAACCTCCACGTCACGGCCGACTTTTTTAATAATATTTTTTATATTATAGTCAAGGTTTCCCAGACTGATTTCTGCCCATGCGGGACGAATCGCTTCTTTGTACATCTTCGTGACTCTCCTGAACAAAATGTAAAGTGGCCGGAACCTCAGCTGTTAGAGCTGAGGTTCGCGTTTTATGATATCGTCTCTGCCGGGACCATTTGAAACATAAGTAATCGGAAATCCAATTTCCTTTTCAATTTCATTGACGTAATTCTGGCATTCTTTCGGCAGATCCTCAAATTTCCGGATTCCGCGGATATCGGACTTCCAGCCCGGGAGTTTTTTCAGCACCGGTTTTGCCCGGTACAGATCCGTTGTGTGAGGAAATTCTGAGGTGACTTCTCCATCGATTTCATATCCGACACAGATCGGAATCTCTTCCAGGTACCCCAGAGGATCCAGAACCGTCAGGGCGACTTCCGTGGCGCCCTGGATACGGCAGCCGTATCTTGTGGCGACTGCGTCAAACCAGCCGACCCGTCTCGGACGCCCGGTTGTAGCGCCGTACTCACCGCCGTCGCCTCCGCGCTTTCTAAGCTCTTCAGCTTCTTCTCCAAACAGCTCGCTGACAAAGGCTCCCGCGCCTACCGCGCTGGAATACGCTTTTACAACCGTCATAACCTCCGTGATTTCGTAAGGCGGAATCCCTGCTCCCACCGCGCCATAGCCGGCCAGTGTGGAGGAAGACGTTACCATTGGATAAATTCCGTGATCCGGATCTTTCAGCGCGCCCAGCTGGCCTTCCAGAAGGATGCGCTTTCCTTCCTTAATGGCTTTGTACAGATAAGCGGAAACATTGCATACATAAGGGCGGACAATTTCACGGTATTCGATGAGGGTTCGCAGCAGCTCTTCCGCGTCCAGCTCCGGCTTGTGATAGAGATGCTTCAGGATTACGTTTTTCTGCTGGCAGATTCCGTCAATTTTTTCCTTCAGATCCGCTTCATCCATAAAAAGTTCACTTACCTGAATGCCGATTTTCGCGTATTTGTCCGAGTAGAACGGCGCGATTCCCGACTTGGTGGATCCGAAGGATTTCCCACCCAGCCGCTCTTCTTCATACTGGTCGAACAGGATATGATAAGGCATCAGCACCTGCGCCCGATCGGAAACCAGCAAGTTTGGAGCGGGAACACCCCGATCGGTAATTTCCTTAACCTCCTTGAACAGGTAAGGAATGTTGAGGGCTACTCCATTTCCCAGAATACAGGTGGTATGATCGTAAAAGATCCCGGAAGGCAGCATATGAAGCGCGAACTTCCCGTAATCGTTTACAATCGTGTGACCGGCGTTGCTTCCGCCCTGAAAGCGGATAATAATATCCGACTCCTTCGAAAGCATGTCCGTGATTTTTCCTTTTCCTTCGTCGCCCCAGTTGGCGCCGACTATTGCTTTTACCATCTGATTTTCTCTCCTTTTATACGTTGATCTCAGCTGTAATGCCGAGCAGTTCCTTATTTTGCTCAAGAACAGGCGCAACCTCCTGCCGCAGGAATTCTTCGGTCTGAGCTGGAGCGCAGCCTACGAAGTTTTCCGGTTTCATCAGAGAAAGCAGCTGTTCTTTTGTCATATTGAATGCCGGATCGGCGGCAATCCGATCGAGAAGGTCATTTTCCAAGCCTTCCTCTTTGACCCGTTTGCCGGCGGCCATGGAATGAGTCCGGATCCGTTCGTGCAGCTCCTGACGATCTCCGCCGGCCTTTACCGCGTCCATCAGGATATTTTCTGTGGACATGAAAGGCAGCTCGCTCATCAGACGTGATTCGATGACCTTTGGATAAACCACCAGGCCGGAAGCCACATTCAGATATAATTCCAGGATTCCGTCAACCGCCAGGAAGCCTTCGGACATGCTCAGCCGCTTGTTGGCGGAGTCATCCAGCGTCCGCTCAAACCACTGGGTCGCCGCGGTGAGAGCCGGATTCATGGCGTCAGACATTACATAGTTGGCCAGCGCGGCGATTCGTTCACTCCGCATCGGATTGCGCTTGTATGCCATGGCGGAAGAACCGATCTGGTTTTTCTCAAAGGGCTCTTCCACCTCCTTTAAGTGCTGCAGCAGGCGGATATCGTTGGAGAATTTGTGGGCGCTCTGAGCGATACCGGACAGTACGTTCAGTACGCGGCTGTCCACTTTTCTGGAATAGGTCTGGCCGGATACCGCGTAACATCCGCTGTATCCCATCTTCTCCGCGATTTTCTGATCCAACTGTTTTACCTTTTCCCGATCCCCGTCGAATAATTCCAGGAAGCTGGCCTGCGTGCCGGTGGTTCCCTTGGAACCCAAAAGCTTCATGGTATCAAGGAGATGCTGCAGATCGTCAAGATCCATGAGCAGATCCTGCAGCCACAGCGTGGCTCTTTTTCCGACCGTTGTCGGCTGTGCCGGCTGGAAGTGGGTAAAGCCCAGAGTCGGGAGTGTTTTGTATTTATCCGCGAAATCGGCAAGCTGGGCGATGACATTGATCAGCTTGCTACGGATGAGCTTCAGGCCTTCCGTCATGATGATCAGATCCGTATTATCTCCGACATAACAGGATGTCGCGCCCAGATGAATGATTCCCTTGGATTTCGGACACTGAACGCCATAGGCGTATACGTGGGACATGACATCGTGGCGGACAACAGCCTCCCGCTCTTTTGCCACATCGTAATTGATATTTTCCGCGTTCGCTTTTAATTCGTCGATCTGTTCCTGTGAGATATCAAGCCCAAGATCTTTTTCCGTTTCCGCAAGAGCGATCCAGAGTTTTCTCCAGGTCCGGAATTTCATTTCCGGAGAAAAGAGGTATTTCATCTCTTTGCTGGGGTACCGCTCCGATAAAGGGCTCGTGTAGTTTTGCGTATTTGGCATGTATAAAAGTCTCCTCCCTTATAAATGGTTGAATTTTATCTGGTTTCAATTTGTTAGCTGAAAAAATACGTCTACAGTATAGCATTTTTAGAAAGGGAATACAAGGAAACCATTAGATAGAAAGCGGATTCAAAGCCTTTGTGCAAAAAAATGAAGACAAGAAATTGTAAGGCTTGTTTTTTAGCGGTATAATGTGGTGGATACTGCTGCATGAAGGAGATATAAAAATATGAAAGAAATTACAGAAGCGCTGCGGAAGTTCAACGAGGAAAGAGACTGGGAGCCGTTTCACACGCCGGAAAACCTGGCGAAATCCATCGCCATTGAAGCGGGGGAACTGCTGGAATGCTTTCAGTGGGACAGCCGGTACGATCGGGAGGCTCTGAGCGATGAGATCGCGGACGTGATGCTGTACTGCCTGATGCTGGCGGACAAAGCCGGCCTGGATATGAAAAAGGAGATGATGCGGAAAATCGAGAAAAACGCAAAGAAGTATCCGGTGGAAAGCTGCCGGGGAAAAAGCGAAAAGTACGATAAACTGTAAAGGCGGGCTGAGGCCCGCCGGTTTACATTTCTTTAAAGTCAACCCATTCTTTGGCCGCTTCCACATCTTCCAGAGAAGGACAGGGCACACGGGGGATCTTTGTTTCAGAATCCGCCTTTTCGGTGCTTTCCAGAGGGAAGGTGCGGAACGCTTTATCCAGCTTTTCTTTCATTTTTTCAATTCCTTTCCTTATAAATCTTTGTAGGACTAGTGTTCGCTGTTTTTCGAATCTTATTCCCCGGAATGGCTGCTGGGCTAGACTGGTGACAAGCGCGAACATTTCCAGACTTTTAGAAATAAAATTGCGAAATTGGGAGTTCCCACCAAGCTATTTAGGAATAAACCAGGGAAATGAAGACTTTTCCGTTTAAAAACGCGGATATCTTCTTCTTTTCAGTGATTTGTTCGCGGATGCCGCCTTCCCTTTGAATTTTTTAAGGCTTTGTTCGCGCGGCGCGTCCTTTGCTTGGAAATTTTGGCCTTTTGTTCGCGCGGCGCAGATTTTCGGACAGAGCTGGCAATCAAGGGCGCCGGGCCGCCAGAGCCCTCTTGCTTCTTTTCAGCAGGCCAAGTATAATACTTCTATAAAATAAATGGCGCAGCAGAAAAGAAGGAACGGATGGAGCAGAAAAAGACAACCGGAATTCCCGCAGGCGATCTTCCCGCGTGCCCGGTGGAAACAACGTTGATGCTCATCAGCAGTAAATGGAAAGTCCTGATTTTGAGAGATCTTCTTCCAGGAATGAAACGGTTTGGCGAACTGAAGAGGTCAGTGGGAGATGTATCCCAGAAAGTACTGACCGCGCAGCTTCGGGATATGGAAGAGCAGGGGCTTGTATGCAGAAAAGTCTACGCGGAAGTTCCTCCTCGGGTGGAATACAGCCTGACAGAACTGGGGTACAGCCTGAAACCCGTGCTGGACGCGATGAAGAATTGGGGAGAAGACTATAAAAAGCTACAGGAAAATGAGTTGAAATAGCAGAAACAGAAACTGAGAAAATACGCAAAAAGAGCCGGAGCAATACCGGCTCTTTTCTATCGAGACTGTTTAAACTGCTGCAGACTTTCAGCGGCAAAGCTCATCCGCAAGAGCGTCTACCGCGGCAGCGCTGGCTTCATTCAAAGCGGACTTAATGGTTACGGTCGTTTCCGTGTAATTCAAATCCTTGCTTCCTTCCAGCATCTTTTTCATTACTTTCGCGGCAACCGGACCCCAGGAGCCGTTTTCGATCATGCCGACAGTCCGCTTCTGATAATTGCGCTCGGTAAGATGGTTAATAAATTCACGCATAAACGGGAAAATTTCTCCATTATAGGTAGTCGTCGCGAGAACCAGCTTGCCATAGCGGAACGCGTCTTCCACAGCTTCCGCCATATCGCAGCGGGCCAGATCATCCACAACTACTTTCGGACAGCCTTTTTCACGCAGCTTATCCGCTAAAAGCTCCACTGCTTTCTTTGTGTTTCCATATACGGATGTGTACGCGATGACAACGCCTTCGGTTTCCACCTCGTAGGAGGACCAGGTATTATACAGACCCACGTAATAATCCAGATTTTCTTTTAAAACAGGTCCGTGAAGCGGGCAAATCATCTGAATGTCCAGATCCGCGGCTTTGGCCAGAAGCTTCTGCACATACGGGCCATATTTGCCGACAATTCCGATATAATAGCGGCGTGCTTCGCAGGCCCAGTCTTCTTCCGCGTCGAGAGCTCCGAACTTGCCGAATCCGTCCGCGGAGAATAATACCTTGTCATAATTATCATAGGTAACGATTACTTCCGGCCAGTGAACCATCGGCGCGCCGATAAAAGTCAGCGTGTGCTGACCGAGAGTCAGAGTATCTCCTTCTTTTACTACCATCTGATTGTCGGCGAAATCTTTGCCAAAAAACTGTTTGATCATGGAAAAAGATTTCGCGCTGGAAACGATTACCGCATCCGGATACACATCCATGAACGCGGCGATATTGGCGGAATGATCCGGTTCCATATGCTGAACGATCAGATAATCCGGCTTGCGGGATCCCAGTTCGGACTTAAGATTTTCCATCCATTCTGGCCCGAAGTGCTGATCGACTGTATCGAATACTGCTACTTTCTCATCCAGAACCAGATAAGAATTGTATGACATTCCATTGGGAACGACATATTGCCCCTCGAACAGATCGATGTCATGATCGTTCACCCCGATATATTTGATATCTTTTGTAATCTCCATTTTTTATGTACTCCTTTTCTTGCGCTTTACGGTTATAAGTTTTTTAGTGAGCCGCTTGTTCCATTGCGGCTAAGCCCTATTATAACACATTGTTAAGAAAAAAATTAACCTTTTTTAAAGAGAATCGCGAGGATAATAAAGGAAATTTTCTCAAATTACAAAAGAGGGTAGCGGCGCAGCAAAAAGCTTTTGCGCCAGTGTCAAGAAACGGCAAAAAATTCGGTTTTTTTTTCCCTGGGTTCATGCTATAATATTAAGTTGAAATAGTGGGGCTATAGAGGCCGAAAATAGGAGGGAAACGGGAGTTTGCTATGTTTGATAAATTAGACTTCATTTTAGAAAAATACGAAGAACTGTCACAGAAGGTGTCGGACCCTGAAATTATTAATAATCAGCCGGTCTGGCAGAAGTATGTGAAAGAAATGAGCGATATGGAGCCTATCGTCAAAAAATATAAAGAATATAAAAAGACAAAAAATGATTTAAACGACGCGAAGGAAATGCTGGACTCCGGCGATGAGGAACTGCGGGAACTGGCAAAGATGGAGATAGGAGAATTGGAAGAGTCCATTGGAACTCTGGAAGAAGAACTGAAGGTTCTGCTGCTTCCAAAGGATCCGAATGATGAGAAAAATGTAATCCTGGAAGTTCGGGCAGGTACCGGAGGTGATGAAGCGGCTCTTTTCGCAGGGGATCTTCTGAGGATGTATACCCGGTACGCGGAACGAAGAGGATGGAAAACAGAGCTGATGGAAGTAAACGAGACTGGCCTTGGAGGAATCAAGGAAGCCGTCATGCTGATCAAGGGAAAAGGCGCGTATTCCAGATTAAAATATGAAAGCGGCGCCCACAGAGTCCAGAGGGTACCGGAAACGGAATCCAGCGGCAGAGTCCACACTTCCGCGGCAACAGTGGCGGTGCTACCGGAAGTGGATGATGTAGAAATCGATCTGAACCCGAACGATGTCCGGGTGGATGTTTACCGCGCGTCCGGAAACGGAGGACAGTGCGTAAATACAACGGACTCGGCAGTTCGTCTTACTCATGAGCCAACGGGCCTTGTGGTAACCTGCCAGGACGAAAAATCTCAGATCAAAAATAAGGAAAAGGCTTTCAAGGTTCTGAGATCCAGGCTCTACGATCTGAAAATGCAGGAACAGGAAGATGAAATTTCCGCCCAGAGAAAAAGCCAGGTAGGAACCGGGGACCGAAGTGAGCGGATCCGGACCTACAACTTCCCACAGGGAAGAGTTTCCGAGCACAGAACGGGCGTAACCCTTTATAAATTAGACTATATTTTGGATGGGGATCTGGATGAAATTATCGACGGTCTGATTACAAGCGATCAGGCGGAGAAAATGAAGAACTTCTAAGAGGAAGACAAAATGGACACGAAATTACTGACTGAAAAAGATATCAAAGAAGCGGCGAAGATTATAAAAAACGGAGGCCTTGTGGCCTTTCCGACAGAAACTGTTTACGGACTGGGAGCGGACGCTCTGAATCCGGAGGCGGTGGCAAAGGTCTACGAGGCAAAAGGACGTCCCAGCGACAACCCGATGATCGTTCATATCGGTAAAGCCAGTAACATTGGGGAATTGACACCGAGACTCAACTCAGATATTGTGACGCTGATTGAAAATTTCTGGCCAGGCCCTCTGACATTGGTGGTAAAGCGAAAGCCGTCGGTGCCGGATCGGACGACAGGCGGGCTTGATACGGTAGGTGTGCGTATGCCGGACAGCCCCATCGCGCTGGATCTAATCAACTGGTCGGGGTGTCCGATTGCGGCGCCCAGCGCCAATCTTTCCGGAAAGCCCAGTCCGACCAGAGCGGTTGACGTGATTGAAGATCTGAAGGGAAAAGTGGACGCGATTATTCAGGGACCGGACTGCCGGGTAGGAATCGAATCTACGGTTCTGGATGTAAGCGGCGAAACACCGACCATTTTAAGGCCGGGAATTATCACGCCGGAAAGCATAGAAGCGGCTATTGGCAAGAAAGTCGCAGTCGACCCCGCCCTTTATATTAATCGTCCAAGAGATGTGAATGATGAAGAATTCAAGCCCAAATCACCGGGAATGAAATACCGGCATTACGCGCCGAAGGCGGATATGATCGTTATTGAAGGCGGCAGAGACAAGGTAAAGGCGGAGATTGAACGGCTGCGCGGGTTAAATGAACGTATGGGAAATAAAGTAGGGGTTATCCTCTTTGAAGAAAAGGCGTTTATTGAAGCTGCCCATGATTTCTTCGCGCGGCTGCGGGATCTGGACCGGGAGGATGTGGATCTGATTCTGGCCGGAGCCTTAAGCGATACGGATGGCGTAGGTTTTGCCGTTATGAATCGGATGCTCAAGTCAGCGGGATATAATATTGTAAGAGTATAAAAGGAGACAAAGGATGAAAATTGCAATTGCCAGCGACCACGGCGGATATCAGTTAAAGGAAGAAGTAAAAAAATATCTGGAGGATAGGGGCATCGAAATTCTGGATCTGGGTACGAATTCGGAGGAATCCGTGGATTATCCGGAATACGGGCACGCCTGCGGAGAAGCCGTTGCAAGCGGAAAGGCAGATCGGGGTATTGTCTGCTGTGGAACGGGAATCGGGATTTCCATTGCGGCCAACAAGGTAAAGGGAGTCCGCTGCGCGCTCTGCACAGATGTAAATATGGCAGTTATGACAAGAAAACACAATGATGCGAATATGCTGGCGATGGGAGGTCGGACAACGGATACAAAGACCGCTCTGGAGATCACTGCCGCATGGCTGGATACTGAATTTGAAGGCGGTCGTCACCAGAGACGCGTGGACATGCTCAATCGTTACTAGGAACAGCAACCAGTGTTAATGATTCCGGAACCTTCCGGACATTAAATAAATGAAGAGACGCAGCAATACGAAAACGCTCTGCGAAGGAGGTAAATTATGGGTAATGTATATGTATTTGATCATCCGTTAATTCAGCATAAAACAGCAATGATCCGTAAGAAGGAGACAAGTGTAAAAGACTTCCGTGAACTGGTAAGGGAGATTTCCATGCTTATGGGCTATGAAGCAACAAGGAAGCTGCCCCTGGAAGAAGTAAAGATTACAACGCCCATCTGCGATACGACGGTAAACATGCTGAAAGGAGAAGACATCGCGATTGTGCCGATCCTCCGGGCAGGGCTGGGAATGGTAGACGGAATGTTGGCTTTGGTTCCGAACGCGAAGGTTGGGCATATCGGACTTTACCGGGATCCGCAAACCCATGAACCGATTGAGTATTACTGCAAGCTTCCAAACGACATTGACAAACGGGAAATTTTTGTTGTGGATCCGATGCTCGCGACAGGCGGAAGCGCTGCTGCTGCCATTGATTTTATTAAAGAACGAGGTGGAAGAAAAATTATCTTTATGTGTCTGATCGCAGCGCCGGAAGGCATTGAAGTGCTGCAGAAGGCACATCCGGATGTTGACATTTTTATCGCGGCTAAGGACGAGCGTCTGAACGAACACGCGTATATCGTTCCGGGGCTCGGAGATGCCGGCGATAGGCTATATGGAACTAAATAATTGGAGGAATGTATGAATTTTATACCTGATAACGTCAGCCAGCATACAAATGTATATGACGTATTAAAGGAAAGAGGCTTTATCGAGCAGACAACTGATGACGAAGCGATTCGGGAGTTGCTGGGGAAAGAGAAGATCAAATTTTATATTGGTTTTGACCCGACTGCGGACTGCCTGCATGTAGGTCATTTTATGCAGGTAATTATCATGATGTATATGCAGAAATTCGGGCATACGCCAGTTGTACTCATCGGCGGCGGTACCGGAATGGTGGGAGATCCGTCTGGCAGAACCGATATGCGGCAGATGATGACGCCGGAGACGATTCAAAATAACTGCGATAACTTTAAAAAGCTGTTCGACCGTTTCATCGAATTTGATGAAGAATGGCAGTACAGCGGGAACAATGGTGTCTACAGTCCTGGAAAGGAAAACAAAACCCCGGAACCGGGCAAAGCGGTATGTGTGAACAACGCGTCCTGGCTATTGCCTTTAAACTATATTGAGTTTATTCGGGAAATCGGAAAGCATTTCAGCGTCAACAATATGCTGAGAGCCGAATGTTTCAAACAGAGAATGGAGAGAGGTCTGTCTTTCCTGGAGTTTAACTACATGCTGATGCAGAGCTATGACTTTATGGTTATGGCAAGGGACTTTGACTGCAAAATGCAGTTCGGAGGAAACGATCAGTGGTCCAACGTCCTGGGCGGAATTGAACTGACCAGAAAAGCCTGTGACAAGCAGGTATACGGTATGACCTTCTCTCTTCTGACCACCAGCGAGGGCAAGAAAATGGGAAAAACCCAGAAAGGCGCCCTGTGGCTGAATGCGGAAAAAACATCGCCTTATGAATTTTATCAGTACTGGCGAAACGTGGCGGACGCGGATGTGGAAAAATGTCTGCGGATGCTAACGTTTCTGCCGATGGACGAAGTTAGAAAACTGGCTGCTCTGGAAGGACAGGAAATTAACAAGGCAAAAGAAATCCTGGCTTACGAAGTGACGAAGCTGGTTCATGGTGAGGAAGAAGCGAAAAAAGCGCAGGAAGGAGCTCGCGCGGCGTTCGGCGGCGGAGGCAGCCTGGACAATATTCCGAAAGTGCAGAAAGCAAGATCGGACTTTGAAGGGGAAGGTATCGGAGTCGTAACCTTTATTCGGGATCTTGGACTTGTGCCGAGCAACCGGGAAGGATTTATGACCATCGAGCAGGGCGGCCTGAAGCTGGATGGCGAAAAGGTGACAGATAAGAAAATGATGGTTACAGTAGATACGTTCAAAGACGGGAAACTGCTAGTTGAAAAGGGAAAAAAGAAAAAACTGGTAGTGGAACTGACAGAATCGTAAAAATTCGACAAAAAAGATTGAAACAGATCCAAAATTTTAGTAAACTAAGACAGGCTGATAGAGGAGCGAAGCGCAAGAAGAACCGGATCGCCGGCGGGCAATGAACCGGTTTGGGGGGCAGTTTCGCCGAACTGGAATTTCGGGCGCGGAATTCTGGTGGACATATAGTGAAGAACTATATGGCTGTCTGCAGAAAACCTGCAGTTGAGCTATCCCTGAACACTTTTTGATTTGTAAAAGATACGAAAAAGAAAGTCGGCGGGAATGCTCCGTCGGCTTTTTCATTTTATAATGTACTGCCCATAAAGGGGTAAATGGAAGAAAAGGAGTGAAACATGGAAGAACAAAGAGGAGAACTGAAGAGAGTCCTGAAGTTAAAGGACCTGGCGATCTATGGGATCGCGTTTATGACGCCGATCGCGCCGGCGTATATCTATGGAAACGCGTCCGCGGTGACAGGCGGCACACTGGCAATGGCCTACGTCGTGGCCATGATCGCAATGCTGTTTACAGCTACCAGTTACGGGAGCATGGCGGGAGCCTTTCCGGTAGCGGGTTCTACATATTCTTATACACAGAGAGGGATTAATCCGCATTTGGGTTTCTTTGCGGGATGGGCGATTTATATTGACTATGTTCTGGTTCCGCTGATTGTATTTATTACAGGCGCGTCCTATGCCAACGCGGCGGTACCGCAGATTCCGTTTTTCGCGTGGGTGCTGATTATCGCGGGTGTGGTTACGGTTGTAAACTGCGTCGGCGTTCAGATGGCGGCAAGAACGAATCTGTTGCTGGTGGCGGTAATGGGCGCGATTGTCGTGATGTTTATCATCGTATGCGCGAGGGCCGTCCTCGGCGGAGCGGGAGAGGGAACGCTGATTTCCTCAAGACCGTTTTATAATCCGGGTGTGACGAATATCAGCGTGCTGGTAGCGGGAGGCGCTCTGGCTTGTTTCTCGTTTTTAGGATTTGACTCGATTACCACTATGGCCGAAGAAGCAGTGCGTCCGAAAAAAGACATCGGCAGGGCAGCGGTAATTGCCTGTATTGGCGGAGGAGTGATTTTCATCCTGCAGGCTTATGTAGCGCAGCTTGCGTGGCCGGATTATACCAGCTTTGAAAGCGCGGATACTTCTCTCTTTGAAGTGGCGCAGATGGCGGGAGGCACTCTGATGTCGGGACTTTATACCTTTGCCGTTATTTTATCCACATTTACCGCGGGAATCGCGGGGCAGTCCAGCGCGGCAAGACTGATGTACGGTATGGGGAGAGACGAAGTGCTGCCGAAAAAATTCTTTACTTATCTGCATCCGAAATTTAAAACGCCGATTTTTAACATTCTGATTATGTGCGCCATCGGCGTAATCGGCTCCCTGACACTGGATATGGCGCTGGTGACAGAATTGATGAACTTCGGAGGACTGTTTGGATTCATGTGCGTAAACCTTTCTGTTATTGTATACTTTTTCTTCAGAAAGAAAGAACGCAATGTGCTGAAATATCTCATCCTGCCGGGATGCGGCTTCCTGATCTGCGGATACCTGTGGATCAGCCTTTCCACGATTTCCTTTATCGTAGGATTTTCCTGGCTGTTTGTAGGTCTGATCGTTATGGCGATTACAACAAAAGGATTTAAAGTAAAACCGAAAATTTATGAAGAATAAGGGGGAACGGAGATGAAACCAAATCCAAAGTATTTATCTTATTATTATGAAACCATGACCGACTGGCCGGATCTGATTGTGGATCCGAAAAAGACGGCGCTGTTGATCGTGGACATGCAGAAAGAATTTATTTCCAGGGAAATCGGAGAATCGATCACCTTCCGGGAAACCGGAGAATGGGAACGCTGGCTGCCGTTCCATGACCGTCTTGACGATATTGTAATTCCCAATAATGTGAAACTGCTGAATTATTTCAGAGACAAAGGACTGCTGGTAACCTTCGGCAGGATCGCCTGCCTGCGGCCGGACGGCGAAGATCGGGAACCGGTGCAGAAAACAGAAGGATGGAACGGCATCTTCCTGTATGTACATACGGAGGAAGCGGAAATGATCGACGAACTGAAACCGCTTCCGGAGGAAATTGTAGTGAATAAGACGACAGACAGCGTTGTGGCGGGAACCAATTACACCAGACTGATCCGCAATCTGGGCGTGGAAACCGTGGTCGTTACCGGAATCGTGACGGATCAGTGTGTCGCGGGAACGGTACGCGGTCTGGCGGATGAGGGATTTCAGGTAATCTGCGTGGAAGACGCCTGCGCGGCGGCCTGCATGGAGCATCATGACGCGGAACTGAAAATCATGAACAAACTGTACTGCGAAGTGCTCAGTACAGAGCAGACAATTGACGTGCTGGAAGGAAAACTGAAATAGAATTCCGGTGGGTTCAGATAGAAAGGAACTGTTTATGGCGCGTAAAGATCGTTTCCTTGTAGTGCTGTATCTTTATCTGTTCAGTATTTTAGCGGAAATTGGAGGCCTGTATTATTTTCTCAAGGCCCCTTCCGCTTTTTCCAAAGGACTGGCGGCCGCGGCGGCTCTTTTTATGCTGTTATGCTTCGCGGCGGTGGTTACGTTGATTATCCTTAATATTTCCTGCGCTGTCAGGTACTTTCGGGAAAAGGACGGTATTCTGCTGCGTCAGGCGATGAAAGGTATGAAGCTGGGTTCGATCCCGTTTTTTATCATAAACTTTCTGGTTTGTCTGATGATTGCTGCGGTTATATTCGGAGCGTCAAGGGGATTTGCGGTTTTTCTGCCATGGGTATGGAACTGGGTTCTTTGCGCGGTAGCATCGACTTATATCATTATGGCGGGAAGCTCTTGTTACGGAATCGCACTGGCACGTTTACTGCGCCAGAATGGTTCCCTTTCCCGAAAGCAGATGTCAGTTCACATTGTTTTGCAGCTGATTTTTGTTTTGGATGTGATAGACACTCTGGAATTACTGAAGTTTTCCGCAAAAAACCTTTGACTTTCAGGGACGGAACGTGTACAATTAGTTCGTGCCGCGTTTTGCGGCACGATATTTTCGCATGAGCAGGATGGAATTTCCGTCCGGAGCGAGTGCGGCTAAACGTTATCAGTTTTAGTTCGTCGAACACGATTCGCCGTGGCGAATCTCAGTAGACAGGGCCGAAGACGATCGGAAACGATCCCAGTAGGTAGAAAGGAAAGAAAAGATGAGTTCATTTATCGCAAAGCCTCATGAAGTGGAACGTAAATGGTACGTTGTAGACGCTGAAGGCAAGAACCTCGGAAGAATGGCTTCACAGGTAGCGGCAATTCTGAGAGGAAAAAACAAACCGACTTACACTCCTCACGTTGACTGTGGTGATTATGTAATCGTAATCAACGCGGAAAAGGTTGAGGTAACCGGCAAGAAGAGAAAAGAAAAGATTTACAAGAGACACACCGGATATCCGGGCGGTCTGAGAGAAGTAACCTTCGAACAGATGATGGAAAAGCATCCGACCGAAGTTGTCCGCCATGCGATTAAAGGCATGATGCCGAACGGCAAGCTGGGCAGACAGATGTACAAGAAGTTAAAGGTTTACGCAGGTCCGGAACATGATCATGCGGCACAGAAACCGGAAGTACTGGATATTTAAGAAGGGAGGGTTACACAATGGCAAAAACACAATATTATGGAACAGGAAGAAGAAAGTCTTCAGTTGCTAGAGTGAGATTACTCCCTGGTACTGGAAACGTTACCGTAAACGGCAAATCTCTGGACGATTACATCGCAATGGAAATCGTAAAGAGAGAAGTAAAGCGTCCGTTTGAAATCGCGGGCTGCGAAGGCAAATTCGATGTAATTGCGACTGTAAAAGGCGGCGGTTACACCGGCCAGGCAGGCGCTCTGAGACATGGAATCGCAAGAGCCCTGTGCGAAGCGGACAGAGAAGCTTACAGACCGGCGCTGAAAGCGGCAGGCTTTTTAACAAGAGACTCCCGTATGAAAGAAAGAAAGAAATACGGACTCAAAAAAGCCAGAAGAGCCAGCCAGTTCTCGAAGAGATAGGGAGACCTATCCCGGCGAGGAACGAGCCGTTGGAAGGTCCCCTGTCAGAAGCGCAGCGCTTCAGCGCGTGGCGCTTTACGACGCAGCACTTGTCCTTGCGATTGCTCAGAAAGAGCAGAGCAATGGAAAGTGCGCCGTCAGGATTGTCCAAGAGCACAGCGATTTGCAGCAATCTACGACGCAGCACCTATCCGAAAAACTCGCTCTTACGAGCATCCTATTCGTGTGGAAACCCCCGAACTCCAACCCTTGGAGTCGGGGGATTTTTACTTTGGAAACCAAAAGATAATAGGCAGATGATAAATTCCTCTCTCGAATGGCGTACAAGAAATGGCATTGGATGCCTATTTCTGATAAACTGTAAAATACAGGACGAGCAAATACAGATTCGGGATACTGAATTTTGGTAAGCTTTAAAAAGTATAAATGTGTAGAGGCGGGCTGTGCTGAGTTTATCAACACATTTCATTTTTCAGAAATTGTTTCTATAAAATTCAGCGGTTTGGAGCGCCAAATAAGCAGATAACAGCTGATTTTGGAAACTCTGGCTTATTCGTGCTCTGTGTCCCAGTAAAATTTATAAACATTTTGCGTTTTTTATCAATTGTTTCTAATATCGTACGGGCTGCTATAGAGGGGTTTTCAGGATTACGGTTCCGATTGCGACGGCCGTGCATATGGCTGTGTTGATTTATCTGATCCTTTGGGAACTGGGAGTTGTCAGCTAGCTGTCAGAAACACAACTGTCGCAATTTGAGAAAAAGAAGGGAGAAAATAATGCGTGAGATTACAATACAAGATGGCAATATAGAAGAAGGATATATACATGGCAGGGAGGGCCGTATCTGGTACCGTATCGCGGGAAGAGACAGAACAAAACTTCCGATGCTGTGTGTACACGGCGGTCCCGGGTGCCCGCACGATTATCTGAAGCCCTTGGAACTTCTCGCGGATGACAGGCCGGTTATTTTTTATGACCAGCTGGGATGTGGAAATTCAGAAAAGCCGGATCGGACGGAGCTTTGGACGATTGATTATTTCGCGGATGAAATTAATGAAGTGAGAAGCGCCCTGGAGCTGGACGAATTTTTCTACTTTGGACAGTCCTGGGGGACTATGGTGGGAGCGTACTATCTTTTGAACCGCACGCAGAAAGGCGTCCGAGCCGCTGTTTTTGGCGGTCCGGTTATGCGGGCACGGAGCCTGGCGGATGACTGCGCGGTTCTGGTTTCAAAACTGCCGCCGGAGCACAGGGAGGCAATTCAAAAGGCAGAGGAAAGCGGCGATTACAGTTCCGTTGACTTCGCGGCGGCGGTCACCGAGTTTGATCGCAGGCATATGTGCAGGCTGGAGGACTGGCCACAGTATGTCATCGATGGAGACAGGAAAACCGGATGGCAGGTTTACAACACAATGTGGGGACCGAGTGAATTTATCTGCTCCGGGAATCTGAAAACGTTCGATTTAATGCCGCGCCTATCGGAAATAAACATTCCGGTGCTGTTTACCTGCGGGGAATTCGATGAATGTACGCCCGCAACAGTGTCAGATTACCATATGGCTGTAAAGCATTCCAAGCTGGCGGTTCTGGCGGACACTTCCCATATGCACCATGTGGAGAAGCCGCGGGAGTATAAAGAACTGGTATCATCATGGCTGGGACAATTTGAGAAAAAATAGAACACACAACATTTCCATGCAAAACTGTGGTAGTATAATCATAGTATGAACTTCCCGGAGAAAAACTCCGGATTACTTAAGAAGGAGAGGGCTGAACATGGAATCTCAAGTATCAAAAGAACTGATCATAACCTTTCTGCCGTCAGAAGAGAGCGCGGTTTGCGTGATTGCGCTGGGGGAAAAAGAGATTGGCCGTTTCCCTGTAAAAAGGCGGGAGGATAAAGCCACAATCAGCAGCGCGTTTTCTGCTATCGCGAAGCAGCTGGGCGTACGCGCGGTTGTAAAAGAAAAAGCTTCCGGGGAAGAAATTTTGTGGAGTCCGGTGAAAATCGGAGCGTTGACCGCGAAAAACCGTTTTGCTGTGCTTCCGATGGAAGGGGCGGACGCGGGAAAGGACGGATCGCTGACTGCCGGCTGTATGGAGCGCTACCATGCCTACTGCGCCGGAGGAGCGGCGGTCATTTGTCTGGAAGCGGTAACCCTGCAGTACGAAAGCCGATCCAGGGATCGGCAGCTTCTTTTCGATGTGAGAGATCCGCAGAGCAGAGCGAGCTGGGAAGCGTTTATCCGATCCCTGAAGATACAGTACCCGGATACAATTCTGATTTTCCAGTTCCATCACGCGGGAGAAACCGCGGACCCTTCTTTTTCACGGCGCGTCTGCGTAAAGCCATTGCCGGGATTCGGCGGCGATGTGATCGATGAATCGTACATAGAGGATTACATCCGGCGTCAGGTAGAAACCGCGGAATTTTTATATGGGATTGGCGTAGACGGAGTTGATTTGAAACTGTGCCACGGATACCTGGGAAGCCAGCTTCTGCGGCCATACAACGACCGGAACTGGAAATACGGGGGAAGCTGGGAAAACCGCAGTCGCTTCGCCTTTGAAACCTGCGAGAAAATCCGCAGCCGAATTCCCGATCACCATTTCCTTCTCGGAGCCAGAGTCAGTATGTACGAAGAAATGCCGGGCGGGCAGGGACATGCGGGAGCGGACAGCCCCTATATCGATCTGAAGGAACCCATTGCATTGATACAGGGTCTGGAACAGCGGGGATGTGACTTTTTCGGGGAAACCATAGGAAATGCGTCGCTTTACTGGGAGAATATGGCGCCGGATCGCTCCTGCGCGGTAAATGTGTACAAGCACGCGTCAATGGCAAAGCAGATGAAGGAGCATCTGAGAACGGAAACGATTGTGATTGGAGCGGGAATGTCTGTTCTCGGAGACGGTACGGAGAACGGCTTGCGGGGAATAGAAGCGGAAAAGAGCAGCTTGCCGGCCTTTGGCAGTTCCTGCATTCGGGACGGAGGCATGGATTTGATCGGTCTGGGGAGACAGTCGCTGGCAGATCCGGAACTGCCGATCAAATTAAGAGATGGAAAAATGGAGGAAATTCACTGGTGCAGAACTTGTAACCTGTGCAGTGAGCTGGAAATGCGCCAGCAATCAATAGGCTGTCCGGTATACCGGGAAACGTACAGAGCCCTTTTACAGAAAGTCCGGCAGGAATATGGAAAACCGGAGCGGATTATCACAGGAGACGGAGAATGATACGTTATGAAAAAAGAATCCTTACAGCTTGCGAAAAATAAAAAGATTTCGGCGATTGCGGGGACAGTACTGATTGTCCTGCTGGCCGTTTTCCTTTTTTCGATTATTTTCAGCGTAACCAACCTTATGTCGAGACTGGATGATATCAGGACACATCCTTTTAAGGTGCTGGATGCCGGAGGGAACCTTCAAAATGATGTTGACAATGTACGTCTCAGCTTTGAACAGTTAAAAAATATTAATACTCCGGAAGTCGTGGCAGATGTCCGTGAGCAGATACAGGTCTTTTACGAGGATGCGGAGCGTCAAATGAATATCATAGAAAAAAGATATCTGGGTGACGACTCCGATGTTGAGGCGCTGCGCGAGTATATGGCCGAAATGCAGCAAGAGCAGGACGCTTTCCTGGATTACGCGGCCGAGGCGGATCGGAGCGAGGAGGAAATCGTATCCTATAGCAGCGAGCATCTGGAGCAAGTGAATGAAGCTTTTGACAAACAGTTGGAAGGGATTCTCAAATATGCCCGCCAGCGGTTTGAATATTTTTATAGCGCGGCGGATCGGACCAGTACGAACGCTATTTTGTTCGCGTGTCTGATCTTCGCGGCGGTTTTGATTACGCTGTTTATTTACAGGAGGCTGCTGAGGTGGCAGACGATCCGTTTGCGGAATCAAAACCAGCTGTTTGACCTGCTTTCCAGCACGATTGACCATGTTTTCATGATCAACGAACTGGAACATCCGGAGCGCAATTACATCTCGCGGAATGCGGAGCGCATCCTGGGATTCGCGCCGGATCCGGAAAAGGTGTCACCGGAGGTATTGTTCGATTATATGAGCAGCGAAGACCAGGAAATGATTCGACAGTTGTTCAACACGAGCGGTGAAACTTACTGGAGCGCTATTTTCCATTACCGACACCCGTCCCTTCCGGAAGAGAAAATTTTCGGACTGCAGACTTATCGGATTCAAAATGAGGAACAGGATCGATTTGTGACAATTCTTATCGATCAGACAGAAATGGTTCGCGTGCAGAAAGAACTGCAGACTGCGATTATACAAGCGGAGAAGGCAAACGCGGCGAAAAGCGAGTTTCTTTCACGCATGTCTCATGAAATAAGGACTCCGATGAATGGAATTATCGGAATGGTGATGATCGGACAGCAGAATATCGACGATTCTCAAAAGGTCGCGGATTGTTTCCGAAAGATCAACCTTTCTTCTAAGCATCTGCTTAATTTAATTAATGACGTTCTGGATATGTCTAAAATTGAGAGCGGCCGGATGGAAATCAACAGGACTGGTTTTGATTTTCGCGTCTTTTTAGAATCTCTGAATAACGTGATTTACGGACAGGCGCAGGATAAGGGCATTGAATTTGAAGAGATTTTGATTGGAGATATTGATGAGACGCTGGTAGGCGATTCCCTCAGAGTAAACCAGATTCTGATGAACCTGCTGTCAAACGCGCTGAAATTTACACCGCGAGGTGGAAAAATCACTCTGCGCATTACGAGAACGGACGCGGATGATACGAACCTCTTCCTTAAATTTGAAGTAATTGATACCGGATGCGGTATCGCGCCCGAGAATTTCGATAAAATATTTAAGGCTTTTGAGCAGGAAAACTCCAATGTAAGTCAGGTATATGGCGGAACGGGCCTGGGACTGTCTATTTCCAAACGCTTTACGGAGATGATGGATGGAAAGATTACCGTTTCCAGCCAGCAGGGAAAAGGATCTAACTTCACAGTCATGCTTCCTTTCGGACGCATAAAACAGGAAGAAGGAGAAGCTCATGATTTCAGCCGCATTCGCGTCCTTGTAGCTGACGATGATCCGGACTCTCTTGCTCATACAAAACTGTTGCTCCGTAAAGTAGGCGCGCAGGCGGATGTTACAGATAACGGATATGAGGCCGTGGCAAAAACAGAACAGGCGCAGACGATGGGGGATCCTTATGACTTATGTTTGATTGACTGGAAAATGCCGTTCATCGACGGAATTGAAACGATACGCAGGATTCGATCCGCGTCTGTTTCAGAAAGGCCGGCCGCGGTTCTTATGACCGCGTATGATTCCAGCGAAATTCAGGAAAAAAGCAGAGCCTGCGGTGCGGTACAAATTATTACGAAACCTCTGTTTGAATCTTCCCTGACAGCGTTACTGTCCGAGTTGTTTGAAAAGAAGTCCGGGGCGGAAGAGGAAGGCGGCACGGTTAAAGGCGATTTTCGCGGAAAGCGGTTTCTGATTGCGGAAGATAATGAACTGAACCGGGAAATCGCGCAGGAACTTTTGTCTACCACCGGAGCGCTGATTGAGTGCGCGGTCAATGGAAAAGAGGCAGTCGACAAATTTGCGGCTTCTCTGCCCGGGTATTTTGATTTGATCCTTATGGATATCCAGATGCCGATTATGAGTGGCTATGAAGCGACAAAGGCGATTCGCGCCATGGAGCGCAGGGACGCGGATGTCCCGATTCTGGCTATGACAGCAAACGCCTTTGCGGAGGACGTGGAAAAAAGCCTGGAATGCGGAATGAACGGGCATATTAATAAGCCGATTGACCTGGAAGAAGTCTTTACCAAAATCGCGAGAGAACTGGAGAATAAAGGAATGTAACTCTATTAGGCGTTAAGGAAGAACGTATGATGGATGAGGCGGAACATCGTTTTTGCATTTCTGGTGTTTTTGATGCTGATAAATTGATTATGAACTGCAAGAAGAAAAAAGTTGATGTATTACAAAAAAGTTGATGTATTTAAGAAAGGAAACAAACTATGTATTTTAAGAAAAGAAGTCTTTTTTTCCTGATGCTGCTTTGCTGTTTGGTTCTTTCCGCATGCGGCGGGCAGGAGTCGGAGAACGGTACGGAAAAGGTGGAAGGCCTTGCAGAACTTGGTGAAATTCAGGTCATTGCCAGAGAAGAAGGCTCTGGAACACGGGAAGCCTTCGCGCAGATGGTCGGGCTGGAAGCAGATGGTGCGGAAAATGCCAACGCGGATCAGACGAGAGAGGACGCGCGGATTGCGGATTCCGGAGAGGCAGTTACAGAAGAGATCGCGCAGACACAAAATGGGATCGGATATGTTTCCGCTGCCGCAGCGGAGGAAGACGGCGTGAAAGTTCTGCAGATAGAAGGGGTTTCTCCCGGTGAAGAGGCCGTTGAAAAAGGTGATTATCCGCTGAGCCGATCTTTTTATCTTGTCTATTCGGGAACTCTCAGCGATCTGGATCAGGATTTTGTAAATTATATTAATACCGCGGGCCAGGAAGTGGTCGCCCGATCCTATGTGCCGGTGAAAGAGGCGGGAACCTTTTTATCTAATAAGGAGCCGGGAAAGATTCACCTGACTGGTTCTACGTCCATCGCGCCGCTGATCGAGGAACTGGTAGAGGGTTACAATGAATACAACCCCAACGCGCAGATTGAAGTGACGGAGACAGACTCCACACAGGGACTGAACGCGGCTATGCAGGGAAAATGCGATCTGGCGATGAGTTCCAGAGAACTGGAAAGCTATGAAAAGGAATTGCTGGAATATGAGGCATTTGCAAAAGATGGGATCGCGGTGATTGTAAATAAGGAAAACCCTCTGGAGAATCTGTCGCTAGAGCAGTTAAAGGAAATTTTTGACGGAAGCCTGAAAAATTGGGATGAGTTATAGCTTTTGACAGCAAGGACAGAAAACACTGCTCCTTCCACCGATCACCATTCGTTGGAGGCATTCGCCGCAGATTGGGCAGAGAGAGCCTTTCCTGCCGTAAACCTGCAGAAAAGGCGTATTGCGGTATTCCTTTCCTTTCGAAGAAAGGTATTCTTCCGCCGATATTTCATTTTTGGCGATAAAAAAGGATAAGCGCTCCGGAATCGCCGCGGCAAGACGCTGCCATTCTCCCAAAGTCAGGCTGCTTGCGGAGCGTGCCGGATGAATCCGCGCCGCGAACAGAATCTCATCGGAGTAGATATTACCAATGCCGGCGATTACCTTTTGTTCTAGCAGGCATTCTTTAATGGATTTCTTGCGCTTCCCCAAACGCTCCATTAGATATTCCGAAGAAAATTCCGGGTCAAAGGGTTCTTTTCCCAGCTTCTTGATTCCGCTGAAGGTATCGGTTTCTCCTTTTTTCAGGAACCAGAACCGGCCGAATCGGCGGGTATCGGAATAACGCAGCTGTCTGCCGCCGGTTAATTGGAATGTAAGGTGGGTATGGGGCTCTTCCGGGAGATCCGCTGATGTCAGCAGAAGGCAGCCGGTCATACGCAGATGCAGGATCATGCGATCGCCGCTGTCCAGCAGAAAAACTAAAAATTTCCCCCTGCGCTCCATCCTGGAAATGATTTGCCCGATAAGCTGGCTGTGGAATTCCTCCGTTGCCGGGTGGGCGATAACAGCCGGCTGGCGTATGAAAATGTTTTCAATAGAACGCCCCTGAATCTGCGGCTCAATCACCCGTTTTATGGTTTCGACTTCTGGAAGCTCCGGCATAGATTTTTAACCTCCTTTTGTGATTGCTTATACGGTACTATAGAATTGTGATTAATGTCAAGAGAATTGAGGGCGGTATGGAGCGGTCAGGTGTTCCGGTTATAAATTTAATATCTGTATTTTCTTCGGAAATATGATAAAGTAAAGGCAGGGAGGTTATAGGATGAAATACTATTTTTTAGAAGGAACTTTTAAAGAAGGGCGCCCCGAAGGGCTGGAGTTTAAAAAAGCGCTGGACGCGCATCACACTTACTTGAAACCGTTTTTTGAAAGCGGAAAGATCCTGACATCAGGCCCGAAAGCATCCGGGGACGGCGGCATCATTCTGATTAAGCTGGAGGACTCGGAAAAAATCGAGGATTTCTGCGACAGCGATCCGTTTGTGAAAGCCGGTGTCCAGGAGTACAAAGTTGTGGAGTTTAAGGTATTTGATATACAGAAATACGCGAAAGAATGGGTGTAGTATGAAAGCGGTTGTTTATAAAGGGCATGGGGATCCGGTGCTGGAAGAACGAAAAAAGCCGGAGATTCTGGATCCCCGGGACGCCATCGTCAAAGTGACACTTACCACCATCTGTTCCAGCGATATTCATATTTTGAATGGAGCGGTTCCCAGGGCAAAGGAAAATGTGATCCTGGGCCATGAATTTGTGGGAGTGGTAGAACAGACAGGCTCGGCGGTAAAAAACATGCGGCCAGGGGATCGGGTCGCGGTCAACGTGGAGACCTTCTGCGGGGAGTGCTTTTACTGCCAGAACGGATGGGTCAACAACTGTACCGATCCTCAGGGCGGCTGGGCGCTGGGATGCCGGATTGACGGCGGACAGGCGGAATACGCGCGGATTCCCTATGCGGACTGCGGACTGACGTTCATCCCTGATTCGGTTTCCGATGAACAGGCGCTGTTTACAGGGGATCTTATGTCCACCGGTTACTGGGCGGCCCAGCTTGGAGAAATCAGAGAAGGAGACTGTGTGGCAATCATCGGAGCCGGTCCTACCGGTCTTTGCGCCATGATGGCGGCGAAATTGAGAAAGCCGGGCAGGGTAATCGCTATCGATTTGAAGGAAGACAGGCTGAATTTCGCAAAGGGGCACGGTCTTGCGGATGTGGTTGTAAATCCGTGGAACGAAAACGTGGAGGAAACGATCCGGGAATGGTCCGATCATGGCGGCGCGGACGTTGTAATTGAAGCAGCCGGCGGAAAAGATACGTTCCAGACCGCGTGGAAACTGGCTCGCCCTGCGGCAGTGGTCTGCCTTGTGGCGATGTATGAAGAAAACCAGACATTGCCTCTTCCGCAAATGTACGGAAAGAATCTGGTGTTTAAAACAGGGGGCGTGGACGCTGCCGACTGCGGGGAGATTATGAGCCTGATTGCGTCCGGTACACTGGATCCTTCAATCCTCATTACCCACAGAGCATCCTTTGGGCAGATTCTGGAAGCTTACCAGGCGTTTCGCAGGCAGGAAGCGGGTATGCTCAAGTGGGCGATTCGAATGGACTAGAAACAAATACTAATTTTCTTAATTTGTTTCTATTTTTTCAATGATCTGACGGGGAAGGCTGAACTGACAGCCTTCTTTTTTTCTTTTTTTGCGAAAAAAGAACGTAAATCCGTTGAAATTAGTGAAACAAACTTTGAATTTGCGGAATTGTTGATAAAGCGATCAAGGGGGATTTCAAAAAATTGTGTTCGGGTAAATCATTTGGCGTGTCTCAACCCGTCATATAATATAGTAAGCGCTTACAAAGGATACAGGGGGAAAACAGGTTGACCAGAGAAAAGGCCTTGTTGGAAAAAAGAATAGAAGAAGACTTCAGCCTGAACGAGCTGATTGAGCGGTACTACGCGGATATTTTCCGGTACTGCCTGTGGCATACAGCGGATCGGCAGACGGCGGAGGATGCGGCTCAGGAAACCTTTCTTCGGCTGACGCGGCATTTTTCTTCCCTGCGAAACCGAAAACAGGTGAGAGCCTGGATTTACAAAATCGCGGCAAATGTATGTGTGGATTTGTACCGGAAACGCAGGTGGGAAGAGCCTCCGGGCGAGATGCTCTACATGGAGAGGGGTTACGAACAAGCGGAAGGGCAGGTGGATTTTCTGAAATTAATCCGCACATTGCCTCCGGAGCAGCGGGAAGTGGTAATCCTGAGATTCAGCCAGGATCTGACGATGCGGGAAATTGGAAAGGTGCTGGAACTCCCTTTGCGTACCGTTCAGTCCAGACTGCGGAGCGCGCTGAAAAAATTAAAGAAAATTTATCAGCAGGAAGGAGAAGGGGATGAAGAAAGAGTTTTATGACAGGCTTGAAAGCAGCCTGCGGACATACGGGAATGAATGGATACGCCGGGAAGCACTGGAAGAGACCCGGAAAGCATGCGGGCAGATAGAAAAACGAGTGCGTCCGGCTATGTCACGGAAGGCGTTTCTTCTCAGCCAGCTTCGTTTTGCGGGAGGGAAAATCTGGGCTTTGGAGGCGGGGGTTCTGCTGATGCTGCTTCTGATGGTAAACGGAATTTTGCGAAGTCCGGCACTGGGACTGGAGCACGGCGAGGTTTGTTTTCTCCTGGGCGCGGCAGCAGTTGTTTCCGCTATGGCGGGGATTCCGCATCTGTACCGCTCCCAACGGTACCGCATGTATGAAATGGAACGCGCGGCTCGTGTGTCGTATCCGATACTGCAGGCGGCTCGATTTCTCATGGCAATGGCGGGCAATCTGGTTATGCTGGCGGTGCTGTTCGCTGCCGCCTATGTAAGGGAGATGATTCCGGTGGCTTCCGCGGTCTATATGCTGCTTCCCTTTTTCTGTGTCTGGACAGGGAGCCTTCTGATCCTGCGGACATCCGGCAATTCCCGCAGTCCGTTTTACTGTATGAGCTTCGGTGCAGGCTTGATCGCGGCACTGTTTTTCCTGAATAAAACAGCGCCGCGGGTTTTCGAGCCGGAGGTGGCGGCAGTCTGGGGAGTTTTATGTGTGATTGTGTTTGGAATCCTGCTGGCGCAGGTGGGAATATTTAGGAGGAAATTATGGAACTGACGATTAAAAATCTTACAAAATCCTTTAAAGATAAGATGGCGGTGGACGATGTCAGTCTTACGATTATGCCGGGCGTATGGGGCCTTCTCGGAGCTAACGGCGCGGGAAAGACTACGCTGATGCGCATGATCGCGGGGATTTTGACACCCAGCCGGGGAAATATTTACTATGACGGAGTGAAAATCGGAGATTTGGGAGAAGCGTACCGGGATGTTTTCGGGTATCTGCCCCAGACTTTCGGATTTTATCCGGAGTTTAAGGTGATAGACTATCTGCGGTACATGGCGGGGCTGAAAGGGCTTTCCAGGAAAACCGCGGAGCGAAAAATCGATGAGCTGCTGGAACAGCTTTCGCTGGAGGAGGTACGTGGAAAACAAGTGAGAAAGCTTTCCGGCGGTATGCAGAGACGGGTTGGAATTGCCCAGGCGCTGCTTAATGATCCGGAGATTCTGATTCTGGACGAGCCTACCAGCGGGCTGGACCCGGGAGAACGAATCCGCTTCCGGCGGCTTATTGCCGAATTTGCCCGGGAACGTATTGTGGTTATTTCCACCCATATCGTTCCGGATGTAGAATATATTGCCGCCTGCAACGCAGTCATGAAAGATGGAAAAATTATTGATGTCGGCACCACGGAAGAGCTGGTAAAAACGGTGGAAGGGAAAGTCTGGGAGGCAGAGCTGACAACGAGGGAGCTGGCGGAATATGAAGGCCGGGTTCCCATTGTCAATGTGCGAAGCGAGAAGGGGGAAAAGGTACTGCTGCGCTACCTTTCGGAAACAGGCGAGGTGCCGGGTTCCAGGCCGGCGGCGCCTCATCTGGAAGATCTGTATCTGTGGCTGTTTTCAGAAAGGGGCGGAGAAAAATGAGAAGAATGTTAGGATTGGAATTAAAGAGGCTGTTTAAAGCCCGTATGGTGCGGATTCTGCTGGCGGCCTCTCTGGTACTGGCGGTTGGGATGGCGATGCTGGTTGTCTCCTTTACCGAATATTATTATCTGGACGAGCAGGGAAATCAGGCAAGAGTCACCGGATTTACCGCGGTTCGGGAATGGAAAAAAACGCTGAAACCCTATGAAGGAGATCTGACCGCGGAGCGGATCGCGCGGATGGTAAAGGAAAACCGGGTTCTTGAAGAAAAATACGGCGAAGATACGCCGCTGAAAGAATATATGGAAATCGAGTATCCTGTCGGGTGGGCCCTGGCTCTGGTGCGACAGGTATTTGTGGAACATGACGGATCTCCCACACCTCTGACGGAGATTACAGACAGGGAAGCTGCTAATTTTTACAAACAGAGAGAGCAAACCATTGCCGCGGAGCTTGCGGCGAAATATCCGGAGCACCCCTCTGTTCAGAAAAAAGTCGCCGCTCTCAATGAAAAGCTGCAGACGCCCCTGCATTTTGTATATGGATACGCCAAAAGCGACGCCGGCGACTATCTGCTGCTCTGCCTGGTACTATTGGGATTTTTCTGCGCGGTGCTGGCAGCGCCCGTTTTTTCGGCGGATTATCAGAATGGATCGGATGACATCCTGCGCTGCACAAAAAATGGGAGACTTAAGCTGGCCTTTACCAAGATGCTGGCCGTTATGCTGATAAGCACGGTAATGTTCTGCCTTTTTATCGGTATTTACCTTGCCATTGTAAATACCGTTTATGGCTGGGACAGTCTGGCGGTCTCCTTTCAGTTTACCAATAATTATATTACTTCGATCGCGCCTCTGACCTCCGGCCAGGCTCAGGCCCTGACGGTGGTCGTCGGCTTTATCGGTCTGACAGCGTCTGTTACATTCGGGATGCTGGTTTCTTCCAGATGCCGGACCGCGATGGTTTCGGTTGTCGTGGGACTGCTGATGTGTCTGCTTCCTACGATTCTTTCCATAGCTGGCAGCGGAAACCTGATTCAATGGCTCTGCTGCCTGCTTCCGGCAGGCGGGTTTGGTATTCAGCACAGCTTTTACTACGAGCTTCTGGGAAATACCTTTCTGCTGGCGGGACCTTTCAGCGTCTGGTCGCCCTATGTGATCGCCATCGCGGCAGCAGTTGAGATTCCGTTCTTTTTCTTCCTGGCGGCTCGGAGTTACTGCCGGCATGAGGGATAAAAAAGAGCGGGTTGCCGTGGCCCGCTCCGCTGTGCTATACTTTATTTGAGAGGCGGTGACAAGCCCGTCTCCGTATTTTTTGCTTAGGCCTGCCGGTTAGATGGGTGCTCGTAAGACAGTAATTCATCAAAATTACTATTTATAGCATCTGTCTGGCAGGATTGGATAACAAAACAGGTGGCACTCAACTTCGGTTGGGTGTCATCTGTTTTTGTACGTTTAAGGGGAGAAAACTGCCTGTTTTTTGCTCTGTACGGCAAGGAAAGTGGAATGGATGATATAGATGCCGTTGTCACGGTGAAATCTATACAGAACACTAACTCCGCAAAGAATGCTGCTTGCTGCGGAGAGATGATGCTTGTGATTCCATGAATAACCTCATTAGACCGTAAAGCTGACAGATACACATTTCAATGAAAGGTACGTCTACTGCTATAAATGCCACCTCAGTAGCCTTTATTCATGGAAAAGATACATTTTGATACGATATATTTTGATAAGTTACTTGAAACCACCCACTCCATACGCTATAATGTGTGTACACACCATTGAGGAGGTGCAGCATGGCTATACCAAAACTGAAAAAACAGGATATCATTGATGCCTTAAAATTTGTCGACGAGGACGGCGTTCCCGAACACAATGTAAGTACAAAGTATGTGCTCGTGTCTGAAGATGGGAAAAAGTATCCGCCGAAGTATGTGGTGGCCGTGGCTGACCATTTGGCAAACGGCATGGATATTTCAACGGAATCCTTTAACAGCGTTGAAGCAAAGAGCTATCTGGAAAGTCTGGGTTTCACTATTGAGACAAAACAGCAGGAAAAATTCGAGTTGTCTATTACTGCTGAAAGCATTGAGTCAACGGATGAACGTTTTACAATGGACAATCTGGGCCTCGGCGATAATTACAAACCTCTGGATGTCTATTTTAAGAGGGCAAACGGGGATATAATCAAACGATCCTACAGCAAAGGTGAAAGAAGAAATTCTAATCAGACTATGCCACGCATTGCCTGCCAGATATTCGAGAAGCAGCTCGCTACCCTGTCTGTTGAGGACAAGGAGAACTTTCCTGTTTGTAAATACAATCCGGACAGCAACATAATCAGAGGTATCTTTGCGAGCGTTGATGAATTCAAGAAGCACCGCAATACGATAGAGTACCTGACATACGGATACGACAACGGTCGCCAGTTCGTTATCTATTGTTGGAATATTTTCTCCACGATTATCTTCGTTCAGGAGTGCTTGAAGCGTTTCGGTGAGCCGGGAGATCAGTTCGTTCTGATATACCGTGAAAAAGATGAAAAAGAGACAACAGCGGCAGAAACGGAAGCCGCTGTTCAGGAAGAGCTTGTTCAGCAGTTCAAAGGATATCGTAATCCTTTCTCTTCTATGCTGATTGAATCAAAGAATCTGATTTTCAGAGGTGCGCCCGGTACAGGAAAGTCCTATCTTGCTAAAGAAATTGCTGCGGATATTATCAGCAATGGGTACTTTGACGATTATACGCTACTCACTGACGAGCAAAAAAAGCAGGTAGAGTTTGTCCAATTCCATCCAAGTTATGACTACCCCGATTTTGTTGAAGGGCTGAGGCCAAAGGTCAATGACGACGGGTCGATGGGCTTTGAATTGCAAGACGGCATTTTCAAGAAATTTGTTGCTCGTGCCAGAAAGAACTATGAGGATTCACAAAAATCCAGAGAAACGGTGGAAAAGGAAGCCTCAGTTCAGGAAACTATGACGGAATTTTTCTCCGGCATTGAGTTTGGCGTTGACACATTTAAGACAATCAACGGAAATGAATTTACCATTACAGGCGTGGATGACGGACATATTAATATTTCCATTCCCGGAAATGCGACTGCCAACAAACTCGCCCTAAATTTAGACGAAGTTAGAAAGATGCTGGAGTCCGGGCAAAAGTTCGACAAAATAAAGGATATTACAGCTTTCTTCGGAAAGTCCTTTGCCACTCAGGGGTATTCATATGACTTTGCTATCTATAAAGCGATTAGAGCAAAGAAAAGCACAGCTCCAAAGGTAAAGGTGAAACAGGAAGAACTAAAAAAATATATATTTATCATTGATGAAATCAACCGCGGCGAAATTTCAAAGATTTTCGGTGAACTGTTCTTTGCAATAGACCCCGGATATCGTGGCAAAGCCGGAGAAATCTCCACGCAGTATTCCAATCTGCATTCCGACCCTGGCGAAAAGTTCTATATTCCTGAGAATGTCTATATCATCGGTACGATGAACGATATCGACCGTTCTGTAGACAGCTTTGATTTTGCTATGCGCCGTCGTTTTCGTTTCGTGGAACTCAAAGCGGATGAGCGTCTCGAAATGCTTGCATTGTTAGAAAACGAGGAATTGGAGTCCGAAGCAATTAGAAGAATGGCTGCTCTCAACAAAGAGATTGCGGGTGTTGAGGACTTGAACGATAATTATCAAATCGGTGCATCTTACTTCCTGAAGCTGAAAACACTTGACTTTGACCAGCTTTGGACAGATTACCTACAGCCGCTCCTACAGGAATACATTCAGGGAATGTACGATGAGGATGGCCTTATGAATCAATTCGCAAAAGCATACGGTTATCAGAAACCTACCCGAGGTGATGCGGATGAAGTTGCTCAAGATTAAGGATAATTCGCAGCAGAAAAAAGATGTATTTTCTCACATTGGAAAGTTGGTCGGCAAAATTGCAGACAAAACATTGGAGCAGCTTGAGCACGAAGGTGTATTCATATTTCCCGAAATCGTAAAGGACGCAGAGGATATTTCACGAGATCAGATGATTCTGCAAAGTGTCAATGACACCTATCGCTCTGGCAATGTGATGGGGGTTCTTGGTTGCGGTGATGAGCGTCTTATTATCGAGTCCCGCTTCTGTGGAGAGGGAGAGGATTACTTTTTCCAATATCTTTTGGACAAAGTTCTGGACTTTCCAAACATCGTAGACTTGGAGTCTGATGCCAATCAGGATAATCGTCTGTTTAATTTCTTGCTATTCCTGTTTCCGTATTACCTCAAGACGGCCATGAGGAAAGGTTTGTTCAAGAAGTATATCTGTCACAGATACAATGATGCGCATGTAAAAGGCACTATTGATGTCGCAAGGCATATAGAGAAGAACATTCCATTTATAGGGAATGTTGCATATAGCCAGCGTGAGTTTTCTTTTGATAACAGTCTGATGGAACTGGTGCGACACACCATAGAATTTATCAAGAGAAAGCCTTACGGAAACAATCTCCTTATCAAGGTGAAAGACGAGGTAAAGCTCGTAATAGATGCAACTCCGGGATATGAGCCTTATGACCGACAGAAAATCATTGAGCAGAACAAAAAGAATACTGTCCGCCATGCTTATTTCAGGGAATATCTTGCTTTGCAGAGATTGTGCCTCTTGATTCTTCGGCATCAAAAGCATCAAATCGGTTCGGGGTCGAGACAGATATACGGTATACTGTTTGACGGTGCATGGCTATGGGAGGAGTACATCAACTCGCTTGTTGAGGACATCTTCTATCATCCGATGAACAAGAGCGGCAAAGGTGCTCAAAGACTGTTCAATAGAAATGTCGGACTTATTTATCCCGATTTCATTAGCCGAAATAGCGAGGCTCGAGTCATTGCAGACGCCAAGTACAAGCCGATTGACAACATTGGCAATCGAGACTATTTACAGGTACTTGCCTATATGTTCCGTTTTGATGCTAAAGCTGGCTACTATCTCTATCCCGAAGCAGAAGGCTCTGGCGATCTAAAATTATGGATGAATCGTGGCTCTACCTATGAGGCAAATGTTACTCCGCGTGACGATATCAGCATCACCAAGCATGGATTAAAAATTCCTATGGACGTGTGGGATTATGCGAGTTTTATCGCAAAAATGAAGATTTCTGAGCAAGAGTTTATATACATATTCTCTACATGATTTTATAGAAGTACATAGAATAATGGATTCTCGATAAACGATTATTTCAATTTTGAGTAGATTAAAATAATCTGCAAAAATAACAAGGAGTTTTCCTCTTATGCCAGATAACAGAAACCGGAAGCGACCAATACAAGTCAAGTTTTTTGTAGACGAAAAAGAGCTTAACCTGATAAAACAGAAAATGGCACAGATGGGAACGGAGAACATGAGTGCCTATCTCCGCAAAATGGCAATCGACGGATATGTTGTGAATCTGGATATGCCTGAACTCCGTGAGTTGACTTCCAAAATGAAACGAATATCCAACAGCGAAAACCAGATTGCCAAACAGCTCAACACAACGGGTAACATCTACGAAGCTGACATTGAAGAAATCAAAAAGAATCAAGAGGAAATTTACGAAGGCATTAAAAAAATTCTGCTTTCTCTCTCCCATCTGAAGTGATGTCAGCTCCGCAGGAGCGTAGCCGATTTTGAAAAAATCGTCAAAGGGTTTGGGATGCTTCCCAACAAGCTTTTGCAAAAATCAGCTTCGCTGAAATTTGCAAAACGCACGATGTGTGTACACACGTGCACTGCTTGCAAAGTTTGTTTTGACCTTTTGTAAGCAAATTGAAGATTTTCATTTTCCACCAAATCGGCAACGCTATATTTTGTAAAACATCGCAGTGTACAGCTACACCTGCGGTACTTGCAATCCCAACAATACTTTGAATAAATCGAATTGAAGTGAATGAAAGAAAAGGAGGCTCGACAGGATGGATGAGAAACGAACAGAGGAAGAAGCCCGTGAGCTTACTCCCGAAGAAATAGATGATATGATTTTTGAGGAACAGATTGCGAGTGGAGAGCATAACGAGAAAGTTCCCGAATACTACTTCTCCAATCCCGACCCGTATGCCAAGGTCGAGCCTCGCCCCGATGATGCACCAAAGCGTGACATCAAGTTTGATGAAAACGGTAACATCGTTGTAAAAAATCCGTCTGCCTTTTGGTTGCCCGAAGTGACAATCGTGGATGAAATCGGCGGCGCAGAATACACAGTTACAGGCAGCTACGAGGGCACGGAAACTCTTGATAAAAAGCTCAAACGCATTATGGAGCGTAAACGGTAAATAGCCCATGCATAGATTGAGCACACAAAAAGTATTAAAATGCCTTTAAAGGATTTTTAGTACTTTTTAGGTTTTTGAGGGGAAAATATATGAACATCAATGAAGAA
>NZ_JACRYT010000008.1 GCF_014333425.1 Zhenpiania hominis | reverse complement strand
CATCGATATCAGAAATCCCTCCGGAATATGCTTTCTCCAATATTTTGTTGATGAGTTTTTTTGCGATTTGTTGTATAATTGTTTCCATAAGAGACCAGTTCCTTTCGTGAGTTTTTGTGATGAAAACTATTTTATCATTTTGGAACTGTCTCTTTTTAGTTCTCTCTCAAAAATTCCACAATTATTTTACACTATCTACGAGAAGACGAAATGGGATTTTTTCAGACGTTATGACAAAGCTGCTCAAACTGGATATCAATTCTCAATTTCGTAAAGTGACTCCAGGGATAGGCGTTATTTTCCAGATAGCGGCCCTTGTATAAAGAAAAGGCTTGTCTGCAGGCCGCAGGGCTCCCATCTTCTGCGCAGCGCTCAAAGTCATACAGATCACAGTCAAAAATACTGGTGTCGACTCTCTGGCTTCCGCGGCTTCCCAGCAACAGATGTTCCAGACCGTTAGAGGCCAGTTTTTTTCTCAGATTATGAAGGGTTGTGTGATAATTGGAAGACGCCTTTTTTTCATCCACATCCGGCCAGAGCGTCTGTTTAATGGCGTCGCTGCTTACTTCGGCGCCTCTGCTGTCTATGAGAAATGCCAGCAGTTCTTTTGTTTTGGAATTTTTCCAGGAGATAGGCGTATCTCCCACAAAGATTTCAAAGGAGCCAAAGGTTTTTATATAAACGCGGCGGATGTTTTTGGTTGTATGCTTTTCTTTCAGTTTGTCCAATGCTTCCCGCAGGCGCTGCATGCTGAACGGAGAATTAAGATAATCGACGGCGCCATATTGAAAACTTTCTACCGCGTATTTCCCGCTTTTGGAAAGAAAGATAACCGGGAGGGAGGAATCCAGCGTATGAAACACCTTTAAAAAACGCAGGGAAGAACAGGCGTCCGAATCAATGTCTATTACAGCACCGCTTAGAGAAGGAGATTCCGCTGTGAAAGAAAGGCTGTCGATCGGGTCGGTAAAACAGAGGAGCTCGCTTTCCGGTTCCAGCTTGCTTATGGCGTCTGAAATTTGTGTGATTAGCAGCTTCTGCTGGCTAAAGATCAGGATGCGTTCCATTTAAATCTGCCCCCTCCTTTTGCGTTCAATGATTAGGATTCGCGGTGGTGCGGGATAAAATGAAAGAAGCAGACCGGCCGCGCTGGCCGGCCTGCTGTGGATTAATCAACTTCGATTAAGGTTTCGCCCGCTTTTACAGTCTGGCCTTTTTCTACCAGAATTTTTTTCACGGTTCCATCAAAATCTGCAGGAATTTCGTTTTCCATTTTCATGGCTTCCAGAATAATAACGACCTCATCTTCTTTGATTTCCTGTCCCTCACTGACCTTAATCTCCCAGATAGAACCGGGCAGAGGGGATTTGATTTCATAACCCATAGTGAACCTCCTTGTTGTGTTTATAAGATTTTAAAAAGATTTGCAATTTCTACGCCATTTTCTTCCAGTACCTTCTTTACGACAGCCGCTTCTTCGACTGCGTTCGGCGCGTCGCCATGGATGCAGACTGTACATGCGTCAATATCGATCAGGTCGCCTTTGACAGTGGCGATTTTTTTCTGTGTGGCTACAGAAACTGCCCGCTCGGCAACATCCTGGGGGCTTCTGGCTTTCTTTGTCCGTTCGATTACCCAGTTGCCGTCTTCATCATAACTGAGATCGATGAGCGCTTCTCCGACCATACGCAGTCCCATTTCTTTTCCGCGTTCAAAGGCAGGCGTATTCGGGGGCAGCATAATGAACAGTTCCGGATTGTAATCTTTTATAGCCTGCAGGAATGGATCGATATATTGTTCATATTCCGAAACCATCCGATATAAAATGCCGTGAGGTTTTACATGCTGCAGTTTTATACCATAGGTCTTCGCGACTCCGTCGATTGCGGCAATCTGAAAGAGTGTATCCGCCCGGAGTTCTTCCGCGGTAAGATCCATCTGGCGTCTGCCGAATCCCTGTTTGTCAGGGAGACCGATATGGGCGCCGACGGCAACATCATATTGTTTGGCCCACTTTATGGTCTGTTCCATAACGAGAGGATCTCCCGCGTGAAAACAGGTAGCAACATTGGCTGAGGAAATATATTTCATCAGCTCTTCGTCATTTCCGAGGGTATAACGTCCAAAACTTTCGCCCATATCGACATTCACATCAATTTTTCGCATTTCCATACCTCCTTACATCGCAATAGAGTCCATAGACAGCCATTCTGCCTGAGCTTTCCGCGCTTCAACCGCCTCCTCAAGAGTAGACAGAACAAAGCACGCGTAGTCCCGCTCCGGAGCGGCCTGCCCGATTTTCCACAAATCCGCGTTGATGACATTCCCGCAGCACATAAACCCTCCGAGGGTGGGACCGTCCGCAATCAGCAGAGAAGGGGTGTTCCCGGTTACATTAATCGCTCCGCGCATATTGTAGGCATGGTCGATAATGTTGGAAGGATGAGAACCGCCGGCGCCGCCGTCCTTTCGGGCAAAGAAGTAATCCGGGAGTGGGTCCAGTCTGCACGCGGAACGGTTGGAATTAACTGAAAACTGGAATTTATTGCTGTACAGATAGTCCATGCCTTCTTCGGTTACAAAGTCTGGGTAAGCGTTCATTCCTGGGATTAGCCTCAGTTGGATCTCGTTTGTATAGACAGGGCGCTTATCCGGAAGGACTTTTCTGCCTTCCAACTCTGTCAGCGGAGCGGAAGGAGAACCGGTCTCCAAAACATCGTCGGTCTTCAGGGGACGGCCTTCATAGCCTCCATAGCCGCCGAACAGACAAGTCGACTTGCTTCCCAGATATACGGGGACGTCAATGCCTCCCGCAATGGAAAGGTAGGCGCGGAACCCGTTTTCTCCATATGTACGGAATTTCAGCTTGTCTCCCGCTGAAACACGGACAGATTCCCACATGGGGAGTTTCTTTCCGTTAAGCGTTGCGCCAAGATCCGCGCCGGTCACTGCAATCACTGTATCCTTTTCAAACTGTGCGTTGAACATACCGACCGCGATTTCGATGCCGGCTTCGCCTTTTTCATTTCCGACCAAGAGATTTCCGAATTCAAGAGCAACATTATCCATTGCTCCGGCCGGCGCCATTCCTGCGCCCATATATCCCAGCCTTCCCGGCCAGTCTTCCACGACAGCCTGTACGCCGCCCTGTATGATTTTCAACATTTTATTCCCTCCCTTTCCTTAAAGCTTTGGCGCTTTTTCGAGTCCTTCCTGTCTTTGTTTGTTGAACTGTGCGGCTTCCGCCTGAATTTTTTCCGAGTTCAGCCAGTTAATGTAGTCTTTTACAACAATTTCGCCTTCCTCGATTTCATACTGATAATCGGTTTTGTTGTGGACATGCTCGTAAATATTCAGGACTTCCTCTTCGGAAACCTCGTAAAATTTGATGCGATCCGCATTTCGATAGAGGAACGGGGTATCGGCGAACTGAGGATGCTTCATCGCAAACTGGAAGGTTGGGATCGTGCGCCCCATCAGCTGATAACCTCCGCCAGTCGGTGTTGTATAGGTAAAAGCGCATGGGCCGCCCAGGCCGACGGAACCTTCCGGAGTCCAGGTTCTCGGCGGGTTATATTTGGGAACAACCAGAGCGCATCTGGGATCCAGCGGCCAGAAAAAACCGCCTCCGGGCCAGAATCCACAGCCGCTGTTGAACCATTCGGTTTCCATAAATTTTTCTTTCGCTTCTTTGACAGAGACGCCGTTACACTGGGCGATATATTCCAGATTGTATCCGCCTTCACAGTTAGGCGCGTCAGGCCGGATAAGCTGAAGATATTTTTCTACTGCCTTTTTCGTCTCAGTGTCTTCAAAGGCGACCGGCAGCCGGATCAGTCTTGAAGGAATTACCATATTGTCAAGAGAATTCAGCTGATCCTCGCATTCGGCGATTTCGTCAATTAAACGTTCAACAGGAAGAATCAGCGGATCAAAATGGAACATATTCGTTCTCAGCCCCGGAACGGTTTCGATCAGACCGTCAATTCCCTTTTCCTTCACTTTTGCGTCAATGGCCAGAATGCGGAAGGAATCCGGAACATACAGCCGCTGCTCATGTCCGTACTCAATCTGCAGAAATCCGTCGCCGGCCTGCCGGAAAAGAACCTCTGTCCGCGCATCCGTTGCGGGAAGCGTACGCAGTATGGTCGAATACGCCTTTTGTTTTTCATTCATAAGGGTACCTCCTAGTATGACAGTGTCAAACTGCAATCTCTGACAAAATAACTTAAAAAAAGATTAATGATAAAGTTTAATGTTTATTTAAGGTCATTATATAGAATAATCAGATAAATGTCAATTTTTTATTAATTAGAAAATTGAGAAAATATATGCGCGGTGAGGCTGGTGAGGCTGATTTGTAGAATTTTGTTAAAAAACACATAAAAAAATTATATTAATTGTTAAAAATAACAAGAGTGGGTTGATTTTCTTGAAAAATGCGTTATAATAGGTTGTGCTCAGGGCAAAAATGGTGTATATATTTAAGTGCGAATGAGAAATTTATTATGGAAGAAAAGGATGAATGCGAAATGAAAGTAACAGGATCACAGTTAGTGGCAGAAGTTTTGTTAGAACATGGTGTAGATACGGTATTCGGCTATCCGGGCGGAACCGCGCTGAATCTATACGACGTCCTGTACGAATACAGGGACAAAATCAAGCACGTCCTTACTGCGCATGAACAGGGAGCGGCCCACGCGGCGGACGGCTATTACCGGGCAACCGGAAGAACCGGAGTCGTCTTCGCGACCAGCGGTCCGGGCGCGACCAATCTGGTTACGGGAATCGCAACAGCTTTCATGGACAGCATTCCAATGATCGCGATTACAGCAAATGTTCCGGACAACCTGATTGGCAGGGACGCGTTTCAGGAGATTTGCATTACAGGAGTGACACTGCCGATTACAAAGCACAGTTTCTTTGTAAACCGCATTGAGGATCTGGAGCACGCGCTGAGAGAATCCTTCCGGATCGCAAACAGTGGAAGGAAAGGTCCGGTACTGATTGACATTACAAAGGACGTAACCGCGGCTACCATTGATTACAAAAAAGGAAAACCGCTCCCGCTTCAGCCGAATCCGAAGGCAGATGAAAAGGAAGTGGCGGAAATCGCGGAAATGATTAATCGGGCGGAGCGTCCTGTTATCTACTTCGGAGGAGGCGTAGCCGCTTCTGACGCTGGTGATGAACTGAATGAACTGCTGGAAATCGCGGATATCCCGGCTACATATACCCTCATGGCGGCAGGAATTCTGGGTTATGAGAATAAACGAAACCTGGGGCTTATCGGCATGCACGGAAGCATCGCGGCGAACAGAGCGGTGGATCGGGCGGATCTTTTGATCGCTCTGGGTTGCCGGTTCAGCGATCGGGTAGCTTTGAATCCGGAAAAGTTCGCGCGCAGAGCGAAAAAGGTTCAGGTAGATATTGACAAGAGCGAGATTAACAAAAATGTGCTTGTAGATAAAAGCGTGATCAGCGATGTGAAGGACTTTTTGCAGAAGCTGCTTCCGCTGATTGAAAAGCGTGATCACGCGGAATGGGTCGCCCAGTCTACGGAATGGAAGAAAAAGACCGGCGATGTAAAGTGCCAGGACGCGGAACTGCATCCGAGCGAGATTGTGACAGCTGTCTGTGATTTGACCGATAAAGAGACCATTTATGTAACCGACGTCGGACAACATCAGATGTGGGCAGCCCAGTATCTGAAGCATGACCGCACGAAGGATTTTATTACCAGCGGAGGGCTGGGAACAATGGGATTCGGTTACGGAGCCGCCATTGGGGCGCAGATCGGATGTCCGGAGAAGAGAGTTATCCACTTCACCGGAGACGGATCGTTCCATATGAACCTTAATGAGGCCTGTACTGCAGTAAGTGAGAATCTTCCTATTATAACCGTTATCATGAACAACCATGTTCTTGGAATGGTATACCAGTGGCAGACCAGCTTTTACGGACGGCGTTATTCGGCGACGACCCCCAACAGAAAGACGGACTTCCCTAAACTGGCGGAAGCCTTCGGCGCGAAGGGGTACTCGGCGACGACTCCGACTGAGTTTGAGGATGTATTTAAAAAAGCCCTTAAAGAAAAAGGCCCTGTATGGATTGACTGTGCCATTGCTACAGAAGAACGGGTTCTGCCGATGATTCCGGGAGGCGGAACGGTTGAAGACATGATAATCGGGTAGGAAGGAGCAGGAAATGGATAAAACATTGAGAAAAGAAGTAATCAGTATATTGGTTGACAACCAGTCCAATGTTCTGACCAGAGTGGTCAGCCTCTTCGGAAGACGCGGATTTAATATTGACTCCCTTACGGTGTCGACAACCAACAATCCGGAGATTTCCAGAATTACGATTGTGTTTACCGGTACAGAACAAGCTCTGCATCAGATTTTGACACAGACAGAAAAATTGGAAGTGGTTCGCGATATTTTCACTTTGGACGCGGGAAACAGTTTGTACCGGGAACTATTGCTGGTTAAGATCAAGTGTGATAAAACGGATCGTTCCGCGATCCGGGAGATCATTGAGATTTATAGAGGAAAGATTATCGATCTATCCAAGGACAGCATGATTGTCGAGCTGACCGGAGCCCCGGAAAAGCTGGACGGATTTATGAATATGCTGGACTGCTATGACATCGCGGAAGTTTGCAGAACCGGTATTACCGGGATTGAAAGAGGCATTCAGGAACATAGAATCTGACGCGGATGCCCGAAATTGAGCCAACTATATTAATTTAAAATATATAAAGGAGATAGAAGAAAATGATTAAGAAGTATTATGATCAGGACTGCAATTTAGGATTATTAGATGGAAAAACGGTTGCGATCCTTGGATTCGGAAGCCAGGGCCACGCTCACGCTATGAATCTGAATGAAAGCGGCGTTAATGTAGTAGTAGGCCTGAGACCCGGCTCAAGACATACCGCGAAAGCGGAAGCTGCGGGTCTGAAAGTTATGGACATTGAGGCGGCCGCGGAGGCCGGTGACATTGTTATGGTATTGACTCCGGATGAACTGCAGGCTCAGATTTATAAAGAACAGATCGAAAAGCATCTGAAAGAAGGAAATGTTCTGGCGTTTGCCCATGGTTTCAATATTCATTTCAACCAGATTACTCCTCCGGAAAACGTTGATGTTATCATGATCGCGCCGAAAGGACCGGGACATACGGTAAGATCCCAGTATGTAGAGGGAAAAGGCGTTCCAAGCCTGATCGCGGTTTATCAGGACGCTTCCGGAAAAGCGAAGGACTACGCGCTGGCATACGCGAGCGGAATCGGCGCGGGACGCGCGGGTATTCTGGAAACAACCTTTAAAGAAGAGACTGAAACAGACCTCTTTGGTGAACAGGCAGTTCTGTGCGGCGGCGTAACGGAGCTGATGAAAGCCGGATTTGAAACTCTGGTAGAAGCAGGATATGAACCGGAAATGGCATACTTTGAATGTATCCATGAAATGAAGCTGATCGTTGACCTGATTTACGAAGGCGGATTCGATAAGATGAGATATTCTATCTCCAATACTGCGGAATACGGTGATTACAGAACAGGAAAGAGACTGATCACAGAAGATACAAGAAAAGAGATGAAGCAGGTTCTGACTGAAATCCAGAACGGAACGTTCGCAAGTGAATTTATTCAGGAATTCCAGGCAGGCGGAAAAGCGAGATTCCTGGCGACAAGAAAGAACGAGTCCGAACATCAGCTGTGCAAGACTGGTACAGAGCTTAGGAAGCTGATGAGCTGGATTAAGAAATAGGGCGGAGCATAGTTTTGCTCTGTCACTGGTCCTCGGCGCTTCGCGCCTGCGGAGGTTCCGGCGCAAAACTATGCTCCGCCGGTTGGGGGAGTGAGTTTTGTGGGAGGCTGAGAATTTTGCACGGACAACTTTGCCGGGCAGCTGGTTCTCGGGGCTTCGCACCTGCGGAGGTTCCGGCGCGAAACTATGCTCCGCCAGTTGGGGAGTGAGTTTTGCGGGAGGTTGAGAATTTTGCGCGGGCAACCTTGCCGGGCAGCTGGTTCTCGGGGCTTCGCGCCTGCGGAGGTTCCGGCGCGAAACTATGCTCCGCCGGTTGGGGAGTGAGTTTTGCGGGGAGTTGAGAGGATCGGGAGAAAACAGATGAAAGGTATTAGATGGGACGGGTGCTGGGCATCGGTCCCATCTGTGTAAAGGAGAGTATTATGGCATTGAGAAGTGCGAAGGTGACTCAGGGCGTGGAAAAAGCACCTATGCGGAGTTTGTTTTACGCCATGGGATATACGAAGGAAGAACTGGATCGGCCGCTGATCGGTGTGGTTTCGGCGAAAAGTGAAATTGTTCCCGGACATATGCATCTGGATAAGGTGGCGGAAGCGGTTAAGGCTGGAGTCCGTATGGCAGGCGGAACGCCGATTGAGATTCCGGCGATCGGGGTCTGCGACGGAATCGCGATGGGGCATATTGGAATGAAGTACAGCCTGGCGAGCAGAGAGCTGATCGCGGACAGTGTGGAAACTATGATTATGGCCCATGCTCTGGATGGCGCTGTGCTGGTTCCCAACTGTGACAAGATTGTACCCGGTATGGTGATGGCTGCGGTAAGAATGGATATTCCGGCTGTGGTATGCTCCGGAGGACCGATGATGTCCGGTCTTGTGGACGGAGAAGAAACCAGCCTTTCCAAAATGTTTGAAGCGGTAGGGGCGCGAAAGGCGGATCTGATCGACGATGAACAGCTGGAAGAATTCGAACAAAACACATGCCCGGGATGTGGTTCGTGTTCCGGTATGTATACGGCCAACAGCATGAACTGTCTGTGTGAAGCCATCGGGATCGCTCTTCCGGGGAACGGGACGATACCGGCGGTGGAAAGCGGCAGAATCCGTCTGGCGAAGCATGCGGGAATGGCAATTATGAATCTGGTGGAAAAGAACATCACTGCCAGAGACATCATTAACGAAAAGTCCATAAAAAACGCGCTGGCCTGTGATATGGCGCTGGGATGCTCCTCCAACAGCGTGCTCCACCTCCTGGCGATCGCCAATGAAGCGGGCGTGGAATTGAATCTGAATATTTTCAACGAGTTCAGCAGTAAAGTCCCGAATTTGTGCCATCTGGCTCCGGCAGGAGGAACGCACATGCACGATTTAAACCGGGCAGGCGGTCTGATGGCTGTGTTCAGTGAACTGGACAAAAAAGGACTGATTGACAAAAGCCTGATTACGGCTTCCGGGAAAACGGTAGGTGAAAATATGGAAGGAGCCTATGTAAAGGATCATTCCATTATCCGTCCGGTTGACGATCCATACAGTGAAACCGGCGGAATCGCTATTCTGTGGGGAAATATCGCAAGGAACGGCTGTGTCGTAAAAAGAAGCGCGGTAGCTCCGGAGATGCTGACCCACTCAGGCCCTGCCAGAGTATTTAATTGTGAAGAAGAAGCGATTGAGGCAATTTACGGTGGAAAGATTGTAGATGGAGACGTAGTGGTTATTCGCTATGAAGGGCCGAAGGGCGGTCCGGGAATGCGGGAAATGCTCAACCCTACCAGCGCGCTTGCGGGCATGAAGCTGGATAAAACGGTCGCGTTGATTACAGATGGAAGGTTCAGCGGCGCCAGCAGGGGCGCTTCGATTGGACATGTGGCGCCGGAAGCTGCCGCCGGAGGAAATATCGCTTATATTGAAGAAGGGGATATCATTGAAATTGATATACCGGCTTCGAAAATCAATGTTAATGTCAGCGATGAAGAGCTTGAGAAAAGAAAAGCGGCATACAAAGCTCCGGAATTCGGCGCGAAGTCCGGGTGGCTGGCAAGATATCAGAGGAATGTTTCTTCCGCGGATAAGGGTGCGGTAATGGAATAATCTATCTCCCCTCTGTAAGGAAAACACCTGCATGGCGAAAAAGATCATGCACGGTGTTTTCTTTTGTGTTCAGGTAAAGGGCGCTGCGCGCGCGGGAATCATAAGGATATTGGAGCTGAACATAAAGAAGAAAGAATATAATGGAAGAAAATTGAAAAGATGTTGAGTAAAAGTTGAGAATGTGATACGATGATATTATCTAAGGGGAGAAAGAAGGAAGTATGGATATAGAAGAACTGGGTATGATCTTATCGAAAAATTATGACGCGATAAGAGACAAGAATATTGAAATTGAAAATGAGACCGCGGCCCTGGAGCGAGAGACAAGGCTGCGGCTGGAAGATATGGAAGCGGAAATACAAAACAATATCGACGATATGAAATTGCAGATGAGTACGCTACTGTCAGATTTGAAACGAACTTTCAAATCCCAGTCAGATGAATTTCATGAAGATATTCAGATGGATATGAAGGCTCTGGAAACAGGCGAGGATTTTCAGAAAAACCTGAGGACCGATCTGCGGACAATCAAGAAAGAGCTGCAGGCGGATATTTTAAATATGAAGCTGGATTTTCGTTCCGCTTTGGAGACATTGGATGAAAGCGCCATGACTACGATGGCGGATTTAAGCGATCGCTCCAGAGAGGAACTGAACGCGGCAGTTGAGCAGGCCCTGATAGAAGCAAAGAACTCCGATCCGGTTATCCCGGAGAGTGAGTCTGACGAAGTGGATCTTGATGCTGAGGAGCAGGACTTTGTGGAGGCAGCCGGTTCTGAGGATTCGGCGGAAGAAAGCTTGCCGCAGGAGGAAATTCAAGCAGAAATGAGAATGCTGGATGTTGCGGAAATTATGAAGGAAAGCGAATCAGCGGAAGAACTGGATGAGGATGAACCCTCATTAGAGCCGGAATCCGCTGCAAATCAAGAGGAAGAAGAAAGCGAAGCTGAGACGGAAGAATCGGAAGCGGATATTCTGGAAGAGGAGCAGGATGTAGAAGAGGACAGCCATTCCCTTCCGGATTCAGAAAATTTTGCGGCTTCGGAGGAATGGGCGGAATTAGAAGAACAGGAAGAATAACGATTTATTGAAAAGGAGATAACGGGAAATGAAAATTTATTGCTATCCCAAATGTACAACCTGCAAAAAGGCGCTAAAATGGCTGGATGAGCAGGGAAAGGCGTATGAAGAGATCGATATAAAGGAAAATAACCCTTCCAAGGAAGACTTAAAAGCAGCTTATGAGAAAAGCGGCTTGCCGCTGAAGCGTTTTTTTAACACCAGCGGATTAAAATATAAAGAACTGAAACTGAAGGATCGGCTTGCTTCCATGTCTGAGGACGAGCAGTTGGAGTTATTGGCTTCGGATGGAATGTTAGTGAAGCGTCCGCTGGTGATTGATGGGGAGACCGTTTTAACTGGGTTTAAAGAAGCAGAGTGGCGGGAAAAGCTGTAATAGCGAAAAGGACTCTGTGATAACATAAAGGAGGGAACTATGAAACTGGGATTCGCGAAAAATGGAAAGGGCTTTCCGAAAGAGGATTTTTCCAAAAGGCCCAATTCCGATTCAAAGAAGCGGATGGGCGGACTTGCCGCGGTCGTTGTATTTCTTGCGGGAATAACCGCCGGACTGCGGATTGCGGGAAATCGGAAGAAACACTCAGACGATTTGTAAGGATGAATGGGTGAATATTTGAAAAAACTGTCTGTAAGGAAAACAATCGGGGCGATTCCATGTACAGACAGTTTTTTATATGTAAAAGATCCTTCTGTTGGTTACGTCTAGCGGGAAGGAATGTAGATCCCGCCGTTTCCTGGTTCAAAGCGTCCTCCGGCAGCCAGGGCAAAATGCAGCTTGGCAATACCCAGATCTACCAAATCAAATTTTCCCGTTTCCGGAACAGAGGCGCGCAGGATGCCGGATTCGTACAGGAATTTTACTTTCTGCGTATTTCGTGTCGACGGCGCTTTCTGAACGGCCCGCATTCCCTTTTTTATCCATTCTGGCATATCCCGATCTGTTTCCAGCATCGCTTCAATGGGCTTGGTTTTACGATGAATGGCTTTGTAAATAAGCCGTTCTTTCAGGCTGGCTGAGGGAGGGGTGATGCCTACGGTAATCACACAAATAAGTCGCTCACGGGCACTGTGACGGATCGCGGAAGCTTCAAAGGTGGCGCCCGCCCAACAGGTTCCAAGCCCCAGCGCCGTTGCTTCCAGCACCAGAAGTTCCCCATAGTATCCGGTCTTTTCTTCCAGATCCGTTTCTTCTGATGGCCCTTTCATAACAAAAAGAGAACGTACACCCGTAAACATCCCATAACTTTTCAGACCATTGAAAAAAGCCCCACCGCCCCGTTCCATAAAACGAATCGTCAGACCGGACCGCAAATTGTACTCTTCAACCCTGCTGCGGAGGAGCGCCGCTTCCGCTTGGGAAATCGGTTCAGAACAGTAGGTCCTTCGGGATTTGCGCAGATCAATCGCCTCTATAATATTCATTCCAACCTCCAACTATTTGTGAAAAAACGATATCATATTTCCAGATAAAATTCAAGCTTGGGCAGTAATGATTTCTGTGATAAAATGGTAGGGCACAAAAAAGAAAGCAGGAACAGAGATGAGAAATGAAATCGCAAGAGGTATGAAAGACGCTATCCCTATCTGCGCAGGATACTTGGCAGTGGGATTTACATTTGGAATGGCAGCTGTTTCGGCAGGACTGACAATGGGAGGCGCAACGCTGATCTCTTTTACGAATCTGACCTCTGCGGGTCAGTTCGCGGGGTTGGCAGTGATTGCCGCAGGGGCGCCCTATTTTGAGATGGCGCTGACTCAGCTCGTAATCAATCTGCGGTACGCGCTGATGTCTCTGTCCCTTTCTCAGAAGCTTGATACGTCCATTACTCGTATCCAACGGTGTATAATCGCATTCAGCATAACGGATGAAGCTTTTGCTCTGGTGAGCACCCAAGAGGGAAAAGTGGGAAAATACTACATATACGGCGTCATGTCCGTCTGTATCGCGTCCTGGACATGCGGCACGTTTTTTGGCGCCGCGGCAAGTTCCGCGCTGCCAGTGGCGGTAAGCAGCGCCCTGGGAATTGCCATTTATGGAATGTTCCTTGCCATTATTATTCCTCCAGCCAGAAAAGAGCATTCTATTGCGGCGGTGATACTGATCGCCGTGGTTTTGAGTTCCGCTCTCCACTGGTTGCCGGGACTGAAAGCGATCTCGCCGGGTTTTGCTATCGTCATATGCACGATTTTGGCCGCATCTGCCGGCGCACTGATTCATCCGGTAGAAGAGGAGGACAATTGCTGATGAATTTTTATCTTTATGTGGCGATTATGGCTGTGGTGACATATTTAATTCGAATGATTCCTCTTGTGGTAGTACAATGGGAAATTAAAAATAGATTTATTAAATCCTTTCTGTATTATGTTCCTTACGCGGCGCTGGCGTCCATGACCTTTCCGGCAATTGTTTTTTCCACAACGGAAATCGCGGCGGCTCTGGCAGGATTCGCGGCAGCTTTGGTTATGGCTTTTCGTGGCAAGGGGTTGCTGCCGGTAGCGTTGGGAGCGTGTATTGTGGTATTTATCGTTGAACGGGGAATGGAGATTTTTTTATAGGGAATCAGGAATTTACCGGTCCGGCTTGACGGGGCAGGAATTTAGTACTATATTATAGTAAAGTGAAAAGGAGGGCCTAAAGTGCGAGTACTGAAAGCATCCAAACAGAGAACAGAAGAAGATCGCAGCAAGCTGCGGGAAGCAGTCAGTCAGATGATACAGGAAGTAAGGGAGCGTGGAGATGAAGCTCTAATCGAGTACAATCGAAAATTTGATCAGTGTGAGCGAGCAATGCTCCGCGTCTCAGAAGAAGAAATAAAAGAGGCTTACAAGCAAGTGTCTAAACAGGAAATCGCGGATATAGAAAGCGCGGCCGCGAATATCGAAGCATTTGCGAAGGCCCAGCGGGAAACCGTTGGTGAACTGAAGGATGTTTCGCCGGCAGAGGGGATCTACCTGGGGCACAGGGTGATTCCGGTAGAGTCCTGCTGTTGCTATGTGCCGGGAGGAGGCTATCCGCTTTATTCAACTGCGCTTATGCTTGGTATTCCGGCAAAGGTTGCGGGAGTAAAACGGATTACGGCCTGTTCGCCGGTGGTGAAAGGGACGGACAGAATCCATCCCAAAACGCTGGTTGCTATGGATGTGGCGGGTATTCAGGAAATTTACGCCCTGGGAGGCGCGCAGGCTGTCGCCGCTTTTTCTTATGGGACGGAACAGATTCGTCCTGTCAATTTGATTGTAGGCCCGGGAAACAGCTATGTAACGGAGGCGAAACGTCAGTGTTATGGAAAGGTCGGAATCGATTTTGTAGCAGGACCCAGTGAAGTGTTGGTAATTGCGGATGGACAGGCAGAGCCGGAAATCATAGCGGCAGATCTTCTCGCCCAGTCCGAGCATGACCGTGAAGCGAAGGGGCTGGTTGTTACAACAGAAGAATCCCTTGGGCAGGCAATCCTGGAGGCAGTGGAGCGGCAGCTGACAGAGCTGGATACGGAGGAGATTGCCAGATGCTCCTGGAATGACTTCGGAGAAATTTTAATTGCGGAGGACTTGCAGGAAGCAGTCAGCTATGCGAACGCATACGCGCCGGAACATCTGGAAGTGAACGTTCAGCCGGAGCAGATTGACACGGTAATAAACGGCCTGCATAATTACGGCTCCTTGTTTATAGGGGGGAATACCGCGGAGGTATTCGGCGACTATGCTTCCGGCACGAATCATACGCTTCCCACTTTGGGCGCGGCCAGATATACAGGAGGTGTGTGGGTTGGAACATTTTTGAAGGTCTGCACATATCAGAGCATGTCAAAGGAGGCTATGATGGGAATTGCTCCGTTGGTATCCCGCCTGGCAAGAGGAGAGGGCCTCGTGGGACACGCGAGAGCCGCGGAGATTCGGATGGAAAAAAATAAATGAAGAAGGCATCAAAAAGAAGGACTTTATGAGAATGGTTCATAGAGTCCTTCTTTTTTCGTTATTATTTTCGCATAAAAGATTGATTTATTGCTCTGGAGTTAATGTCCCCCCGCCCGGCAAGGAAATGGTCTTTCCTCTGAGCCAGGAATTGGACGGATGGGAAGCGTTGTAGTACACAGTATGTCCGTTGGATTTTATATTACGGCAACTGGTATCCCGGTTTGTGATACTATGAACATGGCAGTCAGATGTCACTGTCCATACACTGCTTGGATCCAAAGTGATGGAAGCGGATCCGGAATGGGAGCTTGCGCGAAAAGTCCCCTTAAAGGTGCTCCCTTTTGTTAATTTTAAAAGGACAGAACTGCCGCGGGCATATTTTATAGTCCCTTTCAGATCCTGAGAGACGGCTTTTAAGGTGAAACTGCTGTTACGATTTACCTCCGCGAGAGCCGTATTGTCGTAATAGAGTGAAGTGCTTTCAAGAATGGCAGTTCCATTTAATCCGGAAATATAAAACATTGGACCTTTTGCCGTTGAAGTTAGCTTGGAATTTTTTATCTTCAGGAGAGTCTTTCCGGATTTTATGTTACCGGATTGTGGCTGCATAAGAAACCCGTAGTCTCCAGCGCCTAAAAGAAGGCAGTTGTCCAAAGCTACTTTGCCTCCATTGTCAAGCATCGCGATAGGGCTGTTCGAAGCGGTTCCAGTCAACGATGTTGCTGTTACAGTACCCGAAGAGAAAATGCAGGGGCTGCGGCGGCCGCTGGAACGAATTTCCGTGTTGGAAACTTGTAGGGTGCCGTTTTCCGATCCGACTGCCAACGGGGCGCTGGAAGAGCCTTTTGTGGTAATCATGCCTTCAGAGGCGTAAATCGAACCTCCTTGCGTTGCTTCGAGACCGCTGGAAGATATTCCTGATGTGTAGATGTCAAACGCGTCGGCATCGATTTTTGTATTTTTTCCGATCGCGAAGACAGCATTTGCTCCGTTACCACTGGAAGTGAATTGCGTACTGTCGAGAGTCGCGCTACTCCCTCCGGACGCGGTAAAAAGAGCATTCAATCCGTACCCCTCGCTTTTTTCTTCGCTGGTGGTATCTCCGGTTTTCGTCAGCGTTCCTCCGCGCATGTGGAATGTGCCTTTATTTTTTACAAGGATGGTATCAATATTGGATTGATTGGAACCGTAAGTTTCATTGGAGGACGTTTTTTTCTGCCCATCAATTACATAGACCGCGGCCAACGAAGAAGGCTGTCCTTCGGGAGGAACCGACATAGCGGAAGAGTCCTCCGTTTCTAAGGTCTCAATGGCGGTAACCTTGTGATTGGAAATGGTCAGTTTGACAACAGTATCCTCCGGCAGTCCGACGGTATCAATCTCCTCGCCAAGAGAATAAGAAGACTGGCTGCCGTCAGAATGGAAAGCAGGATCGCACCCTTTGTTCCCATCGACAGAGTTGTAAGTCCCATTATCGACAATAATGCGATCGCCGCTGATTTTGGCGATTCTTCCATAAATTTCTTCTCTGCTGCCGCAGGCGCTTAATACAAGAAGCAGTGTAAGCAGAGACATTACAATCATTGCCTTTTTGCGCATCTTCATTTTCGCCCTCAATTTCTGTTATTGTGACTTTATTCTACAGAAATAATGTGATGTTCTGATGGAAAATGAGAGGAGCCTGAATGGTGATTTTCGCGCTTAGATGCCTATTTTTTGCAACTCGATAAACTGCTTGGCAACCCGAGGGCTTCTGCCTCCGCAGCGGAGGGCGTGAGCTTCGGCTTTTCGGAAAAGTTCTTTTTCCGGGACGTCCAGTCCGTATTCCCTCGCCAGATTTTTGACGATCGCCAGGTATTCTTCTTTGTCCGGGCGCTGGTAAGTAATGGTCAGGCCGAATCGGGCGGCGAGGCTCATGGTTTCCTGGAGCGTATCATTGACATGCAGCTCATCCCCCGCCCGATCGCCCATGGTTTCTTTTACAAGGTGGCGGCGGTTGCTGGTGGCGTAAATGGCGATATTTTTTCCGCAGGTGGAAACGCTTCCTTCCAGGATGGCTTTCAGGGCTGAGAAATTGTCGTCATTGCTGCTGAAACTCAGATCGTCGATAAAGAGGACAAATTTCAGTGGGTTCGCGGAAAGCTCCTCTACCAGATACGGAATGCGGAAGAGTTCGTTTTTCTTTACTTCGATCAGCCGCAGACCCTGAGGCCCGTAATGATTGCAGACGGCTTTGATGGTAGAACTTTTACCGGTTCCGGCGTCTCCGTACAGCAGCATATTGCTGGCGCCTTCCCCGGAAAGGAGAGCTTCTGTATTTTTGAGGATCAGTCCTCGTTCCCGTTCATAACCGAACAACTGGGAAAGACTTTGGGTATCCGGGTGTTTTACCGGTTGGATGCTGCCGTTTTCCAGATGAAAGACCGTATACTTGGCATAGATTCCATAGCCTGTGTATGGGAGTCTGTGAATCCGTTCGCGGTATTCATAGTGAAAATCAAAGGGAGTCGTTTCCCAGTCCGGCAGAAAACCTTTATAGGCAATGACGGATTTTACCGCTTCGGAAGTAACGGCGGAAAGCTTCTCCAACGTGTCCAGCTCCTTTTTGAGAGCTGTTTCGACGGTCTGCGATACCGGCGCTTCCGCAGCCTTTTCTTTTACATAGAAATTTTCATCATTTAAAATCAGGTTTCGAATATAGGTGCTCAGGTTGGACTCTTTTTGATACAGGCAGGATACAAATTCGCCGTAAGCATAGACCTGCTGCAGGAGCTCCTTATCTTCCAACGCTGCCATCAGATTCTGAAAAGCCGCGATAACCGGATCCCGCAGGAGATCACGGAAAATGGACAACGCGGATAGTTTGATGTTCAATTCTGCAAGTTTCTTTTTCATGATAGTTTCCTCGGTTCTGATAAGATTTTCTTCCCTACATTATAAAAAAGAATTCCGAGGATTGCAAATCAAAGCCTCTTGCAATCCTGCGGAAAAGCTTTACAATAGATACAAGAAACAAACAGGAGGAAAATCGGATGATGACACTTGACCGGATTTACCATGCGGCATTTACATTGAAAGACGCGGTGCGGAAGACGGATTTAATTCTGGCTCCGGCGCTGAGCAATGAAAATAAAGTTTATTTAAAGACAGAAAATCTGCAGATGACAGGAAGCTTTAAGGTGCGAGGCGCCTATTACAAAATCAGCCGTCTCAGCGACGAGGAAAAGTCCAGGGGGATTATTGCCTGCAGCGCGGGAAATCACGCTCAGGGCGTGGCGCTGGCGGCTAGCAAGAACAATATCCCTTCGCTGATCTGCATGCCGGACGGCGCGCCCATCAGTAAGGTGGAGGCGACGAAAAGCTTTGGCGCGGACGTGTGCCTGGTGAGCGATACTTATGATGACGCTTATGAAAAGGCAGTAGAGCTTCAGAAGGAAAAGGGATATACCTTTATTCATCCCTTTGATGATCCGGATGTAATCGCGGGGCAGGGAACCATCGGCCTGGAGATTTTAGAGCAGCTGGACGATGTAGACGCGGTAGTGGTGCCGGTAGGCGGCGGAGGGCTCATCAGCGGAGTGGCCGCGGCTATCAAAGAATTAAAGCCTTCCTGCAAAATCTACGGCGTGCAGGCGGCAGGCGCCCCCAGCATGTACGAATCAATCCGGGCCCATGAAAAAAAGGCGCTGGAAACTGTGGATACCTTTGCGGACGGAATCGCGGTAAAGGTGCCGGGAGATAATACTTATGAGCTGGTGAACAAATATGTGGACGAGATGATCACTGTGACAGAAGATGAAATCGCCGCCGCCATTCTGGCTCTGATGGAAAAGCAGAAGCTGGTGGCGGAAGGCGCCGGAGCGGTGCCGGTGGCAGCGGTCATGTTCGGAAAGATTCCGCGGAAAAACAAGAAAATCGTATGTGTGGTCAGCGGAGGCAATATTGATGTCAATATTCTCAACCGGGTGATCACCCGCGGCCTGATTATGAGCGGCCGGCGGACAACTCTTACCATCGCGCTCCTGGACAAGCCGGGGCAGCTGGTAGGCGTCAGCACTGTGATCAGCCGCTGCGGCGGAAACGTGGTTGCGGTCCACCATGACAATGGAGATCCCAATATGGCGATCAACAGCTGCTTCCTGCGGGTTGTAATGGAAACGAGAGACAGCCGACAGGCGGAGATGATCCAGCGGCAGCTTGCGGAAGCGGGATTTCAGCTGGTGTAGGATATAAAAAACGTGTACAGAAGCAGAATTTTGCTTTGTACACGTTTTTTCGTATTTTTTTGGTGCAGCGGTTTATTCCACTGGTACGGTCCATCCCAAGGTATCTTCTACAGTACCGGTCTGGATTCCGTAGATGGTGTCATACATCTTCTGAGCGATGGGTCCGATTTTTCCTTCATTGATGACCATTTTGTCGCCCTTGTAGCAGAGTTCGCCGACCGGAGAGATTACCGCCGCTGTGCCGGAAGCGAACATTTCCTGGAACTTTCCGTCCTTATGAGCCTGAACAACCTCATCGATGGAGAGTTTTCTTTCTGTGATTTTATACCCTTCCTTCTTCAGCAGGGCGATGACGGAATCTCTTGTAATTCCCGGAAGGATTGTACCGTCTAAAGGAGCGGTGATTACTTCATTATCGATTACGAAAAAGGCGTTGGATGTACCGATTTCTTCTACATATTTGCGCTGCACGCCGTCCAGCCACAGAATCTGCTCGTATCCCTTTTCGTGCGCTTCCTCCTGAGCTTTCAGGCTGGCCGCGTAGTTGCCTCCGCATTTCGCTTCCCCGGTGCCGCCGTCAGTGGCGCGGACATACTTATCCTCTACATAAATTTTGGTAGGAGCAAGTCCGCCTACGTAATAAGGACCTACCGGGCTGAGAATGATAATGAATTTATAGTGGTTTGCCCGTCTTACGCCTAAGAACGGCTCATCGGCAATGATAAACGGTCTGATGTATAATGAAGTTCCCTCTTTCTGAGGAATCCAGTCCGCGTCTACCCGAACCAGGGCTTTAATCGCTTCCACATAGAGATCTTCATCGATTTGCGGGATACAGAGTCGGTTGTTTGTCCGGTTAGTTCTCTTGGCATTCATGTCAGGACGGAAGAGCTGTACTTTCCCGTCTGCCGTTTTATACGCTTTCAACCCTTCAAACATTTCCTGCGCGTAGTGGAATACAACCGCGGCGGGATCCAGTGTGAGCGGCCCATAAGGAACGATCCTTCCATCGATCCATCCTTTGCCTTCCTCATAATCCATAATGAACATGTGATCCGTAAAATCCACGCCAAAACGCAGAGTATCCGGATCCGGTTTTGCCTTTGGGGTTGTTGTTCTTGTTACTGGAAAATCATACTTCATTTTACCGTTCTCCTTCTTTATAATAATATACATCTATTTTATATAGATTTATAATACTGCTGAATTTGTGCGGTGTCAACAATAAAAGCCGGATATATTTGTTTGCAGAACCTAAATGAATTTTAATCGCTTTTGCTTTCCCACACGAAAATCACCTGTTATAATAATAATACAGATTTGTTCGTTTGAAAATAGGCAGTGTGTAAATAAAGGAGGAAAATTAGTATGAAATTATGGAAAAAGATAGTCTTGGCGTTGCTTTTGCTGGCGGCTGTCTGCGCGGCGATTGTGTTCGGGCTGAACGCGTATGTGGTTCATTCAGGAGAAGCCAGAATTTTGTGCAGGGTGGAAACGAGGGAAACAGAGCTGTCTTCGGAGGAAGTCCGCGAGCTGAAAGAACAGAATCCGGAGTGTATTCTGATTCTGGGCGCCAAGGTACGGGCGGACGGATCGCCCAGTTATATGCTGCAGGATCGGTTGGATCTGGGGATCAAGCTGTATCAGGAGGGCGTTGCGCCAAAGCTGCTGTTGTCAGGAGATCATGGGCAGGTTCAGTATGATGAAGTCAATGCCATGAAGGAGTACGCGCTGCAGGAAGGCGTTCCGGAAGAGGATCTGTTCCTGGATCACGCGGGGTTTTCTACGTATGATTCGGTATACCGGGCAAAAAAAGTTTTTCAGGTGGAGCGGATGGTGGTGGTCACGCAGGGATATCACCTGTACCGAGCCCTTTACGGATGTGAAAAGATGGGTATCAAAGCATGGGGCGCCGCGGCAGACCAGACAGTCTATCACGGACAGGCCATGCGGGATCTGAGAGAGATCGCTGCCAGGGATAAGGATGTTGTGAAATGGATGCTCAAGCCGGAGCCGACCTATCTGGGCGAGGCGATTCCCATCAGCGGCAGCGGGATTGAGACGCAGGACTGATGTTGCCGACTTTGGACATAGGAACGCCGGGATAGCGTGGAATTTCAAAAAATTGGACAGATATGATCTTGGAATTGAAAAGTTTGAAAAAAAGAGAGATTGTGGAGGGGGTGGTATGTTTATTCGTTTAAACGGATGTTTAAAAAGTTTTGGATTTTAACACAAAATTTACATACAATTTACAGAAGAAAGCTTTAACTGAATTTTAATATGGATATAATTACAGATGAGATCGAGAAAGAAGGAGAATAAAAGATGACCTATGGAGTAATCGACGTAGGATCGAATACAATCAGACTGTGCATTTATGAGGTAGAGGATGGAAGAATTAAATCTCTATTCAACAACAAAACTACAGCAGGACTGATTGGATATGTAGACGGTGGGGAGCTGACCAGGAAAGGAATTAAAAAAGCCTGTGACGTACTGAGCGCGTATAAAGAGATGGCGTCCCACGCAAAAATAAAAGAGCTGTTTGTATTTGCTACAGCGTCTTTGAGAAATATTTCAAACACAGACGAGGCGATTGAAACGATTTATGAAGAAACCGGTCTGAAGGTTGATGTACTTACCGGTTATGAGGAAGCCACTCTTGATTTTAAAGGCGCGGCTCATACGATGCATCTGGGAGAGGGTATCATGGTTGATATCGGAGGCGGCAGCACGGAGATCCTGGTTTATGATCATGGAAATATCCAGGATGCTACCAGTCTGCGTCTTGGCTCCCTTTCCTTATATAAAAATTATGTATCGAAACTTTTCCCGAAAAAAAGCGAGGAAGCGGCAATTCGGGAAAAGGTCCTTTCAGAATTGAAAAAAGTAAAATTCCTGAGAGAAAGACAGTTCCACACCCTTGTGGGAATCGGAGGAACCATTCGCGCGGTGAAGAATATGAACAATGATATGTTCGGACTTCCTCGCCAGAATGATCGCGTTCCGGCGAAAAAACTGCCGCTTCTTTTAGATGAATTCCACGATGAGGAAAAAAGCACACTGAAAAAGGTATTGGATGTAGCACCGGATCGGATCCATACGCTGATTCCCGGAATGTTGATTCTGGATACAATTTGCCGCAATTTCTGCTGCAATGAAATTCTGGTGAGCGGCTACGGGGTCAGAGAAGGATATCTGTATAAGAAAGTAGTATTGGAAGAATGAAAGAGACCATTTATACCCAGAATAGGGAACTGTCCTGGCTCCGTTTTAACGAGCGGGTGATGGACGAAGCGGTTGAAGAAGGCGTACCGGTCTTTGAACGTCTGAAATTTATTTCGATTTTTACAAGCAACCTGGATGAATTTTTTATGATTCGTGTCGGCAGCCTGTACGACCAGACGTTTCTGGCTGAGCCGCAGATTGATAACAAAACCGGTATGACGGCGGATGAGCAGTTGTCAGAGATTTTCAGAGCCGTAGCGCCTTTATATAAAAAAAGAGATAAAATCTATCTGGAAGTAAAAAGAAGGCTCGCGGACAAGGGTGTATCCTGTATCGGGATCGCTGAATTGGACGAGAAGGAAAGAACGTTCGCGGCAGAGCATTTTCAGAATTATGTTCAGCCGATTCTTTCTCCGCAGATTATCAACGCCCATCATCCGTTCCCGCACCTTATCAATAAAGGGTTGTATGTTGTTCTGCTCTTAAAAATTCATGATAAGACGGCCTTTGGGATTGTCCCGGTTCCGGGAACTCTGGAGAGAGTGCTTTGTCTGCCGGGAGACCGATGCCGTTATATCCTGTTGGAAGAAATCGTATGTGAATATATCGACCAGATTTTTGATAACTGTAAGGTGCAGGCGAAAACGATTATCAGTGTCACCCGGAACGCGGACGTGAATGTGAGCAGCCTGGTAGATGAGGATGAGGATTTTCGTCATCAGATGAAACGGGTTCTGAAAAAAAGAGCCAGACTGGCTCCGGTACGGCTGGAGTATTTCCGTGAAATCGACGATAAAACGGAAAAGTTCCTGCGGGAGAAGCTGAATCTGAAAAAAGAGCAGGTATTCGGCAGCCGGGCTCCCTTGGAAATGTCTTACGTGTTTCCTCTTCTGGATAAGCTTCCGCAGCAGCTTGCCCAAGTCGTTACCTATGAGCATTTTGACCCGCAGCCGCCTAAATGGCAGGTGCCGGGTGAAAATATCATGAAGAAAGTCGAACAGCAGGATGTACTGCTGTCTTACCCTTACGAAAAAATGGGACCGTTCCTGCAGCTGATTCGGGAAGCAGCTAATGACCCTAATGTAATTTCTATCAAGATAACGATCTATCGTCTGGCCAGCAAGGCGACCTTGGTGGATTATCTGAGAACCGCGGCGGAAAACGGCAAGGAAGTAACCGTTCTTATGGAGCTGCGGGCCCGGTTTGACGAAGCCAATAACATCAACTGGTCCGAAAGTCTGGAGGACGCGGGCTGTACGGTTATTTACGGTATGAAGGACTATAAGGTGCATTCTAAGGTCTGCCTGATAACCAAAATGGAGAAGGGGCGCATCAAATGGATCACCCAGGTGGGAACCGGAAACTATAATGAAAAGACAGCAAAGCAATATACGGATCTTTCGCTGATTACCGCAAACCAGGAAATTGGAAATGACGCTTCCAATTACTTTAAAAATATGGCGATTGCCAACCTGGACGGCAGCTACAGCCGTCTGTTGGTGGCGCCCAACAGCATGAAAAACAAAATTCTGGCACTGATTCACGGAGAAATCCAGAAGGCGCAGCAGGGCAAGCCGGCGAGAATCATGGTTAAGATTAACTCGCTGACGGACCGGAAGACCATCGACGCTTTGAGCGAAGCTTCCCGGGCCGGCGTGCAGATCGATATGATTATACGCGGGATCTGCTGTCTCCTTCCGGGAATCGAAGGGTACACGGACAACATACATGTCACCAGCGTAGTCGGACGTTTTCTGGAACATTCCAGAGTCTACTGCTTTGGCGAGGGGGATGAGATGCAGATGTATATTTCCTCCGCGGACTTTATGACGCGGAACCTCAACCGACGGGTGGAGGTCGCCTGTCCGGTACTCGATCCGGGAATCAAAAAACAGATCATGGATATCATGAATCTGATGCTGCGGGATAATGTAAAAGCGCGAAATTTGAGATATGATGGATTATATGAGAAAAAACGGGTGGATGAAGAGCCGGTTGACTGTCAGCAGGAGCTGATTCGTCAGGCGCTTCTGACAGGACCGCCGCCGGAGCCGATGCAGGAAGCGCCGCGGGAAGGGTTTCTGGCGAGATTAAAACGCTTTCTCTTTAGCTAAATATACACATGGGAAAACGGCGGGTGCAGTTTTGCATCTGCCGTTTTCCTGTGTTAAAATGGACGGAGAATTTTGCGCGGCAGGAACGCGGGGGAGGGATTTTGTTGAAAAGTAAAGTTGCGGTTGTGGAATGCAGAGAATATAGACAGGAACTGGTGGATGAAGCTGTCCGCAAAGTGGTCGGACTGCTGGGAGGCTGGGAGCGGTTTGTGGGAAAAGAGGAACGCATTTTGCTGAAACCAAATCTCCTGGCAAAATGTCCGCCGGAAAAGGCGTGTACAACCCATCCCCAGGTGTTCGCCGCCGCGGGGCGAGCACTCAGAAAAGAGGGATATCCGCACCTTTTCTTCGGCGATTCGCCGGGAAACCATCTGATCGGAGTGGAGCAGACCGCTCAGGGATGCGGGATTCTTCCGGAAGCGCGGAGCCTGGAGATTCCGACGGCGGATTTTTCGGAAGGGGAGAAGGTGGACTTCCCGGAAGGTCACGCGGCAGATCACTTTATTCTCTGCAAAGGTGCGAGGGAGGCGGATGCCATTATCAATCTCTGTAAAATGAAAACCCATCAGCTGGAACGGATTACCGGAGCCATGAAAAATACCTTCGGCTGTGTGTATGGATTTAACAAAGGGGCTTCTTACGCCAGGTTTCCAAACGCCGATCTGTTCGGACAGATGATCGGGGATCTGAATCTTCTCGTAAAACCCAGGCTGCATATTATGGACGGTATCGTCGCCATGGAAGGGAACGGACCGCAGTCCGGAGAGCCGGTGAAGATGGGTCTGATTCTTGCTTCCGCGGATCCGGTAGCCTTAGACAGCGTGTTCTGCGCCCTGGTCAGTCTGGATCCAAAGCTTGTGCCAACCAATGTATACGGGCAGGAATACGGAGTCGGCACTTGTGAAGCGGCGCAGATCGAGGTAGTGACCGACGGAGAGACGCTGACTGTGGAGGAAGCGGCCGTCCGCTGGGGCAATCCGGATTTTAAAGTCGAGCGGTCGGCGGATTTTAAGGGAAGGATTAATATGCTGCGCTTTTTCCAGCCGTTGCTGGACCGGAAACCGTATATCAAAAAAGACCGATGCGTAGGGTGCGGAATCTGTATCCAGGCATGCCCGTTGGAGGAGAAAGCTATTTTCTTCCGAGGAGGAAAGCCGGCCTATCATTACCGGAAATGCATCAAATGTTATTGCTGTCAGGAGATGTGTCCGAAACAGGCGATTGATGTAAAACAGACCAGACTGGCGAAACTGGCGGATCGGAATTGGAGGTTGTAAATGAGAGAAGAGATATTACGGGAACTGAAAGAACTGGCGGAATCAGACTACAAAGAATTTAACAGCAGCCTGATCCCGGGGGTGGATAAGGACAAGACTCTGGGCGTGCGGGTGCCTCTGGTGCGCAAAACCGCTAAAAAGGCGGCGCGAAAGGACTGGGAAAAACTGCTTTCCGAGCTGGAAAACTGTCCGCAAGAAGCCGGAGGGGTAGGCGGAACCGCGCTTTATTATGAAGAGGTTATGCTGCAGGGAATGGTAATCGGAGCGGCAAAGATGGACGCGGAACGGAGACTTTCGTACATAGAGCGTTTTATCCCCAGGATTGACAACTGGGCAATCTGCGATACGTTCTGCGGAGATCTGAAATTCGCGGATAAAGAAGAAAACCGACAGCTGGTGTGGAACTTTCTGCAGCCCTATCTGTCGGATGAAAGGGAATTCTTCGTTCGTTTCGGAACGGTGCTGCTGCTGAGCCATTTTGTAGATGAAGAACATATTGATTCGGTACTGCGTCTCATGGAAGGGGTGCGCCATGAAGGTTATTACGCGAAAATGGCGGTAGCCTGGACCCTTTCTGTTTGCTATGTCAAATTCCCGGAAAAAACGGAGAAGATCCTGCGGAACGGAAGCCTGGATAATTTTACTCAGAATAAAACGATCCAGAAGATCCGGGAATCCTACCGGGTTTCCAAGGAAGACAAACAGCGTCTCAATCTGTTAAAACGTAAATAGACAATAGACGGGGAAATACAGGTTTATCGGACAGGCCCAGACACCTTCCTCCTTTTTTCGCATATTCTGTTATGATAGGAGGAAGAAGCCATGATTTATTTGGATAATGGAGCGACTACCTTCCCCAAACCAAAGGGAATGATCGAAGCGATGGAGCGGTGCATGTCCGAATACTGCGGAAATCCGGGGCGTTCCGGTCATGATCTGTCCCGGAAAACCGGAGAAGAAGTCTATCGGGCACGCAATACGCTGGCGCGCTTTTTTAAAATAGAACGGCCGGATCGGATTGTTTTCACAAGCAGTACCACCGAAGCGTTGAATCTGGCCATTAAGGGTGTGCTTGGGGCAGGAGATCACGTGGTTACAACCGCCATGGAGCATAATTCGGTTTTGCGGCCTGTGCGCGCGCTGGCCGATAAGGGCGTGGAATATACGATTGTGCCCTGCCGCGGCGACGGGAGCCTGGATATTGCCCTTGTGGAAGAGGCAATCCGGGAAAATACGCGCCTGGTTATCTGCACGCAGGCATCTAATGTAACCGGAACGATTCTTCCGATAGAAGCGCTCAGCCGTCTTTGCCGGCAGCGAGGAATTTTATTTTTAGTAGACGGGGCTCAGGGAGCCGGTCATTTGCCGATGGAAGCCAGCGGAATGGATCTGCTGGCTGTGCCGGGGCACAAAGGCCTTATGGGACCGCTGGGAACCGGATTCCTCTATGTGCGGGATGGGGTTGACATAAAACATGTTATGGAAGGCGGCACCGGTACCGCTTCCAGAGAAATTCTGCAGCCAAAGGAACTCCCGGAAGGTTATGAGGTGGGAACCCTCAACGCGCCGGGGATTATCGGGCTTGGATATTCGGCAGCTTTCGTGGAAAAAATCGGAGTTCGCGAAATCCGTCGGCACCAGCAACAGCTTACGGGAATTCTCGACAGCGGTCTTCGTGATATGAAAAATGTGACGGTTTACGGCCCTTCTGACTGTCGGAAAAAAGTCGGCATTGTCGCATTTAATATAAAGGGATATAATTGTGAAGAAGTCGCATCGCTTTTAAACGATGAATTTGGAATTGCAGTGCGAAGCGGCTATCACTGCGCGGGACTGGCCCATAAAACCATCGGCACCTGGGATACAGGAGCCGTCCGTATGAGCATGGGAATTTACAATAATGTGCGGCATATGAAAACCGCGGTGGACGCGGTATACCGGATCGCGCAGAGAGCGCGGTAAGGAAGTAAGCGGAGGCTTTTGGAAACAAATTTGAGAAAAGCTGATTTGTTTATAAAAAAACAGGGCTTTGGAGCGTGAAATCTGTATTTACGCTTTCCTGGCCCTGTTTTTGCTACTTAGAAGCTCTCTGACGCTGATAAAAATAGAAACAAATGAGCTAAAAAGGCTTTTGTTACGAAATCAGCGTCCGAAGCTTCCCCTTACGCGCCGCGTATCTGGTCGATTCCCAAATTGGCAAGCTCGTCTGCCCGGTTGTTTTTTTCCGTGACATACTGAAAATCCTCAAAGGTATACTGTTCTCCGTTCCACTCCACGAATTTTCGATACAGCTTTTCAAAGTTGGTGGAGGCGCTTTCCAGATTGACATGCCCCTTAACCCGGAAGAACCGGATGGCGTGGCGGTCCAGATAGGGGAGAAGCCCTTCCCACAGATCCCGGTTTTCCACCGGCTTTTTTGCCGCTGTCTTCCAGCCGTTTCTCAGCCAGCCTTTGTACCATTTCTTGCGAAAACAGTCCATCAGATAAGAACTGTCTGAATAAACCTCAATGGTCTGATTCTCTTTTTTGATCGCCCGGAACGCTTCCAGCAGGGCGGTCATTTCCATACGATTATTGGTGGTGTTTTTTTCTCCTCCGTACAGCTCCTTGCTGTGCCCCGCGAATTCCAGGATGGCGCCCCAGCCGCCGAAGTTTTTTTCGCTCTGATTGCCGGAGCAGGCTCCGTCGGTGTAAATTCTTAAAATGCGGTCGTCTTTCAATGTGAATCCCCTTTTCCTTTTTTGGTTTCCATTTATTATACCGATTTTGGGGGAGCGGTGTCTACTGATTTCCCAAACTTATAAACCGGAATATTTATAAAGCTGTTATAGAGACAGCAGACAGGCTATTTTGAAAATTTATCTGTCTGATAATCCGATACTTCTATAAACGAAAGTAGGAGTACACTATAGGGATTTAATTGATAATTCAAAGTGTAGGGCTCTTTCTGCGGATTTAATAGATGCAGCTTTACTGTAGGTGCGGTAGAGCAGTTTATGTCACTGATTAGATCCGCAGGAAGCTGTGATGGAAACTGCAGTGCTGAGCGTTGCTGAAAAAGGCTGCAAGAGGCATCCAGATAAGTCTCTGTAACATAATATTTTTTTGTTATGTCTGATAAAGATAAACGGACCGCAAATGGCTTTGAATGAGAGTTGGAGGAGGCTTGGTTGAACGGATCGTAGATCAACACATAAAAAGAATTTCCTCTTTTTGTAATGATCATACCTGTTTCTTTCTGTATTTCTTGATCTCCGAGTCGTGATAACATTTGCCAGAGATAATAAAGGGGCTTTTTTTCATGTTGCGGAGTGAGCAGGCAGCTGCTTGGATAAGGGTACGTAACGCCTTCCTCCATATCAAGAGCGGACTCGCAGAATTCACGGTAGACTCTCGGTGTTTCTGAATCACTATCAAGACAAGATTTGATAATATGGGGAGCAAGTAACATAGCGTCATGGGAGTAATAGGAGGAATCTTTCTCAGGGTTCGCAATTATAAAAGTACAGTCCGGGGCATATTGTTTCAACATACCTACTTTTTGCAGAAGGTTATGATGAGCTTTGGCACTATTTAATGGATCAGAAGAATTCTTTTCTATCTCAATTTTCCACTCTGTAAGGATATTTGAGGAATAGCGCGTACGAACGTGGTTAAAGAAACACTGAAACGCATGGGAAAATAGTGCAGACTCTTCTTCTGACAATGTAACATGAATAATGATAGTTACCCCAGCGTTTACAAATAAATCAAGGAGAGTCGCCAACTGTTCTGGAGAAAAACGCTGCAGCATTTCCGGTGCGAAAATATTGCGTATTCTGGCAGAAGAATACTTCAGAGCGGACATGGACTCTTTGATGATATCAGGCGACAAAATACGGGCACAGCTGTAAGGATTGGAAATGTTAATCGTAGGCTCCCAGAAATGCCGAAACGGCAGAACGCCATCGAGATCGGCCATAGAAACCTCAAAAGAGAGAAACGTGCCTTCAGAAGCAGGCGACTCCTGGTACAAGTAAGGATGAATGATTTCTCTGCCTGGGCCGGACATAATATAGGACAAGTCAAATTCTTCATAAGATTCATTGGTGCCGTTTAAATGAAGCTGCCTGTATTCAGAAGGGGAGATTCCATACCATTTCGTAAAATGCTTTTCAAAATATCGTCTTGCGGAGAATCCACACTCAAAGGCAATTTGCTCAATGGACAACTCTGTCGACAAGAGAAGAACTTCGGACAATTCTACTCTGGTAAGGTTAAGAAAATCGGTCATAGACAGTCCAATTGTATTTTTGATCAGATGCGAAACATAGTATTTATTTAAATGCAAGTGTTCCGCAAGATTGTCTAATTGGATCTTATTTTTGGCATTTACATAGAGGTATTCTTGGATTTCGCAGATCCTTTGCAGCTGGTAGTCATTGCTTTCAAGGGATTCATTTTTATGATATCCCTGAGGCTTCACAGAGAAAGATTGAAAGTGATTAAGGAGATGCGTAATAATAGACAAAATTTGTTCTTCAATGTTGTGATCCGGACGTTTTTTGAATACTGAGACAGCAAGCTGCAAAAGCATTTGCTGTAAGGCAAGAAGTTTTGGATCATTTTTTTTATCAGAAGAAAAAGAGCTGCATACAAACAAATAATAATTAAGCTTAGGGAAAATATGCAGGTATAAATATGGATTAAAATGGAAAACCAATATTAAATTATCTTTGCTTCCATTTGAAAACATATGGAGTTCTTTTACATTCACGATAAAAATATCCCCTTCTTTGAGGTGGTAATGAAAAGCTGTGCATTTCAAATCAACAGAACCCTTTAAAATAAAAATAATTTCATATGCCGAATGCATACTAATCGAAGTGGAGTGAATGTGATACAGGTGAAAAGAAAAAGCGGAATCTTCCAGTGCGTTAATTTTTTCTAACAGCAAGATAGCACCTCCATATAGCAATATTATCAGAACATACTTTTGTACAAATATACATGAACCATTTTGAGAAGTCAAGAATGTTATCAGGAATTGCAGGATCGCAATATTGTAAACAACGATGTGGTTGAATCCGAATTTTCTGAAAAATATAATAAAAATACAGTAAGAATTGAGCTCATTTCTTTCTATTCGTAAATGCAATGTAAGTTTAAGAAAGGAGTCTTTTCATGGATGGTGGAGTTATAACCTTACTGCCGGCAGCAGTCGTAATCGTGTTTGCGGTTGTTACCAGGAAGACCTTTGAATCTCTGCTTCTGGGGACTTTTATATGCTGTGTAATTGCAGCGGGCACAGGAAGTGTAACTATGTTTATCGACTTCCTGAACCAAGCGGTTTCAGATATTGATGTAATGTGGATCGTATTGATTTCTGTATTGTTCGGGAGCTTGATTCGTTTACTGCGTGAATCAAGAGCGGCCTGGGCTTTTTCAGATATTATTCGAAAATACGCTACTACAGGAAAACGTTCGCTTCTCATAACATGGCTGATGGGCGTGGTACTGTTTATTGATGATTATCTGAGCATTATGACGACAGCAAATACAATGATGGAGACCTGCGATCGCAAAAAGGTTCCGCGAGAAATGCTGGCCTATGTTTTGGATAGTACATCAGCGCCGGTATGTGTCATTATACCGATTTCCGCCTGGGTTGTATATTTTTCCGGTATTTTTGAAGCGCAGCCGGAGACCGCATACCTGGGAGGAGGAATGTCCGCGTATTACAGCGCGATGCCTTGGATGTTTTACGCTTGGATCTGCGTCATCATCGTACCATTTGTTATTTTAGGAATTATTCCGAGAATCGGCCCTATGAAAAAGGCATGGAGGAGAGCGGAAGAAGAGAATAAGCCATATTCCGATTATAGCAAAAAATTTAACGAAGAACTGCCGGAGATAGATTCAGCAGGCAAAGTAAAGGTATGGCATTTCCTCGTTCCAATCCTTACAGTTGTCGCAATTACCCTGCTAATGGATGATATTTTGTACGGTGTAATCGGTGGGGTGCTGATGTGTGGAATTCTGTTCCTGCCAAGCAGGATTATGACATTTGATCAGTTTTCAGACTGCATGATAAACGGAATGCAGGATATGATGTGGCTGGCTGTTCTAATTGTATCCGGCGCTACTTTAAGGTATGGAGTAAATGAAATTGAAATGCCGCAGTTTGTAATTGAGGCGGTATCGCCATACATGAGCGGTGCATTCCTTCCAGTTGTTGTATTCCTGACTGTCGCAATACTGGCCTTTGTGACAAGCGGGATTTGGGCGCTCCCGGCTGTAATTACGCCAATCGTACTGCCTTTGGCTGCCGCGGTAGGGACAAGCATTCCAATGACAATGGGAGCTATTATTTCAGGCGCTGTGTTTGGGGCGCACGCATGCTTTTACGCGGATGTTACGGTGCTCACATCAGCAGCAGCTAAAATTGACAATATGGAACACTGCATGACACAGCTACCATACTGTATAATGGGAGGAATTCTTGCGGCAATCGGATTTTTAGTTGCAGGATTAGTCCTTATATAATAAATCAATTTTTAAGGTAGAGCAAGCAAAGAAAAGGAGTTGAGAAAATGAACATTTTATTGCTGGGAGCAGGTGGACAGGGCGGGCCTTGCGCCTCGATTATGTCGAGAGACAAGGACATTCAAAAAGTAGTGATGGCAGATAGTAATCTGGACTTCGCGCGAAAAGTAGCGGCGAAAATTAACAGCCCAAAAGTAGAAGTAATACAGCTTGACTGCAGTGATATTGACGCAGTCGTAAAGGCCTGTGAAGGAATGGACTGCATTATTGATCTGACGCCCGTGTGGCTGGGACCTACAGTTATTGAAGCTGCGTTAAAAGCAAATATCAGCTATGTAAGCACATCATTTGATGTTCCCTATTTGGATCAGATAGCGCTGGGACAAGAACGATATCTGGATAAAGAGTTGAAAGAAGCAGGCGTAAAAGTCCTTTTAGGGTGCGGACTGGCGCCGGGATTTGTAAATATAGTAGTGCGAAAATATTGTGATAAGCTGGACACAGTAAAAAGCGTCAAGTACAGATTGGGGAAACAAAAGCTGTATTTAGGTGAATTTGGAGAAGTAACAGACCCATGGAACCCAGGATGGTCTCCAAAACAGGCTCTGATCGATTTTTCTAATCCGTGCTATGTATTTCGCAATGGAAAATTTGAAGAGGTTCCGCCGTTTACCGAAATTGAAGATTTTCCATTCCCGGCTGGAAACCAGTTGGTTTCGCACCATACCCATGAAGAAGTTGTAAGTACACCGACCATTATTGGGAAAGGAATTGAATACTGCGACTTTAAATATTATGTGGCAAGGCAGGCTGCAACCTTTGTTTCTATGGGGCTGGCCTCTCAAGAAGAGGTAGAGTTTGGCGGTGGAAGGTTCAAACCAATCGATTTTATAGTCAGCTACGTGCCAAAGCCAGGGACAGCATTTCTGGACGAGGATCCAGACTATCTGGAAGAACATGATGGTGATGTAGCGATTCCAAGCGTTTTGATCATCGAGGGAACAAAAGACGGAATACCAGTGGAATACAAAGTACATTGCCCCAAATTGATTGGGCATCCCAAAGCTTTAAACGAAATATTTGGAACCAGCTATATCAGCATTGCCCTTCCAGCAGTAATCGGAGCCAAAATGTTGGTAGAAGGCGGAAATGGACTTCATCCAGGAATTAACCTTCCGGAAGAACTGGATCCAGACAGATTCTTTGAACATTTCTTTGGAACCGGGATTCCGTACAAATGGGAAGAGTTATAAGTTTGGATTACATAGCTTAGGGCGCATTTAAATTGCAAAATGGGAGAAGAACTTTATCTTCTCCCTCATTTTACATATTTATATGAGGAGGAAATGACAATGGGATTTTTTTCACTGAAAGGGAAAAATGCGGTCGTAACAGGTGCGGGCTCAGGGCTTGGATATGCAACAGCCAAGAGGTTTAAGGAAGCCGGCGCGAATGTAACGATGGCAGATATCAATGAAAAAAGCATTGACCTTGCCAATGAACTTGATTGTTACTTTGTAAAAACGGATGTCAGCCGCGAAGATGATATGGGAAATTTGATGAAGTCGGCAGCGCAGCGCTATGGAAAGTTGAACATTGTGGTTAACAACGCTGGGATCATTTGCCCAGAAGAGCTTTTGAAAAATGCAAATCCAGAAACTTATGAATCCTTGTTCCATGTCAATGTAATGGGAGTCGTGTTTGGGATCAAATATGGGCAGAAATATATGGATGACGGAGGAGTGATTTTGAATACAGCATCGAACTCTGCAAATGGAGATTATGCGGGGTATGGGCCATATATCATGAGTAAGATTTCTGTAGTCGGGATTACAAAAGTCGCGGCAATTGAGCTGGCGCCTCGGAAGATACGGGTAAACTGTATTTGCCCAAACACGATTGATACGCCAATGGCTTATGTTGATGGATGTGAAACAGAATTGCAGGTAATGGGCATTCAGACTCCTCTTGGGAGAATGTGCAGAGCGGAAGAAGCAGCGGCGCTATATCATTTTTTAGCGGCAGATGATTGCCAGTATGTAACGGGCGAAGATGTTTACATTGACGGAGGGCTGAAAGCAGGTCCAGCGACTCAGATGATCGACGCGATTCTTGCCAGCCTGTAAAAATGTGAGAAAGTGAGAGGGAACAGAGTGGGTATCAATGTAGAAGATAAAAAGACATCAAAGATTTTGCTGAATGAACTGCTGGACCGGCACTACAAAGAAGCGGAAGAAGCAAAAACGCGGGGCGAGCTGGTGGCCTGGGCCACCTCCATCGCGCCGCAGGAACTGCTGACGACCATGGGCATTCACACCGTGTATCCGGAAAACCACGCGGCGGCCATCGGCGCGCGCAAATGCTCTCAGGAGTTTATCGACTACTCGGAGGCAAAAGGTTACTCGGTGGATCTCTGCTCTTACGCGAGAGTGAACCTGGCGTACATGGAGACTTTAAACAGCGAGGCGGGAAATATCCCCAAACCGGATTTGATTTTCTGCTGCAACAACATCTGCAACACCGTCATCAAATGGTACGAAAACATTGCCAAAGAGCTGGAGATTCCCATGATCCTGTTCGACATGCCATTTAATCATCAGTATGAGGTAAACGATCAGGATGTCCGTTACATAAAGGCACAGATTCTGGATGCCATCGACCGTCTGGAAGCCATTACCGGGAAAAAATTCGATTACGATCGGTTCGGCGAAGTGATGCGGGTTTCCTCGGAAACATCCGTGTGGTGGAAAAAAGCCGCTATGCAGGCGCGGCACATCCCATCGCCCCTGAACGGATTCGACCTGTTCAACTATATGGCGACCATTGTCTGCGCCAGAGGAACCGAAGAAGGCCGGGATTTATTTAAACTGTGGTATGAAGAACTGAAAGAAAAGGCGGAGGCCGGCCGGGGACCGTGGAAATCCGGGGAAGAGAAATACCGCGTAATGTGGGACGGAATCGCCTGCTGGCCGTATTTGTCGGATACATACAAGGTGCTGAAAAAATACGGGATCAATATGGTAACGTCCACCTATCCGGACTCCTGGTACATTGTGTATGAAGAAAACGATCTGGACGGAATGGCCAGAGCTTACAGTTCCAATTATGTGAACCGTAATCTGGACTTCGGGGTGGACAACATCACAAAGCTTGTGGAGGATTACCGTCTGGACGGAATCATTTATCATTCCAACCGGAGCTGCAAGCTGATGGACTTCCGCCAGTTTGAGGTACAGCGGAGAGTAGAGGAAAGGACCGGGGTGCCGTCCGTGATCTTTGACGGCGATCAGACCGATCCGAGAGCTTTTTCTCCGGCGCAGTATGAAACCAGAGTGCAGGCACTGGTGGAAATGATGGAAAACCGAAAAGGGGAGGGACGATAAATGAATAGCGAAGCGTTAAGACTGATTGAGGAATTGAAGACTACGGCATCCCATCCGGCAGCTTCTGTCAAAAAAGCCATGGCGGAAACGGGCAAAAAAGCGGTAGGATGTTTTCCAATTTACGCGCCGGAAGAATTGATTTACGCGGCAGGAGCGCTGCCGGTAGGCATGTGGGGAGGACCGAATACCGGAACCCGGGCGAGCCAGTATCTGCAGTCCTTCTGCTGTTCGCTGATGAAAGCCAATACAGAGCAGGTTCTGCGGGGTGACTACGATATGTTGTCTGCCGTAATTCTGACGACCTACTGCGATACGCTCAAATGTATAACAGAGAACTGGAAAACCGCAGTACCGGAGAGGAACCCCATTCCCATGGTGTACCCTCAGAACCGGAAGACCGAAGCGGGAAAGATTTTCTTTATCGAAGAACTGACCAGAGTACAGGGAGAACTGGAACGGGTTCTGCAGACGGAAATTACCGAATCAAAACTGGAAGACGCGATGGAAGTGTATGAGGACTACCGGGCGGCGATGCGGGACTTTACAAAAACGGCGGTTTCTTTCCCGCAGACCTTTGACGCGGTTTCCCGGCACCTTGTAATCAAAGCGGGATATTTTCAGGATAAAAAGCAGTATACGGAAACGATCCGACATCTGCTTTCTCTGCTCAGCCGGGAAGAACCGGAACCGCGGGCAGGGAAAAGGATTGTCCTGACCGGACTTCTGGCGGAACCGCCGGAACTGCTGGAACTGTTTACGGAAAACGGGCTGCAGATAGCAGCGGACGACCTGGCGCAGGAATCCCGACAGTTCCGTGTCTCCGCTCCCGAAGAGGGAACCTGTTTTTCCAGAATGGCAGAGCGTCTGGCAAGGCAGGACGGATGCGCTTTTCTTTACGATTCCCAGAAGGGCAGGGGAGAAAAACTGGTCCGGATGGTACAGGAAGCGGATGCCGACGCGGTTATTTACTGCCAGCTGAAGTTCTGCGATCCCGACGAGTTTGACTATCCACTGGTCAAAGACGCGATGGAGCAGGCGGGCATCCCGATGCTGCAGCTGGAATTTGAACAGCAGATGGAAAGCGCGGAACAGCTGCGAACCAGAGTGCAGGGATTCGCAGAGCTGCTGGGGTAAGGAGGTGGAGCGGATGTATCTGGGGGTAGATATTGGTTCCACAACCTCGAAGGCGGTTTTGCTGGATGAAGAAGGCCGGATAGCGGGCAGAGCGGTAGTCAACGCGGGAACCGGAAGCAGCGGGCCGCAGAAAGCCGTGGAACTGGCATTGAAGGAAGCGGGAAAAACGGAAAACCAGATCCGGACATGTGTTGCCACCGGCTACGGTCGGATGTTGTTTGCGGGCGCGGATCGACAGATTACGGAAATCAGCTGTCACGCCAAAGGCGTATCCCATGAAATTGCGGGAACATCCACGATCATTGATATCGGAGGGCAGGACGCCAAGGTGATACGTGTGGGAGCGCGCGGCGCGGTAGAAAACTTTGTGATGAATGAAAAATGCGCCGCGGGTACCGGCCGTTTTCTGGAGGTCATGTCACGGGTGCTGGACTGTCCTCTGGATCAGCTTTCAGACCTGGCGGCAGCCGGAACAGAGAGCGTACCCATCAGCAGCATCTGCACGGTGTTCGCCGAATCCGAAGTGATTTCCCAGCTTTCCGAAGGAAAAGGCAGAGAAGACGTGGCGCTGGGAGCGCTTCATTCCATCGCGCAGCGGGTAGCGGGCATGACCGGTCGGGTCGGACTGAAGCCGACCGTCGTAATGACGGGAGGAGGCGCGCTCAACGACACTCTCGCGGCGGTACTCTCACAAGAAATCGGCATGGAGATTCAAAGACCGGCAGATCCCCAGGGGATGGGCGCGCTGGGCGCCGCCTTATTCGCCAGGGAACAGAAGGACAAATAAGAAAGGGTTTAGCGTATGGAAATTAAGAAAGTTGCCGTAATCGGCGCGGGGATTATGGGCAGTCAGATAGCGATGCAGGCCGCGAACCACGGATTCCCCGTGGTTTGTTATGACATTAGCAGAGAAATGACGGACAAGGCGAAGGCCTTTGCGGACGGATGGTTTGAAAAACGAGTGAAAAAGCAGAAAATGACTGCGGAAGAAGCGAAACGCAGCCGCGAAAATCTGAGCTTCACCGATGATTTAAAAGAAGCGGGAAGTAGAACGGATCTGGTCATTGAGGCGGTATCCGATCTGGTATCGGTAAAAAAATCGGCGCTGATGTCTATGGATGCCGTTACGCCGGAGCATACGATTTACGCCAGCAACAGCTCGTACATTGTAAGTTCCCGTTTCGCGGACGCGGTCAAGGATCCGTCCAAGGTAATCAATCTGCATTTTTTCAATCCCGCGCTGGTGATGAAAATTGTGGAAGTGGTAAAAGGACCCCATGTATCGGAGGAAACCTTCCGTACAGTCTATGAATTCGCTCGGCAAATCGGAAAAACGCCTGTTACCGTGGAGAAGGAAATCTACGGTTTTGTGGTAAACCGGATTTTCAGCGCCCTGACCAGAGAGGCCTGCTACCTGGTGGATCAGGGAGTGGCCTCCATCGAGGATATCGACACCGCCGTAAAAGGCGCCTTGGGGCATTCCATGGGGCCGCTGGAAACGCTGGATATGACAGGAATTGATTTGGAATACAACGTGTATATGGAAAAATTCCGCACCAGTGGAGCTCTGGAGGATCGTCCGGCAGCCTGCCTGACCGAGCGGTATGCCCGGGGTGAATTCGGAAGAAAGACCGGAAAGGGATTTTACGATTATACGGGAAAGCAGGAGGAAAAGTAAATGGAACGACAAGAGGTAAGCCTGAAAAAAGAAGGCGGAGTCGTGCTCCTGCGAGTGGAACGGCCCAAGAGACTCAACGCCCTTTCGCAAGCGGTTGTGTCCGGGATTCGGGAGGCTTTGGACGAAATCGAAGTAGATCCTGAGATCCGGGTGCTGCTGATTCACGGCGAGAACAATTTCGCGGCAGGCGCGGATATTCAGGATATGGTGAAATGCGATGAGCAGGAAGCGGAAGAGTTTGTTTTCTCTCCGGTATTTGACCGGATTGCGGCGCTTCCGGTGCCTACGATAGCGGCAATCGAAGGATATGCCCTGGGAGGCGGTCTGGAACTGGCGTTGGCGTGTGATATCCGTTTTGCCGCGGAAACGGCGAAAATGGGATTCCCGGAAATCAACCTGGGGATTATGCCGGGGGCAGGAGGAACCGTTCGGGCTCCGAAACTGATAGGAGCTTCTGCTGCTATGGAACTGATTTTCAGCGGCGAAACTATCGGTGCGCGGCGGGCGCTGGAACTGGGGCTGATAAACCGCCTGGAACCGGAAGAAACGCTGTTTGAAGCCGCGTGGAAATTTGCCGTCCACCTTTCGAGAAAAGCGCCGATTGCCCTGCGGATCGCGAAAAATACGATCCGGGAGGGGATTGCCATGGACAGCGAAAGCGCCGCGGTACACAACGAATCCAAACGCTGGGCGTCTCTCTTTAATACGGAAGACCAGAAAGAAGGAATGCGGGCGTTTTTGGAAAAGCGGACGCCGATATATAAAGGAAAGTAAGGAGGATGAAATGAAGCAAGTCGTAATTGTGGCAGGATGCAGGACTCCAATCGGCTCACTGGGAGGGCAGTTTCGAACCCTCACCTCTCTGGATTTGAGTATTCCGGTCATGCAGGCTCTGGTAGAACGAGCGGGAATCGATCCGGCGGAGATTGAGGATGTGATCTGGGGATGCAACTATCAGAGAACCTATAAAGAAAACAATCTTGCGAGAGTCGCGCTGGTAAAAGCCGGCCTGCCGGTTTCGGTTCCGGGAATCACCGTGCACCGCAACTGCACCTCGTCCATGTCGTCCATTCAGATGGGATTTTATCAGATCAAAGCGGGAGAGGCCGAATGCATTATGGCAGGGGGCGCCGATAGTATGAGCACCGCGCCCCATATGGTATTTGACGCCAGATACGGAAAAAAATTCGGACACATGGAGCTGCGGGATTCCATGTGGGACTCCCTTACAAATCTGGGTATCGGTCCGGCTATGGGTATTACCGCGGAAAATGTGGCGGAACAGTTCCATGTCACCAGAGAGGATATGGATTCTTATTCTCTGCTCAGCCAGAAACGGGCGGCTTCGGCCATAGATGAGGGGAAATTCAAGGAGGAAATTGTACCGGTGACCGTAAAGAGCAGAAAAGAAACGACCCTTTATGATACGGACGAATATCCAAAACGGAATGTGTCCATGGAAAAACTGGCAAAGCTGAAGCCGTCCTTTAAAGAAGGGGGCATGGTGACGGCCGGAAATTCTTCGGGAATGAACGACGCGGCGTCCGGCGTGATCCTGATGGAGGAAGAAAAGGCCAGGGGACTGGGCGTGCCGATTCTGGCGAGAATCCTTTCTGTCGCCACCACCGGAGTGGAACCGGAGATCATGGGAATTGGACCTATCAGCGCTTCGCGCAAAGCCCTGCGTAAGGCGGGTCTGGAAATCGGCGATATGGATCTGTTTGAAATCAATGAAGCTTTCGCCGCCCAGTGCGTTGCCTGCCAGAGAGAACTTGGAATTGATCCGGACAAGCTGAATGTAAACGGAGGCGGAATTTCCCTGGGGCATCCGGTGGGTGCCACCGGTTCACGAATCGTAATCAGCCTGATGTATGAAATGATGCGGCGGAAGAACCGTTACGGGCTTGCGACCTTATGCGCCGGAGGCGGAATGGGAACTGCGGTGGTAATTGAGACAATAGACAAGGAGAGAGACAAGTGATGAGCAGAGTAGAGACGTTTTGCAAAACCAGCGCGCTGAAAAAAGAATATCAGGAAAAGCTGGTAACCGCCGACGAAGCGGTAAAAATAGTGAAATCAGGAGACCAGGTGCATTACGGGCTGTTCGGCGGCCTGGTTCGGGAACTGGATAAGGCCCTGGCCAGACGGACCGAAGAACTGCATGATGTAAAAGTCTGTACGACGATCTGGAATTATCCGGAACCGCCGGCAATCCTCCAGGCAGATCCGAAGGCGGAGCACTTCAAATATTGCTCCACACATATGAGCGGGCTGGATCGGAAGATGAACAAGCAGGGATGCTGTTGGTTTATTCCGGTGCAGTTCCGGGAAAATCCCAAGTTCTGGGCAGAAGATGTGGGCGATATTGATGTAGCCATGTTTCAGACAGGACCGATGGACCGGTTCGGAAATTTCAACTTCGGTCCGCAGCTCGCGGAATACTGGGGAATTCTGAAGCGGGCGAAAAAGGTCATTGTCGAGGTGAACCCGGAGCAGCCGACGATCCATGGGGTGCAGAATACCATTAACCTCTCGCAGATCGATCTGGTTGTAGAGGCTCAGCCCGCGCCTATGCCTAATATTATAGCCAAGGACGCTTCAGAGGTGGAAAAGAAAATCGCCACTCATATCGTAGAGCGGATGGAAAGTGGATCCACTCTGCAGCTGGGAATCGGAGGTATGCCCAATTATGTCGGGAAAATGATTGCTGAATCGGATATCCGTGATCTGAGTGTACATACGGAAATGTTCGTAGACGCCTATGTCAATCTGTATAAAGAGGGGAAAATTACAGGTAATAAAAATCTAGACAAGGGCAAAATGGTCTTCACCTTTGCGATGGGATCTTCCGAGGTCTATGAGTTCCTGGATGACAACCCTCTGGGCTACATCGCGCCGGTGGATTATGTCAACAATATTGACGTTATCGGCAGCAACGATAAAGTGGTTTCCATCAACAGCTGCCTGCAGGTGGATCTGTTTGGACAGGTCAACTCCGAATCCGCAGGACTGCAGCATATCGGAGGAACCGGCGGACAGCTTGATTTTGTCATGGGATCCTACCGCTCTGAGGGCGGGAAAAGTTTCCTCTGTACGCCGTCCACCCGGAAGAATAAAGATGGCAGCGTGTCTTCCCTTATCTGCTCGACTCTGCCTCAGGGATCGATTGTTTCCGCGCCCAGAAGCGCCGTGCACTATATCGTAACCGAATACGGAGCCGTGGATTTGAAAGGAAAATCCACCTATGAACGGGCAGAACTTCTGATTTCCATTGCTCATCCGGATTTCCGGGAGGAGCTGGAAAAGGACGCGGAAAAAATGGGAATTTGGAAGAATTCCAGTAAGGTACAGTATTAGAACGCAGTCTGTGGAAAGGAATATGATATGAAAGAGTTTGAATACAAAATGCCGGCCAAGGTGCGCTTTGGCGTGGGAATTACCGGAAATCTGGGCAGGATTCTGAGAGAGGAACTGGGATTTCAGAAGGTGTTTATCGCCACGGATAAAGGTATCGTGGCTGCCGGAATTCTGGAGAAAATTACAAACGCTCTGGCTCAGGAAGGGTTCCCCTATCAGGTTTATGACGCTCTGATTCCGGATCCTACCATTGAGGTGGTCGACGAAGCGGCGGATATTTTAAGGCAAAGCGGCGCGGATGTGGTCGTGGCGGTGGGAGGCGGAAGCCCTATTGATACTGCCAAGGCCATGTGCATGCTTCAGACCCATGAAGGTTCTGTAAGGGACTATCTTTTCGGCGGCAACATGCAGGTGGAGAATCCCATTCTGCCGCTGATCTGTATCCCGACAACCGCGGGGACGGGCAGCGAAATGACGGCTGCTTCGGTCATTACCAATAATCAGGAGCAGACGAAGGTTTCGGTCACTCATGAAAATCTGATCCCCAAAATGACGCTGATTGATCCGTCGCTGCATGTGGGCATGCCGCCCTTTATTACAGCGACAACCGGCATGGACGCTCTGACCCATGCCATTGAATCCTATGTCTCCCTGAACGCGGAGCCCATCAGTGACGCTATGGGCATTGCAGCCATCCGGATGATCGGGGAAAATCTCCGGACCGCGGTTTCCGACGGCAGTAATCTGCAGGCGCGGACTAATATGGCTCTTGCCAGCACCATCGCGGGAGCCGCGTTTCTCAACGGAGGACTGGGCGTGGTTCATGGGATTGCCCAGACCATCGGCGCGGTGGCCCATGTAGCCCATGGCACGGCGAATGCTCTGCTGCTGCCATACTGCATGCAGCGAAACATGGTCGGGAATCTGAAAAAATTCAGGCAAATCGCGCAGGCTCTAGGAGAAAACACCGATAATATGACGGAGCGCCGGGCGGCTCAGGCTGCAGTTGACGCTGTTTTCCAACTGACGAAGGATCTGAATGTACCGATGAAATTGAAAGAGGTAGGTGTTACAAAAGAAATGTTTCCGGAAATTATAAAGGGAACCATGGAATACCGCTTACTTGCGGCAAACCCATGTAAACTGACGGAAAAAGACATAGAGGAAATCCTTTTGTGGGCATTTGAATAAAAATAGGCGCCTCATTTCATATATAAAATCAAAGCAGATACTGGACCAAGGGAGGACCTTAAGGGCATTATTTTTTTGAGATAATCGATTACTTTTGAAAAAAGAATAGACAAACCCGGACATCTGCGGTATACTAACCCTATAAAAAGAAATACGTTTCCCAAAGTGGAAGGAAGCCGGTGAAAATCCGGCGCAGGCTTGCCCCTACTGTAAGCGGGGACAACGGAGCAGACGGCCATTACCGCAGGGTGAGAAGGCGCTCCAGAGGTTGAACCGCAAGTCAGGAGACTTCGCTTTATGGAATAGAACCAATCAAATCTTTGGGCAGGAAGATGAAAAATTTTTTGTATCGAGAAATCGTTCGCTTCCTTTCTTCAGAGAAGGGAAGCTTTTTTTATCAGAAAAGCAGCGCATACAGGCTGGGAAAGCCATGTCGGCGTGTTTGAGTTCGAAGATTTTCAAGTCATGAATATGCCTTTTCATCCGCAAGGGTGCGGCAGAGAACGCAGTTGTGTTTTTCTGCTGTGTCCTTGCTCCTTTTTATATAAAATTCAGAAAATATGAGTACGTTTTATTGCTATCAAATCGCAACAATGCTATAATATTACCATTACTGAAAAAAGAGATTTAGGAGGTCTTAATATGAAAGGCTATACAAGCGAGACAATCAGAAATGTTGCACTTGTTGGACATGGCGGATGCGGGAAAACTACCTTCCTGGAATCGGCGCTTCTGGCTACAGGAGTAATTGACAGACTGGGAAAAGTGGAAGATGGAAATACGGTTTCCGACTACGACAAAATGGAAATTGAAAAGGGATTTTCCATCAACACCTCCATCGTTCCGGTAGAGTGGAAAGGTGATAAGATTAATTTCATCGATACGCCGGGATACTTCGATTTTATCGGAGAAGTAAACGCTGCGCTCAGAGCGTCAGAAGCCGCAGTAATTCTGGTCGACGCCGGTGCGGGAATTCAGGTGGGAACCGAGCATGCGTGGAAAGCTTGTGAACGTTACAAGATGCCTAGATTTATCGTAATCAATAAACGGGACAAGGATGAGTTTGATTTTTACAAGACCTTTGACGAACTGAAAGCAAAATTCGGCGATACGCTGATCCCGTTCAGCTGGCCGCTGACTGCTGATATTGACGAGGAACTGAAAGAAGCCATCGCCATGACAGACGATGAGCTGATGGAAAAATATTTTAACGGAGACAACTTCAGCGATGAAGAAATCAAAAAAGGACTGGTAAAGGGTATCTCCGAGGGAGGGATCGTTCCGGTATGTTCTTCGGCGTTCTCCCTGGGACACGGAATCGAGGGCCTTCTGGATCTGCTGATTACTTATGTTCCGACACCGCTGCAGCACGGACCATATAAGGGCTTTAACGATAAAAACGAGCCGGTGGAACGGATGTGCGTTGTGGACGCTTCTCCATCCGCCTTTGTATTTAAGACCATCGTTGACCCGTTTGTAGGCAAGATTTCGGTTATGAAAGTAGTAACCGGAAAACTGACTTCCGGTATGGAAATCTTAAACGACCGGACCGGGAAGATGGAAAAACTGGGAAAACTGTTCTTCCTTCGCGGGAAAGAACAGCAGGAACTGGATTACGCGGAAGCGGGAGATATCGTAGCGGTGGCGAAACTGCAGCATACCCTGTCCGGGGACACGCTCTGTGATAAAAATGATATTATCCGCTATCTGCCGCTGGACTTCCCGACGCCATCTCTTTATGTGGCCATTGAGCCGGTAGACAAAAAGGATGAGGATAAAATCTTTACTTCTCTGACGAGACTGAGAGAAGAAGACCCGTCCTTTGTGGTAGAGAGAAATAATGAAACCCATCAGACACTGCTGGGCGGACAGGGCGAAATGCAGCTGAACATCATCATGGCAAAGCTGAAGGATCGCTTTGGCGTTCAGGTGAAGACGGTGCCACAGAAAATCGCTTACCGTGAAACCATCAAGGGGACTTCCGATGTTCAGGGAAAACATAAAAAACAGTCCGGCGGCGCGGGCCAGTACGGAGACGTTCATATTAAATTCTCACCTTCCGAACAGGAATTTGAGTTCACAGAATCTCTGTTTGGCGGCGCGATTCCGAAGAACTATGTTCCGGCTGTTGAAAAAGGCCTGATCGAGTCCATGGAAAAAGGACCTCTCGCGGGATGCAAAGTTGTGAATGTCAAGGCGGAGCTTTATGATGGCTCTTACCATGATGTTGACTCCAACGAAATGGCATTTAAAATCGCGGCTTCCCTGGCATTTAAAAAGGGAATTAAAGAGGCAAAACCGGTACTCCTGGAACCGGTAATGCATCTGGATATTTTCGTGCCGGATGAATACATGGGCGATGTAATGGGTGATATGAATAAGAGAAGAGGCAAAATTCTGGGTATGGAACCGCAGCAGGACGGCAGCCAGAAACTGATGGCGGAGGCGCCGCAGGCAGAGCTTTTCGATTACGCCATTACCCTCAGAGCTATGACGCAGGCGAGAGGGACATTCACTATGAAATTTGAGCGGTACGAGGAAGTTCCCGCGCAGATTGCGCAGAAGATCATCGACGCGTACAACGCGGAAGAGAAATAAGCGTATTAAAACAACACAGACAAAAAGGGGAGTAGCTTACAAGCAATAGAATCAACAATCGGCAAAAGCAGCCTGGTTCTATTCTCCGAAAGGATAGCGAGACCTTAATGTTTTCTCTTGAATAAGGGAACATTAAGGTCTTTTTTCAGCCCCGGGAAAGAGAGGAGTGTACGAATCGTTGAAACATGTTTTGAAGTCTTTAAAGTGGGTTATTTTCTGGATTGTTCTTGCCATGCTTTTCTGCCTTGGAATCTGGTACTTTTTAGGGTATCAGAAAGCGCTGGAATTTTTGGGAGGGTATCTGATTGAACTCAGCCTGAGTGTGGACAATCTTTTCGTATTTATTACGATTTTTATGAGCTACGGAATCCGGGAACATGCCCAGCATCGGGTTCTGGGGTATGGAATCGCCGGAGCGATTATCCTGCGATTTATTTTCATTTTCTTCGGAGTGAAAATCGTCAGTCTGTTTGAGTGGGTACTGTACATATTCGGCGCGATTCTGATTTTTAACGGGATCAAGATGTTTAAAAAGGAAGAGGAAAAAGATCCCCATGACAGCCGCATTATAAGGTTGGTCGCGAAAGTCCTCCCCATGACAAAAGAATTCAGAGGAGAAAAGTTCATGGTAAAAGAGGGCGGAAAACGGCTGTTTACGCCGCTGTTCGCGGTACTCTGCCTGATTGAGGGATCGGATATTCTTTTTGCCATTGACTCGGTTCCGGCGGTCTTTTCCGTATCCACCGATCTGCTGATCGTGTATACCTCCAATATCTTCGCGATTCTGGGACTGCGGCAGCTTTATTTCGTTCTAGAACATCTGCACGAGCGATTCCAGTATGTAAAATATGGCGTGGCTGTAATTCTGATGTTTACCGGCGTGAAGCTGGCAGGGCTGATGTTCGGACTGCACATTTCCATTCCGATTTCCATTGGCGTGATCCTGACGGTACTGGTGGTCAGCATTATCGCGTCTGCCATCGTATCAAAGAAGAAGGAAAACGCGAATCCGTCATAATGCGGCAGCTCCCGCATACAAATGGTACAGAGGGAGTTGATGGTAATGAAAGTTTTCAAATCCGTGAAATGGCTGATTTTCTGGATGCTGCTGGCGATGATTTTCTGCGGCAGCATCTGTTTTTTAGAAGGCAGGCAGAAAGCGCTGGAATTTCTGGGAGGTTATCTGATTGAGCTGAGTCTGAGCATGGATAACCTCTTTGTCTTTCTCACCATATTCACAAGCTTTCGTATCCGTGAGCAGGCCCAGCACCGGATTCTGGGTTATGGCATTGCGGGGGCGATTATTCTGCGCTTTTTCTTTATTTTCTTTGGGGTGCATCTGGTGAGCCGCTTTGAATGGATCCTATATGTATTCGGCGGTATACTGATGCTCAATGGTCTGAAGATGCTGGGCAATGATGAGGAAAAAGATCCGCGGGACAGCCTGCTACTGCGGCTGATTTCAAAGGTCCTTCCGATGACAAACGCTGTGGCGGGAGATCGGTTCCTGGTGAAAGACCGGAGAGGCAAACGCTTGTTTACTCCTCTTTTCGCGGTCCTGTGTCTGATCGAAGGATCGGACATTATCTTCGCCATGGATTCTGTGCCGGCAGTATTTTCCGTTTCAACGGATCTTTTCATTGTGTATACGTCCAATATCTTCGCGATTCTGGGCCTCAGACAGTTCTATTTTGTTCTGGAACATCTTCATCATCGCTTTGCCTATGTAAAATATGGAATTTCCATTATTCTGGTATTTACAGGTATGAAACTGGCGGGCCTTGCCATAGGATGGTATGTGCCGATTCCTGAATCCATCGCGATAATCGGCACCATTCTCATCCTCAGTATCATCATCTCAGCAGTCCTTTCCTCCGGCCGCCGGACGCGAAAAGGCTGCTGAATAAGGGAGCTATTTTATATAGGCAGCTACCGTTGCCTGCGGAAGCTCTGTCAGTTTCGCGATCTGAGCCGGGGGGAAGCCATCGGCTGCCATTCTGCTCACAATTTGCTTTAGCTTTTCATCAGTCATAGCTTTCGCTTTTTTCTCCGCTAGCACTTTCGCTTTTTCTTCTGCAAGAACCCTCGCTTTTTCTTCCGCAAGCACTTTTGCTTTTTCTTCCGCCAGTTCCTCCGCCAGCTCTTCTCCGTATTCCTTCAGACGAATCTGGAAAAATTCTTCTTCAGAAATTCCAAGTGTAAACATATTTTCCACCTCGCTTCCATGGGTTTCTAAAAAATTTTTCAAGATGCCCCGTTCCACACAGCTGTGCACGGCATTTTGAATTGCCTCATCCCGGTTCATTCCGTACTGCTTTCGATTTTGTCGCACAGTGTCCACAAAAAGAGCGTACTCTCGGAGTGTTTTGCTCCGGGATAAAATCGGATGCTGTTTCTGATAGTTGATATTGATGACTTTTACCATTAAGTCAGCCCAAGGCGTATGTTCCGGCAGCAGATACGCGTCTGACAGCCTTTGAATGACTTCAAGCGGCCGGTCTTCATCTCCGTTATAAAGAACGTAGAAATGAGGGGAGGGAATTCGGTAAAGCCGCCTTTCATAAACTCTGCGATTGTCCAGTATCTTTTCGTAGGTTCGTCCCAGATAAGCCAGCTCCCGAAGCGGCATATTTTCGCTCCAGGTCGACTGGTGCTCTACAATGGACAGAAGCAGAAGGTCATATTGATAGGCCAAATCGTTTAATTTTTTATTGCCGACCGCGTCGCGCAATGTTACAATTTCCAGTCGGCCCGCGTCGCCCTTTTCCATAAACTCGTCCCCTTCCAAGGCGCAGAATAATTCCCAGGCCGCGTCCTTTTCGCTGAACAGAAACTGAAACATTCGATCCTTAAAGTTCCGGTTTGTACGGTAAGGGATGGTGTCTTCTTTAATTATAAAATGAAACGTCTGAAAGTACAAGCTGTTTCCTCCCAAAGGTATATTCATTCTAGTGGATTCCATATATTTCCATAATATAACATGTGGAAATATATGTCAAGAACGATTTCATTTACCTATATATATGATATAATGGAAAAAACAACAAAAGGATGGTAATGGAATATGGCGAAAAAAGCGAAGACGGTGTTCGTCTGTCAGGAATGCGGATATGAAAGCCCCAAGTGGCAGGGGCAGTGTGTGTGCGGCGCGTGGAACAGCATGGTGGAGGAAAAGGTGCTCCCGGCTTCCGGCAGTGATACAAGAAGGCGGGGCGGTCTCACGGTAGATTCTTCCGGAAGAACGAAAAATCGGCCTTCCAAACTTACGGAGGTAAAGTCGGGAAGCTATACGAGAATGGATACCGGAATCGGCGAACTGAACCGGGTTTTGGGGGGCGGAATGGTAAAAGGTTCTTTAACACTGATTTCCGGTGAGCCTGGTATCGGAAAGTCTACCATCATCATTCAGGCAGCTTCCCATATCGCCAGGAAATATGGAAAGGTACTTTATGTTTCCGGTGAGGAATCTGAAGATCAGATCAAAATGCGGGCGGATCGGGTGTGCAGAGAAGTGCCGGATAACCTGTTCATCCTTTCGGAGACCAATATGGAGAATGTGGCGGCAATCGCGGAAGAACTCAATCCGACCTTTGTTATCATTGACTCGATTCAGACCATGTATATGGAAGCGCTGGACTCGGCGCCGGGCAGCGTTTCCCAGGTGAGGGCCTGTGGAAACGAACTGATGCGGGTTGGAAAAACGTATAATATTCCTATTTTTATTGTAGCCCATGTAACAAAGAGCGGTGAACTGGCAGGGCCGAAAATTGTAGAACACCTGGTGGACTGCGTACTTCATTTCACCGGGGAGCGCAATCAGGAGCTGCGGATTCTCAGGGCGTTTAAAAACCGTTTCGGGACAACCAGTGAGATCGGAGCCTTTGAAATGGCGGAAGAAGGGCTGATCGAAATTGAGAATTTATCCAAAAGCTTTCTTGAGGGGATGGAAGACGGAGCGGAGGGCTCCATGGCAGGTGCCGTATACGAGGGAACAAGGCCGCTGCTATTGGAAGTGCAGGCTTTGGCGGCGCCCACCAATGTGGGGTTCGCCAGACGCTCTGCCATCGGAGTGGATCTTTCACGGCTCAATATGATTCTGGCAGTCTTGGAGAGAAAAGCGGGACTTTCTCTTATCAACCAGGATATCTATGTGAATATTGTAGGCGGACTCAGGCCGGAAGGCACTTCCGTGGATCTGGCAGTCGCTCTGGCGATTTATTCGACCTGCAAGGGAATTCCATGCTCCGGAAAAACGATTGCCATCGGAGAAATCGGCCTCACCGGTGATTTGCGATCGGTGCAGAACAGCGAAAAGATCGTCAGGGAGGCGGCGCGAATGGGATTTGAACGAATCCTGCTGCCGGAAAAAAACGCGGTGAAGCTGAAAGACGCGGACAGTTCCGGAATCCGGGTTGTCGGCGTAAAGCGGCTGACAGACGCGATTAAAGCCTTTTAAGGTATCCGGTACATGTGATCCAGCGGTCCTGCGCCTTTTCCCAGATCCAGCTGTTCCTTCAGCGCGCCGGTAAGGTATTTTTTCGCGCGGCGGACGCTTTCCTCCAGTCTGCGTCCGGCGGCCAGATTACAGGCAATGGCGGAGGAAAGGGTGCAGCCGGTTCCATGGGTGTTGGAATTCTCAACCCTTGGACTTTCAAACCATTCTTTCAAAAAAGCAGCAGGAGCATTTCCTGTCTGACAGAGAAGATCCGCGGCATCGCCGGAAAGATGACCGCCTTTTATCAGAACCGCGGTATCCAGAGAAGCCGTGATGGCTTCGGCCGCTTGCAGCATATCCTTTTTTGTTTTAATTTCTCTGCCGCAGAGAACTTCCGCTTCGGGGATATTGGGCGTAATTACTGTCCCGAGAGGAAGAAGCGCGGTGTGCAGGGTTTCCAGCGCGTCATCGGACAGCAGCCGGCTGCCGCTGGTAGAAATCATGACCGGATCGATGACGATATTTTTTGCCTGGTATTCCCGAAGTTTCTCCGCGATAGTCTGAATGATTTCGGGATTGGATACCATGCCGATTTTTACCGCGTCCGGCGCGATATCCGTAAAAATACAATCCAGCTGAGCCGCCACAAAATCGGGAGGGGTGTCGACTACCCCGTAAACGCCGATTGTATTCTGGGCAGTGAGAGCGGTGATGGCGCTCATGGCATACATTTTGTGAGCAGTAATGGTTTTGATGTCTGCCTGAATTCCGGCGCCTCCGCTGGAGTCCGAACCGGCGATTGTTAATACTTTTTTCATGGTCGATCTACCTTTCTGTCATTTTTTCGGACAAAGCGCGCAGCTGGCGGCACGCGCTCTCAATATCCGGACTGGAAAAAATTGCGGATACCAGGGCAACTCCATCGACGCCGCTGCCGGAAAGTTCCAGGATGTTTTCTTTACTGACGCCGCCAATGGCGCAGACCGGAATCGAAACCGCCTGGCAGATTGCTTTTAACGTCTCATGGGAAACCGGCTTCGCGTCCTCCTTTGTGGATGTGGAAAAGACCGCGCCTACGCCAAGATAGTCCGCGCCGTTTTTTTCGGCGAGGAGCGCCTGCTCTACGGTCTGGGCGGAAACGCCGAGAATCCGGTTGGGTCCGATTTTTTTCCGTACTTGCGCGGCCTGCATATCATGCTGGCCTACATGCACTCCATCCGCTCCCGATTTTAAAGCGATTTCCACGTTATCGTTAATGATCAGCGGCGCGCCAAAACGGTGGCACAGATCTTTCAGTTCCAGAGCCTCTTTTAAAAATTCTGATTGGGGGAGCTTCTTTTCCCGCAGCTGGACGCAGGTAGCTCCGCCGCGGAGAGCCGCTTCCACCTGTTGCGGCAGGGTTTGTCCTTTCAGCCAGGTCCGGTCGGTTACCGCATACAGCAGCATGTGTTTTTTATCGCAGTTCATAGTTTGCCTCCTGTTCCAGGCTGTCTCCATCCAGATGACAGACCTCGTCGATGAGATAGTTACGGAAAGTAGCGTTCCCCTCATGGCCCGACAGCCTCGCGAAGGCCCTTTCGCCACAGATACCTATAGCGCAGACGGCGGTCAGGCAGGCCTCCAGCGGATGATCCGGATTTGCGGTCAGATACGCGGTTGTCATAGCGGAGAGCATACAGCCGGATCCGGTAATGCGGCTCATCATGGGGTGCCCGTTTCGCACCGCGTAAACGCTGGAAGAATCGGCGATAAGGTCGATGGCACCGGTAATTACAATGATTGAACCGATTTTCGCTGAAAACTCTTTCGCGAAAGCGGCAGTTTGCGGGATGGTTTCATCCGTTACCGCGTCTGTCAGATCCGCGTCCACTCCTTTTGTCGTTCCGCTTCCCAGGGCAAGGGTTTTTATTTCCGAAATATTTCCGCGTATTGCGGTAAGGCGGACTTTTTCCATCAGTTCCAGGGCGGTTCTGGTGCGCAGAGAAGAGGCTCCGGCTCCGACCGGGTCCAGCAAAACAGGATGCCCGCAGGAATTAGCGGTTTTACCCGCGGCGAACATAGCGGGAATCGTCCTTTGATTCAGGGTGCCGATATTCAGGTTCAGGCCGCCGCAGATGCCTTGAATTTCTTTTGCGTCCTCCGGGTCATCCGCCATAATCGGAGAACCGCCGCAGGCCAGCAGAATATTGGCGCAGTCGTTGACCGTGACATAGTTTGTGATATTATGCACGAGGGGCGCCTTCTCCCTGACATTTTCCAGATATTCCTTTAACATGAAAAGCCTCCTTTACTCATCAAAGATGGAAACGATTTCCCCTTCCAGAATCCGGTTCATATTTTTAACCGCGCAGAAGTTCCCGCACATGCTGCAGGTGTCTTCTTTTTCCGGTTCGGAGGATTCCCGGTAAGCTCTGGCTTTTTCCGGATCAATGGCAAGCTCGAACATCTTATCCCAGTCCAGCTGTTTTCTGGCTGTACTCATTGCGTTGTCCCAGTCCATGGCGCCGGGTAAGCCTTTTGCGATATCCGCCGAATGGGCAGCGATCCGGGCGGCAACGATTCCTTCTTTTACATCGTCCAGCGTCGGCAGACGCAGATGTTCCGCGGGAGTGACATAACAGAGGAAGGCCGCGCCGCTTGCGGCAGCCAGCGCTCCGCCAATGGCAGATGTAATATGATCATATCCGGGAGCTACATCGGTTACAATCGGTCCTAATACATAGAATGGGGCTCCGTGGCATAGGGTCTTCTGAATCTCCATATTAGCGGCCACCTGATTAAGTGGCATGTGTCCCGGCCCTTCGATCATAACCTGTACGTCCTTTTCCCAGGCGCGTTTTGCAAGCTCACCCAGAGCGATCAGTTCTTCAATCTGACAGGCGTCTGTTCCGTCGGCAAGGCTTCCCGGGCGGCAGGCATCCCCAAGGCTGAGAGAAACATCATATTCCCGGCAGATATCCAGTAGCTCATCAAAATGTTCATAAAACGGATTTTCTTTGCCGGTCATTTCCATCCAGGCAAAAATGATAGAGCCGCCTCGGGAGACAATATTGGTCAGGCGCTTGTTTCTCTTGAATTTATGGGCGGTTTCTTTGTTGATTCCACAGTGGATTGTCAGAAAATCCACTCCGTCCTCCGCGTGCATACGCGCAATGTCCAGCCATTCCTGAGAAGTAATTTCGATCAGCGGTTTGTGATAATAAACAACCGCGTCATAGATAGGAACTGTTCCGATCATAGCGGAGCAGTTCTTTGTAAGGTGCCTGCGGAATTTCTGCGTATCTCCATAAGAACTCAGATCCATGATGGCTTCCGCCCCCATATCAACGGCGCTCTGTACTTTCGCGAATTCCATATCCAGATCGGTCATGTCCCTGGAAGTTCCCAGGTTCACATTAATCTTAGTGGTCAGCATAGAGCCGATTCCGCTGGGAGAAAGGGCAGTGTGTCTTTTATTGCAGGGAATAATTGCTTTTCCTTCCGCCATCCAAGCCATCAGTTGCTCTACAGAAATATGCTCTTTTTCCGCTACGATTTTCATCTGATCGGTTACGATTCCCTTCCGTGCCGCATCCATTTGCGTTGTGTAATTCATTTAGGTTCCATCCTTTCCATATCTCAAATAAAAAACGGAGAAACCCAATCTGGGTATCTCCGCAATGAAAAAGTCTGTTTTTTCGCTTCTCCCTACGTTGGCATTACCCACATCAGGTTTAAGGGTCGAAGTTGATTACTTCCTCTCAGCTCGCTGTCACAAGCTCCCCTGAAATTATCCTTATTATATTGCAGTTTGAAGAGTCTGTCAATGAAAAAACCATCCTGCTTTTGCGGTATTTTGCCGGAATTTAAAAGCATCTCGGACTGTTTGAATTAGCTGTAGAGCTATGTGTCCTGCGGGAATTTTTTCAATGAAAAATAAGTGAAGAAATAATGTTGTTTTTTGATGAATGATTAATAAAATGGTGAAGCCGGATTCTCCGTTTGCGGCGGGCACTTTCTGAGTAAATTTATGATGACAAGGGAAAGCCGCGGATTAAGCGGCTTTTCAGAGCAAATCTGCATTTTTGGCAGTTTACTGTATTTACCTTGCCTGAAAAATACGAAATGAATAATAGAATTACGATAGAATGTAAATTAATGTTTTTTAAAAATCATAGGTTACATAGGATTGACAAGCTTGGAAAAGGATGGTATAGTAACCATGTGATTGTAAATAGAAGATAATTGTAAGTTATCCTCTATAGTGAGACATAAGCTGTGGCTTATGTTATTTTTTTGCTCAACTTGTATAAACAAAAATTCTATTTGTTCAGAATCTGATTCCTGGGATGCTTGGTCGCCAGAATTTTTCGTTGCTTTGAAGAAGAAATATGGGTGTAAATTTGTGTTGTTGTAACAGAACTGTGACCCAGCAGCCCCTGAATATAACGGATATCCACATCCGCCTCCAATAGAAGCGTCGCAAAGGAATGACGAAACATATGCGGCGTAATGTGCTGCGGATAATCAATCCGTGCCATGTACTTTTCTACCATATTGCGGACAGACTGCTCTGAATATCGGGCCTTTCTGCAATTTACAAAAAAGTATCCGCATTTTTCAATATCACTTGCGAACTCTTTCTGATAGACGATAAGGGACTTCAGAACGTCTGGATTCTCAATATAGAGTACTCTTTCCTTGGAACCTTTTCCGTAAATATGCAAGGTTCTATCCACTAGATTGATATTTTCCGGCTTTAAGTAAGTCAATTCTGATACCCGGATCCCTGTCGCGAACAAAAGCTCCAACACAGCGATATCCCGCAGGACATGCTTGTGCTGTCGTTTGGACAGCTGAGGGTTCTTTTCTTCCTCATAGACCGTTTTTAGCAAAGCCTGGATAATCTCCAGAGGGATCACCTTGGGAAGAAGAACCGGTTCCCGAAAATCGGTCCGTATTTTAAGAAACGGATGAGAAGGCAGTATCTCCTCATAAACCAGATAGCTGCAGAACGCCTTAAGGGTGGCGAGTTTCCGTTTCACGCTTTTGGGTTTGTAGGTACTGTTCAGGTATCCGATATACCGTATCAGATGCCGCCGCGCCATCGGATCTTCCGCGTCAGAAGAAAACTCCAGGAATTGCTGCAAGTCAATTTTGTAAGCTTTCAAAGTCTTGCTGCTGAGTTTTTTCTGCAGCATGCAGTAGTCCAGATAGTTTTTGAATAATTGTTGATAATTGTGCATAATATACCCTCCTGAAAATAAATGCTGTTTCTCTATTATAAGAGTTGACGGTCCAGCTTTTTCGGAGCGTTCGTTCTTATATAGAAAAAAACAGAAAAGGAACACACGTGTGTTCCCTCTCTGCTTCGTATTTCTTCAGGTGTATAGTGGTGTTTGCTTATCTAACTCTTACTTTCTTAGCCTTGCTGTATTTGCCGTAGTAAGTCTTGCTTCCAATCTTCTTGTAAGCTCTAACCTTGATGGTGTAAGTCTTTCCACTCTTCAGTTTTTTGATAGTCCGCTTTACAGCCGCTGTCTTCACAGTCTTCGCTTTTGTACCAGCCTTCTTGTAGTAGATCTGGTATCTGGCTCCATTCTGCTTCTTGTAACGAACTGTTACGCGTTTCTTGCCTTTGGTTACCTTAACACTTGCCACCTTCCGAGGTTTTACGATAAAGGTCTTTGTGATTGTACCAGTATAATTTCCTTTTCCAGTGATTGTAAGGCTCGCCTGGCCGATATTTGTATTGTTCTTATATACCACACTGTAGTTGTCTGTGCTCAGAACTTTTCCCGCAATGTATACTCTCAGGTCGGTCTGCGTTCTGGCTTTTCCAGTGTAGTAGCGGTTTGCGACTCCCGTTACGCTCGCCTTCTGAATGTTTGCTTTTACAATCTCGAACTTCGCTGTTGCCGTTCCCGCGTAGTTGCCTTTACCAGTGATGGTAACGGTCGCAGTTCCTACATTTGTGTTGTTGCTGTATGCTACATCGTAATCCGCAGTCGTCAGTTCCTTCCCGTCCACTTTTACTGTTACGGCCGGAGTCAGGGCGCTGCCGGTATAAGTCTGCTGGTTCGCTACCGTAACCGTCGCGTCATTGATGCTGATTCCTACGATATCGAACGCGGCAGTAATTGTTCCCGCATAGTCACCGGTACCAGTAATGGTAACCGTCGCAGTTCCTACCAGAACGTTGTTGTTATAAGTTACGGTGTAGTCGGTGCCTTCCTTCAGTGTCTTCTTGTCCGCAGAAGTTACGGTTAAAGTCGGACGAATCTGGTCGCCTGTGTATTCCTGATCCGCAATTGCTGCTACGGTTGCTTTGGACAGAAGTTTGTCGCTGTTTTTGCCGTTTTTCTCTACATCAAGCAGATTGTCCAGAGCCTCCTGAGAAACCAGTGTTTTTTCGATGTCGCTTAACGCGTCATAGGCTTCTCTTGCGGCTAAGATGTCTGCTGCGGAAGAGTTCTCATTTAAATCACTTAACTGGTCACTTACTTTTGTTGCATTCGGATACATTACATTCAATTTAGCAATTGCAGCTTTGTAATAGCCTTGGCCGGGGCTGTCCCCGCTAATAGCATTGGTATCTGCACTAGTATCTTTGCCTAACGCGCTGAGCAGGTCATAAACAACTTTGTACTGCTGAATCTGCGCGTCGGTCAGAGTCAGACCAACATTACCGATCTTTTCTGCTTCGGTATCGATTGTTTTTTGGGAAGCTGCTACTACCGCTTTTTCTGCTTCTACCAGTTTCGCGTATTTCGTTACTTCACCGGCTTCATCCGCGCTCAGGTTTTCATAAGCTTCACGAGCCGCAGCGTTCGCTGCCTGTGCGGCCAGCAGTTCTTCTGCAGTGTAGGTCTTATCTGCGTCCAGAATGGTCAGCGCTTCGATGGCTTCATCGACTTTCGCGGCATCCTGACCCAGTTCCAGGGCTGCGATCTGTGCTTCAGCAGCCTCTAAGTAGTCTAATGCAGTTGCATAGTCGCCGGAACCAAATGGATTTGTGTAAGTTCCATAAACCTCATTTTCTACATCCCCTTCAAACGCATCATAATCTGCACGCAGGGCTTCAACGACAGGTTTGTAAGTGGCCAGGTTTTCAGCTGTGATATTCGCAGCAACTGGCAACTGTTCCATTCTTGCCTTTAAGCCATCTGCCGCAGCTTTTCCAAGATATGTATCTCTAGCAGCGATCAACTTATCAACTGCATCTTTAGTTGCCGTTTCGGTGGTAGTGTAAACATTAGTTGCTTCTGGAGATAAAGACTCAACTGCAGCTTCTGCCTGATCGATCTTAGCTTTTGCTGTTGCAAAGGCGGATGCATCCATACTTGGAATTTCAGTAGCATCTAAATCTTTAATCAGTTCTTTAATTGCATCAACTTCTGCCTGATAAGCAGCCTTCAAATCGTCTGCGATACCTTCAGCTTTATCAATCTCATTTTGTGTAAAATATACTGTGGTAGCCGATGCTTTTCCTGTGTAAGACTTAGGCTTATTGGTAGCTTTACCAATAACGGGTACAGAAACTCCATCTGTTCTCGTAGTCGCCATTTCAAACTCAGTTTGCGCCTTCTGATTAACCTTATAATCGTCCGATGGGAGCAGAGCCAATGCTTCTTTGGCTCTGGCAGCCTGATCTTCAGCACTCATAGCATTATATACTTTTGCAACTGCCGAAGCGACATTATTGAAATCATTCGCAAGTGCATCATCATCCACAATTTTCTTTGCCTCGGAGCTCAACTGCTTATAGGCCTCAAAGATAGAATTTATTTCATCATAGCTAGACATATCTGTAATGGCGCTAGCCTTTGGCAGGTTTGCAATCCGGTCAAGAACTGGTTGAGCTTCCGCAGTGGCTTCGGAAGAATCTTGGATCTTTTTAATAGCATCACGAATAGCTTTAACCTTCGTATCATAAGCAGTCGCTTTTGCCTGTAATCCAGAGATTGTGTCTAATGCTTCATAAGCATTTTCGGCAGTTTTGCATAATGCATCCGCATCAGATACATTCTCCGTTGTCACCGCAGCGCCGCTAGCATACTTATCACTTAAATCCTTTTCTGCCGTGGTGTATGCTTCCATTAGTTTTTCTGCTTTTTTAGCAGTATTTTCGCCCTTCTGATACTTACTCAAAACATCCTGTGCAAGCACCTCTCTCTGATCTTCAGTCAAAGCTTCGAACGCAGCCTTTACGTTAGTGAATGCCGATGTATTATAATTAGCTCCTGTAATTTCTGCTTGCTCATTAATCGCTTTAATTGCCTTATATAATGGAGAATAACTTGTGAAACTGGAAGCCTTGCTTGGAGTAATAAGTACACCATTTTTATTATCTGCAAATGCATGAAGTATATTGACATCAGAAACATGCGCTTTCTGTCCGTTCACTCCATTTTGATCCAACTCATTATATTTTTTTACAAGCTCTTTCAAAGTATCGCCATTGTAGAAGGCTTCGTACTCACTTACTCCAGCACTCGCATCAGCGAAAATTCCTAACTTTGTGGGAAGTTCACCAATCGCCTCATTCACATCATCAACAGCGGAAACCCAACTTTCATAGGAAGCCTTCGCATTATTATATGCAGTTAAATCCTCATCTCCGTCAAGCGCTTCCACTTCCGAAGCATTTAAGCTTTTATAAGCTGTTTCTGCTGCATCTAGAGCGGACTTATACGCATCGGTATAACCATAATTTTCGCCACTTACCGGAATAGCATCTACCGCAGTTCTAAACGCAGTTACTGCCGCAGATTCTTCTTCTGCAGCGACCACAGCGGCCGGTTGCTCTGATTTAGCGGTACTAGGTGACGCAGCAAACGCAGTCGCCGGTACCATCGTTGCTACCATGGCCGCTGAGGTCAGGGCAGCAATCAATTTCTTTTTCATGTTTACTCCTCCTGTCATGTTAAATTATACTGGTTTTTTTAGAAGACTTTGACTCCCGCAATGCAGGAGAACTTACAATTATCCTGCATTGCAAAGCGCGAAGGCTTTTCGCGACAAACTTGAAGGAATGGATTTGTTGATAAGCTCGGCGGCTGACAGGGGGAAGCCGTTCGATTCGGGCATAAAAAATGTGAACAAGAGAGAAAATCGGACTCTTTTGTTCACATTTTTTTAAGGGGGGGAACAAGGCAAGGCGCCCTTTCTACTTTTCTTCCAGGGTTTTTTCCAGCTGGGCCATTTTGCCCTTTGCCAATTCCTCGGAGATAAAGACCTGACCGCACTGTGGGCAGCGGGGGACCTTGTGGCGGAATTTTTTATCCAGATAGGTAAACTGGGTATCCATTTCTTCTAACTCACATTTGCATTTATTGCAGATCCGTTTCTTGTCTGATGCCATTCCAGACCGCCTCCAGTTCTATTTTTGTTCGGTGACAATATGCGTTGATCAGTTCATAATGGCGCCGGGCCTCATCCAGCACCCGATATTCCGCCCAATAGGTCATATAGCCGATGACGCAATATCCCGAAAGGGTGCCGATTTCTTCATTTAATATCGTCCGGTTGTGGCGCTGGCAGAAATCAATCGTCTGAAAAATTTGCTCTTCCAGTATTCGCTCCCGGCTCAGCTTTTCCTGGAGGGCGGAGGAGATTTCTACCGTCACTGGATATTCCTTTCGGGGGATTTCCGGCTGTTCGTCCCAGAAAAACGCCAGCAGAGTCTCTTTGAGGATTCTCCGGTTCTCCTGACGTTGAGTCACCGTGGGGAGCTGTTTTTGGCCTTCTCCTTCGCCAAAGAGCAGCTCCAGAATATGGTGGGTCTTTTTTCCTTGTCTGAGAAAAATATCCCGGCAGTTGATACAGTAGGTGATATACGGGGTTTCACTTTCCCTCACGCGTTTTTTCGCGACAAACTCCGCGTATTCAGGTCCGGCCATGTCTCCCTGGCCGCCGTAGCCGCAGCAGGTCATATAGGTATTGTTGTCCGGAAGAGAGTGGAGTGTTACTCCCAGATCTTCCGCCAGATCCCGGACCGCCTGTCTCGCGTCCGGCTCATGGCGGGCGGAGCATGGATCAAAGACCGCGTATTCCTCCTCACAGCAGCCGCCGCTGATATCCCAGGAACGCAACAGCTCGGGAAGGGAAATAACCGCGATTTCAGGCAGATATTCTTTGAAGTGCTTCAAACAGGTCATACATCCCATAATCATCGTCGGTTCTCCCAGATCGCGCCAGTGCTTGCGGATGTGTTCAAGGATTTCATCGAATCCTGCCCGATCTCCGGCCCACAGGCGCGGAACGCCGCAGCATTGAAGGAACATGGCGGTGTCCGGATGCTGGTTGAGCAGAGAATCATACAGCTTGACAACCAGCTCCGGTTCGGATGCTCCCAGCTGACAGCCGGGAAACAGAGCGTAAGAGCATTTTTCTTTGCCTTTTGGAGCGCGGACAAGCCGGGATTCTTTACTATTGGCCTGCTCCATGTCCCGCAGCCAGAAGTCATGGTGGGGCCAGGGCATTTTCCCCTGACTGTGCATCTTCTGGCGGCCGGACAGAAAGAGGCCGTCCAGATCAATCTCTTCCGGACAAGTTTCTTTGCAGATACCACACTGATTGCACATCGACATGAGTCTTTTTGCCGGAGTCGCTTTCAGTTCGCTTTTCCCCTCCAGCGTAGTGGCGATGATTTCATCCCGAACACGGATCGGCCATTTGTCCGTGAATTCCAGGAGGTCGCAGTGATCCCGGCAGGCGCGGCACTGGCAGCGGACGCAGCGGGAAGCTTCGGCGGCGGCTTCTTCTTTTGTATAGAGGGATGCTTCGGCCTCCACAGGAGGAAGACTGTCGGAAATCGTGATCATCGTTTTTTTCAGGCAGCTTTGACGGCTGTTTTTCGGATAATAGAGATTTCCGGTTTTCAGATAGTTGTCAATGACAGTGCCGATTCGCAGTCCTCCCGCCAGGGCATAAAGGGGAGTGTCTCCAATGAGTTCACCGCCGGCAAAATAACCGACTCCATCCCTTTCCACACAAAACGTATCCCCAGATGGACCGTGTTGCTGGGAAACCCCAAAATCCTCACCGTCTTTTCCTGTAGCAATGTAGACTGCCTGGAATCCGCCTCCTGCCAGTTCGTCCAGGGAGTGAATCGGGTGATTCAGGTGAAGAGCATATTCCAGATGGGAAAGCTGTTCGTCAAAATCTGTTTCAAAAATCGACGGGTCCATGCTTTTCCGGAGGCGTCCGCCGACGCGATCTGTTTTCTCAAAGACTTCCACAGTATACTTTTTCGTGGCCAGGCGCAGCAGGGCGGCCATGCCTGAAATTCCCGCCCCGATAATGGCAATTTTTTCTTTCTTGGGTGGCAGGTTATAGTCGGTGGCGGAGGTATCTCTGGTCAGAGCAATGCAAGCCTGCTCCAGGCGATCCATTTGAATCGCGCCGCCGTGTTCGCTTCGGGGACAGACTGTTTTGCAGGGAGTGTCACACAACTCCCTCGCGATATGGGGAAAGCCTACCGCGTTCCGGTAAACGCCAAAAGCGGCTTTCATAGAACCGCGGGACGCTTTCTCCATGAAGTTCAGGACTTCCATGTCGAAGGGACATGCTCCCGTACAAAAAGGGATTTCCCTTTGCAAACAGTGTTCAAAGTTTTCAAGGTATTCGTTCATCATATCGATTATCTTTCTGTTACAATGCTTCTTGGGCGGTCTGCAGCCCAAGGCGCAGGCGCGCGAACAAATCAATCCAAAATCGAAATGAAAAGCGCGCCGCGCGAACAAATTAGGACAAGTCCGGAATGAAGTGCGTCTTTGCCCCTTCAAATCCGCGAAAAGCATCAAAGATAGGGGAATTTTAATAAAGCAAAGCAAAAATTGATAAAATATGGTAATTTTTGGATTAAAAACGCACTTCATTCTGATTACATAGAAAAAAGTTGGCGCTTTCTGTGTCCGCGCTTACCGTCCATTCCGTAATCACCCATCCGAAATCCAACCTGTGTCATACCCCGGGGCTGGTTCAGTCCGGAATATCCGTAATCGGCTGGTAGCTTTCCTTTTTATCTTCCGGGAACATATCCTCAAACAGGTCGGTCATCGGATTGTTTTTAATATACTCCATTTCTTCATAGAAATCAGAGCCCAGGAAGTATTTCTTCGGAGGCAGGATTTCCTCGCCTCTTGCCAGTTTGTCGAGACCCTCCTTGATCTTTTCCGGATAGGCCGGAAGCTCGTAGATTCTCACGCCGCAGGCATTGTCGATGGCGTTGATAACCGCCATATGTCCCGCGGACTGGAAGGCTTCCGAAGCGCCCGAAGATCCGAATGGATTCGTATTTCTCGGCGTGCAGTGGTGAATCAGATTGAAATTGTCCGGAATATCCTTGATGGTCGGAATTCCCGCTCCGGCAATGTTATTATGCTTCTTGACATCCTCATAGTTTTCCGTCAGAGCAAAGCCGATACAGTGGGAAAGTCCGCCGTAGGCCTGGCCGTCTACCGCGGCGATATTGCCGATTACGCCGACGTCATCCACACACCAATAACCGATGCAGGTTGCTTTTCCGGTTTTGGTATCCACTTCTACTTCCGCCATATGCAGAGCGTAGGTGAAAGCGGGAGTCGGATTGCCGACGCCGGTATTGGGATCCAGATATTTGAGGGTCATATCCTCCGGGTTGTTGTATTGTGTTTCATATTTAGTAGGAATTCCTTCCGCTACCATTTCCTCATAGGTCCGATAGGTGCCGTCCGGTTTTCGCATAGCGTTCATCAGCTCGTCAGCCGCCATGACAACGGCTTTGCTGTTCATGTAATGCTGTCTGGAGGAAGCGGTGGCTCCGGAGTCCGGACAGTATTTGGAGTCGTTCTGAATGAGGACGATGTCGTCCGGCGTAACACCCAGAGGCTTTAAGGCTTCCAGCGTCGTTACCAGCGCGCCGACATCGCCGCCCTGCCCTTGATCCTGCCAGGTATCATACTTGGCGAATTTGCCGTTTGGCAGCAGCTCCAGGGCTACCGTACACTGGTCGAAGATTCCTTCTGTCACATTATAGCCGCCCCAGGCGATTCCTACGCCACGCTTTTTTTCCGGCGTGGATTCTTTCGCTGCTCGTTCTTTGACTTCCTCATAGATGGGCCGCATCAAATCCATCATCTTTTCCATCGGATATTCCCGGAACGGATACTGGTTGATATTAGTGTCTCCCGGCCGGGCGATGTTCTTATAGCGCAGCTCAAAGGGATCCATACCGATTTTCTTGGCCATCATATCCATCAGAGCTTCCGAAGCAGTGTAAGCCTGAGGAGAACCATAGCCGCGGTAAGCAGTGCCGTAATTGTGGTTGGTGCAGGCAACCCGGGTCAGACCCAGACAGTTAGGAATATTGTACGGGAAAAACATAAACTTAGCCGGTCTTGTAATCAGATCGTCTCCCAGCTCATTGTAGGAGCCGTGATCCATGCCGCAGTCCCATTCCGCGCCGATGATTTTTCCATTTTCATCACAGGCCAGTCTGCCGTTGGTGTAGGCGGGAGCGCGTTTCCCGGACAGGGCCATAAACTCGGGATAGGTGATGGAAAGGGCTACCGGCATATCGTCGCAGGCCAGACAGGCGATGGCTGCCATGGCGTAAGTAGCCGCCGCGATTCCCCAGCCAAAGGTCGCGCCGGTGGGGTTCTCTACAACACGGATTTTTTCCGCGGGAAGTCCGGTGGCTTCGGCAATGTCCCCAATATTGGAGTAGATCTGCATTGCTTTACAGTGGACGGTCAGCAGACCGTCGTCGCCCCAGTAAGCCTGAACCGTGTCGCCCTCAATGGGCATATGGGGCTCTCTGGAAGAATAAAAAGAGCCTTCCACCACATAAGGCGCCTCGTCGATAAGCTGCGGCGTATCGTGGCCCGCTCCCTTTACATTGGGCTGCTCGGACCACACATTGGGGTGATCTTCATGGATTCTCTGAGCGTCCGGCATAGCTGCCTCCAGATAGGTGCGATATTCCGGCAGCTGCTCCCAGTCGATGGTGACTTTTTTCGCCGCTTCCTGGGCGTGAGCCTTGGTATCGGCGACTACCAGGGCTACAACATCTCCATAGTTGAAAATTTTGTCCTCCACAAGGATGGGGTGAGATTGGCCGCTGGCCAGAGTTCTCGGCGTAAACTGCATGAATCCCAGGCGGTTTGGTCCCTTGATGTCCGCGGCAGTCACGACTTTGTACACACCGGGCATCTTTTCCGCTTCTTCTTTATGAATGGCCTTTAACTTGGCGTGAAAAGCCACCTTCGGCTGTACCAGCACCGCGTGAAGGGTATTTTCCGGCATTTTCAGTTCAATGTCGTCGCCGTAGTCCGCAAGTCCGCAGACCTTGGCGAGAGCCGCCGGGCGAACCAGTGGTTTTCCGTAGTACTCTTTGTCTTCCGGAAGTTTTACCATAATATCTTCCAGAGCACAATCGCTGCGCATTACTTTGGCGGCGTTCATAACCGCGTCTACGATCTGCTTGTAGCCGGTACAGCGGCAGATGTTGCGGTTTTTCTGGAACCAGTCGCGGACCTCTTCTCTGGTCGGACTTGGATTTTCCCGCAGCAGGGCATAAGTGGAAACGATAAAACCCGGCGTGCAAAAGCCGCACTGAACCGCGCCGGCGTGCATGAACGCTACCTGGATGGGGTGCAGATATCTGGGAGCGCCAATTCCTTCGATGGTCAGAACTTCGCTGTATTCCTCGATTTTTCCGATTTTTTTCGTGCAGGAGCGAACCAGCTTTCCGTTCAGCATAACCGTACAGGAACCGCATACTCCGGTACCGCAGCCTACTTTTGTGCCGGTCAGGCCCAGCCGTCGAATTACAGATGCCAGCGTATCCTTTTCCGGATCGCAGATAAACATGCGATCCGCTCCATTGATGTTTAACGTCATTTTCCTCAATTTCATAATAATTTGCCTCCAGTAAAAATTGAACTTCCTTTAACGTTTCACATCCAATAACAAAGGCCCTTTCATGCGTATGGAAAAGGCCCTGCCGGTATCCTGAAATGAAGGCCCGCAAAATGCGGAACCGTTGCTTTTTTTAGATATGTACACGAACCTTTTCAAACGCGGGAGGCCCATATGTTTCCACATGAACCCAATGTTCCCGGATCCATAGCGACAGCCTTAGGACTCCGGGAATCGGATTGTGTATTGAATTGTTACTATGCCCTCATTGTAGCAGTTTGGGAGAGGGGATGTCAACGAATGGGACAGGCGATTTTTGTACAAGTTTGCGGTTTTTCATAGTACAAACTGGCCGATATTTTGAATTGTCAAATTTTTTTGAAAAAGTGCCGTTTCTTTCCAAAAACTCGCCTTTGCGAACTTCTCCTTGTCGGGATCTTCATTTTATAATAGAATAAGAAAAAGTGATGAAAGAAAGGAACGATTCGAAAATGGCGTTAATAAGACCAGGAAAATTTGATATTACCGAAAAAGCGATGGAGATCTGCGCGTTGAAAAAAGGAGCGGCTGTTCTGGATGTGGGCTGCGGAGACGGGACCTGCGCGGAGCATCTTCAGGACAAATATGGGTATAAAGTAACCGGCATTGACATGAACTTGTCTAAAATTCAAGAAGGAAAAGAGCGGAACAAAAACCTGGACCTGCGTATGGGAGACGGGGAATTCCTTGAAGATTTTTCTTCCTTTTCCTTTGACTGCGTCATGATGGAATGCACGCTTTCCCTGATTAATTTGCCGGACGAGGCGCTGCACGAAGCCTTTTGCGTTTTGAAAAAAGGAGGCAAGCTGTTTATCAGCGATCTGTATCTAAAAAATCCGGATCCGCGTCAGGTAAAGGCGATTCAAATTGAGGCGGAACGGCAGGCGAAAATTCCGCATAAAGAGGAGAATTGCGGGGAAGGACAGATGCGCTTTGTGGATTTTCGTTTTGAGGGAGCATTTATCAAAGAGCCTATGCTCCGATACATGGAAGAGGTGGGATACAAGATTGTGGCCTTTGAAGACCGCAGCGCGGATCTGGATACCTATGTGGCGGAAACCATTTTGCGGGAGGGCTCTCTGGACAACTGCGTGACTTGCGCCAAAGGGAAAAAAGGAATCGGCTATTTTATGCTGGTGGCGGAGAAGCCAGAGAAATAAACCGGGAGGACAGGAATATGAATGAGGAAATTCTGGATTTAAAGTTGAAAGGATACTGTTGCAGCCAGATGATTATGGAAATGGGGCTGCGGCGGCTGGGGAAAGAAAATGAAGATCTGGTGGCGGCCATGGCGGGGCTGTGCGACGGTATGTGGTCAGGCCGGATCTGCGGCATTCTGTCGGCGGGAATCTGTCTTTTGTACCTGGCGGATCCGAAAGAAGCCAGCATGAATAATGTGGAGGAGCTGACCGAGTGGTTCGAGGATGCCTTCGAATATACGGACTGCGTGGATCTGATGGATGGAAACCCTCTGAACAAAGTGGAAAAATGCCCGATGATGCTGGAAGCGACCTTTCAGAAGATTGCCGAGCTCTTGGAGTGGGACGAATGAAGCCCTATCTGGATCTCTGGACCTGCCGGAAGCTGGGAGTGAAAAAACTGACACGGGAGTCGTTGGAAGACTGGCAGCTTTCCAGAATCCGGGAGACCTTTCAATGGGCGGTGAGCCAGAGTCCCTTTTACGCGGAACTGTATCAGGGGATGAAGGTGGATACCTGGGAAGATTTTCGTCAGCTTCCCTTTACGTCGCCGGAGGATGTTTGCGCCTGCGGCCTGGAGATGGTCTGTGTCAGTCAGAGCGAGATCAGCCGGATCGTTACCATGCAGACCAGCGGAACCACGGGACTTCCCAAACGAATTTATTTTACTCAAGACGATCAGGAACTGACAACCGATTTTTTTCATAACGGCATGCAGCTGATGGCGGATGCTTCCGACACGGTGATGATTCTGATGCCCTGCAGGAGACCGGGGTCCATCGGCGATCTTCTGAAACGGGGAGTGGAACGTTTTGGCGCGAAGGTCGTTGCCTATGGACTTCCCGACGGAAGTGATTACGGGCGGATCCTGCAGATTATGGAAGAATCGGGTGTGACCTGCGCTGTCGCTTTGCCGGGGCATATGGCGGAACTGGCAAAGCGGGCGGAGGCGGGAAACTACCAGATCCCCCTGCGAACTGTGCTGTTATCCGCCGACTATGTGTCTGCTGAAAGCAGGCATAGAATCCGAAATGCCTGGGATTGTCGGATTTTTGAACACTACGGCATGACCGAGATGGGCCTTGGCTGCGCGGTAAGCTGTCCGGCGCTGGAGGGCTGCCACATCCGGGAAGCCGATCTGTATCTGGAAATCATTGATCCCAAAACCGGTGAAGTACTGCCGGACGGTCAGGAGGGAGAAATCGTGTTTACCACCCTGACCCGAAAAGGAATGCCCTTCATCCGCTATCGTACCGGAGATCGGAGCCGCTTTCTCACCGAACCCTGCGTCTGCGGAAGCAACCTGAAACGGATCAGCCGCGTAGGGGACCGCCAGATGGCGAAGGGGCAGTGGCAGGAAAAACAACAGGAATAATCGTTTTATAATGGGGACGGCTTTCTGCCGCAAATGGCCGACCTTTATCAACAATCCTGGTTTATGGCAAATTGTTGATAAATTTTTCAGGGTTTCGGCCCCATGTCTGGCAAAAATGCGGGGATCCTCGCAAAAATCGGAATTTGAGGCGCTGCAGCTCAGTAAAAATTAGAAACAATTGCTGCTTTTTTCGACTTGTTTCTAAGGGCGCGGCGCCAACCGGAAAAAGGAGCGGACAGAAAGCAAGCATAGCGGAAATTAAGAAGAGCCAATAAAGAAAGAAACCCAATAAGGAGGAACTTATGTCGCAGAAGATTATTTATTTCGCAAGAGACCTGCTGGAGCAGGGAGAAGATTTTGTTATCGCCAAAGTGGTGGATACAAAAGGATCAACGCCCAGGAAAAAGGGTGCCTGGCTGCTGATGAAAAAAGACGGCACCACCCAGGGGACTGTCGGAGGAGGCCGGCTGGAGGCGGAAACGGAAAAGCTTTGTAAGGAAGTCTTTCAGACAAAAGAAAAAAGCAGACTGCACCATTTCAAACTGAATACCGAGGAACAGGACGCGCTGGACATGGGATGCGGCGGTGACGCGGATGTGTTAGTTCAGTATATTGACGCGGCCCACCCGGAGGAATTCGTAGAAGAGTTCAATCTGGAAACCACCGCCTATATCTTCGGAGCCGGCCACGTGGGGCTTGCTTTGGAGCCGGTACTGCGGTATATCAACTTTAAAACTATCGCCATCGACGATCGGGCAGAATACGCGAACCGGGAGCGTTTTCCGGAGGCCGCGGAAGTAAAAGTTCTGCCGGATTTCAAACATTCTTTTGATGAAATTCAAACCGATGAGAACAGCTATATTGTCATCGTAACAAGAGGTCACATGGGCGATTACGATGTGCTGAAAGACGCGCTGAAGCAAAAGAGCGCCTATGTGGGTATGATCGGCAGCCGAAAGAAAAACGCCATGCTCTTTGATATGCTGAGAAAGGAAGGATATTCGGAAGACGACATCGCCAGAGTCCATGCGCCGATTGGCCTTTCCATCAAGGCGGAAACCCCGGAGGAAATCGCCATCAGCATCGCGGCGGAGATGATTCAGGTAAGAGCGGAGCGTAGCTGATGAAAGTGATTATGCTCAAAGGTGTTTCCGGCACTGGAAAAACAACAACTGCCGAAGGAATTATTCGCGAATTGCGGAAACGCGGATATACAGTGGGTTCCATTAAGGAAATTCATTTTGAGGCCTTTACGATGGAAACCGAGGGCAGCAATACAGACCGGCACAAAAAAGCGGGCGCCCATCCTGTGACCGCCAGAGGTCTGAGCGAAACAGATATTATGTTTGATCACACGTTGGATATCGATCGGCTGCTGGATTATTACGATCAGGACTATGTGGTGATTGAAGGTGACAGCGGCGCCAACTGTCCGGTTATTATTACGGGGAAAACAGAGGAACAGCTCGCGGAACAGGTGAATTCCCTGACGATCGCTGTTTCCGGCGTGATTTCCAATAAGCGAAGCAGTTGGCGGGGGCTTCCGGTTATTAGCGGCCTGACGGATATCGGCAGGCTGGTTGATCTGATTGAAGAGAAAACACCGGAGCGGATGCCCAATTATTCTTCGGACTGCTGCACGGCCTGTGGAACCGACTGTCGAGGTCTGACCGAACGGATTCTGAAGGGAACAGCGAGCCGATCGGAGTGCGTTTTGAAAGGGCAGGACGTTCAGTTGTATGTAAATGGAAACGAGATCCCGATGGTGCCTTTTGTGAAAAGTGTAGTACGCAGCGTTTCCAAAGCTATGGTAGGAGAATTGGACGGATATGAAGAAGGGGCGGAGATTGTAATTAAGTTCCGCTCATAAGCAAAGAAAGGGGAGCAGGGTAAAGCGGATGGAAGAAAAACAAAGAGGAAAACAATTTGGCGCCTGTATTCTGGCAGCGGGATTTTCGTCAAGAATGGGCAGCTTTAAACCTTTATTGCCATTAAACGATGAAACGGTTATCGAAAGAGTCCTGCGAGTGTCGAAAGCGGCTGGAATCTGTAATATCGTTGTGGCTACGGGGCATAGCAGGGACAAGCTTTCGCCAATTCTGTCGGCGGCGGGAGCCAGAGAAGCTTATAACCCCCGGTTTAAGGAAGGTATGTTTACTTCCATACAGGCAGGAGTGGCGGCGCTGCCTCCGGAGCTGGAAGGATTTTTTATTCTGCCGGTAGACTGTCCTTTGATTACGGAAGAAATTATGAGAGCCTTGGTACATCGTTTTGATCCGAACCGGTTCACCGTACCCTGCTACAGGGGGAAGAAAGGCCACCCGCTGTTGGTTCCGCGGAAATACCGGGAGGAAATTTTAAAGCATGATGGACAAGGTGGATTGAAAGCGATTACAGATCGGGATTTTTCCCTTATGCAGCGGGTAGAGGTCGATTATGAAGGTGTTGTCATGGATATGGATACGCCCCAGGCCTATGCGGAAATAAAAGCGTATCTGGCAGGAGGCTGCCGCTCCGATAATCTGTCGCGGTTGGCAGAAGGCAGGCGTTTTTTTCTGGTTCGCCACGGACAGATCCGGCAGCACAAGGAAAAGATTTTTTTGGGACAGACAGATGTTCCTTTAAGTGAAGAGGGAAGAAAGCAGGCGGAAGCAGCGGGAAAGCGCCTGGCAAACCTTTTCCCGAAAACAGACCGTATCTATACCAGCGATCTGCTGAGGGCGGCGCAAACTGCGGAAATTCTGGGAAAACAAACTGGAATTTTCCATATTGTTCCGGAAAAAGGTCTGCGGGAAATGAATCTCGGTCCCTGGGACGGAAAATTTATTAGTGAAATAAAGCGGGAGTTCCCGGAGGAATATGAAAAACGGGGAACCCATCTGCTGATCTACAAAATGGGACACGGCAGCGAAAATTTTTTCGATCTTCAATACCGGGTTATGAAAACGTTAAGCCGGATTCTGAAAACAGATGATTCAAGGGATTTGATTCTGACTGCCCACAGCGGCGTGCTGCGAGGGATTGCCAATAATCTTGTTGGAAAAGATATTTCAGATCCCTGGGAGAAAATGAAAAACGGCGAAGTACGGGTTATCGGCGGCTGAAGTCTTCCCTGCGCAGCCGCACCCTCGTCCCGTAGGATGACATTTTAATGTTTCCTTCGCTGATAAGTTTTGTCTGCTCCGGCGTTAGAGTGTCCGGTGCGAGGCCGGAAAGTTCGTCCGCGCCGTAATCAAAGAGGGTAGGTGACATGGGCGTGCTGGGCCCCAGTACAATCGCGCGGGCCGCAGAGGAAAGCTGGAGCAGTCGGGGCAATGTTTTGTTGACAAACGCCGAGCCGGTGATAAAGACGAAATCCTGCTGCGGAAGCAGATATTCACAGGCCGAGTCCGGATAATCGCCGGGCCAGGGCTTCCGCTCGAGAACAGAGATGGACGCTGCGCCAGTGAGAAATTTTTCAAGGTTGTAAAAGTGGCCGATAATGGCTGCTTTTTTTTGTCTGACCGAGGCTGTGTAATCTGAGAAAGCATTTTTTGTGGGCTGCATGCCGGGAATAGAAAATAGTCGGGACGGATTGTTGTACCAGGCATTCAGCGCCGCGGCGCCCGCGCTGGCCTCGAAAAAGTCCCAGGACTTACAAAGTTCAGCTGCGGACTGCAGGTCAGTCCCGATTAGCTTTTTCCAGGACGGCAGAACAAGATCCTGCTCATTTATCGTAACAGCGAGGCCGCAGTACGGTCCGGCATGAACAACCGTCCAGGTTTTCCCCATATGGACCCAATCAATTTTTATATCGGATGGTACCTGCTCAATCAGCCGATCATACAGTTCCCACGTCATGAAAAACCTCCTTTAAAAATTGTTTTATCTCTTTGCGGATTACTTCCCGGTTTTGGGAGGAAAAGGATAGAATACGGGCGCGGCCGCTCTGAAGCAGCCAGTCTCGCAGATGTTTGTTAAGGGCAACGATTTCTTTCGGGTACCCGGCGGCCTGAATCATGAATCCGGCCTTGCTGGACAGCTTGAGGACGCCGATACAAGGAGTAGGAGCAGAAAGAACTTTATAAAGCCTTTCCCGAAATAAAGGAACCAGCAGCTCCGATCCGCCGATTTCATCAAGAAGGATCAGCGGCGCTCCGGAGGTTTCTTCCAGAAGCGATACTCCCAACTGTTCAAAGACTTCCGGATTCTTACGGGATTCTTCCCCATTATGCCAGGTGAAAACTCCTGACATTTGGGGGAAGTATTCCGCGTCCAACTGTAGCTGGGACGCAGGCGTCAGCCGGTAGCCGCAGGGACGTCCGTCCATCCAGAGCCGCTGGCTGGAAAATCCCCGAATCCGATCCACGTAAGGAGCGATTTCTTCCCGAATCAAAGTTGATTTGCCGGTTTTGGCCGGTCCTTCTAAAAATAAATGCATTTCATCAATATCCTTTCTGAATTCAGCAGTATTTTATCACATTCACGTTGGGAAAGAAATAAAAAAAATCAAAAATGTTTTTGAACAAACAGAACTCCGATGGTAAGTATGGTAAGATGATGGCATATGTTGACAAAACAATGAAGAATTTGTGAAAAAAGGAGGGAATTTTCATGATGCTTTGTAAAAAGCGGGCAATATCTGCGATTTTAGCAGTTCTGACCGCTTTCTGCGTGCTACTGACCGGAATTCTCGCGAATCCCCAACCGGTACGGGCAGCGGCTTTTTCACCCGCGACAAACGGAACCAACTTCATAAAACAGGAGGATCCGGCGCTGATTATTACAGGAACCGGCGCGGTAAAGGGGGATGGATTTCAGGGAAATTACAAATACCTGACCAAAAGCCAGAGGGACGGTATCCGAGACGAAGCTTCCGCAGATCAGTATTTCCCCTCCAATCAGAGGGACACTTATCTGAGCAATACTGTGTATTCCGCAAGAACAAAAGAGGAAAAGGGCGGCTGGCTGAAAATGACGGTCAGTGGTCTGGATCTGCGGGCGGTGGCAGAATCAATGGGAATAGAGCTCACCGCAAGTGACGCGATTTACACGAAAGGCAGTGATGGACATACCAGTTCTCTGATGAAAGCTTTTTCAAAAGAAAGGTACGCCTTTGACGCTGAGGATGCTCAGGTGGGAACTCGGGTATTCCCGGCAATCGCCCTTCAAGTCAATTCAGCGGGGGACGGCGAGCTTCCCCGATTTGTATTCGGGCAGGAAAATACAAACGATTTTAATATGCTGGCATGGGAAAAATGGTTGAAAAACGTTTGGATCGGCGAGCGGGAAAATGTGCTGACGCTTTCTATTAACGGACAGAATCGGAGTTACACCTTGGGCGATCTGATCGGAGCGAAATCAGGCAGTTATACCGCTCAGTATCAGTATATGGAAAATGGTGTGCAGAAAACAGTGGTTGCGACAGGAATCCCGCTAAACCGGTTCCTTGCGGATGCGGGAGTGGGAGTAAACACTATCGTTAAAAACTCTGATGGGACAACCGTTTCCGATCCTTCCAGATATTTTCTCGCCTATGACGCGGAAGTAAACTCCGAACCGATGAAAACATCCGGTCAATTGGTACTCTTAGGCCCAGGAACCACAAAGGATCAGGTCGTAAAAGAGAATATAACCGGAATCTCCGCGACCGTCGTAACTCCGGCGAATGTAGCAGGTCTAAAAGCGATGCAGAAAAGCTATAACAGCATTCGGATTGCCTGGAACCGGGCTTCCGGCGCGCAAGGCTACAACATCTATCGCTATGAAAAAGGAAAGCGCGGAGGATATCAGCTGCTGGACTGCGTGGAGGGTACGGCAAACACGACTTATACGGATCGGGGGTTGAAGACCGGGACACGATATTATTACAAAGTGAAAGCTTATATTACAGTGGGAAGTATCGACATAGAGGGAGCTTTCAGTAACCTGGCCGCTATAACGCCAAAACTGGGAAAGGGAAAAGTACGGAAGGTTTCCAGATACGGAAAACGTGGAATCAAGATTAAGTGGAACCGCGTAAGCGGCGCGAACGGTTATCAGATCCGCTTGGGAACCAACCGTAAAACAACAAAGGGAAGGAAATTTTACACTATAAAAAAAGGTACGACGGTCTCAAAAACGATACGGTATCTGAAGAAAAAAAACCAGAAGAAAAAGCGGCGTTATTATGTAAAGGTGCGTCCCTACAGAAAGGTAAGCGGTAAAAAGGTGTACGGTGCGTACTCCGCAGTAAAATCGATTAAACGATAGAGGTGCGTGATGAAAATCAATCGACAAAAAAAATGGATCGGAATCCTGCTGTGCCTGGTGCTGACCGTTATTCTGTGCGCTTGCGGACAGGATACGGAAAATTCCGCACAGAGCGGCGAGGCGTCGGAAAGCGTGGCCGCGAAGGAAATCACGCCGTCTGAACAGACTACGGAAACGAAGACAGCGAAGACGGAAAAGACAAGCAGGGAAAAGAAAGCGAAAACTACTTCAAAGGCTCCTGAACAGGAAGAGACGGAACAAACAGCGTCGAAAAAAACAGAAACAAAGACAAAGAAGACAGATACTGCAAAAAAAACTGACAAAAAAACGGCGAAAGCTTCTGAGAAAAAGAAAGACAGAAAGAAGAAAAGTTCCAAAGCGGTAAAGCCTTCAGGTCATGTTCTGACCGTAAAGAGCGGCGACAAAGAAGTATATTTTACCGCAAATCAGTTGTCAGGAATGGGAACAGGGACTTATAAATACTCTTACCGCAATAAAGAGTCTGCCCAGAGGCAATTCCTCAGCGCGACCGGAGTTTCCTTCTCCAGGGTTCTCTCAAAGAGCGGGTTTTCGGGATCAACTGCCAGATTCCGATCGAAAGACGGATACACAAAGGAATTTTCGGTTAGTGACCTGAAGGCTTCGAAAAAGGCTTTTTTAAAGAAAACCGGTTCCAGCGCAAAATCGGTTCCGGCGATTATCACCACAACTGGAGCGGATGCCTTTCGGTTGTGTTTTGGACAGTCTGCGGAAGATACCGATGAAAACGGTGATTATAACGCTCAGTACTGGGTGAAAAACATTGACTATATTGAAATTTTGTAGGAGCGGAAGATGATGAGAGTCAAATATGTGGTAAAGCTTTCCCTGCTGGCAGTCCTGATGGCTATTTTCTTTGCGGGATGCGGTTCCGGAGGAACCGATGATGCGGGGAGCGGGCAGACGGCAGGATCCACGGATAAAACTGCGGTAATTCTCACTGTAAGCGGAACCCAGGGGGAAAAGGAATATTCTTTGGAACAGCTGGAAGAACTGGGAATGGAAACCTGCAGCTACAGCGGCAGAAATAAGGAAAACAACAACGAGCGGCAGGTGCGGGAGTACACCGGAGTGAAGATTCGGACTCTACTGGAAGACGCGGGGTATGGAAAACCGGGAGAAACAATGAAGGTTATATGCAGCGATGGATATTCCAGAGAATATGAACTGGATAGCCTATATGATCTGTATTTCTTCAACGGTGAAGACGCTAAAAAAGGCGATCCGGTGGAGCCGATGCTGGCAGTGATACAGGAGGGGGAAAGCATGGGAAATGATAAGATCTATCATGCGGACGAAGGAAGCCCTCTGCGGCTGGTATTTGGACAGACCGATTATGATTCTGACTATACGATGGATTTCAACATGCAGGGCTGGGCTTCCTATGTAGAAAAAATTGAGGTCTCAGAGACAAATGAGTAAGATTTTGCAAAGATTCCGCATCTATGATTTCGTGATTATCGCGATCATGGCGGCTCTGGGAATCGCAATAAAGCCGGTTCTGGTACCGCTGGCGCACATTATCAGTGGGCCCCTGATGATTCCCAGCGGAGCTTTTGCGGGAGGACTTTACATGATGTGGCTGGTAGTCGGCTATGGAATTACAGGCAAACCCGGAACTTCCACGCTGATTGCCCTGATACAGGCCTTTCTTGTGATGTTTACCGGGGTCGTCGGTTCCCACGGCGTAATGAGTCTTTTCACTTATCTTTCGCCGGGGATTGTTATGGATCTGCTGCTCCTGCTGATCGGACATCGGGTTTGCTGCCGAGGATGCGCAGTTATTGCCGGAGCTGCGGCGAATGTGACTGGCACAGCGTGTGTGAATATTGTATTTTTTCAGGCGCCGGGCGCATATCTGCTCCTGATTCTTTCCATCGCTGTGCTGTCCGGAGGAATCGGCGGGCTGCTGGCATGGGAACTGTTAAAGGTCCTGCGGAAATATAACCTGACAGGGAAGCGGGAAGGAGGCGTCCTTCCGGCAGGTATCCGGGAAAAGGAACAGCAATGATACAACAGAGAAAGTTGAAAATAAAAGGAATCTATCTGCTGATAGGGTTTATGCTGCTATGCCTGATTGCGGGAATTGCCGCATGGTGGAATCTCTCTCAGCAGGATCATCAGGCTGACGGTTATTCCGTTGCGGTCGCGAGAAACGGGGAGACGGTCAAAACGTTTACCCTGAAAGAAATTGAAAATATGCCGTATAAAAAACTTTACGCCAAACTGCAGTCCGCGCAGCATGAAAACGCGGAGGGAACCTTTCGCGGACCGGAATTGCGGGATGTGCTGAACCGGGCGGATAAACGCCTGCTGAAAGAGTGCAGAACCTTTATTTGTGTCGCGGGGGACGGATATTCTTCCGCGTTGTCCCGGGAGGAGATACAGCAAAAGGACTATGCGATTGTGGCATATGAAAAGGATGGTAAGCCCTTTGAACATTTTAATGAAGGAGGTGAGGGCCCGATGAGGATGCTTGTGGCGGGGGACAGTTTTGGAAACCGGAGCACAAAATTCCTTGTCAGAATTGAATGTAGAGAATAATGGGGCAAAACGCGCCCGAGTAAAGTGATTAAGATATAAGAAATAAAACTGATTTTAGGAGGAATTATGAACACAGTGACGAAAATACGGAGTAGAGTTATTGCGGCGTTTGTGGCGGCGGCCATGCTGCTGTCCTGCTTCAGCTTTACACAGGCGGACAGCCATGCGGCTTCCGCGGCAAAGCAGCCGTACGAAGAAGGCGATAATATTAGCAATGCGGTATTTTACATCGCGGTAGACGGGGACGGAAACGGCAAAGTGACCGATGAAGCGGACGCGGTTTATTATTACAGCTATGATGAGATTAAAAACGCAGGCGAAGAAGTGGCGTACCATTATGGAAATCACGGAGCAGGCGAGACGGCGAATGTAAAAGGCGCGAAACTTTCAACCCTGCTGGACAACCTGCAGGGCGTTGAAATTGGAGAAGATTGGATTATTCAGTATATGGAAGAAGATGCTTATCACGCAACAGCTCCTTCCTATCAGGATACAGTAAAGGGTCTGACAGATGAGAACGGAGATGGAAACGGCTCCGACGCGGGAATCGCAGCGGAAACGATTATTGGATATGCATGCAAGACCTTGTACGATGTACCGGACGCCAATAATGTGAATGAAACAGAATATACTCCGTTTTTAGACTATGAAAGAGAAGCTTCCTATGTTAGGGCATACCGTCAGACGAACAGCGCAAATTCTTCTGTACTTAAGCTGTTAAAGGGCGTTGTGGTGAGCAATAACGAGAGAGAGGATGGTGCTCCGCTTCCAAGCGGAAAATCCGGATATCAGTTGAAGAGCGTTAACGCCTCTGGTACGGAAATTGCGGACGTACATGAAGTTGTTGGGCTGTTGGAGGGTATGGCTTGGTCGGCAACTCCGAATGTAGATGTACCGTGGGCAAAGCTGGATGACGATGCGTCCAAGGTGATTATAATCGGATCCGACGCGGCACAGGAAGTGTTGTTTCAGTTTGTGGAAACACCGTTCTTCTCCATTACCAAGGCCGGACAGACGAAAAACTATATCCGTTCCGAGCTGGCGGGAGTGATGGAATATCCCGATCAGAAGACCTCCGGATATGAGTACATCGGCTATAACAAACCCATGTATGTCCGTTACCATGGCGTATGGCTCAAAGATCTGGTAGGAACGCTGGGCGCGGGAGAACAGGCCTTTGTAACCGATAGCAAGGGTCAGAAAGTCAATATTACTTCCAGACTGGATGACTTCTTTGTGGCGTGCTACTATGAACAGTCCAAGAGAAGCACCAACATCAGTAATGCAAAACGTGTTCCACTGAACTACAATTATGCGGTGCTGGTGGATACAGCAAGCGCGCCGATCGAATATTCAAATAATGATAGCGACTACGAAACCGCGTCCGGCAAGGAGCCGACTGTTTATCAAGATGCGAAGGTTATGGTTGAAGCAGCGGCCGCGCCTGTAAATGTTACTGGGCTGTCTGTAAAGCTGTCCAAGTATAACAGGATTCGGGCTTCCTGGACAGCAGTGGCAGGCGCCAGCGGATACACCGTTTATTATAAAGCGGGAAAAGGAAGCTGGAGAAATAAAAATGTAAACACAACATCTACGACTTTGACCGGACTGAAAAAAGGGACGGTTTATGCGGTACGGGTAAAAGCTTATAAAAAGGTTGGAACCACTACACTTTACAGTGCCGGATATAGCGCCCAGAAAAGTGCTACAACGCTGAAAGCGCCGATTTTGCGGGTGAAGAAAAGCAAAAAACGGGCCAGCATTCGGATTCAGAACATCAAAGGCGAGTCTGGCTATCAGATCTACCAGAAGATCGGGAGAAAAGGAAAGTACAGACAGGTCAAGAGGCTGAAGGCCAACCGGACTTCCTGGAAGAGCAAAACTCTGAAGAGGAACAAGAATTACTATTATAAAGTACGCGCCTATAAGACGGTAGACGGAAAAAGGATCCATAGTCCGTGGTCAAAAGTGAAAAAAATAAAGAGATAAAATAAGGAATCCGTACTGAAGGAACAGCCGATGAATATTCATCGGCTCTTTCAGTCAGAAAGAGAGGCAGGTATGCGAATTTACGCAAAGCGGCGCAATATCAGTATCGCCGTAATTCTGGTGGTTTTGTTGCTGACCGGATTGTTTGATACGCAAGGCATTTATGGTGCTGAGTCAGGCGGAGGGCAAAAGCTGGGGCTTCTGGTTACTGGAAAAACGGTGAAAGGTAGCGATGGATTTCAGAAAAATATGATTGTCCTTACAGAAGAGGAGCTTGAAACATTAAAAGATGATAGAAATCCGAATGCATATGGCCTTGGCGATAGCTGGGTAGAGAATCAATTTTTCTCTTCTTACGATAACCATGGCGAAGGGGGATTTCATTATTCCATCGTCAATGGTTTGGATGTAAAAAAAGTCCTTCAAGAAGTGAATGGAAGTGATTTTTCAAATCTGAAGACATTTTCTATTTATTCCGCAGACTCCTACAGCACCAAGCTCAGCTTTGAACAACTGGAACACATGAAATACTTTGCGCCGGGAGATACAACAGGTACAGTGTCCCCTTCCCCGGTAATTGCGCTTTATAAAACAACGATCGGTGCCGAAGATGAGTTTTCCGGCACGGTTCCTGAGACAGGGACCGCGGAAAAGCTTGCGGCGGGGGAAGAAACCTTTGTTTATGGGCAGCAGCATGTAAGAGATGATAATAATTGTCATTTTATTAAAATGACGAATACATTGATTGCGGGCGACCTGGTGACATTGATTAAAACAAATAATGATCGATATAAAACCGTTCGTCTGCATGAAATTCTAAATTGGGGCATATTCGAAAAAGACTATACATTCCAGTCTGAAGAGGGTAACGTAACCCATCGCCTGAAGGGTATTCCGCTGAAACTTATGTTGGAAAAAATGGATCTGATAAAGTATATGCCGGATTACGCGGATACCGAGGTTCGCCTGATATCCGAAGACGGTACTTTTAAAACTATTGAGAAAGAACGCGTCGAGGAGTGTTTCGTCGCGTGGGGATACGCGGACGATACAGTAACCCCGGAAAAACAGACGGGGGAAGTGGCGGTTTATGTATCGGGAACTACACAGGACGAATCGATTGTATACAATTTGAACAGAATTAATATTACAGATCCGGAAGGCAATGTTCTGACCGCGGTTCCGGAAAATCCGGAACCGGATAAACCGACGCCAACTCCCGAACCAAGCCCGGCGCCTGTTGTAACAACCCCTGCCGCCCCGGCTTCTGTAAAGGCGGTAAAACATAGCTACAACAGTGTAAAACTGACATGGAGCAGAGTGGCTGGAGCGGATGGCTACAGAATTTACCGCTATGACAGTAAAACAAAGAACTGGAAGCTAGTGAAAAAAGTGGGAGCGTCAACCGTTTCCATGACTGACAGAGGCCTTGTCACAAACAAGAAGTACCGCTACAAGGTGAGAAGCTTTAAAAACGTGGAAGGCAGAGAACGGATCAGTGCTTACTCAAAGGAAACCGCGGCAGCGCCCAAGCTGAATAAAGGAAAAATCCGCAAGCTTTCAAAGCGCGGAAAAGGCGCGGTAAAGATTCGGTGGACGAGGGTTTCCGGTTCCAGGGGATATCAAATCTACAGAGCCCAGAAAAAATCCGGAAAGTACAAAAGAGTCAAGACTATTCGCAGGGGAGCACAGACATCCTGTATCAATAAAAAATTGAAACGGGGAAAAACCTACTATTATAAAGTACGAGCTTACCGAATTATAAATGGTAAAAAAGCGTACGGAAGTTTCTCCGCAGTGAAGAAAATCAGACGATGAAAGAAGAAAAAACAATCCTTCAGGTTCGGGACTTATCCTTTTTTTATGAGTCCGATCCGGAGAGGGAAATTCTGTCGGGAATCACTTTTTCTATTTTCCCGAAGTCCATTACTGCGGTGATTGGACTTTCCGGCTGTGGGAAAAGCACACTTTGTCAGATTCTGTGCGGTATTATTCCCCAGTGTATAGCGGGAACCATAACTGGAGAGGTGCGAGTTGCGGAACTGGATCCACGAACAGAACCGCTCAGTCAGATGGCCGTAACGATCGGCTATATGATGCAGGATCCGGATCGACAGCTCTTTGCCTCTACCGTGGAAGATGAATTGGCCTTTGGACCGGAAAACCTTATGCTGCCGCCAGGAGAAATCCGCAGACGGGTAGATGAGGTAATGGATCTTTTAGAAATCCGCCATCTGGCCCTGAAAAACCCCGGACGGCTTTCCGGAGGCCAAAAGCAGTTGGTGGCTGCCGGAGCTCTGCTGACTATGGAGCCGGATATTCTGATTATGGACGAGCCGGTCAGCCATGTAGATGCGCAGGGGAGAAAGATTGTTCTCGGATTGATGAAAAAACTGAGAGCGACGGGAAAAACGCTTCTTGTTGTGGAACATGACTATGAGCAACTGGATTTCGCGGATCAATGGCTCGTTATAGAAAATGGAAGGCTCCGGGACTTTGGAGCACCGGAAGAGATCCGGAAAAAAGGGGGACTGTTGTGAATCTGGAAGTAAGCAAGATTACATTCCGATATCAGAAGAAAGAGCCTGCTGTACTGGAGGCTTTTTCTGCTGTTTTTGAAAAAGGAGAAACCGTGGCAGTACTGGGGCCGAACGGGACGGGAAAGACAACTCTGGGCAAGCTGATCATGGGAATTTTACAGCCGCAGGAGGGCAGCATTTTTTTAGAGGGAGAAGATATGAAGAGTTGGTCTTTGGCGGAAAGAGGCAGAAAAATCGGCTACGTTATGCAAAATCCAGCCCGTCAGATTTTTTCTACGACAGTGCGCGAAGAGATCGCCTATGGACTGGAGGCTGCGGGGATGGAGCAGGAAACGATTCGCGAAAAAAGCCGGGAATACCTGGAGCTCATGGAACTTTCCGGTTATGAAGAAGCATTCCCTTTCCATTTGAGTTGTGGAGAAAAACAGCGCTTGGTACTGGCTTCTGTCCTTGCCATGGAGCCGGATTATCTGCTGCTGGACGAGCCTACCAGCAGTTTGGATCAAAAGCGGAGACGGCAGCTTGGCGATTGTCTGGAGCGAGTCCGGAACGCGCGCGGTTGCGGTATTATTCTGATTAGCCATGATATGGAATTTGTGCGAAAACATGCCTGCCGGCGTATTTTTCTGGGAGGCAGGAATCCGGGAGTCGGTGAATCGGGAGGTGACGAATATGTTTAGCCTTGCGGCACTGGATCCGCGCACAAAAATGGTGATGATTGCGGCGATTTCCACAGCGGCGATGGCGGTGGAAAATTTGCGTTTTCTCCTGGGCCTTCTACTTTTTACATCCGCGCTTCTGGCGGCTGGCAAAGTGGGATTCCGGCAGCAACTGAAGCAGGCGCGCATGGCAGTAGGAATGGTCGTATTTTTATTCCTGCTGCAGGCTTTGTTCGGACAGATGGAACTGGGAGCGGCACTCAGTATCCGGTTATTGATTATAATTGTGTCCGCGCTGATCCTGTTGACCGGGGCCCCGAGAGATTATCTTCTGGGACTGGTTCAATGGAAAATTCCTTATGAAATCGCCTATATGGTCATCATCGGGCTGCATTTTTTCCCGATTTTGAGGGAGGAAGCGATGGATGTTTACTACAGTATTCAACTGCGGGGTATGGAAATAAAAAAAGCTTCCATTGCGGCAAAGCTGCGCGTGTATTTGAAAATATCACTTCCGATCTTAGCGGGGGCGATGGAAAGGGCAAAGGATATGTCCATCTCCATGGAAGCGCGGGCGTTTCGGGCGTATCCAAAACGGACGTATATGCGAAAATTAAAATTAAAAGCAAGAGACCTTATCTGTATGACAATGTTCCCCCTTCTAGCGGCGGTATTCATTCTGACCGGATGTATGGCAGGAACCGGAACGGGAGACCATATGACAACCGAAACCTCCAGGCAGGAAGACAGGGCGGTAGCGTCCCAGATCCTACTATCTCAGACGGAAAATCCACAATCTTCTCAGGCGGTCAGTTGGTATAGCTGCCGAAAGGAAACAGGGCTTGTCCATTATGGAATCAAAAACACAAATTGCGAAGCACGGGCTGAGCGAACGAAAATACGAGAGGGGGAGTATTACCGGTATAAAGCGGTTCTTACAGGTTTGCGGCCGGACACAACTTATCAGTACTGTGTGGGAAACGGGCAAAGCTGGAGTAAGGTCCGATCTTTTACAACTGCCGGAAAGGGAAATTTTTCCTTTTTGTTCATGGGAGATATCCAGTATCAGGTGCGAGAGCGGGATTATGAAACCTGGGGAACGCTACTGCGCCGGGCCTGCAGGGAGCATCCTGATATCAATTTTGGAATCCTTTCCGGAGATATGGTGGAAAAAAGCGCGGATATCCAGGACTGGTCGGCTTTTTTTAATCAGAGCCAGTCGGTATTTTCTCGAATCCCCCTGGCGGCGGTGCCGGGAAACCATGAAACTTCCATTATCCCCTATACCTATCTTCAAATGCTGCCTCAGCCGGAAAACAGTCCTCTGCCCGGGGAAGTCTATTCCTTTGATTACGGGGATTGCCATTTTTTAATGCTTAATAGCTGTCTGTTTATGGAAGAGCGGATCCGGGATATGGGAAAAAAACGGTGGCAGGAAATGATAGAACAATTGCGGCAGTGGATAAGAACCGATCTTTCTCACAGCAGCGCAAAATGGAAAATTGCCGTTATGCATCATCCGCCGTATCCGATCACGGAAGATGATCCCATTTACTCTCGTATCCGCAAAAATTGGATTCCAGTGCTGAGTGAAGGCGGTGTTGCTTGCATCCTGTGCGGGCACCAGCATGTGTATATGAGAACGAAAGAACAGAATGGAATCACTTGTATTATGGGAAATTCTGGGCAAAAACAAAGCTACTACGATAAAAAGGGAGAACCCCTTAGCGAATATATTGAAAAAATGGAAGCAAGGACAGGGACATATCAGGTTATATCGGTTTCAGAAAATAATTTAAAAGTGGAAGCTTTTGATGAAAATGGGGTGCGATTCGATGTCTGGGAACTGCCAAAGCTGTAAGTGCGGAGCCTCAGCTAAAACGGCGTTCAAACAGATGCTTCCGGCTCATCCCTTTCTGTCAACTGCCCTGCCTGCTGTTTCTCCCGCCTCTGCGTCGCTTCCTTGAAAAGAATATAGGCGGTGGAAGCAACCGGCACGCTAAGCAGCATTCCGAAAGGGCCGCTGATGCCCCCACCTACAGTTACCGCCGCTAATATCCACATGCCGGGAAGATTTACCCTGCTGCCCATAACCCGTGGATAGATGAGGTTTCCTTCGATTTGTTGTAAAATGAGGAAAAATATTACAAAAATTACAGCTTTCACAGGCTCGACCGTTAAGATCATAAACGCCCCCACAATCGTCCCGATAAATGCCCCGACTACAGGAATCAGCGCGGTTACGCCAACCAGCGCTCCCACCATTGGAGCATATGGTATTTGCAGCGCCAGCATACCGATGGCGCATAGCGATCCGAGAATGACCGCTTCCAAAGACTGGCCGGAAATGAAATTCCGGAAGGTTACATTGGCGACCGAAGACGCGTGGATTAACCATTCGCCGAAGCCTTTCGGCAGCCAGGCCCGGATTAAACGGCAGGCCTGCCGCTTTAATTTATCCTTGCTAAAGAGGATGTAAATCGCGAACACAAAGGCGATAAAGAAGTCAAAGATGCCGCCTACTAATGAGGTTACGGTACCGAAAGCGGTATTGACAATCGCTCCGCCTTCATCCTTAAGCCAGTTTTGGATAGAAGAAAGGACGTAGTCCCAGTCAATACTCAAAAGCGCGTCGCCGAACGGAAGCTGGGAAAGTTCCGCTCCGGTCATCGAGTTCAATTCATTTATGAAACCCATGACGCCTTGAGCAATCACGTTAAGCGCGTTGAATAATTCCGGAATTACGAGCCAGACAACGCCGACAAAAACCGCGAGTATAATGATAAGAGCCAGCAAAAAAGATACTGGTCTTCGCAATTTCTGAAGAAGCGGTTTTTTTGTATTTTTCCAGAAATGCGATTCAAAGAAACCCATAGGCACATTTAAGATGACCGCTATGGCAAATCCAATCAAAAGAGGCGCTATCAGGCTGATACACCAGGATAGAGCATTCGCCACCGCGCCGATGTTCTGCACACCTAAAAATATTAAAATGCACGCGGTCACAACGCCAATGAGCCATTTTGCTGTTTTTTTTCTTTTCTCAGGGGTAAAATCCATTTATTCTTCTGCCTTTCCGACGCTGTTTTCCATAAAACAGCTTTGATCTGACTAGGATAATCTCCTTACTTTTATAACTATAACATGACCCCTGTGGAATTTACAACCGTCAGTTTGTAAGCGCGGCAGCCGCCTTTTCCTAAATACTCCAATTTATCCGACAGCGCGAACTCCGGAAAACCCCCCGGCCCGTCCTTGCGCCGATAGAGAGAAAATGATAAAATAAATTGTCAGACATAACAGTTTTTTGATGTGAATGAGAGGGGGACTGTCCACTTGAACAGTAAAAAGTATAAAGACGTTTTTTATCAATTCCGATATATAAGCGATCTGAAAGACATGCTGAATACCAGCGCGGAGCTCTTCGCGAAAGAACCGGCCTACCTTGTCAAGGATACTCCGGGCGGACCGTACAGACCGGTGCTCTACGAGAAGGTAAAACAGGACGTAGACGCGCTGGGAACAAGGCTGCTGGATTTGGGATTAAAAGGGAAGAAGATCGCGGTCATCGGTGAAAACAGTTATAAATGGGTCGTATCCTATCTGGGAACCGTAAACGGAACGGGAGTCGTCGTTCCTCTGGATAAGGAACTTCCGCCAAAAGAAATCGCGAATCTTATAAAACGCGCGGGAGCAGACGCGATTATTTATTCGTCAAAAATGAAGGAGACGGTTGATTCCGCTCTGGCTGAGACGGAAGGCGTTTCCTGCCGAATCAATATGGCACTGGAGCGGCACCAAGATGGAGAGTTTTCGTTTGATCAGCTGCTGGAAGAAGGTATGGAACTGCTGGAACAGGGAGAGCGGGCATTTCTGGACGCGGCCATTGATCGGGAAGCTCTTTGCACGCTGTTGTTCACATCAGGAACGACAGGACTTGCCAAAGGCGTCATGCTCTCTCACAAGAATATTTCGGCAAATGTCTATAATATGTCTAAATACGTGAAGATCCGCAAGCCGGGAGTCGGATTATCCGTGCTCCCGATGCATCATTCCTATGAGATGACATGCCACATCTTTACGGGTCTGTATCAGGGAATGTGCGTTGCTATCTGTGAGGGTCTCAGATATATTCAGAAAAACCTGAAAGAGTCGCGGGCGACGGTAATGCTGGGAGTGCCGTTGGTATTTGAATCCATGCACAAGAAGGTATGGAAACAGGCGGAGTCCTCCGGTAAAGCGGATACAATGCGGCGGATGGTCAAGCTGTCTAAAAAATTGAAGCTGTATAACAAGCCGAAAGTAGTTCGGAGCGTCTTTTCTCAGCTGCATCACAGTATCGGCGGCCATATGGCACTGTTTATCGCGGGTGGAGCGGCAATCAATCCGGAGGTAATCCGGGACTACGAAGCGATGGGCATTCCCATGATACAAGGCTACGGCATGACGGAAAACGCGCCGATTATCGCGGTTAACCGGGATCAGTACAGCAAAGCGGATTCCGTTGGAAAGCCGATGCCCGGAACGGAGGTGCGGATCGCGAATCCGGATAAAGATGGAATTGGCGAGATTATATGCAGAGGGCCTTCCGTCATGATCGGCTACTATGACGATCCGGAGGCTACAGCGGAAGTCCTGAAGAACGGCTGGCTGTATACTGGCGATTACGGGCGGTTTGACGAAGAAGGCTTCCTTTATGTGTGCGGCAGGAAGAAAAATGTAATTGTTACCAAAAACGGAAAAAACATTTTCCCGGAAGAAGTGGAATACTATCTGCTGCAGAGCAAATACATTGAAGAAACAATCGTGTACGGCACGGTAGACAAACGGAGCGGAGATACGGTTGTTCGAGCGGAAATTTTCCCTGATTTTGAGGCGATTCGCGAGGATTTTGGCGAGATGAGCGAAGAGCGGGTTCATGATTTTCTGAAGACGGTCATTGAAGAAGCCAATGAGCAGATGCCCGCTTATAAACGGGTCAAACGGTTTGCTGTTCGCAACGAAGAGTTTGAAAAAACGACAACCAGAAAAATCAAGAGATATAAACAGATTCCCAGGGAAGATTGATTTGGGAGAGAGGAAAGGCAAATATGAACAAAAACAGATATCCAAAACTAGTAGTAGACCTGAAGAAGCTGCAGCACAATATTGATCGGGTGCTGGTTAACTGCCAGGATCAGGGCGTTGAAGTGGCGGGCGTCATCAAAGGGTGCAGCGGCCTTCCGGAGTGTGCCAAGCTCATGGCACAGGAGGGTTGCCGGTTTATTGCTTCATCTCGGCTGGATCAGATTGAAGCGGTGAGGAACTACGGCGTTCAGGCGGATTTTATGCTGATTCGCGTGCCGATGCTCAGCGAAGCCGCGGATGTGGTTCGTCTGACAGAAATCAGTCTGAATAGCGAAGCCAAAGTGCTGAGAGCTTTAAACCATCAGGCAGGATTGCAAGACAAGCAGCACAAAGTCATTCTTATGGTCGATTTGGGGGATCTGAGAGAAGGCTTTTGGGATAGGGAAGAACTGATGGAAGCGGCTCTCTGCGTGGAAAACAATATGCACAATCTGGAGCTTGCCGGAGTGGGTACCAACCTGGGATGCTATGGAGGGATTGACGCTACCGTGGAAAAGCTTAACGAGCTGGTGGAATGCGCGGAAGCGATCGAGGAGAAGATCGGGCGGGAGCTGGAGTTTGTCGCCGGCGGTTCCACAACGTCTTATCCGCGGGTGCTGGAGAAGAATATGCCAAGAAGGATTAATCTTCTCCGTATCGGAGAAGCGATGCTGCTGGCAAGGGATCTGCAGGATTTCTGGGGCTGTGACATGAGCGATATGCATCGGGATGTTTTTACCCTCCAGGCGGAAGTCATTGAGGCCAGAGAAAAGCCGACCTATCCTGTGGGCAAGATCATGTACGACGCGTTTGAGCGCAAGCCTGAATTTGAGGATCGGGGAATTCGCAAGAGAGCGCTGATTGCTCTGGGAAGAGCGGACTTTGCCTTTCCGGATATGTTGATCCCACGGGATAAACATATTCAGATTCTGGGAGCTTCCAGCGACCATACGATCCTGGATGTGCAGGATTGCCAGAGGGAATATAAGGTGGGCGATATCATTGAATTTGATTTGTGCTATTCTACCATTGTGTACGTGACAAATTCGCCAAATGTGGATATTGTCTATGTATAATGCGGGAAACCCTTTCTATCGTATAAACAAAGGTTGTCGCGGAGATGCAAAAAAAATTGCACCTCCGCTTTTTTCATGTTACCATAGTAAGGGGAGGTGCGACAGATGAAAGCAAAGGACTATCGGCAGGTTCTGCAGGAGCTGGGCAATATTATGGACGAAGCGGTCCATATTGTTGACGCGACAGGGAAGACCATTCTTTATAACGAAAAAATGGCGGGGCTGGAAATGACCAATCGGGAGGACATCCTCGGAAAGCCCTTTCGAGAAGTTTTTTCCTCGATTCCCCCTCAGGAAAGTACGTTGTACCGGGCTCTCAAAGAAAATCAGGCGACCATTAACAAGCAGCAGACCTATCGGAACCGCTATGGAAAGGAAATTACAACCGTAAACTCTACCATTCCGGTAGAGGAGGACGGACAGGTAATCGCGGCCATTGAAGTCAGCAGAGATATTACAGAAATTAAAAGCTTGAGCAATACAATTTTAGATCTGCAAAAGGAGACGCTTCCCGTTCAAAAACCCAAAAAACCACAGATAAAGCGGTATCAGTTCGATGATATTATCGGGGAAAATAAAACCTTCAAAGAAGTGGTAACCCTGGGAAAAAAGGCGGCAAGGACGGACGCTTCCGTCTTTATCTATGGAGAAACAGGAACCGGGAAAGAGCTGTTTGCGCAGAGCATTCATTTCGCGGGGGCAAGAAGGGACAATCCATTCCTCGCTCAGAACTGCGCGGCCCTTCCGGAGAGTTTGTTGGAAGGCATTCTTTTCGGAACGGAAAAAGGAGGGTTCACCGGAGCGGTAGACCGGCCGGGGCTTTTTGAACAGGCCAGCGGAGGAACTCTGCTGCTGGATGAAATCAGCGCTATGCCCTATGAATTGCAGAGCAAACTGCTGCGGGTTCTTCAGGAAGACTACATCCGCCGGGTAGGAGGGAGCCGGGATATTCCGGTAGATGTAAGGATCATCGCTACCGTTAATGAACCGCCACTGAAGCTTATCGAAAAAGGCCTTCTGAGAAAGGATTTGTATTATCGGCTGAATGTTGTCAACATTACAATTCCGCCTCTGAGAGAGCGACTGGACGACATTCCTCTTCTCTGTGACGCTTTTCTGGAAAAACATAATAAAAAATACGGCAAGGAAGTATGGATGCTGTCAGAGGGAGCGCTGAAAATACTGAAAAATTACACCTATCCGGGAAATGTGCGAGAATTGGAAAACATCATTATGTCCGCCGTGTCTCTGACGGACCGGGAGCATGTTCTGACGGAAAAGCTGCTTCATTTGCCGGATGTGGAACAGGAAAAGAAAGGGTCCGCCGCCGGATATGACCCGTCGGCGCAGTCACTGGACGAATATCTGCGTATCTGCGAGGAACAGATCCTGAGAAGGTGCATGGCGGAAAATGAAGGAAACATTTCCGCGGCGGCGCGGCAGCTGGGTATCAAACGACAGACTCTGCAGCACAAACTGAAGAAATATAAGATCTGAGGTTCGTAACAAAACAAAATTTTTTCGATTTGTTTCTAATTTTTCAATGGTTCCAGAGGACAAGAAAGCAAACTTCGCCCTTGAAAAGGGAAGTGATTGTTTTTTGCCTTCTGGAACCTAGTCTTTTTTGGAAACAAATACGTTTTTTTTCTTTTTGTTTCCAAACCCTCAAAGGCAGGCTCAAAAAAAGAATTACATGCAAAAATATTTGCATAAAAACTGCCAATATTTTTGCGAATTGGCGAAAAGAAATCGGAACTTTAAATCGGATTTTCCAGGAGAACCCGCCAGATTTTAATATCTTCCGATGAAACCAGGTAAAAAACAGTAAATGGCACAGAACTTGCGATATATTTGGGCAAAATAAAAAAGAATAATCAGCTCAGAAAAACGGATAAAGAAGAGGAAAAGGAGAGAGGAAACATGGAAAATGTAAAAGTAATTTTATGGGGACTGGGCGCCATGGGCGGCGGAATCGGAAAAATGATCACAAAGAAAAAAGGCGTGGATATCGTAGGGGCGATTGATATCGGCGACAAGCTGGGAAAGAGCCTTTATGACGTTGTGCCGGGCATGGAACGGGGCGACAGAGAAGACGTGATTGTGGGAACGGCGGAAGAAGTAATCAAGCCGAAAGCCGCGGACATCGTCGTTGTCTGCACTGACTCTTTCACCAGCAAGGTGTTCGACAAATTAAAACTGGTCATGGAAAACAAAATGAACGTAATCACTTCCGCGGAAGAAATGGCCTTTCCGCAGGCCCAGGAGCCGGAGCTTGCGAAAAAGCTGGATGAAATCGCCAAAGCAAACGGCGTTTCCGTTCTGGGAACCGGCGTAAATCCGGGACTGATTATGGACCTGCTGGTCATTCTCTGGACCGGAGCCTGCGAAAGAGTGGATCACATCGTATCCAGAAGAGTCAACAGCCTGTCTCCTTTCGGCCCCGCGGTTATGGAAGAACAGGGAATCGGCATTTCCGTGGACGAATTCAACACGAGGAAAGCGGACGGAAGCCTGGCGGGCCACGTTGGGTTTGCCGAATCCATCGGTATGATTACAAAGGCGCTGGGCTGGAAACTGGATAAATTCGAACAGGATATGGATCCGATTGTAACCGATGTGGATCGGAAATCCCCTTACGGATTCGCCGCCGCGGGAAGCGTGGCGGGGATCGCTATGAAAGGCTATGGTTATGTGGACGGCGAAAGGAAAATCGAAATGGATCATCCGCAGCAGATCGAGCCGGAGCAGGTGGGCGTCCACACCGGCGACTATGTGGAAATCCAGGGGATCCCTCCTGTAAATATGTCCAATACGCCGGAAATCGAAGGCGGGATCGGAACTATGGCTATGATTCTCAATACCATTCCTCATGTCATCAACGCCAGACCGGGGCTTCAGACCATGATCGACATTCCGGTGCCGAGAGCCATCATGGGCGATATGCGGGATCTGATCTGTGAAGAAGCGAAGATTGTAAAGTAGGAGGAAACTATGGCAAAGAAAGGCGACTGGGTGAGAATCCATAAAATTATACTAAAAGCGGAGGAGCGGACCGGAAAGCTTCCCGAGGATACGCAGAAGGTTCCTCTGGAAATGTGGACAAAGGGCTACCTGCTGGCGGACGCGGAAATCGGAGATGAAGTGGAGATCGAATCTGTAAACGGCAGGCATGAAACCGGAACCCTAATCGAAGTAAATCCTTACTACACACACAATTTCGGAACCTGCGTGCCGGAGCTTCTGGCCATTGACAAGCAGGTGAGAAGAATCGTATTTGGGGGTGAGAAATAATGGCGAAGCTGCCTCAGGATTATGACAGCGTAATGGCAAGAAAGCAGGAGGTTATGAAAGCCGCTATCGGGATCGACTATTCCCGGTTTGAGTCCGGTTCCATGGCCTTTGACTACGAAAGAATGATGCGGGAAACCGGATATTCTCTGGAAGAGATGCAGAAGATTCAGAGAAGCGTAAACGTCGGAGACACGCCGATATTAGAACTGAAAAACCTGACCGCCCTGGCAAGAGCCTGCGCTCCGGAAGGCAAGGGGGCGCGGATTTTCATTAAGGACGAAGCGGCGAATCCGTCCGGAAGCTTTAAAGCCAGAAGAGCGGCCAATGCGGTCTACCACGCGAAAAAGCTGGGATATAAAGGCGTTATCGCCGCTACTTCCGGCAATTACGGCGCCGCGGTCGCTTCCCAGGCGGCCATCGCCGGACTGGAATGTATCATCGTCCAGGAATGTTATGACTCCAAAGGCGTAGGACAGCCGGAGATCATTGAAAAGGCGAGAAAATGCGAGGCTCTGGGAGCGGAGGTTGTTCAGCTGACCGTGGGACCGGAACTGTTCTATAAGTTTATCCTGCTGTTGGAAGAAACCGGCTACTTTAATGCTTCTCTCTATACGCCTTTTGGCATCGCCGGTGTGGAAACCCTGGGATATGAAATTTCCATGCAGTTTAGGGAAAAGTACGGAAAAGATCCGGACGCGGTAGTCTGCACCAACGCGGGCGGCGGCAACCTGACCGGAACCGCCAGGGGACTGATCAAAGCCGGAGCGGTGGATACGACGGTTATCGGAGCGTCCATCGATCTTTCCGGGCTTCATATGGCTTCCGATAAAGCCTTTAACTTGAAGTCCTGTACAACGGGACACACAGGCTTCGGCGTGCCTTACGCGGTAGACCCGGATCATTCCGATGTGCCCAGATCCGCGGCAAGACCGCTCCGCTACATGGATCGGTACGTAACCATTACCCAGGGGGATGTCTTTTATATCACCGAATGTCTGGCAACCCTGGAAGGGCTGGAAAAGGGACCGGCAGGAAACACATCCCTGGCGGCGGCGTTCTCCATCGCCCAGGAAATGCCCCGGGACGCGATGATCGTAGTTCAGGAAACGGAATATACCGGAGCCGGAAAGCACGTGCAGCCTCAGCTTTCCTTTGCCAGAGAAAACGGCATCGAGGTTCGCCTTGGCGATCCCAGGGATGAGGTGCCCGGAAAGAGCGTTATTATTCCCGAACATCCATCCCTGATTAAGGCAAAGGATATGGATCTGGATCGTCAGAAACGTTCTCTCATCCGGGGCAACTTAAGAAAATATACCATGGACCCGACGGAAGAAGATTACAAATTCCTCGCCGAAGAGACAAAGAAAGATGTGGAATGGGTAAAACTGGCGGTTGCGGAGATAAAAGCGAAGATGTAGGAGAAGGAGAAAAAGGATGAAAAGACAAGACGATTTTGAACAGCGCAGAAAGCACATCGCGAATCTGAGCGATAAAGAATTATACGACCGCTTCTGGGAACTGACCGCCCAAGTGGTCGATCCCCTGCTGGAGCTGGGAAGAAAGAATACGACGCCATCCGTAGAGCGGGCGGTGCTTTTGAGAATGGGAATTTCCTCCCTGGATACACAGAAAATTGTGGAAGGCTGCATGGACAGAGGTCTGATGGGACATGGCGCCGGTCATGTTGTATACAAGCTGTCCAAAGCGAGAAATATTTCCATCAAAGAAGCCGGGGCTCTGCTGGCAAAGGGTGAAGGCTGGGATGAAGTTTCGGCGATGTTCAAGAAGGGAGGCAAATAGGAATGGCAGATTTTAAACTTAAACCCAATGAAAAACTGGACGTAAGAGAGATCCTGAAGGATCTGGATAAATACGAACCGAGAAGAAGGGGCTGGACCTGGAGAAAGCATGTCGACAATCTGAAAATGGGACCATTTGAGTACCATGACTGTTCCGAACCTTTGAAAAACGGCGTAGGACTTCCTCCCGCCAAATACTTCGGCGACATCGATCCTCAGCCGGACGCGGTCATTACAACGGAAATCGCTTCCGGAAGATTTGAGGACGATATCCGCAGAATGCGGATGGCGGCGTGGCATGGAGCGGATCATATTATGGTAATCCGCCATATGGGGCAGTCCCATATTGACGGTCTGATGGAAGGAACGCCTCAGGGAATCGGCGGCGTGCCGATTACCAGAAAACAGGTGCGCGCTCAGAGAAAAGCTCTGGACATTATCGAAGATGAAGTCGGCCGTCCTATTAACTATCACTCCTATGTTTCCGGCGTGGCAGGCCCGGATATTGCCGTAATGTTCGCGGAAGAAGGAATCAACGGCGCCCATCAGGACCCTCAGTACAACGTGCTGTATCGGGACATCAACTGCGTGCGTTCCTTTGTAGACGCCTGCGAGTCCAAGAAGATTATGGAGTGGGCGGATATTCTGCAGATTGACGGCGCCCACAACGCTAACGCCACAGCCAGAGAAGCCTGGAAGGTTATGCCGGAGCTGATCGTGCAGCACGCCATCAACGCTCTGTTCTCGGAAAAGGTCGGAATCAAGCCGGAAAATATCAGTCTTTCCACCGTGCCTCCATCCGCTACGCCGGCGCCGTGTGTATACATGGATCTGCCTTACGCGGTAGCGCTGCGGGACATCTGCGACCGCTATAAGATGAGGGCTCAGGAAAATACCAAATATATCTGTTCCTCCGCCAGAGAAGCCACGGTCAGCCATGTGCTGAACATGCTGATCTCCAAGCTGACCAGGGCGGACATCCAGTCCACCATCACGCCGGATGAAGGAAGAAACGTGCCATGGCACATTTACAATATTGAGGCCTGTGACAACGCCAAGCAGACTCTGGTGGGACTGGACGGCCTGATGGAAATGGTGGAACTGAAAAAGGACGGCTATCTGAGAGAAAAAGCCAGAGAAATCAAAGAGCGGGCGTGCCTGTTTATGGAAGAAATCGTGGAAGTCGGCGGCTACTTCCAGGCGGTGCAGGAAGGTTTCTTCGTGGATTCGGCGGAATACCCGGCGAGAAACGGTGACGGAATCGCCAGACAGATTGAAGGCGGCGTGGGCTACGGTTATATCTTTGAAAGAGAAGACGATTACATGGCGCCGGTAACCGCTCACTTCGGATACAACAACGTGGAGCAGTACGGCGGCGATCCGGAAAATCCGTCCGCTCTTATCGGCGGCTGTACCTTTGAGGACCGCAGCAAGATCGTCTACATTGACGAACTGGATCCGGAAGACTGTGTGGACGTCCGCCTGGAAAAGGTGAAGAAATATCTGGACGGCGAAGCCATCAAGCCGGAAATGGAATGGTGCGCGGACGGAACCATCATGATTACCATGTGCGTGCCGACCCATGTGCGGGCGGCGGAAGCTGTGGCTCTGGAAATCGGCAAGAAGCTGGGGCTGGAAGATCCGGAAGTCATCAGCAAGGAAATCATGCAGGAGGCGGAAGGCACCCGGATTGAGATGAAGGGCAAGCTGACCTTTGACGTGGATCCGAATCACCTGGAAATCCCGCCGGAGCCTCATCATCTGAGCGATGAAGTGCTGTATAAGGAATTCAGCGATCACCCGATGAAGGTGGTCTGCGGAACCGTAGGCGAGGATGAACATTCGGTAGGACTGCGGGAAATCATCAACATCAAGCACGGCGGCATTGAAAAGTGGGGCGTAAAGGTAACCTATCTGGGCACCTCCGTACCGGTGGAAAAACTGGTGGATGCGGCGGTAGAGCTGAACGCGGACGCGATTTTAGCTTCCACCATCATCTCCCATGACAACGTGCATTACAAGAATATGAAACGGATTAACGATCTGGCAATCGAAAAAGGCATCCGGGATAAGGTGATCATCGCCGCGGGCGGTACTCAGGTTGTTCCGGAAGAGGCCAGAAAGACAGGAATTGATCAGGGCTTCGGACGGGACTCCCACGGAATCGACGTGGCGACCTTCCTGGCAGAAGAAGCCATGAGAAGAAGAGGCGAGCTGTAGTCAGAGCGAATGGACTGTGAAGGGCAGGCAGAATCGGGCCGGATGAGGGGGGAATGGGCCGGGGAACCTGCCCGTCTCTGCTATTTTGGAAATTTTTTCAAAAAGTGATTGTAAAAAAATGTAAAAACGTGTATCATAGAAACAAAGAAAGCGTTTGGACACGTTTTTTCGTAAAGTGGATATTTATTCTTTGAAAAAAGCTTCAAAACAGTGGAAAAATCCTGTTTTTTCTGGTTGCCCCTTAGCAAGTGGGGCGTGGGGAAGCCAAAAAACGTGTCCAAATACCGTTAATTTTTGATTTTGGACATTTTTGGAGGGAAAATGGGATACGCGGATGAATATTTATTGAATTTGTTAAATGAATATAAAACAATGGAGGAGAAGCAGCAGAAGGAGCTGAATTCTCTGCCTGCAGGCAAGCTGGTAATCCGGAAGGAAAAGGGAAAAATGAATTTTGTCCACTATCTGACGGAAAAGGAAAGCGGGGCAGGAAAGATTCGCAGGGGGATTACCAAGCAGCCGGAAATGATCCGGGCGCTGGCAAGAAAGCAATACCTGCAGGAGTCTCTTTCCCTCCTTCAGAAAAATATTCCGGCGCTGGAATCTCTGCTCAAAAAACATCTGGAGCCAACCCCGGATAATCTTCTGAAGAAATTGCCAAAGTCCTGGCAGCAGCTTCCCGCCGGGCTGTTTTCAGAGGAATGGCAGGAGGCCAGAGACTGGGCCGCGGCGGAATTCGAACAGGATAAAAGCCGTCCGGAAGAAAAATGCCATGTAACTGCCGGAGGGCTGAGAGTACGTTCCAAATCCGAAGTGGTCATCGCGGAAAAGCTGGAAGCCTATCAGGTCCCCTTCCGTTATGAGCAGGTGCTGTACATTGAAAACCGGCGATTTAGTCCGGACTTTACCATTTTCCACCGGGGAGAGCTGTTTTACTGGGAACACTGCGGACTGGTGGGAAATCCCCGGTACATGAAGCATCACAAATGGAAGCTGGATATGTATGAGCGGGCGGGAATTGTTCCCTGGAAAAATTTGATCGTTACCTATGACGATGAAACAGGAAATCTGGACTCACGGATGATAGAAGCGGAGATCCGAAATCGGCTGCTGTAGAAGCGGCAAAACAAATTCAAAAATGAAGGAGGGTATCAGGCAAGGCAGACCCTGCCTGTACGACAGACAGAAATGAAAATTGATGTGCTGGTAGCCGAAATCGGCTCGACAACCACCGTTGTAAACGCGTTTAAAGATATTGACACCGAACATCCTGTTTTCTGGGCCCAGGGACAGGCGCCAACTTCCGTGCTGGAGGGTGATGTGCGGATCGGCCTGCAGGGAGCCATCACGGATCTTTGTAAAAAGAAGGGCATCGAATCTCTGGAGTATGATGAAATGCTGGCAACATCCTCTGCCGCCGGGGGCCTGAAGATGACCGTTCACGGGCTCGCCTACGATATGACGGCGCGGGCGGCGAAAGAAGCGGCGCTGGGCGCGGGGGGCATCATTCATTATATTACTGCGGGAAAGCTTCGGCGCACGGATCTGGCGAAAATAAAAGAAATCCATCCCAATCTCATCCTCATCGCCGGCGGCGTGGATTACGGAGAACGGGACACGGCCATTGACAACGCGGAAAAAATACGGAGCCTGGGTTTAAAGGTTCCGGTGATCTACGCGGGAAACTGCGAAAATCAGGAAGAAATGAAACTGATTTTCGACGAGGAAAGCGGGCAGAAATTATATAATGTAGAAAACGTATATCCCAAGATTGACGAGCTCAATGTAGAACCCTGCCGGAAGGTCATTCAGGAAGCTTTTGAAGAGCATATTACCGGCGCGCCGGGCATGGAGCATGTACGGGATATGGTAAACGGTCCGATTATTCCCACGCCGGGAGCGGTTATGGAATGTACGAAGCTGCTGTATGAATGTATCGGCGATCTGGTAGTGCTGGATGTGGGCGGCGCGACGACGGACGTTCATTCTGTGGCTACGGAGTCGGATCAAGTCGCGCGGATTATGACGGCTCCCGAACCAAAGGCCAAGCGGACAGTTGAAGGGGATCTGGGGGTCTATGTCAACCGAATGAAGGTTATCGAGTCCATGGGGGAAGAAAAGCTACGGGAAAAATGCGAAAAGGCCGGAATTGATCCGGATAAAGCTCTGGAAAGCTATGTGGCCATTCCCAAAAACGATGAGGAGCGCAAGCTGGTGGAAATTCTCACCGAAGAGGCGGTCATGAAAGCTATGGAACGTCATGCCGGACAGATCCGGTATGTTTACGGACCTTCCGGCCGCAGCAGCGTGGCAGAGGGAAAAGACCTGACCCAGGTGAAATATATCGTAGGAACCGGAGGCGCGCTGACGAGGCTCCCCCACAGAGTGGAGATTATGAAAAAAATCGCCGGGCACGATGAAACGGGGATGCGGCTGTTCCCTACAAGCCATGCGGAAATTTTGGTGGATAACGACTATATTATGGCTTCTCTGGGTGTGCTTTCGAAAAAACACAGAGAAGGCGCGAAAAAACTGCTGGAACAGAGCCTGGGGATTTCCTTCCCAGAGAAGAGAGTCGGCTTGGAGCGGCAGCTGGCAGAGAACGGTGAAAAAAGTCAGGGCAAAAATGAAGAGGGAATGCCGGCTGTCTTTGCCCAGCTGAAGGAAGAGCTGGCGGAAAAGGACGCGAAAAGGGAAGAACTGATTCGCCATATTGAGGAGTGCGAAGCGGAAGGCTATGACATGACGGTCTACCGAGAAGATTTAGGTCTGTCACTTCCGGAAAAAAAGCCGGAGACCTGTGATCGCAACTGCGGAGCCTGCGGGAGAACAAGCTGCAGGCAAAGAAAACGCTGACAGAGGTTAAATGGGAACAGGAGGAACAAAGGGCAATGTATCCGAGACTTACGATAAACTTACAGAAACTCAAAAACAATCTGGACGCGGTAGCGGAAATTACGAAGAAGCAGGGCGGATGCTCCCTGATGATCGTAACAAAAGCCCTCTGCGCGGATCCGGAAATGATCGATCTGGTGAGCCGTCATCCGGCCGTGGATTTTATGGCGGATTCCCGGACGCGGAATCTGAAAACCTACGCCGGGAAAGCGAAAGAAAGAGGAAAGCAGACCGTCCTGCTGCGGATTCCTATGGAATGCGAGTTAAAAGAGACCGTCGCGTTTGCCGATATCAGTTTTAACTCCGAGCCGGAGACCCTGAAGCTTCTCAATGAGGAAGCGGGGCGTCAGGAGAAAACGCATAAGGTTGTGCTGATGATCGATCTGGGGGATCTGAGAGAGGGAATTTTCTATCAGAACGAAACGGAAATCTTCGCGGCGGCAGAACTGGTTTTAAAGCTGGAACACTTGGAGCTTTACGGCATCGCCGTCAACCTGACCTGCTACGGCGCGATTATTCCCAAGCATGATAACTTATCCCTGCTGTGCCAGTGGGCGGAAAAAATCGAGAACAAATTCGGCATTCGCCTGCAGATGATCTCCGGCGGCAACTCCAGTTCTATTTATCTGATCGAAAGGGGCGAACTTCCGGAAAAAATCAATAACCTGCGGCTGGGAGAATCCTTCCTTTTGGGGAATGACACCGCCTATGGAACGAAGCTTCCCGGAACCACAGACGACGCGTTGATTCTGGAAGCGCAGATCGTGGAGCTGAAAGAAAAACCGTCCCTCCCGGTGGGTGAAGTAGGGGTGGACGCCTTCGGGCAAAAGCCCCATTATGAAGACCGGGGCATTATCAAACGGGCCATTATCGCAATCGGCAGACAGGATACCGATCCGGACAGCATGGAACCTCTGGATAAGGGCGTTGATATTCTCGGCGCCAGTTCAGACCACATGATCCTCGATGTGACAAAGTCAGAAATTCCTTATAAAGTGGGAGACATCGTTTCCTTCAAACTGGGTTACGGCGGTATGCTGGCCTGCGCCACCAGCCCGTATGTGGAGAAGGGGTATCTGGGTTCTTAAAATTTGATGAAAAACCTCCCCAACCTCTTGTCAAACAAAATCGAAACTCGTAGAATATAAAATATGGGTAATAGAGATCACGCAAAATCAAAAAAAACAGGGGCAAGAGCAGGGCGAACCCGTCAGGGACAGAGACGATCTCCGTCCCGCCGGACGACGCAGAAGGCGAGAGAAGAGCGGCGCAGGAAACGGATGCTGATTCTGATGGCGATCCTTTTTTTCCTGCTGCTGGTGCTGGTTCTCCGTTCCTGCGTGATGGGAGTGGACGTATCCAGTCTGAACTATCCGTCCTATGTACAGCAGGACTTTATCGAGGAGGACGGTCATGCCAGAACCGGTCGGGAAATGAAGCGGGTAAACGATATTGTCATCCATTATGTCGCCAATCCGGGAAGCACGGCGGAGGGAAACCGGGATTATTTTGATTCTGCTCAGTCTTATGTGAGCGCTCATTTTGTGGTGGGCCTGGAAGGAGAAGTGATTCAGTGCGTTCCGCTGGATGAACAGTCTTCCGCTTCCAATGACCGCAACCCGGACACCATTTCCATTGAAGTCTGCCATCCGGACAGCAGCGGGAAGTTCAACGATAAGACTTATGGCGCGCTGGTAAAGCTGACCGCCTGGCTCTGCGATGAATTCCATCTGGATGAAAAGGACGTCATCCGCCATTATGATATTACAGGAAAGAACTGTCCGAAATACTTTGTGGAACACCCAAAAGCATGGGAACAGTTTAAAGAAGACGTGAAAAATGAGATGTAGACGATGCGGTTTGACAGAACCGCGTTCTGTCATTTAAGAGATAGATGGTCTGGAAGCGCCGCTGTTTCAATCAGATTCCGCTTTCGGGTGCGGGAAAGCCGCTTGATGGCCGCTTCCCGTTTCAGAGCCGCGGATTTATCCGGTACATATTCGATATAGACAAGGACCGCCGGCCGGCGGCTTTTGGTATATTTGGCGCCGGTTCCGCTGTTATGGGCGGCGAGGCGCTTTTCGATATCGTTGGTCCAGCCGGTATAATAAGAGCCGTCACGGCATTTTAAGATATAAACGCAGGGCTTCTTTTCCATAAAACACTCCTTTCTATTCAGTATCATACAAAAAAACGAAGGAAAATAAAAGTCTTTTATTGACACGGATAAGCAGTCAGGATATGCTAAAAACTAAGGAAAAGAGAGGAAGGGAATTACAGTGAACCTATTAAAGGTAGATACCATCGCGCAGTCGCGCGAAAAACTAAAAGCGGCAGTCGCGGAAAAAAAACAGGCCATTGAATTTGTGAAGCTGGAAGACGCGCTGGGTCGGGTAATCGCTTCGGATCTGGTTTCGCCGGAACCCATTCCCCATTTCAGACGTTCTACCGTAGACGGATACGCGGTGAGGTCATCCGACACCCATGGTGTGACTGACAGTATTCCGGTTTTTCTGGAAATGGTGGAAAAGATCGCTATCGGCACGCCGGCGGTGCGGACCATCGGACCGGGGCAGTGCGCTTATGTTCCTACAGGGGGCATGATTCCGGAAGGGGCCGACGCGGTTGTCATGATCGAATACTGCGAAACTTTCGATGCGGACAGCATTGCTGTTTACGATTCGGTTTCCGCGGGAAGAAATGTAGTGGGCGTTGGAGAAGATATTCGGGAAGAAGCCCTTTTCCTGAAAAAAGGCACGAAAATCCGGCCGCAGGAAATCGGGGTGCTTTCCTCCGCGGGAGTGCATACGGTTCCCGTGTACAAACCTTGGAAAATCACGATTATTTCCACCGGGGACGAGCTGGTTCCCGCGGATCAGAAGCCGGGACCGGGACAGATTCGGGATATTAACACCTATGTTCTGGAAGCCATGAGCGAAAAATACGGATTTGAAGTCGCGGGGAAATATGTGCTGAAGGATAGAAGAGAGCTTCTTGAGGAAGCGGTGAAAAAGGCCATGCAGACCAGCGATCTGGTGGCGGTATCCGGCGGCAGTTCTCAGGGAGAAAAAGACCATACCGCAAGTGTCTTAGATCAGCTGGGCGATCCGGGCGTTTTCACCCACGGAATCGCGCTGAAGCCGGGAAAACCGACGATTCTGGGCTATGACAAACCGTCGGAAACGATTCTCATGGGGCTTCCGGGTCATCCGGCCGCGGCCATGATGGTATTTGAGCTCCTGGCAGTATGGCTTTACCGCAGCGAGACCTGTCAGCAGGCGCCGAAGAACACCGTCGCGAAGATGGCGGTCAATGTAGCCGGGGCGCCGGGAAGGGCGACCTGCCTTCTGGTGGAACTGAAGGACGGCCCGGACGGATATATAGCGGAACCGATTCTGGGAAAATCCGGTCTGATGACGACTTTGTCCAGAGCCCATGGGTATACGATGATTGAAGTGAACAAGGAAGGACTGAAAGCAGGGGAGCCGGTTCAGGTTGTTCTGCTGTAACAGAGGTGAACGATGGCAAAAAGGAATCTTTATTTAGATACAAAACCGGTTGAGGAAGCGGCGGAGTTATATTTAAACGCCCTGCGCCCGGTAGTAACGATTCAGTACGAAACCATTCCGGTGACAGAATCGCTGAACCGGGTGACCCGTCATGCGACTTACGCGAAATATTCATCGCCCCTTTTTAACGCGTCGGCGATGGATGGAATTGCGGTGATTTCTGAGCGGACAGTGGCGGCGACCGAAGTCGCGCCCGTAACGCTGAAGGAAAAAGAAGATTATATTGTAGTGGATACCGGAGATCCGATCCACCCTCCCTATGACGCGGTTATTATGGCGGAGGATCTGGTGGAGACGAAAGACGGCGTGCAGATTACGGCGTCGGCGGCTCCCTGGCAGCATGTCCGCCCTATTGGCGAGGATATTGTCGCCGGCGAAATGATTCTGCCCAGCAGGCATAAGATCCGGCCTATTGACGTAGGGGTTTTGCTTTCCGCGGGGATCACGCGGATCGAAGTGGTGAAACGGCCGAGAGCGGCTATCTTTCCCACCGGGACAGAGATTATTGAACCGGAAGACACGCCGCGGGAAGGGAGCATCATTGAATCCAATTCCCGGATGTTTGAAAATATGGTGATCGAAGCGGGCGGGGAAGCCAGAAGATTTCCGCCGATTATCGATGATTATGAACAGATTCGAGACAACATCGCCAAAGCGGTCAGCGAATACGACATGGTAATCGTCAACGCCGGCTCCAGCGCGGGAACCGAGGATTATACGGTTCACGTCCTGCGGGAACTGGGGGAAGTCATTGTCCACGGCGTCGCCATCAAGCCGGGAAAACCGGTGATTCTGGCGGTTGTGGAAGGCAAGCCGGTTATCGGACTTCCGGGGTATCCGGTTTCCGCTTACATTGGGTTTGAAAATTTTGTGCTGCCGGTACTGGCTATGATGGGGCAGACGGCGCTGAAGAAAAACGAAGTGGTGACGGCATCTGTTTCCAAGCGGCTGGTTTCCAGTCTCCGCCACAAGGAATATGTGCGGGTGAAAGTCGGAAAAGTAGGGGATAAGATGGTCGCTGCTCCCCTGGCCAGAGGGGCGGGAGCAGCTATGTCTCTAGTCCGCGCCGACGGATTCTGCGTGATTGAGCAGCACAGCGAAGGTGTGGAAGCCGGCGAGCCGGTGCAGGTGGAGCTGTACCGTGACAAGGCGGAAGTTGAGAATACCGTAGTGATAATCGGAAGCCACGATCTGATTCTGGATGTGGCAGCGGATATGATGCCGAACCTGCATCCGGGAATGTTCGTGTCCAGTACCCATGTGGGAAGTATGGGCGGCCTGATGGCACTTAAGCGAAAGGAAGCCCACCTGGCGCCGATTCATCTTCTGGATGAGGAAACCGGCGAATACAACCTTTCCTATATCCGCAGGCTCTTTGGCAGCGGAAAGATAGCGCTGATTAAAGGTGTGGGAAGAACCCAGGGGATTCTGGTCAAAAAAGGAAACCCTCTTGGAATCAAAGGGATTGAAGACCTGCCGGGATGCCGCTATGTCAATCGCCAGAGAGGCGCCGGCACTCGTGTGCTGTTTGACTACAAGCTGAAGCAGCTGGGGATCGCGCCGGAACAGATTAACGGATATGAACGGGAAGCGGCGACGCACATGGCAGTCGCTGCGGCCGTCGGAAGCGATGGAGCTGACGCGGGCATGGGAATTCTGTCCGCGGCAAAAGCCATGGATCTGGACTTTATTCCGGTGGGGCCGGAGGAATACGATTTCGCCGTGCCGCTGGAATATCTGGAACTTCCCCATATCAAAGCCTTTATTGAAATTCTGAAGATGGACGAGTTCTACAAACGCCTGGACGAACTGGGCGGCTACACTTATGAAAGGGCCGGCGAGCGGATTCTGAACATCTGATTCGGCCTTTGGCGGAGCAAAGAATGAGAGATAATTATAATCGAGAAATTACTTATATGCGTGTTTCCGTGACCGAGCTGTGTAATCTGCGGTGCCGCTACTGTATGCCGGAAGAGGGAGTCGCCAAACGGGCCCATGAGGAAATGATGACCGCTGAGGAAACCATTATGGCTGTTTCCGCGGCAGCCCGTCTGGGAATCCGCAAAATCCGCGTCACAGGCGGAGAACCTCTTGTAAAGCGGGGAATTGTGAAGCTGTGCGGCGCGATTTCCGCGATTCCGGGAATCGAAGAGGTCTGCATGACGACAAACGGAACCCTGTTGCCTCAGTTCGCGCGGGAATTAAAAGAGGCGGGAGTTTCCCGGCTCAATATCAGCCTGGATACATTGAATCCGGAAAAATACCGTTACATTACAAGACGGGGAGAGCTGGAAGAAGCTCTTGCGGGAATCCGGGCGGCGGAAGAGGCCGGATTTTCCAAAATCAAGATCAATAATGTTCTGATGGGCGGTTTTAACGATGATGAAATCACGGATTTTGTAAACCTGACCAGGGAAAAGCCCATTGAAGTGCGGTTTATTGAGCTGATGCCCATTGGCGGTGGAATCGGCTTTGACCGGGCGGGCTTTGTAAGCTACGAAACGGTTCTGGAAAAAGTGCCGGAACTGGTTTCCCTGGAGCGGGAAGAAGGAGTAGCAAGCCTTTATCAGCTGCCCGGAGCGGCGGGAAGAGTCGGTTTGATTCGACCCATCAGCTGTGAATTTTGTGAAGGGTGCAATAAGATCCGGTTGACCGCGGATGGAAAACTAAAACCATGCCTTCATTCTTCGGAGGAAATTTCTCTGAAGGGTATGGATGAGGAGCAGATGGAACGGACCCTGCGGGCGGCGATTCTGGATAAGCCTCAGAAGCGGGAAACACTCAGCGCGGACAGCCCGAGCAGAGCGGGCAGGGATATGAACCAGATAGGAGGATAATATGGCGGATTTTTCACATTTTAACGAGGACGGCCGCGCCAGAATGGTGGACGTAGGCGGAAAGGATGTGACAAAGCGGACCGCGGTTGCTGTGGGCAGAGTTCTTGTCAATCGGGAATGCTTTGATCTGATAAAAAGCGGCGGTATGAAAAAAGGGGATGTTCTGGGAACGGCTCAGATCGCCGGGATCATGGGAGCGAAGAAAACCTCCGAAGTGATTCCCATGTGCCACCCGATTATGATCAACGGCGCGAATATCACCTTTCATCTGAATGAAGAAGATCTGGCCGTTGAAATCCAAAGCGAGGTAAAGTGCAGCGGCGTGACCGGCGTGGAAATGGAAGCGCTGACAGCGGTTTCTATCGCGGCCCTTACAGTCTATGATATGTGTAAGGCGGTTCAGAAGGATATGGTCATCGATCAGATTCATCTGGTGAGCAAGAGCGGCGGAAAAAGCGGCGATTTTGTATGGAGGGAAAGGAAATGAACTATACAGCGGCAGTCATTACCATGAGCGATAAAGGCGCGAGAGGCGAACGGGTGGATACCAGCGGCCCCGCGGTGCAGGAAATTCTGAAGGAAAACGGCTGGGAAGTGGTTTACACCAACATCATTCCCGACGATTTCGAGACGATAAAGTCCGAACTGATCAAATGCGCGGATGAACTGGACGTCTGTCTGGTTATGACCACCGGCGGTACCGGTTTTTCCAAACGGGACGTGACTCCGGAAGCGACTCACGCGGTGGCGGACCGGGAGGTGCGCGGAATTCCGGAAGCCATGCGGGCGGAAAGTATGCGGATTACGCCTATGGGGATGCTGTCCCGGGCAGAAGCGGGGCTGCGGGGCGGCACGCTGATTGTCAATCTGCCGGGAAGCGAAAAGGCGGCCAGAGAGTGTCTGACCGCGGTTATCAAGCCGATCCGACACGGGATCGATGTGCTGAGAGGCGAATCCCACGACTGCGCGGAGATTCATAAAAAGGAGGGACACCATCATCATGGCTAAAGTAAAAGACGTATGTATCAGCGAAAAAAAAGGAGAGCAGAAGCATCCCGTTGACGAGGTGCTGCTGAAAGTGGATCACGGCATTGTCGGTGACGCTCACGCGGGAAACTGGCACAGACAGGTCAGTCTGCTGGCGGCGGAAAGCGTCGCCAAAGTCCAGAAAGCCCTGAACTTTGAGCTGAAAAGCGGAGATTTCGCTGAAAATATACTGACAGAGGGAATTGAACTGTTCACTCTGCCTATCGGTACAAAGCTGCAGATTGGCGAGGCAGTAGGGGAAGTGACCCAGATCGGAAAAGAATGCCATCAGGGATGCGCTATCCGCGAACTCGCGGGAGACTGCGTGATGCCGAGAGAAGGCATTTTTGTAAAAGTCCTCAAAGAGGGGAAAGTCAAGGCAGGAGATGAAATAAAAGTCATCGCGTAAATAGGAAAAGGCCGCGGAATTCGCGGTCTTTTCGCATGTTGGTAACAAATCGGAAATTTCCGCATTTGTTACTAAATTTTCAAGGCGTTGCGGCCATGAATCGGCGGGCTGACCCCAGCCGCGGGGGAAAAGTAGGAACAAGCCCTCTGGAACGCTGTAATTTTTATAAACAAACGGGAAATATTGAGAAATGTTGATAAATTGCCTTCTGAAACACAGAAAAAAGAGTTGCGCGAAAAAGAAATAAAAGGTATAATTTCAATAAATTTACAATTATTGGGAGGCGAGGATGTTTCAACAAAACCAATTAATGGATTTGCTCCATAAAGAGCGGCTGCGAACGGAATCATTGCTGGAGCGACTGGAGCAGAGAAAAAAGCAGCTCCCTCAGGGAAGTCTGGTATATAAAAACGGATCCTATTACAGGGCAGTTACAGAAAAGGGAAAACGAATGCAGCTGATTATTCCGAAAGACTTTCCCGATTACGATGAATTCATCGGAGATTTAAAAGAGGCACGTTATATTAGTAAGGCGATTCCGCTGCTGAGAAAAAACGCCGCCTGCTGCAGACAAGCGGAGCAGCGGTTGCGAATCTACGATCCTTATCAGGTTCGGGCGGAACTTCCGGATTATTACCGGGATTTTGATCCGCGGCGTTTACTCCTTGAAGGCGATTTATCGCCGGAACAATGGGACTCGCAGAATTATGAGCAAAACACGATTTTTCCGGAAGAACGGAGGTGCTTTTCAGAAGGTGGGGTCGCTGTCCGTTCAAAAGCGGAAGCGGAAATTGCGACAAAGCTGGAGCAGTATGGACTGACATTCCGTTATGAGCCAATTCTGTGCTTGGAAAACTACAGAGTTTCACCGGATTTTGAGATTCTTCACCCAGTAGAGAGACGGATTCTGATCTGGGAACATTTTGGAAAAATGGATGATCCGGGATATGCGGCAGAGGCGATGAAAAAACTAAACCGCTATGCCCGAAACGGGTATCGGTTAGGGGACAACCTGATTATGACCTGGGAGACAAAGCATATGCCTCTCAGCTTTTCCCATATTAATTGGACGATACGACACTATTTTGGAATGGAGGAATAATGGAAAGCAGAAAGAAGGTTAGAAACAAATCGAAAATTTTCGTAGTTGTTACTAAAATTTCAAGGCTTTCCGGCCATGAATCGGCGGGCTGAACCCAGCCGCAAGGGAAAAGTAGGAACAAGCCCTCTGGAACGCTGTAATTTTTATAAACAAACGGGAAATTTCGCAAAATGTTGATAAAAATTGCTGGAGATTACAAAAAGAGGGCGAAACCCAGCGGCTCCGCCCTCAGAGAATCCTTATGGAACCGGTCGATTAGACTGTCAGTTCCTGATAATCGCTGAAATCCGGGAAATCAATTTTCAGATCCGTATTGATTCCAAGATATTCCATAGAAATCTGATATGTTACATCCATTGCTTCCTCGCCGGAACCGGAGGACATTGCGCAATCCATATCAATGGTTTTCACCATACCATCTTCCCCGGCGACTACAACCACATCCATTTTGTTAAACTTCAGAGCTTCCGTGGCACCTGCCATTCCCTGTACATTTCCGGCATTTTTTTCTAAATAATCCAAGGCTTTGTTTCCGTCCATTTTTATATTGTAAACAGTATCGGACCCATCCTCGCTCATGGTTATATCCGAAATCATATCTTCGCTGATATCCAGGAGCTGGCTGGTGTCCATATTCATGGCGGCCGCGATCTCATTGGAAGCGTCCATCTTGAATTTCTGCCCCATCATATCCATATAGACAATTTGATCCTGCATATACATCGTCCCTTTTAAACCGGACTCCAGACCGGGCATTGTCATATTGTAGTTCATTTCCATTTCAATATCGGATTTACTTTTTAAAATTTCTTTTCCGGTACCCGACATTTTCATCGTTACCTCATCATCCTCGCCGGCAGCGTCCGTTGTCATATCCATGGCCATCTTAAATTCCGCGTCGCGGACATCCTCCATGTTCTTCTGAACTTCCGTGAAAGCCTCAAACGCGTTCTGTGAGCTATCCTGGGAATTGTCTCCTCCACATGCGGCAACTGCCAGGGCCGTCATAATAACCAGTAAGACGCACAATATTTTTCTTCTCATACTCATCACCTGATCCTTTCCTTCTTTTTGTCAATGAATGAATGTGGATTTATTATATTACAGAAAAAGGAAATCTGCAAGCGGCGATTTATCAAACATCTAACAAAAGACCGCGAAAACGTGACTTTCTTTACACTGTTTTAACATAATTAACCGAAATCTAACGATTTTCTTAAAATAGGTTTAACAGAAAACGGTTAAACTAAGCATGTAAAAACGAGAGAGAAAAAAATAAAAAATTATAAAGAAAGAAGGACAAAAAACATGAAAAAGAAAATTTTAACAGGTTTGATTGCGGCAGGTGTACTGGTTGCGTCGCTGGGGCTGGCCGGCTGTGGCGGAAACAGCGACAGCGGAAGCGGCGACAGCGGAAGCGCGGCAAGCGGCAGTGTAGTAATCGCGGGTTCCACATCAGTACAGCCTCTTTCCGAAGCAATGTCGGAAGTGTACATGGAAGAAAATCCGGATGTGACTGTTGAAGTACAGGGCGGCGGTTCCGGACAGGGAATTAAATCCATCGAAGATGGAATCGCGGATATCGGTTCTCTGTCAAGAGAAGTCGGTGAAGACGAAAAAGGTTCCATTTCGGAAGAGTATGTAATTGCGAAAGATGGCGTAGCGGTTATCGTAAACGCGGATGTAAATGTTGACGACCTGAGCCTGGAACAGATTAAAGGAATTTACACCGGCGAAATCACAAACTGGAGCGAAGTTGGCGGAGATGACGCGGAAATCACTGTTGTCTCCAGAGAAGAAGGGTCCGGAACAAGAGGAGCGTTCACTGAGATTACAGGCGTTACCGTTGATGATGTAGACAATACGACAAAAGACGCTCTGGTACAGCCTTCCACAGGGGCGGTAAAAGAAACGGTTTCCACAACTCCGAACTCCATCGGTTATGTATCCCTGGGTTCCCTGGACGACAGTGTGAAAGTACTGACTGTAGAGGGCGTGGAAGCGACTTCGGAAAACGTAGTATCCGGTGACTATAAAATTCAGAGACCGTTTGTATACGTAGTAGGCTCTGAAGTGTCCGAAACAGCGCAGGCATTCATTGACTTCGCTATGAGCGATGAAGGTCAGAAGATTGTTGAAGAAAATGATTTTATCCCTGTTAACTAAATAGAGTGCAGCAAAAAATGAATCAGAAAAGTTGACGAAAAGAAGGGCATAGAACCATGAAAACAAGTGAAAAAGTAATTGAAAAACTGATTCTGATATGTGCAGCGGTCTCCATTGCGGCCGTTGCACTTATTACGATATTCATCTTCAGCTCCGGATTCCCGGTTATGAAGGACTACGGAATCATCAACTTCATTACGGGAACAGACTGGAGCCCTACAAGTGGAATTTACGGGATTTTGCCTCTGATTGTCGGAACTTTGGGAGTTACGATCGGAGCCCTGATTATCGGGATTCCGACGGGTCTCGGATGCGCGGTGTTTCTCGCGGAAATGGTAAGCCGCCGCCCGGCAAGGCTTTTTAAAGCGGCAATCGAACTGCTGGCAGGAATTCCTTCTGTTGTATACGGATTTTTCGGACTGGCGGTAATCGTACCGGCCATTCGTGACTATATTCTGCCGTTGGTACAGAAATTCAATCCGGACGCCACATCCAGCGGATTCAGTGTTCTGGCCGGAGCAATCATTCTGGCGATTATGATACTTCCGACCATTGTAAGTATTTCGGAAAACTCCATCGCCGCGGTTCCGCCGGAATTCAGAGAAGCGTCTCTGGCACTGGGAGCGGATAAGCGGGAAACGATCACAAAGGTGATTCTTCCGGCTGCGAAATCAGGAATTTTTTCCTCCATCATTCTGGCGATGGGAAGAGCGATCGGAGAAACAATGGCGGTTCTGTTGATTACAGGTAATATGCCGCAGATTGCGACAAGTCCGCTGGATCCCAGCGCGACGCTGACCGGAACCATCGCCATGGAAATGTCTTACGCGACTCCGGAGCATCAAAGCGCGCTGTTCGCCATCGGAATCGTCCTGTTTGTAATTATCGTAATTTTAAATAGTATCGCGCAGGCGATTATGAGAAAGTTTGGGGGTATGACAGCATGAGCAAAAATCTGAAAAGCAAAGGGTTCTTCGGACTGGTAGGCTTTATTGCTGCTCTGACCCTGGGGGTATTGATTTTAATTCTGGGATTTATCCTTGTCAAAGGGGTTCCAAATATTTCGTGGGAGTTTCTGTCGGAAGCTCCGACAGGCATGGGACGCGAGGGAGGAATTTTCCCGATTATTGTGGGAACGATTTATGTTACTCTCGTATCCATCATTATTGCCACACCCATCGGGGTGGCGGCGGCAATCTACTTTTCGGAATACGCGAAGAAAGGAAAGCTCATTAACATAATTAGATTCTTTACAGAGGTCCTTGCTGGTATACCATCCATCATATTTGGTCTCTTCGGTTTTTCTTTCTTCGTAGTATTTTTAGGAATGGGCTGGTCGATTCTTGCCGGTGGTCTGACTCTTTCGATGATGATTTTGCCGACCCTGATCCGTTCAACAGAGGAGTCTCTCAAAACAGTACCGATGTCCTACCGGGAAGGAAGTCTTTCTCTGGGAGCGACAAAATGGGAGACCGTGCGCAAGGTAGTGCTGCCTTGCTGTAAATCGGGCGTTCTTACAGGATTGATTCTGGGAATCGGAAGAGCAATCGGGGAAACCGCGGCGCTCATGCTGACGATTGGAGGCTCGCTGCTGATGCCTTTGTCAATCTTCGATTCCACGAGAACTATGGCGCTGCATCTGTATACACTGGCTTCCGAGGGACTGTCTGAAGAAAAAACATACGCGACAGCAGCTCTGCTGATTGTAGTTGTACTGATTATCAATTCGCTGGCGAATTACATCAGCGGCAGATTAGCAAAGGAGTAAGAAATGGCAGAGAAAGAAAAAACATTTGAAATTCGGGACATGGATCTGTACTATGGTAATTTCCAGGCCCTGAAAAAAGTAAACATAGATATATACAAAAATGATATTACTGCTTTGATCGGACCGTCCGGATGTGGAAAATCCACTTTCCTGCGCTCTCTGAACCGGATGAATGATCTGGTGGAAGGATGCCGGATTGAAGGAAGGCTTCTGTTTGACGGAGAAGATCTTTATGGAAAAGACTGCGACGTAATCGCTCTCCGTAAGAAAGTGGGAATGGTATTTCAGAAACCGAATCCATTTCCGAAAACCATACATGAAAATATCACCTATGGACCAAAGCTTCACGGGCAGAAGGATAAGAAAAAGCTGGATGAGATTGTCGAGCGGACGCTGCGTGAAGTAGGTTTGTGGGAAGAGGTAAAGGACCGACTGCACAAATCGGCGCTGGGCCTTTCCGGAGGCCAGCAGCAGAGGCTGTGCATCGCAAGATGCCTATCTGTAGAACCGGAGGTAATCCTCATGGACGAGCCGACTTCCGCGTTAGACCCGGTTGCGACTACGAAAATTGAGGCTCTGGTTCAGGACCTCGCTTCGAAATACACGATCGTCATCGTTACTCATAATATGCAGCAGGCAGCTCGGATTTCCAATCGGACCGCATTCTTCCTGACCGGCGAAATCCTGGAGATCGATGACACGGAAAAAATATTTACCAATCCGTCCAATCCAAAGACGGAAGAATATATCACCGGACGTTTTGGCTGATGAGGAGGAAACTATGGCACCAAGACCAAAAATGGATCTGGAACTGGTCCAGATTAACGATAAAGTAACAGAAATGACGGAAATGGTGGAGGAGGCGATTGTCAACTCCATCAAGGCAATTAAGGATAAGGATATGCTCCTTGCCAGAAGAATTATTGACGCGGATGAACACATTGATGACATGGATGATGAAATCAATGAAATGTGTTATCTTTTCCTGGCTACCCAGCAGCCTGTGGCAAGCGATCTGCGCTACTGCATTTCCATCATGAAGATGGTAACGGATCTGGAACGGATCGGCGACCACTGTGAAGATCTGGCGAAGTACGCGATTCGCATGGAGCATGAAGATTACTACAAAGAACTGATCGATCTGCCGAGAATGGCGGATATGGCAGCCAGCATGGTAAAAAACGCGATCCGTTCTTTCCTGGACAGAGACCTGAAGCTGGCGCGCAAAGTATGGAAAACCGATGAGGAAGTAGACGAACTGTTCCGCCTGGTCTACGAGGAGCAGCTGGATATCGCGGTAAAAGAAACTCAGAACACGCGTCTTTCCATCATGTTTGCTTTTGTCGCCGCTCATCTTGAACGTATTGCTGACTACGCTACGAATATTTGTGAGGAAACGGTATTTTCTCTGGAAGGCGAATATACGATGGAATAAGAGAGACAAGGGGTTATTGGGAAAAGTAAAAAGAATTTTGAGAGGTCGGATTTTTTGGAAATCCGGTCTTTTTTTGAACTTGTGAAGGTACTGACTTTTCTGAAAAAATATTCCATTCTTTCCGACGGTGCTGTTTGAATATCTGGAAAATGTGGTAAATAAAAGAACATATTACAAAGCAGACAGTGCGAACATGATAATGGATCGGATATAAATGAACGGAAAGAAAAGAGGGTAAACATGGAGCCAAGAGAAAATATATTCAAGCAGAAACAAGCGAAAACCCATAATTGTTTTACCTGGGAGTGTCTGGGCGATATTCGGAAAGGGCGGGCCAATCTGGGTGAAGAAATGCCGGTCCTGATTTATCGTCTTCTGGAATTTACCATGCTGGATGTTCTGGTAAAGGAACTGGGAGAAGAAAAAGCCCACGATATGTTTAGAAAGGCCGGATTTCTGGCAGGAAAGGAGCTGGCGAAAAACGAATTGGATCTGGAGCAGGAGTTTGATGGGTTTGCCGCGCAGCTCCAGGAAGTTTTGAGGAATTTGAAAATCGGGATCCTTAGAATCGAAGCTTGTGACGGAGACGGGCAGACGCTGACTCTGACAGTGGGAGAAGATCTGGACTGTAGCGGGCTTCCCAGCACGAATGAAGTAGTGTGTCATTATGATGAAGGCTTTATCGCGGGGATACTCTATGCATATACAGGGAAAGAATATGAAGTAAAGGAAATCGACTGCTGGGCAAAGGGAGATCGGGTCTGTAGATTCCGTGGAACAGTCATGACTTCCAGTGGGAACGCATGATAGAGGTGTCGGAGAGATGACAGGGGAAACGCAGCTTTTCAATTATTTAAGGAATATTATTTTCAAAGAAGATGCCGGGAACATCGAAATTGGTGAACTACCGGAGTCCCTGCGGGAGTTGGGGCAGGGTCTGCAGATGCTGAGTGTCTGGATGAAGGAAGTAAAACAGCTGAGCAGCGCTCTCAGTGAGGGGAAGCTGGACACGGCGCTTCCATCTGTGGATAATCCTCTCGCAGATCCTCTGAAAGCGCTGCACGCTACAATGAAACATATAACCTGGCAGGCGCAGCAGATCAGTAAAGGTGACTACAGCCAGAGAGTGGATTTTCTGGGCGCCTTTTCCGAAGCGTTTAATTCTATGACCCAGCAGCTGGCAGACAGAGAAGCGGATTTGGAAAAAAGCCGTGATGACGCGCTGCAGGCTACGGAACTTCTGCAGAAAGTAACGGATCGATTTGGCAATTATGTGGTAGTGATTGGGCAGAAAAAGGGGGAGGATTTATATGAGAACGCCGCTTTCCGGACGATGAAAAAGGAAAGGCCATTATTTGCGGAAGCTCTGAGAATCCGGATGCAGGATCAGATGAGGAATCCGGATGGCGCGGATGAAATATGGGAATTCTATTTGGAATCGTCCGTGGAGTTTTCAAAAGAGATGCAGATCCGGGCTGACGGATGGTATTTTCAGGTGGAGACGCAGTTTGTTTCCTGGGCAGGGAAGGATGCGGCTGTTCACATTATTGAAGATATATCAGAAGAACGAATGAAGCGTAAAGTAATCGAAAATCTTGCTTATTTCGATGCGCTGACGGGTCTTTATAACCGTAGCTACATTATGAGAGAACTTGAAGCCTGGCTGGAAGGTAACTTTTCGTTTTGCCTGGCATTTATTGATTTGGACAATCTGAAATTTGCTAATGATGAAGTAGGGCATGCGGAGGGAGATCAGTATATACGGCAGGCTGCCAGTCTGATTTCCGAAGAGCGGGAAGAGAGAAGACTGGCACGGATTGGCGGAGATGAATTCCTTCTGATGGCGAAAGACTGCACGGAGCGTGAACTGGCGGAGGAACTGGAAGCAAAACGAAATTCTTTTTTGCTGCAAAGTAAGGACGAAGGACTGATCTACCGAAAATCCTTCAGCTACGGAATTGTGAATGTGGACGCTCTGGGAGAACGATATCGAAGCGCTTTGCTGAGAGAAGCGGATCGGCGGATGTACCAGTACAAGCTGGCGCATAAGCCGAAAATTTCCAAAAGGCTATAACCCGAAATTTCGTGCTCCGGCAGCCTGCTGGCCGCGGACTTCCCATGAGGCTGGAGCATGGTATACCGGTTTGGGGAGAAAATTTTTCACAATCTGGCGCTTCATAGGATTGACAAGCCTGGGAAAGGGTGGTATTATTACCATGTGATTGTAAATAGAAGGATAATTAAGAGTTATCTTACATTAATTCATATTTATGGTAATCAAATAACTTCGAGCAAAAGACTGATTTTCTTTTTGTTCGGAGTTTTTTCTTAATGACAGTGGATTTGAGCGGTGGCTTTTATTTATACTCGTTATTATGTATATTCATACTTCTATTTTTTGGCAAAATGTGTATTTTTTTAATTTTTGGATTGATTGGACACGTTTGTATTAAGATTTTAACGGTGACGGAAACCTGGAAGCGCTGATATCTTATTCAAACCGGAAAAAACGTGTCTGTTTTACTGATTTTTTCATTTTATCCCCATTCATAAACATGCACTTCCAACAAAACGTGTCCAAAAGCCTTTCTTTTTTTGTTTTGGACACATTTTACGTCTGCCACAGAAAGAAAAGCAGAGAGGGAACACATAACGTGCTCCCTCTCTGCTTCGTATTTCTTCAGGTGTATAGTGGTGTTTGCTTATCTAACTCTTACTTTCTTAGCCTTGCTGTATTTGCCGTAGTAAGTCTTGCTTCCAATCTTCTTGTAAGCTCTAACCTTGATGGTGTAAGTCTTTCCACTCTTCAGTTTTTTGATAGTCCGCTTTACAGCCGCTGTCTTCACAGTCTTCGCTTTTGTACCAGCCTTCTTGTAGTAGATCTGGTATCTGGCTCCATTCTGCTTCTTGTAACGAACTGTTACGCGTTTCTTGCCTTTGGTTACCTTAACACTTGCCACCTTCCGAGGTTTTACGATAAAGGTCTTTGTGATTGTACCAGTATAATTTCCTTTTCCAGTGATTGTAAGGCTCGCCTGGCCGATATTTTTATTGTTCTTGTATACCACACTGTAGTTGTCTGTACTCAGAACTTTTCCTGCGATATAGACTCTCAGGTCGGTCTGAGTTCTGGCTTTTCCGGTATAGTAGCGGTTTGCAACTCCCGTTACACTTGCGTTCTGAATGTTTGCTTTTACAATTTCAAATTTCGCTGTTGCAGTTCCTGCATAGTTGCCTTTACCAGTAATGGTAACGGTCGCAGTGCCTACATTCGTGTTGTTGCTGTATGCTACATCGTAATCCGCAGTCGTCAGTTCCTTACCGTCCACTTTTACTGTTACGGCCGGAGTCAGAGCGCTGCCGGTATAAGTCTGCTGGTTCGCTACCGTAACCGTCGCATCATTGATGCTGATTCCTACGATATCGAACGCTGTAGTAATCGTTCCCGCATAGTCACCGGTACCAGTAATGGTAACCGTCGCAGTTCCTACCAGAACGTTGTTGTTATACGTTACAGTGTAGTCGGTGCCTTCCTTCAGTGTCTTCTTGTCCGCGGAAGTTACGGTTAAAGTTGGACGAATCTGGTCGCCTGTATATTCCTGATCCGCAATTGCTGCTACGGTTGCTTTGGAGAGCAGTTTGTCACTGTTTTCACCGTTTTTCTCTACATCAAGCAGGTTCGCTACACTTTCCGGATCAACCAATGTCTTTTCGATGTCGCTTAACGCGTCATAGGCTTCTCTTGCGGCTAAGATATCTGCTGCGGAAGCATTCGCCTTTAAATTCGCTTTGCTTAATTGCTCACTTACTTTTGCCGCATTCGGATACATTACATTCAATTTAGCAATTGCAGCTTTGTAATAGCCTTGGCCAGGACCGGTAATAGCACTAGTATCTTTACCTAACGCGCTGAGCAGGTCATAAACGACTTTGTACTGCTGAATCTGCGCTTCAGTCAGAGTCAGACCAACTTCGCCGATCTTTTCTGCTTCGGTATCAATTGTTTTTTGAGAAGCTGCTACTACCGCTTTTTCTGCTTCTACCAGTTTCGCGTATTTCGTTACTTCACCGGCTTCATCCGCGCTCAGGTTGTCATATGCTTCACGAACAGTCGCAATTGCTGCCTGTGCGGCCAGCAGTTCTTCTGCAGTGTAGGTCTTATCTGCGTCCAGAATGGGCAGCGCTTCGATGGCTTCATCGACTTTCGCGGCATCCTGACCCAGTTCCAGGGCTGCGATCTGTGCTTCAGCAGCAGTTAAGTAGTTAAGACTTGCCTGATATTCGCCATCAAATGGGTTCTCAGTCTTGTTTGTATCGCCATATACACCATTTTTTACATCTTCCGCAAATGCGTCATAATCTGCACGAAGAGCTTCAACAATCGGTTTCTGCGTAGCCAAGTTATCCGATGTAATTGTTACAATAGAATCCATTCTTGTTTTTAAGCCATTGGCAGTTGCGTTCATGAGGTAGGTATCTCTAGCACTGATTAAGGCTGTAACGCAGTCTTTTACACTTGTAGTATCGGAATCAGACATCTGCATTTTTCCATAATAAGTATCCGATGCAGCTTCAGGTGACAGATTTGCTACGGCGGCCTCTACCTGGTCAATTGTGGATTTTGCTGTTGCGAACTCTGCATCGGTCATAGCAGGAATATCTGCAGCTCTAAGGTCACCAATCATATCAATAATTGCCTGAACTTCGGCCCGATAAGCTTTCACCAACTCATTACCAATGGTACTCATTATAGCAAGTTCATCGGAGGTAAAGTACACATTTGCAGGAATTGCTTGTCCTACGTAATTTGCTGGTGCATTCGTAGGGGTTTTAATAGAAGGCACAGAAACACCCGCATTTGTTGCCATTCTATATTCATTCCGTGCAGTCTGATTTACTTTATATTCGCTTGACGGAAGCTGAGCGATTGCAGCTTTTGCTCTCGCCGCCTGTTCCTCTGGGGTCATAGCATTGTAAACTTTCGCAACTGCTGCAGCAACAGCATCGAAATCGTCTGCAAGAGTACTATCTTTCACAGCTTTCTTTGCTGCAGTACTCAATTTGTTGTATGCTTCGTAAATCGCATTTACTTCGTCATAGCTGGACATATCGGTAATGGAGCTGGCCTTTGGCAGAGCCGCGATCCGATCCAGAACAGGTTTTGCTTCCTCGTTGGCTTCGGCATCCTTCTGCGCCTTAACAATATTATTACGTACAGGTACAACATCGCTCTGGTAACTGCTGCTTCCTTGCTCTTCAATACCTGCATTTTTCAACGCTGCATAAGCATCCTCTGCTGCTTTGCACAAAGCTTCTGCTTCTGCAAGATTATCCTCATCAATTGTGGTACTGAAAGTATATTTAGCTTTTAAATCTCCCACTGCTTTGATATAAGCAGCGATCAGCTTTTCATTTTTATTTGCAGTCTGTGTAGCTTTTTGATATTTGGACAGATACTCTTGCGAAATCATATCTTTCTGCGTCCCGCTCAGAGCATTAAAAGCCCTCTCGACCTTTTCCAATTGTTGTGACTCTATCTTTGCGATCTGGTTAACTACGGTATATAATGCCATAGACCCAACAACAGTTGTAAGTTTACTCTCCTTATTATCAGCAAGAGCATGAAGCTTACCAATATTTGTTACACTATCTTTCTGCCCCTCAACGTCCAAGCCATTATAATGGGAAACAGCGGTAGAAATTGGACCGCCGTTCGCATATGCATCAGTATAAGCAGTCACATTACCTTCTGTTTTGCTTCCTAAGGAGTTTGGCAACTTATCAATTTCATCAATTATATCTTTAACTTCATTTTCCCAAGTTGTATACTCGGCTTGCTTAGTGTCCAAAGTGGAACGCGATGTTTTCACATCATCAAAATCCTTCTCTGCACTTGTTAAAACTCCGTATGCTTCCTCTGCTGCATCCAGCGCTGCTTTATACGTATCGGTATAACCATAACCTTCCGTAGCCTTTGCAGGGATTTTCGCAACAGCATCTTTGAATGCAGTCACATTTGCAGAGTCTTCTTCTGCAGCGACCACAACAGCCGGTTGCTCTGATTTAGCGATACTAGGTGCCGCAGCAAAGGCAGTCGCCGGTACCATCGTTGCTACCATGGCCGCTGAGGTCAGGGCAGCAATCAATTTCTTTTTCATGTTTTACTCCTCCTGTCATGTAAAATTATACTGGTTTTTCATAGAAGTCCTTTTGTCTCCCGCAATGCAGGATAACTCTTAATTATCCTGCATTGTCCTAAAAAGTGTACAAGTTCATATACAATATCTTTAATAAAAATTCTCTGATTTGTTCATGGCCCTTGCGAGCAGGGAGGAAAAAGTGAACAATATGAGAGTTTTTTCTTTTTTGTACACATTTTTGCAGGACATGAGGTAGGGGAGAAGCGTTTTCCTATCGCATATATACAACAAAAGACTAGCCTCAGTAGGGCGTTGGGCGGGACCATATGCCTTTAAAGCGGGGTGCAGGAATTCTTCTCACAAACCACCAAATAATGGAAAAGAAAGATGCGGGAAAACATCATGATGCTGCCGGGCATATAAAAAGCGGTGGGACAAAAATAATGTAATAGAATGATTACATTGAAAATACAGGCTTTTATAAAAAATCAGAAAATGGCACGACCCTTGCAATATATATTAGCAAGTTTTCCGAACAATGGATTGCCGGCAGAGCAGACCAAAGGCGGGAGGCCAGAAGAAAGAGAGGAATGGAATCATGAAAGACTTTTACTTCAGAATGTTGACAAGGATACGTTATGGCATTGGAATCAGTGGAAAAGTTGCTGAGTTCTGCAAAGAGCAAAAGGGGACAAAGGTATTCCTGATGGCCGATAAGATTCTTCAGGAAAACAAGGTGCTGGATCCGATTTTAAAAAGCTTTGAAGAAGCTGGCTTGGAATATGTCATTTACACAGATGTGGTACCGGAACCACCTGTTGATGTAGTCGATCGGGTTTCCGGAGTTATGAAAAACTCAGGATGTAACATCTGCGTAAGTGTTGGAGGAGGAAGTACCATCGACACAGCAAAGGCAGTATGCATGCTGCAGACCAATGAAGGTTCTGTAAAAGATTACTTGTTCGGAGGAACCAAAACCGTTACCAATCCCAGCGTGCCGCTGATCTGCATACCCACAACCGCGGGAACAGGAGCGGAAGTGACAGCGGCGTCGGTAATCGATGATACAGAAAATAAAGTAAAATTATCCGTTACTCATGAAAACCTGATTCCGGGTCTCGCACTCCTGGACCCGACGCTTCAGGAATCGCTGCCGCCATCGGTGACAGCCACAACCGGTATGGACGCGCTGACACACGCCATTGAATCCTACGTATCTCTGAACGCGAATCCCATTGGAGACGCTTACGGACTTCAGACAATGCGCATGATTGGAGCCAATCTCAGGAACGCCGTCGCCAACGGGGCGGATATGGAGGCCAGAGGCAATATGATCATCGCCAGTCTGCTGGGCGGCGCGGCAATTCTCAACTGCGGACTGGGTGTAGTACATGGTATCGCCCAGTCTATCGGAGGAATCGCCCATGTGCCCCATGGTCTTGCCAATGCGCTGATTTTACCTTATGCCATGGAAATCAACTATGTGGGGAACCTGGAAAAATTCAAAAATATCGCAATCTGCCTGGGAGAGAATGTCGAGGGTCTGTCATTGAGAGACGCTGCCGCCCGCTCGGTAAAAGCGATTGTAGATCTGGAAAACGACATTGGAATTCCGCGCAAGCTTTCCGAGGTTGGCGTTACAAGAGACATGTTCCCGCAGATTATCGAAGATACTATGGCCTACAGACTGCTGGCCATTAACCCGATTAAGATTACAAGAAAGCATGTGGAAGGAATTCTGGAAGCTGCCTATTAAGCAGGAAAGGGAGAACCGATATGTACAATTTATTAAAACCCTTTGGCGACGACAGAGAAAAAGCTCTTGTTGGCGATCTGGTGAATTTTCTTTCCCTGACAAAACCGGAAGGGCCGGAGAGAGAAAAAGAACTGGAAGAAAAGCTGAAAATCTGTGATATTTTGCAGGCGGATGTAGATATCCGGGTAGATGAAGCCCTTTTTCAGAAGGCACCTAACCTGAAAGCAGTGTTCTGCACTTCCATTGGCGTTGATTATGTCGATCTGGAAGCGGCGACCAGGAGAAATATTATTGTGGCGAACAATCCGGATTTCTGCGTAGGAGCGGTGGCGGAATACGCGGTTGGACTGATGTACGCGCTGACTCGCAGGATTCCCGAAGGTGCCCGGGCGGTCAGGGAAGGCAGATGGGAAGAACGTGGCAGGCTTGGCGGTACAGAGCTTTTCGGAAAGAATCTCGGCATCATCGGATTTGGAAAAACCGGGCGTGAAGTCGCGCGGCAAGCGCTGGGAATCGGTATGAAAGTATATGTAAAAGTAAATAATCCGGATCCCCATAACAAGGCGAAGCAGATCCGGGATATGGGCGCGGAGCCTGCGTCCATGGAAGAAGTTTTGAGAAAATCCGATATCCTTTCTCTTCATGTTCCGCTGGCAGGAGAAACCAGGAACCTGATGGGAGAAGAACAGTTCGCCCAGATGAAAGAAGGCGCTTATCTGATTAACGTAGCCAGAGGCGGAGTTGTAGATGAAAGCGCACTTCTCAAAAATCTGGAAAATGGGAAACTGGCCGGCGCCGCGTTGGATGTGCTGCTGGAAGAACCCCCTTCCAAAGACAATCCGCTGCTCATGTATGAGGGAGAAAATCTGATTCTGACTCCGCATGTGGCATGGTACACGCGGGAAGCGGATGACAAAAATGACCGGTATTTTATCGAACAGGTAAAAGCTTTTGTGAACGGTAATTCCCCAAATGGGATTGTAAATAAAAGGTAAGTTATTGATTTGCGCGAGTACAATTTTAAGTTCAAAGTAGAAAGGAGAAGAACAAATGTTAACGATTGTAATTCTGGCAATTTACCTGATCGGTATGCTGGCAATCGGTCTTTATCTGAAGAATCGCGTTGACTCATCAGAAGACTACTATGTCGCGGGTCGGGGACTGCCGTGGTACCTGATCGTCATGACGATGGCGGCAACCTATATCGGCGCCGGAGCGACGCTGGCGGATACCGGGCTTGCCTATGATCAGGGCGTATCAATGTTCATCGCGACGATTGTCACAATGGCGGCGATGTTCCTGTTCGGGCTGATTTCACCGCGAGTAAACAAAATCGGCTTTAAGTATGACATTATCTCTGTTTCGGGACTGGTATCCTGGAGATTTGGAAAGTGGGCGGGATTTTTTTCCGCAATTATCGTAGTATGGGCGCTGACCGGCACTCTAGCAGGCCAGGTATCCGGTTCCGCCACAGTGATCCCGCTTATTTTCTCAAATGTAGGAGTTAACATGTCCTACGAAGTGGCGGCAATCGCTATGACCCTGGTTATGGTAGCGTATACCTGTCTGGCGGGAATGTACGGCGTTGCCTGGACCGATTTTATCCAGTGCATTATCCTGGTATTGGGAATGGCGGTTGTTCTTCCGGCTCTCATGATCAATGAAGCGGGCGGCTGGTCGAACATGCTGGCGGCGCTTCCGGAAGGCCATCTGGAATGGACTCCGGGACCGTACGTAATCAGTCTCGCCTTTACCTATCTCCTATACTTTTTCGCGGGACCTCCGTACTGGCAGAGAGCGTTTTCCTCCAACAGTCCGAAGACCTCGCGGATTGGCGCCATCGGCGGCGTGGCGGTCATCCTGTTTTATTCAGTCATGATACTGATTCTGGGGCTGGCGGCGAAAGCGATTATGCCGGTTAAGCCGGAAGGCATGGAATCGCAGGGTGTGGTAGTAGTGATTATGTGTGATTTGTTCCATCCGGTAATCGCGGCGATTATCTGCTGCGCGATTCTGGCGGCGATTATGTCCACCATGTCAGGATATCTTCTGACAGCCGTACAGGCAATCGTGACGGATATTATTAAAGTCTTTAAGAAGATCGATGATAAATCAGAACTAAAACTGGCCAAATGGCTGGTTGTAGCGGTAGGCATAATCTGTCTGTTGGTGGCGCTGTTCATTCAGGCGATTCTGGATATCCTGCTTATGGCGTGGGGATTCTACTCCGCCAGCATGGCGGCTTCCGTGGTAGCGGCAGTGTTCTGGAGAAAAGCGACCGCGGCGGGAAGCCTGGCGTCCATATTCGGAGGAATCATTGTTTACTTCTTCTGGAATTACGGACTTGGTTCTCCGGGAGGATTTGACGCAAGCATTGTAGCGGGACTTTCGAGCATCGCGCTGATGATTATTGTATCCCTGGCAACCTGTAAATCGCATCCGACCAGAATGTTTGAAGGGGTTGGAAAGAACGATCCGGTTGTGAAAAAGACCGAGCAGGCGACAGGAGCGTAAAATGAACTTTTACATATCAAAATTCCGATACAAACTCGCGTTTGCCTTTCTTGCGGGAATCGTCATTATGATAGTCAACGGACTCATAATGGGAATGCCATTCCTTGCGATTTTTAAACAATATGGAATTGTCTTTCTGGTCCTTGCCGCTATGGGCGTGTATCTTTGGTATCCGGCTTTCAAATATCGCAGGACAGACTCAAAAACTCTCTGGCAGCGGTGGGGATACCTTGGAAGAAAGAAGGAGCGGAAAGAATTTGAAGATTTTCACTTCCAGTATGTGCATAAAAAAACCCGGTATGCTATGACGAAAGAACCGGATAAAGGATACCGGACCATGACAACTCTGGAAGGCTGTAACTGCGTAGAGTTTCGGAAAAATCACGCCCCTTGCGTTCATATGTGCAAGCTGGCGGATATTCTGGGACTGTATGAAACCAGTGAACAAAAAGCGACAAATAACGATGAGGAAAAAAGTGAGAAGGAGGAGAAAGTATGTTATCAGTAGATTTTTGTGGACTGAAATTAAAAAATCCGGTCATCGTCGCGTCAGCGACTCCGTCCATCACCGCGGACGCAATCAAACGGGCGGCAGAAAACGGGGCAGGTGCGGTAGTTACAAAATCCGTTATGTTTCCGGATGAAAACGGAAGGCCGACCGGCGCCAATCCGAGACCGAAATTTCAGCTTTACAACACACCAAACGGATATGATCCGGCGCTGACAGAAAAGGGAGGAATGTTCTCGTTTTTCCGGATTGAAGAGCCATATCCGACTCCGGAGAAAATGGCGGAAATGCTGAAAGAGCTGAAAGGCCCTAATGGCGTGGATATTCCCATTATCGTGAGCATCTGCGGCTTTACGGGAAATTATGAATCCTGGAGAAGGCTGGCTCGCATGATGGAGGACGCGGGAGCGGACGCTCTGGAGCTAAACGGCCATATGTGGAATCCGTACAGCAAGTATACCGATCCGGTTATCGCTTCCGTTGTAAAAAGCGAAGTTAAGATTCCAGTTATTTTCAAAATGATGGGGGTTACCGAAGATCCGACCGAAGTAGCTCCGAAAATCGTGGCAGCAGGAGCGGACGCCATTACAGGGCTGGGAACCTTCGGCCTGGATGGAATCGAGCTGGATGTGGACGCGGAAAAACCATGGTTCTCTGAGACAACCGGACTTGGCGGCCCGTGGCTGAGACCAGTCAGCCTGGCATTCGTATCGAGAATCGCCAATTCCACCAACGTGCCAATCTCCGGCGTAACCGGCATCCAGTGCGCGGAAGACGCGATCAAATATATCCTGATGGGTGCGACAACCGTGCAGGTATGCGGAGCGATTTACGCTCGCGGATATAAAGTGCTGCGTGAGATTGCCGAAGGTATTGAAGCCTGGATGAAGAAGAAGGGCTACAATTCCATTGAGGACTTCCGCGGAAAAGCGCTGCCGTATCTGACAGGTACCTCTCCGCAGGATCAGCCCACCAGAGCCTTTGTTACAGACAGATGTACGGGCTGCAAGATGTGTCTCGATTCCTGTATGTTCGACGCCCTTCATCTGAAAGACGGGAAGGCTTTCGTAGATGAACGGTGCGATGGATGCGGCGTATGCTGGTCCCTGTGCAAATTCAGAGCCATCGAGATGCGCGATTATAAATAAGGAGAACCGGCTATGGATACCTATATTTTAGAATTTGAAAAAGGCGGAACCTTTGAGGTGCATTTTCTGGAAGATCAGGCGCCCAAAACAGCGGCGGCTTTTCAAAAGGCGCTGCCTCTTGAGGGAGGGTGTCTGCAGGCGAGATTTTCCGGAGATGAATTTTTCTTTGGCGCCCCGGTTGCGGTTGATGATGAAAACCGTATCCCGCCTTACGAAGGAGCAATTGCCTTTAACTGCGATCCCCAGTGGCAGGCCGTCTGTATTTATTACGGCTCAACGATTGAGTCAGGTGGGGAGTATTATAATCTCTTCGCGGAAATCAGAGACAATCTGGAAGAACTGCATAACGTAGGCCTTCGTATCTGGAAAGAAGGCGAGGAAAAGGTGAAGTTCCGTAAAAAATAATCGATGTCCAAGGCGGAAGGAGAGCCTGTCCGCATTGACATAAATAAGTTAGAGCTACAGAGAAAAAAAAGAAAATTTTAGGAGGAAAAAATTATGAAGTATATTGTAGCAGCATGTCAGCCGAACATCATCCAGAATGATAAGGAAGCAAACCTGAAGAACGTATTATCCATGATCGACGAAGCAGCGTCCGTAGGCGCGAAAGTAACCGTATTCCCGGAATACTTTCTCACATGGCCGCCATACGCGGGTCTGACAAAGGAACAGATGGACGAAATGGCAGAGCCGATCCCAGGACCTTCCATCAACGCCATCGCGGAAAAATGTAAAGAAACTCAGACTTACTGCGTAGCGGGAAGTATGGTTGAAAAATGTGAAGACGGTCTGCTGAGAAATACATGCGCGATCATCGGACCGGATGGAAATATTATCGGAAAATACAGCAAAGTGCAGCCGGAAAACGCTCCTGCGAAGCATGAACCAGGTAATGGAATTCAGCCGGGAAATGAGCTGCCGGTATTTGATACTCCGCTGGGCAAATGGGCGGTTATGATCGATATGGACTACACGAACGCGGAAATTCCAAGAATCTACGGCTTAAAGGGAGCAGACGTAATCTTTGCGCCGACCTGCTGGAGCGCGAAATTCTTAAAGGATATTCCGGGACTCGCGGAAGCTTCCGCCACTCAGAGTCTGTCCTACTGCGTTATGGTTAATCCGGTTGGATGGAGAAAAGACGTGCCGGTACATGCGTGGGCATTCTCCGCAGGCGATAACGCAGGATCCATCGACCTGTCTTATGCGGGCGGAACTGCCATCGCGTTTGACGGCGTAAATATCGCGCAGACTACGATCTTTGGTCAGGATATCTGCTACGCGGTAATCGACAGCGAGGCTCCGCAGGAAGCAAGAGACAATGACGCAAGCATCTATCCGTTCTGGAGAAGACCGGAGCTGTACGGAGAGCTGATCAAGCCGGAAACCGCGCAGCCTTACGGAACAAACGTAGACCATAGCGAAGTTTACAAGCTGATTAAAAAATAAAAGGCTCTTGCTACATATTGAAATAAAGAAAACGCCTCTGACAGATTCGGTCGGGGGCGTTTTCTGACTGGAAATCCTGCGGGAGGTGGATATGGAAAACGAAAAAAAGATTTATAGAAAAGGATTGACTTACGGGGTTTCCTGCTCGGTTTTATGGGGACTGCTCCCGATCTACTGGCAGGCGTTAAAGCCGATTGAAAGCTCTGTCATTTTAGTTTATCGAATCCTTCTGGTTTGCGTTGTATGCGGAGCGCTTTCCTGGAAGCTGTATGGAATAGAGGAGATAAAAAAACACCTTCGGCCCAAAGGAGCAAAACTGAGATTCTTTTTGACAGGGTTATTAATCACCTTTAACTGGCAGCTTTATGTCTGGGCGGTGAATACCGATCAAGTCGTGCAGACCTGCATTGGCTACTATATTGAACCGCTTGTAATCAGCGCCTTTGGGATCCTCTTTTTTAAAGAAAAACTGACAAATTATAAATTAGCCGCGATTGGGCTTGCGCTTATCGGTGTAGCCGTTATCCTGGTACACTTTATGGAAGTTCCAATTGTAGCGTTAACTCTGGGGGTATCCTTTGCCGGTTATGCGGTGCTCAAAAAAAATAATAAGCTTCCCTCGATATTATCACTTTTTTATGAGACAATGTATTTAGCGCTCCCTGCGCTTGCTGTTATCCTGTATTTGGAGAAGACAGGGAATGGAGCGATTTGCGCGGGTATGGAATTCCAATATTTTCTTTTATTTTTCAGTGGACCGGTGACTGCGGCCACCCTCGCGTTGTTTTCAGAGGCCGCGGGAAGACTTCCTCTTGTTACCCTGGGGCTGATCGAATATATCATGCCGACCATTTCTCTTGCTCTTGGTGTTTTTTTGTTTGAAGAGCCCTTTGATGCAGTCCAGTTTATGGCGTTCGTTATCGTATGGATCGGTTTGGCCATCTTTTCCATTGGAGAATGGAAGGAGGTGAAGGCCGGACAGTGAAATGGACGGAGAGATGCGAAAAACAATCGCGATGCGAAAAAGCATCGAAAGTATCGAAAGAAGTCAGACTTGATATTACACAGAAGCCTGCGTTTTCAACATTTTCGCAATTGGAAAACTATGGCACGATAGTTGCGTAATATTATAAATAGTGATGCAGAGTTGAAAGTAACATTCCGGTTCCGCCTTAAATTCATCAATAAACGGTAGAGAAACGCCCCTGCGTCCTAACGGCGCGGGGGCATTTCCCAAATGGAGCATTCTGTAATGCAGGAAATGAAAGAAGGGATGTATAATGGCAAAGAGTTTAGCCACGCCTGCGAAGTATTTTCAGGGAAGCACACTGTTGTCCGACGCATATCGCTATGTTTCCCACTTGGGGAGGAGTTTTGTTATCGTTTCCGATATTCAGGTCAAAGAACTGATCGAAGAGCGGGTGAAAGAGGGATTTCGGAGCGCGGGAAATTTATGCGCTTTTTTGAATTTCAACGGGGAATCAAGCCCGCAGGAAGTCAGTCGCCTCGCAGAGCTTGTGCGTAAGGAGGAATATAGTGGAATTATCGGAGCGGGAGGAGGAAAAGCGTTGGATACGGCAAAATTGGTGGGAGATTCCTGCGGGCTGCCGGTTGTGACTGTCCCTACCTCTGCCTCAAATGACTCCCCATGTAGCTGTGTAGCCAGTCTGTACACAGAAGACGGAAGGTTTATTAAGCTGCAAAGGCTGAAGGAAAGTCCCGCGGTTGTTCTGGTGGATACCGAGATCATTGCGAAAGCTCCGGCAAGGCTTCTAACGGCAGGCATGGGCAGCGCCTACGCCGCCTATTATGAGGCCCGGGCTTGCCAGCGTTCGGGTATTCAGAATTACACCGGAGGAACCAGGACGCATACGGCGCTTACGCTGACAGAATTGTGCCATGATTTGCTTTTAAAATATGGGAAACAGGCTAAGTTGGACGTACAGGCAAAGACTGTCACTCATGCTGTGGAAGCCATTGTAGAGGCAAATATCTATCTGAGCGGCGTAGGCTTTGTAAACAGCGGGTGCGCGGCCTCCCACGGAGTATATAACGCAATGACCATAGCGCTGCCATCGTTGAATTCGATGCATGGAGAAGGAATCGCTTTTGGTGTTCTAGTCCAGCTGATTATGGAATACAATGAAGAGGGTCAGTGGAATTGTGAAGAATGGGAACGAACTCTTTCTTTCTATAGAGAAGTTGGACTCCCTCGAAATTTTCAGCATTTGGGAATCGTGACGGATGGAGACGACCAGTTGGAGCGGATTGCCGCCGCCGCGTGTTTGCCGGAGTCGAATATCTATAATATGCCGTTTGAAATTACAGAAAAGAAGGTGTTTCAGGCGCTAAAACAGTTGAGAAATATGAAGTTAGCGTAAGGGAAAGGTATGAGAAAAGAGGTGTAACAGAATGGAGTCCAAGCTGTTTCGCGATATTATAACGAACAGTCCGAATGGAATTCTTGTTGTAGATGAGGAACAGAAAGTCCGATTTTTGAATAAATCGGTAGAACGTTTTTTAAAAATTGAGCCATCTGCTGCAATTGGATGTCCATTGTACGAAGTAATTCCGGAATTTCAGAATATGGAAAAGATGGACGGGCAGATTTATGGAGTGGAAATTGAGGGAAAAACATATTATACAATTCCCTTTCAAATGAAAGAGGAAGAAGGTAGAAAAGACACCGTCTTTTTTATTCTTGACCTCTATGAAAACAAGCTCCTGCGTTCAGAGCTCTCTTCCCAGAAGGAAATGATAAAAGAACTGGAAGAAATACTGGAAGGATCCTTTGACGGAATTTTAGTAACGGACGCGGAAGGAAAAATCCTGTATGCCAACAGCTCTTATGAACGGGTCGCGGAAATCCGAAAAAAGGACATGGAAGGCAAATACATGAAGGATCTGATGAATCCGGTTTGGATGCCGAACTCGGTGGCCTACATTGTCGCGGAACAGAAACAGCCCGTATCCAAACGGCAGATTGTAAAGTCCGGAAGACACATCATTGTAACTGGACGGCCGGTTTTTAATAAGAAAGCTAACTATATAAAAGTCAAGTGAAATATATAGATTTAGCTCAAAAAGTTACAACTTGTTACTTGATGTAATTTGAACATTGAAAAGTGAATAGTGGATAAAAAACGGCATGGC
>NZ_JACRYT010000007.1 GCF_014333425.1 Zhenpiania hominis | reverse complement strand
CATCGATATCAGAAATCCCTCCGGAATATGCTTTCTCCAATATTTTGTTGATGAGTTTTTTTGCGATTTGTTGTATAATTGTTTCCATAAGAGACCAGTTCCTTTCGTGAGTTTTTGTGGTGAAAACTATTTTATCATTTTGGAACTGTCTCTTTTTATTTCTCTCTCAAAAATTCCACAATTATTTTACACTATCGAGCGGGTTATCATACGCCGCTCCGCTTGTACCTGCCGGTTATTTGGCCGGTTTTTAGCGCGAAATCAAAGCTCAAAAGTCTTGATGATTCCGTTTTGATCCACAATGTCGACCGTTTTCAGGCTGCGGATTCCCATATCCTCTTCCAGACTGTCGGTTTCCACAACTATTTTCTGCTGATGATCCAAAGATAAATCAATCTGGCTGGACAACGAAAGCTCAATCGTATCGTTTCCATCCGGACTGTTTCCAATGGTATATCCCACCACACTCCGATAGAATGGTAAATCTGTGGTGATCACCAGGCGATCTTCATAGGCCTGAAGCGAAAGGATCTGTTCCGGTGAAGAAATATCCCGGTATTCCACTACTTTATAAATTCCAAACAAACCGGCCAGAATCACCACAATGAGCAGAGCGCTCAGAATTTTAATTTTCCGGCTCTGAGATTTTCGAATATTGGTGTCTCTGGCAATATCTTTCACAACTTCACTTTCCTTTCCCAATAACGTATCCAGTGAAAGATTCAATACGTCTGAAATGGACACAATTAACTGCAGATCCGGATAGTTTCTTCCAATTTCCCAATTAGAAACAGTCGATCTGCCAACGTTCAGCTTGTTTGCCAGCATCTCCTGGGTCATATTCAGTTCCTGACGGCGAGCTTTAATTTGCGCTCCGATTTCCATAAACATTCCTCCTGATGATTAAAACATAAAAACTCCATCGGTTCCAGCCAGCAGCGCGCACATATTGAAAATTCAACAATGCCACAACTGCTGACACTCTGATTTTCCATAAAGCTATTGTGAATTTTTCCATTTCATGATAACTATAGAATACATGATTGTAACGGAAAAGAAAAGGAAAGAAAGACATGTCTGTCAAACAGAAAAACACGGACGATTTCACCTTTGATGGGATTTCGTTTTCTGGATAGCTACAATCATGAGAAGTGTGTATTCATAATAGATAAGGGGGAGTTCCGATAAAAGGAGATCTCCCCACCCAACCACTGAGAGGCGGCAAGTCCGCCTCTGTATTGTTTGTCGTTGGTTTTCGTCAGGCTTTGCGGGCTTCTTCCAGAACCTCTTTTATTACTTCCAGCGCTTTTTCGTTCTTCCCCTCTTCCAGAAGTGCTTCAAGGGATAATAACAATGTCATCAGTTCTAATCTCGTCATCTCTTCCAATTTTGTTCTCCTTTCTCCCAATTGCCGGGTAATTGTCAACCGGTATCTCCTTTGACAATTCCAGTCTATGATACACATAGTTTAATGTGGGGGCGGTTTAAAGTCAATAAACCTTTTTCCACGAAGAGCGGCGAAGTGCATGAACAGTCAATCGTAAGAATAAAAATTCGAAGAGTAACTTGTGAGGTTCACAAAAATTGTCCAATTTTTAAAAGTTATTTCATTTGGACACGTTTTTGAGAAAGTCCGGTTGCCCGTCGTGTGGATTCTTTCACAAAGCAGTCTCAATCGTTGAAAACAGAGCGAAAAAAGCGGGTAATAAATATGCAGACACAGAAAAACGTGGCCAAAACCAACTTTTTTGTGGACTGGACACGTTTTTGAAGCATTTTCCAGGCATTCCAACCAGCGACAAAAAACGCTTGCTTTCCCAGGGCCTTTTTAGGATAATAAGAGCGAGAAGAGGGAAAGGAGACAAAAAGCTTGAAAAATTTTATTGAACTGCAGGACGTCTGCCTGAAGCTGGGAGCGGACTTTGAAATTCAGAACCTCAGCTTTCATGTGGCAGAGGGGGAAATCTTCGGCTTTCTGGGGCCTTCCGGGGCAGGAAAGACGACGACCATCAAGCTGCTGACCAAACAGCTGAAAAAAGACAGCGGCAGCATTTTTTTAATGGGGGAGCCCATTGAAGAAACACCCAGATCCCGATACGATGAAATCGGGATTCTTTCGGATACCAGCAACCTGTATGATCGCATGACCATTGAAGAAAACCTGAACTTTTTCGCGGAACTGAAAGGTGTGAAAAAAGATAAGGTAGAGGGAATTTTACAGCGGGTGGAACTTTTAAAAGAGCGCAAACGCCCTTTTAAAAAGTGTTCCAGGGGGATGAAGCAGAGAGCGATTCTGGCCGCCGCGGTTCTGAATCAGCCGCCGCTTCTGTTTCTGGATGAGCCGACCAGCGGGCTGGATCCGGCTACAAGCCAGGAGATCCACAAGCTGCTGACGGATCTCAATGAGCAGGGAACGACGATTTTTCTTACTACCCACAATATGGAGGAGGCGGATAAACTCTGCCGGCGGGTAGGGATTCTCAATCAGGGCAGGCTGATCGCCTGCGATACGCCGCAGAATCTGAAGCTGCAATTTGCCAGAGATGAAGTACAGCTCCTGACAAAGGATCGGAAAGTCCTGCGGGTAAAAAAGAACCAAGAGGGCGCAAAGGCGATTTACGATGCGATTTGCGGAGGCGACTGTCTGACCATTCATTCCAGAGAGCCGAATCTGGAAGAAATCTTTTTACAGCTGACGGGGAGGGAATTTTAATGGGAATATCCGCAAGAAAGATTCAGATTTTGTTTAAAAAGGATTTTAAAGATATCCTGAAAAATATATCCATATCGATCAGTATGATCATTCCGCTGTTTTTCGCGGTGCTGTACAAATATCTGTTCAGCGATATTCCTATGCCCCGCGCGTATCTTTTGATGCTGGTGCTGGCGCTGAACCTGACCATGACGGCCGTCATGATTCCTGCTACATCCATCGCTGAGGAACGGGAAAAGAATACGCTGAGGACTCTGGCCCTTTCCAATGTCAGCGGGTTCGAGTTCTGTATGGCGAAGATGCTGGTGACCAGCTTCTTCCTCTTGGTTACAAATATAATTATTTTCCTTCTGATGGGAGAAGCGGTAAAGTATCTTCCGGCATTTATTGTGATAACGCTTATCGGGGCGGTTCCCCTGATTGTGCTGGGGGCGGCAGTGGGTCTGGCGGCAAGAGATCAGATGACGGCGGGGGTATATGAGATCCCGTTGATGCTGGTTTTCCTTTTCCCTACGATTTTTTCCGACATGAATTCCGTGGCGGAAAAAATCGCGGATCTCACGCCATGCAATACGGTAGTGGAAATGGTTCTCATCCTGACAGACGGGAATTTTCTGTCAAAGGAAACCCTGTTTCCCGCCGTGGTTACTTTGGCGTGGATTGTGGTTGCCATCGGAATTTTTATCTGGCTGTTCCGGCGCAAGGGTGTGGATAATTAGTGCGTCTCCAATGTGATGAAAAAGGAAGCGTATTTGCTAAAACAGATTTTAATGAGTAAAGGAAAGGAAGAAGATGAGATGAAAACCATAACAACCATGTATTTCAGCCCTACCGGCGCCAGCAGGAAGATTGCCAATGGAATTGCGGGAGGTATTGCCGGGACCGGAACATTTGAACAGAAAACGATTGATTTGACAAAACCACAGGCTCGCGAAAAAACATATGAATTTCGTTCCAATGATATATTGGTAATAGGCTATCCGGTTTACGGCGGAAGGGTTCCCGCTGTTTTGCAGAACGTTCTGTGCGGGTTAAAAGGAACCGCGACGCCAGCGGTACTTGCCGCGGTTTATGGAAACCGGGATTACGAAGACGCGCTTTTAGAAGGTCAGGATCTTTTAGCGGAAGGGGGATTTACCGTGCTGGCGGCAGGCGCCTTTATCGGGGAACATTCTTATTCCGCGAAAGTCGGGGCAGGCCGACCGGACGCGGAGGATCTGCAGGCGGCAGAAGGTCTGGGTATCAAAGCCGCGGAAAAAATCAGCGCGGGCGATTATCTGGAAGTGGCGGTAAAAGGAAACCGGCCATATAAAGATCCGATGCCGGATATGCCTTTCACGCCTAAAATCACGGAGACCTGCACAGGCTGCGGACTCTGCGCGGAAAACTGTCCCATGCAGGTTATCAGCAGGGAAAATCCGACGCAGATCAATACAGGCTGCATTCTCTGCAGCGCCTGCGTGAAGCTTTGCCCGCAGCAGGCCAAGTACTGGGACGCTGAGCCGATCCTGAAGATTAAGCAGATGCTGGAAACCAAATTTGTGGAGAGAAAGGAACCGGAAATTTTTATTTGAAGGATATCTAAAATTGATAAAAAATTTCGATAATAACATTGCCCCTTGACGGAAGGAGAAAATAAGGAGTATCATTAGTTAGCTAAAACTAACTTGTGGTGCTCATTTTTTGACTTCATGTAAAAGGGAGAGTAGACATTGAAAGAACTGGAACTGACAAATATCCAAAGAGCATACCTTCTTGGTAGGGAAAAGAACTTTGAACTTGGAGGATATTCTACGCATGTTTATTATGAGTTCCTGACTGAGTTAGAGCCCGAAAGGTTTGAAAGGGCGCTTAACGAAGTAATCAGGATGCAGCCCGTCATGCGTTCGGTGATAAACGAAAATGGAACGCAGACGATAAAGGAAAAAGTGGAATATTACAGATTAAAGGTTCTGGACTGGTCAGACAGAACGGAATCTCAACTTGATGAACTTTTAAATAAAAAACGCGCTGAGCTTTCCCACAGGCTGATTCCATGTGGAACATGGCCTCCTTTCAGCTTTGAGTTTGCCATAATGCCCGATGGGAAAACCCGTTTGTTCGTAGATTACGATCTGATCGTTTCGGATGCTATAAGCTTTGTCGTTTTGTGCAGTGAGATTAAAGATATTTACGAAAACGGCCGGGCCGCCGCGATTGAGGGAACGTATACGGACTATTTGCGGCATCTCAGAGATATGAAAAAAAGCAGAAAATACCAGAGGGACAGGGAATACTGGAATAACAATCAAAGCAGGATTGCCCCCGCCCCGCAGCTTCCCTATACTTCCGCTAACCATGGAGAGGGCTTTGCAAGGAGGCACTTTTATATTGACCAGGAAACGTGGAGCAAAGGAAAGAGCTATCTGCAAAAAATAAATGTAACGCCAAATGTAGCGGCGCTGGCCGTTTATGCCTGCCTCCTTGGCTTCTGGTCAGGAGATAAGGAGTTTACCCTCAACCTTCCAATGACAAGCTCCATCCGCAAACAAAGGGGAATGGACAGAATCATCGGCGACTTCACGGAAAGCGTCCTCATTACCCTTCCCCAAAACACGGGCAGCATGGAGGAATATCTGAATATCGTTTCCGAAGCCTTTTTTTGTGCCTTCAAACACAAAAACTACGATGGCATAGAAATTATGAATGACCTGAGCAGAAAAACCGGAAAAGCAGCCATATTCCCCGTCGTATTTACAGGCATGATTTCCCAGGATATGGGATTTGAGCAGTTTGACTTTCTGGGGGAAATGGTTTACGGAATCAGCCAGACCCCTCAGGTTACACTGGATTGCCAGGTTTTTGAGACAAACGGAATGCTCAAAGTGGTTTGGGATTACAGAAAATCGTATTTTGAAAAGGCGGAGATAGACGGAATGTTTGACGAATATATCCGATTGATAAGCTGTCTTGGAAACGAAAAGCAGGCGCCCCAGATTCCCGGATATCAGAAGCGGATTCTCAGAGCGTACAATAACTCTGCCCGAGAGTTAGTTAAAACAAACTTAGTATCTTTCTGGAAAGAGGGAATGGCGATGTCGCCCGATCATATTGCGGTAAAGGATGGGAAAAGGCAATATACCTACAGAGAACTGGAACAGGTTTCAGGCGCTGTGGCGGAATATTTAACCAGGGAAGGCGTCAGAAAAGGCGACCGGGTAGGCATAATGGGAGAACGAAACATTCAGACAGTTGCCGGCATCCTGGGAATCGTAAGAATGGGAGGCGTCTATGTACCGCTAAATCCCCGCTATCCCAAAGAGCGGCAAAAATATATTCTGGAACATTCAAACTGTGTCAAAGTCATAGATTCCAATACGGTCAGCCGCGTGAACCCGGAACACGGCCTTGAACACGAAATCGGGATTTTCCCCGATGACGAGGCCTACGTCATCTATACTTCCGGGAGCACGGGAAGGCCAAAAGGCGTTGTCATTACCCATGACAGCGCGGTGAACACTATCCATGATGTCAGCAGCAGATTTTCTGTCAGTAAAGAAGATGTTTTGCTGAACGTCGCTTCTTTCGGGTTTGATCTTTCCGTATACGATATCTTCGCGGCTGCCGCGGCAGGCGCGACCCTTTATATTGCCCGGGATCCCAGAGATATGGAAGATGTGCGGAAGGTGATAAAAGACGAATCGGTCACAATATGGAATTCGGTTCCGGCGGTAATGGGGCTTTTGACAGATGTCATGGAGGACGGGGAACAAATGGATACGCTGCGGCTTGTGCTTTTAAGCGGCGACTGGATTCCCGTTGACCTGCCGGAAAAGATAAAGAACCATTTCCCCGCTGCCAGGATTATCAGCATGGGCGGAGCGACGGAAGCGTCCATTTGGTCGGTTGTTTATCCGATCGAACGTGATACGCGCGCCCTTGCAAGCGTGCCTTATGGCTATCCTATGGCAAATCAGAACATGTATATTCTTGACGAAAACCGGCGTGAAGTGCCCCTCGAAACTCTGGGCGAAATCTATATTGGAGGACGGGGCGTGGCGAAAGGCTATGACAATGACAGGGAAAAAACAGACAGCGCCTTTTTCAACCACGAAGAATTTGGAAGAATTTACAGAACCGGCGATTACGGCAGAATAAAACGAGAAGGCTATATGGAGTTTTGCGGCAGGAGAGACAGCCAGATAAAAATGAACGGCCACAGGATCGAACTTGGGGAAATCGAAAGTACGCTGCTGAGCGCGGAGAATATAGAAAAAGCGGTCCTCCGAAAGCATGAAAACGAACTAATCGCCTATATTGTCACTAAGAAACAAGCGGCGGATAAGGCGGATGAAAACCTTTCCGCCAGGCTGAAGAAGATCATAGAAAAAGAAAAGCGCGTCTGGGAAGATACCATTGATTTTAAAAAAATGCGGGATCACATGAACCGGTTAGGGGATATCGCCATATGGTACATGTACAAATTTATGGAAGATTCATGGAGATGGGACAGTCTGAAAGATTTTCTGGAGGATAAGAAGGTACTTGCGAAATATACTGATGTGGTGGAATGCTGGATCGCCGAACTGGAGCGGGAAGGATATATCCGCCTTGAAAACGGGAAAGTCCTTTTGGAAAACAGACCGGATGCTGAAAACAGAAAGGCAGTAGAAGATTTGCTGTTTCAGTCGGATTTCCACGAGGCCGTGAGAGAGATAGACGCCTATTTCTTTGAGTGCTGCGAGAATCTTGAGAGCATCCTTGCCGGAGAGCGAAATCCGCTGGAGATTTTCTATAACCAGGCAGATTCGAAAATCGCCGGAAGCATTTACGATGGAAACCGCATGTCTTCCGCCATGAATATTCTGCTGGGAAAAATCGCCGGAGAAATTGTGAAAAAACCCGGAGCCAGGATCCTGGAATTGGGCGCGGGGATCGGGAGCGCGGCCAGAAAAGTCCTGGAGAATATAAAAGACAGAGACTATGTGTACGTATATTCGGACATATCGGATTTTTTCCTGGAAAAGGCGAAGGAGGAACTGGGGGAATACACCATGGAATACATGGTTTTGGATATGAACCAAAACCTGCAGAGCCAGGGCTGCCGATACGGAGAATATGATATGGTAATCGTATCCAATACCATGCATGATTCGGAAAACATCGAAAAAACCCTTACCTGCATAAAGGAAGTTATGAAAGCGGATGGGGTGCTTGTGATCCTGGAAACCACCGAAAACACCAGAGCGCAGATGGTAAGCTTCGGGCTCCTGGAAGGACTGGCAAAGTGTGAAGATTTCAGAAAAGGCAGCGGCGGTCCGATGATAAGCTCCGAAACATGGCTCGAAACACTGGAGAAATCCGGATTTACCAGCGTTGCCACGGCTGTGGAAAAGGGCGACTTTGCGGATGAGGCGTGGCAGAATATTTTCGTTTCAAAGAAAACCCGAAGAGAGGCGGATGTTGCCGAAGAAGAACTGCTGGAACACCTCAGAAACAGGCTTCCGGATTATATGATCCCCTCCAGGATATACCGGATAGAGGACATACCCCTTTCGGCAAATGGAAAAGTAGATACTGGAAGTCTTCCGCTTCCCGCGGCGAAACAAAAGAAGCGGGGAAATGTAAAACCGGCTACGGAGAAAGAAAAAATCCTGAAAAAGCTGTGGGAAGAGAATCTGCATATAGAGGAAATCGGGGTTACGGATAACTTCTTCGCGTTAGGGGGAGATTCTCTGAAAGCCATAAAGCTGGCGACAGCGGCAAAGAAGGAAGGGATCCTTTTTGATCTGGCTCAGCTTTATGATCAGGGTACGATTCGCGGGCTGGCGCAGGCAGCAGCCTTTACCTGCGAGATGGATGAGGAAAAGGAAGAAGAAAGAGAAGCTGTAAAGGAAGAGGAACTGGAAGCAATCCTGGCAGCCATCGAATCATGAAATAAAGGAGCGCAAATGGACAAGAAAAATATAGAATCAATTTTTCCGCTTACGTCGATACAGAAAGGCTTACTGTTTCACGCCTTAAAAGACGGCGAAGCCGGCGGATACACGGGCCGGCACTGTCTTTACCTGAAAGGGAATATCGACGTGGACGCTTTTAAAAAGAGCATCGATCGATTAAATCAGAAATACGATATCTTCCGAACGAGAATTGTATATTCCACACTGGAAAACCCCGTTCAGGTGGTCTTGAAAGAAAGCGATACGGACTTTTTTTACTGTGAAGATAAAAGTGAGGAGGAGTTCCTCGAGGAAGACGGGAAAAGAGGATTTCACTTTGAAAAGGAAAATCTGATACGGGTTGCCCTTGTAAAAATCGCGGACAAAGAATATTGCAATATCTGGTCCTTTCACCACATCCTGATCGACGGATATAGCATTGCCATTTTAGCAAAGGATTTCTTTCAGATATACGACACGATTTCAAAGGGCCAAATGCCGGAAACCGTACCTGCGCCGTCCTACAGGAGATTTGTCTCATGGCTGGAAAAGCAAGACATAGAGCCTGCCAGGAAATACTGGGAGGACTATATCAGCGGCGAAGAACAACCATGCGGTCTGCCGGGAGATTTGCTGGGAGAGGGATTTGAAATCGCCGAAACATCTTTTGGGATCCGTCAGAACCTTTTGGAGAAAATCAAAGAATACGCCCGAGCGAGAGCCGTTACGGTAAACAGTGTATTTCAGGGAGCCTGGGGGATTTTACTATCCGCGTATAACCGAAGAAGCAGCATTCTTTTCGGAAACGTTATGGCGGTGAGGCCGCCTCAGATGAAAGACGCGGATAAAATCGCCGGTATGTTTTCGGGAACCTATCCGGTCAGAATAAAAGCCGGGGAAGGGGATGTCTTTTCAGACATAGTAAAAAGAGCAAATGAAGACTTCCTAAACGGAATGAAGTACGCCATCTGTTCTGTAAGCGATCTGAGCGGCTGCGCGAGACGGATAAAAAGCCTGTATATTTTTGAGAATTTCGATTTAGAGGTTTTATTTGACAGCGCGAAAAAAGCGGGTGTGGAAATAACGGGAATGAAAATGTATAACCACTCCAGTTATGATTTTTCCATAAGCCTGGCGGATAACCAGGGGGAGTTCCGCGTCGTGTTCCGATATAACGCGCGAAAATATTCCCGTGAATGTATGGAAAAGGTGGAAGCGGATCTTCTCTCAGTTCTGAGAAAAATAACGGAAGAAAAAGAGGTCACTGCCGGCGATCTGAAAAAAGACACAGGATATGTTCCTGTTTTACAAAATCAGGTAAGGAAAGAGACTTCCGATACAGAGCGGATTGCCGAAACAAAGACAGAGAGAACCATATCGAAAATCTTTGAAGAAATTCTCAACATAAAAGAGCCCCGCGTCAGGGAGGATTTCTTCGAACTGGGAGGCGACTCCATAAAGGGAATGCGATTCGTGGCCCTGTGCAGAAAAGAAGGGATGGATATCAATCTGAAAGAGCTTTTTTCCTCGCCGACCATAGAGGAACTGGCTCGCATCGCGGAGACAAAAGGAGGAGCGCGCCGTGAGGCCGCGGTCCGGTATGAACCGGATATGGAAAACGTCTATGAACCGTTTCCGCTGAATGATATTCAGACGGCATACCTTATGGGACTGAATGGAGAATTTGAGATTGGAGGATTCACAACCCAGTATTATACGGAGATCGAAGGTAGCTATGATATAAAAAAACTGGAGGCTGCTCTGCAAAAAGTAGTGGAACATCAACCTGCCCTCAGGACTGTGATAAAAGATTACACGGCGCAGCAGATTTTAGAGGACCTTCCGCCATATACAATCGAGATCATCGACATACCGGAGGAAAAAAACAGAAAGCGGGCGCTGGCGGAGCACAGAGAAAAAATGAGGACATCGGTATTTGACAGGACCCGAATGCCCTACTTTACAATCAAGGCCTTCAAGCTGGGAGAAGATGCTTACCGAATCTGTTTTTTAATCGAATGCCTGTGCGTAGACGGAGCGGGATTAATGATGATGCTTTCGGAACTGATGCGGTACTATAATCATCCGGAGGAAGAAAGCGGCAGGATTGCCTTTACCTTTCGGGATTACCAGAGCGCTCTGGCAGAGGAACGGAAAAAAGAAAAATATACGCGGGATCGCGATTATTGGATGGCAAAGGTGGATACTCTGCCCCTGGCTCCGGAAGTGGCTCTGAAAGGAAACCCCGCCAACATAAAAAATCCCAGATTCCTGCGTCAGGAGCATTTTTTCGGAAAAGAAGAATATGAGACCCTGCAGAGCTTCTGCCGAAAAAACAAAATTACCATGGCCGCTCTGCTGTGTGCGGCATATACACAGACCCTCGCCTTTTGGAGCGGCAGCCAGGAGTTTTCTGTCAGTATGACCGTGTTTGAGAGAAATCTGTATCACGAAGATGTACCGAAACTGATTGGAGACTTTACAAAACTCATCGTTGTCGACACACAGACCGAGCACGAAGATCTCATCTCCCAGACAAAGGTAATGGGAGGTAAGATTGCGGAGGCTCTCGAACACAGCGATTATAACTGTGTAAACCTGATAAAGGAAATCGCTCTTAAGCGCAGGCTGGGCACAAAAGCTGTGCTGCCTTATGTTTTCACATGCGCGCTTTCGGAACACGGAGCAGGGCAAATCAATCAGGTATACGGGATTTCAAGGACGCCTCAGGTTTATCTGGACTGCCAGGTAACAAACAGGAATGGCGGCTTGTTCGTCAACTGGGATTATCCGGAAGGTCTGTACGATGAGAGGATGCTGGAGAAAATGTTCCGTCAGTATATCCGTCTTATCGCGCAGGCCGGAGAAAATCCGACCGCCTCGGTAGACGAGGAAACCGAAAGGTTTATAGAGACATATAACCATACGTTTATGCGGGAAGAGGAAAGAGCGAAGAGACATTCCCAAACCCTGTGCGATCTGTTTGCGCCTTCTTTTGAAACATACGCCCGGCGGATCGCGGTTAAGGATTTTGAAAAAGAATGGGACTACCGAACTCTTGGGCAAGCTGTTTACCGAATTTGCGCAAAGCTGAAAAAAGACGGCGTAAAGCCCGGTGACTGCGTGGGGATAACCGGCGAGCGAAAGGCGGAAACGGTGGCGGCTATTCTGGCGGTTCTCTTATGCGGAGCGGCGTATGTTCCCATAAACGAAGAATATCCCCGGGACAGAGTGGCGTACATAATGAAAAAAACAGATGGGAAAGTAAAAACCGACGCGGCGTATGTGCGGGAGGCAATGGCGAAAGAACCGGGGAACGTATTTGAAAGCCAGGCAAAACCTGACGAACTGGCATATATCATCTTTACATCCGGAACCACGGGGAAACCAAAAGGCGTTGCCATTGATCACAAATCTGCCCTCAATACGATTCTTGACATCAATGAACGTTGTGGGATAAACGAAAAAGACGTGTTCCTGTGCCTTGCGGAGTTTGGATTCGATCTGTCGGTCTACGACCTGTTTGGAGCGCTGGCAGCGGGAAGCAAACTGTGCATCGTGCGGGACCAGAGAAACCCCGAGGAAATTCGGAAGACGATAGAAGAAAACGGAGTTACCTTCTGGAATTCGGTACCGGCTGTCATGCAGATGGTAACGGGAGTCGTGGAAGACGGGTTTGTAAACAAGACCATCAAAAACGTATATTTAAGCGGAGACTGGATTCCGGTTAATTTGCCGGATAAAATACGAAATCATTTTGTAAACGCAAGAGTTACCAGCCTTGGAGGGGCTACGGAGGCCAGCATATGGTCGATTTATTATCCGACGGAGCGAAAAGCGGACATTTCGTCAGTACCCTATGGTATGCCTCTGAAAAATCAGACGATCCATATTTTAAATAAATGGCGAAAAGCCTGTCCCATCGGAGTAAGGGGAGAGATTTACATTGGGGGCGACGGTGTCGCGGCGTGCTACTACGGAGACAAAGAAAAAACCGACGCCTCCTTTGTGGAGCACCCCCAATATGGCAGGCTGTATAAAACGGGAGACTACGGAAAGCTGCGCGAAGAAGGATTTGTCGAATTTCTGGGAAGGATAGACAGCCAGGTGAAAATCCGCGGATACCGAATTGAGCTCGGGGAAATAGAAAGCTGTGCCCTGGAAGCGGAAGGTGTTCAACGGGCTGTGGCGGTCACAAAAAATACAGGGGGAAGCGAAGGCATCGCCCTGTACGTACAGTGCGGTGATTCCTTCAATGAAACAGAAGTAAGAAGCTTGCTGCAAAAACAGCTTCCGGATTATATGCTCCCCTCTGTTATCGAAAAAATGAATCGGTTTCCCGTTACCGCGAACGGCAAAATAGACCGGAACAAACTGAAAAACAGACAAAGTCAGGGGGTACAGCCCGCAAGAACAGAACCCGCGAACAAGGCGGAGCGTGATATAGGAAGGATGCTTTCGCAAACCTCGGGAATCAGACAGGTGGATTATGAAAAAAGCTTTTTCGAAATGGGGATCGATTCCCTCAAAGCAGTTGTCATCCTAAACAACCTGAAAAAGGCAGGGTATGATATCAGCCTTACGGATCTTTACAGCGGCGGATCCATTGCGGGAATCGCGCGAGCGCTGTATCAGAAAGAAGAAACAACCGGACACTCCGAATTCGATGACGGAGAACTATAACGGGGGAAATATGAAACATTTGTACAAAGTAAAGAATCTGAAAAAAACCTTCGGGCGGGGCGAAGGAAAAACCGATGTACTGAAAGGGATTGACTTTAAAATCAGAAAAGGCGAGATTGTGACAATCCTGGGCCCTTCCGGATCGGGAAAATCCACGCTGCTGCATATTCTCGGAGGCCTCGATACGGCGGATGACGGAACGGTGTTCTACAAGGGCCGGGATATTACAGTTATGAATAAGAAAGAGCGGATGCTCTACAGGAGAAATGAAGTGGGATTTGTCTTTCAGTTTTATAACCTGCTGGGGGATTTGACAGCAAAGGAAAATATCGAAAGCTGCGCGTATCTTTCCGGAGACCCGATGGATCTGGAAGAAATTATGGAAACGCTGGAGCTTTCGGAGCATCAGAACAAATTCCCCAGGCAGCTCTCCGGGGGACAGCAGCAAAGAGTTGCCTTCGGGAGGGCCCTTGTAAAAAAATCGGGTGTCCTTTTGTGCGATGAACCCACCGGCGCGCTGGATTATAAGAGAGCGAAGGAGATTTTACTTCTTCTTGAAAGGATAAACCGCACTTACGGAACAACGCTGATCATCGTGACCCACAATGAAAACATAAAAGATATGGCCCATCATGTCATAAAATTGAGAGACGGCGTTATTGCGGAAGACTATAAGAACCGTGAATTAAAAAGAGCGAAGGATATAAACTGGTAGGATGGTTTTAAACAGACAGATATCGAGAAAAATAAAAAGAAATTTCTTCCGATACGCGGGGGTTTTTGTCCTCCTGGTCGTGGGGATCGCAATCGTCACCGGATACAACTGCGCGGCAGTAAGCGTACTGGAAAAGCTGAACGACTCGAAAGCGTCTTACAATGTCGAGGATGGAGATTTTCAGACTTCCGTTGTCGTGGGAGCTAAGCAGAAAAGATATATTGAAAACATGGGATTCAACCTGGAGGAACAGTTTTATTATGATTATGAGGACGACGGAAGCACACTGCGGATATTTCCGGTCAGAAAGGAAATAAACAAGCTGGAAAAGACGACCGGATCCGCGGATATTTCCGGAAATGAAATATTTTTTGATCGAAAATACGGGGAGAACCGGGATTATAAAATAGGAGAAACCGTCAAAGTCGCGGATCGGGAGTATATCGTAAAGGGAATGGGCTGCGTCCCGGACTATATTCTGATTATATCCGATCTGACATCAAACAGCTCTGACCCTGATAAATTCGGGCTGGCCTTTATGGCACCCCGGGCTTTTAACAGACTTCCCGCTGACAAAATCGTGTATAATTACGCCTTTAAAGGGGATAAAAACTGGAGCGAAAAGGAGCGGGAGGATAAGATTTCGGAGCTGCGGGATTATTTGAAAGCGGAGCGTCTTATGGTTGGATTTCTTGAGAACAGCGAAAGCACAAGGGTGACGGGGATTTTTACAAAGCTGGAAAGCGATCACAGCACTGCCCTGGCCCTGGGAATCGTAGTCATGCTGATCCTCTCTTTTCTGCTTTTTGCCATTACCAAAGCGGATATCGCGAGGGAACGCAAATCAATCGGCGCCCTTTACGCGCAAGGGTACCGACCGGCCGAGATTCTGAGATGCTATATCAAACTGCCTCTTATACTGACAGTGGCAGGTTCTTTAGCAGGATATGGGATCGGAAGCCATCTTCTGATGAAGCCGCTGGTATCATCGGCTTACTCCTTTTACTGTATCCCCGAGGTGGACCTTGTGCAAAAAGCGGGGTCGATGGCAGCCGCTGTACTGCTTCCTTTTTTCATCGTGCTGCTGATCAATACCGTCGGTCTTATGAGGCTCCTGAACGCGCAGCCTCTGGTGCTTTTGAAAAACGACAGGAAAAAGGAACGGGTATTCGGCCTCAGAATGGGCCATTTTCCATTTCTGACCCGTTTCCGGCTGCGAATTCTCATAAAATGCGTCGCGGATAATCTCCTGCTGGTGGTGGGATTGATCCTGTCATGCTTTCTGCTGATTATGGGAATGGGAATGAAAGACAGTATCCGCGTTTACATTGAGGATGTGAAGCAGGATGTGCCCAGCAACTATGTTTATATGCTGAACTCACACACGAAAACCGATGATAAAGGAGCCGAAAAGCTTAAGATCGCCCAATTCAAATACGATTTCAAACAGGCGGAAGAAAATATGACGATCACCTGCTACGGAATCAGGGCGGACTCGGCGTATATCGACTGCGACACCGAGGGGAAAAGGGGGATTGTGCTGTCAAGCGCGGTTTCCGAAAAATTTGGCCTGAAAAAGGGGGATACCATCAGGCTGACCGATATGGAAGGGGATAATACCTATCAATTAAAGGTAAGCGGCGTCAAAGACTACTCCGCGGGCCTCTACGCGTTTATGGATATGGGTCAGTTAAACCGCGTGTTGGGAGAGAAAGAAAAGGATTATAACGGCTACTTTTCCGATCATGAGCTGGATCTGAAAGAAGCGGATATTTCAAGCGTTCTGACAAGGGATGACATCGTGGAAAGCGCGGAACAATACTACGAAATGACTGCGGCTACCATCCAAATGATGACGATGGCAGCTATCGTAATCGCTGTTATTTTAATGTTTGTCATATTCGGCATGGGGATTGACAAAAACAAATATTCCATTTCCCTCGGGAAAATTCTCGGATATTCTGACAGAGAACTGGGGAGCGTGTTTATTGACGGCAAACTTTTCGTGGTGGCGCTGGGAATTGTAATCGGCATCCCCCTGGATCTTTATCTGATGAAGCAGATGTGGCCGAGTCTCATACTGACCTTCAGAGGCTTTATTCCTTTCACCCTTTCCTGGGGAGACATCTTCAAGATAGGGGTGATTCAACTGGCGGCTTACCTGGCGGTAAGAGTGATAACGGCAGTTTCTTTAAACCGGGTGGAACTCACCTATGTTCTGAAAGAAAGAGAGTAGACACAATGAGACCATTTTATTTTATCCCTTACGCGGGAGGTTCCGGCGCGACTTTCAACAGCTATAAAAAGCAGTTTGCGCCGGACATAAAATTTACGGTAATGGAACTTGCCGGACATGGCAAACGAATCATGGAAGATTTTTTTGCAAATATGGAGGAACTCTGTGAGGACGTCTACGGCAGGATCAAAAACGACGTGGAGCGCGCGGAAAACCCCTATTATCTCGGCGGCCACTGTATGGGAGCCGCGGCAGCCATGTATGTGGCTGAAAGGATTCTGAAGCGGGAAGAATTCCCAATGCCCCGGGCGATTATCGCCTCAGGACATGGAAGCCTGAATGCCGAAAAGGAACGGCTTTCGACAAAATCCGATCCGGAAATAATTGAATTTCTGATCCGGGAAGGGGGATTTTTCGGCGACAGCTTAGAGGAAGAAATGCTAGAGCTGATGATCCCTATCATACGGGCCGATTCCAAGGTATACGAGGATTTTTCCTTTAAAAAGGCGCCATGCCTTCCGGTTGATATGGCGGTGCTTTATTCCGAAAATGACCGAAAAACCCCCAGGGAAGAACTTGAGGAATGGCTGACTTATTCAACCAGGCAGGTCCTATATATCCCCTTTCAGTCAAATCATTATTTTCTTCTTCATGAGAGGGATCGTTATATCGACACCGTAAAAAAACTGGATCAGTATTTTACAGGATAAGAAAAGGAAAGAACGGGTGAAAAAATGGAAATGTTAATCGACCTATATGAAAAAGTCCTTGGCAAATGCCCCCAAAAGGGGATCACATTTATCTGTGAAAACGGCCAAAGAAACCGGCTTACTTACGCGGAGATCGCAGAAAAGGCAGTCGCCAGGGGAGCGTTCCTGAAAGATTCAGGGTGCGGGCCGAAGGATTTTTTAATCTTTCAGATATATGATGACCAGGAATTCCTGATTCATTTCTGGGCATGTGTTTTTTACGGATTTGTTCCGGTTCTGATGAATCCCGCCCTGGAGATTCCAGGTGCCTCCGCGGAAGGCGAAACTCTGAAAAAAATCTATTTTCATCTTGATAAGCCTAAAATCATAGTCTCGGAGACGATGTATGGAGCCTATCTGGAGCTTGCCGGGAAAACAGGGATTGAGCGAAGCCACATGATACATACCGGGGAAGGCGGCGGGCGGGAAACCGGGGGAAAGTTCTTTCTGCCCAAAGAAAGGCACCTGTCGCCGGAGGATACGGCGCTTTTGTTTCTGACTTCCGGAACAACCGGGACGCCCAAATGTGTGATGCAGACCAATAAGGCGGCAGTGTCAAGGGAAAATGCCCTGAAAAAAGTGTTTGACTATGAAAACAGGACCTTTTTAAACTGGATGCCTCTGGAACATCCGGGAGGGCTTTTTATGGCCCATCTGAATGGTCTCAGCAATTGTGGAGAGCAGATTCAGGTGGAAAAAGGATACATTCTCCAAAATATCACAAGATGGCTCGATCTGATTGAGGAATTTAAAGTCAACTGGTCCTGGGCACCCCACTTCGCGTACGTTCTTCTGAAAAAGGAAGCGGAAAAACAAACCGTTCCAAGAGATCTGTCGTCCGTCGTAAATCTGCTGGACGGCGGCGAAATGGTAGACGCCAGGACCGGAAAAGAATTTGTTCGGTTTTTTGAAAAATTCGGGCTCAGGGAATGCGCTCTTCAGCCGGCGTGGGGAATGTGTGAAACCTGCTCGGGAGTTCTTTATAACAATGACTTTAACTATGGAAGCGGTGGAACCGCGGAATACAAAGGGCGAACCTTTACGAAAATCGGAAAGCCCCTTCCGGGGATCGATGTGCGGATCGTGGATGAAAACGGCGTCCCTCTAAAAGATGGGGAAGTCGGCGTTTTTCAGATTCGGGGAAAGGAGGTTACAAAGGGCTATTATAAAAACGCGGGGGAAAACGAGAAGGTTTTCACAGAAGACGGCTGGTTCAATACAGGCGACGCCGGATTCCTGTCAGAGGGAAGCGTAATATTGACAGGCAGAGAAAAAGATGTGGTGATTGTGAACGGCCTCAACTACGCCAATGCGGAAATCGAAGCTTTGATCGGCGAACTGGAGGAAGTGAGAAGCTCATACGTTGCTGTCTGCCAGTGTATCGATCAAAACGGCGCCGAACAGGTAATCGCCTTTTTTACGCCGCAAAGCCACACGGAGCCGGTATACGCGCGCCGGAAGGTACTGGCAGAAGTAAAGAAAAAACTGCGTATTCATCTGGCGGACGCGATCCCTCTGCCCCAGGAAGAAGTGAGCAAATCCAATCTTGAGAAAATACAGCGGGCCCGGATTGCGAAAAAGTACCAAGACGGCGGTTTTAAAGACATCCAGGAGACGATGAGAGAAAAGGAAGCGAAGATGAAGCAAACCGAAATTCCGGATTGGTTTCTGAAAGAAATCTTTGTTAAGGAGCGCTTCGCAGGGCGAGGGCGGAGAGAAGCGCTGCGCCTGATGGTTAGTTGTGACTATCTCAAAGGGGAACTTGCCAGGCTGGCAGAGACTGAGGCGGATTCCGGCGTCATCGTCTTTCAGGGAGACTTTCACCGGCTCAGGGCATTGGGTCAGAAAATAGCAAGAGGCCAGATCCCCTGCGGCAGGCTTATCTGTCTTACGGAAAGCAGATACCCTCTGGAGAAAAGGAAGCCGCGGGACGTTCCTGGAGGACAGGAGGCGGGCTTTTTAAAATGCCTTGAGGCAGAGTGCGGCATAAAGTGTATGCTCCTGGACATAGAAGATTTTTCAGACCCGGTTTCCATTAAAACGGCAGTGTCGTATATCCGCCGCGGCAAAGCGCAAAGCGGGATCTTTACAGTCAGAAAAGAAGACGTATTTCAATTGAAGCTGGAGGCCATGGATTCCGATGATGGCAAAGGCGGATTTACGTATGGCGGGCTTTACATCGTAACGGGAGGACTGGGAGGAATCGGAAGACTGCTCTGCCGTTATCTGCTTTCCTTCTACCGGGCGAAAATCGTAATGATCGGAAGACGTGATATAGAGAAAGATTCTCAATATCGCCAGACTCTTTGTCTTCTGAAACAGATTGCGGAAACAGTCCATTATGAAAAGGCCAATGTGGCTGACTATGAAGCAATCAAACGCGTTGTGGAAAAATACGAGCAAAAATACAGAATGGGCATCAGCGAGATCCTGCACCTTTCCGGCATCGGAAACCTGAAGGAACATTGGCAGGAGGCCGAGAGAAGGTTCATCGCAAACTGCGATGAGGAATTCTATGAGAAGATGTTTGAGGCGAAAATAACGGGTACGCGGAATTTGTACCGGATTGCCGCGGACAGAAAGGATGTGAGACTTCTTCTGTTCGGATCCACCAATGGATTTTTCGGCACGGCAAGTTTTGGCGCCTACTCTGCGGCAAACAGCTTTCTGCCTGCTTTCGCGAGAGCGAAACAGCAGGAAGGGGAAAACGTACTCTGCGTAAATTCCGGCTCATGGAAAAACACAGGGCTCTCCTATGACAGCGGATTTGAAGACATGGGAAGAAACAAGGGGTTTTACGATATTGAAGGAGACGCCGGTGTAATTTCGATAGAGCGGTGTCTGGGGGCAAAGGCGTGTTCCGTGTATATAGGGCTTGATCGGCGCAAAAATTACATAAAAAAATACATGTTACAGGAAATGCCCCAAGAGGAAAAAAAGCAAGATCGGGAAATCTCCGCCTTTGACGATATGGATCGCCGTCTCATAAAAATATGGGAAAAGCTTCTGGATGGAAAAGTACGGTATCCGGAAGATGACTTTTTTGAACTGGGCGGAGATTCCATCAAAGCCTTCCAATTGCCGAAAGAAATTCAGAAGGAATTCGGAACGGAACTTTCCGCCAGGGAAATATTCTGTTTTAGCAGATTTGATGAGATGAAAAAGATGATAAAAGAAAGGGTTGATTAAAATGAAACTGTTCTGTATCCCATACGCGGGAGGCTCCGCGTCTGTCTACAGTGGATGGAACCCTATTCTGCGCGAGAACATTCAGCTTGTTCCTGTGGAGCTGTCGGGTAAAGGCGTCCGGGCCGCGGAACCTTTGTATGAAAACTGGGAAGACGCTCTGGAAGATGTTTACAGCTCGATCACGGAAAAGATCGAACCGGGAGAGGAATACGCGTTGTTCGGGCACAGTATGGGCAGTTGGATCGCGTACGAGATTTTAAAAATACTTTGCAGAAAAAAGATGCCGCAGCCGCTTCATGTATTCTTTTCGGGAAATACCCCGCCCTTCATGCTTCCCAGGGAGGAAGCGATCAGCGGTCTTCCGGACGAGGAGTTCATAGAAAAAATACTGGAAATGGGAGATACCCCGGCGGAAGCTTTCAGCGAGGAAATCAGAGATTACTTTCTGCCCCGGTTTAAAAACGATTACAGGCTGGTAGAAAGCTACCATCACCACTATGAAGATATCGACTACAGCGGCGGAATCCATGTCTTTTATGGCAAATATGACAGCGTCACAAAGGAAGACGCCGAACAGTGGAAAAAATACGGCCACAACTCCTTTGGAACGTATGAGTTTGAAAGCGGGCATATGTTTATAAAAGATTGCGCGGGAGATGTGGTGGGCGCGATCAATTCGATATTAGGAAAGGAACCATTATGAGAGAAGAAACAGCCATTGCAAACATAATTGAAAAATGCTGCGAGGAAGGAATTTTCCTGTGGGTGGAAGGTGAGAAGCTCAGATTCAAAGCGCCAAAAGGCGTTTTCACCGAAGATTTAAAGAATGAAGTAAAAAGCAAAAGAGAAACGATCATCGATTATATTAACAAAGCGGAACGGCAGACTATAACGCCGGATGCCGATCATCAATATGAGCCATTTCTCCTTACGGAAGTGCAATCCTCCTATCTTTTGGGAAGAAATGATTTTTACGATTACGGTGGAATCGGATGCCACGCCTACGTGGAGGTGAAACTTCCCAGGTGCGACAGGGACAGAATGCAGAAGGCGTTCCATCAGGTAATCCATCGGCATCCGATGCTGCGAGCGGCTGTTACCAGAGACGGTTATCAGAGAATCGTAAAAGACTTTCGCTATCCAAAGATAGAGGAAAGGATGGGAGAGAATCTGCAGGAGGAAGTATGGAAGACGAGAAAAAGGCTGGAACAGAAAGTGTACGATATCGAGGACCCTTTTTTGTATGAACTTGTTGTCACTACAGCGGGAGAAGAAAGTGTGGTGCACTTTTCTATGGATATGCTGCTTGCGGACTCCGTAAGCATGGGAATCCTTTTAAAGGATCTGATGGATTTTTATACAGGAAGGGTTTCGGAAAAGGAGTCTCCCCGCATAACCTTCCGGGATGTGGTTCTGTTTGGTGAGGCTGTGAAAAACAAGCCGAGTATGAGAGTGAAACGAACAGAGGATAAAGCCTACTGGCTGAAAAGGCTTGGGAGTTTGCCGGATATGCCTCATCTTCCTCTGGGGGAACGCCAGACATCCGGGGAACGAGCCGATTTTGCGATAAAATCCTTCTGTCTTGAACGCCAGCAGTGGCAGGCCTTTTCCCGAAACGCCGGTGAAAACCGGATTACGCCGTCATCCGCGATTATGGCTGTCTACGCCCATGTGCTCGACACCTGGTGCGCAAACAGCGGATTTTGTATCAACGTGACACTTATGATGAGACCCGACTATCATCCGGATATCAACCGCATTGTAGGAGATTTCACAAGCAATACGATACTGGAGGTTGCCTGCGAGAAAGCAGAAAGTTTCGTGGAAAACGCCAGAACCCTGCAAACGCAGTTATGGGAGGATATGGAGCATAGGGCGTTCAGCGGAATCGAGGTTTTAAGAGAATGGAACAGGAGAAAAAAATACGATGTCCTCATGCCCTATGTCTACACCAGCACCCTTGGCATTGAAAACCTTGACAGCAGCGACATAGAGGTCACCTACAAAGCGAGCCAGACTCCCCAGGTGTTTATAGACTGCCAGGTAGGAGAATCTGCGGGAAATCTTTCGGTAATATGGACTTTGAGAAAAGGGACAGTTGATGAAACCGTCGCCGATATTATGTTTGAAAGCTTTTGCGAGATGATAGAAGCCCTTTCCCAAAAGGAAGAACTGTGGCGCGAACCGGCGAAAGATTATATTCCTCATAAGCAGCGGCTGTTTTATGAAGATATCTTACGGCAGTGCCGGAAAGACGAAGAACAATGGAGACTGAAATACGCGGAGATTGACGAGGAAAAATGTGAGAACATTTTAAAAGAACATCTGGCAGCGGAAGACGCCGCGGTCATAAGCGGGGAAAAAGCGGATATTTATATTTTGCCGGAGAAAGAGGAAAACCCCCATTACTTCGCGGAGCGTGACCGGAAAATCAAAAAGCGGAACCGGGGAGAAGCGGCAAGGCTCTGCGATTCCGTCCAATGGGACAGTATGCTTGCGGATATCAGGACTGCCAATGAGGTCGCGATTCTTGATATCATGCGAACCTTTCGAAAGGCGGGCGCCTTTTTATCGGACAAGGAGATCTATTCTCAAAAAGAACTTGAAATTATGCTGCAGGCTGCGCCGGATTACCGCTATCTCCTGGAAAGGTGGCTGAAAGCCCTGAAACGGGAAGGCTACATATTAGAACATAACGGAAAATACCGGGCGGCCATGACAGATGTGGAGGAACGCTACCGGAAGCTTATGGACCAGGCAAAGCGGATTGCCAGAGAAACCCCGGGATATAAGGGAATGGAAAGCTATCTTCTTTCTTCCGCAGAGAAACTGGCAGACAGCATTTCAGGAAAGATCAACCCGGTGGAATTCCTGTTCCCCAAAGGGGAATCGCAGACCGCTCATGAGATTTATCACGACCTGTTTGCCGCCAAAATGCTGAACCGGCTATGTTTAAAAACCATAGAAACGGCTGCGGAAGGAGCGGAAAAAATCAGAGTTCTGGAGGTGGGGTCCGGAGTAGGGGGAACCTCCGATGAACTGATTCCGTTTCTGGCAGACTATCCGGATGTGGAATATTATTTTACGGATATTTCCCAGTACTTCTTACAGGAAGCAAAAGCCAAATATAAACAATATGATTTTGTAAACTACGGGATCTATGATCTGAACGAGCCTTGCGAAAAACAAGGCCTCAGAATGGGCAGTTTTGATTTTATCGTCTGCGCGAACACGTTTCACAACGCGATAGACGGCTTTGAGGCAATGAAAAAAGTAAAACAGGCGCTAAAACCCAACGGCTGTATGATCTTCCTTGACTGCATCTTCGAGTCCGCTTCGCTGCTTGCCTCAAAAGGGATGCTTCACCACGGAGCCATTGAGGATACAAGGCGGGAAGATAAGAGGATTTTTTTTACGGATGAGGAATGGAGGTCGATGATAGATGCGGCGGGACTGGAGCTTGCAGACGCCTATCCCCGGCCGGATGACCCGTTTGCGGCATTTAACCTGAAATATTACGCGGTACATAACCGGAACGGGTACAAGGATGTGGGGACGGACAAGGTATGGGATCTGCTCCGCGAAGAACTTCCGTCGGAAGAAAAACTGGGCAAACTCACCGTATCTTCGGAACTTCCTTTGAACCGGGAAGGAAGAATCGACAAGAACGCGCTGGAAAGCAAAACGCAGGATGGCAGAAAAAGAAAAGGATCCGGTTCAAAGGATATGCCGGCTACAAAACTGGAAGAAGAAATCGCCGCTGTCTGGAAAGAAGTCCTTGAACTGGACGAAATACCCGGCGTAACAGACAGCTTCTTTGAGCTGGGAGGGGATTCTCTTCTCGCCTCCATGGCGATCACCAAAATCCGCGGCAAAGTAGACAGGGCCCGGGAAGTGGAATGGAACGATCTTATGAATCTTCTGCTGAAAAACAATACGGTCAGAAAGCTGGCGTCGGCAATCGACAGCATAAACCCGTCCGAAGACTGCCCTCACTTTGCTATGATCTATCAGAGAGGAACGAAAACGCCGGAAAATGTATGGGCCTTTTTCGTAAACGGTACGGCTACGATGCCGATTTATCAGACGCTCTTTGAAAAACTGAAAAAAGCCATCCCCGAAACCGACGCGGTAGTAGGGCTTCACTGCGGAGATCCGGACCGTTTCCTCAAGATTTCTCCGGGAGAGGTCATAGACTGCATGGCAAAGAGGAACGCGGAGTATCTGATCTCTCTGGGAGCGAAAAACTACAGCCTGATCGGACATTGCTTCGGTGGAGGCGTCGCTATCGAGACAGGGCGGCTGATGAAGGCCGCGGGAATTGAGAATCTGCGGGTCACGACGATTGATACAAAGCGTTTTGTCGGCCATTTCGATAACGATATCTTTTTTGAAAAAGGTTTCGGGGAGATGTATGGCGCCGACATGGCAGAGTGCGGGTACGATATGGATGATGAACTGTTTAAAGACACCATGCGGGAGTTTGAAAAGAAAAACGGCAGGTTCCTCACGTCGGATGAGATGTGCGTACGAAAAGAAGTGCCGGAAGAGATTCGAAGGTGCTGCAAAAAGCTGAAAGAAAAAACAGTGGAAGAGCGGCTGGATCGCATTTTCCGGCAGGTGGAGAGCAAACTGCCCGGAGGCTTTGACGACAGAGTCTTTAAAAATTCTTATTTCATGTTCGCGAAAATTCTCGCGGATTTCATGGCCTATGAGCCGGAAAAGTACGATGGCAGGGTAGACGCGTTCCTGTGCCGCGACCAGAGCGGATTTTTTGTAACCGGAGATCTGGAAAGCCTTGACTACGCCAGGCAGGCTGTTACGGGAGAAGGCAGAAGAATCTGGATAGATGGAGACCATTTTACATGCATGGAAACTCCGAATGTTGAAAAAATAGTGGAAGTTTTAACAGGTGAATAGATGAAAAAGACAGTAGGCGTTTTAGGATGCGGCGGCGCGGTAGGAAAAGAAGTGATCCGCCATCTTTCAGAGAAGTATTCGATTCTTGGAGGCCAAAGGAGCTTCTGTGAATTTGAGAATAAGAACGTAAAATGGATAAAAACCGATATTTTCGATCCCGAATCCCTTGACCGCTTTTGCCGGCAATGTGATCTTGTGATAAATTCCGCGGGCCCTTCCTCCAAAATAAAGCTGAGGGTCGCGGAATGCGCGGCGGCAAACAACATTGATTATGTCGACACATCGGGAGAAAGTATTTACATTGAACGGGAAACGGATCTTTTTAAAGATACCAGCAATTCCTTTGTAATAGGATCAGGTCTTGAGGCGGGACTTTCCGGCCTGATCCCTTATCGGCTGGTCAGGGATTTCGATGAAGTGGAGCTGGCAGAGTGCTACTTTGGTAGCAGACAGCGAATCAGCAGAGCAAGCCTCATGGATCTGCTGTGCAGCTGCTTCATAGACTCGGGTTACGCAAATGCCTGCTACGAAAATGGCAAAATCGTATCCCATAAGGTCCCCCGGGAAGAAAAACACAGAGTGCCTGGATTTCGGGATGAAATTTACAGAAAGCCCTATATCAGCAATGAAATCATCGTGATGGCTGGGCAGTGCGGGATAAAAGCGGTGAAATGGTATCACGCGATCGCGGATATGGAAACGATGAACATACTGGATACACTCTTTGAAAGTGTGGACCGCATTGATCAGGAAGATTTTCTGGAGGCTCTCACGGATAAATACATGGTCATGTTTGACGCCATCGCCAACACCAGGCCGCTTTTCAATTCCATTCTCTATGATCTGACCGGAATCAAAAATGGAGAACCAATCAGGAAAGCAACCCTTTGCCAGGTGGAGGAAGCCTATCGGCTCTGCGGCGTCGTTTCCGCGCTGGCGGCGGAGCATCTTTTGGAGAATCGATGCAAAGAAGGTGTATCATGGGCCTGTGAAGTGCTGGATGCGGAAAAAGTCATAGAGACGCTTGTAAAGGATAATATTTTGAGAGATTTTAAAACAGTGACACTGCCTGTGGATAAGAATGAAGATGAGGAACAGGACAGCGGAGAACTATAGGAGGGTGAAATGATCAGTAAGGAAGATTTAAAACTGGGAAGTGTGGAGCGAACGATGTTTATCACGATGATGGCCAGAGCGCGTGAGACTTTGCGGGAAGATGGAATCATCAGCGACAGATACGCCGTGGAAATGTATGAAAAAATTAAAGACATTTTTCCCACGGAGAAAGGCGATTGGAAAAGCGAAACCGGTGTTGTCGTGCGAACCGTTATTCTGGACGGATACATCAGGGGATTCATAGAAAAAAATCCGGAGGCCGTCTGTATCAACGTAGGCGCGGGGCTTGATACACGATTTTTCAGAGTAAACAATGAAAAAATAACGTGGTATGATGTGGATCTTCCAGAGGTGATAGAGGTAAGGGAAAAACTTATCCCCCATCATAAAAACAAAATTTCCATAAGCTGCGACGCGCTGGATCCGCGCTGGACTTCAGAGGTGGACGCGGGAGAAGGGCCGGTTCTCATTATTATGGAAGGATTACTGATGTACTTTGAAGAAAAGGATGTGAAGCGCGTCATCCATATGATGCAGCAGCAATTTCCAAATGCCACCCTTGTTCTCGAACTTCTTTCGGAAAAAATCGTGAAAAAAACGGATATGGCCGACGCGGTAAGCAAAACAGGGGCAGTCTTTCAATGGGGCGTTTCAAGCGGCAGAGATGTAGAAAACCTGAATGCCAATCTTAAATTTATCGAGGAAACGAATCTGGCAGATAAAATGTATCTGAAGATGGGCATTTACAAACTGTTATCAAAGATTTCCTTTATCAAAAATTTGAGCAACCGCATTGCGGTGTTCCGCTTTGTCTGACAGGAGCGGCCATGAGATTCAGAAAAAGATATTTTGCAATCGGAGGTCTGGCTGCCCTGGCAATCCTTTGTTTCCTTTTGATGTTTTCCATGTTTCCCCCTCGGGGCGCGGAAAAGGACTGCGATACGTCGCGGGGAGGAAAGAGCATCGCGATCAACGGCCATATCATGTGGTATGACGTGTACGGAAAGAAAAAAGACGAGACACCCATATATATACTGGCGGGAGGGCCGGGATTTTCATCGGAATACATAGAGCCTTATATCCGGTTTCTGGCGAAGAAGCGGACCGTCGTTTTGTTTGATGGAAGGTGTTCGGGCAGATCCGAATATACAGCGGATTTGTCTGACTGTACATACGAAAACTATGGGAAGGATTTAGAGGAGCTGAGAAAGAGAATTACTCCTGATAAAGATATCCTGATTCTGGCTCATTCCGGGGGAGGCGTTACAGCTATGGAATATATGACAAAGTACGAAGAACATGTAAAAGGGGTTATTTTCGTGTCCTCCCTGGCAAGTAAAACAAATACGGTGTATTCGGACGAATATTTAAGGACCGGATTTCCGCCTTTTAACCAGAAATATGCCAACGCGTGGTTTTCTGCCAACATAAGGGAACTTTACGGCGAATATATCGCCAATAAGGACGTGGTGGGAATTCTGGATCACTGTGAGATTAATTACGCTCTTATGATGAAAAACAACGCGAAAGATAAATACGATTACAGTGAGAAGCTTGAAAAATCGCAGATACCGGCACTGGTACTTTACGGAAGACAATGCGATGTCCCTATGGCAGACAAGACGGCGGCGCAGAATATACACGGAATCCTGGAAAACTCTCAAATGTACGGGTTTGATTCCAGCGGGCATTTCTGCTTTGCGGAGGAACCACAGCTTTTCAGACAAAAGGTAAACGCGTTTATCAATGAAATCGAAAAAAATACCTAAGGAGGGAAAATGATGGAAGAAAAAGTTAGAAAGATCGTATGCGAAGAACTGTGCCTGAATGAAAATGAAATTCGCAATGACGCGCGCCTGGTGGAAGACTGGGCAGCGGATTCTCTTTCGGTAATCTCCATACTGGCGGATCTGGAAGATGAATTCGATATTGAAATCGACCTCAATGACGCAAAAAATATTTCCAGATACGAAGATATTCTTACCATTCTGACACAAAAGTACCATGTAAAACAATCTATAGACGCCGCCCCATGATAATTCATGCGGCAGAACTGATAGAACTGAACAGCGGACAATATGAAAGCCTGCTGCGAAAGATCCCAAAAGAAAAACAGCGGCAGGCAGACCGCTTCCGACACCGGCAGGATTCTCTCCGTACAGTTCTGGGATATAACCTGGCGCTGACCATGCTTGAAAAATACTTTGGAATGAAACAAATACACATAGAGTTCAATCCATACGGAAGACCGTATCTTTCAAAAGAAAACGCCTTTTTCAGCATATCCCACTCAGGAAAGTGGGTGGTCTGCGCCGTGGATAAGGTTCCGGTGGGGATCGATATTCAGAAGCAGTCCCAGGTTTGGGACATATGGAGCGTAGGACAGGAAACTCTGACAGAAAAAGAGTACGACCGGATGCGCCGCTCAACGGATAGCCACGGATATTTCTTTGACTGCTGGTGCCGGAAAGAAGCGGCGATAAAGTGCATGGGAAAAGGCCTTTTTATGATGAAGGAGATTGAAACTGTAAAAGGAAGCTGTATGATAGAAAACAAGCGATATTATCTGAAACAGATAAAGGGATTTTCGGGATACAGCTTCGCGGTCTGCAGCGAGGGAGATATTTCAAGCTGTCAGGTAGAAATATCTCCCTTGTTAAATGTAATTGGGCAGCCTTATTTAAAGGTAAGGCGATGAACCCGTTCCGGCGGGATCTGTCTTTGCGTGCCGCGGGCGTATTCAATTTCCGGGTATCCAAAGCCGATGATCATGCCGATGTAATGATCTTCCGGAATCCCCAGCATGCTTTTGATTTCCGGCATTTGTTTCAACGCGTTGAGGGGGAAGGTTAGCATGACGCTGCCAAGCCCCCGGGAAGCGCAAAGCAGTTCAAAATAAGTGCCCGCGACAAGAACGTCGGCCCGATACTCGCCGCTGCCGATGGGCGCGTGAGGAATGAGAGCGTGGGGAACGCCGCACAGGAGCATATCCGGACGTACTGTTTTTTCCCAGTTTTTCATATCTTCATAATAAATTCCTTCAAATCCTTCCGGGTAAACACCCTGCTCCGCCAGCTCCGTCATCCGGTTATAAGCGGTGCTGCGAAAAATTTTCATCTGCTCTTTATCATCAATTAAAGTAAATTCCACCTGCTGTTTGTTGCTGCCGTTGGGGGCATTCCCCAAACGCGCGACCATATCATCAATGATGTCTTTCTCTACATTGCGATCAAGATACCTCCGGTGTGAGTGCCGGACGGCGATCAGAGCATCCATAAAAGGAGCGGCGCTATCCGGGGAAACTGGCGGCAGGCTGTCTTCCGGCTTGTGCCCCAAAATCCGAATCGCTCCCTGGGGGCATACCGCCAGGCAATGCTCGCACCGCCAGCAGCCGTGCCCAATCCATCCGAATTCTGAGAAGTCTTTGATCCTGGGCTTATGATCTTCTCCCAGGCTCAGAACCCCTCCAGGGCATACCAGTACACATTTTCCGCAGCCGATGCAGCTGTCCGCAACATGAAATTCCGCGCGATTCATAATAATACCTCCCGTTTTTTGTTTTATTGTATGCCTGTCAGGGGTCGCCTACAAGTAGGCACTTTTTTGTAACTGTATTTTTTTGAAAATTGGATCCTGTAAAAATAAAATAATTGGCACTTCTATAAATGCCAATTTTGCTATATGCTATACAAAAGAAAACGTAAGGAAAGGCGGAAGAAAAATGGATAAGGAAATGAGAAGAAAAGAAAAAGCCATCGCGAAAGAAGAGGTCATCGAAATTTTAAACAGCGCGGAATATGGCGTGCTCTGCACCATCAGCGCAGATAATACGCCGTACGGCACTCCCATGAATTTTGTCTATGCGGACGGCGCCATCTATTTTCATTGTGCCCCGGAAGGCCACCGGTTGGAGAATCTTAAGGGAAACCGCAGCGTGTGTCTGAACGTGGTCGATTCCGTCAAACTGATGCCGGAAAAATTCAACACCCAGTACCGTTCGGTGGCGGCGTTCGGAACCATTCACATTGTGGAAGATCCTGCGGAAAAGAAAAAGGGCATCAAGGCGATTGCGGACAAACTCAGTCCGGATTATCCAAAGGAGGGAATGGAGTATATTGAATCTGCCTTTGACAAAATGGTCGTTCTGCGCATGGATATAGAAAGAATGACAGGCAAAGCGACGAGAGGATAACGAGGAAAAAGAACGCAAAAGAAGAACTGCAGCCCGGCCTGGGGAACCAGAAGTGCCCAGGATCGGACTGCAGTTTTGCAATCTCCCGAATGAATTTTCGCCAAATTGCCGAACGATTTTTCGCCAACTTACCGAATAGATTTCCGCCAAATTCCCGAATGGCTTTTCGACAATTTCCCGAAAAGGTGTGGTGTTTTCTTCTTAGAACTTCCTTAAGAATCCGGGGCTTTATTGACAGGCCGGATTTGAAAATGCTACTATAGCAACAAGGAGTTCTTATGATTATTACATTGAATATTACACAAATGGCGATCCTTTACTTGTTCCTGGCGATAGGGATTTTTTTATTCTGCAGGAAGCGGGGAGAGCCTCCAGTCAGATTTGTTCTTTTCGCGGCGGCAGCAGGGTATCTGCTGCTCCTTTTACAATGCACGCTGCTTCCCGTACGGACCGGGAGCCTTTATCCGTATATCTCGTTTACGGCAGAGGAAATCCGCAATATCCAGCCGATTCCTTTTACGACCATATCTCTTTTTGCCGGAACGATTTACTGGCGCGTGCAGATTTTCGGCAATATCCTGCTGCTGGCGCCGGTTCCGGTTTTTCTGGGATTAATACGGCCGGACATGAATGGAAAAAAGCTGTTTTTCACGGGACTGCTTTCCTCCGTTTCGATTGAAGCGCTGCAGCTGCTCGAAAATATGGCCGCCCGATACCCGAACCGGGTAGTGGACATTGATGATGTTTTCCTCAATACCGCGGGCGTTCTGCTAGGAGTGATTGGGCTTCTTTTCTTTCGGAAAATCCGAGGCGCGGGGACTCCCGCGGAAAAAACGGGGACAGAACCAGAGCCGCGTGTGGAAAAACAGCACGGCGGAGGGTATAATAGAAACATCTCAGAAAGCAGGTGAACCCCATTGTATATCGCAGATTTACATATTCATTCCAAATATTCCAGAGCAACGAGCAGAGAGTGCGTACCCGAATATCTTGACCTGTGGGCCAGGAGGAAGGGCATCGATCTCCTGGGCACCGGCGACTTTACTCATCCGGCATGGCGCAGAGAATTGAAAGACAAGCTGGCGCCGGCGGAAGACGGGCTGTATCAGCTGAAAGAAGACTTCAAAATAAGGGATTCCATGACAGCGGATGAAAAGGAACCCCGTTTTGTGGTATCCGGCGAGATCAGCTCCATTTATAAGAAAAACGGGAAGACCCGAAAAGTCCACAATTTGATTCTCCTGCCGGGCCTTGAGGAAGCGGAGCAGCTTTCCCGCAGGTTGGAAGCCATCGGAAATATCCATTCCGACGGAAGGCCGATTCTCGGTCTGGATAGCCGGGATCTTCTGGAAATCACACTGGAAACCTGTCCCAGGGCGATTTTTATTCCCGCCCATATCTGGACCCCTCATTTTTCCCTGTTCGGAGCTTTTTCCGGGTTTGATACCATCGAAGAATGTTTTGAGGATCTGACGGGTCATATCCATGCACTGGAAACCGGTCTTTCCTCCGATCCTCCCATGAACTGGAGGTTGTCCGCCCTGGATTCCTTTCATCTCGTGTCAAATTCCGACGCCCATTCCCCGGCCAAGCTGGGAAGGGAGGCAAACCTTCTGGATATTGAGCTTTCTTATGAGGGGCTGTATCAGGCGTTGCAGGAGGGAGAGGGTCTTGTCGGTACCCTGGAGTTCTTCCCGGAAGAGGGGAAATACCACATGGATGGACACCGCAAATGCGACCTATGTCTCAGCCCTGTTCAGACCAGCCAGTATGGAGGACGATGTCCGGTCTGCGGAAAAAAGATTACCATCGGCGTACTGCACCGGGTGGAACAGCTGGCGGATCGGCAAGAAGGCTATGAAAAGCCGGGAGCCAGACCCTTTGAGAGTCTGGTGCCGCTGCCGGAAGTGATTGCCGCCTCCACGGACAAATCCGCTGCCAGCGTAAAAGTTCAAAGGCAATATGAAGCCATGCTGGCAGAGTTGGGGACGGAATTTTCCATTTTGAGAGATATTCCCCTGGAAGCCATCCGCAGCTGTGCGGGTCCCTGCATTGAAGAGGGAATTCGGAGACTGCGGCAGGGGAAGGTGGAACGGATTCCCGGTTATGATGGAGAATACGGAATCATAAAGATTATCGACAAAGAAGAAATCGCGGAGCTCTGCGGCCAGGTCAGCTTTTTTGAGAGTATCGCCCTTCCGGCGGGGAAGAAAAAGAAAGCACCGGAAAAACGCGGGACGATCCCAAAAGAGAAAGCGAAAGAACCGGCTAAGGAGAGCCGTCAGGCTCCCGATAATCTCAGGCAGCAAGAAGCTGTCACCGCGGAGGAGCGGGTCGTTGCGGTAATCGCGGGACCGGGAACAGGGAAAACTCACACCTTGATTGAAAAAATCGCTTTTCTAATTCAGGAAAAAGGGCTGGCGCCGGCGGAGATTACGGCCCTCACCTTTACGAAAAAAGCGGCGGAAGAACTGAAAGACAGGCTTCAGAAAAAACTGGGAAAACGAAAGGCCTCCGCTGTAAAAACCGGCACGTTTCATTCGATCTGCCTGGAACTTCTGAAACGCTGGAAAGGAGAAATCCGGCTGGCGGACGAGCAGCAGCAGATGGACGCCGCGACGGCGGCGATAAAAGACTGTGGCCTTTCCACCTCGCCTTCCGCGTTTCTGCGCAGGATTTCCGCATGGAAAAGCGGCGTATCGGAACTGGAAGACGAGCCGTTGCGGGAGGCGGCCTGCCAGTACGCAAAACAGCTGCGGGAAGATAACCTTCTGGATTTTGACGACCTTCTGACAGAGACGCTGGTTTATATGGAAGAGCATCCGCAGGAACCCGCCCTGGGAGAGGGAGGATGGCTGCTGGTGGATGAATTTCAGGATGTCAGCCTGCCCCAGTACCGACTCATTCGCCAGTGGGCCGGCCGGGGGAAAGCTCTTTTTGTAATTGGCGATCCGGATCAGTGCATCTACGGTTTCCGCGGCGCGGTGCCGCAGGTTTTCCGCCGACTGAAAGAGGACCATCCGGATCTGCGTGAGATTCGGCTGGAACTGAACTACCGTTCAACGCCTGAAATCCTCGAAAACGCGGTATCGGTTATCAATCGCGCTTCGGGAGCGCCGAGACAATTGAAAGCGCTGCGTGATTCCGGCAAAAAGACGCGCCTTGTTACTGCCGCGAACGATCTGCAGGAGGCGATTTACATTGCCAAAGAAATTAACCAAATGACCGGCGGGATGGACATGATGGACGTCCAGCGGTTCGCGGCGGGAAGGGAAACTCACAGAAGCTTTGGCGACATAGCGGTGCTTTACCGGACCCATCATCAGGCTAGGCTGCTGGAAAGCTGTCTGAGAAAAGAAAGCATCCCCTGTGTTGTTACGGGAAAAGATCCGTTCCTGCAGGAAAAGGCGGTGAAAGAAACGATCCATTTTTTCCGGGCATTGCTTGAAGGGGATCGGGAACAAATGGAAGCTGTCAGCAGCCGCCTGTTCGCGGAAAATCCCCGGCAGACCGGACAATACCTGGCGGAGCGTTTTCTGCCAAGACTTGAGACAGAGCGTCCTTCCGCGCTTTTGCGGGACTGGGCGGAGCAGACAGGGCTGAAGCCCCGCGCTCGGATGGACAGACTGGGGGAAATGGCCGTATTCTATGATCGGATGGATGAGTTCCTTGACAATCTCCTTCTGGGAGAAGAGCAAGATATTCGCCGAAGTACCGCGGGAGAACAGTACCGATCCGGCGCGGTTTCTCTCATGACCTTTCACGGAGCCAAGGGTCTGGAGTTTCCGGTGGTATTCCTGTGCGGCGTAAAAGAAGGGGTGATTCCGTTGGAAAGCGCGGATCCGGAGGAAGAACGGAGGTTGTTTTATGTGGGAATGACCAGGGCAAAGGAAGAACTGATTCTGACGACTGGGAATCCTCCTTCGGAGTTTCTGGAGGACTTACCGTTATTCGGGATTGAGCGGGAGGAAACGCTGAAAAAGAAGGAGAATGAAGGAGTTCAGTTGGATTTCTTCCATTTATAAAATTTTTTCAAAACCCCATTGACTATACGGTAACCCGATGGCGTATCATAGGGCTATGGAAAAGTTAACCTTTCGGAGTAAAATCGGATATGCCTCCGCGGCCTTCGGCGATGCGGCCGCCTATGCCCTGATTAATACGTTTTTAATGTTTTTCCTGACAACTGTGGCAAAAATTCCGCCTGCGGCGGCAGGGGCGATTACCATCGCGGGAGCCCTTTGGAATACGTTGATTAATCCCATTGCCGGATATCTCAGTGATAATGCGGCGACAAAATGGGGACGGCGAAGGCCTTTTATGTTCCTGATGGCTGTTCCTATGGCAGCAGCGCTCTATATGCTCTTTACAGCAGTGGATCTTATTCCGCAGATAAGACCGTTCTATTATGCCGCCATTCTGCTGATTTTCTGGACGGCTTATACCAGTTTTTTTGTTCCTTTTTTGGCCTTGGGCGCGGAATATACTCAGGACTATAACGAGAGAACAGAGCTGCGTTCTTACGCTTCTATTTTTAATATGACGGGGAATCTTGCAGGGATGGTGCTGCCGTCTATTTTCGTTGCTTTTTTATGTGAACGGGGATTTTCTCAATCCGGCGCATGGTCGGTGACTGGCGGGGTAGTGGGAGTCTGCGCGATGCTGTCCATCTGGATCACGGTAAAAGCCGCAAAATCTAAGGACCGTCCGGCTCCGGAAGGGGAGCGGTATGGTCTGCCCCGTTTTAAGCTGCGGCAGATTTTCGGAGAATACGGCCAGGTTCTCAAATTAAAGCCGGTGAAGTATCTTTTATTTACAAGCCTGTTCGCGCTGATCTGCAATTCTTTGTTCGCGGCGGATCTGGTCTATTATTTTACCTATAATCATGGCTTGTCAGCAGGACAGATTTCAGGAATGTTTCTTTACCGGACGATCGTATGCGTACTTTTGATCTTGATTGTAAAGAAGGTCAGCAGGCTGACGGATAAACGGACTACACTGCTGCTGGTTTTTGCGGTGGGTGCCGTATCTGTAACCATTGCCAGGTTTATAGGAGTAGAGGGGAGTCTGCAGCTCCATATTTTTATCTTCTTTGTAGCGATATCCACCTCCCTGTACTGGCAGCTGATGCCGTCGATTATTTATGATGTATGTGAATATGATGAGCTGGAAAGCGGGAAGAAGCGGCAGGGTACGATCGTATCTCTTCAGGGACTGGTGGAAGCTCTGGCAACCGGAATTGGCGTACAGCTTTTGGGAGTTATTCTGCAGATTGGCGGTTTTGACGGCAGCGCGGAGGTGCAGATGGAAAGGGCTCTGCAGTGGGTGGAAAACTCCGTGACCATTGTGCCGGCGTGTTTTCTTGTTCTCGCTTTCTGCGCCCTCTACCGTTATCCTATTACGAAAAAGCGGTTTGAGGAAATTCAAAGACAGCTGGAAGAAAAAAAGAAGAAGGAAGCCGCGGCAGCTCAGGAGGATTAACTAGAGGCTTTGTTCGGCAACGCTTCCGCGGACAGGACGCCGCAACCCTGATCGTTTTCTCCGATCCCTTGCAGAGGCTGTGCGAGACTCATCAGCGCCGACTTGATTTCCAGCGGATGGGCGCCGGGACAGCGCGCGCAGTAATCCAGAGCCAGCCCGGCCACATAAGGACTGGACATAGAAGTCCCTGTCTGAGCGATATAAGACTTGGGATTTTGGGCAGCAAGAGATAGAATATCAACGCCTGGGGCCACAACATCCGGTTTTACCTGACCGGCAGGTGCCGGACCTCTGCTGGAAAAGGTGGGAATACTTCCTTTTTGATCACAGGAGCCGACCGTCAGTACAAGAGGACTGGTACCGGGAGAAGTGATACTTTTCCTTTCCGGACCGCTGTTGCCGGCGGCGGCTACGACGCAAAGCCCGGCGCAGACCAGGGCGTTGGCTCCGATTACGAGGGGATCGATTTGCGCGCGTTCGGACGACGCGACACCCAGAGAAAGATTGACTACACGGATATGATAACGGCGATGATTTTCATAGATCCATTGCATGGCTGCCAAAATATCAGAGGCGTTTCCATTGCCCTCCCCATCGAGAGCCTTGAGTGATACCAGGGCAGCACCCGGAGCGGTGCCGCAATATTTTCCTCCGGATGAATATCCATTCCCAACTGCGATTCCGGCTACATGAGTACCATGCCCGTCATCATCATAAGGCTGTTTCTGGCCATTTACAAAGTCTTCAAAATGAAGAATGCGGTTAAAGGGGCGGATCAGATCATAATGGGGCGCGACGCCCGTATCAATGACCGCGAGGCAGACCCCTTCTCCCCGGCGGCAGGGGACGCAAGCGGGAGAATGGAATGGACGCTGACAGGAAGCGGTCTCTACAGGGAGCTTGGACACCTCAATATCTTCCGACATCATAGCGATCCTCTGATTTGTACGGATTGCGCCTACTTTTTCTTCCGGAATTTCTACACAAAGGGCGTTGAGAAAGGGAAGTTCGTATTTAATAGAACCAAAATTTTCCAGAACGCATTGGCGGACACTGTCAATGCTTTGTCTGGGATATAAAATAAACGGACGAGAGCCGTGCTTTTTTTGTTTCATGTAAAAACCTCCAAACCAGGTACTCGATCTATCTTATGAAAGCGCAGATCGAAAGGTACCAGGTTGGAGGTTCTGATTTCCGGTTTCTTTTAAACAGAGCCCGGAACAATCGGCTTAATGTTGTAACGAATTACAAAGTCCGGAATGGAATTCTGACTATAAAAAGCTTTTTTAACCCGTTCCAGCGCAATCGTACCCGCTTTATGATTGACGGCAGGTAAGAGAATGGCGAATTGGGAAGGGCCATATCTGGAAATGGTATCACCTTTTCTTAAGTTATGTTTTAACGCGTCCAGCAGCAGATTCATCACCTTGTCCAGAAGGAGAAGATCGGTGTGTTCTTTTTCTTCTGTCGGAAGTACAGTAATCAGTCCCAGGAAAATGGTGATATTCAGTCGCTCCAGATTCCGCGTGTTGAGCTTATAAATGTCTTTAAAGATGGAGTAGTCACATACAAAGGCGGTAGACTCGCCGCTTTCGCTTTGCAGATCCTGGCAGATCAAATCCAGGCTGCTGTTAGAATCGTACTCCGCTTTAATCAGATTCTTGTAGAAGGAAAGAATTTCGGTAGACGGAGTTACTCCAAGCTGGGTGTAGTGCAGATTTACCGTATAATTGTAGTGGGACATAGCTTCATTTTTCATACCCAGTTTTAACAGCGCCGTCATAAGATGGAGGTTCAGTTTGGAATCAAGCATATCAATTTCAAGACCGCGCCGCGCGAGAGGCATAATATCGCTGTATCGGTCATCTTTCTTCAGAAGATCAATGTAGTGATACAACACTTTCAAATACAAATTATGATAATACATGCTTTTAGGCACGATCCAGGTTTCCGTATCGTACCCTGTAAGGAGATCTCCCTGGTACATACGGAGAATTTCTTCGAATATCGGAGTGGTCGTTTCATCAATTTCACGAAAATCCAGAGCCTGCTGACAAAGCGGTTCAAAGCGGAAGATATCAATTTCCGCGTCCAGAGCGTCGTTCCATTGATAGGCTCCATTCTTGGTAATAATTGAATTTTCAAGGCCGAAAGCTTTTAAATTCTGGCGGAGTCGGCTGACCAGGGTTTTCAGCGAACTTTCCGGATTAGAGCTTTCCTCACCCGGCCAGATGCTTTCGAAAATATTATAATTGGAAATCGAAGTATCTTTGTTAAGCAAAAGATACTGCAGGAGCGCAAGCTTTTTCTTTGAATTTCCAAGCTTGGGAACAATATCTGTCCCATTGGACAGAATTATAAAGCGACCCAGCATATAAATTTCAATGGTTGCCATAACTTAAACCTCCTGTATTTTTCTGGAAAATCCATCCGGAGAAAAACTGTGGGATATAGCCGTGTGCCTGTCGATAACTCCGGTTTTATACAGATCAATCAGGCTGGAATCCATGCTGATCATACCGTCCTTTCCTCCGGAATGAATGGCGGACTCAATCTGATGGGTTTTGGAATCACGGATCATGGTACGTACGGCCGGCGTTACTTTCATCAGTTCAAAAGCTGGGCGCATGGTTTTATCCTTCGCAACGAGCAGCTGCTGTGAAATCACGGCTTTCAAAACCATGGAAAGCTGCAGACGGATCTGTGTCTGTTTTTGAGCGGGAAAACTGTCGACAATACGGTCGATTGTGTTGGCTGCGCCCAAAGTATGGAGCGTAGAAATAACCAGATGGCCGGTTTCCGCTGCCGTCATGGCCACATCGATCGTTTCCGGATCCCGTAGTTCGCCTAAAAGAATTACATCCGGAGTCTGCCGCAGTGAGGCGCGCAGCGCCGTCAAATAACTGCCTGTATCCAGAGAAATTTCCCGCTGGCTGACAATACATTTTTTGTGTGGATGAAGAAACTCAATCGGCTCTTCCAGCGTAATGATATGTCCGCTTCTCGTAGAATTAATCCGATCTATGAGGCAAGACAGAGTAACGGATTTTCCACTGCCGGAAGGCCCGGTAATCAGCACCAGCCCCTTTGTTTCATCCGCTGTATCCATAACCGGATCCGGAATATGCATTTCCAAAGGATCTGGGAGCTGAAAAGAGATTACTCGTATGACAGCGGCAAGGGAACCTCTTTGCTTGTAGACACTGGCTCTGAATCTGGCAGCCTTGGCGATGGCGAAAGAAAAATCATCATCGCCGGATTTGAGCATTGGTTCCATATCTCGCTCTTGAGCGATCTGATAAATACCGGAAATAAGCTCTTCCGTTTCTTTGGGCATCAGAATTTCTTCCGAGTAATTAACGATCTGGCTATTGATTTTAAAAGCCAGAGGCCGCCCCGCTATAATGAAGAGATCCGAGACCTTTTTCTGAGCGGCTTCTTTTAGTATATCCGTAATGTTCATTTCCCTTCAAAATCTCCTTTAACTGTGGGAATGACCTCCCATTCCAGAATTTCTACCTGAGAGGAAAAGGGCCAGACAGCCTTTACCCGCAGTTCCCTCTTATTGCTAATCGGGACGCAAATCGTGATTTGATCCCCATTTTCAGATATGGTTACATTATAACCTTTTTTTGTGAGAATGTCTTGAATATTTTTTCTATTTTCTATAGCAAAAATTTTGGCAAGAGCTTCATTTGCATCCGCATCCGCCTCATAATACTGTTTTACTGCCAGAGCGCTCTTTTGGCTGAGCTTGTATTCACTGTCTGCCGAAACAAATGTGAGCACCGAAAAGCAGACGAGAGTCAATATAATCAGAATGACAGAGAGGGCGATAGCGCTGATTCCCATAAAGGATTTAAAACTTTTCTGTTTCATTTTTTGACCTCCAGGAACTCCTTAATTTCCATCTGGAAAATAGATTCCATATCATCTGTCTTGTAAAAGCGGATTTTCGCGGTAAGCAGGTGATCGGAAATCGTATAATCGATATGAGCGCAGTAGATCGGTTCTCCGCCTTTCTGCCAATTTTCGTCGTAATAAAGGTAAAAATCCTTATCTGCTCCAAGAAGTGTTTTGGCCTGCTGCATATCAGGAGCGCAGGCTTTGATAGTATCCGCAATGGAGACGACTTTTACGGAAGCGCTGCTGAGGGCGTTTGCCTGCTGATTTTTTTCTCTGGCAAAGAGAAACAGGCTGGTGCAGACCAAAATCGCAACCAGGAAAAAGGATAGCAACAGAGTAATTGCAAAGAGGTACAGGCTGTGTCTGGAACGAATCTGTTTCATGGTCTCACCTCCAGCTGCGATGTGCGAAGGAGCAGATCCACCTGGGAGACCGTCCCCTCAGGAGAGACTGCCGTAACACGCAGAAGATTCGATTTTCGCGGCTCGAACTTTAGTGAACGCAGTGACAGAACCGGTTGTCCAAAGCTTTCTGTTACGGTTGTTCCCTGCTTTACGGTAGCTTCTTTCAACTGTCCGTCCGCAAGAAACATCCAGGTTTCATAGTCCCCATTTTTCAGAACCAATGCCTGGCTTCCGTCTTTCATCGAGGTAAGCTGGACAGAATCCGGCTTGCCGTTCTGCCGGATTTTCTGAGTAAAGTAAAGAGAGGCTGTACGGATCTGAAAAGAGTCTTGATTGCTGGAAACCGTGTTCGCGTAGAAATTTGCGCCTAAAACAATGAATGTGATGGAACAGATGAAAAAAATTCCTGCTAGTGTAACAATAAAAATGAGATCGATTTTGTGCTTTTTATGTTCCATAAGACACCTACTTTTCCTTTTCAAAGACCGAAATTTCGGGCATCATATTAGAGCCGATAAAGCGGTAATGGTAAACATACTGTTTGCGGTTTAACTCCAAAGTGTAATTATCTTCCAGATATTGCAGTGTTTCTGGATAGAATCCTTCCAGCGCATAGCACTGGACCGCATAGTTGCGGATCGTATTTTCTACCAGACTCTGCCTGTCCTGATCGATCTTTCGTGACAGACTGGCTGCGGAAAAAACGGCTGCGGTAATAAGGAGCAGGAGCGCCGCGCAAATAAGAATTTTTTTGTAACGCCGGGTAAACATTCGATTGCCTCCTAGAATGATGTCATCATGCGGATCAGCGGCAGCATAACGGACAGCAGAACCGCTCCGATGAGAATACACATGATAATAACAACTGCCGGTTCCACTAGGGAAATACGCCTTTCCAAACGCAGATCGATATCCTCACTCAACCGCCGGGCCGTCAGATCCATCATTTCGTCTACTCGGCCCGTCTTCGTACCTGCGGCGATCATAGAGGTATATGCAGGCGGAAGAAATCCACTTTCTGCAAGGGCGCGGGCAAAGGTCATCCCTTCTGCCATCCGGCGCTGCAGGTCTTTCAGCTTTTCTTTTGTCCGGGGGGATTCTGTAAGCTCAAGCAGCAGCTCTGCGGCCTGATCCGGATTCATTCCGCTTGATAACAGCAGGGACATAGAATAGGTGAAACCGCCGGATTCGGATTGGGCGGCAATGGATCTGGTAAAGATCGAAGTTTCGTAAAGCCTTGTGAAAAAAACCCTGCCCTTTTCCGTACGTCTGCTTGCCAGATAAAGGAGGAGGGCCAGCGCCAGAATAATCAGAAGGGCAATACATACTGCGGAAACGATGCCTCCAGATTCGGAAATGGCGGCAAAGAGCGCGGGCAGTTCAGCGCCTACCTGCTCAAAGACCTGCGCGAAAACCGGAAGTACTTGGATCATCAGGACTGCCAGAATCAGCAAGGTAGCCATAATCATAACAAGGGGATAGAATACTGCGCTGCGGATGCTGTTTTTCATCTGTTCACGACGCTGATAATAGAGAAACAGCGCTTCCAGAACTTCTTCCAGCTTTCCGGATTCTTCTCCGATACGCAAAATTCGGAGCATGTAGGAAGGGAATTTTTCGGTATGCTTCAGAGCCTCCGTGAGTGTAACACCTTCTTCCAGAGAACGGCTGATTTGGTGATACAGGGGTTTCAGGCGGCGGTTTTCTGTATTTTCTTCCATAATGAGGAATGCGTCGTAAAGGGGTATGCCTTCCTTAAAAAACATCGCAAGCTCTTTGCAGAGTATGGAGAGTTGGATCGCGTCCAGTTTCGTTGGTTCCTGTTTCATTTGAGGCTCCTTTAATCAATAATAATAGAGTGCATTGTATAGGCTGTCATCTGTAATTTCATCTGTCAGACCGCTTGAGGCTGCCGTGGTGGGATCCATCAGTGTCCAGCTTTCCCCGTCAAAACGGATAATACCGTCCACCCATCCTTTGTCTTCCACATATACACTGATCCAAGCGTGATATACGTCTCCGGCATAGCCTATAACCAGTCTGGTTGGAATTCCCTGGATCCGCAACATGGCGCTCATGACAGAGGCGTAGTCAAAGCAGATGCCGGTTTTTTCTTTGAGTACCTGCTCAATGTCAGGGATGTATTCCAGGGGAATGTTTTCCGCAAGCTCGTAATCGTAATCAATGGTGGATGTCACATAATCAAATACCTTTTCCACTTTTTCCAGTTCATCCCCGCTGCCTTCTGTTATTTGATTGCTGAGACGGATTACTGGTGAATTTCTGGTATAGGAAACATATTCATTGGGGTATAAAAAGGGAAGGTTCTCATCCTCAAGTTTGACTTCAATGGTCTCTGAGCAGGCTTGGGAGTACTGGTTTGTGGAAATGTTTTCAAAAATTCCAATCGTGTAGGTTCCGTTGCCCATAGATAGGGGGAAAATGGAAAAGCTTTTTTTCTTTTGTATATTATAGGTGTAAGTTTCTGCGTCTTTTGTCAGCTGAAGTTTTACTTTTCGATTGTTTCCCAGATACCGGATTCCTATATAACCTTGACTGGTATTGGAAATGTCAATTTCAGCAGCCTCATTTTTTATGGTGTTTTTTTCCGGCGTTTCAGAAAAAAGAGGGTAGTCCAAATCACGGTAAGAGGAAATCCCTTTTTCGCCGCTGTTCTGGCACGCGCAAAAAGCAGTCATCAAAAAGATGACTGCGGCAGCAGATAGAAGTTTTGTTAATCCGGTGTGCTTCATTTCCAATACCGCCCTGCAGGTTACATTGTATTTTTCGCCTTTATTATAGCAGAAGCGTCTGCCTTTGGCAATTTGCTTGGTGTTAGATGACCAGCAGAGTACGCGCAGGAATAAAAATCGGATAGATATGCGGTGGAAAATGCCGGCGATGGATGTGGACACCCGAAAATGGGTACAATTGAGCTTGAATTACTCGCTTTGTACACATTTCAATGTTCCATGAAAGCGGCTGTTTGATGGAAGTTGGAGTAATTATAAATGTTGTTGTATATATAATATGAATTTGACGGATTTCAACAAATTTCGACAAGGTGGAGGAAGCGGAAACGGGTACGGGGAAAAGGGAAATGTGTGCAACTATCTCATTAAGATCGTTTTGTACGCATTTTCATTGTTTCCCCGGAGAACCCATGACCCCAGCAACGCCCTCGCCGGATCAGCATGGCGTATCCCGCAAAAAAGCAGACCATGCCGGGTCAAACCCAGACGACGGTCTGCTTTGATATCGTGATAGGGCTTACAGAACGCTCATCAGTTCTTCAAGCGTCTGTTTCTTTTCATAACCGGTTAAAAGCTTCGCGGACTGGCTTACGTCTCCAATCAGGATGCCTCCAGCAAAGCGGTTGTTAACAAAGTAAAGCTTTTTGTAGATTCCTTTTGCAGGATCAGACAATTCAACCGCTTTATAATTAACATCTGCTTTCTTTCCATTGTCGCCGATTGCGAACAGCTCCAGTCCCATACCATTGTAGGAGTTGGAAGGTGTAACCGGATGATAGCTTTTATCATCGCCTGCGGCGTTAGCTCCAGCAACTTTTCCCATCTCGAGTCCTTGGCTCCAGATGCCGACGCTGGTACCGTTGCACATAGCTACGTCACCGCATGCGTAGACATCTTTGGCGCTGGTTTCCATTTTCTCATTGACATTGATCCAGCGATCTCCATCAATTCCCGCCGCGGTTGCGACTGCCGCGTTCGGACGCACGCCTGCGGAGATAATAACCAGCTGGCCGGGAACTTTTGTGCCGTCTGCCAGATCTACCCCGCTTTCCGCGATCTGGTCAATTTTCGCGTTGGTAATAACCTTGATTCCGGAGTTTTCCGCAGCTTCTCTGAGGATCTGTGAAGCGTGGGCATCCAGCTGATTTTTCATCAGGCCGTCGGAAACCTCGATAATTGTCACATTCTTTTTCCCTCTGCGGAATTCCCATGCGGCTTCCAGCCCAAGAACGCCGCCGCCGATAACTGCGATATCTGTTGCAGAATCCAGCTTCTCGCGGATAGCGTTGGCATCCGCCAGCTTGCGGATTACATACACATTCTTACTGTCCGCTCCGTTAATCGGAGGAATATTACATTCCGCCCCTGTAGCCAGAATCAGCTTGTCATAAGGCCGTTCCTCGCCGTTTGAGAGCTTCACTTTTTTCGCGGCTGTATCAATGGATTCCACTTTTGTATCCAGGGTCAGAGTGATTTTATTGTCCTGATACCAATCCAGCTGCTTTGTGAAGAAGTTCAGCGCGTCAAATTCGGACAGGATTCCCTTTGTCAGCATCGGACGGTTGTAGCAGAAGACGCTTTCGTCGGAAATCAACTCTACGGAGCATACCATATTTCTCTTTCTGATTTCCTCACACGCGGAAAGTCCGGCGATGCCGCTTCCAACAACAAGAATGCGATCCGTGGAAACCGAGGAGAAGGATACTTCCTCATAAGGCACCTCCACAAATTGTTCCGGTCCTACGCCGCAGACAGGGCAGCTCTCCGGAGGAGTCGGACCTTCGATGATTTCCCCGCATACGAGACATTTCCAACGTCTCTTGCCGCCGGGAGCCGGTTCCGGTTCCACAATATCCCCTTCCAGAACAGAGCGTCCAAAATTGTACCCAAACTCATAGGCTTCCGCCAACTGAGCCTTGGAAGGCTTGAATCGAACGCGCAGTCCCTGGCCATATACCTTCATTTTCAGCTGGGCAAGTCTTTCGATCATATGAGGAACGCCTTCGCCGCTCCAGCCGTAGGATCCGAAAGCGGAAGCGATTTTTCCACCGTGAGTCACCGGATAAATGGAAGTGGTCAGATCCCAGATAGGCTTCAGCGCTTCTCCCAGAATTGTCGGCGTGCCAAAGAGAATTCCGTCTGCCCAGTAAAGATCTCCCAGAACCTGTGCCTGATCCGAAGTTACCATATCGTACCGTTTTACTTCGATATCGCCGGAAGCGAGAATTCCTTCGGTAATCTTATTCGCAAGAACCTCCGTATAGCCATAAGCCGCAACATAAGGGATGACAACCGTTTTCTTCGTGTTTGGATTCACTTCCGTAGACCAGCCCTTATAGATATTGACGATTTTCCAAGGATCCTCATCCAGGACAGGTCCGTGCCCCGGACAGATCATATCGATTTCCAAATTGCGGATTTTTTCAATCGCCTGCAGCACATAAGGCTTAAACGGCCCCATAATGTTATCAAAATAATAACGGAGCGCGCTCATATAACCATCCTGATCGGTGATCTTGGAACTGAGAATCGGCTCAAAACTGTAATGTGAGCCAAACGAGTCGCAGGTAAAGAGAACCTTATCCTCTTCCACATACGTATACATGGCGTCCGGCCAGTGAAGATTCGGAGCTCCTATGAATCTCAGCGTTTTATCCCCCAGAGAAAGTGTATCCCCCTCTTTGACAATGACGGAGGCGAACTCCACATTGCAGATTTCTTTCATAAAGCTAATGGCGGTAGCGGTACCCACAAGCTTGATCGCGGGATTGATTTCCACCAGCTTTGCCGCGGATCCGGCATGATCCGGTTCCGTATGATCAACAATGATGTAGTCAATATCTTTAATATCAATAAGTGATGTTAATTTATCCAGGTATTCGTCCATACACTTTGCCTTCGCTGTTTCGAAAAGCGCGGTTTTTTCAGAACCCTGCAGGAGATAAGAATTATAAGTCGTGCCAAATTCCGTGTTCATAATGATGTCAAAGACCCGGAGCTGCGGATCCAGGACACCTGTCCAAAAAAGACCTTCCTTTAATTTCAATGTTTTCATAAAATAACCTCCCAACTTAGTATTTCCCATGTAACTATCCTATACCCTTAATCGGAAAAAGGAAACAAAAAGTTGAGAGGTTTATGGAAATTTTACAAAATTTTAATAATTGGGATAACGGAAGAGCGATTAATCATCATAATCGTCATCAATTCGCTCTGAATCGCGTTCCAGAATTTTTCCGGTATAAGCGTTAATGCTGTAATCATATTCACGGTTGCCGGAAATGAATTCGATTTCATAAATTTTAACGCCATCATCGGAATCCAGCTCCTCTTTGGTGAAAGTAGCGCTGGAAACCCCCGCGTCCTTTTTGGCAATGGATTTGGCTTTCGCGACACCAATATACTCAGAGGACGAAGAGGATGGCTGAGTCGCCTGTGTCGGATGAGTCTGCGCAGGAGACGTGGCCTGAGTGGAAGAATCCTGTGCCGGCTGCGATGCTGATGTCTGGGATGAGGAAGACGGAAGGATCGCAGATGACTGAGAAGTAATCGCTTCGCTGCTTTTTTCTTCGATTTCCCCGCTTACCGCGTTGATTTCAAAGTCATAGGCATTCGCCGATGTATAAAAATCAATATCATAGATCGCGGGGCGATCCGTTTCATCCAGCTGTACCTTTGTAAAGGTCGCTTTGGAGGAAGATACGCCTACGCTTTCCAACGCGATGGACTTCGCCTGCTCCGCGTCAATATAGGAGCCACGATCGTCTGCTGTAACGGAACGGACCATCATGCCGGCCGCGAATCCGATCGCGGCGAGAACAATGGCCGCGGCGACAATAAAGATTGTCTTATTTTTTAATACTTTCTCTTTCATAGCTAATTCTCTCCTTATTACACATTTGCGTCTTTGGGAATTGAAAATGTAAATCGACTGCCTGTGCCTGGAACGCTGTCCGCGGTAATGTCTCCATTATGCGCGGAAATAATCCATTTTACCATGGAAAGCCCCAGTCCGGAACTGCTTCCGTCACTTCGGGAAGGGTTCACCTGATAAAAGCGATCCCAGATTTTCGGAAGGGCTTCCGGGGAAATGCCAATGCCGTCGTCAATCACCTGGCCGATAATCCGGCTTTCGGAAGCGCGGAGCACTACCCGGATGGAGCCGCCATCTTTGCCATATTTGATGCTGTTAGAAATCAGATTGATCCAGAGCCGCATAAAGAGGGTCTCATCTACATCGGCGTAAAGATCCGGTGTGATTTCCTGATGAATTGTGATCCCGCGCTTTTCTGCCAGGGCTTCCTGTTCCAGAGCCACCATGCAGGTGATGTCGCTGACATTGATCCGTTCAAAATCCAGTTTTGCCGTTCCTCTATCCGCCCGGGCCAGGGTCAGAAGCTGATTGATCAGAGTGGACATTTTTCTTGACTGATCCAAAATGACACTCAGAGAGGAATGGATCTCCTCCGGAGACGTATCCCTTTTCAGGGAATACTCACACTGAGCCATGATTACCGCGATCGGCGTGCGCAGTTCATGGGACGCGTCGTTTGAAAACTGCTTTTCCGCCTCAAAGGAGTTTTCCAGGCGATCCAGCATGCGGTCGAAGGTTGCCGCCAGATGATAGATCTCATCTTTGGTCTGTCCTCCTGTTTCAAGATGAATCCGCTGAGACAGATCGCTGCTTTCCTGGATATGGACGGCGGTTTCCGTAATCTGCGAAACCGGGCGAAAGGCTCGTTTGGTGATATAGTAGCCTCCTACCGCGGCGACGAGGATCAGCAGCGGCAGGGAGATAAAGAAAAACTTTAGCATGAGGGCGACTGCCGGATCGGAATCAGCCAGATCGGCGGAGGTAATTCCCCGGATCCACACATCCGCGAAGGTGTCATCGCTGATCAGATGATCGTATACATAATACTCCCTCTCGTTGTTCTCCACGATCCGCACCTGATCGGAAATAAAGGGTATTTCCTCAGTGATCCCGGCAGGCAGAGAACCGGTGACGATAAAGTTGTTCTCGCGGTAAACGAGGACGTAGATCCCGTCCCGATAGCTCAGCAGATCGTCGTCAATTTCCAGAGATCCGTTTTCAATCTTTACATCCTGGATGCTGTCATCCACCGCGGCGGTCAGATCTCCCTTGATATTCTCCTGGATCAGCCGGTCACTGGTATAAAACAGCGAGATAAAAATCAGAGATACCAGGAGAACCAGGAAGAAGGCATACCAGATTGTCACCCGGGTTTTGATGGAAAGCTTTTTCATTTTTCTTCCTTCAGCACATATCCCACGCCGCGAACCGTATGAATCAGTTTTGGCTCAAACTTTTCATCGATCTTTTTGCGAAGATAACGGATATAGACATCAATCATATTGGAGGAGCCTTCATAGTCGTAGCTCCAGATATGACGCTCCAGATTATCACGGGAAAGAACCACGTTTTTGTTCATGATCATGTACTCCAGAATCGCGAACTCTTTGGAAGAGAGCGAGATCGGGGTATCACCGCGTTTTACTTCCCGGCTCTGGGCATCCAGCGTCAGATCGGCCAGCGTATAGGTGTTGGTCTTGTTGCCGGACTTTTTCCGGATTAAAACCCGCACCCGCGCGAGGAGCTCCTCAAAGGCAAAGGGTTTTGTCAGATAATCATCGGCTCCAAGATCCAGCCCCTCTACCCGATCCGCGACGCTGTCTCTGGCTGTGAGGAACAAAACCGGCGTATCAATGCGATCCGCCCGCATTTTTTTCAGAACCTCCAGGCCATCCAGTTTGGGCATCATGATATCCAGAATTACGCCGTCGTAATCGGTCATACGAATATGATCGAGGGCGTCCTCACCGTCAAAACAGGCATCTACGGAATAACCATTATCGCGCAGTTGCTGGGCAAGGATTTTGTTCAGATTTTTTTCATCTTCGGCAATTAATAGTCGCATAATATACATTTTCTCCTTTTATACTGAGACTATAGCAAGTGCAAATTAAAGAGAAATTAAAAAACAAGAAAAACGAGTATCTAATTAGAAAGAGCAGATCTTTTGAATTTCTCCTTGACTGTACAGTATCCATACAGATTATACTAGGAAACGATGAATCAAACAATATAGAAAAAACAGGCACTAGAGGTGAATCATGAAAAAAGTAAAGGACGTTATTATGGATCAGCCGAAGCTGGGGATAAACGTGTTCGCCGGTTCTATCATGGTATTGACTGCAGTGGTATGGATGGCGCTGGACATCTATCTGCCGGCCCTGCCAATCTTAAAGGAAGAATTTAAGGTGTCGGCAACCTATCTCAACCTGACATTAACGGCGGGAATTATCGCGACGGCAATAGGTACGCTTATCGGAGGCCCGATGAGTGATAAATACGGAAGAAAGCCGGTGTTTGCGTCAGGCGTGGGCTTGAGCCTTTTGTTTACTTTTCTCTGTACGTTTGCGGGAAGTGTTGACTTTTTAATTGTGGTGAGAGGGCTCGCGAGTCTGGGAAACGGAATTATTCTGACTGTGACCACGGCGATGATCAAAGATACATTTTCAGGCAGAACCTTCAAGAATGTGATGACGGTACTGCAGTCAGCCGCCATTATCGGTCCCATTTTAGCTCCGTCTGTCGGATCTGTCATCATTACCTGGCTCAGCTGGAGGTGGCTCTTTGTGTTTATCGCGGTTGTTTCTGTTGTGCCGGCGGCGCTGATCTTATTTGCCAGGGAAACCTGGCCGGAGGGGAAACGGATCTCGGACAGCGCGCTGAAAGCAGTCAGTGATACCTTACATACAGCCGGAGATAAGCCGTTTGCCCTGTTTGCGGGCGTGATGGCAGTGCTGACGATTCCCATGTGGGCATATATTTCGGTTTGTTCCTATATTTATATTACGGATTTTGGAATATCCAATATGCAGTATGGCATCTTTTATGCGCTGGGAGCCGGGGTTTCCTGCATATCGCCCTTTTTATACATGGTAATCACCAGACACTCGTCCACGGGACGGGCCTGTGAAGTCTGCCTGGGGCTGATATTACTGTCAGGCGTGATGCTGATTGCGGTGGGAGGCAGAGCCCCGGTCTTGTTTTTGCTGTCCACCCTTCCTTTCATTATTGCGGAAGGAATGATCCGGGCATTGGGAATGGTTGTTTTGCTGGAACAGTACTCTCATGTGGCGGGGGCTGCCAGCGCGATGATTAATTTTGTGCTGAACCTTATCGGTACTGTGGGAGCATCCCTTGCAACACTAGACTGGGGCAGTTATATAACAGCTCTGGCCGTAATCTGTCTCGGCTGTATGGCAGCAGCGTTATTGCTGTGGATTATTATTGTAAGGCAGAAAATTATGGAAGAGCGGCTGTTTGGGCCTTCAAGGAGATAGATTTCGAGGTTTCAAGAAAGATAGGTGGGAGATTTATGGAGATTCTGTGATTTAAGAAAAAGATTTTCAGGCTGTAAGGAATTTGTAATAATCCGGCCTTATACTAAATGAAAGTAGGATATTGTTCTAGGAACACTTTCCGGTAATATACTTTTAATAAGGAGGGTGTGCCTATGGAAAACCATATGATCACAATTGATAACAGGGAGAAGATTACGGTAACCGATGTGGCAGATATTGACAATTTTGATGAAGAGGAAATCTGCGCGAATCTGAAATCCGGCGGACTGGTTATTAAAGGAAAGAATCTCCATATTCAGATGCTGGACCTGGCAGAAGGGAAGTCGGTGATTACCGGAGAGATCACCTCTCTGGCCTACACGCAGAAAAAAGACAAAGCTGAAAAGGGACTCCTGAAAAAAATACTCAAATGAGTATCATAGTTACCGATTTGATAAAAGAGCAGGCCGCTACGTGCCTGGTGATGGCTAGCGCGGGGATTGTTTTCTCGACCTTTTATCAGCTCTGCTCTTTTTTTTCCAAGAGGGCGACCGTCAAAAAATGGATCCGGGCAGGGCTGGAGCTTTTTTTCTGGGTGATAGCGGCAGTTATGACGTCCCAATTTTTATATTACTGCGCTTATGGAAGCCTGAGCTTCCATGCGGCGGCGGCATTCGCGGCAGGGGCTTTGTTGTGGAAACGCTTGTTTTGTGATATAATGGCTTCATCCCAGAGCAAGGGACAAAGGACAAGAGGTTTGAAGAAGAAGCATGGCAAAGAAAAGAAGAAGCAGTCAGTTTAAGGACAGCAGCCAGGTAATCGATATTGAGGAGGCCCGCAGAAAACGGCAGGAAAAGCGCCGCCGCCAAAACAAGAGACAAAGCGGGGGCAGCGCAGAGGAAAAGCGGCCGGTGAGGGCTAGCGTAAAACAGAACAGACGAAGAAGAACCTTTATTTATACCGCTATAATTGTCGTTATTATAGCGGTAGTTGGTGTGTCTGTCTATAATATTGTTTCATTAAAGCAGGAACAGAAGCAGACAAGAGCGCAACAGCAACAGCTGGAAGAAAAAAAGGCCAGCTTACAAAAAAAATTGAAAGAGCTGGATGATTCGGAATATGTTGAAGATCAGGCAAGAGCGCAGCTGAGACTGGTAATGCCTGGGGAAAAAATTTATGTATTCCCTTCGCTGGAAAATTCAAAGGATAATACAGAGGAAGATAATTCTCAGAAAGAACAGAATGAAAATTAAGGAAATTATTATTGTGGAAGGGCGGGATGATACTGCTGCGGTAAAACGAGCGGTGGATGCCCAGACAATTGAGACCCATGGATTCGGAATAAAGAAACAGACGTGGGAGCTGATTGAAAAGGCTTACCAGGAACGGGGCATTATTATCTTTACCGATCCGGACTATGCGGGAAAAGAAATCCGAAGACGCCTGACAAAGGCATTTCCCGGAGCGGGACAGGCTTATCTTTCCAAAGGCGACGCGGAAAAAGACGGCGATATCGGAATTGAAAACGCCGCTCCGGACAGTATCCGACAGGCGCTGGAAAAAGCCCATTATACATTGGAAGACAAGCAGGATGCCTTTACGATGTCCGATCTAATCCAATATGGACTCACCGCGGATCCCAAAGCTGCGGAAAGACGGGATCAGCTGGGAAAACGATTAGGAATCGGCTATGGCAATAGCAAAGCCTTTTTAAACAAGCTAAACCGCTTTGGAATTACAAGGGACGAGTTTTTTAAACATCTCAGGGAGATATAAATGAAGCTGTACGCACCATCGACAATTAAGGAAATAAAGAATCAGTATAATTTCCGGCTTTCGAAAAGTCTGGGACAAAATTTTCTCACGGATAAACATATCATTGACCGAATTATAGAAGGATCGCGGATCGGTCCTGAAGATCTGGTTATTGAAATTGGACCGGGAATCGGAGTCCTCACTGCGGAGGCCGCGGAGAATGCGAAGCGTGTAGTAGCGGTTGAAATCGACAATGGGCTGATCCCGATTTTGGAGGATACTCTGAAAGAATATGATAATATAACAATTCTCAATCAGGATGTACTCAAAACAGATTTTTCTACCATAGTATCGGCATATAAAACAGAAGGAAAGACAAAAATTATTGGAAATCTCCCTTACTATATTACAACGCCGATTCTCATGAAGCTGCTGGAAGAACGGGTGCCGGCAGACAGTATTACGGTCATGATGCAGAAAGAAGTAGCGGATCGGATTAAAGCGGACCCGGGCAATAAGAATTATGGAGCGCTTTCGGTTGCTGTGCAGTATTATTGCCGCGTTTCGCAAATCGCGGAGGTTCCAAAGGAGGTGTTTTTTCCACCTCCAAAAGTGGATTCCGCAGTGCTGCGGATGGACATTCGGGAGGAACGACCGGTTGTGTTACAAGATGAAACCTTATTTTTTACATGCATAAGGGCAGGCTTTGGACAGAGACGCAAAACACTGCTTAACTCTCTTACGGGGGCTGCGGGCCTTTCAAAGGACGCAGTAAGAGAGGTTTTGCAGACAGCGGGAATTGATTCAGGAAGGAGAGTAGAGACCCTTAATCTGGATGAATTCGCGACGCTCGCAAATTCTATGGCAGACTATAAATCAAGTCATTAGGAGTAAGGATTATGGATAAGTTTAGACAGTTTTGCAGGAAATATTTGAAAAGTACGCTGCTGATTTCGGCGGTGCTGGCGCTGATCATGAATGTCTTTATTGAGACAATGGCGCGGCATTCGCTGTTTGAAACGTTTCGTTTTTTCGCGGAAAGTCCGTTGGTCTTTCTTTTTAATGTATTTATTATTTTTTCCACCTATTCGATTGTATTGCTTTTTCGGCGTCGGATTTTCTGGTATGTTGTGGTTTCTACGCTCTGGGTGGCACTGGGAGTTATTAATGGTGTAATTCTTTTAAACCGTATGACTCCGTTTACGACAAAGGATATGGCAAATCTAAACGATGGGCTTTCTATCGTGACAAACTATCTTTCCACAGGAGTTCTGATTCTGGCTATTATTGGAACCCTGGTAGTTATCGCGGGGATGGTACTGCTGTTTTTGTTTGCGCCGAAGCTGCAGCAAAAGATTCATTATAAAAGGAGCATCGCTACAGTACTGCTTATTGTGATTGCCTTTTTTGGAGTATGGCAGGCCGCGATCCGAACTAACACGGTTGCCACTTTCTTTGGGAATCTGGCTTACGCGTATCGGGATTACGGCGTACCTTATTGCTTTATCAGCACATGGCTGAATACTGGAATCAAAAAACCGGCTGGTTACTCTGAAGCAGAGGTTCAGAATATTTTCAGCAAGGGAGAGTTGGGCGATGATAAAACCTATCAGACAGAACAAAAGGATGAGGATGAAAAACATCCGAACATTCTGTTCCTGCAGCTGGAATCCTTTATCGATCCGACTTTGGTAGAGGGTTTTTCCTACTCAAAAGATCCAATCCCAAATTACAGAAAGCTGATGAAAGAATATTCTTCCGGATATCTGACGGTGCCATCGGTAGGCGCGGGTACCGCTAATACGGAGTTTGAATCCATGACCGGCATCAGTGTTAAATTTTTCGGACCAGGGGAATATCCGTACAAATCTGTATTACTGGAACGGACCTGTGAGAGCATTCCGTATGATCTGAAGAACCTCGGCTATTCCACCCACGCGATCCATAATCACAGGGGTGCCTTTTATGGCAGGAATAAAGTGTTCCGCAACTTGGGATATGATACCTTTACTTCTCTTGAATATATGAATAACGTAATAAAGACTCCTAGAAACTGGGCAAAGGACGGAATTCTGACCGATGAGATTCTGGACGCACTGAATTCTACGCAAGGAAGGGATTATATCTATACGATTTCCGTTCAGGGACATGGAAAATACCCTTCTGAGCAGGTAATTGAGAACCCGGAGATTGAAGTGACAAAAGCTCCTTCCGAGGAAGAAAAGTGGCAGTATGAATACTACGTAAATCAGGTTTATGAGATGGATCAGTTTGTTAAAGATCTGACCGACAGGCTCTCCGATTTTGATGAGGATGTAGTGTTGGTTATGTACGGCGATCATTTGCCCGCCCTGGATATGACGGAAGAAGACATGAAAGACGGGGATCTTTTTACAACTCAGTATATCATTTGGGATAATTTCGGAATGGAGAAGCAGGATAAAAACCTGGCCTCCTATGAAATCGGGGCAGAGGTTCTGGATCGGTTGGGAATCCATGAAGGGCTCCTGACGATGTATCATCAGAATTACGCCAACAGCAGCACTTACCTGCAGGATCTGGAAACCTTAGCCTATGACATGCTCTACGGCGAAAACTATATTTACGGTGGGGAAAGCCCATTCAAAGAGACAGATATGAAGATGGGCGTTAAGGATATCAAGATAACCGATATCGTTCAGATTGGCGATGATTACTATATCAAGGGTGAGAATTTCACGGAGTACAGCAAGATCTCCCTTGACGGAGAGGTACTTGATACCATTTATCTTGGTCCGACTATTTTGGGACTGCAGGAGGAAGTAAATCCGGAAGATGTCAGCAGGATGAAGATCAGCCAGGTGGAAAAGAATAAGGAAGTGCTGAGTACTACGGAATAAAAGGAAAAAGGACGGCCATAGTTGTTTCGGCTGTCCTTTTTGTTCCGATCTCGTCGGCAGATGCTATTGTCTGATGATCAGCTTTTCCCCGGGATAAATCAAATCCGGATTTTCAATGTGGTTGAGGCGTTCTAATCGTTTGACGGTCGTTCCGTATCGGCGGGCGATATGGGACAAAGTATCTCCTTGCTTCACACGGTAAACAACCGGGCGCTCCTGTGCTTTTTCGCGGGTACCTAAATAAATTCCCTGCTTAAATCGATTTCGATCTACAAGACCCCGCACTCCGCTGACCGCTCCTTTGTCGCTGTATTGAAAACCGGTCCAGCTTTTCCAGCTTCCGACAGAAGACGGACGGCTTACTCCGTACTCCGCAATCCAGAGGGGATATTTGGAAAGCCCGCTTCCCCATAAAACACGGACATCGTATTCGTTGGAATAAAAGGCAGGCCGGTAACCGGTCAGTTTTTCCAGATCCCGCATATAGGCGCGGGCGATGGCATTCGCTTCTCTTTTTGTCAGACCGGAGACCTGTTCAAAGTCCATTGCGGGACGACACTCGATTTCTTTTTCATTAATGAGACTTGCGAAGAAATGGGCCTGCTGGCGCGCCTGGCTGACTGTCCGGGCGGTTACAAAGTGATAGAAGCCGATGTCCAGATCATATCGTTTTGCCTGGCGGTAGTTCCTCTCAAAATACGGATCGATGGAACCGGCTCCCTGACCGGCTTTTATATAGATGATTCTGATTCCCGCGTTCTTTACTTTGGCGTAATCGATTGTACCCTGCCAGTTGCTGACGTCAATGCCCCTTGCTTCTGAAGCGGCGAATGCCGGCTGCGCGAGAGAAAAGCAGAGTATCAGGCAGAGTCCGAACCAGATAAATCTTTTCATTGATACATACCCCTTTCACTGATAATTTATGCGATTCTTTGATAATTGGCTACAATAATGGTATAGTAATAGCAGCAACCAGAGGGAGGAAGTTATGAAAACACTGGAAACGCAACGGCTGCTCCTTTCCGCGTGGAGAAAAAAAGACGCGGCGGATCTTTACGAATACGCGAAGAATCCAAATGTGGGACCACACGCGGGATGGAAGCCTCACGGAGATGTGAAAGAGTCCAGGCAGATTATCAAAACCCTGTTTATTCCAAACGGCGTATGGGCAATCCGGGACAGAGAAAGCGGCAGAGCGATTGGGACGATCAGCCTTGAAGAAGACAAATACCGGCCGGGAATCCGCAGCCGGGAATTGGGATATTCGCTTTCCGAAGAATACTGGGGAAGAGGGCTCATGACGGAAGCGGCAAAGGAAGTAATACGTTATGGGTTTGAGGAGATGGGACTTGAGATGATCAGTATCTGCACCGGACCGGAGAACAAGCGATCTCAGAATGTGATCCGCAAGTGCGGCTTTACCTACGAAGGGACGCTGCGCAGAGCTTATAAGATTTATGACGGTACAATCAGAGATGTTTTGTGCCATTCTTTGATGAGGGAAGAATATGATGGAAATTAAGGGTTTGTACAAATTAAAGAAAACGGATCAGGAAAAGCTGATCCAGACCTATATGGATGCTTTTCAGGATTATCCAAAGATGATGAAGGCCTTTCCGGATAAGGCCGTAAAGACTGCGGCGCTGGAGGCGACATTGCGGTACTATGTAGCCTATGATATGGAATATGGCGGAGCATTCGCTTTGGACCATGAAATCCGAGAAGGGGTATGTCTCGTCCATTCGGAGGAAATGCATTATACCGAAGAACGGCATAAAAAGGCTGGCAGCTATAGCCCTGAGTATCAATCCGCTATGGCGCGCATGACGAAAGAGCAGCAGCGGCGGCGGATCGATCTTTTTGAAGAGCTGGACGAATTGGAGAAGGGGATTGATCTGCCGTCTCCCCATCTGTATGCGGACTTCCTCGGAGTCAGAAGCGACTTTCAGAAACAGGGCCGGGGGAGAAAGCTGATGTCACATGTGTGTGAGTACGCAAAGGAACAAGGGCTGCCGATCATGCTCTTTACGAATACGGAAGAGGATGTGAACTTTTATAAAAGCCTGGGATTTGAAATTGTGGATATTGTCCAGTCGGCCCGGTTTGGATTTGTGAATACATATCTGGTAAAGGAGGCATAAGGCATGGCTCAGAATCGAAAACATAAAACCAATGCGGCGCGAATCATGGAGGCAAAAGGAATTCCCTATGAAATTCACGAATATGACGTGTCCGGCGGGTTTGTGGATGGACTATCCGCGGCAAGATCTGCCGGAATACCCGAAGAGAAGGTTTTTAAGACTCTTGTTCTTCAGGGCGCCAGCCGGGAATATTTTGTGTGCGCCATTCCGGTGGGTAAGGAGTTGGATTTGAAAAAAGCGGCCAGACATTTTGGCGAGAAGAAAATCGAAATGATCCCGATGCGGGATCTCACGAAGGTGACCGGGTACATAAAAGGCGGATGCTCCCCAATCGGGATGAAAAAGAAATTCCGAACCGCGGTCGATCAGAGCGCGGAGCACCTGGAAACCATTGTGGTAAGCGCCGGAAAAGTCGGAATTCAGATGGAAGTTCCGACTTCCGGTCTTTTGCGGGCGGCGGAAGCATCGCTGGCGGATCTGACCGACTAGAGTGCCGATCCGCGCCCTATGCTTTTAACAGAGTCTTGTATAATTCCAGTCCCTGGAGCAGCACAGTTTCGTCAAAGTCAAAATTATTGCTGTGAAGAGCGATTCCCGTACCGGTTCCAAGAAAGAAGAATACCGATGGAACCCGCAGCCCGTAGAAGGAATAGTCCTCGGAAATCATGGCCGGCGTTTCCATTTCCTGATAGTTCAGAGCCTGGCGCAGGGAAGGCAGGATCTGTTGATACAGTTCAGGGTTATTGACAACAGGGGGGTATCCTTCGCTGTGCAGGGCTTCGATCCGGCACTGATATTTTTTTGAGAGATCGACAGCCGTGTCTTCTAAAATCCCCACCAGCTTCGCGAAGTCTGTATCTGAAAACGCGCGCATGGTTCCCAGCAGATCGCTGTAGCCGGAAATAACGTTGCGGGCTGTACCGCTTTCCATTTTGCAGATCTGAATAATGGTCCGTTCTTCCGGCGACGGATTCGGCGGCGTAAGAAGCCTGTGCTTTTCATAAACCTGCTCGATATACCGGCATCCGATGTAGAGCGCGTCGATCCCCTTTTCCGGCGCCGTCGCGTGAGAAGAACGTCCGAATACTTCAATGGTGATTTCAGAAGAGCGGGGCATCATCGGGCCCGGCTTGCTGCTGATGCTCCCGGCTTCGGCAAACGGCCACATGTGAATTCCAAAAATGCGGTTGACGTTGTATTTCTCCAGAACTCCGGTCTCGCAGATTTCCTTCGCTCCGCCGGTTGTTTCTTCAGCAGGCTGAAAGACGCACAAGACATTGCAGGGCAGGTCTTTTTGTGTGTCCACATACTGAGCCAGGGCAAGAACCATGGCCATGTGAGCGTCGTGGCCACAGGCATGCATATTTCCTTCATGGCAGGAAATATAATCGTGAGTATTCGCTTCTGTTACCGGAAGCGCGTCCATGTCCGCCCGGTAAGCGGTGGTCGTTTCCCGACCCCGGTCAAAATAAGCGCAAAGCCCAGACTCCATCACTTCCGTAATCTCGCAGTCCAGCGTGTCAAGAACCGAGCGCAAATAAGCCTTTGTTTTCGGAAGCTCCCGGTTGACTTCCGGTATTTTATGTAATTCTCTCCGGTGAAGAGTCAGCTGCTGTAAATAATCCATGTTGCAATCCTTTCGTTTTTAACCATCATACTATTTCCAGACAGGCTTGTCAAAAAAGCGAAAGCGTGATTTGTATCCTGAGCGGCTGAAAAACGGCCAGTGGATACAAAATTTGTGGACTTCGGCGTCCGATTTTTTGAAAATCCGCTCGATTTGTAGATTTTGGAGCAGATAGTTCCTTATAAATGGGAAAGTTTTGTATCCAGAAAGCTCTTTGAAAGGCAGTGGGATACAAACCGGGCGCTGCGGGCGCAAGTTACTGTGAAACAAACCAACGATATTTAAATTTGTTGATAAAAAATACCGGCTTGTAGGGAACGAAAACGGCCAAAATGCCTTTTTCCCCAAGCTTTTTTGATCTCGATCCCTGTGAGCCTTGAAAAAATAGTAACAAATGCGTGAAAATGAAAAATGTTACGGCGCGGGGACAGGTGTATACGCGGGAAGTAAAAATCAGTAAAATTTATCGCATACCCACACGCTATAACAAAAAAATTGTATGAAATAACAAAAAAGGCTTGCAATAAGGAAAAAGATTTAGTACACTTAACTCAAGTTGATAGAGGCGCGAAGCAAAAGAAGGATCAGAGAGTCGGCAGGCAGAGACCTGATCTGGAGGTACCCTTCGCCGAACCGAAGCCGCCAGGCATGGGACTTCGGTGGGCATGCAGTTAATAGCTGTATGACTGTCTGCTTTGGAATACCAGAGCAGGTGAGCTATCCTTATATGACATGAAAGACATTCAGAGGGCAAGGCAAAGACGCGGATCCGGAGCCGTAGCAGCCACCCGAAATTCTGTTTATTCGAAGTCAGCGAGGATTGCCCGCTGACTTTTTTCATTTTAGTCAGAGGGCCCTGCGGAAAGCACATCAACGAAACCCAAATATACTTACACGATAAAGGAAAAAGAGAGAAACACACATGGCAAACTTAGAAATCGGAGGCATCGACTGTCGGAGATTGGCAGAGGTCTCAGGAACACCGCTTTTAGTCTATGACGAGGCAAAAATTGAAGGACAGTTTGCGGCAGCCACAAGTAATTTCAAATCGGAGAAATTCGAGACAGAGGTGGTTTACGCGGCGAAAGCGTTTTCCTGTAAGGCGATTTTCGAAAAAGCGAAAGAAGCCGGCGCGGGGCTGGACGTCGTAAGCGGCGGAGAACTGTACTGCGCGCAGCAGGCGGGCGTGGATATGAAATCTGTATATTTCCACGGAAATAACAAATCGGAAGAAGAACTGCGCATGGCGCTGGAAGCGGGCTGCGGCACCATTGTACTGGATAACCGGATGGAAAGCCAGCGGCTTGTCAATCTGGCGGCAGAGCTAAAACGTCCCATCGACGTTCTTCTGAGAGTCAACCCGGGAATCGAAGCCCATACTCACGAGTACATTCGCACTTCCGGATCGGATTCCAAATTCGGAATTTCCATCAAAAAAGCAGAGGAAATCGCAGAATTGATTCAACCGGTTCTGAACAGCGAATATGTAACTTTCAAAGGATTTCACAGCCATATCGGCTCCCAGATTACCGAGACGGAGGGCTTTGAAAAGGCACTGGAAATTATGATTGACTTCATCAGAGAGATGAAAGAGCAGTACCGTATTACAGCGGGCTGCCTCAGCATAGGGGGTGGATTCGGCATTAAGTATACTGCCGTTGATAAACCGATTCCCCTGGGGGAAATGGCAGAAATACTGGCGCGCACCTGTGAAACACTGATTGCGGAAAAGGGCGTTGCGCTGAAAAAGCTTCTGATCGAGCCGGGAAGATCCATTGTGGGAGAAGCCGGGTACGCCCTGTACCGGGTAGGATTTTCCAAAGATACGGATAGTAAACATTTTCTCTTTGTAGACGGAGGAATGAGCGACAACATCCGTCCGGCGCTGTATCAGGCAGAATACAGTTGTGACATTGCCACGCGCATGGGAGAGCCGAAAGATAAAACCTTCTGTGTAGCAGGAAAAAATTGCGAATCCGGAGATATTTTGATTAAAGAAGCGAAACTTCCTTCCTCGGTCTGCGAGGGTGATCTCCTAGTCATCTACGCGGCAGGCGCTTATGGATATTCCATGGCCAGCAACTACAACCGGGCGGGAAGACCGGAGGTCGTGTTCGTCAAAGACGGAAAAGCGCGCAGAGTACTGCGGCGGGAAACCTATGAAGACCAGCTTAGACTGGAAGCGGATGAACAACTGACAATTTAGGAAAGGATAAGGAATGATGAATGTAGTACAGAAATATAATGGCAGATGTGTCGATTCGATTGACAAAATCAAAGCCATCGCCCGGCATGTGGCAGAGACAAGACAGGAAGGAGACGGACTGGTAATTGTCGCCAGTGCCATGGGCAGGACGACGGACCGTCTGATTAAAATGGCTCAGGAGGTAAGCAGCGATATTCCGAAGAGAGAACTGGACGCCCTGCTGGCTACCGGAGAACAGCAGTCGGTCGCGCTTCTGGCGATTGCGCTAAACGATTTGGGCGTGCCGGCAGTTTCCTTGACCGGACTTCAGTCGGGATTCATTACAAACGATTACCATACCCACGCGCGTATTAAAACCCTTAATACAGAGAATGTAGAGGAGATTATTAAGCAGGGAAAAGTCGCGGTGGTAGCAGGCTTCCAGGGAGCCAGCGAAGACGGCGATGTGACGACCCTGGGACGGGGCGGAGCGGATATTACGGCAGTAGCGATTGCGGCGCAGCTGGGATGGCCGTGCGAAGTGTATTCCACAACCGATGGTCTGTATACCGTTGATCCGGATATCTATCCGCAGGCGAAGAAAATTTCCTCTATCACTTATGAAGAAATGATGGAGCTTGCCAATCTGGGATCGGATAAACTGGAAACGCGCAGTGTGGAGCTGGCAAAGAAATACGGTGTTGAGTTATTTTTAGGTAAAGCATTGGAAAGGGATAAAAGTAAAGGAACATATATTATGAATAACGATAATTTATTAGTAGAAGAAATGCCCGTTACAGGTATGAGCATCCAGGAGGATGTTACAATTTTTACCATGAGAAACATTAAAAACGACGGCAGAACCGTTGCGGAATGTTTTAAGATTTTAGGTGAACTGGATATAAATGTGGATATGATCTCCCAGCAGAGCATGGGAAAAGATACTTGCTCCGTATCTTTCAGCTGTACCCGGGATCAGGGAAGAGAACTGAAAAAACGCATTGACGCGGCAGAAATCTTCAAAGGCGTGACAGTGGATTGTGAAGAGGATCTGGCGATGATTTCTCTGGTAGGCGTAGGCATGGCGACTCACTCCGGCGTAGCCAGCGAAGTGTTTAACGTGCTGGCGGCAAACGATATTAAATACTATCAGATTACCACTTCTGAAATTTCCATTTCTGTAACGGTAGATATGGAATGGAAGAGCAAGGCGGCCATCGCTTTAGCGGAAGCTTTTGAACTGTAAATAACGAGGAAGAGACAGGAGACTTTCAAATGATCCGATTTGCGAAGTACCACGGATGTGGAAATAACTTTATTATTGCGGATGAGGCGGATGTGGCAGGACAGGATTACAGCCGGCTTGCTGTCAGCGTATGCAGTATGGCTACCGGCATCGGAGCGGACGGATTTATTGTCGTCCGGAAAGAGCCTGCGCTGGAAATGGTCTTTTACAATATGGACGGCAGCCGGGCGCCCATGTGCGGCAATGGCATCCGGTGCTTCGCGGCCTTCTGCTACGATAACGGAATACAGACGGCAGAATCTTATCCCGTGCAGACTCTGGCAGGCGAAATGATTGTAAACCGGATCAGTACGGACCCATTTCTTGTAAAAATACAGATGGGAAAGCCCAGCTTCCGGTGTCAGGACTTCGGTGTTCTGAACGGAGCGGAAAATTTTCTGAATCAACGGCTGGAAACGACAGAAGGCGCTTTCACGGTCAGCAGTTGTTTTATGGGAACCGTGCATACTGTTGTATGGGTGGAGGAATTTCCATCAGAGACAGCAGCCAGTCAGCTTTCCAATCATCCTGTTTTTTCCGAGAAAACCAATGTGAACTTTGTAAAGAAAATCGATTCCGCGACCCTTGAAATTAAAACCTATGAACGGGGTGTAGGCTTTACATACGCCTGCGGAACCGGAGCCTGCGCCAGCGTGGTGATGGGGATTCGGGAAGGCAAGACAGACCGGAAGGTTACCGTACAGCTGCCTTATGGTGAGCTTATCATCGAACAGCTGGCGGACGGCGAAGTGACTATGACCGGCCCCGCGGTAAAAGTCGCGGAAGGTACTTATATTCAGGACAGATAGTACGAGGAGGAAAAAGAAAATGATAACAGGCTCTATGGTAGCTCTGATTACACCATTTCACGAAGACGGAAGCGTGAATTATGATAAGCTGGGTGAACTGATCGAATGGCATATCCAGCAGCAGACAGACGCGATATTGGTCCTGGGGACCACGGCAGAGACTCCTGCCCTGACAGTGACAGAGGAAGATGAGATCGCGAGAATTTCCATTGAAGCTGCGGGCGGAAGAGTTCCGATCATCGTGGGAAGCGGTTCCAACAATACGATGATCGCTATGGAACAGAGTATTAAATATGAAAAAATGGGAGCGGACGCTCTGCTGGTTATTACGCCATACTATAATAAGACCAACAAATCCGGTATGGTAAATCATTTTTACACCGTTGCGGACGCGGTAAACATTCCGATTTACGTGTACAATGTTCCGGGAAGAACCGGTGTTTCCCTTACCTACGAGGCTCTGGCGGAAATCAGTAAACATAAGAATATTGTGGGAATTAAAGAAGCCAGCGGGGATATTTCTTTTATTACCAAGATTTCAAGACTGATTAATGATGACTTTAACATGTATTCCGGAAACGATGATATTTCCATTCCATTGATGTCCATGGGCGGCGCGGGAATTATTTCGGTTCTGGCGAATATACTGCCAAAGGAGACTCATGATATGGCGATGGCCTATCTGAACGGTGATGTAAAGAAGGCGGCGGAAATGCAGAAATATTATTTGGACTTCATCAACGCCCTCTTTATCGAAACCAACCCGATTCCGATCAAGGAAGCCATGAATCTGGTGGGCATGGATGTCGGCGGATATCGGATGCCGCTGTGCCCGATGGAAGAAGATACAAAAGCAAAACTGATCCAGACAATGAAGGATATTAATCTGTTATAACAAACAAAAGGAGGCCTGTCGTCTGTAAACGCTTCGATACGCGTGTATAGAGGGCAGGCTGAAAAATGAGAGGAGACGTATATGAAGGCAGCCATTTTAGGCGCAGGCGCTATGGGAAAGGTTCTGGCTCAGACCATCGAAGAGCAGGAGGGAATTTCCCTGGTGGCAATGATTGAACCGAGAAACGGTGAAAAACTTCACGATATCAAAGAAACAGTGGATGTAGTTATTGATTTCAGCAATCCGGAAAATCTGGAAATGCTGATGGACTTCTGCATTGCCCGCAAGTGTCCGGCAGTAATAGCCACAACCGGATTTTCTCTGGAGCAGCAGCAGATGATCACTGATACGGCCCAGCAGGTGCCGGTTGTTTTCGCGGCGAATTTTTCTCTGGGAATCACGGTGATGAAGCGGATCCTGTCTGAGATCGCGCCGATTCTGGAAGACAGCTTTGACATGGAGGTTATTGAAAAGCACCACAATAAAAAGCTGGATGCTCCCAGCGGAACGGCGAAGATGTTGGTTTCCGCGATTAACAGCAGGGGCGATTATGAGGAAGTGCATGGAAGAGAAGGGAATCGCAGACGCGGAAAAGAAATCGGAATTCATGCCATTCGCGGCGGTACGATTGCCGGAGAGCATGATGTGATATTCGCAGGTGAAGATGAAATTCTGGAAATTAAACATACCGCCGGATCGAAAAAGATTTTTGCCGCGGGCGCGGTAAAAGCGGCTCGTTTTGCGCAGACCGCGGAGCCGGGGCTGTATGATATGGAGGACGTGCTGTTTGGCGGCAAATAACAGGCCGGAAAAGAAAGGGAAGAGAGTTACAAAAGATGGAAGCAAGAGAATTAATTGAATTTATAGGAAACGCAGAAAAAAAGACTCCGGTAAAAGTCTATGTAAAGGAAAGAGAACCGGTGGATTTTGCCGGTGCGGGATGCCAGGTGTTCGGAACCGGGGATAAAATCGTGTTCGGGGACTGGAAGGTTGTAGGAGAAGTGCTGAAAGACAATATGGATAAAATTCAGGACTTTGTTGTGGAAAATGGCTGCAGAAACTCGGCAATTCCCCTTTTGGATATGAAGAACATCAACGCCCGTATCGAGCCGGGCGCTATCATCCGGGATATGGTGGAAATCGGAGACAACGCCGTGATTATGATGGGAGCGGTCATCAACATCGGCGCGGTTATCGGCGATGGAACGATGATCGATATGGGCGCTGTTCTGGGAGGCCGGGCAACGGTGGGAAAAAACTGTCATATCGGCGCGGGAACCGTCCTGGCAGGTGTCATCGAACCGCCTAACGCGACTCCGGTAGTCATTGAAGATAATGTTGTAATCGGCGCTAACGCCGTTGTTCTGGAAGGCTGCCGTGTGGGAAAAGGCGCGGTAGTCGCCGCGGGAGCAGTGGTCATTGAGGATGTGCCCGCAGGCGCGGTAGTCGCGGGAGTACCGGCGAGAGTGATCAAGTCGGCGGAAGATACGGCGGCGGAAAAGATCGAGATCGTAGACGCTCTGCGTCAGCTGTAAATACGATGGATATCCGGATACTCCGCTACTTTCTGGCGGTTGCCAGAGAAGAGAATATCACAAAAGCGGCAGAGCTGCTGCATGTGACGCAGCCGGGTTAGCGGATTCATGCTTTCTGGTAATGAATGTTCATGAGACATAAGCATTAGACATAAAATAAAGGCCCAATTATAATGTAGGCATAACAGGAAGAAATTTACCTGAATGTGCCTGCATTTTTTATTTGACAGAAAGGATTGATGGTACGTAAAGAACTGAAGGAGGGGATCTGATGAAAAAAGGACTTGCCGTTTTGCTGATACTGATGTTGCTGTTTCCTTTTGCGGGATGCCAGAGCGGAGGCAGCGGACAGGAGAAGGAAGAGCGCAGCACAGAGGCGCAGGCCGCGCAAAATGACGCGGTAGAGGGAGAAAACATTCTAATTGCGTATTTTTCCTTGTGGGAAAATGCGGAATATCCGGAAAATGTGGATACCACATCATCGGCCAGTGTTGTGGCAGATGGAGAAACTCGCTATGGCACGACGGAACTGATGGCAGGAATGATCCAGGAACAGAGTGGCGGAGACCTCCATTCAATCCGAACAACGGAGCCTTACCCGGCAGATTACGATCAGGTGGTGGATCAGAACCACAGGGAACAGGACAGGGAAGCGCTGCCGGAACTCGCGGACAGTGACTTAGATATAGAACGTTACGATACGGTGTTTCTCGGATATCCAATTTGGGCCACATCTGCGCCACGGGCAATCTTCTCCTTCCTAGCTGAGGAAGACCTGTCCGGGAAAACGGTGATCCCATTTTGTACCCATGACGGATACGGCGCCGGGAGCAGCTATGATGAGATTTCTCAAGCCGCGCCGGACGCCCGGATCCTGGATGGGTTAGCGGTTGAAGCGGACGATGTGCTGGGCGCGTCCGATACTGTGGAAAGCTGGCTGCGGGAACTGGGGATTGCGCAGGAGGAAGTTTCCGGACAGACCGGCAGCCGTGACCTTATTGTTACAGCAGGAGGTTCCCAGATGGAAGGCGTGCTTTATGATACGGCGTTGGAGAATTTTGAACAGCTGCCGAAGGATATGGAATTTACATTTGCGCTGGCAGAATAGGGTGCGTAATCCTTTGTTTGGTCGAAGGTGGTGTATAAAATTATGCATATTCATTAATTCGTGTGTCCAAAAAGTAAATTTGCATAGTTAGGAACAAAACGAGGGAGCCGCTTATTACAGATACTGTTTATGGAGGAAAAGGAGGGATTTCCGTTATGAAAAAAGGAATGGTATTTTTACTGATATGTTTCATGCTTGTATTCGCTGCTGCGTGTGGGGAAACAGAAACGTCTCAAAACGCGCAGACAGGAACTTCCGGAGAAGCGGCGCAGGCATCAGCAGAGACAGAAGCTTCGCAAGGGGAAAATTCCAACGCCCTGATCGCTTACTTCACTTACGCTGAGAACGCGGAGCTTCCCGATGGTGTAGACGCCTCGGCCAGCGCCAGCATCCAGGTGGCAGACGGAGAACGGACCGGAAATACCGGAATGGTGGCGCGTATGATTCAGGACGCGATCGGCGCGGACCTGTTTTCCATCCGGACAGAAGAGTCTTATCCGGACAATTACGAGGATACGGTAGACCAGGGTCAGGAGGAACAGGCGGAAAACGCCAGACCCCGCTTAACCGGTCAGATTGAAAATCTGGATCAATATGATACGGTTTTCCTGGGATTTCCCAACTGGTGGGGAGACATGCCGATGGCGGTTTACAGTTTCCTGGAGGAGTATGATCTCTCAGGAAAAACCATCGTGCCTTTTGTGACATCCGGCGGTAGCGGATTTTCCGGGACTGTCAGTGAAATCGAAACCCTGGAGCCGGACGCGGAGGTTCAGGAAGGGCTTTCCATTGGCGCCAGCAGCGTGCAGGACGCGCGGAACGACGTGGAAAGCTGGCTGCAGGAATTGGGATATATGGAATAGAGAGGAGGTCTGGTTCATTGATAAAGACGGTCAAACTGAACAATGGCGTGGATATGCCCATGGAAGGATTCGGAGTTTTCCAAATACCGGAGGAAAGCTGTGAGCAAGCGGTGAGAACCGCGCTGCGATCCGGCTATCGGCTGATTGATACAGCCAGTTCCTATCAGAATGAAAAAGCAGTCGGAAAGGCTCTGCATGCCTGCGGTATTCCGCGGGAAGAACTGTTCATCACGACAAAAGCGTATATCCAGCAGATGGGATATGAGAAAACAAAAGCCGCTTTTGCGGAATCTCTGAACAACCTGGGCCTTGATTATCTGGATCTTTATCTGATTCATATGCCATTCGGTGATTATTACGGATCCTGGCGGGCGCTGGAAGAATTGTATCGTGATGGAAAGATCCGGGCTATCGGGGTGTGTAATTTTTTGCCGGATCGGCTGCTGGATCTGTGCTGTAATGTCAGCATTCTGCCGCAGATCAATCAAATTGAGAGGCATCCCCATTACCAGCGAGAAGAGGATCTTCACCTGATGAGGGAGCTTGGAATACAGCCCCAGGCATGGGCTCCTTTCGCGGAGGGGCTGAAAGGAATGTTTGCGGAGCCGGCATTGAAAAGAATCGCGGAAAAGCATAAAAAAACTCCGGCGCAGGTGATCCTTCGCTGGAACGTGCAGCAGGGAGTGATCGTGATCCCCAAATCCGTCCATAAGGATCGTATGGAAGAAAACCTGGATATCTGGAACTTTTCACTGGGCAATGAAGATATGGATCAGATCGCGGCGCTTGATAAGGGAGTCCCTTCGATGCTGGACACACGAAAGATCAGCGAGATCCGGAGGGTGTACGATTATCTGAACAATCCGGTGCTGACCAGCCTGTGACCGCGGAATCATTTAAAGTAAAGGAGAATCGCTGATTATGAAAAAAGCAATGTTATTGTTACTGATATGCTCTATACTTATCTTTTCTGTGGCGTGTGGAGGAAGCGCGGATACGGAATCCGGACAGGCAGAGGCTTCACAGGAAAGCGTGCAGACATCGGAAAGCGCTAAGCCTTCCCGCGCGGAAGCTTCCAGAGTGCTGGTTGCATATTTTACCTGGGCGGATAACACGGAAAACCCGGAGGGCGTAGATGAAATGGCTTCTCCCAGCGTACACGCTCCCGGACATGTGGCGCAGCTGGCTTCCTGGATTCAGGAACGGACCGGAGGGGACTCCTTCTCCATCCGCGTAACAGAGCCTTATTCCAGCGACTGGGACGAATGTCTTGACCGCGCTAACCAGGAAAAGGCGGAGGGAACCAGGCCGAAACTGGTGGAAACCGTAGAGAATATGGATGACTACGATGTGATATTTCTAGGTTACCCTAACTGGTGGTACAGCTGCCCCATGGCGCTGATTTCTTCCCTGGAAGAACAGGATTTTTCCGGCAAACAGGTTTATCTGTTCTGCTCCCATGGAACCGGAGGACTTGCCAACAGTGTGGAAGATATTACAGAGGTGATTCCAGATGCGGATCTGTCCGATAATGTATTCGATGTTTACGAGGAAGACGCATCCTCATCCAGAGATGAGGTCGAAAGCTGGCTGCAGGAACTGGGGTATTAATTTATAAATTACCTTTGAAAGGGGGAAATGATTTTGACGGGGAAAACAAAAGTCAAGCTGGTTGTGGATCTGGTAATGACAGTACTGCTGCTTTGCCAGATGGCGTACATGATGATTGGGGAGGCTGCCCATGAATGGATTGGAACCAGTATGTTTGTTCTGTTTATCCTTCACCATGTACTGAACGGAAAATGGCATAGAAATCTGATAAAGGGAAGATATAGCGGTCTGCGCATTGCGCAGACCGTTGTCGGCGTTCTGATGCTGGCGGCTATGATCGGACTGATGCTGAGCGGAATTATGATGTCCAGATATGTTTTTTCATTCCTTTCCATTGAAGGGAGCATTTCCTTTGCGAGGACGCTGCATATGCTGGCTTCTTACTGGGGATTTCTTCTGATGAGCATTCATCTTGGACTGCACTGGAGTATGATTCTGGGCATGGCAAGGAAAATGCGCGGAGAAAAAAAGACTTCCCGAGCGGGGATTTTCCTTCTGCGTCTGGCGGCGGCAGCTATCAGTGCATATGGAATCTTTGCCTTCGTGAAACATGATTTGGCGTCGTATCTATTTTTGAAAACGGAGTTTGTGTTTTTTGATATGAGCCAGCCGCTGCTGCTGTTCCTTTCGGAATATGCGGCTATGATGGGACTCTTTGTATGTCTGGCTTACTATGGGGAAAAGCTGCTGCGGAGACTTGGGCAGAGAAAATAATTATGTTACATAAAATTAAAAAAATGTAAAAATAAGGGTAGAAAATCGCTTGCTTGTGCGATATAATAAAACGAAAAAGGGATAAATTTCCATATATGGATAGGTATGCAAGGCACAGTGGATGATTAGAGGGGGCGGACATGGCAGAAAATCAGAATATAGAATGGAAAGCGTCCTGGCATGATGAGTACTTGAAATGGATTTGTGGCTTTGCCAACGCACAGGGAGGAAGGATTTATATTGGAATTAATGATAAGGGATTTGTGAGCGGCATCTCAGATAGTCGAAAAATGCTTGAAGATATTCCGAACAAAATTCGGGACATTCTGGGAATCATTGCTGATGTGAATTTACTGACACAAGATGGGAAGGAATATATTGAGATTTGCATCAGTCCCAGCAGTTATCCAGTAAACTATAAAGTTTGAAGTATATGAAAGCAATCATATCCTATGATAATGTTACGAGGATTGAAACCTATCCCCTTCCAAAAGCAGCTGTCAGGGAAGCTGTTTATAATGCGATTATTCATTGTAACTATGCCGCGCTGGTTCCGATACAGATTCGGATTCATGAAGATGCGGTCTATATCAGTAATGACTGTGTATTTCCAGTTGGGTGGACTGTGGAGACTTTGATGGAGCGCCATCGCTCACAGCCATATAATCCGAATGTTGCCAATGGATTTTTTCGGGCAGGATATGTGGAGACATGGGGCCGGGGAATCGAGAAGATATGTGAAGCGTGTAAAGAACATGGTGTACGATTGCCGGAATACACTCTTCACATGGAAGACATTATGATAAAGTTTACGCCTTTGATGGACTCTCGAAAGGAGAAAAAACAGACTGTCACTTTGGATGGCACTTTGGATGGCACTTTGAGTGGCACTTTGGAAGAAAATATATTGTCAGCAATAAGAAAAAATTCTAAAGTGACACAATCTCAGATTGCATTGGAAATTGATTGTTCCGAAAGGAAGGTAAAACGGCTTATGAAATCTATGCAGGAGAAAGGTATGATTGAACGTGTTGGCGGACGCCGATCAGGAGAATGGGTTGAAAAATGAAAAAAGAATTGGACTTTTTCCGAGTTGGAAGAGCTTACGGCGGAAACCAGGACTGGTTTGCCGATCCTATGATGAGGCTTGGCGGATGCGCGGCCGTTACTGCATGTGACAGCAGCATTTATTTTGATCGTTACAGGGGAACGCGTCTGTATCCGTTTCATCAGGGCCGGATTTCGAAAAAAGAATATACCCGCTTTGGTATGCGGATGAAGCCTTACTTAAAACCGAGATGGTCAGGCATTGATTCGCTGGATATTTACATAGATGGTTACGGAGCGTTTCTGGAAGATGCCGGCTGCGATTCCATTGGAATGAAGCCGTTTTCCGGAGAGGAAAGCGCTGAGCTGGCAGGCAAAGAAGTCGTAAAACAGATCGATCGGGGATTTCCGGTACCCTGTCTGACTTTAAATCACACGAATCCGTCGTTTAAATTTTATGAGTGGCACTGGTTCCTGCTGACGGGATATGAAACTGCGGAAAAAGACTGTAAGGTGAAGGCGGTTACATACGGAAGCTGGAACTGGATCAGCCTGAATGGTCTGTGGGATACCGGGTATTCGCGCAGGGGCGGTCTGATCCTGTATGGAGAAAAATAAGGAACAAGTAAAAGGATAAAAAATGTCCGAAATCGGACTTGACAAACAAAATCCAACTCGTATAATAAGTAGTAGCGCGGAGGGTGAATCATTCGTGAAATGGTAAGCTGGATAAGGCGCAGGCTGAAATGCCTGTTTCCTTGTCCGGCTTTTTTGATTTTAGGGAGGTGTTATTTTGAATGCGAGATGTGAGCAAAAGTATTTGAAAGTCAAGGGGACGATTTTGCTGATTGCGTTTATGAACATGATTGTGCCGCTGTCCCTGGACATGTATTTGCCGGCAGTGCCACAGATGGCGAAAATCTTCAGTACCAACGAATCTACCGTTAATCTGACCCTGGTAGGCTTTTTCTTTTTTATGGCAGTGGGGATTTTGCTGTTTGGTCCGCTGAGTGACAAATACGGACGGAAGCCGCTGCTGCTGGGCGGAACCCTGGTTTACGCAGCGTTCAGCGCTGCCTGCGCGCTGGCTCCGAGTATAGGTGTTCTGATTGGAGCCCGGATTGTACAGTCACTGGGAGCCGGCTGTATGATGGCTGTGTCCACCGCCATGATCAAGGATTGTTTTGAGGAAAAACAAAGGAATACGATTCTCGCGGTCGTTCAGGCAATGTCCGTAATCGCGCCGATGGTAGCGCCGGTTCTCGGCGCGTGGGTAGTTACCCTGTCCGGCTGGAGAACAACATTCTGGATTCTGGCAGTTCTGGGGGCGCTGTGCTTCCTGGCGGTTCTTGCCCTTCAGGAAACCCTGCCGGGAGAGGAACGATTTACAGGCCGCATTATCGGAACATTGGGGCGGCTGCTGGAGGTCGGAAAAAATAAGGGATTTACTACATTTCTGCTGTCAGCGGCAATGCTGTCCGCTCCATATATGGCATACGTATCGGTTTGTTCTTATATCTATATTAACTACTTTTCGCTGTCAGAAACAACTTACAGCTATTACTTCGCGGTAAATTCAGCGGCAGCGATTCTCGGACCGATCTGTTACATTAAAGTGAGCAAAAAAATCAATCCGAATGTAATGATGAGCGCATGTGTAATAATCGCTCTCATCTGCGGAGGACTGCTGCTGGGATTCGGCTGGATGGCGCCGATCGCGTTTTTGCTTTGCTTCCTTCCATTTACCATTGTGGAAAGCGCGGTACGTCCTTTCAGCACAGCAATCCTTTTAAACCAGCAGGAGCAGGATACGGGCTCAGCTTCTTCTCTGATTAATTTTACGCATACGGTACTGGGCAGTGTCGGCATGCTCCTTGGAACTCTGAACTGGGGAAGCTACATCAGCGGACTGGGAATTCTTCTCATTGGATTTTCGGTGATTTCCCTGGGAATGTGGGTGCTGATTCATAAAAGCAGCATGGCGGTAAAAGGACTGAACGGATAATGTGGTAAAAGTAAACACGATAAGAGTGCCTGAGTTTTTGTATCTTTCCTCGGAAAACTGTGATACTATAAAATAAAAAGGTGTATAGAAGGGGGAATACAAATTGTCAGATTTGTTTGATATAGCAAAGTTTGATTCCTATAGAGAAGACAACCGACGTGAAGTCAAAAAGGCGAAAGGTGGATTGCCGAATTCACTGTGGGAAACGTATTCTTCTTTCGCTAATTGTTATGGTGGAGTGATTATTCTCGGAGTCAGGGAAAATCAGGACGGTGCCTGGCATACTACAGGACTGAGTGCGAAAGATAAGGAAAAATTGTTAAAGCAGCTGTGGGATACTGTTAATAACCGTAAAAAAGTAAATATCAATCTTTTAAAAGAGGATGATATTGAAACATACATGGTAAATGGAGATCTGGTTCTCGTTATTTATGTGCCTGCAGCGAAAAGAGAGGAAAAGCCGGTATATATTAACGATGATTTATTTGGAGGCACTTACAGGAGAAATCATGAAGGGGATTATCGCTGCACGCGTCTGCAGGTAAAGACAATGCTCCGTGATCAGGGCGAGAATACGATGGATATGGAAGTACTGGACGATACCCTATTGGAAGAACTGAATTATGAAACCATTCAGGGGTACAGGAATCGTCATAGAACGCTGAAATCCGGGCATCCGTTTGAAAGACTGAACGATGCGGAATATTTACGAAGCATAGGCGCTGCAGCAGTCTCACGTGAGGATAAACAGCTACATCCCACAGCCGCTGGTATGCTGATGTTCGGAGAAGAGTACAACATTGTTCGCCATTTCCCTGAGTATTTTCTGGATTACCGTGAAATGCTGGATCCGTTAATACGTTGGACAGATCGACTGCAATCGAGTTCCGGGGAATGGTCGGGAAACCTTTGTGATTTTTATTTTCGTGTATATAATAAAATTATCAAAAATGTGAAAATACCTTTTGCCATGGACGGAGGCAATAGAATTGATGATACACCAGTTCATAAAGCGCTTCGCGAAGCCTTGGCAAATTGTCTGATTAATGCTGATTATTATGGAACACGGGGTATTGTGATCAAAAATGAACCGGATAAGCTTATACTTGAAAATCCAGGCTACATCAGAACCGGAAAGGCGCAAATGTTGAAGGGAGGGGAATCAGACCCCAGAAATAAATCGCTTATGAAGATGTTTAATCTGATTAATATTGGAGAACGATCCGGAAGCGGTGTGCCGCTTATCCTTAACACCTGGGAAGATGAAGGCTGGGAAAAACCTGTCATTGAAGAACGATTTGATCCGGATCGGACAATCTTAGAGCTTGAATTTGTGAAGAAAACAAGCGAAGAAAACAAGCGAAGAAAACAAGCGAAGAAAACAAGCGAAGAAAACAAGCGAAGAAAAACAGGCGCTCATATCGAAAAGATACAAGAATATCTTGGAGAAAACGGAGCATCAAAGACAAAGGATATTGCTGCCTATATAGGGCTGAGCCCTGCGCGGACAAGAGCGATTCTGGCAGAGATGGGGAATATTGAAATTATAGGGACAAATACGAACAGGGAATACAGGCTTAAAAAGCCTGAGTCGTAGACGAACCAGGGGGCTTGACCCGTTCACTACGGGATCATGCCGATCAAAATAGACAGGGCAGCCATGAGCAGTGTTAAAAGAATCGGCCCCAGCTTCGTTTTATAATAAAGACAGATGGTTAGAAAGCAAAGGCCCGTCTGCACAGGATCGATCTGTGACAGAAAATTTCCGGACCAGCCGGAACCGGTATAGATGCTGCCCTCTGCCAGAAATAGGCCGGATATGGCGATCAGCGCCAATCCGGCGATTTTCATTTTATGCAGGACCATATCCATCGCGAGGGCGCTTTCGTTCTTCTTTAAAATAGTTACCGCGACATAGGTAAAGACTGCGCAGGGGAGACAGACGGCCAGACTGATGAGAAAGGCACCAGGCCAGCCATACGCCTCAAACCCCGCGTAAGTCGCCGTATTGATGGATACCGGACCGGGTGTGATTTGGGAAATCGCGACCAGGTTGGAAAAGTCCTCCCTGGTCATGATCCCGAATTTTTCCACGGCCTGATAAATGATAGGCAGCATGGCGTACCCGCCGCCGACACTGAAGCTGCCGATTTTTAAAAAAGCGATAAATAACTCAAACATGTTTCCTTCTCCTCATTACGATAAAATAGTGGACGGCACCAAGCAGGGCGTAAAAGACGAGCAGCAAAATTGCGTTTGTATGAAAGAACATGGTTGCAGCAAAAGCTGCGGCGAAGAGAAATTTATCCAATTTTGTGCTCAGAATCGCTTTCCCCATTCGGATTACTGTACATATAACCAGTGCAACAGAGGCTGATTTAATTCCTTTCAGGCCATCTTCCAGGACATGTTCCAAAGGAAGAGCATCAAGGAGGGCAACAAAGGCCAGTATGCCGAGAACCGCCGGAATAATGGACGCGATCACCGCAGATATGGCGCCTGCAGTGCCTTTCCTTTTATAGCCGACATATACGGCGGCATTGACGGCAACGACGCCGGGGAGACTCTGCGCAAGGGCAAAGCACTCCACCAGTTCGTCCTCTTTCAGCCAGCTTCTTTTTTCCACCACCTCCTTCATCAGAATGGGAGCCATCGTAACGCCTCCGCCGAAGGTGACAGTGCCGATTTTAAAAAAGAGCCAAAACAGTTGTAAAAGCAATTTAACGCTTTTCATACAAAGTCCTTTCCTGAGCTAGAAAAATGTAATGTCAAGACCTCCCTGCATTTCGATAAACCGCTTTAAAAGCTGGGCGGTTTTTACCGCGTCGTTGATATTCAGCAGTTCGACTGGCGTATGGGAGTACCGTCTGGGGATTGCCAGCGTCGCGGCCGGAATCCCGCTTCCTGCCGTATGCATGATGCTTTCTTCCGTAATATAAAGGTTTTCGCTGATAACCAGCTCCTGCAGCGTCATACCGAGGGTGTCAGCCGCGTCGTATAAACCCCTTCTGAGAGCCGGATGCATGCAGGAATAACGTCGGAAGTCCGGATCTCCCTGAGCGAGAATCAGGACCGGTCCGCGGTCCATATAGACGGGGAGTTCACGGGCTGTATTCACATCGGGAACATCTCCGCATGGAACCGTGTCAAGGACGATCGCGTAGTCCGGATCGATCTGAGTGGCCGGACTGACCATTCCTGCAATCGTTGTTTCTTCCAGAACGGAGAATACCGCAACGATTTCGCCTTCCAGAGCATCTTTGTCGATGGTTTCCAGCAGCTGCAGCAAAATCGCGCAGCCGGTCCGGTTGTCGAGGGATTTTGTGCAGACCAGATCCGGATTGGACATTTCCAGAAAGTCGCTCTGCAGTACAATCTTATCTCCGAGGCGGATTCCGTAAGACTGTGCCTCTTCTTTGGAAAATGCGCCGACATCGATATAGGCCTGCTTTGTGCTCTCAACTTTGCCGGCCTCTTCCGGAGTCATGATATGGGCGGCCCGCAGCCCGATTACACCGGGAACGCGGCCTTTTTCCGTCTGAATCCAGACTTTTCTGGCCGGAATGACTTTATTGGAAAAATCGCCAACCTTTTCAAACAGGATGAATCCGTCCTCTGTGATGTTTTTTACAATAAAACCGATTTCATCCATGTGGGCGGTTACAATAGCGCGCTTGCCGGGACGGGAACCCTTTAGAAATCCGGTTACCGTTCCCATGCCGGAAACTTCCACTTTGTCACATACCGCTTCCAGGCGCTGTTTTATATAGCGGCCGACTTCGGCTTCGGAGCCGTCAACACTGATCAGTTGCGTTAAAGTCTGAATGTCTTTTTTGAGTTGTTCTTTCATTTGCGGTTCCTTTCTTTTTCCTGAGTTTTATGAATCTGAATCCTGCTTTCCGAAGAATCCTTTTTTATAGAGCAGGCGCGACAGCAGTACCGGAATGATAACTGCAGTTATCATCATAAGGCCGTAAATGTGCGCCAGCAGCAGGTAGATAACGGTTGTAATAAGGATGATAAAGCTGAGTCTCGGTTCGAATCTGCAGAACTGAACATAGACGGCGGCGAATACAGCCGGGACCGTATAAGACTGCACTGCAGAAAGCAATTTCTCTGGAAACAGTCCAATAATGGATGTACCAAAGACCGCTGTGATGAACACGACCGTGAGGGTTGTAAACAGAGAACCTGCAATACCGATCGTGGATACAACGGACCCCCGGTCTGAACCATACGGAACTCCTACCGATTCCTGAGCCACAGAAGCAGCGGGTACACGAACATCCGAGATGCTTCCGGCAGTCATGGACATATACGTTCCGGTCAGTCCCAGAATCGGATAATAAGAGAGCGGTTCAATAAAGTAATAGGCTCCAAAGGCCGCGGCGATGGTTGCCCAGGAGGACAGGGCGATGGACCAGTCCGGAAAGACGCCGTACCGGAGTTTCAAATAGATAACCGGAAGAAACATGCTTACCATAACGACCGGGATCATAATGGTGCCGATCCTTGTAACCTTTTTTCGCCAGAGTTCATTAAAAGAAAGATTATTATTCATGGTTTTCCTCACTTTCTGTTTCCTTCAGGTGCTAAAAAATCATCGCGGACGCAATCCCCGCTACCATCGCAAGACCGAGGCAGTATTCTTTCAGCCATTTCCAGCGGTTGGAGAGCTGCTGCAGAGCCCACATGGCGGCAGCGGAAACAGCCATTACCAGCACAACTTTGTAATCCACGCTCTGAATACCGGTAACAACGTACTCACTGCAGAAGGCGCCGAAAATTCCAAGTGTGGCAGCACTGGAGAAGATTTCCATCCAGCGGCTGTCGCCTCCGCCGATCCGATTGCGGACTTTTTCCATTCTGCTTCCAAAAATCCAGGTGACAACCAGCCAGCCGCAGGCGTTGATGGACATAGTCCACCAGGCGTTGGAAAGTTCCATCATCGATAATGGTTCCGAAATATCTCCGCCCAAAGCGTTTACGCCGACGGTCGCGGCAGTAAGTTCTGTGGTAGCTCCGCCGATTACCGACAGACGCAGCCAGGAAATCGGTCCGCCCAGCACGGAAATGAGGCCGATCATAACAATGAAGACACCGAAGGCCGGTCCGATTGCAGATACAACGCCGGCGCGGAGCGCGCGGTTGCACTGCTTTTTCGTCAGGTTAATTTCTTTCAGGCCGGCTGCTTTTCTCGCCAGCCGGAGAAATAAGATGGTTTCAACTAGTACAGCAATTACAGCGATTGACGCCAGCGCCCAGACCGCAGGGCTGTTGGCAACTTCTAAAGCATTTAAATTTTCCATAACAGCATTCCTTTCTGTACTTTTTAAAGGTAGATAATTGCGATCAGATAACCCCTTTCTTTTTCAGTTCTTCCAGCTCATCCTCTCCAATCCCGGCCATTTCCTTATAAACACTGCGATTGTCCTCCCCCAGCACAGGAGCGGCTTTGTAGACGGCTCCCGGCGTGAGGCTCATTTTGATAGGGAGTCCGGCGATCAGGTTTTTGCCCGCTTTTGGATGTTCCACTTCGACGATCATATTTCTTGCCTGAATCTGCGGGTTTTCAAGAACCTTATCGATCGTATTGATCAGACTGCAGGGTACGCCTGCGTCATCGAGAATCTTTACCCACTCGTCTGCCTTTTTCCCAACCAGGCGTTCGCACAGGAGGGCGAACATTTCATCATGATGATATCCCCGTTCCGGATTTGTGGAAAACCGTTCGTCTGTAATCAGCTCTTCGCAGTCCAGAGCGGTGCAGAGTTTGCTCCACAGCACATCGTTTCCTGCAGCAATCATAATATCTTCGCTTGCCGTTGGGAATGTTTCAAATGGGAAGATCGAAGTATGCGTATTTCCTGTAGGCTTTGGAACCTTCCCCGTAACGGTATAACGAGCAATGGCATTTTCCAGGATCGCCACCTGAGAATCCAGCATAGCAACATCAATATACTGGCCCTTTCCGGTGTTCTGCCGGTGGATATAGGCGGCGAGAATACCGGTCGAGCAGAACATGCCCGCGATAATATCGCCGATGGACGAACCGATTTTCACTGGTTTTCCGCCCTTTTCGCCCGTAATTCCCATAATTCCGCCCATAGCCTGGACAATTCCGTCATAGGCGGCGCGCCTGCTGTAAGGCCCGGTTTGTCCGAATCCGGAAATAGATGCGTAGATGATTCCGGGGTTGACCTGACAGATGGTGTCGTAATCCAATCCCAGTTTTTCCATGGTACCGGGGCGGTAATTTTCAAGAATGACATCCACCTGCGCAGCCAGTTTTTTAAAAATTTCTTTTCCTTTTTCGGATTTCAAATTCAGTGTAATGCTCTTTTTGTTGCGGTTGACGCTCATAAAGTAAGCGCTCTCGTCTTTTTGAAATGGACCGAAATGTCTGGAATCATCTCCGATTTCAGGCATTTCCAGTTTGATGACTTCCGCGCCCAGATCGGCCAGCATCATGGATGTGTAAGGTCCGGAGAGCACCCGGGTCAGATCCAGGATACGGATTCCAGTCAGAGGTCCCTGCCTGTCCTGTGTCAAGAGAATCACTCCTTTCTTTCCTGTAGAATGATGAATGGTGTCAAAGCGAAAAACGTTTTTTGCTATAGCTGCATTATAAATAATGGAGCATGGTGAAACGCAAGAGGAAGATTTTGAGTTTTTAGAATATTTAGTTAATAGAAAAAACAAAACGAGCAAATTCAAGCGAAAATTGTCAAAAATATAGAGCAGACTATAGATTTTGGATAAAATTCGGATTTTCTGTTAAAAATATGGACAATAGTATAGAAGGCGGGGAAAAAGGACGCGCGAAATAGTCTGAATTTTATTGTACAAACAGACAACTTATTGTATGATTTTAGAAATGAAACTTTGGGTTCGGATGGGAGGGATAAGTGATGAAAATCGGAAAATTTTGTGAAAGATTTGGGGTATCACCGACAACTGTACGCTTCTATATCCGGATCGGGCTTTTAGCGCCGAACAAGAAAAACTCCCAATATAACTTTACTGCTTCCGATATTGCGGAAATGGAAGGGATCTGCAAGTTGAAAGAACTATCTTTTAATCTGGATGAGATTAAACAGTATTTACAGATTATCCGGATGTATGATATCCGGGATGACGGAATCCGGGAACATCTGCTGCCGCTCTACGAGAAAAAACAGGAATCCCTGGAAAAGGATATTGCGTCGATCCGGGCTTCCATTCAAGTTCTTCAAAGCGAAATTTGAATATCAGTAAATTATGACCTCTCAACAGAGGTTACAGTGTTTTAATAAAATCCTCCAAAAGCCCTGAAAATAAAGGATTTATCGCAATGTATTCTCCTTATCTCTTTATACGGTTACACACAAGTTTACTCTTTCTCTCCTTGCTCATAAGGGCAAATACAAGGGCAAGAAAATCTCATAACAAGATATAACAGAGTGTGGCAATCGGGAAACTGTGATGTATGTGCGAATATATAATTTTGGAGGATTACAAAATGAAACAGTACATCTACAACAAGCAAAACGGTCTTTGGTATGAGCTATGGGGCGATTATTATATTCCCTGCTTGGATTTACCAGCCGAAAAAGAAGAACGGTCTATCGGCGTATGGGGGCGGCGGCATTTGCGGTATATCCGAGAGCATAAAAAGGCGCTTTATACCAGCCTTTTGACAAGCGGCAAGCTGCAATCCTATCTTGCCGATGTTGAAGAACAGGCGCAGGAACTGTTTGACCGGCTTATGAAGCAGCGGGCAGAGCGTGAGGGCATTACCGAAACGCTGAAAGCCGACAATCAGATGGAATGGGTGCAGAGAATGAACGCCCTGCGGTCGGCGGTCATAGAAACCGTCAACGCTGAGGTGATCTTCGTATGAGAAAGAAGAAATACCACCTTTATTTGACGGCAGAAGAAATACGGTATCTTTTCAACGCTCTGCTTGCTTACCGCAATAAGATGCTGGCGCAGGGCAGATATACAGACCTTATAGACGAGGTAATGATAAAGCTGCAAAAATGAGCCTGTAACGCTTTCAGACGCAAAATTGAGTGGCAAGGTACAAACACCTTGCCACTCAAAGTTTATGCTCTAGAAATGGCTTAAAATCAGGCTTTTTTGACCTCTAAATGTTTACACAACAGGATTGACGATTTGATTTGGTGTCAACAGCATATTCGTTCTTCTCTCGAAAAAAGGTTGAAAATTAGCCGGTTTTGTGGTAAGTTATATGTGTAAAGTTATATCCAGAGATGAGCTTGACAAAAAGGATGGCAGGAAGTACACTGATAACAATCAAACCATAATTCTGCTCATTCTCTCTGTCAAGCTACAAACGGGTAGGGTATGCCTTTTTGCGTTGTCCAGTGGACGATGCAAAATTTTTTGACAGCGTATTAACTGTCCGGTCAATCAAAAACGGAGGGAGGAATTTCATGGCAGACGAAAAAGGAAGTCCAGAAAGACGCGCCGCCCTTTTGGAAACCTGCTTTGAGGTGTTCTGCAAAAACGGGCTGGAAAACACCGGCCTGAAAATGCTGGCAGAAGCCTGCGGGGTTACGAACGGGGCGCTGCTCTATTACTTCGGCAGCAAGGACAACCTCATCATCGAATCCACCGCCCACTGCATGGCAAAGGTGGAGGACGACTTCATGGCGCGGGCGCCACGGAGCTTTGAGGACATTGAACGTTTCTTAAAGGAAATGCCGTACATCACGGCGAAGCTGCACGGCGGGAAATACCGCTTTATGTATCAGGTGTACGCCAGCCCCAAATACCGGGAGCACGGCAAGGTGTTTTTCCAGGGCGTAAATGTCCGCTACCACCAGTACGCCATGCTGCTTTCCGGCAAGCTGGGAATGCCGGTGGATTTTATTCAGGGAATGATCTACATTTTTGTCCGGGCCTGCGTCCACTATGCGCTGTTTGAGGACGAGGAATATCTGAAATTGCAGCTGGATGCGATCCGTGTTTCGCTGAAGCTGTTTGTAAAAGAAAATAGACCAAAGGAGGAAAATCTATGAAATGCAAATCATTTAATCGAGCCTTAGCGGTGTTGCTATCGCTGATGCTTATCGTCTGCTTCTTTCCGACCACGGTGTTTGCGGCAAATTCCACTGGCATCAAAGTAAATGGTGTGGACATTGTCAACGCCCCTAATTATACCGTAGAATGCGGGGACGGTACAGCAGTATATGATCCATCCGACAATGTACTGACATTGGAGAATGCGACAATAACGCGCACGGATACTACAATCCCGATTTCGTTTTATGGCGGGGATTTGACAATCCTTTTAAAAGGCAGCAATACCATCACGACTCCTGACGGCGGAATCGTTGGATATCGCGGAAATGTCATATTTAAGAGTGAAGGAAACGGAAGCCTTACCATAAATTCTTCCGGTCTTTTTGGGGTCTATTGTGACGACAATGCAGAGACTTCAGGACATATTACGGTTGACGGGGCAACCCTGAACATCAATACAACAAGCGACGATGCTCAGGGCCTTCATGCGCTAAGGTCGGTGACTATCAAAAATAATGCCAATGTCACTCTTACGGGGGCGGGAACGAATTATTTTTGCATTTACGCGGAAGAAGACCTGTCGATTGCCGACAGTACCCTGAATGCCACTCTCAATTCGGCAGATGGCGGAAACACGGTCGTCAGTTATGGGAACATTTCTATTGAGCGATCTACTGTGAATGTGACTACAAGGGCCAATAACATCGCACTTGCCGCAATAAACGGACTTTCTATTTCGGACAACAGCCAGGTAACCGTAAAGAGCAATGGAAATGCGAGCGCAGTTTATACGCCTCAGAATCTGACCGTAAGCGATTCCATCCTCAAAGCGGAAAGTTCGCAAATAGCCATACGAAACGGCGGCGCAATGCACATTGTAAACAGCACGGTCGAAGCAACCTGCAAGGGAAACCCTGTTACAGATAGCCTGCATTCGGAAGATACGATTTCCATCGAAGGGAATTCCGATGTCCTGGTCAAAGGCAAAATTTCTGCAGTAAACGGAGTGTCCATCGTTCCTTCTTCCGAAACATTCATAGATGTCAAAGTGGGAATGAAAGAAAACGGTGAAGAGGGAACAAGTCTTTTTGAAGGCTCCCCTTATAAAGAACCGACAACATTGAGCGGCTTGAGTGCATATACCTATGTGCATATCCTAAAACACACTCACACCTATGATCAAGATGACGTTTCTGACGCTTACAAGGCAAGCGCAGCCACCTGTACGGCCCCGGCGGAGTATTATTACTCCTGCGTATGCGGGAAGGCTGGGACATCAACCTTTACTTCTGGGACTGCCACCGGCCATACTGCAGGGACAGCTTGGGAATCGGATGAAAACGTCCATTGGAATGAATGCGTAAACTGCGGGGACAAAATGAACGAAGCCGCCCATACTTTTGAATGGGTAACGGATAAGGAAGCTACCGCCACAGAAGCAGGCTCCAAGCACGAGGAATGCACCGTATGCGGCTATGTAGGAACGACAGAAACGATTGCGGCAACCGGAACGACGGACGACACGGATGTACCGCAAACCGGCGATAACAGCAATCTTGCCCTTTGGATTGCGGTTATGTTTGCAGCGGGCGCTGCCCTGACTGGCACAGCCGTTTATAGCCGCAAGAGAAAATACAGTAAATAAATTCATATAACTATGCGCCCCTGTGGAATGAAGCCACGGGGCGCATCCTTTATGTATGCACCGCAGGAAAAGCCTGCGGTGTTGTTTTTGATGTGAAAGCTATCGTTCCATGTCGTGGGTTTTGCGCTTTGGTTTTTGCATCTTGCCCTCCGCCTGAAGCTGGCGCAGGCGCTTCAGCACGCTCTCCCGCCGGGGCGGCTTTGCCTGCTCTTTTTGGGCGGGTTTCTGTTTTTCCCTGACCTGCCGCTCCCATGCGGCAAGGTCACGATTGTACTGCTCCACGACAGCCTCCGCCTTGCGGTAGGTTGCCATGAACGCCTGCACATCGGGATAACCGTCCTCTTTCAGAACATCGGGCAGTTTATCCAGCTTTTCAGCGATTTCCTTTTCTGTCCGCTGTATCTGCTCTGTGAGCGCCTTGCGCTCCTTACCCTTGAAAATCCCTTTTGTATCGGCAAGTTGCTGTTTCAGTTTCGGAAGTACCGTATCCTGCAAATGCCGGATTTCTTTCGCCTTATCCTGCGCCTTTATCATCAGCTTTTGCATGGTGCGGAACTCTGCCATATCTATTTCAAGGACAGGCTTAGGCGGCATAGCGTGTTCACGGATTAGGTTTTGCAGGAAGTCTTTTGCCTTGTTTACGATACTGCGGAACAGACCCGGAAGCCAGCCCTTGCTTTTGATAGACTGGCTCGCCTTTTCGTGTATCTCTGTCCGCTTGACCTCTAAAATCTTCGCTTCGGAGATACCCGATAATAACGCCATATCCGCTGTCCTGTTCCATTCCTGTCTTGCGGCATTGTCGGCTTTGATTTCGTCCGCTTTGGGATTGTTCTTGCCGATTTTCTTGGTCGGCAGATAGACGCTGTTTTTATCAAACACCTTTAAGTGCTGCTCAGGATCAGAGATATGGCGGTTGATAAGTTCCGTATACACTTCTTTTATCTCTCGGAGAAAAGGCTCTCCCTTAAAGCGTGTATCTTTGGTAGTAAACAGATGGCTTTCGTATACCTCGCCTTTTTTGATGACGGTACAGCCTTTCCGTATCTGCCCGTCCTCCCCCGTAATTTCCTTTTTGGTGCGGACACGCTTTCCAGTTTCGTCAAAGAACACGCTGCGGGAAGCAATCTTCACATCAGGTTCGGGGAGCAGCCGCCTCTCGCTGAAAATCAGATGGATATGATAGTTTGTCTTGCGCTTGTTATGGTGGAGGGCGGACACGCACTCCACACCGTACCGCCTGCGGAACTCCTCTGTAAAGTCCGTGAGTACCTGCTGCGGCTCGTATTGCGTATAGACCTCGGGCAAGGCGATAATCAGTTCCCTTGCTTCGATACATTTGCCCTCTGTGCCGCTGCGCTGAAACTCCTGCTGGCTTTCTCTTGCAAGGTTACTCCAAAATTGACTATCAGCGGTGCGGTAGGTGGCATAGAGATTTTCCTGCCTTGCATGGCTTGTAATATATGATATTCGCCCTTTGACATTGGGCAGCTTTGACATCTGGATAAAACTGTGTCTCGGCATACATCATCTCCGTTTTCTGTTGTCAAGGTGCGTCCTTTTTTGCAACCGTTTACGGTTGCGGCTGTCGCTGCGGCAGCGGTGACAGCCCCGTATCAGACGCCGCAGGCGGTTGATACGGAAGCCCCCTGCAAGGGCGAAATACCCAGAGTACAAATCGAAGATTTGTGCGAGGGGTGTATTTCGCTCTCAAACGCCGAGGGCTTAGGGTTACTTTCCGAAAAGAGAATGGATGGTCATTCCACTCTGCGGACATCGTCGGGCTTCAGAAGATTTCTTCCCTGATTGACCGTCAGAAACCGTTCCAGCGTGTCCCTGCGGATAATGGTCTTGCGCCCCACTTTGAGGACGGGCAGCTTTCCCCATTCCACCAGCTTCCGCATGGTATTCCTGCCGATACCCGTACATTCTGCGGCTTCCTCTATGGTAAGTCCCATTTTGACTGCGCTCATTCTATCAACCTCCTTTTTGAATACTCATTTTGCAACTACTGTTTTATCATTATACTTATTCTGCCGTCTCTTGTCAACCAATTTTGCAACCATACATAGTTTATTTACAACTTTTATTGAGATAAAGGTTGCAAAATAAGTATCATCGTGTTATACTGATACTAGTCAGGAGGTGAACACCTTGAAAAAAGAAACCACATTCACCGCAAAACAGGTCGGTGGGCGGATTAAGGAACGCCGCACAGAGTTAAACATTACCATGCCGGAACTCGGCAGGCGTGTGGGCGTGAACAAATCCACCATTCAGCGGTACGAAGCGGACGGAGTTGATCCGAAGCGCACAATGGTTATTAACGGTCTTGCGGAAGCGTTGCTCACAACTCCCGAATGGCTGACAGGTCTTTCCGATGATAAGGAATATGACACCTATACTCTCTGCCAGCGGGATATTGATGAACACATCAAGAAGTATCTGGACACAGTTTCCCATACGGTAAAGGGCGAGCCGCACCAGCAGCTTCTCACGACATTTCTCGGCAAGATGGTTGACCTGTATACGGTTATGACCTACTACTTTGCTGACGCTATGGAGGAAGTTGACCGTGTGGCGGAGGACAAAGGGCTGAAAGAGTCTCTTGGGCGGTACGCCATAGAGTCCGGGGCAATCATGGAACAGGTATACCGCAAGAAGATGGAAGTACCGATTGAGGATATGAAACGGTTTTTAGACGGGATTTTACATATCCACGATGAGGGGCGCACAAGAATGTCGATGGGCGCACTTTTCGGGATAGTGGAGGAAGCCGAAGAAAGGCTTTCCGAAAAAGAAAATTCCGTGGCACCTTGACAAGTAAAGACGCCAGTTGACTTCCACTGGCAGAAGTGACACAATTACTTTACGCACACCATATGTCACAGTCCCGATTGCCACGGATAGAAAGGAGTTTTTTATCTATGGCAAAAGGTTCTGTAAGAAAGAAAGGCAAAAAGTGGTACGGACGCTTTTACATTGAAGATGAAAGCGGCAGAAAAGTGCAGAAAGAGTTTGCAGGCACAGAGAGCAAGGCAGAAACAGAAGCCATGCTCCGCAAAGCGATAGCGGACTACGAGGAAAAGCAGTTTGTCGGGAAAGCGGAAAACATCACGGTAGGCGATATGCTGGATATGTGGGTAGAGGAAGAACTGAAACCCGGCAACTTAAGCAACGGGACGGTCATGTCCTATCAGGGAACGGTCAACCGTATCAAGCAATATCCCATTGGCAAACGCAAGCTGAAAACCGTGACCGCCGACCATTTGCAGGCATTTATTGATTTTCTGAGCTACGGTGGGACAAACCCGGACGGGACAACTTCAAAGCCCATGAGCAAAGGGTATATGCTCCTGTTCTCGGCGGTGCTGCAAAATTCCTTCCGCTTTGCGGTATTCCCGAAAAAACTGATTACTTTTAACCCTATGCAGTATGTGAAGCTAAGGGGCAGGAAGCAGGAAACGGATATTTTCTCGGACAGCAAGGAAGATACCGCCAGTATTCCTACTATCACCCATGAACAGTTCCAAAAGCTGGAGGAATTTCTCAAGGCAAAAGATAATCCCGCTTTGCTGCCTGTGCAGATAGCGTACTACACGGGGCTTCGTATCGGGGAAGTATGCGGCTTGACTTGGCAGGATATTAACCTTGAGGAACAATATCTCACGGTACGCCGCAGTATGCGCTATAACGGAACAAGGCACACAACCGAAGTGGGAACGACAAAGCGGAGCAAAGTCCGCACCGTTGATTTCTGTGATACGCTGGCGGCAATCCTGCGGGCGGCAAGAACAGAACAACGCAAAAACCGTTTCCGCTACGGGGAGCTTTATCACCTGAACTACTACAAAGAAGTAAAGGAAAAAGGGCGCACCTATTATGAGGTTTACAGCCTGCAAAGGACAGAGGAAGTCCCGGAGGACTACAAGGAAATCTCCTTTGTCTGCCTGAGAGCAGACGGGGCGTATGAAGCGCCGAGTACGGTAGGGATTATGTGCAGGGCGGCAAAGAAGAAAGTGAAAGGGCTTGAGGATTTCCATTTCCACACGCTCCGTCACACCTACACAAGCAATCTGTTGTCCGGCGGCGCAAAGCCGAAAGATGTGCAGGAACTTCTCGGACACTCTGATGTCAGTACCACAATGAACATCTACGCTCACTCTACAAGGGAAGCGAAGCGTACTTCCGCAAGGCTGCTGGATAAGGTGGTCGGCGGGGAATAAAAAATTGCCCTTGTTTCGGCTTGTAAGGGCAAAAACGAGGGCAAACAGATAAGGTTTGAACGGAAAACAGGTGTGAAGCCTTGAAAAATCAATGGTTTTTGAGGATTAGATAGTTAAATAATAATTGAAAAGCTTCATATGGAAAAAGCGGCGGCGTCCTTTTTTAGCGGAATTCCGCTGGACTTTTCGCCATATCTGGCCTGCCCGAATTGCGGCAGTCTGTTTGATTTATCCGAGCTGCAGGTCAGAGAAAATAAAATTTACAGCGGAAAGCTGCGATGCCAATGCGGCTATTCAGCCCTGATTGAAGACGGAATCCTGATGGCCGCTCCGGAGTCTGACTATTATCAGAGCGAGGAGTTCCAGGTGATGCATTATCAGCAGATTCAGGATGAAGGAGCAGATTTTGTCTTTTTTGAGTATATGAACGATATTTCCGCAGAAGCGACCTCCATGATTTACAAATCCTACTTGTGGATTGACGGCGTATTGGCGCCCTACAGTTTTCGTAATAAAGTGATTTTTGTGCCTGATCTTTCCAGCCATTTCCTCTACAAACACATAAAACGGCCCTATTTCAAAGATGCGTTTATCATCGTTTCCGGATTTTCGAAAGAAACGATTGTTTCGATTAAATCGCACATTGATCGAATCGCGCCGGATGCAAAAATCATCTATATTGCGAACACCATTTACGCGCTCCCAATTCAAAAAAACTTGATTGACCTTTGGATCGATACCATTTCTTCCTACAATTTTTCCTTTTTTCATAAGGAATCGCTGTACAAAAAAATCGATCCCTATATAAAAGAAGGAGCGAAAGCCGCGGGTCTGACGAAGTATTATGAAAGAGGCTCCAAATCGCTGGCGAATATCGGAAAACGGTATCCCAACGTAATGGAGGAGCAGTCGCTGTTATCGGCCTTTAAACGGCTTGTGGAAAGCCTGGGCTGGAAATTCCGGAAAGAAAGTCTGACAGGAGAGGTCTTTGATCCGGGTCCCTACTATGAATATCATGCGCAAGGGGATAAGCACTGCTATTACAGTTTTTTCGCGGAGAAAGTTCAGGAGGGGCAGAAAGACGGCGTTCCGGATTAAAAGGAATGGCCGCAGCGGAAGAACGGAACATTTTTCTCTTGCCTGGCCCGCCGCTCTGTGCTATAATAAATCCAGTTCCAAAACTACATAGAATTTTTTGAGATTGTGGCATTATGGCACATGAAGGGGCACACCACCTCGGGTGTGAAACTTTGTGTGCCTTTTTCGTTACTGTGAAAGAAAAGGAGGACAAGGAGCATGAAGGTAAACGGCGAGCAGCGGACTTTGTCGGAGCCGGTTTCGCTGATGCAGTTCCTGCAGGAAAACGGATACAGGGAAAAGCGGGTGGCTGTGGAGCGAAACGGCGAAATTGTAGCAAGGGCAGACTTTCAGAATACTGTGCTGTCGGATGCGGATACGCTGGAAATCGTACATTTTGTGGGAGGCGGCTGAATATGAGAATTCCGACAAGAGAGGAAATCCGCCGGATTTGCGATCAGCGCTTTTCAAAAGATGTTTATGAAAAATTGCAGGCCGCGTCGGCGGCTGTCGCGGGACTCGGAGGTCTGGGTTCCAATATCGCGGTGATGCTGGCAAGGACGGGAATCGGAAAGCTTCGGCTCATTGATTTTGATCGGGTGGATCTGTCGAATCTGAACCGGCAGGTCTATGATATCCGTCACCTGGGACGGAAAAAGACCGAGGCGCTGGCAGAGCGGCTGCGGGAAATCAACCCCTATCTGGAACTGGAAGTCCGCGACTGCAAAGTGACTGCGGAAAACGCCCGCGGACTGTTTTCCGGCTGTCCGTATATCTGTGAGGCGTTCGACGATCCGGAGGCAAAGGCCATGCTGGCGGAGCAGGTGCTGCTGGGCCTTCCGGACGCGTATCTGATTTCCGGATCCGGCATGGCCGGATGGGGCGACACGGATCAGATTCATACCAGAAGGGCAGGGAAACGCTTTTTTATCTGCGGTGATGAAGAAACCGATATTGGAGATGGCACGGGGCTGATGGCGCCGAGAGTGGCGGTCTGCGCCGGGCATCAGGCAAACAAAGTCGTACAGTTGATTTTACAGGAACTATAAAGGAGGAGAACATGAGTACAGAGAATAAGGACAAACTGGTGATCGGAGGGCATGAATTTGATTCCAGATTCATCCTTGGATCAGGAAAATATAATGTAGAACTGATACAGGCAGCGGTAGAGCAGGCGGGGGCGCAGATTATAACCCTGGCTCTGCGGAGAGCCAATTCTGCCGGGGAAGGAAACATTCTGGACCATATCCCTCAAGGCGTGACCCTTCTCCCTAATACATCGGGAGCACGGGACGCCCAGGAGGCAGTTCGCATCGCGCGGCTTGCGAGAGAGCTGGGGTGCGGCGACTTTGTTAAAATCGAGGTAATTCGGGACTCCAAATATCTGCTGCCGGATAATTACGAAACCATAAAAGCGACGGAAATTCTGGCGAAAGAAGGTTTCATCGTGATGCCGTACATGTATCCGGATTTGAACGCGGCCAGAGCTTTGGCGGAAGCGGGAGCCGCGGCGATTATGCCTCTTGCCGCTCCCATTGGTTCCAATAAGGGCCTGAGTACGAAGGATTTCATTCAGATTCTGGTGGATGAAATCGATCTGCCGATTATCGTAGACGCCGGAATTGGCCGTCCGTCCCAGGCGTGCGAGGCTATGGAGATGGGAGTGGACGCGATTATGGCAAACACCGCCATCGCTACCGCAGGCAATATCCCCGCGATGGCCATGGCGTTCCGCAAAGCCATTGAAGCGGGAAGAGCCGCTTATCTGTCCGGTCTCGGCCGGGTTGTGGAAAAGGGCGGAGAAGCGTCTTCCCCGTTAACCGGATTTTTGGAGGAGGAATAAACATGGAAAAAATCAGTCATATGGAATATTGGCCGGAAATGGAAGTGCTGGAAGAATCGACTGTGATGGATCAGGTTCTGGAAGACATGGAAGCTTACGACTATAACGCATATACGGCACAGGAGGTAATCCGGGCGCTGAATAAGGAAAATCGCGGACCGGAAGAATTTAAAGCCCTGCTTTCCCCCGCCGCGGAACCCTTTCTGGAGGAAATGGCGCGCCTCGCGACTCTGGAAACCAGAAAGCATTTTGGAAACAGCGTATATCTCTTCACGCCGCTGTACATTTCCAACTACTGTGAAAATTACTGTATTTACTGCGGATTCAACTGCCACAATAAGATCCGCAGAGCCCGGCTGGATGAAGCGCAGATTGAAAAAGAACTAAAAGCCATTGCCGCCACCGGACTGGAAGAGATTCTGATCTTAACCGGAGAAAGCCGGGCAAAATCGGATGTCGCTTATATCGGGGAAGCGTGCAAACTGGCGCGGAAGTATTTTAAGATGGTGGGGCTGGAGGTCTATCCCATGAATTCGGAGGATTACGCGTACCTTCATCAATGTGGAGCCGATTATGTAACGGTGTTTCAGGAAACCTACAATGCGGATAAATATGAGACCCTGCACCTGGCGGGGCACAAGAGAGTGTTCCCGTACCGGCTGAACGCTCAGGAACGGGCGCTGAAAGGCGGCATGCGGGGCGTTGCTTTCGCGGCCCTTCTGGGACTGGACGACTTCCGCAAAGACGCCTTTGCCACTGGAATGCACGCCTTCCTTCTGCAGCGCAAATACCCCCATGCGGAAATTTCCTTTTCCTGTCCGCGGCTGCGTCCGATTGTGAACAATGCGGATATCAACCCGAAGGATGTCCATGAAAAGCAGCTTTTGCAGGTGATGTGCGCCTACAGGCTGTTCATGCCTTTCGCGGGAATGACCATTTCCACAAGAGAGCGAGCGGGATTTCGAGATCACGTGATCGGCATGGCTGCTACGAAAATTTCCGCGGGAGTCAGCACCGGTATCGGAAGCCACGCGGAGGACAGCGGCGAGCAGGGAGACGATCAGTTTGAAATCGCTGACGGCCGCAATGTGGAGGAAATCGTGGAGGCCATTAAAGCGCGGGACCTGCAGCCGGTGATGAACGATTATGTGTTCGTTTAAGCGAATCGCGGTTTCAAACCGCGGGCTTTGTCCCAGGCCGCTGCCGGAGCAGGTGCGGCGGCTTGCCGGCAGAGTGGACTTTTTCCTGCTGAGGGAGAAGGAGCTGACAGAAGCAGAGTACGAAAAGCTTGCGGCAGAGGCGCAGGCGGCCTGCAGGGAAAGCGGTATTACGCTGATCTGTCATACCTTTACAGCCGCGGCGGCACGGATCGGCTGCAGCGCGATTCATCTGCCTTTCGAGGCTTTTATGAAACAACGCGCTGAATTGGAAGGCTTTTCCCTGCGGGGAGTCTCGGTTCATACACTGGAAGAAGGGCGGCAAGTCCAGAAAGCGGGGGCGGACTATGTGACTTTCAGCCCGATTTTTGAAACCGCCTGTAAACCGGGCGCGCCGGCAAAGGGGACGGACACTCTGGAACAGTTCTGCAGGAAAATGCGGATTCCGGTATACGCCCTGGGCGGGATTACAGAGAAAAACGAAGACCTGGTGAAACAGGCCGGAGCCGCCGGGGCTTGCAGAATGTCGGATTTTATGAAGTGAATCGTTTGTATTTCCATTTGCGGTACAAGAGAAGGGAGATGCCAACTCCAAAGGGGAAAATGGCATAGAAAATGGCATAGAAAATGGCATAGAAAATGAGGATGAGCGGAAGATTTTTTCTATTTTAGTGGAAACGCCGGACATTACAGCCAAAAAAATGAGCGAGTATACGGGATTCAGTGTTAGAAAGATCAATCGGATTATGAAAGGCTTAAAAGAAAAAGGCATCATTGTGAGAGTGGGATCGGATAGAAAAGGTTATTGGGAAATACAAGATAAGGCGTATTTGAATTCTAAGGAACACTAAAAAAGGGCAATCTATTGTCTGCCCACTGTTATATTTGCTCACAAGGTAAATAGGAGACACCTCTGTGAACAGGGTGAACTTCTGCCAGAAAGTTTTTGAATGAGAATAACAAAAAACATTGCATTTTAACATTATAAATGTTAAAATGCAATAAAATAAAGGGGGTGAGAACAAATGGATAATCTAAGGCAAATTTTTGGGATAGATGCAAAATATGAAACGTGGGATAAGAAAGGCAGATTGCCACTATATATCACAGAACGTTATGAAGTCCAAAGGATATTGCTGGGGGAACTTTGGTGTATCGCGCTCACTCCGATTGGAGAGATGGAAACACTGCCCGCATTAAAAAAACAAATTAGAAAAATTCAGGAAATCGAAAATTCTCCCGTTTTTATCAGGGCCAGGAGACTTTCGCGGTTTCGTTGTCAGAATATGATTCAAAACAGAATTCCCTTTGTAACAGAAAAGCAGATTTACCTGCCTTTTATGGGAACTTACCTTGAAAAAATGAATGATCAACTTGAAAGTTTGAAGCAGCTGACACCATCCGCACAGCAGCTTCTCTTATTATATTTCTACAGTGAGACACAAAAAATGTACCTGTCAGAAGCGGGCAAAAAACTTCCGGTTACAGCAATGACACTGACAAGAGCAGCAAGGCAGCTTGAGGAAACAAACTTTTTTTATATTACAAAAGACGGGGTCAATATCGTGATTGAATCAAAGTATGATAAGGGAGAGCTTTATGAAAGGATGAAAACATACATGATTTCTCCTATAAAGGAGAAAGGATATATAGAACGCAATGCAGTGACCGGAGATATGATTCTGGCAGGCACATCTGCCCTTGCCGAAAAAACAACGTTGAACGAAGGTAGACTGAAAACATATGCAGTATACGCAAGAGCGTTTGATAAAAAATGTATTCAAAGCGAGTTAATTGATCCGGACAGGCAGGCAGAAGTGGAATTATGGAAATATGATCCTAAATTACTGGCTTCAGATGGAATTGCGGATCCTGTTTCTGTGGCTTTATCTATTGACAGCAATAACGATGAACGAGTAGAAGATGCGGTTGATTATATGATAAACAATACATGGAGAGACTTGAGATGGTAACCGGATTTCAATCCTTTCAGGAATGGTTTCGTGGATTTGAAAATCAGTATATAATAATTGGCGGTACGGCCTGCGAACTGCTCATGGAAGAGGAAGACTTGAGTTTTCGGGCTACAAAAGATATTGATCTTGTATTAATAATAGAAGCTATGACTCCGGAGTTTGTAAAAAAGTTTTGGGAGTATATCTTAAAGGGGGAATATGAGCACAAAGACAAAGGCACGGAAAGATCACATTTCTACCGGTTTACGAATCCTAAAAGCAAAGAATATCCATATATGATTGAACTCTTCTCAAAAAAACCGGAAAATTTGCTGTTTCATGGAGATGAAGTTTTAACCCCAATTCCAGTAGATGAAGACATTTCAAGTTTATCTGCGATTTTGCTTAATGAAACGTATTACGAACTTTTGAAAGATGGGCAGGTGCTGATTGAGGGTATACCGGTTTTAAGGGCAGAGTGTCTGATTCCATTTAAGGCAAAAGCATGGCTTGATTTAAGTGAAAGAAAATCCAGAGGAGAACGAATTGACAGTAAAAGTATCCGCAAGCATAAAAATGATGTATTTCGGCTTACAAGCTTACTTGTTCCAAACAGGAGGCTGGTTCTGGAAGAAGAAATTCAAAAGGACATGAGAGCATTTTTGGCTGCGATGGAGCATGAAAACATTGATTTGAAGTCCTTAGGCATAAAAGGCTCGAGCCAGGAAAAGCGGATAGATTTGCTGTATGATTATTTTGGATTACGATAAAGATGCATTTTCAATTTCCTTATCTTCGCCCGCGAAGCCGGGTCGCTGCTGATATCAGGACCGAATTCTAATGTAGATCTTGAAGGACAGGCGAATTGTATCCAAACCCCTTTAATCACCTTTTATGGATACAAAACTTTCCCGTTTGCGGGGTCGCTTTTTAGAAGAAATACAAAATCCCCTGGATTTTTAAAAATCCAGGGGCTGAAACCTGAAACTTTTGTATCCACTAATACATTTTCGCCCATTCAGGATACAAAGCACAGAGTTAGATAGAAAACGTCCGGTCTATAATTCCACCTTACACTCGGACGAGTCTCCCTCGTAATTGTCCAGCAAAAGTACGGCAGTTTCCCCTGCTGCCTGCTCGCTGCTGTATTCATCCATAATGTAAATGCCTGCAGCCTCTGTTTTGGGTGGGATTTCCGCTATGATTGTGGATCCGGAAGGCTGCAGGGATTCATCAAAAGAGAGGTAGATGGAATTGCCCGCCGCTTCTCCCTGAAGGTACGGGTAGGAGGCGGTCTGCGTGCCTTTGTTTCGGAAATAGACCCGCAGCCGAATCTGGCCGTCCTGAGCTCCGAGGGACTCGGCGCGGACAAGTTCCAGTCCGGCGTCCGATGCCTGGGCATTGTTCAGACGAGTCGTTTCCAGAGATGGAACGATGGCAAGCTCGATGATAAAGAGAATCACGAGGACGATCACAAGGCGAAAGCGTTTAAGCATGTTCTGTACCTCCTGCGTTCAATTTGATGAGAATCGCTTCTTCCGGAGCGGAAAGGGAATACGGCGGATCGGACGAACGTTCTCCCTGGCTGATCCGCAGGGTACAGCCCTTTGTATCCTCCGGAATCAGGAAAACCCAGAGGCCATCTTCCTGGTAAGGAGAATAACTCCCCACCCCTAAATCATACAGTTCGTCACGCACCGATTCCGATTCGGAGAGAGAATACGGGTCCAGAGAACGATAATAAGTATCGCCAGCTTTCAAAGTAACCGAAGTATCCAGGCTCCGGTATTCTGAGTCATTGTTGGCGGTTTTATAGGTAAGCTGCATATATTTCCATCCTTCCGGCGCGGCTGTGATGCCGCTGCGGGTGAAAGGAGTGAATTCTCCCAGGGTGAGGTCCGCGTCAATCAGTTTAACAGGCGAACGGGACGAAACAAAAACCTCGTTCACTTCCGCCGATTCCTGTGTCTGACGGATCTGTTCCATCTGCATACTGGTTTTCATATGATAAAAAATCGGAAATCCAACGATCAGAAGCAACAGAATCAGACAGAGAATCCGCTTTGCCTTTGAAGAGGTTCCGGATTCCAAAGCAGCGCCGCGGAATTTCCCCTTCGCGGCTTTGTCTGGAGACGGAGAAAATGAAATCCGTTTTTTGTGCGCAGAAGGCCGGGAATCCGCATGAAAGGTCCCGGAAGCGTTCTGCCTGTCGGTCCTGGAAGCGCGGCTCTTTCGGTACTGATACTGGTTTACCTGAGAGTGATAATGGCCGCACGAAGGACAAATATACATGCACTCTTCCATATCAAAGCGTTTTCCGCATTTTTCGCAAGGTTCTTTCATGGGGTTTCCTTTCTTTTTACGAACTACGAACTTCCACATTCATTATATATGGATTCAGTCAAAAAGCAACGCGAAAATGATCCGGGCCTGTGGTAAAATAAAGGCAGAACAGGAGGACTCCGGAAGTGAACACCATTACGCGCAATCTTTTCAGGGCCATTCATGAGGGGAAGTGGCTCAGTATTGAATACAAAAATAAAAACGGAGAGGTGACCAAATACTGGATCGGGGTGGAGGATATCTGTATGGCGGATCGCTCCCTTCATGTTTCGGGGCTGCATCTGGCAAAGTATACCCTGGGAGACTTCCCGCGGATTTATATTGACTCCATCCTTTCCGCAGGCGTCATCGAAGGCTCCTGGCATCCGATTAACCAAAAGCTGGTGGACGATATCCGCCGGCATCCGGAAGCCTATAAAGACCTTTTTGAGCATCCGGCGAATTTTAAGATCCTCAATTACCTGGCGGACTGCAGCCGGCTGGATACAACTCCCTATCAGAAGGATTACGCTCTGATTCCGGGGCTGGACGGCGAACAGGTGGAATCCGGCGTGTATCATCTAAAGTCGGAGCAGTACCGGGATATCATACGGCGCTTTCAGTACCGGAGGACGCAGGAAAAGGAAAAAAAGACGAAAAAACTTCATCAGCTCTGCATGAATCTTCTCAGCATCCCGACAAGCAGGGGCATGTATGTGCTGGCATACCGGAAAATGAACTTTGATGTCAGGCGCAGGCGGCTTGTGGCGGATGAAGAGGTCACCATCTGCAGAGAGTTCACTCTGGATGGCGAACTTCAGAGCATCCGCCGCTTCCTGCCGGAAGAATACGAAGAGCTGCTGGAGGACTTTGAAAGGAATCAGGAAGAGATCAAGGACCGGATCACCCAGAACAATCCCCAGATAAAAGGGGTGGACGATCGGCCGTATCTGCTTACCGTTACCAGGGAGATTCTTCTGGACCTGAACGAAGAGTACGAAGGGATTATGGAAATGTACCGTCAGCAGAAGGTTACGGCTCCCATCCGCGCCTTTTTCGGCGAACTGACTAAACGGCCTGTCCGGACAAAGCAGTACCCTCTGGCGCTGCTGAACCGGAGAATCAATCTGGATCAGCTCCTGGCAATCCACCATGGACTCAAATACCCTCTGTCCTATATCCAGGGACCGCCGGGAACCGGAAAAACCAATACTATCCTGAACACGATCGCCACTGCTTTTTTTAACGAAAAGACCGTACTGTTCACGTCCTACAACAATCATCCCATCGACAGCGTCTTTGAACAGCTGCGGAATATCCGCTACCGGGGAAACCCTATTCCGCTGCCTGTAATCCGGCTGGGGAATACCGAGAAAGTAGAGGAGGCGCTGGACGAAATCAAACGGCTTTATCTGCAGACAAAGGAGATGAAAGTCTACGCGAGAACCCTGGAACGCAACCGGGACGACAAAATCGAGAGAACGGCGAGACTGTCCGAACTGCTGAAACGATATGAAGAGATTCTGGATCTGCGGGAGAGAAAGGAAGCCATTGAGCGGCTGCTGCAGGCTGAACAGAATCTGACGTTCCGGGTGGAACTGCAGAGCCGCCAGTTGTCACAGATCGAAAAGCGGATTTCCGGGATTGAAGAGGTAAGGGAAGAAGACGCTATGCCTCTGATCGACGATGATGAAGAAAAATTCCGGAAGTACCTCTATTACATCTCCGCTAAATACATCCAGAGACTGGGAGAACCGAAGAATCAGGATTTGCTGGACATCGTGCTCATGGAAGGAAGCCGAAAGCTGCAGGTGACAGAATTCAACCGCTATCTGAGTCAGGAAGAAAACATGAAAAAATTCCTGCGGATTTTTCCGGTGGTGATTACTACCTGTATCTCCGCCCATAGGCTGGGAGCGCCAAAACCGTATTTTGATATGGTGATTATGGATGAGGCCAGCCAGTGTAACTGCGCGGTTTCCCTGGTGCCGATTATCCGGGGAAAGAACCTGATGCTGGTGGGAGACCCGCAGCAGCTCAGCCCTGTGATCGTACTGGATCCAAAGAACAATCAGGCGCTGAAAAAACGGTATAAAATCAGCAGGGAATATGACTATATGGAAAATTCCATTTATAAAACCTATCTGGCCTGCGATTCAGTAAGCGACGAGATCCTGCTCAGCTACCATTATCGGTGCCATGAAAAAATTATCGAATTCAACAATAAAAAATACTATAACGGAAAGCTGAAAATCCGTAGCAGCGTACAGGAGGACACGCCGCTTGTGTATCTGGATCTGGAGGAAGATCCGGCGGCGGGCAAGAATACCGCGCCCGCGGAAGCCGCGAAAATCATAGAATTTGTACAGGAAAACAGAGACAAAAAAATCGGTATTATTACGCCCTTTACCAATCAGCGCGACTGTATCAACCAGAAACTGAGAGAAAACGGAATTGAGGATATTCAGTGCGGTACCGTCCATGCCTTCCAGGGAGACGAAAAGGATATTATTTTGTTTTCCCTGGCGGTCACCGATCAGACCTTCGCCAAGACCTACGGATGGCTGAAAAACAATAAGGAACTGATCAATGTGGCGACTTCGAGAGCAAAGGAAAAACTGATTCTGCTTTCCAGCAGCCGGAATCTGTCGAGGCTCCACACCCATGGGGAGGACGACGACCTTTTTGAACTGGCGGAGTATATTCAGACAAAAGGCACTTCCCAGGTGACGCCGAAAACGGCGGAAACAAGGGCTCTGGGCATCAAGCCCTACAGCGCGGAAACGGAAACCGCGTTTCTGGAGACATTAAATCACGCCCTGAGCAATATTCTGGTAACCGGAAAAAGGTACACGGTTCAGAGGGAAGTGGCGATTCCCCAGGTGCTGGGAGGGAACCGGCAGGAATGCGAGCTGTTTCATACCGGTCGGTTTGATTTTGTGGTATACGAACGGCAGGGAGCCGGAAAGGAACTGCCGGTTCTGGCCATTGATCTGGACGGAAAAGAGCATCTGGAAGACGAGGAGATCCGGGAGCGGGAACGCCAGAAAAATCAGATTTGCAGAAACTATAATTTTGAGCGGATTCGGGTGGATAATTCTTATGCCAGGCGGTATAATTACATGAAAGAAATTTTGATTGACTACTTCAGAAAATTGTAAAAACAGGAGGGCAGGTTCACCATGGAAAACGAAAAAGAACGGGAAAAAGAGATTGAAAGAAAAAAGCATATTGAACACTACTTGAAAATCATGGAAGAAAGCGGCGTGGCTCCCCATACGCCGCCGGATTTTGAGCGGACCACAGCGGATCTGCTGGTAGAATGTCTGGAACAGGAAGGCGTGAAATACATATTCGGTATTCCAGGGGAAGAAAATCTGGATCTGATGAACGCCATTGAAAAATCATCGATTCAGTTTATTACTACAAGGCATGAGCAGGGAGCGGCGTTTATGGCGGATGTTTACGGGAGACTGACTGGAAAAACCGGCGTCTGCCTTTCAACCCTGGGACCGGGGGCCACAAATCTGGTAACCGGAGTGGCGGACGCCAATCTGGACGGCGCGCCGGTACTGGCCATTACCGGACAGGTAGCGACGGATCGGATGCATCTGACGGCCCATCAGTATCTGGATCTGGAAAAGGTCTTTGAACCAATTACCAAAAGAACCAAACAGATTCTGAGACCGGATACGGTGCCGGAAATTGTACGTCTGGCCTTTAAATACGCGGAATCGGAAAAACCGGGAGCCGTACATATTGATCTGCCGGATAATATCGCCAAAATGCCGGCTCAGGGCGTTCCTATGCGTCGGGTAGTTCCGGAGAAAGGAATTGCCTCTTATAAATCCATTGAACGGGCGGCAAGACGAATTTCCAGGGCAAAGAAACCCCTGATTCTGGCAGGTTACAGCGCGGTCAGAGACGGAGCGGCCCAGGCGATCACCGACTTTGCCACAGAGCTGAAGATCCCCGTAGCCAACACGATGATGGCAAAGGGGATTATTCCCTTTGACAACCCCTATTCCATGTGGACCATCGGAATTCCCCAAAGGGACTATATCAATCAGATCTTTGATGAAGCGGATACGATTATCGGAATCGGCTATGACATCGTGGAGTGCTTCCCAAGAAAATGGAATCCGGAAAACAATCATAAAATTATCCATATCGGGAATCAGGCGGCACATATCAACAAACGGTATCAGCCGGAAGTGCAGGTTGTAGGAGATATTTCCGATTCCCTTTATGAGATTCTGCGGCGCTCAGAAAGAGAGACAGAGCCGGTTTACGCTCTGGAAATCAAGAAAAAAATTCAAGCGGATCACGATCAGTATGAATTTGACGATGCCTTCCCTATGAAGCCTCAGCGTCTGCTGCATGATGTACGTAAGGTAATGGGGAAAGACGATATTCTGGTGTCTGACGTAGGAGCGCATAAAATGTGGATCGCGCGCCATTATAACTGTTATCAGCCCAATACCTGCATCATTTCCAACGGATTTGCTTCCATGGGAATTGCCATTCCAGGCGCGGTAGCGGCAAAGCTGGTATATCCGGAGAAAAAGGTGCTGGCTGTGACCGGCGACGGCGGATTTATGATGAACATGCAGGAACTGGAAACTGCTTCCCGCATCGGAGCCGGATTTGTAACGCTGATTTTAAATGACAGCAGTTACGGGCTGATTAAATGGAAGCAGATGGAACACTTTGGAACGACCTGCTATACGGATTTTACGAACCCGGACTTTGTAAAACTGGCGGAAGTCATGGGAGGCAAGGGCTATCGGGTTGAAAAGGCGGACGATCTGATGCCGATGCTGGAGGACGCTTTCCGGCAGGATAAACTGGCGCTGATTGACTGCCGGGTGGACTATGATGAAAATATGAAATTATCCGCGCAGCTGGCACAGCTCGCGCGTCAGGAGAAAAAATGACAGTAAAACTGATTGCCATTGACGTGGATGGAACTTTGCTGGATTCGGCAAAGAACCTCCATCCAGGCGTGAAATCCGCCATTGAAGAAGCGGATCGCCGCGGAGTGCTGCTCGCGCTGTGTACCGGAAGAAGTCCGAGAGAGATCCGGGAGCTCAGCGCCCGGATCCCGGAAATTTCTTACGGCATTACGGCTAATGGAGCTTATGTGGTGGATCTTGGAAACGGCGGCGTTGTCTTCGCTGATACGATGGGGGCGAGAGAGATCCGGACTGTCTGGAAGACACTTTCCGGATTTGATATGATGTTTGAAATTTTTACGGATCACCAGGTTCTGACGGACGGGCGTTGCCTGGGAAACCCGGATCATTACGGTGTGGGGGAACTGAAAGAACTGGTCGTATCCACCAGAACCGGAATCAAGGATCTGGTGGGCGCTGTGGAATCCGGGCAGGTTCGTGAAGCCGGGAAAATTAATATCTTTTTCCCCAGCTCCCGGGAGCGGGATCGGGCGAAAGCGCTGAGCCGGGACTTACCATTTTATATCACCAGCCAGGAGCCGACAAACCTGGAATTTACGAAAAGGGAAGTAAATAAAGGAACCGGCCTGAAAATGCTGGCGGAAAGCCTGGGGATAAAAAGAGATAGCATAATGGCAATAGGCGATAACAATAACGATCTTCCCATGATCGAATATGCGGGAATCGGCGTGGCGATGGAAAACGGTCTGCCGGAAGTGAAGCGGGCTGCGGATTTTGTCACAAAGAGCAACGAAGACGATGGAGTTGCCTGGGCCATACGAAAATTGGTGTTTCAGGAAAAGAGCCTGTAACAGAAAAGGGAGAGGAGAAACCAATGGAACCACTTTATTTGGAAGTGTTTGCGGAGTTTCCCCAAGTGAAGGGATTTTTCGCGACAAAGAACGGGACAAGTGAAGGCAGCCCCTATTACCATGAGGAGACGATTCGTCGGCAGGGGCTGGAGACTATGAATTTTGTCTGGCCCGGCCAGGTTCATAAGGATCATATTGAAGTGATCGAAAAACGGCGGGAAGAACCGCAGCGCTTCCCCGATACAGACGGAGTGATTACCAATGTGCCGGAGGTTCTGCTTACAACTGTGCATGCGGACTGTCTGCCCGTCTATTTTTTTGACCCGGAGAAAAAGGCCATCGGACTGGTTCACGCCGGCTGGCGGGGCAGCGTCCTGGGAATTGCCGCTAAAGCGGCGCGGAAAATGGCAGACGTGTTTTCCTGCAGACCGGAAGATATCCGAGCCTTTATCGGACCGGGGATCAGCCGCTGCTGCTTTGAAACCGGACCGGAAGTGATTCAGGCCTTTCGGGAAGCCTTTGACTTCGCAGATGAATTCGCGGAACCGAAAGGAGAAAAATATAACATTGATTTGAAAGGAATCAATAAGCGGCAGCTTCTGCGGGAAGGACTTGAAGAAGGCCATATTGCCGTCAGCGCCCACTGCACCTGCTGCGAGCCGGAGCTTTTCTGCTCTTACCGCAGAGAAGGCGGCACTTACAAAAGAATGGGAGCGGGGCTGTGTCTGCTGTAACGGCCCGCGCGCTTTAAGGAGGGAGAAAACGTGGAAAGCAGTATCGTATATACCTATGGAGGCGGCCTTTATATGAATCTGACTAACCGATGCACCAACCGGTGCAGTTTTTGTGTCCGCCAGATGACGGACGGTCTGGGCGGCGCGGATAATCTGTGGCTGGAGAAGGAACCGTCTGTGGAAGAGGTCATGAAGGAACTGGAGCGGCAGCGGGCGTATGAGTATGAGGAACTGATTTTCTGCGGTTATGGAGAACCTTCCATTCGCCTGAACGATGTTCTGGAAATAAGCCGCCGGGTAAAGGATAAAGCAGATATTAAAATTCGTATGAACACCAACGGCCTTGCGGATCGGATTCACGGCAAACGAACCGCGCCTATGTTAGAGGGGCTTATCGACCGGGTATCCGTGAGTCTGAATGAGGCGGACGCGGAGTCCTATAACGAACTCTGTCTGCCTGAATTTGGGGTGTCCTCTTTTGATTCGATTCTCGCGTATATAAAGGATGTAAAATCCTTTGTTCAGGAGACGACCGTCAGCGTGGTGGGCTGTATCCCCGCGGACCATATAGAACGCTGCAGGCAGATTGCTGCGGAACTGGGCGTAGGGTTCAAGGTGCGGTAATACGGTGGAAATGAGTTAAGAATTTTGTAAGAATACCGTGGAATCTTTGTTAAGAAATAAACCGTAAGATAAACTTGTAAGCGGAAAGGAGCAAACATGAATATCTTAGTCTGTGACGATGATAAGGAAATCGTAAACGCGATTGAAATCTATTTAAGAAACGAGGGGTATGAGGTTTTCAAGGCCTATGACGGCATGGAAGCGCTGCAGATCGTAGAGAAAGAAGACATACACCTGATCCTGATGGACATTATGATGCCAAAGCTGGACGGGATGCGGACTACGATGAAAATCCGGGAAGAAAAAAATATTCCTATTATCATGCTGTCCGCGAAATCCGAGGATTATGATAAGATTACAGGGCTGAACGTCGGCGCCGACGATTATATTACAAAGCCGTTCAATCCTCTGGAACTGATTGCCAGGGTCAAGTCGCAGCTGAGAAGATATGTGGATCTGGGAAGCCTTGAGAAAAAAACAGGAGTCTTTAAGACGGGGGGACTGGTTGTTGACGATGAGCAAAAGACTGTGGAACTGGATGGAAAACCTGTCGCGGTTACGCCCATCGAATATGGCATCTTAAAGCTTCTGACCGAACACGCGGGACGAGTGTTTTCCATGGATCAGATTTATGAGGCCGTATGGAACGAACCGGCTTATAATCCGGAAAACACGGTTGCGGTACATATTCGGAGAATCCGGGAAAAAATAGAGATTAATCCCAAGAATCCGAAGTATTTAAAGGTGGTGTGGGGAATTGGATATAAAATCGAAAAGATATAAAAAGCCGGTCTTTATTACGGCGTATGTTGTGTGTGTATTGAGTTTTCTGGTGTTTATTGTGGGGCTTTTAGCGGCGTCCACGCTGAATGCCTATACAGGATATCTGGACCCCTATTTTTTGGAAAACGGAGGCGACGCGGCCTTGCAGGACTTCCTGCTTCAGCAGGGATGGAATCTTTCCAACATAGCAGTTCTGCAGGACCACATGGAAGGATGGACGATTGTTACGGTTATTGCGGGAGTTGTCTCCCTGATTACATTGCTATATCTGGTAATCGCAGTAGGGGTGCGGGATGAAAACGGCAACTATCGGCTCAGCCGCTTTGATCATGTGTTCGCGGAAATTCAGGTAGCCGCCATCTGTATTATTTTCTTTTACGGAGGCGCGATTTTCACACAATATGTAGACAGCGGAATTCAGTCGATTTACGGATGGGAATTGGGGCTTTACAATGTGACCGCGTACAGCCTCGCGATTGACGCGGGAATGGCCGTGCTTCTGGGGGGAAGCCTTTCCGCGCTCGGCCTGGGTCTGGGACTCTCCTGCATTAAAAAGGTAAAGGCCGGAAAATTCCTGGACTATTCACTGTGCAGGTGGCTGTTTGATAAAATTTATACAGAGGTTTATCTTGGGGGAAGTACGATGAGGAAGGTTGTGCTGATCGCGGTTCTGATCTGCCTGTTGTCCGCTACCATGTTCCTGGCGCCTGTGGTTCTGATTGTAATTCTGGTCTTCGCGCCGAAATGGGTGAGTAAGTATGACGAGATTAAAAAGGGAATCGACGAGGTAAGCAGCGGCAATCTGGACTATAAGATCCCGATCGACGGGGACAGCGAACTGGATCGGCTGGCGGAAGGGATCAATAAAATTACAGGGGCGACCAGCGCGGCCGTTGAGAGCGAATTAAAAAATCAGCAGATGAAAACCGATCTGATCTCCAATGTTTCACATGATTTAAAAACGCCGCTGACTTCCATGGTAACTTACATCGATCTGATGAAGACCGAGGGTCTGGACAGCGAAAACGCGCCCAAGTATCTGGATATTCTGCAGCAGAAAACAGAGCGTCTGCAGCAGCTGACGGAAGATTTATTTGAAGCCGCCAAGGCTTCCAGCGGAGCGATTCCGGTACGGATGAGCCGGGTGGATTTCCTTTCTCTGCTGAATCAGGGGCTGGGCGAGATGAACGAAAAGGTTGAAGCGTCCAATCTGGAATTTGTAATTGAGGCACAGCAACTCCATTACTTTGTAAAAGCGGACGGACAGCTTCTCTGGCGCGTAATTTCAAATCTTTTGAGTAATGTACTGAAATATTCACAGGAAAATACGCGAGTGTATGTTTCTTTCCAGACTCAGCCCGCGGAAAACGGGGAGCTGGTGGTAATGGAGATGAAAAACATTTCAAGACAGTCTCTCAATATTAATCCGTCTGAGCTGATGGAGCGGTTCAAACGGGGAGACGAGTCACGCTCCACAGAGGGCAGCGGCCTCGGACTGGCGATTGCCAAAGATCTGATGAAGCTGATGAAAGGGCGGATTGATATTCTCATTGACGGCGACCTGTTCAAGGTGAAGCTGATACTGGCCGCGGCTTCAGAGGATGAGCCGACCGCTGTGGATCTGGAAAACGAAAGAATGGAGCAGGCGGAACCTGCCGCGGAGCCATTTCCAGAAAACGGGGCGGATACGGAGACCGGAAGTCCGGAGCAGGAGCCGGAAGACGAGAAATAAGAAGATATGTTGACAATAAAATCCCTTCATGATACTGTTTGAACGAGAGGAACGTGTTTGCGGGCAGTATTAAGGAGGGATTTTTATTGAGAGCGCTGAAAATTGCTTATTCATCGTCAGTACGCGGCTATTTTTCAACAGAGAGAACGCTGATTGACATCGGTGACACCGATTATACGGATATCGCGGCGGCCGTGGTCTCCGATCAGGATCGGGAGATCATTCACGCGATTTATGAGACGCGGTTTGAGGTTCCGGTATTTGTTTTTTCAGAGACACGGGAATATATGGATGACGATCTGAAAGAGCAGGTGTATCGCTGGGTGTACACGAAGGAACTGAATCAGGATATTGTGGATAATGAGATTGAAACCGCAGCGGAACAGTATGAAAAGAGGATGCTTCCGCCGTTTTTTGAAACACTGAGCAATTATATTGATCTGAAAAACCAGCAGTTTAACTGTCCGGGGCATCAGAGCGGCCAGTACTTTCGGAAGCATCCGGCAGGCCGCTATTTGTACGATTTTTACGGGGAGACGATTTTCCGGTCAGACATCTGCAACGCGGATGTAGCCCTGGGGGATCTGCTGATTCATGAAGGACCCGCGGAGGACGCCCTGAAAAACGCGTCCAAAGTGTTTAATTCCGATAACACGTTCTTTGTAATGAACGGCACCAGTACTTCCAATATGATTGTGGGAAGCGCGTTAGTCGCTCCGGGGGATCTGGTTCTCTTTGACCGGAATAACCATAAATCCGCCTATGACGCCGCGCTGATTCAGGCGGGCGGACAGCCGGTCTATCTGGAAACCTCCCGAAATCCTTTCGGATTTATCGGCGGAATTGATGAGCATTGCTTTGAGGAAGCCTATCTGCGGGAACGGATCGCGAAAGTCGCGCCGAAAAAAGCGGAAGAAAAGCGCCCCTTCCGTCTGGCGATTATCCAACTGGGGACGTATGACGGGACGATTTACAATGCCAGACAGGTGGTAGACCGGATCGGTCATCTGTGCGACTATATTTTATTTGATTCCGCGTGGGTGGGGTATGAACAGTTTATCCCCATGATGCGGGACTGCTCTCCGCTGCTTTTGGAACTGGGACCCGATGATCCGGGAATTTTCGTAACCCAGTCCGTACATAAGCAGCAGGCGGGATTTTCCCAGTCCTCCTATATCCATAAAAAAGATTCCCATATTAAGGGACAGAAACGGTATCTTGGCTACAAGCGTTTTAACAACGCGTATCGATCCCATTCCAGCACCAGCCCATTCTATCCGATTTTCGCGGCTCTGGATGTAAACGCCAGGATGCAGGATCGCGCTTCGGGCAGGAAACTCTGGGCCGACTGTGTGAAAATGGGGATTGAAGCCAGGAAATCCATTCTGCGAAACTGTTCCATGCTGAAACCCTTTATTCCTCCGACCGTGAAGGGAAAACCATGGGAAGACTACAGCACAGAGGAAATCGCCGACGATATCTCCTTTTTCAAATTTGTTCCGGGGGAGAAGTGGCATTCCTTTGAGGGCTATGGCGAGGAGCAGTATTTCGTCGATCCCAACAAGCTGATGCTGACCACTCCGGGAATCAATGTGGAAACCGGGGAATATGAGGATTTTGGAATCCCCGCTACGATTCTCGCCAGCTTCCTGAGGGATAACCGCATCATCCCGGAAAAGAACGATTTCAACTCAATCTTGTTCCTGATGACGCCGGCGGAAACAAAGCCAAAGCTGGATTCTCTGGTGGCGCAGCTGATGCGTTTTGAACAGCTGGTGCAGCAGAACGCGCCGGTCGGACAGGTAATGCCGTATCTGTACTGGGACAATGAAGAACGCTATCGGGGTGTGGGGATTCGGGATCTGTGCCAGGAAATGCATGATTTTTATAAAGCACGAAACGCCAAAGAGTTCCAGAGGAAGCTGTTCCGGGAGGAAACCTTTCCGGAAGTGTCCGTTTCTCCCTACGAAGCCGGCGTAGCTCTGGTGCGAAATCAGGCGAAGATGGTGGATATTGATGAAATTGAAGGAGAAGTCGCTCTGGAAGGGGCGCTGCCTTATCCGCCGGGAATTTTCTGCGTTGCTCCGGGTGAGAAATGGAGCCATACGGCGGTGGAATACTTTAAGATTCTGGAAGAAGGAATCAACCGGTTCCCCGGATTCGCGCCGGAGATACACGGCGTTTATCTGAAAAAAGACGGAAGCCGGACAAAAGCCTGCGCTTATGTGCTTGCGGAGGAATAAAAAAAGCGCCGCGGGGAGAAAGCAAATCTCCCGCGGCTTTTCCATTTTTTATTCCAACCACAGCGCCGGGTCCGCGTCACTGGGCATTCGCCAGTCGCCTCTTGGAGACAGGCTGACGGAACCGACTTTCGGGCCGTCCGGCACACAGCTTCTCTTGAATTGCTGCGTAAAGAAGCGGCGATAAAAGACCTTCATCCACTTTTGTATAAACGCTTCGTCGTATTCATCGGCAAAGGCGTTTTTCGCTGTAAACAGCAGTTTTTCCGGTTCCATTCCATAGCGGATCGTATAGTAGATGAAAAAGTCGTGGAGTACATACGGACCGACGCTTTCCTCGGTTTTCTGAGCGATATTTCCGTTGGGATCCGGCGGCAGCAGCTCCGGTGAAATCGGCGTGTCCAGAATATCCTGCAGGGTCGTTTTCAAGAGAGCGTTGTCAGAACTGAAATCCGGATCTTCTTCCGGCCCGCTTAATTTGTTTTCCATGACCCACTTAACCACAAACCGCACCAGAGTTTTCGGTACGCTGGCGTTAACACCGTACATGGACATGTGGTCGCCGTTGTAGGTACACCAACCCAGGGCCATTTCCGACAGATCGCCGGTTCCCACTACAAGACCGCCTTCCTGATTGGCGATATCCATGAGAATCTGTGTCCGTTCCCTGGCCTGGGAATTTTCATAAGTGACATCGTGCGTTTCCGGATCGTGTCCGATATCACGGAAATGCTGGTTGACCGCGTCTTTAATGGAAACCTCCCGCACCTGGGCGCCCAGCAATTTCATGATGGTCAGCGCGTTGTTGTAGGTTTTTCCCGTTGTCCCGAAGCCGGGCATTGTAACGGCAATAATATCGTCAGCGGGCCGTCCGATGAGCTTGTGGGTGTAGGCACAGACCAGCAGCGCCAGCGTGGAATCCAGTCCGCCGGAAATTCCGACCACGGATTTTCTGGAATGGGAATGTTCAATTCTCTTGGCGAGGCCGGCTGCCTGAATGCTGAAAATTTCCCGGCAGCGTTCGTTCACCTGTCTGCTGTCGTCCGGAACAAACGGATTTTTGTCGTAATGGCGGTGCAGGCGGTCCGAAGGGCCTACAAGACGGACCGGCGCGAGTTTAACGGTCTGAAATTCCGAGAGTTCACCCATAGCGGACGCGCACTGAGCCAGATTATGATTCTGGGAACGCTCGAAGCGTAGACGCTGGAAGTCGATTTCGCTGTAGTACGCCGCGCTTTTTCTGGCGAAACGCTGGCTTTCTTTCAGGACGATACCGTTTTCCGCAATGATACTGTGTCCACTGAAGACAACATCCGTCGTGGATTCGGTTACACCCGCGGAGGTGTATACATAGCCGCAGTTGCTCTTGGAGCTTTCCACAGTAATGAGATTTCTTCGGTAATCGGCTTTTCCGACCGTGTCGTTGCTGGCGGAAGGATTAAAGATGATGTGCGCTCCGTTTAAGGCCAGCTGCGCCCCGGGAGAAGCCGGAAGCCATAAATCCTCACAGATTTCAATTCCCACGGACAGATCCGCTTCCGCGTCTGTGAAAATCAGATTCCCAAAGGGGATTTCTCTGCCAAACAAAGAAACGGTTTTTCTGCGGCGGATTAGATCGATTCCCGACGCGAACCATCTGGCTTCATAATATTCTTTCGAATTCGGAAGGAACATTTTGGGCACGATGCCTTTTATATCGCCGTTCTGTATGAGAGCCGCGCAGTTGTAAAGATTGTTTTCAAGCCGCAGATAGCAGCCGAGAATCACAACCAGCTTGCGTTCTTCCGTAGCGCGGCAGATATGAGCCAGAGCTGTCAGCTGGTGCTGGTACAAATGCTCCTGATAAAACAGATCCCCGCAGGAATAGCCGGTGAGAGCAAGCTCCGGAAGCACCAGAAAGCCCGCGCGCTCTTTTTCCGCCTCCTCAATTAAATCCAGGATCTGGCCTGCATTGTATTTTGTGTTTGCAACCTTCAGGGTCGGGACCGCGGTTCCAACCCTGACAAAACCTAAATTTTTCATGGATAAATTTCTCCTTAACCGGTATATGTCATAATTGAGTTTATTATATACTATTTTTTCGGATTTAAAAAGGATCTGTTTTTTGCGGGGCAGGGGATGCTGGATTTATCAACAAATTCTGTTTCTATCAAATTGTTTCTATAATTTCAACGTTTGCAGGCTATGGATAATGAAAAAAGGCTTGTTTTGGACAGGAAGAGCTTTTTCGAAGGCTGGAACCCGGTCTTTTTTAGTAACATTTCCTGTTTTTAGTTATTTGTTTCTAAGGAAGAAAGAAAAAATATAATTAAGCTTTCAAAATAAAAATCGAAGCGAGGTCTGTCATAAGCGACCCCGCTTCGATTTTCTATAGTTTTTTTACAAACAGCGCCCGAATCGCGTTGAGCACTGCCAGAATCATCACGCCTACATCGGCGAAGATGGCCAGCCACATGTTGGCGATTCCCAGCGCGCCCAGAGCAAGGCAGATCAATTTGATGCCGATGGCGAACACAATATTCTGATATACAATGCGCAGGCATTTGCGGGAAATTTTTACGGATTTGGCGATCTGCAGCGGATCGTCGTCCATCAGCACTACATCGGCGGCTTCGATGGCCGCGTCCGATCCCATAGCTCCCATGGCGATTCCAATATCCGATCGGCTTAATACCGGAGCGTCGTTGATGCCGTCGCCGACGAAAGCGAGTTTTTCTTTCCCTGTTTTACTCCGGAGCAGTTCTTCCACTTTTTCCACCTTATCCGCGGGCAGCAGTTCCGCGTAGACCTCATCCAGCTGCAGCTCCTTTGCCACCTGTTCTCCCACTTTCCGGGCGTCGCCTGTGAGCATTACGGTTTTGCGGATGCCGGCGGATCTGAGGGCCTGAACCGCTTCTTTCGAATGCTCCTTGACCACATCGGAAATCACGATATGACCGGCATAGGCGCCGTCTACGGCTACATGGATAATGGTGCCCACCGAATGGCAGTCAATATAGGAAATTCCCAGGCGCTTCATCAGCTTGTCGTTGCCGGCGGCCACTTCGATTCCGTCCACTTTGGCCATTACGCCGTTGCCGCTGATTTCCCGGATATCCGTGACGCGGGAACGATCGATTGCCTTGCCGTAAGCCCTCTGCAGGCTTTTGCTGATGGGGTGGGAGGAAGCGCTTTCCGCCAGAGCGGCGTATTCTACCAGCTTTTCCGCTTCCATCTTGTTATGGTGGATATCGTTTACCTCAAAGACCCCCCGGGTCAGCGTGCCGGTTTTATCAAATACGACAATTTTGGTCTGTGAAAGGGCTTCCAGATAGTTGGAACCTTTCACAAGCACGCCGGCTTTGCTGGCGCCGCCGATCCCCGCGAAAAAGCTCAGGGGAATACTGATCACCAGGGCGCACGGGCAGCTGATAACCAGGAAGGTCAGGGCGCGGTAAATCCAGCTGTCCCAATCGGCGGGAACCCCCATGCCGAACATGCGGACAAGGGGAGGCAAAATCGCCAGCGCCAGAGCCGCGACGCAGACGGCAGGCGTATAGACCCGGGCGAATCTGGAGATAAAGTTTTCGGATCGGGATTTGCGGGAACTGGCGTTTTCTACCAGCTCTAAAATCTTAGAAACCGTAGATTCTCCAAATTCCTTTGTAGTCCGGATTTTCAGAACTCCGGTCATATTGATGCACCCGCTGATGATCTCATCGCCTTTTTTGGCGTCCCGGGGCAGACTTTCACCGGTAAGGGCGCTGGTGTTCAGAGAAGAAGCGCCTTCCAGAATCACGCCGTCGATGGGAACCTTTTCTCCCGGCTGTACGATAATGGTACTGCCGATTTCCACTTCATCCGGGTCTACCTTTTCCAGAGCCCCATCGGTCTCGATATTGGCGTAGTCAGGCCGGATATCCATCAAATCGCTGATATTGCGCCGGCTTTTTCCCACCGCGTAACTCTGAAACAGTTCTCCCACCTGATAAAACAGCATAACCGCGATGGCTTCCGTGTAATCGCCGCTCTGTTCATAAAGAGCGAGGACAATCGCTCCGACGGTTGCTACGGCCATCAGAAAGTTTTCATCGAATACCTGGCGGTTGCGGATTCCCTTCAGAGCTTTCAGCAGAATGTCGTATCCGATTATAAAATACGGAATCAAGTAAAGGATCAGTTTAACGATATTTTCTGCTGTCCGCTGCCTTGCGTCGAGGGCGGGCAGGGAAGCCACGGCCCCGGCGATGAGATCCGCCAGTCCAAGACTCAAAAGGATCAGAAGAATAGCAGCAAGGATAATGCGAACCAGCATTTTTTTCTGTTTTTTGTTCATGGAAACCACCTACTTTAAATAATTGCTTAATTGTTTATTTATGCTTCCTGAAAAACCACCTTTCTGCTGGAAATTCACGGAATCAGCGTGAAAGCGAAAGGCGTTTTCACCTGCGGCAGGAGTCCATTGCTGTTTACAGATAAATCTCACAGTCGGACTCAACCTTTTTGCAGTTTTTGAGAACTTCCGGCATAACTGCTTTCGGATCCTGCCCTTCTTCGAACTCCACGATCATTTTCAGCGTCATAAAGTTTACAGTGGCATCTTTTACGCCATCGGTATTCTTAGCGGCGCCTTCCATTTTATTCGCGCAGTTTGCGCAGTCTACATCGATTTTATAAGTTTTTTTCATGGTATATCTCCTTCTTGATGATTCTCAATCAATTAAATATATGTTTAATTGTTAATTCGAGTATACACATCGTTACACAAAAAGTCAACCGGTTTTCCACAAATTTTTATATAGAGCGGGAATAGATGAATGTTTTTTCAAAATTTGCGCCTTACATATGTCCTATAGTATGGTAAAATAACCATTAAAGAGTTTTTTAATAGAGAGAACGCAAAACAGGGAGGATTTTAATGCCAGACATACAATTACCCCATAATCACGGACAAAACATTGAAGAAAAGCTGCGAGACATGCCGACAGCGGATAAATTTCAGGTGGTGGCGGATGTATTCAAACAGCTGGGAGACGGCAGCCGTATCCGTATTTTCTGGATTCTCTGTCACTTTGAAGAATGTGTCATCAATATTTCTTCCCTTGTGGATATGAGTAGTCCCGCTGTATCCCATCATTTACGGCAGTTGAAAAGCGGCGGTCTGATTGTAAGCCGCAGGGAGGGAAAGGAAGTGTATTATAAGGCGGCGGATACGCCGCAGGCACAGTTGCTGCACCACATGATTGAGGAGCTGGTGGAGATTACCTGTCCGTCGGAGAGATAGGAGACGAGCGCTGTTTTTCTTGAAATACCCAGTCAGGTTGTATATAATTAAGTATTATCTTTTAGGAAGGGAACCATCAGAATGAAAGAGGTTTATATCGCGAATATCAGGACCGCGCAGGAAGTGACGGACTTTTTTATGGTAAAATCCATTGCTGTGAAAATCGGCGCCAATAAAAAACAGTATCTGGATCTGATGCTGGGCGACAAGACCGGTGAAATCTCCGGAAAAAAGTGGGATGTTTCCGACGAAGAGCTTCCGTCGCTGTCTAAGATTAAAGAGGGGGATATCATTAAGATCCGAGCGGCTGTAACAGAGTGGAACGGCCTCAAGCAGTTTCGCGTGATGCGAATCCGGCAGAGGGCGACCAATGATCCGGTGGACATCAGCGATTTTATTAAAGCGGCGCCGGAAAAGCCGGAGGAGATGTACGCGTATATTCTGGAAAAAGCAGAGAACTTCCAGGATGAAGATTTGAAAAAACTGTGCGTGAAAATGCTTACAGAGAATAAAGAAAAGCTCATGTACTATCCGGCGGCGCAGAAAAACCACCACGCGGAGATGGCGGGATTGCTATATCACATCAAGCGGATGCTGATGAACGGAGAGCGCATGTGCCAGGTATATACCATGTTGAATCAGGATCTTGTGCTGGCGGGCGTGATTCTTCATGATATGGAAAAGCTCAACGAAATCGAGTCCAATGAACTGGGAATTTCTTCCGGATACTCCTTTGAAGGGCAGATGCTGGGCCACCTGATTCAGGGGGTGAAAACCCTGGACCGTCTCACGACCGAACTGAACTTTCCAAAGGAAAAAGCCATTATGCTGGAGCATATGATTTTGTCCCATCATTATGAGCCGGAATTCGGAAGTCCCAAAAAACCGCTGTTTCCGGAAGCGGAAATTCTGCACTATCTGGATATTATTGACGCCAGAATGTACGATATGCAGGACGCCCTTGATAAGACCGATCCGGGCGAATTCAGCGAGCGGGTATGGACTCTGGATAACCGCAGATTATATAAACCCGGGAGCGTCGGGAAATGAAAGAGGAAAAACAGGGCGTCATCGCGGATATTATTTTTCACAATCAGGAAAACGGATATACCATCGCGGTATTTGAAACTGAAGATGAGCAGTTTACGGCGGTGGGAAACCTGCCCTCCTGTCATAAAGGAAGAAGCTATCTGCTCCGCGGACAGTGGAAGATTCATCCTACTTACGGCGAGCAGTTTGCCATCAGCAGTTTTGAAGAGGTGATGCCTTCCACGGAAGAAGGAATCGAAGAGTTTCTTTCTTCCGGCGTGCTGAAAGGAATTGGAAAAAAGACGGCTGCCGCCATTGTCGCCCGGTTTGGAAGTGAGACCTTCGCGGTCATCGAGAACCAGCCTCACCGGCTGACGGAAATTCCGGGAATCGGGGAAAAAAAGGCGGAGTCTGTGGCGGAAGCGTTTCGCAGCCACAGGGAATTCGCGGAGATTACGCTGTATCTGCAGCAGTTCGGAATAAACGCGGATTACGCGATGAAGCTGTACCGGGTTTACGGAGCGGACACCATCGCCGCGGTTCAGGAAAATCCCTACCGTCTGGCAGAGGACCTCTTTGGCGTGGGTTTTAAGAAAGCGGATAAAATCGCGGAAAAGATGGGAATCGCGAGAGATGATGAACATCGGATCAAGAGCGGAATCAAGTATACGCTGAACTACTTTGCCGGCGAGGGAAACACTTTCCTGCCTCAGAATGTCCTGTGCGAAAAAGCCGGCGGCATGCTGGAACTGGAACGGGAAAAGATAAGCGACTGCCTGGTGGAAATGGCGTTTCAGGGAGATGTCCATATTGAAAATCTGGAAAACCGGAATGTAGTCTTTCTGATGCCCTATTACCTGGCGGAGCAGAATGTATGCAAGTGTATGGCGGCCATTAACTCTGCCCGGCTGAGGCCTGTAGGATCGGATATGGACTCTCTGATCGCGGTGACGGAGCAGGATACGGGAATACGCCTTTCTGAAAATCAGAAATACGCGGTCAAGACCTCGCTGAACCAGGGGATTTCCGTAATTACCGGAGGACCCGGAACCGGGAAGACCACCATCATCAATACGATGATCCGCATTTTGCAGCACAGCGGACTGAAAACCGCCATCGCCGCGCCCACCGGGCGGGCGGCCAAACGGATTACCGAAACCTCCGGCTATGAAGCTTCCACGATACACAGGCTTTTGGAATATTATTACTCAGAGGGCGAAGACACCATGCGCTTTGGCAAGACCGCCGAGGACCCTCTGAAGCAGGACGCGGTGATTATTGATGAAGCTTCCATGATCGATCTGATGCTGATGAACGGGCTGGTCAGCGCGATCCGGCCGGGAACCCGGCTGATTTTAGTGGGGGACGCGGATCAGCTGCCTTCTGTGGGAGCGGGGAACGTGCTCCGCGATATTATTGACAGCGAATATGTTTACTGTGTAAAGCTGACGGAGATTTTCCGGCAGGCCAGGGAAAGCCTGATCGTCGTAAACGCCCACCGCATCAACCACGGTGAATATCCGGATTACAATGAAAAAGGGAAGGACTTTTTCATGATGCGGGAGAAAACCGAAAAGGATATGCTGCGGACGATCAAAGATCTGTGCGTGCGGCGGCTGCCGTCCTACTATACGCAGCTGCTGCCGGTACGGGATATCCAGATTCTGACCCCGGTAAGAAAGGGACTTCTGGGGAGCATGAATCTGAATAAAGAGCTTCAGGAAGCGCTGAATCCGCCACGCGAGCAGCTGGAAGAAAAGAAGTTCGGAGAGCGGATCTTTCGGGAGCATGATAAGGTGATGCAGATTCGCAATAATTATCAGATGAAGTGGAAGAACCAGGAGGACTTTACAGAAGGAGAGGGCGTCTTTAACGGGGATGTGGGTTTTATCAACCGCATTGACCGGGAATTTAACGAAGTGACGGTGGTATTCGATGAATGTAAATACGTAACCTATGATTTCAGCCAGCTGGATGAACTGGAACTGGCCTACGCGATTACAGTTCATAAAAGCCAGGGAAGCGAGTTTCCGGTTGTCATTATGCCCATGTCCTGGTTCCCGCCGGTGCTGGCCACAAGAAATCTGCTGTATACAGGCGTAACCAGGGGCAAACAGGCGGTGGTCCTGGTAGGTTCGGAAGACAAACTTCGGGGCATGATCGACAACAATCGGACAAAAGAGCGTTATTCGGGGCTGAAGGCGCGGCTGAAGGCGCTGCTTGATTTTTCTTTTTCAGCAAAAGAGGGGTAAAAAATGGGGGTTTTTGAAAAGGGATTTGAAAAAGCGATGGAGTGGATTTATCCATCGAATATTTACTGTATCTCCTGCGGGAGCATCATTGATAATTCACGGGATTACGCGCTCTGCGATTCCTGTATGCAGCGCTTTCACTGGCTGGGCGAAAAAACCTGTCAAAAGTGCGGGAAAATTTTAAGCCCGGATTACCGGAATCCGCTATGCTGGGACTGCAGAACCTTTGACCATGAGTTTGACAGGGGCTTTACCTGTGTGCAGTACGGACTGTATGAGAGGGGGCTCCTGATGGATTATAAATACAGGGGGAAAGCCTATATCGGAAGGAAACTGGGAGACGCGCTTTATGATCGCATGTCGTTGGAAGAGGAAACCTTTGATCTGCTGGTGCCGGTTCCCATGCATCGAAAAAAGCAGGCGCGGAGAGGCTATAACCAAGCGGATATTATGGCGCGGAGAATGAGCAGACGAAGCGGTATCCCCTGCGCGCCGGGTCTTTTGCAGAGGCGGCGGGAGACGCTGCCGATGAAGGGACTGGGACCTTTTGAGCGGTATGAAAATCTGCGGGGAGCATTTTCTGTTTCGCCGCAAAATCATTATCCTATCGAGGGAAAACGGATTCTTCTGATTGATGATATTTATACAACCGGGAGCACCGCCGATGCCTGCAGCCTGGCGCTGCGGGAGGCAGGAGCAGGACGCGTCTGCGTTGTCAGCTTTGCCTGCGGCGCGAATATCCCGCCAAAACAATAACTAATCCAAACCGGCATTTCGTGCCGGCTGTTCAGGTCTGTGGTTGAAAGGCCAGGCCAGCTACGGGCAAAAGGTCCCACGTAAGCTGATCCGCAAGGCGGCAGTGATCATGGCGTAGTTTAGAAGTAAGTCCTCTGACAAAGTCAGGTAAAGGCAGGTGTGGGGGCAAAGACCAGGTCAGCTGAACAGTCGGCAGGGAGTGTCGGTTTTTCATTCTAAATTCGTTGAATAATCTGTAATTTGTGTTATAATATAGGAACACTAATACAGGAGCCGGAGTTCCGGTTCCCAGCAAGGAGGTTTAAGGGTATGAAGATAGTTATCAACAGTAAAAACTATAATGCCAGTGAAAAGTTAAAAGAGACCATTGAAAAGAAGTTTGCGAAACTGGACAAATACTTTTCAAATGAAATTACTGCTAACGTTATGACCCTGAGGGAAAAAGGAAAGTATAAGGTTGAGGCTACCATCAATACGAAAGGAACCATTTTCCGTGCAGAGGTTCTGGCAGAGGACCCGTATGAAGGAGTTGATAAAGTTGTAGACAAGCTTTCTCGGCAGATGTCAAAATTCAAAACAAAGCTGCAGAGAAAATATAAAGATCACAAAGACTTTGCGTTTGCAGAGCTTCCGGAGATAGAGGACGAGCAGGAAGAAATCCATGTAGTAAGAAAAAAGAGATTTGATCTCGTACCGATGACCGTTGATGAGGCGGTTGTCCAGATGGAGCTGCTGGAGCATAATTTCTTCGTATTCCTCAACATGGAGACCGATTCAGTGGGAGTTGTTTACAAGAGAAACGACGACGACTATGGCCTTCTGGAAACAGCATATTAAAAACAGTCTGCTGCCGTATCCGCGATTTATCGCCGGTACGGCAGTCTTTTTTTCTCATTTTCGACATAATCGGCGTAGACAAATATGATTTTCCCTTTTTCTTTCTTCTGTATATTGAAAAAGGTACTGAATTTCTGTACAATAAAAAAGATAAAGCATAAGGGGATAGCGAATGCAGGATTTTTTAAAAAACGTCGTATCAGGGATCGGAGTTCTGGATATCCTGGATATTCTGATCGTCGCGTTTATTATTTATAAAATATTGGAATTTATAAAGGAAACAAGAGCAGAGCAGTTGATAAAAGGTCTGCTTGTTTTAGTGATCGCGACCTTTTTATCGGAACTGCTCAATTTATATACACTAAACTGGATTTTGAGAGGCGCTATGACGCTGGGGCTGGTAGCGCTGGTGGTCGTGTTCCAGCCGGAGCTGCGGCGGGGTCTGGAGTATCTGGGACGGACCAAAATTGTCCGTCCGGCATTCGGACAGCTGGATAAAGACCGGGCAAAGCATATCACCACGGAATTTATAAAAGCGATTGACACCTTCTCAAAAGAGCGGACCGGCGCGCTGATTGTGCTGGAGAGGGAAACCTCCCTGACCGATATGACGGAGTCGGGGACAATTGTGGACGCGGAGATCTCCGCGGAACTGCTGGGGAACATTTTCTACGAGGGATCTCCCCTGCATGATGGAGCGGTTATCGTCCGAGGCGATCGGATTTTCGCGGCAGGCTGCGTGCTTCCGCTTTCCCAGAATAAAACCATTGGAAAAGAACTCGGCACCCGACACAGGGCAGGGATTGGTATTACGGAACATTCAGACGCGGTGACGCTGATCGTTTCGGAAGAAACCGGTATCATCTCTATGGCGGTGGACGGAAAGCTTTCCAGATTCCTGGACACCAGAACCGTAGAGAAAACCCTCCTGAACCTGTATTTGAATAACGGCGCGTTGGACGGGAAGAAAGCGTTGTTTCCTGATATCTTTAAAAAGATAAGGAGGAAGAACAATGCTGAGAAATAATATGGTATTAAAGATTATTTCGCTTTTAATCGCGATTTTTCTATGGGTATATGTAATGGGGGAAGTCGATCCGACGGCCACACAGACGATTCGTGATATTCCGGTAAGCCTGCTTAATGAAGACTGGCTGGAGGATAACGAGCTGGCGATTAAAGGCAGCCGGGATTTTACTGTGGATATTATTGTGGAAGGCAGCCGGGCGGAACTCAACCGAATGGATCGCAGTGAAATTACGGCGGAAGCGGATCTGTTCGGGTATGCAAAGGGAAGGAATCGCGTCCCTGTACAGGTGGAGGTTCCAAGCGATCTGACTCTGAGAGAAATTACAACGCCGAATATCAATGTGACACTGGAAGACCTGATTTCAAAAGAAGAGAAAATTACAGTTACCTTCAGCGGAGAAACCGCCTCCGGAAGCGAACCCGGAGGGATCGTTTCCAGTCCGGCGGAGATTGAGGTACGGGGCGGACGATCGGCGGTCAGTTCCGTAGAAGCCGTTGAGGCGAGAATCCGGGCCGCTGAACTTTCTGATGAACTTCAGACGTTTACCGTTACGCCGATTGCGGTCGATAAGGACGGAGCGCAAGTTTCCAATGTAATTCTTTCCGCGGAAACGGTCGAAGTGCAGGGGATGCTGTATTATACAAAAACTCTGAAAATCCAGGGAAAGGACATCCGGCTGCAGGGACTGGAAAACGGTCTTGAAGCATCTGTGCGGACCGCGAATGTTTCCGCGCAGGTGACGGGCAGTAAAGAAGCAGTGGATGCTGTCAGCGCGGAGGATTTGCGGCTTTCCGCGAATCTGAGACGCAGGGGAACTGGCACACATACGGTTTCTTTAAAAGTGACAGGAGGAGAACAACTGGAAAATATAGATCTGACGCCTGAAAAGGTGGAAGTTGAGATAAGAACAAGTGATTAATCGTATTCTACAGGTAATTTGAAAAGGAGAAGGACAATGGGAAGACTTTTTGGAACAGACGGCGTGCGGGGAGTCGCCAATTCGGAGCTTACTCCGGAGCTCGCGTTTAAGCTGGGAAAAGCCGGCGCCCATGTACTCAGTAAGAAAAAAGGAAAGCCGGTCGTTCTGATCGGAAAGGACACGAGAATTTCCGGTGACATGCTGGAAGACGCGCTGAGCGCGGGAATTCTCGCTGTAGGCGGGAATGTGATTAAAGTCGGTGTTCTGCCGACACCCGCGGTAGCGTACCTGGTAAAGTATTATCAGGCTGATGTGGGGGTTGTGATTTCAGCGTCCCACAATCCGTTTGAGTACAATGGAATTAAGTTCTTCAACAGTGAAGGTTTTAAACTGGATGATGAGATTGAAGATGAAATTGAGGACCTGATTCTGCGGGATATTGATGTAAACAGCCATATTACCGGCGACAAGCTGGGCAAATGCCTGGAAGCGGATGATGACGCTCTGGGTATTTATGTCCGTTATCTCGCGGGTACTATCGACCGCAGGCTGGATGGGCTAAAACTGGTGTTGGACTGCGCCAACGGCGCGTCATATAAAGCCGCGGAACTCGTTTATCAGTCTTTGGGAGCGGAAGTTTCAGTCATTGGAAACCAGCCGGACGGATTGAACATCAACGATGGATGCGGTTCTACTCATCCGGAGCGTCTGCAGCAGGAAGTGATCCGCAAAGGCGCCTTTATGGGGCTTGCCTATGATGGAGACGCGGATCGACTGATCGCCATCGATGAAAAAGGAAGAATCATTGACGGCGATAAAGTGATCTGCATCTGCGCGAAGATGCTGAAAAATGCCGGGGAACTTGTGGATGACAAGGTAACCGCTACCGTCATGAGCAACCTGGGATTCCATAAATACATTGAATCCATGGGGTGCAGCGTAGATGTGACCTCCGTGGGAGACCGGTATGTGCTGGAAAGTATGATCAATACGGGCTGCGTGATCGGCGGGGAACAGTCGGGACATATTATTTTCCTGAACCATTCCACTACCGGAGACGGGATTTTGTCGTCTCTGCAGCTTGTGAGAGCCGTACTGGAATCCGGGAAAAAACCGTCAGAACTGTCGGATGAAATTACGATTTATCCGCAGGTGCTGAAAAACGCGAAAGTAAAAAACGAAAACAAAACAAAATATGAGAAAGATCCGGAAATCCGCGCCGCGATTCAGAAAGTGGAGGCTGAGATGGAAGGCCGCGGAAGAGTTCTGATCCGCCCCTCCGGCACCGAGCCGCTGGTTCGCGTGATGCTGGAAGGCGAGGATGTGGATCATATAACGGAACTGGCACAGGAACTGGCAAAGCTGCTGACAAAGCGGTTTGGCTGATTTAGTTAGGAGGTAGATTATGTGCGGTATTGTTGGATACATCGGCACGGAGAATAATGCGAAAGAAGTTATTATAGAGGGGCTGAAACGGTTGGAGTACAGAGGCTATGACTCCGCGGGGATCGCCCTGTACCGGGATGGAAAGATTGAGACCAGAAAACATGTAGGTGAAATCAGCAATCTGGAGAAGATTATCGGCGATCCGGAGTTTGAAAGCACAATCGGTATCGGCCACACCAGATGGGCGACCCACGGAGCGCCTTCCGATATAAACGCTCATCCCCACAGCAACAGCGACAACACCATTACAGTCGTACATAATGGAATTATTGAAAATTATGTGGAACTGCGGGAGTGGCTGATCGACGAGTATGGGATCAAATTTAAATCCGATACAGATACAGAAGTCATCGCCCATCTGATCGGTATTTATTACGACGGAGATCTGCACAAAGCCGTAAACCGGGCAGTGGAACAGATGCGGGGAGCATACGCCATCGGCGTGGTTGCGGCGGGCGAACCGGATCGTCTGGTAGCGGTCAGAAAGGACGCGCCTCTGGTGGCAGGAATCGGCGAAGGCTGCAACTTTATCGCTTCGGATATCCCGGCGCTTCTCAAGTATGTGAGAAAAATCTATCTGATTGAAAATAATGAGACCGTCGTTCTGACGAAGGATGATATTAAAATTTACGATGAGAACCAGAAAGTCGTAAAAAGAGAAGTGTTCCACGTTACATGGGACGCGGACGCGGCCGAAAAGGGCGGATACGACCACTTTATGATGAAAGAGATCCATGAGCAGCCGAAAGGCCTTTATGAAACGCTCATGAGACGGCTGAACGATGATAATACCATTAAGCTGGACGGCATTACCATGACAAAGGCAGATATCGAAAGCTTTAACAAGGTGTATATCGTGGCCTGCGGAACTGCTTATCACGCCGGGCTTGTAGGAAAAGCGGCGATTGAAAAGATGGCGCGTATTCCGGTTGAGGTGGATATTGCTTCCGAATTCCGCTACCGGGATCCGTTTGTAGACGACAAAACGTTATTTATTGCCATCAGCCAGTCCGGAGAAACCCTGGATACCCTGGCGGCGCTGCGGGAAGCCAAACGCAAGGGCGCCAGAATTCTTTCCGTAGTCAATGTTGTGGGAAGCTCGGTAGCAAGGGAGTCGGACGATGTGTTCTACACCTGGGCGGGGCCGGAAATCGCGGTAGCTTCCACGAAAGCTTATACCACCCAGCTGATGTGCATGTATCTGATTGCCCTCTATATGGGACATACCAAGGGGGTTATTGATCAGGATTATTATAATCGCTTTATTGAGGAGCTGAAGCAGATTCCGGATAAACTGGAGGAGCTGCTGAAAAAGGAAAAGGACGTAGAGGCCATTGCCAAAAAATATTGCAGAAAAGAGCAGGTATTCTTTATTGGAAGAGGCGTAGATTCCGGAGTTTCCTACGAGGGATCGCTGAAGCTCAAAGAAATTTCCTATATTAATTCTTTCGCCATTGCGGCAGGAGAACTGAAACACGGCACCATCGCCCTTATTGAAGAGGGTACGCTGGTCTTTGCCCTGGCGACGCAGGATTTCCTCTTTGAGAAAATGCTGTCCAATATTCAGGAAATCAAGGCCAGAGGGGCCAATGTTGTGGGAATCGCCAAAGAGGGCAACCGGGAAATCGAAAAACAGTCCAGTGAAGTCATTTATATTCCGTCCTGCATGGATGAAGTGACGCCGCTGCTGTCAGTTGTGCCGCTGCAGCTGTTCGCGTACTATGTGGCGAAATTCAGAGGATGCAACATTGATAAACCGAAGAACCTGGCAAAATCAGTAACAGTGGAGTAAATATATGGAACAGTATCAGATTCGAGATATTCATCTGGCTCCCTCCGGCCATCAGAAGATTCAGTGGGTAAAAAACAATATGCCCCTGCTTTCCGGGCTGGAAAAGGAGTTTGAAAAGACAAAGCCTTTCGAAGGCATTAAGATCAGCCTTTCCGTCCATCTGGAAGCGAAGACCGCCTATCTCTGCCTGGTGCTCGCGGCAGGCGGCGCGCAGATGTCGGTGACGGGGAGCAATTCTCTTTCCACTCAGGATGACGTGGCGGCGGCTCTGGCGGACGCGGGGCTGAAGGTGTTCGCGTGGCACGGGGCGACCGATGAGGAATACAATCGCCATATTGAGATGTGCCTTGCCCATAAGCCGAATATCATTATTGATGACGGAGGCGATCTGGTGGGGCTTCTCCATAATGAACGGCCGGATCTGGCGGAAGAGGTCTGGGGCGGATGTGAAGAAACGACTACAGGGGTCATTCGTCTCAAGGCGATGGAGAAAGAAGGAATTCTCAAATTCCCGATGGTAGCGGTCAATGACGCCCAGTGCAAGCATCTGTTTGATAACCGTTACGGCACCGGACAGTCTGTATGGGACAGCATTATGCGCAATACGAACCTGATTGTCGCCAGCAAAACGGTTGTTGTTGTGGGATACGGCTGGTGCAGCCGGGGCATCGCCATGCGGGCGTCGGCTCTGGGAGCGAAAGTAATCGTTACGGAGATTGATCCGGTGAAAGCCATTGAGGCGAGAATGGACGGATATGACGTAATGAAGATGGAACAGGCGGCTCCGCTGGGAGACATCTTTGTAACGGCTACCGGCTGTAATCATACGATTACGGTAGAGCATATGCGCAAGATGAAAGATCAGGCGATCCTGGCTAACGCGGGGCACTTTAATGTGGAAATTGATATGGAGGGCCTGGAGGCCGCGGCTGATGAAAAGCGGGAAAGCCGGAAAAATATTATGGGATACCGTCTGGGCCCGGATAAGTGGATTCATGTAATCGCTGAGGGCAAACTGGTAAACATCGCGGCTGCCGACGGGCATCCGGCGGAAATCATGGATATGAGCTTCGCGGTGCAGGCGATGTCGGCCATGTACATCAAAGAGCATTACAAGGATCTGGAGAAAAAGGTCATCGACGTATCCGCTGAAATTGACGATAAAATCGCAAGGCGCAAGCTGGAAAGCTGGGGAATCGAAATCGACGCTCTGACGCCGGAGCAGGAAACCTATCTGAACAGCTGGCAGATTTAAAAGATGAAAAAGAGACTTTGTCCGCGCAGGAAAAGTCTCTTTTTTGGTGGGAAGCTTACAGGCCCTCTGCCCGGAAGGCCTTCCCTTTCATTTCCCGTATATTGATTTTGATAATCGCGGTGCGGGCGATAGCGGCTTTTATGAATTTCATGCCGCCTTCCCGGAGCCCCGGTGAAAAACGATCTACGATGGTTTCCATAACCAACTGGCGCTCCGCTTCGTCTTCAATAAATTCCGCGTCCCCGGTGGCAACTACACTTTCATACCGGGTCGTATAAAGCTCCGGCGCGATTTTGGAACGGACGATGACAGAAAAGCAGACCTTCTGATTTGCCTTGAGGGCGTCGATTTTGTATCCGTAATCGGCAGTGTGAATATAGATGGCGCCGTTCAGATACACATAGTTCATAGGCAGCGCGTAAGGATAGCCGTCATCCCCATGCATGGCAAGGGTTCCTTCTGTCGCTTCCAGGAGCATTTCCTTTGCCCGTTCATCTGAGACCTGACGTTCCTTTTTATGCATTTCCCGATTCATAATAAATCCAGTCCTTTCTACTTTTGTATTCTTTTTATCTATTATAAATCAAATCAACGGGAAAGAAAACGGGAAAAAGAAACAAGGTCGCCAAGTAGCGCGGAGGCGGATCGTGTGGTACAATTTAGCCATAATACAAGGGCAAGGGGGCAGATAGCATGATCCTGCTGGAGAGAAACGGTGTGAAGCCGCTGTACATACAGATTTATGAGCATATCCGAGATGAAATTATTTCCGGACAGCTGCGGGAGGGGCATCGCCTGTCGGCGACAAGGGCGCAGGCTGAAAAGCTGGGAGTGAGCCGCAACACAGTGGAGCAGGCTTATCTGCAGCTTTGTTCCGAAGGATATCTGGAAAACAGAAGGGGAAGCGGTTATTATGTGCGCTATGTGGACGCCCTGCTGACGGATCGGGATTCCGCGGAGCGGAAAATGCAGAGCTTCCACAGGCAGAGCTCCTCCGGGGCGCAAAAGGTTTTATATGATATGAAATATGGGAACTGCCATATGGAGAGTTTCCCTTTGGCAAAGTGGCGGAAAGCGGTGGAAAAGGCGCTCCTTTCGGAAGAAGGCAGAGGAACCTTCTCCTATGGGGAGAATTACGGGGATCCAGCTCTGCGCAGTTATCTGGCGGATTATCTGGAACGGGATCGGGGTGTGAAGTGCAGCCCGGAACAGATTATTATCGGCAGCGGAACCCAGTTCCTGGCAGGGATTTTGCTGCAGCTTCTGCGGCCCGGGCGCTGCGCCATTGAGGAACCGGGGTATGACGGAATCCGCTATGTATTGCAGAATCATGGAATTACGATTATTCCGGTGGAAGCGGGAGGCTGTGAAGGCATTCGGCTGGATCAGCTCAGCGGCAAGCGTGTACAGGCGGTGTATGTGACGCCTTCCCACCAGTTTCCAATGGGCGGCGTGATGCCGATACAGAACCGGATTGAACTCATCCGAATGGCGGAAGAAGAAGACTTTTTTATCATGGAGGACGATTATGACAGTGTTTTTCGCTATACCGCAAAAGCGATTCCGGCAATGCAGGGCCTGGATCAGTACGGCAGGGTGATTTATCTGGGAAGCCTTTCGAAAATTCTGTCCCCTTCTATCCGGCTGGCTTACATGGTGCTGCCTCCCGTATTGAAGAATCGGTTTGACATGAGCTTCAGCGAATACCATAACACGGTTTCCGGTACACTGCAGAAGGCGCTTCGAATTTTCATGGAAGAAGGGGAGTGGGAGAGGCATATCCGTAAGACCCGTCTGAACAGCAGGAAAAAGCATGATATTCTGGAGAGCGCTTTGGAATCCGGGCTGGGAGACGGCTTTCGCGTGACAGGGAAGGACGCGGGAGTACACATGATCATCGAGTCCTCCGAGCTGACGGCGGAGGAAATGATCGTCCGCTGCCGAAGAAAGGGCATAAACGTTTATTCTCTGGAAAAATATTTTGCCCTGGGAACCGGGAGAAATCGAATTATCGCCGGATTTGGCGGAATCGCTCTGGCGGATATGGAGGACGCTTCCCGGCGTCTTGTGGAAGCGCTGAAAATTGGCACTAAAAAATAGAGGGGAATTGGCACTTTTAATCAGTCCAAAAAAGGAGTACAGTGGTTAACAGAATAAAGACTGTGAGGTGAGAGCGATGGCAGGAAGGCCGAAAATTACCATCACCATGGTGGGCAAAAAAGGGGACGGGGCATGCCATTACGGACACAAGATCGGCGATCGGTTTGACTTTGATCAGGATCGGGGGAAAATGTGCCCGATGATGCTGCATACCGCTTTTCCGTATATCGACATTTTACGATATGGCGGGACGGTTCCGGGCGAGGACAGTGAAGATGAGTGCCTGTTCTGCTGTCCGGACGCGAGAGTGATCAATATATTTAAAATTGCGAGAACGAACAAATAGGGTCGAGTGACCGGTTTGAAGGGAGTAAAGTGATGCATATTGGCGTAAATATTAAAGAAAAGATTTTAAACGATGTAAAGATGGCGGTAAAAGAGTTTGAGCAGAGGCCGGATATCCGGACAAGGTTCGGGGAACCGATTGTCGGATACGCGGATTCCAGAAATGTTATTTTTGACATGTATTTTTCGAGAACCATCTGCGATCATCCTAAAAAAATTTATCGCCCCGGGAATACGGTTGTGGTGCATTTTGTGCCGTACGCTCCGGAAATAACGGAGAGCAACCGGGGAGGCGACGCTCCTTCCGAAGAGTGGAAACGGGCCTTTATTGAATCAATGTGGCTTTCCATGCGTCTGAACGGGGTAATCCGAAACGCGCTGGAGACCGTGGGAAGACTTTCCTCATGTACCAATACGCCGCTGGACTGGAATGAGGAACTCTGCAGAGAAACCTGGTCCCACAAGCTTGCGGCTTACGCGGCGGGTATGGGAACTTTCGGACCTACGGGCTGTCTGAAAACAAAGAATGGGTTTGCGGGAAGATTCAGTTCGATTATAACGGACGGTCAGTACGCGGACGCTTTCGAGCCGCTCAGCAATGAGCAGCTGGAAGAGATTTATCAGGAGATACAGCGGCAGTACCGCATCAAAGGGGTAAAAGGCGTGAGCTGCAGTCAGGAAATGATCAACGCCTGTCCGGCCGGAGCCATCAGTGAGGATGGAATTGACCGGAAAATTTGCCAGGCATACTGCAAAACCATTGATGAGGCGATTCCTTCGCCGGATATATGCGGTAAGTGCTTCTTTTACGAATAAACCGGAATCCGTTTTTACGGCTGCGGGGATGTTGGTGAAAATCCAGTGCTGAAATACAGCGTTTGGATTTTTCCTTCCCCGCGGTTTTTTTGTTGTAAAGATTTGTGAAACGAATGTCTTTCTATTAGATGGAAAATTTTTCAAAAAAATAATTGACAAATTATGGAAAATGGTGTATCTTGTGAATGTAAGATATTTCCAAAATAGAGAGGTAGAGACATGATGGATTATGAGGTTTTTCGAGAGGTTGTTTCAGAACGGATAAAAGATTTCCTGCCGCCGATTTTCAGCAGTTATAAAGTAAAAATCAACACAGTGCGGAAGGTAAACGAGGAAAAAGAGGCGCTGATTATGATGCCGGAAAAATCAGGTGAACTTACGGCTATGCCCAATATTTATCTGGATGAAATGTATGAGGAATTTCAAAAAGTAGAAGATCTGGATGTGGTGCTTCGTTTGATGGCGGCAATGGTGATTCATTATACCGGGCGTTTTAAACCCAGTGAGGTGGATCTGGATTTTAAGCAGAAAAAGGACGCCATTGTTATGAATCTGATTAACACGGAGAAGAACAGGGCTTTATTGGAGCACGTCCCGCACAAGGATGTTTTGGACTTATCGATTGTTTATCGGATTATTATGGCCAGAGAAGATAACGGAATGGCGACGGTTCTTATTACATACGAAATGCTAAAGGATATGGGAATGAGCCAGGAAGAACTGGAGCAGATCGCATATATAAATACAGGAAAGATGTTTCCTGTAGAGATTTTCAAACTTTCGGAATTTCTTTACGTGATGACCAATGAGGCCAAGGTGCACGGCGCGACTACGATGATGTACAAGGATGCGGTAAAAGCTCTGGCAGAAAAAATAGGAGGGGACTTTTATTTGATTCCCAGTTCCATTCATGAAGTGATGGCGATACCGGAGGGTACGCTTGACCCGAAGAAATTAATTCTTATGTTGGAAGAGGGCAATCGCACTTGTTGCGCGGAAAACGAGATTCTTTCCAACACGATTTACCATTACAGCGTGAAAAAAGATTGTTTTTCCATGGCGGCGTCTTATTGCACAAAGGAAGAAATGGACATATAACAAAAGAATCTTTTTTACAGGCAGGAACGTTTTGATTCTGAAAACCATAGTCTATACAGAAATGAAAAATTAAGAAAAGTAGGTGAAATAAATGGGTAACAACTGCGGACTTCTCCATGGAGAAGGTATTGATACCAGCTTATTATTTTTCTTCTTGCTGCTTGTGATTATCTTCTGTAACTGCTACAACTAGAAATGTTCATAATGAAAAGGAGCGCGGCGGAAGCTGCGCTCCGCGTTTCCCCACAGGGGAATATGACACAAAGGAAAAGAGGGAAGGGATTTACGATGAAACAATATTTACGAGCGATACTCATGACCGTTATTGTACTGGCGGCAATGCTCCCTGCGGGAAGCGCCGATTCTTTCGCGCTTGAAGAAAGTGAAATTACAGTACCGGAAACCATCCAGGCAGAGCCCAATCCGCTGGTAGAAGAACCTTTGCCCAGAACAGAACTGGATGTGCAGCAGCCGGATGAAGCTTCCGGTCGGAGAGCGCTGCCTCCCAGGTATCATTCGAAAGATGAGGGACTGGTAACATCTGTTAAGGATCAGGAGAACTACGGGATCTGCTGGGCTATGGCCGCGATCTCCTGCGCGGAAACTTCGGTGCTTAAGAATTATGGAAAAAGGAAGATTGATTTATCGGAAGCGCATCTGGCGCATTTTATTTATAATCGGCCGTCAGATCCTCTAGGCAATACCCAAGGGGACAGGGTGATTTCGGATAGGAAGGAAGATTATCTGAATATGGGCGGCGATGATAAAAAGACGCTACTGGCGCTTGCGGGGTGGACAGGCGCGGCGCGCGAAAGCGTGTTGTCCATGAAAGACCTGACGGCAGGCGGGACAGGCCGTTTTGTGCCCCAGGAAAAAGCATGGCAGAATTCCTACACTCTGAAAAATGGATTCATGCTGCCTGCTGACAGCGAAAGGGAAACGATCAAACGGATGATTCTCAAATACGGTAGCCTGAACGCGGCGCTATATACCGATCCTTTTTATTTTGAGAGCGAACATATGGAAGCAAGTTACTGTGATGTGCCGGAAATCGCAAATCATGAAGTCTGTATTGTCGGGTGGGATGATACGTACAGCAGGGACAAGTTTAAAGACGGAACCAGGCCGCAACAGGACGGAGCGTGGATCGTCAAGAATTCCTGGGGAACCGGATACCATAAAGCGGGCTATTTTTATCTTTCTTATGAGGATAAAAGTCTGTGCGACCTGATTGCCTACGAATTTCAGCCGGCAGATACCTATGACCACAATTATCAGTACGATGGGAACATCTATCCAAGCTATCTGGCGGGGATTGAAAACGGAGGGAAATTTGCCAATGTGTATGAGGTAAAAGGAGAGTCTTCCGGCCGGGACGAAATCCTAAAGGCCGTGGGGCTTGTGACCTATACTCCGGGGATGAAATACAGCGTTCAGATTTATAAAGATTTGAAAGATAAAAGCGATCCGGAAAGTGGAACTCCGATGCTGGAGGAATCGGCAGCCGGCACTGTCGCCTTTGCCGGATTTATAACAAAGGAACTGCCGGAGGAACTGGTTCTGTCTCAGGGAACGCGGTTTTCGATCGTCATAACGGTAACCGACGCGGGCGATAACGGGACAATAGGAACGGAGACGGAAATGGATACCGGCGGAGCGGTATATCACGCCGAAGTCTCGCCGCGCCAGAGTTTTATGAAAGCGCCTTCAGGGGAGGACGCCAAATGGGAGGATCTGTATGAATATGGGGCTTGTCTGAGGATTAAAGGCTTTACAGAAGCGGCGGAGATGGTTGGATTGTAAAACCAAAGTAGGCCTTTTCTTATTTGAGGCCCCATAATTATGAGAGGCAGCCGAATCGGGAAGTACGGATTCGGCTGTCCCTGTGACATCTTGAGAATCAACTTTTAAAGGGGAAGTTCTCTTCCGTGAAAAATTACTTTCAGCACCCTGTTTTCACATAGACAGAGGGGATCCTGCTTGTAAAGATCCTGCTCTGTAATGATCAGATCCGCGTATTTCCCCGGCCGGATACTGCCTATTTGGTCTTCCATGCGCAGTGCGTAGGCTCCATTGATGGTCAGAGTTTTGAGCATTTCATGGACAGAAACACGTTCTTCTTTTCCTAAAAGCCCAGCCGGGTCATTGATATCAGTCATTCCATATTTTTTAATATCATGCGGATTGTTAAAATTCCTTGTAACTCCGGCTTGTATTGCGTAAAATGGATTGGGTTCCGGCGTGATCGGGTGATCTGCGGCAGTTGTTAGGATCATCCCCGCTTTCAAGAGAGAAGCCAGAGGATATTCGCTTTCTGCTCTATCCTTTCCGAGGAAGGGGAGTTCAACGGTGTCATAAAGATTTTTGTCTTTATACTGCCAATATGGATTTACACAACCGATAATCCTCGCGTCTGCCATTCTTTTTTTATCCTTCTCAGAAACAAGCTGCAGATGTGTAATGGTATTTCGCGGGTCCGCCTGAGAGACTGCCTGCGCTTCTTCGAGAGCGTCCACCGCAAAACGGACAGCGCCATCGCCGATTGCGTGTACATGAATATCAAGCCCGTGGCGCATTGCTTCTTTCATGGCATAGGTCAGCGCGCCACGATCCCAGAGAACTTCTCCGGTATAGCCGGGGTTCTGCTTTGCCGCGGGTTCGTACGGGGAAAGCAGATAAGCGGTAGCGGCCTCTACTGTTCCATCAACAAAAAATTTTGCGATGTGGATGTTGAGCAAATTGCTGTCGTAGGTTTCTTTCTGCTTCAGAAGATCTTTGATTTGCGAGTCTGTATCATAACCTACTTTAATTTCCCGGCTTCCCGCAATGTTCATTGTTAGTTTTCCCTTCTTCTCCAGATCCGCGATCACTGGATACATAGGGAGGGGATCAGGGCTGGCAGAAGCGCGGAGTCCCATAATAGTTGTATAGCCAAATTTGTTGAGAAGAGACTGCATGAAGAGGAAGGCCTTCTTTTTTTCTTCATGGGTAAAAGAAGGGTCTGGGACTAGAAAACGGGCTTCTTCTTTGATTGTCCCCCAAAGTTGTCCGGTACGGGGATCTGTTTCAATCACTCCGCCTTCCACTTCTGTATCGGCAGTAATTCCATATTTCCGAAAAGCTTCGCTGTTCAGCCAGCGGATATGACCGCCAAAATCAGAGAGCGCAATGGGTTTGTCCCTACAGATTTCATCAAGACGTTCCTTCTTCGGGCCAAGAGATTTTTCTTCACCGGGAAAGAGAGACCCGTTAAATCCCCTGCCGAAATATTCCTTCTTGTCCGGATTGGCTTCAATAAAATGGCGAACCGCCTCCAGAATCTCATCTACAGTACCGGCAGCGGAAAGATCTAAATTATATAAGACATTATAAGCGTTGCCGGGGATGTGAACATGAGATTCTACAAATCCCGGATACATGGATTTCCCCTCCAGATGCAGTATTCGGGTTGAGGGGCCGATATATTTCGAATCCGGTGTATGGGAGCCGGCGTAAATAATACGGTCCCCACTGATGGCAACGGCTTCAACTGTAGGAAAATCCTCTTCCATCGTATAAATCGTTCCTCCGTAAATGTAAAGTTCTGCAATCATGCTGTCACCTGTGCTCCTTTCTGTAAAATGATACTGTCTTTTTGTGCTGGTTAAAGCGGTGGGTAGATATAAGAATATTATAATTATTATAATGTTTTTTTAGAGCAGGGCATAATAGCATTTTTTTATAACAGAATAGTTTGAATTTATCGGCATATCTTTATAAAAACGCCCTTACCCGGAGAGGAGTTTATCCGGGCAGGGCGTTCTTTTGAGTGTGCTTAGGCGTCAATCCGTGCCTGAATTCTTGCCTTAGTCCGTTCTTCACCGAGAATCTGCTGGATTTCCCAGACATCCGGAGACTGGCTGCGGCCCATAACCGCGATGCGAATGACAGTGCTGACATCGCCTACATGGCCCTTGTATTGATCCGGATTTTTCTTATAATCCTTGGGTCTGGCGGCGTAGCCTAGTTCTTCCGCAATGGCGCGGATTTTGTCAAACCACTGACCCTGATCGTCGCTGTGATCATAGGTTTCCAGATATTTGGCAAGAATTGTTTTCGCGTCCTGAGCGGCGTTTTCCGGGTAAGCGTCTTCGATACGGAAATAATCGTCAAAGAAGTAGCGGATGAATTCGAAAATCTGTTTCCCGTATACAAGATCTTTTCTTGGCTTCTTGCCGCTTCTTCCCAGATCGAGAATTTTTTCAATATAATCCTCATGCCCTTCAAACAGAGGAAGGATTTCCGGCTGAAATTCAGCGGCCCAGGTTTTCATAAACTGGCAGAGCCGCGAAGCGGGAAGCTTTACCAGAACGTCTTTTGATACATCGTTGAGTTTATCTAAATCAAAGAGGGCGCCGGAGTTGCTCATCTTTTCCGCCTGGAACGGGAAGTCGACCGCTGGGGTGTCCGGATTGGCCTGCCGCCATTCCTCGTAATTAGAATTGAGGATGGTCAGCAGATATTCCCGCACCGCCTCCGGCAGATATCCTTCCTGGCGATAATAGTCGAGAGACAGTTCCGGGTCTTTTCTCTTTGACAGCTTGCGTTTATTTCCATTGTCCAGCTTCATGAGCTGCGCGGTATGGCAGAATACGGGCATTTCAAATCCCAGCTTTTCAAAAAGCTCCACATGAATCGGCAGGGAAGAGATCCATTCTTCGCCGCGGATTACATGCGTCGTGCGCATGAGATGATCGTCTACCACATGAGCAAAGTGGTAAGTGGGGATCCCCGTTGCTTTCAGGATAACAACGTCCTGATAATTTTCCGGCATGGAAAGCGTGCCGCGGATTCCGTCTTCCACAGAAATTGTCCGGGCTTTTTCCGGATCCTGGTTTCCATCGGACCGCAGACGGATTACATAACTCTGTCCGGCGTCAATGCGGGACTGAATTTCCTCGAGCGATAAATTCCGGCAGGCCGCGTATTCTCCGTAAATTCCCGGATTCTGTTTTTCCTGCTCCTGTTTTTCCCGGATTTTTGCGATTTCCTCTTCACTCAGAAAGCAGGGGTAGGCCTGGCCCTTTTTTATGAGTTCTTTTACATAGCACTGATAAATTTCGCCCCGTTCACTTTGATGGTAAGGACCGTACTCGCCGACAGAACCGTCGACAGTCGCGCCTTCATCAAAATCAATGCCGAAAAAATCCAGAGAAGTTATAATGGTTTCCACCGCGCCTTCTACATACCGCTTGTCGTCGGTATCCTCAATACGAAGGTAAAAGATGCCGCCGCTTTGGTGGGCGAGGCGTTCGTCTACAAACGCGCCGTAAAGATTTCCAAGATGAATAAAGCCGGTCGGGCTTGGCCCCAGCCTGGTTACTTTCGCGCCTTCCGGCAGGCTGCGCGGAGGATAAATGGTTTCATAATCCTCGGGGGTTTTGGTAATTCGCGGAAATAAGAGCTCCGCCAGTTTATTATAATCCATGGCAAACTTCCTTTCTTAATCTGACTGGTATTAGCAATACTTTATTATACGATGAAACCCCGCGTACTGCAAGGCTCAGGGCGTGAAACCGCCATCCTGCCCGGACTTTACAGCAGCTTTCTTTTTTTCATAATCAGCAGGACCAGGACGCAGATAACCGTGATTCCGCCGCAAATGATTCCAAAGCCGTGCTGTATCTGGGACAGAGGCATCCAGCGTCCGTCCACATTCATGCCGTAGAGCCCGGAAATAATCGTGGGAATACCCATGACCAGCGTAACGGCTGTCAGCAGCTTCATGACGCGGTTCAGCTTGTCGTTGATGATATTGGAGATCAGTTCCCGGGAACCGTGTATGATGTTGATATAAATATCGGTCATCTCCACAGCCTGTTTGTTTTCGATGACCACATCGTCGAGAAGCTCCTTGTCTTCCGAATACTGCTTGATCCGTTCATAACGCACCAGACGGTCAATAACCAGCATATTGGATTTTAACGACGCGGTAAAGTATACCAAGTTGGATTCCAGCTCGTGAAGATCAATTAAGTCCGTATCCCGCGCCTGATTGTTGATGGCTCTGTTTTCAATTTCCTGTCTGCTCCGGTCGATATAACGCAGCAGACGCTGGTATTCAATAGCGACTGCGTAAAGCAGCTGATAGACGAAACGGGTTTGTTTTTTCGTGCTGAAGGACTGGGTGGTTCTCCGGACAAACGAGGAAAAAATATCGCTTTCATCCGCGCAGACGGTAATGATTGCTTTATCCGTGAGAAATACGCCCAGAGGGATTGTCGTATAGGCGATCCGCTCATGCCGGATTTCCTCACTGGGAATATCGACCAGGATGAAAGTGTAGCCGGTCTGCTGCTCGACTCGGGAAGTTTCCTCATCGTCTAAAATGGCGATGATATCATCGGCGTCAATCTGGTACTTTTCCGCGATCAGATGGATTTCTTCCATAGACGGGTGGGCCAGATCGATCCAGACGCCATCTTCAAATTCCTTTGTTTCCGAAAAAACTCCGCTGTGTGTCTTATAGATTGTCAGCATATTTCTCACCTCCTCTTTTAACCGTTACCAGTTTAACCGATAAAAAAGCCTGCGTCAATTTTTCCGAATAATTTCTTTCGGTTTCTCCTATTATCGCATTTCCCGTCATAATTAGGACTTCCTTTCCGGGGAAAGGTGGGCTATACTAATAGTAAGTAGAACAACAAAGGAGGAGTTTTATGAGATTAGGAGAATTGCTCGACAGTCGGCAGCAGGTGAGCAGAGAACGGCTGATCGGTAGGGAAATAGAAGTAATGGACAAAGAGGCGCTTATCCTTGCGCTGCAGGAGGTAGAGACAGTAGAAGATGGAGAGCTGGAAATGGCTGTGCGGCTGCTCATTCTCCATGAGGACGATGAATTTGCGGAAGACACAGCTCTGCGCGGGAGGTGGAGCGAAGATGACGACTGGGGTGAGGAAGAAGAGCGGGAACAGACGAACCGCCAGCAGCTGATTGAATCCATGGAGGAAAGTGAAGAAATTTCGATTTCCGATATTGACGCTTTTATCATCGGCGGAAACCGGTATGAAACGCTGGCAATGTATCAGATCGGATTAGAAGAGCAGCCATATGAAGAAATTCTAATGCTGAAAGAGTTTGCGGAGGAAGGGATTATTGATGATGAATGGCTGGACAGAGATGTGGAATCCCTGGTGATCACCGAATACGAGGTAGAACCGGAAATGTTTGAGGTGGAGTGGGACGTGGACATTCTCTCAATGGAAGTGGAAATACAAGAACCTGCGGAGGAAGTGCTGGTTGGAAAAGTCTTAGAATGCAGCTGCGGACATTATGACGTGCCAAAAGAGTTTTCCATAAAAGGCCGCCAGGGAGAGGAGATTACGGTAAAAATTTACGGTGTATATCCCCATAACATCTGGACGGACGCGGCCTGCCTGAATGAAGATTTCTCAGAGCTGGAAGAAATATGCAGACGTGATGAACGGCTGCTTCTGGTGGAATATTCGACCGAACCGCAGCTGCAGCTTAATTTTTATACAAAAGATTATCTGGACTCTCCGGCTTATGGGGAGGACCCGGCTCGGGGTCTGCTGCTGTTCCCGGCTTCTGAGGATTCGGACCGGCTTTTGTGCGTGGTGGATGTGGTTCCTGAAGACTTTGATGGGGATGTTGAGCTGGAACTGCTGTCCTATTTGATTTAAGCTCGAATTCCCATAAAATGAAAAATGTGTACAATTTACAGGGTTCCTGTTTTGTACACATTTTTATTTTCAAAAGTGAAAGACCTACAGCTGTTCCAGATCCGCGGGACTGTCTGCCCCATCCAGGGAGTGTTTTACACGGTCCCGTTCCTCGGCAGTCTTAGCGTCATTCCAATGATCCATGGTACCTACCAGATAGCCGGTAATTCTGCGGATGCGTTCAAATGGTACATGGGAGAATTTATAGTTCAGATCCGCGTACTCTCCGTCTAACTGAATATCCAGACTCTCCAGCTTTCTTCCGTATTTTTCTTCCAGATAATCCACGTAAGCCTGAGCTTCTTTTGGATCTGCGTTTCCTGTAATTTCTACGTTCAAAAGATTCACCTCCAATAATATTCGAGTTCTTTTATTTATATTCCCTGAATTGGGACTTTTAAACAGTATGTAAACTTCTTTCTTTTCGGATTGCGGGTCTCGATATTCAACCACAGATTGGTTTAAAACACTCTGCGGTTGTGTTTCTGCCTTGTAATATCTCCCCAGTAGTCTTTGTATTTCCGGTACTGGATAAAGGCGCTGAGACGAAACAGCGTGATCAGCTGGCGGAATCCGAAGGCTTCCAGAAAAGCAAACAGAAAAGCTTTTCCGATCTGGGAGGCAGTGATCTCCGTGTCGAGGAGATAGATCCGGGAGAGGAACGAGGCACTTGTCACCAGAGCGCTGAAAATAATAAACAATACAAAATACCAGATCATAAAATCCAGATAAATCATTTCCAGAAAGATTGCCGCGATGATATTCAGAAGCCCGATGATTTCGATCAGAGGACCAAGACACTCGACAATCAGATAATAGGTCATGGAAACCATGCTGATGACGCCGTAGGTGGGATTGAAGATAATGTCATGGTGCAGGGTGATACTCTGTATCAGACCCATATGCCACCTGCGGCGCTGCTTTTTCAGATCTCCAACGGATTCCGGCACCTGGGTCCAGCAGTTTCCGTCCGCGACATTTATGATTTTGTAGGGAATCCTGTGACACTTGCAGAAATGATGTAGCTTTACAACCAGCTCCATGTCTTCTCCGACAATGGAGGTATCATATCCGCCACAGGCAATAACCAGACTTTTCTGGAACAGTCCACAGGCTCCGGAAATGATCATATTTCCACTGAATCCGTTGAAGAACAGCCTGGAGCCGAGAAAGGATCGACTGTATTCCAGCATCTGGAGTAGTACCAGCTTTTTTTTGGGAAACGCCAGATGTTTGACTTCTCCATCTTCAATAACCGCCTGATTGGCGATCTGGATCATGCCGCCGCAGGCAATCACTCTCTCATCCTCCAGTATAGGCTCCATCAGATTTTTCAGCGCATCTTTCTGCAGGACAGAATCCGCGTCAATTTCCAGAAAATACGCGTATCTGGAAGCGTTGATACCCATGTTCAGCGCGTCGGCTTTTCCACCGTTTTCCTTGCAGATTAGCGTGATCGGAATACCCTGGCGGACGGTTTCCCATATAGAGAGGACATCCTTGCAGGGAACCTGGCGCCGAATCGGGCGTTTTATTTCCACTAGCTCAAACTGATTGATTACGGCACGGGCAGTATCGTCTTTTGAACCGTCATCAACAATAATGATCTCGTATTCCAGGTAATCGATTTTTTCCAGAGAACGGATGGTATCAAGGATGGTCAGGGATTCATTGTAAGCGGGGACGATGATGGATACCGGCACATACCCGGAAGCGTCCGACAGAGTGAATTCAGAGAGAAAGGTTTTCTTTCTGGACTTTTTTTCAAGAGCCAGCGCGCCAGCGATTGTCGAGACAAATAAAAATCCCGCGTACAGTAGCATGTAGAGAAAGAAAAAGACATTTATAAATTCCACAATAGTCCGAAGCATTGTTTTATCTCCTTTAAGAATGTTCCCTAGTTACGGTTTCTTTTCGGTTCAGCGCGTAATTCATGATTTCTCTGGCGTAGAGGTCAGGACTTTCCAGGACATCTTCCAGTTCCCCGCGGGTGCAGATCTGCGCCAGGGTCTGCGCGCAGTTGTATCGCACATGCCAGTTGCTGTCATTCAGACGTTGCTTGAGAGCTGCGGCTGTTTCGTCTCCGGGATAACTCCGCAGCGCCCCTGCGGAAATCGCAGCGTATTCCCATGTGTCCGACAGAGCGAAGCGGATCAGTATCGGGCGGGCCCGGGAATCGGGAACCGTTCCAAAGTACCGCATGAGTCGCAGGCGGACCTCCTTATGGGAAGTCTGATCGGAAAACATCTGCAACAGCTTGTCCCGCACAGCAGGGGCGTCATTGGAATAGAAAAAGGTGATGATTCCCAGCTTGATATCGTTGCTGCAGGAATCCAGCAGCAAAAGCAGCGCTTTGGAAAGCTCTGTGTGGGAACCTTCAAAATCCGAAAGTGTGTCGGAAATCAGTTTCGTGTTCACAGGCGCCTCAAAGGTATCCAGCTTCTGCAGAGCATGGATGAACAGATGGATATCCGCCAGCTTCGCGAGACTCCGCAGGACCTCCATCCTTGTCAGCGTAGATGGAATCTCCAGGCAATCAAGGAGGAACTGAGCGATTGCGGGGGACTCGGTATGGTGATAGCCGATTAAATAAATCAGGTAATTCTTTACAAGGATCTGCCGGTGGGTGCACAGGCGGATATACTGTTCAATGCGGGCGCAGGCAAGAGCGCGGAGAGACTCATCTTCCACCCGGTTTTTTGCCAGCATACAGAAAGCAGCGTGAAAGATCAGTAATTTTCGGGAGCGGAATCCGGACAGGCGGAAGGTAACGCGTCTGTCGGCTTTTATCTGAGCCAAATCTTTCCGCAGACACGCCAGTTCTTTTTGGACCTTGTGGCGAAATTGTTTTTTCCAGGAGTAGCGCCGCACGGTTTCATATAGGTTATACACGCACAAACACAGGCAGAAGAAGATAAAGAGATATAAAACGGCCGTATAGCTTTCTGTCAGTTCATGCATGATCAGTCCTCCTTTTCCAGACAGCGTCCGTAGATATCCTGTAGCCAGGTATAGGATTTTTTGAGGCGCTGGTGCCAGGTGGGAGTTTCTCCCCAACCTTCCAGTGCAAAGCGGTGAAAGCCAGTTTTTCGGACCGTGCCTTCCGAGCGGACACAGAGCGCCACGTTCAGATGGTCAATGGAGAGATTTTCCACACCGTAATGTTCATAATAATCGCCGTGAATCTTCATTGCGGAGGGATCGCTGAAATTCAGCAGCCCCCATGGTATCCGCAGCTCAATATCATCTCCATGGATGTAATAATCTGCCAGGGAATTATAATCCTCAGAATCCGGATTCCCGTTACCATGAATCAGTTTTCCGGAAGGAAAAACTTCTGCGGGGAGCGTTTCCTGACTGGAAAGCTGGATGCGGTACTGGAGAAACTGGCGGGCATCGTCAAATTCTCCGCTGTCCGGCGCAGGTGGATCCAGATAGGGATCGGTTTGATGGATGTTCTTTCCGTACAGGGTTTCAGTGGTATTGTAATATTCCTGGACAAGGAGATCCGCTTTATTTTTTCCCTCGATGAGGATGACGAAATCCACTCCTTTGTCGTAGGAGAGATGGTTAGTCGTATCCTTGTAAGCCCCGGATTTCGGCGTTGTATCAAGGGGGATATACAGCGTATCCTCAGCCGGTTCCAGGTTTTCCTTGTGTACACGCAGATAGAGATATCGTTCGTCGTACATCATGGAAAGGGACATACCACGGGCTTTGGCAATCGGATCTGTGTCCTTCCACTCGGAAAGATCCCCGTCGGGGTAAGAGAGGGTTGTTGTTTTTCCCGGTTCAAAAGCGAGAATTCCGAACATCTGATCAGCGGTCTGGACATCGCTCCAGTACGGGACGCGGGTAGTATCAACAGTCGCCAGTGTATTCCAGGTGCGGTTTGACCATTCGTCCTGCCAGGTAAACACCATACCGCCCGCGCAGCCGGACTCCATAATATCTTCAAACAGCATGCGGAGCCCCTTTCCCTGCGCCTCTTCTGTGAGATTCCCCTGATCCAGTCCGCGGATCTGATCGGTCTGCGCGATTCCGCGGGAGGTGGGCAGACCGTATTCGGCAATGACGACCGGCTTACCCCGATGATGGCAGTTTAGCGCTTTCAGATAGGTCCGATAAGAGTTTTCTTCTCCATTTTTCAGAAAACGGGTCTCATAATTCAGAAACGGCGGATAGTAAGGGTACACGTGGTAAGAGGCAAAGGTTCCTGATTTTACGGTATCCTCTAAAAGGATATGCTCAATATCCAGTCGGGTATGGTTATTCATGGCAGAGGCAGCCCAGGTCTGGTGCCTGAGGGGATCGGTTTCCGACCAGTTGGAAAAGGCGACCAGACGCTGGGCATTGTACTTACTTTCCTCATACTCCATCACCTCGTCTCCCACTTCCGCGAGGAAGCACTCAAAAGGCGTGGCGCCATTGGTTGTGGAAAAGTAGGTTCCGCGGTAGCTGGTGATGTGATCCTGTTTTTCATTGGTATAAATGATAAAGTCCGGATCCCATTCTGAACCAAGGATATATCCGATCACATAGGGAGAAATATCCCACTTGTAGGTGCCGGAACCGTAATTGCTGTTAAAGCGTATTCGTTTTTGGCCGTGAATAATATCGACCAGTTTTTTGCAGTCACTGATAAAGGTATCGTGTACCTCCGGCGAGAAAGCGTCCAGATGAGAGCGGAGGCTGTAATCATCGACCGGTACGCTGTGCATCAGGTAGAGGGGATTTTTCCTGCCTTCATTGTAATCGTAAAAGGCGTGGTAAAAGGTATCGCTCTGGATGGTATAGACGCGGAGAACATTTACGTTCATCTCCTGCATGAGGTCAAACCAGTTCATGTACGTATCATAATCAATGGCGAAATCCGAGGCAAAATGCCCGGGAATGGCAGAGCCGAGATTCATTCCGCAGATCGTGAGCTTTTCCCAGCCGCTATCTTTTTGGACATAAAGGTTTTTTCCGTCCGCGCGGGCCTGAACCCGCAGCGTATCTTCGGCCTGAAGGCTGAACGGGATGGTCGTATTATAGTAAATGTAATGAATGCCCATGTAGCCGATTACCAGACATGCACAAAGAATCAGAAACTTTCTCATAAATAAGCCTCATTAATTATAGGATTTTACCATGGATTCATGACAGTACTGATGCAGGACTTCGATGTTTTCGTCCATGAATTCCAGGCGGTCTTCAATAAAATCTTTTAATTGCGCTATCGCTTCCTGGTAGCTGCGTAGCTCGCGATTGGGATCGTCGAAAAAGACTAGGTTAAAGGAATACCCCCATTTATCAAAATTTCGATCAATGGCAGGACCAAGAAAGCGGATCGTTTCATCAATGTAGTTCATCAGATATTCCTCATCAAACCAGGTTTTTCGCAGCGACTGATAGCGAGAAATAAGCCGGTTCACAAAGGTTTCGTCTTTGTACAGCATAAAGAACCAGGGGGAGTCCTGCATGAAAAAGTCCTGCGGATCGATCTCGTAAAGTCCGAACGCATTGTTGAAATCCCAGACCGGACCCATGGTCAGCTTTCCACCCAGAGGCTTGTAGGCATAGGTGGACAGGCTGCCGGCATCCAGATTTGCGGAAACTTCGTTAATCAACGCGTAATCGACGAAAGAATCTACATCCAGAAAATTGTAATAGCCGTAATCCCACTCGTCGTAGTCATAGGAATAGAGGAGCTTTTCCATCTCATTGATATTGTCGATAATCCAGCGCCTGGTTTCACCGGTCATGTCCAGGGCTTTGGGATAAAGAATTCCCAGTTCGTACTCTGTATAACCTGCCTGCCCGCCAAAGGTGTTAATCGGATCATCGGTGCTGCCCACACGGTTCCGTTCGATGAGATAGGAGGTTTCTGTCTGGCGGTCATCGTACTCCCGCAGAGGAAGCCGATCTTCGTCCACTTCTATGGATTCGGTCATAACATAAAGACCCTGATACTCGCCGTTCAGAAAGACTTCACAGTAGCGTACATCCGGCGCCCATTCCATGATTTCTCCGGACAGATTATACATCATATAGTTGCGGAGCAGGGATTTGTCCAGCCACGGTCCGTACAGAATCCAGTCGCAGTCTGATTCCATCCCCATGATGCTGAGGTTCTTTTTTTCTGCCGGATTTTTATTCTCGCGGAATTCCAGCCGATAGGAGTGTTTGTCAAAATGGCGAGAGGAAGCGCCACGGATATTAATCTGTGAAGCAGTTTCAATATCCGGTGTATCCGTCAAATGGTGCCGCTTTCCTTCTTCATCCCAGATCCTGATATCACAGAAAATTTTGCTTTCCCGCTTCTCACTCAGCTGTCTGCCTCTCGTATCAATGGAGACAAGAGGCAGATGGGTGCAAATCCGGGATGATTTGTGGGAGCAGGCGGGAAGTTCCTCCGCGCTTTCCGCCTCCAGATGCTGGTGGACCCGCGTTTTCGTATTTTCCCTTGTATTATCCACATGCCAGTTCGCGATTATGGCAATCAGACAGGCGGCCAGTATCACGGTAACGCACAGCAGTTTTTTCTTCATCGCACAACCTCTGCTGTCCTAACGGGTCATGTCGTCCGTCTGCATTACCAGATTGGCGACAATCAGAGAATCCAGCTTGAACAGCCGGTCTGTCACTTCGTCCTCATTCTTTTTCCGCGCTTTTTTTATCGTACGTTCGCTGAGTTCATAAATAAACTCCACTTCGTTTTCGTGAATATTCTTGGAGCGCATCTGCAAGGTACGAAAATAGAGAAACATAATGGATTCCACTGCCTTTTCGTCCGCACGGCCGCAGCGGATAACATACAGATATTTTCCGTCAGAGTGGATTTGTCCCATGATAATCAGGAAAAGAAAGATAACCGCGCTGCCGATGGCGGCCAGGGCAAACTGCGCGACTCCGCAGCAGATCCCAATACCGATACACCAGAAAATGAAGGTGGTGTCGCGGGAATCTTTTACAGCAGTACGGAAACGTACAATGGAGAGGGCGCCGACCATACCAAGGGACAAGGCGATGTTGTTGCTGATTACGGCCATGACCATAGTTGTAATCAGCGTGAGCATTACAAGGGAAACGTTAAACCGTTTGCTGTAAGCCACACCGCTGTAGGTGATCCGGTACGCCAGAAAAATGACAAGACCCAGGACCAGCGCCACTAGCAGACTGATGAGAAAGTCGCTCAGTCCTTTATCATTCATATATGTAAAGTTTTGCAAATTATCAAGAATGTATTGTTTCATCGTTTTCTGCTTCCTTTTCTGATTTTGTAGTAGGATCCGGCCTGACAGCGTCTGTCAGTAACAACGCAGCCTGCCCAGGACATATTTGCTGTTGGCCTGGGGAAGCTGATCAATGCAGGCGAGGGCTTCCTTAATATAGCTCAGGAGGAAATGATCATATTTGACCTCCAAAACGCCCGTGTCATCGGGCATGAGCGGAGTGAAATTCGGATTGTTGGTAAACAGGTCAAAGTTGCAGTCGCTGCTCCGCACATGGGTATCGAAGGTAACGCGGATTTTATTGATGGCGCTGACATATGCGATGCGGTCATATTCAATCAGCACCGCAGGCCGGTAGATTCCAATCCGCATTTCCCGATAAATATACTGGGCGACAGACGTGTTCCAGCCGGCAAGAAAATCAATATTTCCCCGGGCCAGCTCCTGCGCCTGATCGCGGGAAACCGTCAGAGAATATTTCTGCTGATCAAGACCGTGCTTTACTTTGAGTTCCAGCTTCGCTTTTGTGTCCTTCGGAGAATAGATACGGAGCCGTATTTTTTTCTTGGAATAGTGCCCGTTCAGTACATCGTGAAGATCCTGGTTGTAGACAGAGTCGAAATAAAGGGAACGAACCGGGTAACCGTCTGGGCCGCTGAACGAATCCTTTTTCATGATCCTGGACAACTGACGCTCCAATTGGGCGTACTGGATGATGGAAATCCGATATTTTATTTCCTTGCGGAATACCTGCTGCATATTCTCTTCCTCCGGCGTATAACTCAACTCCCCGCTGCTTTCGTATAATGTATTTATTAATACCCTATATACAAATATTTTAACATAGTTTGACGTAATATTGAAAAAGAAAAAAGAAAATACGCGGCCATCTGGGACAAACTGCGTTTTTTTCTTGTTAGGAGGTGTCGGTTGGGATACAATAGGAAAAAAACAGGAGGAAACGGACACAAATGGGGCATTTTATCCGCTGGAGAGAGTACAGACGCAGAATTGCAGTTTTTCTTTGGGCAGGCATGCTTGTTTTTACCGGAGTTCTGGCAGGGGGATGCGGGGCGGAAGATGGCGCGAAGATGCTTTCCGGAACTGGAATTTTCAGCTGGTCGGAAACGTTGCCGGAAAAGAAGGAGGAGCAGAAGCAGTTGCAGGAGACTGCGGAGCTGCTGGAGATTGAACGGGTTTTTCAGGCTTTTCCGGAATCGATGGAGGAGGGAAGCGCCGGCGGCTTTATTTCCGATCTGGGGTTGCGGGGAATAGAATGTTATGGACTGATCGGCACTCCTGAATGGGGAACTGACAGCGGCATGGGGGAGGCCTGCCGCAGGATCGATGAGCTGGCGGATTATAACGGGCGTGTATCGGACGGCAGGCGGCTAGCAGGAGTGGTCGCGGATATTGAACCATATCTTCTTTCCCGCTGGGATACGCAGCCACGTCAGGTGATGGAAGAGTTTTGCGGGAGCATGAAAGAGATTTACCTTCATGCCAAAACGCGGGGGCTTTCTCTGACTTTATGTATCCCCTACTGGTATGATGAGGACTATCCGGAATTCTTGGAAGCGCTGGTACGGGATTGCTGCGATGAAATCGCGGTTATGAACTATTATGTAGGAAAAGAACGTAGCCATATGGAGACGGAACTGAAGCTGTGCAGGCAGTACGGAAAACCGATTATCTGCGTTTCGGAATTTCAGCCGCCGGGAGATCATGATTTGACGAATGACAATACTTATTATAATCGGGGACTTGCGGCAGCGGAAAAAACCTGGCGGCTGATTCAAAAGGACAGCGGTTATGGGAAACTGACATTTGCCTATCATTATCTGGAACCGGTGCGGGAGCTGGCGCTATCGCGATAATCCGCCCGGATCCGGATTTTGAACAGGGAAATCAATTTTTGAAAATGCAAAAATAGCAAAACAGGTGTATAATGCAAGAATGGAACAGAATCTCATTGGGATCAGCCGTGTACCTTGCTATTACTGGCTTCTATGCCTGCTGAAACTGATTGAGCCGGACTCGTTGCGGAAATGTTTTACGAAATGGGTAACCAGCCTGCTTCCGGAAGACTGGAGCGGACAGACGCTGTCGATCGATGGAAAAAGGATTCGTTCCACCGAGCGAATGAGCCGCTGCGAGAGCCCGCT
>NZ_JACRYT010000006.1 GCF_014333425.1 Zhenpiania hominis | reverse complement strand
AGCAGCGGGACCCAGACACTGATCAGAAGCCTTAGCATGAACAGAGGCATACCGCTAAGCTAGATGATAATCATTTTGGATCTGTCAACCAAAAACTCCACAACAACTTGACACCGCCCTAGAACTTCACCCGCATTGCCCTTTCCACAGCCTCATGGTATAATGGAGAACAATGAACGGAGCAGTACGATCCGACGAATTGATGGAGGTTTTGTTATGAAATCCTTTTTTGACCTGCAGAAAAACAGCGCCGTCCAGTGGCCGCTGTTTCTCATTCTGATCGCCATTGAACTTCTTATGTCTTTTTCGTTTCTCGGCTATTTTCATGTGGAACCGATCTCCATTACATTCGCGTATATTCCGGTGCTTCTGGCTGGCTGTCTCTTGGGTCCCGGCGCTTCTGCCGCGTTGGGCTGCGTCTTTGGACTCGCCAGCATGTGGAAAGCCTCTGCCCCTTATGTCGCGGCCGGAGATCGGATTTTTTCTCCCATACTCAGCGGGGAACCAATATCCAGTCTGCTTTTAAGCGTCGGTTCCAGGCTTTTATTCGGTCTTGTGATCGGAATTCTGTATTTTCTGGCGAAACGCGCCAAACGCGGTACTCTTTTTTGGATTGGAGCCGTTTCCTTTTTCGGGAGAACTATTCATGCCTTTTTTGTATACGGAATTATGGGACTTTTGTTTCCTCAGATGGGTTTTCACGCATTCAGCGCCTTTTCAGACATCCTTTCTCCTAGCGGACTCGCGACTTCTTTCGCGGCAATGCTCATTGTTCTTGTCATCTATAAACTCTGGAATTCTGCTTTTTTTCTACGCTTCCAGAAAAGGATGCAGGCTGTTCAGAATCTCCATCTGACTGCTCATCGGTCGTTTCTTCCCGGGTTTATCATCGCAATTCTCACGCTGAGCTGTTCCTGCGCGATAGCGCTTTACTTTTTACAGCGAATGGTTTATGTCCTTAAAGTGGACGGATATTCTCTGAGTCAGACAGCAAACTACAATTTGTTCCATCTTCAGATTCAGTTCCTGCTGGGAATTCTTTCTCTGGTATTTCTTGTTTCGCTGTTCCTTCTGTTTGTCCAGCGTTACACTTCCTATATGCGCCATGAGGCGAAATCCGACGCGCTGACCGATGTCCTGAATCGACACGGATTTTTTCCTCTTTGTGAGCATATGCTTAAAACGTCCGCTTTCCAAAGGGAAGGTTCCGGATATTTTCTGATCCTTGATATCGACTATTTCAAACAAGTGAATGACTCTCTGGGGCATCCGAAAGGAGATGAAATTCTATACAAGGTTGCGCAAGGCCTGCGGAATATATTTTCGGATTCCGGCATTATCGGCCGACTCGGAGGCGATGAATTTGCCGTTCTGCTTTATCCCCCTGTCAGCCGGGAGCGGCTGGAGGAAAAGCTAAGCCAATTCCTCGAAACCGTTCGTCAGATTCCATGTGACGGTCAAAATCTGTCCTGCAGCATCGGCGCCGTCCAGGTTGGAACCATCCGGGACATCGATGAGCTTTATCGGACCGCGGATCACTACCTTTACCTGGCAAAAAACAGGGGAAGAGATCAATTCTTTATCGGAGAAGCGGGAGCTGTTCCGGCAGAGGGGATCGCCTGCCTCTGAATTTCAAAGCAGCTGTTCTCCCTTCCGATTTGATTCTTAAGCGAGAGGCTTCTCAATTTTCGCTAGCGCTTTTCGGAACTGCAGGAAAAACAGAATCGCGGTAAAGGTAACTGCCAGCAGATCCGCCACCGGCTCCGCCAGGTAAACCGCCATAGTCTGATTGGATTTCCAGATATGCGGCATAATGTAAATAAGCGGAAGCAGCAGAATAAATTTTCGCATAATGGCTACCAGACTGGACTCTTTTGCTTTTCCCAGGGCGATAAACGTCATCTGGCAGGCGATCTGAATTCCGAAAAGAATCGCCGCCGCCATATAAACCCGGAGCGCTCCGGCTGTAAATTCCATCAGCTCCGCGTCCGCCGTAAAGAGCGCCGCGAAGGCCTGAGGCGCCGCCATAACAAGAACCCACAAAATCGCCGCGTAGATCAGGCTTACCTGCACCAGTTTCTTAAACGCTTCCTTCACGCGTCCCGCGTCCCCGGCTCCATAGTTATAACTGATAATCGGCTGCGCTCCCTGACCCAGTCCCTGCAGAGGCAGCATAGCGAACTGCATAACGCTGGTCAGGATCGTCATGGCTCCCACTGCCACATCTCCGCCGTATTTCAGCAAGGACGAATTAAAACATACGGAAATCACACTTTCACTGGCCTGCATGATAAACACCGATACTCCCAGCGCCAGGCAGGGCAGGATCACATTTCCCTTTAGAAGCAGATATTCTTTGCGGATTTTCCAGAAAGTCTTTTTCCCAAACAGGAACGCCAGCACCCACGCGCAGGACATGGCCTGGGAAATAACCGTCGCCAGAGCCGCGCCGCGAACGTCCATATTCAGTCCGAAAATAAAAATCGGGTCCAGAATAATATTGGCAACCGCGCCGATCAGAACCGACAGCATGCCGGTTTTCGCGAATCCCTGAGCAGTAATGAAAGAATTCATTCCCAGAGTAAGCTGTACAAAGATGGTTCCCAGCGCGTAAAGATTCATATAATCCGTACCATACTCAATCGTATTTTCACTGGCTCCGAAGGCAAGCAGGAAATCCCGATTCCAGATCAGCAGCGCGACCGTCAAAAGAACCGAAATCACAATCTGCATGGTAAAGCAGTTCCCCAGAGTCCGCTCCGCTTCTTTTGGCTGTTTTTTTCCCATAAAAATCGAGGCCCTGGGAGCCCCACCGTATCCGATCAGCGCTGCGAAGGCCGAAACAATCATAATCAGCGGCATACACACTCCCACTCCGGTCAGCGCCATCGCGCCGATATCCGGAATATGTCCGATATAAATCCGATCCACGATGTTATAAAGCATATTGATAATCTGCGCTGTTACAGTTGGCAGCGCCAGACGCAAAAGAAGCCTTCCTACCGGCTCTTTCCCAAGGAAATCCTTATCCTGCCGCATTACCTTTCTCCCCTTTCTTTCTCCTGAGCCGCGTTTTCAAAAATTCTCCGGCTGAACCTGGTATACTGGAGTCTCTCCTCTTCTGAAAATCCCTGAAAGATCACTTCCCAAAACCGCTCCTGAATCATGCCCACCTTCGCAAGGACCGGCGCTGCCTGGGCACACAGTTTTAAATGAATTTTTCTTCGATCCTCTTTATCCGGGACTCTCTGGAGAATCCCCTTCTGGATAAGAGCCTCAACTGCTTTGGAAACACTGCTCTTATTCAGCATCCTGAGTTCTGTAATGTCCGCCGCGGTGTCTCTATTCGGATTATGTTGTAAAAAACTGATAATCTCCGCCTCAACCGCAGTCAGATGATACTCCTCACAAACTTCTCTGAGCATCTGATCATACAATTTCAGAACCCTGCGGATTCCGAGCCATAGTTCTGTATTATTTCGCATCTCCGCCCCCATTTAGTTTGTCTTTAAACAGTTTATTTATAAACTATTATATGCATTTTTAACGTTCTGTCAAGCATTCTTAAAAGAACAAAGCAACATGGGGGCGTTTCGTGGATTTTGTGGGATTTTTCCCCATAAACTTTGCAAAACGCCCCCACATTTTAGAGCACTCCCACTTGACTTGAATCTCAAATCGCGGTAAAATACAGAAAAATATGTAAATTGCCGCCGGGTAAGCTTTCGAGCATTTATTTCGTATCGTTAGGCCTTAGAAGATGCGAAATCAAATGCTTTCTTTATTATCTGGCTGGCACAAAGAAAGGAGCACACATCTATGTTTCGAGAAATGCGCTTAAAAGAACAGCAGTTGTCCCAGGAAGAAGCCATCGCCATTCTGAAAAAGGTCACGCATGGAACGCTGGCAATTAACGGGGAGGATAAGTATCCTTATTCCGTGCCTGTCAGTTTTGCCTATGGAAATGGAAAAATTTACTTTCATGGCGCTGTGGCCGGGCAAAAATACGATCTGCTGACAAAGAATCCGTCGGTCTGCCTTTCCGTTGTGGATCTAGACGATGTTCAGCCCACCAAATTCACCACCTTTTATCGGAGTGTCATCGTCTATGGCGATGTGAAACGCCTGACAACGCCGGAAGAAATCAGGCCCGCCATGGAATATACAGTGGAAAAATACTCCCCTGGCCTGATGGACGGCGGTATGAAATATATGAAAGCTCAGGAAGGAAATTTTTGCGCCTACGAACTGACCATCGCCCATATGACTGCGAAACGCTCGGAATAAACATATCTGTTTTCCCCCAATAGCGAAAGAGCAAAAGCTGCCGTACGGATTCGGCAGCTTTTTTACGTGCCTTTTCTCTTTACAAAGACTTAACTTGACATCCCGCCTGCTGACGCTCATAATCAAAAACAGAGAAATCCATTTGTTTAAAGGAGGTTGGAGCTTTGCGGATCCTGAAATACATGATATGGGCTCTGTCCTTTATCTGGCTCTTTTCCTTTCTTCCAAAACTGGCTTTTATACTGGGGGTGACAAGTAGCGGTTCACTTTATCTTATCTGTCTGGCCGTGTGGTTCCTGGCACTTTTTTGCTCACGAAACACGGCGGAAAAGACACGAAAAAAACGAATCAAAATCGTAAAGAAAGATACCGCTCCCCCGCCGGAAACAGGCAGAGGTCCGACGATTGTTATTGACAACCGATATCTTCAGCCGGAGAAAAAACTGTTCGAGGACCTTATCAAACAGAGAGCCGCACGATATCACATGAACTATGAAACGGCTACTACTCCCGCATTAAGTTTGAAAAAAGGGCTCTTTACGATCCTTCTGGGAGCAGTAACATTTGTTAACGCATTCTTGTTTCTGGCGGCAGTCCAGGCTGCGGCGTGTATTCTTGCGGAAGCCATCGCACTGATTCTATATTTTTTTCTTATACGCAGATGCACAATTGTAACCTTCCTCTACAATCATATAAAACGCAATCCGGACGCGGACATTGACAGTCTGATAGCGAATACTTCGATAACGGCCCAATCTATACCTGTCTGGATCGCGCCCCTGGCAGTTATTCTAATCGCTGCCGCGATTGCCTGGTGGTGTGTGTCTCTGGAATTCGGATTCACAGCTCCACTGCCACAGGTTCATTAACGAACTCAGGAGTGTTCAAAATGAAAACCGAAAATCGATTAATTCATTTACTGTATGTGCCAACTATGAACTGTAATATGCAGTGCGGCTACTGTTATTTAAAAGAGAATACAATGGACTTGCAGCCGGATAGCCGGTATCTGCAAACTTTGCGGTATGCGGTGGATAAATTCCGCACAGCCGGTGTTCTTCCTTTTCATATCTCCCTGCACGGCGGAGAGGTGACTACCCTGTCCGAAAAAGATTTCCGGGATATCATCCATTACATAGCAGACTATTATCGGGAAAACCAAACTCTTCTCGAAAAAAATGGTTTGAAAGCAGGCCGTCCGCATATAAAAACCAATCTGCTCCGTCTGGAGAAGCATATCGATACCATAAGGGAATTTTGTGTTTCTGTCAGCGGAAGTCTGGACCTGCCTTTTTCTCTGCATGAGAAATATCGGATCACCAAAGGCGGGGAAAAGACCCTGCAGACCATACTGAAAAATATTTCCCTGTTGGAGGGAATTCCAAATCGCAAAAAAGTTTCGGCCACGGTTTTTAAAGAACATTATAAGCGAATGGATGAAATGATCCGTGATATTCAATTTCTGCACAAACATACCTGTCTGGATATGAACGATTTCAATTTTATGATCGGATTTGGCGATCCGGGGGAAATCGGACTGCACCCGATGACGGAAGAAGAGCAGGTTGAATTTTACAAACGGATGCGGCAGACTTTTACAGGGACCGATCTGGATAAGGGCGTGAAAAACGCCTGGTTCGCCGAATTCACCCCGGCATATTGTACCAATTCGGATAACTGCGGAGAGAAGTTCTTTCTTCTGGAACGAAACGGAGATCTGTATTCCTGTGTAAGGGGGCAGAAAAACAGAGACTTTTACTATGGCAATATTTATGAAGATTCTGTCGCGGATATTTTGAAAGCCGCGGAGGTAAAAATTTTTCAAAGCCATAACCGATCAGGATTCGACCCGCAGTGCGCTCAATGCAGCTATTTATATCTCTGCAAGACCGGATGTCCCTATGTTAAAACCGTTTCCCATACCAGCCGCTCTTATACCTGCAGGCTACAGCAGGAGATTTACAGAGACAATCCGCAGGTTTATCCAAAAGACAGCAACCCGGCTGCTTCTGCGTATTCCTATCTTTCCAAAATGCGCCCCTTGATTGCCGGAGATTATGAGCCGTTTTCGGAAGAAAGTTCCAGTTCCGATCCTTCCCAGCTGCAGGCGATTATAAAGCGCGACAGTAAATTGGAGAATATCTACAGCCCGCATATCTTCATACTGAAAGCAAACGGTATCGAATATCAGCTGGAATCACAGATTCTGAAAAAGCGGCGGGATCTTCTTTATCTGACGGATGAGACGGAGCTGCAGCTGTATATCCGGAAAGGAGTGTTGGAGGACTGTGATTATCCCGCGAATAATTCGTTGTACATGATGCTGTTAAGCGGAAATACCATCCTGTATGGCGATGAGCAGCGAATGAAGCAGGAACACATTATGACACACCAGGTATTTACAAACACGTTAAAGCAGGAGCCTTCCGATAAAGAGGGCTATTATACCATCAATATTACGAAGATTCTGAGTCTGTATTATCATCGGCTTTCTGAGGTGAAACCCAATAATCTTTTTTTTACAACCTCGGAATTAAGAGATTATCATTACGCCAAACAGAAAAAGAACGCCTATTATCACATACAGGCCATAAACCTTCCCTTTCAAAATATTGAATTTTTTTATGTAAATTGTAAGGAGGCTCTGAAACATGATTAACATTGCGCCCAGGACGTATCATGAAGTCGTCCGCCTGCAGAAATGCTATACCCTCGCCAGTCATTACACGGATATTACCGAAGATGTATTTAGCCGGATTTACAGGTTTCTTGGCCAGTCTGAGAGGAACGCGGTCGTCGCGGGTCGGCATATTATTTCACTTGTTAACAGCAACCGGGAGATTGTAAAGGCTTTCGCAGTTACAGCGGCTGATGATTCCTTTGACCGGATTGAAATGGATCAAAAGAGCTTTGCTCTCATACCTCATTACCATTCCGGCGGCTCGGATTCCGGTGGAACTTCCTCCAATAATAATAATAATAACAACAACAACAATAATAACAATAACAATAACGGTTAAGTCCGCGCCAGCACAAACTGATTCCTGAAACAATGTACAACTGCTGATACAGATTTTCCTTAAAGCTGCTTTACGTTTTCCCACTTCATGGTAATTCGCTGCCACAGGGACGCACATAACCCAGAATATCTCCCGCAGTAAACACTTCTCCGTCCCCCACGCACTGCTGCGTCAGCACGCCGTCGCAGGGAGCCGGAAATTCTACAGTCTTCTTCTCAACCTCTCCTTCGCAGATCACCTCTCCTTTTTTCACAGTGTCTCCAGTTTGTTTCACCCAAAACAAAGTTCCTTTTTTGGATTCCAGTTTCACCGGCTCATTCATGCATTTACAGATTTTCGCCGGATCCTTCTTCGGCATTTTTTCCGCTTCCACAATAATCGCTCGCCCGGTATCACGCATAGCTTCTCCTCCTTCATAAAACGGGCATTCTCCTTCCAGACATTCCGCGTTCCGATTATGGTAGGTGCAGGATGGATCGGTTTCGATGGTAAATTCCAGCCCCAGCTTTTCATTGAGATAAGGCACCCCTTCATTGACTGCCAGAAAAGAAGTCCGTTTACAGCATCTCGGACCCGGATAGGCCGCAATCTTCTGCAGGCAGATTCCGGTAATTTCATTGGCCTGCTGCCAGTTTTCCACAGATTTCGGCGTCGCGCCCGTATAAATGGAAAGAAACATGCCGACACCTACCGCGGAGCCACACGTACCGCATTCTCCGCAAAACCCGGCAGGTACGGTTTTCGCCCGTTCCTCCGCCAGATCCAGCCACGCGGAAAGCTCCGAAACGTCCCTTTTTTCGAAAACCGCAGACTGAGTCAAAAGCGCCGCCGGTACGATAAAATGGTGATACGGACAATGCATCGGCAGCCCTTCCAAATCCATCAGCCGCGTCAGCATCCGGGTAACGGACATCGATTCTTCCGCGCGTCTGGTTTCCATACATATTTCTCTCAAACGATCGAACAATTCCTGTTTCAGTTCAAAATACATCGTAAAACCTGATGAAGTTTTCAATTCTGTCCTATTTGATCTTGCAATTTAGTCAAAAAAATGAAGCGTTTGCAACGCTTCCAGGCTCTTTTTTTGTTTTTTACTGTCAAACTCCCGTACGATGTCCCTGTCCATTTTTTTACTCCTTACCTCTTATGCGCTTTTTATTTTAATATAAAAGTCAGAAAACTTCAACTAGCGAATAAATTGCCCTTTTGACATTAAGCTGATATAATGTAACATTATGCGAGTGAATCTACTGGAAGGAAATGTGACGAAATCCATGTTGCTGTTTTCCATTCCCATGATTTTGGGGAATCTGCTGCAGCAGCTTTATAATATCGCCGATACGCTGATTGTCGGACGTTTTATCGGAGCGGACGCCCTGGCGGCGGTTGGCTCTTCTTTTACGTTAATGACCTTTTTAACCTCGGTCATACTGGGGCTTTGTATGGGAAGCGGTGTTGCCTTTTCCATGTGTTACGGCGCGAAAAAAGAGGATGATCTGAAATCCGCCCTTGCTTTTTCCTTTCTCTTTATTGCCGCTCTGACACTGCTCCTCACGGCCGGCGTGCTGCTTTTTATTGATCCCATTATCGACCTTTTGCAGATTCCCGCTGAAATCCGGGAAATGACACAAACCTACCTGCGGATCATCTTCTACGGCATGGTCTTCACCTTTTTTTATAATTACTTCGCGTCGGTGCTCCGAGCCTTTGGCAATTCCCTGACGCCCCTGATATTTCTGGGCATTTCCGCGGTCCTGAATATCGCGCTGGACTTATGCTTTGTGCTGGGGCTGCACATGGGCGTGGCGGGAGCCGCCTGGGCGACCGTTCTCTCTCAGGCGGTCTCCGCTGCCGGCGTTCTTCTTTACTGCCTCCTCACCCAGCCGATTTTGCGCGTACAGAAAAAGCATTTGCGGATCCAACCCCGGCTATGGAAACAAGTGATTCAATTTTCCATTCTCACCTCTGTCCAGCAGTCCATTATGAATTTCGGCATCCTGATGATCCAGGGCCTTGTCAATAGCTTCGGCGTGGCGGTCATGGCGGCTTTTGCCGCGGCGGTCAAAATCGACTCCTTCGCTTATATGCCGGTTCAGGATTTCGGCAACGCCTTTTCCACGTTTATTGCCCAGAATTCGGGCGCCGGAAAAAGAGAACGGATTCAAAGGGGCATCCGCTCCGCTCTGGCAGTTTCTTTTTTCTTCTGTATTGTTATCTCTGCCGCGGTCTGGTGTTTTGCCGGGGAGCTGATGAAAATCTTTGTTGATGCTTCAGAGACGGAAATTATTGCCATCGGGGTCGGATATCTACGCATTGAGGGAACCTTTTATTTCGCCATCGGCTGTCTGTTCCTGCTCTACGGACTTTATCGCGGTGTCGGACGTCCCGGAATTTCCATTGTGCTGACGGTCATTTCCCTGGGGATGCGGGTGCTTCTGGCTTACTGCCTTGCTCCTACGCCTATCGGTCTTGCCGGAATCTGGTGGGCAATTCCCATCGGATGGATTCTCGCGGACGCCGCCGGACTCATCTATTATCGAAAAATGAAAAGTTCCATGTAAAACATCTGCCTTCTGCGCATACACTAATGCAGGAGGTGCTTGCATGAATATCAAAAAGTGGCATATAGCCGGCGCGTTTTTTACGATTGTATTTGGAAGTCTGGATCATTTTTTCTATCACTGGTCCGGAGAACATCCTCTGGTGGCGGCCTTTTCCGCTGTAAACGAAAGCACCTGGGAACATCTGAAGCTGCTCGCCGCTCCCGTGCTGCTTTTTTCCATCTTTGAATCTATCGCCTACGGCCGCTTTCGCGGCGGCTTTCTCCCCGCGAAAGTTCTTTCCCTGATTTTGGGTATGGCCGCTATTATCCTGATCTTTTACGGTTATACAGCGGCAGCCGGAACCCATTATCTCTGGGCGGACATCGCCACCTTTTTCATTGCCGCGGCTCTGACCTGGTTCCTGAGTTATTTTCTGATGAAAAAAGAAAACTGCGCCGGCATCGGCGTCCAGCTGATTTCACGGGTGCTGCTTGCCGCTGTTCTCGTCAGTTTTCTTTTGTTTACCGTAGATCCACCCCATATCTTCCTTTTCGAGGATCCGGTTACCGGACAGTATGGTCTGTAAAAATTCTTACGGGTTCTTCCGCTTCTCCGCAAAATAGAGAAAAAGAGCGAAAATACCGCAGTAAAACAGATCGTCGGTTGCTTTCAGCAGTTTTGCCGCAATGACCAGCACCAGGATCGACGCGAAGGCGCCGGCGATATTCGCGGGAGGCGGATCCACACCTGTTTTTACCGCGATTACAGAGGTAACCGCGGAAGCTGCCGCCAGTACGGCGACCGCCGCAATTCTTTTTTGATTCATATCGCTTAGAATTCCTTTCGTAAATTTTGAGCGCCCTGTTCTTTCTTTTTTCTGAATTGCAAGCCGCCCGGCAGTACCGTCTGCGAAAGGGCGCCGAATTTGCACGCGGAGATACACTTTCCGCACCGGATACACTCGGGGCTTCCCGGATTTTCGGCAGGGTTCAGACTCATAGGGCAGACCGCTTCACAGGCGCCGCAGTCTGTACACCGCTCTTTTTTTACCTCAAGGCGCAGACAGGAGACAGGGTTAAACAGCCCGTAAACCGCGCCCAGAGGACACAGATATTTGCAGAAGGGGCGGTAAGAAACCAGAGAAAGGAACAGCAGGAGCAGCAGCAGGAAGCTCTTCCATGTAAAGAGCCATCCCATCGCTTCCCGCAGCCGCGGATCGAAAAGGGTCAGCGTCCAGCCGCCCTCCAGGGTACCCGCCGGACAGATCAGTTTACAGAACCAGGGTGTTCCCTGTCCCGCCAGATCGGTAAAAATCAGCGGGAGGGCCAGGACCAGAACCCCAAGGATCAGATATTTGAAGTATTTCAAAAACCGGTGCCCCGGCAGGCTTTTTCCCTTGCGCAGCCCCGGTATTTTGTAAATCAGCTCCTGAAGCAGTCCGAAGGGGCACAGCCATCCGCACGCGAACCTTCCTGCCAGAGCGCCGACCATCATCAGAAATCCAATCACATAAAAAGAAAAATATTTTCCCGGACTTCCAAGCACTGCCTGCAGCGCTCCAATGGGACAGGATCCAAGAGCGCCAGGACAGGAATAGCAGTTCAGTCCCGGCACGCAAAACTGTTTCAGACTGCCCTGATAAATGGTTCCATTCAAAAATCCGCTGATATACCCGTTGCTCACGGCTGCCGCCGCGATTTGCACCATCAAGCGCAGCCGTGTTCCCGCTTTTTTAACCAATTCCGATACACTCCAGACAAACACGAACCGCCTTCCGCGTCACGATCGCCGCTTCCCCCTGAAAGAGTCCGATTCCGGCTAAAAGCAGACCCAATGAAAAAAGTCCGATTGCAATCGCGTTTTTTCTTCCCGCCATATTATTTCACCTCTTGATACGCTTCCTCTATCAGCTCTTTCCATTCGGATTTGCTGCGGGAACCGACAAAGCTTTGTAAGATGTTTCCTTCCTTATCCAGGAACAAAGTCTCCGGAACCGACATCACCTGATTCAGATAGAGATCCATCAGTTCCTGATTGGGCGCGATTTGGAGATAGTCCGCGCCGGTGGAAGAAACGATTTCTTTCGCTGTCTGCAGCAGGTCCTCCGTCGTCGCGTCTGCCGGAATACCGATGAACTGCACGCCCTTTCCTTTATATTCCTCGGACAATTCCCCAAGACCCGGCATTTCCTCAATACAGGGACTGCAGAAGGTGGCCCAGATATTGAGAACCGTCAAATCCGCTTCTCCCATCACCGAGCCTTCCACCGCGTTTCCCTCCAGATCCGCTGCCGTGAACTTGCTGAAATTTACATCGCCGCTTTCTCCAGCTTCTCCGTCGCTCCCACTGTCTGCCGCTCCGCAGCCTGTCAGAAGAAGCATTATTCCAATTAGTATTGCAGTTATGCGTTTTTTCATCCGTTCCCAGCTACTCCTTTCCTGTAAACGACAACAATAACTCGGTTTCTTCCTCCGTCAGCGCCATTACCTGACACAACCTCTGAATCTCTTCTTCCGGCAGAACGTAGTCTGTATCTGTACAAAGCCTTGTAAAATCCTCTTTTTTCATATTCAGGCGGCTGAAGCTAATCTCACCGCTGGCGATCTTCCTGTCATAAATCCGCAGGAAAGCGATTGCAAATTTCTCCGCTTTCATACACATCCTCCTTTTCCTTCTTTTACAAAAATAAGTTATGTTCAGTTTACGGGCGATATCGCCGTTTGTCAAGAAGGCTGCCAAAGGCGGCAAAAGGAAATTGCGGATTCGCGTAAAACCCGCTATAATAGAGTCGGTACGTGAGAAAAATTATCAACAAATTTGGAGAATATAAAATATGATACTTAGTGAATTAAAACCAGGACAGAGCGCTTCTATCCGTTCTGTCGGCGGAGAAGGAGCTCTGCGTCAGCACTTTCTCGATATGGGTCTGATCCCGGGCGTTGAGGTAACGCTGATCAAGCTGGCGCCTATGGGCGATCCCATGGAGCTGCGGCTCCACAGTTATGAACTGACCCTGCGGCTTGCGGACGCGGAGAAAATTGAAATCAGCAATCTTCATGAAGCTTCCCGGGAGCTAAAGCAGCAGCCGAAAAAGATTCCTTCCCATCATCCCGGCCTTGGAGAAAGCGGAATCTATCATACAAAGGCGGGTGAGAATCCTCTGCCCGAAGGAGAGACCATCACTTTTGCCCTGGCAGGAAACCAGAACTGCGGCAAAACGACACTCTTTAATCAGATCACAGGCTCCAACCAGCACGTAGGAAACTTTCCCGGAGTCACAGTCGATCGGAAAGACGGAGAAATCAAAAATCACCCGGACACATTGGTCACCGATCTGCCGGGCATCTATTCCATGTCCCCCTACAGCAGCGAGGAACTGGTCACCCGGCAGTTTCTGCTGGAAAGCCGCCCCCGCGGGATTATCAATATTGTGGACGCCACGAACATCGAACGAAATCTCTATCTGACCATGCAGCTGATGGAGCTGGATATTCCCATGGTGCTGGCTCTGAATATGATGGACGAAGTGCGGGAAAACGGCGGGTCCATCGACGTCAACGCCATGGAGGCCATGCTTGGAATTCCGGTCATTCCTATTTCTGCCGCGAAAAATGAAGGGATTCAGGAACTCATCGATCACGCGCTGCATGTGGCGAAATATCAGGAACGCCCCGGCCGCGCCGATTTCTGCGATCCAAAGGATCACGGGGGCGCGGTTCACCGCTGTCTGCACGCGATTATGCATCTGATCGAAGATCACGCCCGCAGCCACCGTATCCCGGTTCGCTTTGCCGCCAGCAAACTGGCGGAAGGTGATACGCAGGTACTGGAAAAGCTGGCTCTGGACCCCAATGAGCAGGAAATGCTGGACCATATTATCCGCCAGATGGAAGAAGAGCGGGGACTGGATCAGTCTGCCGCCATCGCGGACATGCGTTTTCAGTTCATCGAAACCGTCTGCCGGCAAACCGTTGTAAAACCCAAAGAAAGCAAGGAACATACGCGAAGCGTAAAAATGGATCGGATTCTGACCGGAAAATTCACCGCTATCCCCGCGTTTGTCGGGATTATGGGGCTGGTTTTCTGGCTGACTTTCGGCGTCATCGGAAGCTGGCTGTCCGATCTTCTGGAAACCGGAATTTCCTGGCTGACCGGACTTGTGGACGCGGCTCTCATCGCTTATGAAATCAACCCGGTCATTCGTTCTTTTATCATCGACGGTATTTTTGCCGGCGTCGGCAGTGTCCTGAGCTTTCTACCCATTATTGTAACGCTGTTTTTCTTCCTGTCCATACTGGAAGACAGCGGCTATATGGCCCGAGTCGCCTTTGTCATGGATAAACTGCTGCGAAAAATCGGTCTTTCCGGCAGGAGTATTGTTCCCATGTTGGTGGGATTTGGCTGTACCGTACCGGGCGTTATGGCGAGCCGCACCCTTCCCTCCGAACGGGATCGGAAGATGACGATCCTGCTCACTCCCTTTATGAGCTGCTCGGCAAAGCTTCCGATCTATGCCCTGTTTACAGCGGCCTTTTTCCCGCGCTATGGGGCGCTGGTTATGATCGCGCTGTATTTTACGGGAATTCTTGTGGGCATTCTCTATGCCTTTCTCCTTAAAGGAACCATGTTCCGCGGAGAGCCGGTTCCCTTTGTTATGGAGCTTCCCAACTACCGGCTACCCGGCGCGAAAAATGTCTGGCAGCTGCTCTGGGAAAAGGCCAAGGACTTCATTACCAGAGCCTTTACCGTGATTTTTATCGCCACGATTATTATCTGGTTCCTTCAGAGCTTTGACGCGCGGCTAAACGTTGTATCGGACTCGCAGACAAGCCTGCTGGCGGTACTTGCCGGGCTCATCGCGCCGATCTTCTGGCCGCTGGGTTTTGGAGACTGGAAGATCGCCACTGCCCTGATCACCGGATTCAGCGCCAAGGAAAGTGTAGTCTCTACCCTCACCGTTCTGCTGGGCGGTTCCACCAATGCCCTTTCCACGCTCTTTACACCGCTGACGGCTGTCGTATTTCTGGTATTTACGCTGCTGTATACCCCCTGTGTTGCCGCCATCTCTTCAGTCAGGCGGGAACTTGGAGGGAAATGGGCGCTGGGCGTCGTAATCATGCAGTGTGTAATTGCCTGGATCGCCGCCTGGATCGTACGCATGATCGGCCTTATTTTAGGCCTCGGATAATCGGGAAACCCTTGAAAAAGAAAGGATTTTCGTGTATAATTGGATTAATTGTTAAATGTTTATTTTTTAAGGAGTTTTTGAATGGATGACAAACTGAGAGAACAATTTCTGGCTGCTACCATACGCCTGAAGAAGATGGAATCCATGCTCGTTTCCGATTGTGAGATGCAAATTAACGAACTGGTAATTCTGATGAGCATTACGAAAGGCTGCGCCTGCGGCAAAAGCTGCGGAACCAATCTCAATGTGCCTGAAATCCAGAAAAAACTGCATATCTCCAAGCCTGCCGTATCCTACATACTGAACACCCTGGAAAAAAAGAATTACATCACCCGGGAAATCGATCCGGAAGATCGAAGAAAAATCGCGATTAACGCGACTCCCCAGGGACAGGCGGCCGCGGAAGAATCCAGCCTCCGCTATGATCGGGCCTGGCGCGAGCTGCTTTCCGGTTTTGGCGAGGATAACATGCAGCATTTAATCCAGCTCCTTACGCTTTTGAATGAACACTGTGAATCCTTCTGCAGCGAAGAAAAAAAGAAAAAATAGCGTGAAAAAGCGCAGACGCCGTTTTCATCCGGATCTGCGCTTTCTCTATATTTGCATTTATTGAGAAGGATTTATATGGTTACCGGGCTGAGTATCTTTTGCGGATTTTTACAGATTCGCAGTTCCATTTTACCGTTTTGCGCAGTGGCAATCAGCTTGTCACCGCTATCGAATCCGCCTTCCAAGATCCGATCCGCCACCGCGTTTTCCAGTGTCGACTGGATCGCGCGTCGCAGAGGCCGCGCTCCGTAAACCGGATCAAAGCCCTGCTCTGCCAGCAGATCGATGGCGGTCTCATCCACCTCCAGATTCACGCCCTGCGCCGCCATGCGCTCCGCAAAGCGGTCCGCCAGATTACGGGCAATCTCGCGGATATTTTCTTTATCCAGCTGGCGAAATACGATAATTTCATCCAGACGGTTCAAAAATTCCGGCTGAAAAGCCCGCTTCACTTCATCCATAACGCGGCTTTCCATTTCCCGTGCCCTGTGTTCCTCACTTTTTTCCTCAGCCGCGACAAATCCCAGAGAATTCCTGCCGACGATATTTTTCGCGCCAATATTGGAAGTGAGAATGATAATGGTATTTTTAAAGCTGACTGTCCGTCCCTGAGAATCCGTCAGCCTTCCGTCATCCATCACCTGCAGCAGCGTATTCCACACATCGGGATGCGCCTTTTCGATCTCATCAAACAGGAGAATGCTGTAGGGCTTTCTTCTTACCTGCTCGGTCAGCTGTCCGCCTTCCTCGTATCCGACATAGCCCGGAGGCGAACCGATGAGTTTTGATACCGCGTGGGGCTCCATGTATTCGGACATATCGAAACGCAGCACCGCGTTTTCATCCTGGAACATAACCTCGGCGAGAGCGCGGCTGACTTCCGTCTTTCCAACCCCGGTAGGCCCCAGGAACAGAAACGAGCCAATCGGCCGTCCCGGCTGGGCGACACCGGTGCGTGCCCGGCGTATCGCTCTTGAAACGGCGGAAATCGCCGGTTCCTGTCCAATAACGCGCTTATGCAGGGTCTCCTCCAGCTTCCGCAGTCTCTGCCGTTCATCCTGTGTCAGCATCGTCACCGGGATATTGGTCCACGCGGAAACAACCTCTGCCACATCCTCCGCTGTGACTGCCGCGTTCTGACCGTTTCGCCACTGCTCCTGTTTTTCTTTCAGCTCCTGGGAAAGGGCTTTCTGTTTATCTCTCAGCACAGCCGCCTGCTCATATTCCTGGGCTGCCGCCGCTTTTTTCTTTGCCTCGCAGACCTTCCGCACTTCCTCGTCCAGAGCCTGAAGATGAGCCGGAACCGTCATACTGCGCACCCGAATCCGGGATGCCGCTTCGTCCATCAGATCGATAGCCTTGTCCGGCAGATACCGATCGGAGATATACCGATCCGACAATTCCACCGCGGCGCGGATCGCCTCGTCGGTAATGGTCAGTTCATGGAACTCTTCATATTTTTCACGCAGTCCCATCAGGATTTTTACCGCGTCTTCCCGATCCGGTTCTTCTATCATCACCGGCTGAAAGCGCCGTTCCATAGCGGCGTCTTTTTCAATGTACTGGCGGTATTCCCGCAGCGTCGTCGCTCCAATTACCTGCAGTTCTCCCCGTCCCAAAGACTGTTTGAGAATATTCGCCGCGTCCATGGCGTCGTTGCTGCCGCTGCCCGCTCCGATCAGAGTATGAAACTCGTCGATAAAGAGAATGATCTGCCCGTCTTTTTTGATTTCTTCCAGAAACCCTTTAATCCGTTCTTCAAAATCACCCCGGAAACGGGTTCCCGCAAGCATACCCGCCAGATCCAGAGACAGAATTCGTTTTCCCTGCAGGTTCTGCGGCACATGTCCCGCCGCCATCCGCTGAGCCAGGCCTTCTGCCACCGCGGTTTTTCCCACGCCCGGCTCTCCGATCAGCGCCGGATTATTCTTCGTACGGCGGGACAGAATCTGGATCACTCGTTCCACCACCTTGTCCCGTCCGATCATCGGATCTAAAAGGCCCGCGTCCGCCTCTGACGTCAGATCCCGGCTGTATTTTTCAAGAAGGGGTTCACCTTCTTCCTGCCCCGATTCTTCCCGGATATCTTCCGGCAGGGGCTGTCTCATGGCCTGGGAAAGCGCTTCGCGCAAAGTCCCCGCGTCCACGCCCAAGGAGTGCAGCAGCTGAAAGGCCGCGCATCCACTCTGCCGTAAAATCGCCAGCAGCAGATGTTCCGGCTCGACGCTTTCGTCCTCCTGCTCTTTGCGAATGTCTTCGGCAACCTCTAAGATTCGCTGCATTTCCCGGGACATCTGGATCGCCTGAACGCCTCCACTTTCCGCCGCGTCCCGGTCGTATCGCCGGATTGCTTCTTCAATCAGATCCGCTCCTACTCCGAATCTGCCCAGCACCTCCGCGGCGCGGCCCTGTCCCTCATGGGCAATGGCCCACAAAACATGCTCGCTCCCCGCGAATCCATGCCTCATTTTCGCGGCAAAACGGAAGACCTCATAAATCACGCCGCCGGTTCGGCCGCTGTATGCTTTTGTATTAAGATTCATGTGTACACGCCTCCCTTTCCACAGCCGCTATATGATCCCGCAGTCTGGCGGCTTCTTCATAGTTTTCCTGTTCAGCGGCCTCCCGCAGTCTCTCATGAAGCGCGGCCAGTCTGCGCCGCGTCTTCAGATCCTTTTCCGCGGAATCGGGAAACGGATTGGTCCCTGACTGCCGCGGCTCTTCTTTTCCCGGCCACCAGCCGGAAAACATTTTGAAGAACTCACCCTGTCCCGCCGAATTGGCGTACTTCCACATCTCATGCAGGCAGTCGCTGCACAGATGTATGTAATATTGTTTTCCCATCTGATTTATAACAAAGATTTTGTCAGCTTCCTGTTTATTACAATTTTGACAAAGCATTAAAATCACCCCTTTCCACTTTTCAGACGACTCATCAATCGGGATGCCTGCTGTGGATTACCCGGTCGATCAGGCCGTAATCTTTTGCCTCTTCGGCGCTCATAAAATAGTCTCTTTCGCAGTCCCTCTCCACTTTTTCCAGGGGCTGCCCGGAATTTTCCGCCAGAATCCGATTCAGCTTTTCTTTTGTTTTCTGAATATGCTGCGCCTGGATCTGGATGTCAGTTGCCTGTCCGCGGCTCCCGCCGGAGGGCTGGTGAATCATAATCTCCGCGTTGGGCAGAGCGATCCGCTTTCCCTTTGCCCCGCTGGACAGAAGGAACGCTCCCATAGAAGCCGCCATCCCGATACAGATGGTAGACACGTCCGGCTTCACATACTGCATCGTATCGTAAATGGCCAGACCGGCGGTTACTGATCCGCCCGGACTGTTGATATAAAGCTGGATATCCTTTTCCGGATCTTCGGCCTCTAAAAACAGCAGCTGAGCGACAACCAAACTGGCCGTTGTATCATTTACTTCCTCAGAAAGCAGAATAATCCGATCATTTAAAAGCCGTGAGAAAATATCATACGAACGCTCCCCGCGGCTGGTCTGGTCTACTACATATGGCACCAAACTCATCTATTATCACACCCCTTGATTTTTTATCACTTACCTATTTATCCCCTATTTATTTTTTTATTAATAGTTAAGCTTTTAATTATTTTAGCATTTACTTACTTTTCTGTCAACACAAAAAATGAAAAAGCACGGGTAAAAATTCCGCGCGCCTTTTTCATTTTAAGAAAGAGTAAATGTGATTGTACTTACAGACGGGAATCATGAAAGACGCAGAACGAGTCCTTCTTTGCCAGTCCCATCAGCGTTATATTGTAAATACGCGCCAGTTCAATGGACTGACGGGTGGGAATTTTATTGCTGACCATCACCGGAATCCGGCCCCGAATTGCCTTTTGTATCATATCCACCGGAACTCTTCCGCTGGTAAAAAGGATGCAGGCCGTCAGATCCACGCCCGCGAACAGAGCTTTTCCAACCGCTTTATCTACGGCATTATGCCGGCTCAGATCCTCGCAGGGTTCGAACACAGAATCTTCCCGCGCCAGAAAACAGCTGTGGGTGCCCCTGGTTTTTTCATGAAGCGGAGTGCCGCCTTCAAAACATTCCGCAATCCGATAAATCTGCTCTTCTTCCCAGGGAAAGGCCGCAAGCGGCACAAGCGGCTTTTTCTCCGCGGTTTTTAAAAACACATGGAACTTGTCTTCTTCCCTTATGATTCGCAGCGTTTCCAGCTGGCCCGGAGAGGAAAGGATTCCCTCTGTATACAGATGGCCTGCGATCAGCTCCGTTGTATTTCCCGGGGAACAGGTCATGTTGGCGTAAAAGCTTCCATTTATATAAAGCTCCAGGCGCTGTTCATTGAGGATCCGCTTTTTTACCGGACGGATGGTTTTGTTCCTGCAGTAAAGCGTCAGGGATTCTTCCTGAAAAGGCGGCTGCGGGAGAGCGGTTTCGTTCTCCCGGAACTCCCGGTTTCTCGCCTGCTGATTCATACCGCGCCTCCCCGAACAGAACGTCTGCGTACCGCGCCAAGTGTAATTGCCAGTAAAGCAATCGCGCTCAGCAGCATCAGAACCAGATAAAGCGCGCAGTCCGAAATGCCGCCCCCTTCCTGCAGAAGTTCCAGACAATTAACCGCCCAGCGCGTAGGAATCAGGTTTGACAGGAACAGCGCTCCCTCCGGAAGCTGTTCTTTGGGAACAATTCCCGCCATCAGCAGAATAATTGCTACAAAAGTCGATAAAATATTGGCGATCTCTTTATTATCTGTTATCGCTACAAAGAAATCCCCCAGGGCTGCCGCCACAAAAGACAGTACAAGAATAATCAGCAGAATTTCCGGAACCGTTCCCCCCATGGAAACGCCGGAAAGAAGATAAATCAGAATCAGGGCCGCACCGTTCTGGACTGCTACCAGAATTACATTGCTCAGCAGATTCGCCATGTAATAATGAAATTCCGTCGCCGGTGTGAGCAACAGTCTTGTGTATATGCCCAGTTCTTTATCTTTGCTGATTAAGAAAGCCCCTGTCATCGCGCGCAGAAAGGCGAACATAATAAGAAACGAAAACAGCATATTAGCCGCGGAATAATCATAACTGCTGTCATCTGAATTTCTGGATTCCACATTATATTTTCCCTTCTGGTAGACTTCGAGGTTTTCCTGTTCATTTCCCGGATCCGCCCTGCAGATTGCGGAAAAACGGCTTAACTCTGTCTGAACCGCCGCTTTTACAATCCCCAGCGTTCCGGACGCGTCACTGCTCCAGACTTTTACAGATTCTGCCGGATTCCCCTGTTTCAGAGCACTGTCAAAATCTTCATCCAGAAGGATTCCAAAATCATAATTCCCCAGCTTAATTTCTCCCGCAATATCCGCTTCTTTTTTTACCTGAATGGTCATGCTTTCATTCGAACTGAGGCTGTCAACAAACGCGGAGGAAAGCACACTTCCCGACTGATCCAAAATGATACCGCTAAAGACCTTTGTCGATGGAATCAGCAGTGAAATTCCTACGGAAATAATAACCGGCAGCAGAATAAACAAAATTGTGAAAACCGGACTTTTCGCAGTAAGATTTTTTATGTTATTTTTTAATAAGATCCAAATCACTCTCACGTCTTTACTCTCCTATGTGTTCTTATGACCAGCAGCACCGCGCAGACAGCTGTTATCCCTGCCGCGATTCCAAGGTACTGGCACAGCATCCGCGTATCATCCGCATAGATCGTGCGGAACAGCCCCTGATTGAGCCAGCGTATCGGTGAAAGCAACAGGACACTCTGAAGAATGGGGTTCTCTGACTGCAGTTTGATATAGCCGCCGCCGAGGAACGACCAGACCGGTATAATCAGTGTCTGGATTACAATCAGACTTTTCTCGTAATTCTGCAGCAGGCTGTACACAAGCATCCCCAGAAAAACCGCCATCACAATCGTAAGGAGCAGGCCCAGTCCCGCCAACACTTCATGACTGCCCCAGTTCGCCCCTAAAACCAGTATGGAAAACAGCAGTATCGGCGCGATAATCATAATTTCCAGAAAAATCGAAGAAAGAATCCTCGCCGTGTAATATGCAGGTCTGCTTACCGGGCTGATTCCGATTCTCTCGATAATCTGGTGCTCCGTATCGTAGGAACATAACGAAAGCGGGACAATCATTACATAAAGAACCATCATTGTGATAATCACCACACCGTAATAATCTGCCGCCGTAAAGTCCTGATGTACTTCCTGAACCGGAATTTCCTCCGGCGCCGCTTCTATTCCCATATCCCGAATCGAACTGTCTCCCGCCGCCAGATCCAGCAGGCTGATAACATATGTTTTTTCCGCGTAAGCGTCTCTATCCGCATACACAGCGATATTGCCGCCGGAGCTCCATAAAAAGACCGAACAGTTCCCCTGTCTCAGTTCCTCTTTCCCCTCTTCCAGTCCATTCACACGGTAAACAGATAATTCCACATCGCCCTGAGACAGATTCGCCATCTGTCCGAAGTTCTGTCCTTCCTCTGAACAGACTGCCAAACGTATTTTCCCCACTTCTGCCCCGCCTCCGCTGAAGGTCTCCGCCATAAAGTAGGACGTCATCACCAGCAGCAGGATCGGAAACAACAGATTAAACAGCAGCCACTTCCGATCTCGAATCTGAAATTTAATTCCTTGTCTGATTAATGTTATCACCTGGTTCACCTCAATCCCTGAGTTTTTTTCCGGTCAGCGCCAGAAATACGGTTTCCAGAGTTACATCCGAATACTGAATATCGGAAACAGACGCACCGCTTTGCAGAATGCGGTCAATGATTTCACTCAGATTTTCCGCCTGTTCTCTGCTGATAACCGCAAGTTCCTTTTCCCGCACATTGACGGAGAGAACCCCCGGTACCCCGCGCAGGCATTCTGCAAGTTTTTCATTAAAGGCGCCTCCTGTCACAAGCAGTGTTTTATTCTTTCCAACCTGCTGCTTCAGTTCCTCTTTTGTTCCTTTCGCAATTTCTTTTCCTTTATCCAGTACCGAAATCATCGTACATAGAGCCTCAACCTCCTCCATGTAATGGGAGCAGTAGATGATGGTTGTTCCCTCCTCATTTCTCGCTTTAATCGCTTCCAGAATATAATTTCTTGACTGGGGATCAATTCCGACAGTCGGTTCGTCCATGATGAGGATCTTCGGGCTGTGAACCAGGGCGCAGGCAATGTTAAGCCTTCTCAGCATTCCTCCGGAAAATGTCCCGGACTGCTTTTTCGCAACCTGCTCCAAGCCTGTCATCTCCAGCGCCTTTTCCGTTCCCCTTTTCAGACTTGCCCCTCTGAGTCCGTACAGTTCGCCGAACAGCTTTATATTTTCTTCCGCTGTATACTGCTGATACAGCGCGATATTCTGCGGAACCAGTCCGATCTTTTTCTGCACCAGACTGAATTCCCGGCTGATATCATGTCCGTATATGCGGATTTCACCGAAATCCGGACGGATGATATTACAGATCATCCGTATCGTTGTACTTTTTCCCGCTCCATTGGGGCCCAGCAGGCCATAGATCTGTCCTTCCCCGATCTGCAGGTTCAGATGATCCACGACCCTTTGTCCGCCATATTCTTTTCCCGCGTCTTTCACCTCAATGATACTCATATCGCTTACCTGTCTTCACAAACCCGGGATACAAAATCGCAGATCGCCTGCTGATCCAGATTTTCCATATGATCGGCATCCAGATTTTTCTTCTTTGCAATCGCCTTCAGCATTTTCCTGATCAGGAAATTCTGCTTTTTTAAATCACAGGCTCCGCCGAGATAATACATGGGGCAGTTTTCCATCCACGAATGATCCCGAACGGAATGTTCCAGAATCATACGGTGCGACTCCGCGCTGTCCAGTCCATGAACGAAAAACGTTACTTCTTTGTTTTTCAGTTCCCCGTTATTCATAAACTTCCTCATCTCTTTGCTGACGGTGCCCGCATAGATTCCACATCCGAGATACAGCTGATCATATTGTGACACCGGAATGTCCTGTGATTTCTCCAAATCATAATAATCAATCGATTCTGCCGCTCTTTTCCGAATCTGATCAACGGTATCCCTTGTGGTTCCGTTTTTTGAAATATATACAACTGCTTTTTTCATCTCGCGTCCTCCTTTATATACTCCTGAATCATCCTTTCTGCCGCTCCGGTGTAACCCATAGCTTCCTGCAGACCCCGGCTCTGTTTTTTCAGATTTTCCTGCACATCCGGCTGCCCGACAATAGAATCTGCCAGTCTTCGCATTTCCTGTCTGTCGATTTTCTTTTTATAATAGCCGGCTCCGCAGCGATATTTGGTAATCAGCTTCGCTGTATTAATCTGCTCGGGGCTTACCGGACAGATGAGCAGCGGGGTTTCATATAAAAGCGCAGTTGTAACTCCGTTGAAGCCGCCGTGGGAAATAAAAAGGGCGGATTCGTTTACAACTCTGCGATAATCCTCGAAATTCAGATTGTCATAAACCGTTACATTGGAATAAGACTCTAAATCGTCAATATTGTGCCGCTTGTTCCCTGCCAGCGTAATCACATACTCATAGCCGAAATGTTTTGTCGCTTCGATACAGTCCCTGAAAAAATGCGGCCGCAGCGAAACGGTTCCCAGGGAGATAAAAATTTTATCTTTTCTGACCGGAGGCGGCAGTTTCTTCTGATGATCCGCGCCGAGAAACAGGACGTTTTCGGGATATTTCTCGCCGCCCGGGTGAAAAATTCTCGATGTCATAACCAGACACAGGCCGTCACCTCTCGCCATCACCTGAGAAATGTTTTCCACAATCGGTTTTCCGTATCTGCGGTTTACTCTCCGGATTACCCCCATAATATCAAACATACGGATGCCCTGCGTTAAAATCATATAGGCGATGGCATTTTTAAAATACGGATCCGTCTCATAAACAATTTCATCTGCCAGGATACTGGAAAAGAATTTGCATACCGGAACCCCGCAGTATCTCGCCGCGGCCCTTCCCCATATGGCAAACTGATCGCAGACAACCACACATGGCTGCTCCTGTTCCATCTGCTGAATCGTGAAATCGATCAGAAGTTCCGCGTCCCGGTAAAATGTACTCAACATAGTCAGCATCCTGTGATGGATCTTCCTTTTTTCCCCGATTTCATTAAAATACTGCCGGAACGGTTCCGGATACGGCCGGAGCTCAAGATTCCGGATGTGTTCTAGCTTGTGAAAATGCTCCGCGGTTGTATAAAATACCATTTCCACGCCTTTTTCTCCCAGCGCCTCACACAGTCCGATCTGCGGGTTCACATGACCTGCCAGCGGGAAAGAAAAAAACAAGATTTTTTTGAACATAAAACCCCTCTCTTTGCTATGCTTTCTTCCATACAATCGACGCGTTATGCCCGCCAAAGCCGAAGGAATTGGAAAGTACCACATCAATCTCCCTGTCGCGGCTCACATTTGGCGTATAATCCAGATCCAGTTCCGGATCCGAGTTTTCATAGTGAATGGTCGGTGTAATTTTACTATGCCGGAGACTCTGAAGCGATACAATCCCTTCAATCGCGCCGCAGGCCGCTACCGTATGCCCCAGCATGGACTTTACGGAAGTGACGCTCAATTCTTTCTGATGTTTTCCAAAAATTCTTTTAATGGCCATTGTCTCGTATTTATCGTTGAGATAAGTGGAGGTTCCGTGGGCATTAACGCAGTCCACCTGATCGGCATTGATTTCTGCCGCTTTCATCGCCATGCGCATGCATTTTTCCATCCCTTCCCCGTCTTTGCACGGAGCTGTGATATCGGCCGCTTCGCTGATGAACGCAGAACCCAGAATTTCTCCATAGACTTCCGCGTTTCTTCTTTGCGCGTGTTCCTCGGATTCCAGAATCAGTACGCCCGCGCCTTCTCCCATTACAAATCCGTCCCGATCCGCGGTAAACGGGCGGCACGCTTTCTCCGGATCCGGATTGCTGGACATGGCCAGAATCTGATTAAAGCCCCGGATATACTCCGGCTGAACGCTTGCGTCCGAACCGCCCGCAATTACAACGTCCGCCATCCCGGAGCGTATGAGGTGCTCTCCCAGAATTAGCGCGTAGGCGGAAGATGCGCAGGCAGAGGAAACGTTAAAGTTGGCGCCCCCGAATCCGTACCGGATCGTCGTCCAGGCACTGATGGAATTGGGCATGGTCTTTACGATATAATGGGCCTGGCTTTTTTTATCTGTAATCGCATTATTTGTAGAAACTACGCCCATAATAACCGCTACCCGGTCCTTATCCACCGCGTTTTTCGTGATTCCGCTCTGCTCAACCGCTTCGTGAACTGCCAGCATCCCCATCTTTGTATTGATCGTCATCTGTTTGGACTCTCTTCTGCCAAACAGGTCTTTGGCTTTTGCTTCCACACAGTACGGATCGATTTCCGCCGCCACCTGGGTATCGAATCCTTCCGGATCGAACCCTTTAATCCGCCGGACTCCGTTTTTTCCTTCGCAGAGCGCCTTCCAGCATTCCCCGGTACTGGTACCCAGGGAAGAAACCATTCCCATTCCTGTTACATAAATCTTTTTGTGCTTCAATTTATTTTCCTCCTGTTCCAGATGCGATAATCACCTGCCCGATAAAAGCTGCAGGGCAATGCCTCGTAATTCCGGCTTAATATTTCTTTTATTCTCTCTTCTCCCATTTCCCGGAGAATTTCTTCCGGATTCCGGGCGATTCCCAGAATATCCCTGCATGCATCCAGCGTCTGCCTTATATCCAGACGATCGTCCTGAAAAATTTGTGTCATATAGTTTACATACAGCGCTTCAAATCTTTCCAGTATTTCCTTGTGTTCCGCCGCGCTTCCTCTCTCGGATTTCTGCCTTCCGGTATCCCGGCAGTACTGTTCGAAGGTGCAGTCCCCGTAATTTTCATGAATATCGGCAACAGCGCTTTTAAACCCATGATAAAAGGCCTCGTTTTCTTCTTCCTCAAAGTATTTCACACAATTATAGACAATGAGATTTCCTGTTGTATTCAGAATTTCAAAGATCCCCAGCATCATAAAGTTTTCTTTCAGAATGGAATCAATGGCTTCTGTACTGAGAGAACAGCATTCATAGATTCGAAAGGCTTCGTTCATCAGAACGAAAATCAGCTTTGAAAACAACAGATTGAAAGGTTCCGGCAGAAGAACATAATTTCGCCCTGACTGCTCCACAAGTTCCTTTATTTTTCGCAGGCACTGACGGGACACGGAATCGCTGTAATTGATTTCAACTGTACGGATCAGACTTCCGGGATAAAAGGCGTGCAGCCCCGCGCACCGCTGCGGCTGCTTTGCCTTTTCAAAAATACGTTCCAGCGGAATCGAAGATGTATTGGTCAGAAGAATACATTCCGGATCCACATAATCTTCCAGGCTTTGAAACAGCTCCTGTTTGGCTGACAGATCTTCGGTAATTGTTTCGATCACAAAATCACTGCCTTCCGCGTCTTTTCTGTCTGCAGAGACCAGTATCTCATTCAGCCTCTGTTGCTTTTTTTCTTCTGTCCAGCCTTTTGTCTTTTTTATCCGTTTCAGCCTTTTCTCCGCATATCTTCGCGCCTCTTGCTCTGCTTTCGGATTTCTTCCAATCCAGGCAAGCTGCGCGTCTGATTCCAGAAACACGTCCAAGAGCTCTTTTCCCATCTTTCCCCAGCCGAAAATACTTATTTTCATGATACCGCTTCCACTCTTTCCTTTTCTTCGGCGCTGCCGTACTGCCTGATAAATTTCCGGCGCGATGCAGCCGCCAGCTTGTAAAGTTCTGTCACTTTATCGTAAAAAACCGGCTCCGGAAGTTTTGTGTCAAAGACTGCGTTTGTCAGATTGTAATAGTCAAAATCCGAAATCGTAATCCTGTCTTTGTACATCTCCCACTGGGCAGTCCCCGGGAACGGCGTCAGAATTGTAAAACCGGAATGAAAAATCGCGTTTTCCTCCACAAATTGTCCCAGAGCCTCAAAGTCCCGCTCCACATAATCCGGGGTCACCATATAATTGCCGTTTACTTTCATTCCCAGCTGATTCAGAATCCGCAGCGCGCCGATTGTATCCTGAACGGTACTGTTCTTTCCATAATTCTTCAGTTCTTCTTCATTAACAGATTCCAGACCGCAGATTGCCACCCGCACTCCTGCCCGGTAGGCAAGCTCCATGATTTCCGGATGGCGGATCACAAAGTCTGTCCGTACATCTACAATATACTGATGATGATCCAGTCCCTCCTCCAGAATCCGGGTAAAAAGCTGCCGCGCCTTTCCTAGATCTCCGAAGGTATTCGCGTCACAGAACCGGATAATCGGATAGCGTTCCATATGCTTGATTTCTCTGAGAATCAGATCCACACTTTTGTGGAAATACTGTCCTCCCGCTACCGGCCAGATTGTACAGAAGTTGCATTTATGCGTACATCCCTGGGAAGTACTGATATACTGAATCCTTTTTTTCTCATACGGAATAATATAATCATAGCGATCCGTCAGAGCGCGGTTAGGCATAATCTCATCCATGATGAAGTGCTCCTTGATCTCCTGATAAGAAAACTCGCTCAGTTTTTTGGTGTACCGCATCCCGGCCGCGGAAGGAAACGCGAGTCCCGGAATATGGCTGAAATCAGCCTTGGAGCCGTTTTCTCTGAGTTCCAGGATCACGTCTCGGAAGCTTCGCTTTCCCAACCCCACCGCAATGATATCCGCTTTTGAATCCGCAAAGTCCTCCGTACACAAAGTCGGATGAAGCCCTCCCGCCTGTGTGATAATCGAGGGATCTATTTTTTTAATCAGTTCCAGCATCTTTTTTACGGAGTTGTACTGGGCAGTAATACAGGTAAATCCGACAAAATCCGGCTGAAAATCCCGCACCGTTTTTTCCAGATGCGCAAGGCAGTCATAGTCCGGATTCTGATCCTGTTCGGTTTTCTGATCCAGAATAAGGATTTCTTCATCCGGAATTACCCCCGCCAGCTCGTTCAGAGCCAGAGGCGGCCCTACCATAACCCGCAGGGACATCGCTTTGCGCCCCGCCTCATCGGAAAATTCCAGCATACGCATTTTATGCGGGATCGGGGGATTTACTAACAGAACTTTCATTTCTAAGAATCTCCTTTCCGAAAGCATTCTCCGCTTTCGCACCTTTTTTGAATTTCAGCCAACTGACAGCTACGGTCGCTCCTGTGAGCGCCGCGCTGTACCCGTACAGAAGGGAATACGCCTCTGCACCCGCGAACCGGCAGAAAGCCACTACCAGCAACGGTGTCAGATAGTAGACCGCGCTCAGAATTCTTCCCGGCCGATCATAATAATAGACCCTCCCGCCTTTTTTCTCTTTATACTTTTTCATCCGGGAGCAAATCAGAAATTCCGCCAGCTTGCCGGAGACAGCCAGCAGCAGCCAGTACGGCAGCACCCTTCTGACGCAGAGCAGTCCAAGGCTTCCCAGAATATAAACGGAATCACAGAACAGATCCAGACGCGCACCTTTCTCGGTAACCGCCTGCCATTTTCTCGCAAGCCTTCCGTCGAGAAAGTCGCTGGCACATACGCATCCCGCGGTCATCACTGTCCAGAAAGACCATAGGTTCCCGCCGCCGGTCACAGCGGCTTCTGTCTCTGCCAGAAACAATATGGTCAGAGGAATTCGCAGCAGTGTGATCAGATTCACGCACAAGATTTGCCTGAACTTCTTTTTCATTTCATTCCCCCGCGATTTCCTGTCCCCAGTTTCGGGCGCAGTTTTCCTCATCTAAATACATCTGTTTGGAAATTTTTCCAATCTTTTTCAGCGGATGCGCGGAAAACCACTGTTCCACAGCTTCCAGCTCCGGCGCGCTTTCCAGCATTCCGGTGGCGCAAAAAGCGACTTCCGCCTTTCCGTAATTCCGAATCGACTTCACATAATCTTCTATCAGAGGGGAACAGGCTCCCATATACACAGGACTGCTGAAAACAACCAGATCGTATCCGGACAGGTCGTCGGACAATTCCGGATTTACAGTGGTAATTCGCACCCGGTATCCGCTTTTACAGATGCCGTCCGCGAGATCCCGCGCCACGTCTTCTGAAAAAGAGGTTCTTCCCGGCTGATAGATTACCAGCGCGCTGGCGTTCCTGCCGCCCTGTCCATCCAGCATAATATCAATCCCTGTATGCACCGTGGTATTCGCCCGTGATGCCCAAAAAAACCATCCTGCTGCGATTATTACAATCAGCAGAATAATGGCAATCACATATTTTTTTCGCGATTTTTTCCCTCTCATGCCCGCTTCTCCCCGCCGCGGTAACGAAGCGAAAATCCGGCCTGCATAAACTTGCTTACCTCCATGACAAAACTGAGAATCAGATCTCCGTCTTTAAAGGTCTTTTCTCTGAGCACTTTATCAATCGAAATCAATCCTGCGGGAGGACCTACGTACCCGCTTTTTTCCAGAGAATTAAATATTATATCCTGGGAGATTCCGATACTTGCGCATTCCTCAGAGATCAGATTCCGGACGGATTTTGAAGGCATATTGACTACAAAAGCGGCAAGCTCTTTTACATTGATTTCTTTTTGCGCCAGCATCCGTTTCAGCGCGTGGAAAAAGATGGTCTGCCCGTCCTCTTCCATAGCGTATTCATTCAGAACGTTGATATACAGCTGCTTAATATGATGGGCTCCTCTTTCATATTCCTCTTTCGGGTTTGTCAGGTAATACTGATAGCGGTTGCCCATGGCGGACGGCTTTGAAACGCCGCCGGACTCCACATAGGTATGCTCCAGATAGAAGCCTTCACTTTCATCCTCTTCATCTGCGGCAGTCAGAACGAATGCCCCGGCACCGTCACACAGATACCAGCGGAGGAAAATATCCTCTTTTGTAAGAATTTCCTGATTGTAATATTCCGGAACAAAGCAGGAGCTGATCACATTGGAGGACACGACCAGTATATTCTTGTATTCTCCGAGGAGCAGAAAGCTGTGAGCCAGTTTAACGGCTTTGTACACAGAAGTGCAGTTCGCATGAATCTGATATTCCGCGCAGCGTCCCATTCCAAGTTCACCCTGCAGCCTCGCGGACATGGGAGGCATCTGATGGGAATATCCCCCCGCATAAATCAGACAGTCTATCTCCGAAAGATCCATCCCCGCGTCCGCAAGCGCCAGCTTTGCCGCCTTTACCGACAAAGAGAGATTGTCTTCGTCCATTGTTCTTGTTTCAGAGTTAAATGCGTAGTGTGTATACTCTACTCCCAACATTTCCTTCATAACCGGCTGAATCCGCTCGGTCCACTTTTTTATTTTCTCCGGAGCCCGGTCAAACAGCCCCAGATAGTCATTGATCTCATCAAAAGGAACTGTGTTCTTCGCGAGCGCGGTGCTCGTACCGATAAGTTTTGCCTGTTTCATTTTCCTTTCCTTTCTAACATTGCGTTTTCATGCTCCATGCCCTTTCCAGAGCTGCTTCGCATTCTCTCTTCACTTCTTTTTTGGAACAGCTTTTCTGAAACAGTCCTGCTTTTACTGCCTCTGTCCCTTTCATCAGATTCCCTTCCAGAACAGCCAGCAGGGCATTCCCGCTGCCCATCAGTTCCGCGGCTCTTAAAGTCCCTCCCGCTCCCGGAAGCAGTCCAAAAGTAGATTCCGGAAATCCGATCCTACTGCTGTCCGCGCAGATCCGGATGCCGCAGGCCAGCGCCAGTTCCAGACCGGAACCGATGCAGACTCCTGTAACGCCTGCTGCCGCCGGAATATTCATTGCCGCGATACCGTTCAGGGTCTGTTTAAAATCCAAAAACCAGGAAGGATAAGAACGAACTTCTCCCCGGCAAATGTCCGACATGGATACGGTATTATGAATCAGCTGTTCCACATCCGCGCCGGAACTGAAATGTCTGCCTTCTCCCATAATAATCAGACCTTGTATCCGTGATTTCCAGATTTTTTTCTGGAAGATCCCGCAGATCTCATCTAAAAAGTCCTTTGTCATTTTGTTCCCCTGTGCTCCGCAGAGGGTAAGATATCCAATCCGTTCTTCCACGGTATAACTCACATGATTCATTTCCCGGAACTCCTTTTTTCAAGCGCCCGTTCCGCCATCAGACAGAACTGGCGGTTTTCCTCCTGAAGCAGCAGGCCCCGATCAGATGTCTTTTCATACAGCCACAGGTACCGCTCAAAACACATGCGGATTGCCTGAATCTGCTCTGCCTCTCTGCACAGGATATGCTCCTGTACCCATTGGAACAGGGGTTCTTTTTCCTCTCCCTCAAACACCCGGGACAGGTATCCTGACTCCAGCAGAAGCGTTTCAGTCAGCGGTTCATCCGGTCTGCGGCCTCCTTCTTTCTCCGCATGTTTCAGCAGAAGACCGCTCCGGTTCAGAACCTGCAAATCCGAATAGGTTCCTCGATACCGTACATGTTTCCGGGCAATTCTCACATGCATGAGAGCCGCGGTCTGAAGAGCCGGAAGATCCGCTTCTTCTTCTAGAATGCCGATTCGCAGAAAGGGCAGTTCCTGCGGATCTGCTTTTAAAAGTTCTTCCCGAAGGGTCCCCTCACTGCCGCCGTGAATTCTCACTGCCATCGCTTTCAGCTTCCGGCCGCGGAGTTCTCCGTTTTTCAGCTGCCTTTGAAACTCACTCTGATCAGCTACCGCGAAGGCTTCATACTGTTCAAATGGTTCCCATTCCATACTATTCTTCCTCCAGCATATTTTTCATGGATTCCGGCGGTTCATAGATGATCCGTTCCCTGGAAAGAAGCAGCATCCTGCATTCCGCAACCGCGCTGAGCTTCTGTGTCTCTTGATTGTAAATCTTATGGTGCGCGATCAGGTAGGCGCCCCTGCGCTTCCATAGGGTCTCCGCGTAGGCTTTTGCGAAAGGCGTCAGTTCCCGCAGATAACGGATACGGTTTTCAATTACCGCCGGAAACACTTCATTTTTCTTTAAAAATGCGCCCCATTCTTCATTTTCCAGGAACATCTCCCATCTGGCCTGTTCCAGATAATTCAGATAGACCGCATTGTTTACATGTCCAAAAGAGTCCAGTTCATAACCTCTGACATTAAATTCAAATCTTGTTTTCATCATTTGAAATGTCCTTCTGCTGATTTAAGAGAAATTTCCGCAATATCTGAAATCGGGATTCCATATACGGTACATGTTTTCCTGCCAGAAACCAGCAGTAGTACTTGTGAATCAGCCGGTTCTTCCCGAACAGAATATGAGGATCTTCGTAATAGATATTCCCGTCCTTTTCATAAAACTCCATTCTGGCGGTTCCGCCAAACAGCCTGCCGTCTGACTGGAATTCAATTATTCGGTTTTTTTCCACTCTTGTCACTGTCAGCTCATAACGGAAAGGCGGAATCGTAAAGCGAATGATTCCTTTGCAGCCTTCTTCCAGATATTTCTGATCAAAAGACAGCCAGACAAAGGGTTTCCAGTTAAACCATCTGGTATAGCAGTCTGTATCATAGACCTGCTGAAACACCTGCTCCAGATCCGCATATTTTTTCTCAATGCGGAAAACCGCGTTAATGTTTACTTTTTCTTCGTTTTTCCACTTCATGTTTCTTTTCTCTTTGCAGCTCCTTATGCCGAAAACGGTCGGAAAGCAGATTGACAAACGTTTCCGTTTCCGCCTGATAAAGCTGCTGTATGTCCGCGTTCTGCGCCATATTTACGGCGCGGATGATTTCTGCCCGCTGCTTGTGCGAGGTTCCCTCCAGAAGAGCTTCCACCCACTTCACCGCCGCGTCCATCCGTTCTTTTTTGGGTACAATTTCGTTGAGGATTCCCCACTCAAGCGCCTGCTGCGCATTAATCAGATTTCCGGATAAAATAAGTTCCATGGCTCTTGATCTCCCAATCAGGCGGGGCAGCCTCACAGTGCCTCCCATTCCCGGAAGTAATCCGAGATTACGCTCCGGAAATGAGAAATACGTATTTTTGCAGCCAATCCGAAACTGGCAGCTGAGGGCGATTTCAAATCCTGCTCCAAAACATGCTCCGTTTGTAAGAGCCACGGTCAGAATCGGAAGCTGCTCAATATAGTCCAACACCCGTTTTCCTTCGTTGAGTTTTTCTTTAAACGCTTCCGTCTGTTCTTTGTAGTCTCCGAACCGTTCTGAATCCGCTCCTGAAGAAAAATTTTTTCCATGGCCGGTCAGAATCAGAGCCTTCAGTTCACATGCACGGATCACCTCTTCCAGCTCTTCTTTCCGGATAAACACCGGGTCGGCAATCAGGTTCTGTTTTCCGTTTTTGATCGTCAGAATACCGATATGATGTTTAACCGCAATCGTTGTAAGTGCGTTTTGAAACACGACAGCTGTCATTCCTACTCCCTCTCCAGTTCCACAATACCGTTTTCATACTGATACACCAGGTATAGCGTTTCGATTACTTCGCCCACTGTATCCGCAGGATGTTTTAACAGATATTTGCCGACTGTCTGCAGCTGAATATCCAGATTATACTGTCCCTTCAGCATTTCCACCAGTTCTACAAACATCAGAGAATCTCCGTCCAGATCTTCCATGACAGAAAGACTGTCTGTAATTTCCTCTGCCGGTCGGTCACTCTCCTCCGCAAAAAAATCATACACTTCCTTCTTCATTGCCTCTTTTACTTCCGCTGTTAATTCTCTCATTTTTTCCTCCATTTCAGGTTGATAAAATTTATATATAATATAATGAACCCATTATATTATGACGAGTATTGTCGCTTTTCCAATTTTCGGAGCTGCGTCCTGTCTTTTAATTCCAGCATCCGATCCATGAGAAAGCAGGACAGATTTACATGAAGTCTGTCTTTCCATGTATAGTGAATTACAAGGGCCACATTCCGCAGCAGTTCCGCCATAGATTCGGCTTCTGCCTCTTCACAGGGATACCCCTCGCACAAATCCAGAATATCCAGTTCTTCCAGCCTTTTCTTTACAGGTCTTCCCTTCTCTGTCAACCCCCGGTACCGGAAATATTCCGGCAGCATCCCCGGCTGATCCCGATCTTTTTCGGTCAGTACAGTCCTCTCTAAGAATTCCTGTCTGACAGGCTCTTCCTGTTTTCGTCTGGGCCAGATATAGTGTTCCAGCTTCAGCCCGCAGGCTACGTTGAACACATTCTCCAGCTGATAAATCCGTTCCGCGGCGTGGAACACATCTTCCGGACTCATATCCAGTCCATATATCGCGTTCATAATATCCGCGAAATCATCAAACATCCCGATCCCCAGAGACGGCAGCCCCTGAATCGCGAACAGGCAGACTCCGATACAGTCCACAACAATTTTGTAGTTTTCATGCCACCATAGAATTCTTCCGATATTAACCGGATTTGCCAGTTCCTTTCTGGCGTTTTTTATATGAAAGAGATGGCGCGCGATATAGTAGCCTCCATTCTGCATGGAAAAGGCAAAGCTTTTCAGATGATCGCCGCCTCTTGTAGATGTGATATATCCCAGTGAACGGACCAGTCTTGCGTTTGACTGCAGTCCGGTGTAAGATTTATTGATGCAGAATACATAATCTTCAAGTCCCAGTGCTTTCCCCGCCCTGTATACACCTTCCGCGAGCAGATCTCCAATTCCTTCTCTTCTGACGATCCTTTCCATCAGGTATTCCGCGTCCTCTACACTGCCGAACTTCACATTCCTTCCAAAAAGCTGCTCCTTTTTCAGAATTCCCCGTTCGCAGCCTTCCATCGCCAGCGCGATCACCGCCCCCGCTTCAATGGTATCAATTCCATAACGGTCGCACAGCAGCTTCATATGCAGCACCCCCGGCCAGTCAAAGACGCCTGTCATAGGACCTATGGACGCCGCCCCGAACTCAATCCTCGAACCGGTAAGCCCCTTATATTTTCCATCTTTTACCTGATACTTTTTTGAGCATCCGATGGGGCATGCATAGCAGGCTTCTTTTTTGATTTTATAGTCACGGTTAAATACCACCGGATACAGCGCTTCTGCCTTCGGATCTTTTCCTGCCTGAAAATTTCTGACCGGCAGCCCGCCGCTCCGATTATTGGCTTCCAGGAGGAATAAAGTTCCGTATCTTGCGCCCATATGGGAAATGGCGGATTTTTTCGCTCCATCGATCCATTTTTCCTTAATCTTCTGTAATGCCTGCGGATCACGGTACTCCACCGTGCTTTTTCGTCCCTGCACAACAATTGCTTTCAGATTTTTACTTCCCATCACGCAGCCGGTACCCATTCTGCCTGCCGCATGGTTTTTGGACATAATGATACTGGAATACCGCACCAGCTCTTCGCCGGCTTTTCCAATACAGGCCACATCACAGTCATTTCCGTGGCGCTTTATCAGAATATCCGTGACCTCATCTGTAGATTTTCCCCAGAGATCCTCCGCGGCGCAGAGCCGGATTTGTCCGTCCGCGCTGCACAAGAGGTACTGAGGAGTCTCTGCTTTTCCACGGAAGACCAGATGATGGATTCCCAGTGAGCGCATTTTTACAGGAAAGTCTCCCCCAATATTAGAGTCTCCATAAATATCTGTAATCGGGCTCCTGGCTGTAATCACACATCGGTTGCCTGCCATCAGTCCGGTCCCCGTGATAGGTCCGATTCCGAAAATCAGGACATTTTTTTCGGACAGCGCATCATACCTGTGCGCTTGTTCTTCCATCAGAATCATCACATTAATCCCGATTGCCCCGATAAACCGCTTTCGCATCTGCGGTGTAATCACCCTTCTTGCAATATCACCCTGTTTCAGGTTCACATACACAATTTGTTCTTCCATTATTTCTGCTCGATCCTCTTATCTTCCTTAATAACGCCGTCTTTCATCCGTATCAGCCTGGTTCCGTAAAGAGCCGCCTCTTCGGAGTGCGTTACCTGAATGATGGTTTTTCCCATTTCACGGTTGATCTTTTTAAACAGTTCCATAATCTCGATTCCTGATTTGGAGTCCAGATTTCCGATGGGCTCATCAGCCAGAATCAGTTCCGGGCCGAAGAGCAGCGCTCTGGCAATCGCGACTCTCTGCTGCTGCCCTCCGGAAAGTTCCCTGGGTTTGAATTTCCTTCGTTCCGTAAGTCCTGTAATTTCCAGAATTTCCGAAAGAGGATTCTCATAGTCTTTTATTTTTTTTCCATCCAGCAGGATCGGCAGCAGAATATTATCTTCTACATTCAGATTGGGAACCAGATTATAAAACTGGAATACAAACCCGATCTTCGTTCTCCTCATTTTGCTTTTTTCTTTTTCGCTCATGTCCTTATAAGAACGCCCGAAGCTGTATACTTCGCCGCCTGTCGGAAGATCCAGCCCGCCCAGAATATACAGGAGCGTTGATTTTCCACAGCCGGAAGGCCCCATAACAGAAAGGAATTCTCCCTGCCTCACCTGAAAGCTGATCTGCTTCAGCACCTGCTCTCTCGATTTCCCAATTATAAACTCCTTGCAGATTCCTTTTGCGTCAATCACTTTATTCATATTTCAACTCCTTCACAATGTCCAGTTTTTCGCATTTTATAACAACCGGAACTGCGGTCAGCATAACAATCAGTACAGTTGCCAGACTGATGACTCCCAGCACCGCGCCGTCATATCCGAGGTTCAGATCCAGCATCAGAAGCGTGAATACATCTCCCAGAAGATATAAAGAAATCCCTCCGGATATCACTCCAAACACAATCCCCGCCACCGCGACCGTCAGTGATTCCAGCAGAAGCATCCCCGTTTTCTGCGGCGGGCTGATTCCGATGGACGTCATAACCGCCATATCCTTTTTTCTCTGCAGAAAACTGATTGTCACATTACTGATTACAGCCAAAGCGCCCATTATCATTATCACGTAGGAAAAGACTGACAAAATATCCGTAAACTGCCGCATTTCTTCTTCCGCCGCGTCCACCTGATCCTGTTTGTCCGTGATTTCCGCGCCATACCCGCTCAGTTCCTGTTTCACGTCTTCTTTTGGAATCTCTGTGCGGATATAATATTGTGAAGGGTACTCAAAACCGAAAAGCTCCGCGGCTGTCTCCCTGGTGATGAGATTATAGTTGCCGCTTGAGTACATTCGCGCATCGAGAATCGACAGTACATTCAGCTGATATTCCTCACCATCGGATTCAACGGAGATGGTATCGCCGGCTTCGATCCCGTAGGTTCTGGCAATCCTCTGGGAAACGATGATCCCGTTTTTCTGTCCATCCAGCTTCCTCAGCTGCGCTTCTTTATCTTCGTAGGACATATAGTTTTCAAAGTCCCGGTATTCTTCCGGATCCACATAGAAAAGGTACATCGGCTTCAGCGGATCGCCATCAAACCGGGTGGAAATCGTTCCGATTTCAATGACAGAATCGGGATCAAAATTTTCATAAACCGCGCTTCCCGCTTCTTCACTTTCAGCCTGTGAAACGGTAACGCAGATATCGAAATTCATCTTTGCGTAGCTGCCGTTGATGGCTTCTGTAATGGAAGCGCTGAGAGCGGAGATAATCAGAACTGCTGTGATACAGACGGTAATTAAGGTGATGTTATTTTTTAAAATTCCTGAGGTTCCCACATTATTAAACGCCAGCATTCCGACCGCGGATTTTCCCCGGAAAAAGGCCGCTGCCGGTCTGCAGACAGCATAAGCCGCATATCCGATCAGAACGACCGCTCCAATCAGGAAAAAGGAGATGCATGGCATGGACAGCACATAATTTGTCGGCTCCGCAATCAGCGCCATCACTGCCGCTGCCGCCAGGAAACACAGACCGCAGATCAATGGTCCGCGCCGCCGCTGCTTTTTCTGTTCCATCATATTCAGGATAATCTCTTTTAACGGAATTTTCTTTATAGAATGGACGGGAATGATGACCATCGCCGCGGAGAACAGGATGGAAAACAGAAATCCTGCCAGAAAATAACTTCCCGGAACCTGGCAGTCTTCATATGCGGAAAACCGCAGGCTATGTACCGAATAGTTGGCAATAAAACGGGTCAGATAATTTCCGGCCAGGCATCCCGCCAGTCCGCCCGCAACTCCGTACAGAAGACCTTCCATAAGGAACAGGCCGTAAATCTGCCCGGAAGACGCCCCCTGACTGAAGAACGTTCCCAGCACTGGAAGACGCTGTCCGATAATCAGCCTGAAGGTGCAGGAGATAATAAAGGCTGACATAATCAGGGTAATCAGAAGCATGAAAAGCATCGGCAGTTGAATCCATTCAAACTGACTCTTAATTACATCCTGATCATAGGTTTTGGCGCAGATAACAGACTGTTCTTTATGGGCTTTGTTAAAGGATTCCGCCCACGCGTCCGATTGTTCCTCTTCCACACAGGCATACACACTCGTACAGTTTGTTTTTCCTTTTTCATAGGCTGCCAGATTCTCCTGAGGTATGACAACGGAAAACCGTTCTTCCATATCCCCCTGAAAAAGGGACTCGGTCTCATAAACACCAATAATCCGGTAGGTTTCTTCCTTTCCTTCAAACGAAAGGTTCAGGCTGTCACCCAGTTCCACGTCCAGATTTTCCTTTGTCTTTTCCGAAATAATCGCGGTTTTCCCCTGAAATGCCGCCCCGCTTTGTTCGATGGCTTTCATAGGGGAAAATTCCTGAAGCTCATCTTCTTCCGCGCCGATAATCTGAACGTCCCGGTTTTCATAATCAGATACTCTTCCGAAGGCGGTCAGCATGGACAGGCGCCTGATGTTTTTCAGTTCTTCCACATCTTCCAGATTCCAGACTTTCCCTTGTTCCTGACTGATCTGTATATTATAGTCTCCATACTGTTTTACCGATTTTTCCATATAAATGCCGGTCAGAAGATCCACCACCGCCAGGCTGCTGATCAAAAGTGCTGTGCTGATGACAATCGATAAAAACATCAGAAATTGTTTGCCGAAATTCTCCAGAAATGTTGATAGCAGATACTTGGTTAAAATGCGCATCCCCCTAATTCCCTTCTCTCAGATTTTTCAGTATGTTGATTTCCCCGTTGATACTCCTGTAAATTTTATACAGCGATTTTCCCGCGCCGATTTCGAAGAAAATCCGTTCCCTTTTTTGCATAATCGCCTCAATACAGCCTGCCGCATTCATTTTCCGGTACAAATTAATCACCAGTTCCCGCTGAAGCTGCTCCTTCCGGCAGAGCATCTGATTGGAATACATAGAACAAATTGGAATGCGGATATCCTTCACCTCAATATCCCGTACACAGGATTCAAATTCCTGAATATGCTTTTTTGCCAGCGGCGTATGATAAGCTACCGGAGCGGGAAGTTTCGCCGTTTTCATCGCCCCGTTTTCGATAAACACCGGATAAAGTTTTTCCATACTGTCTTTTAATCCGGACAGCAGCATATAGATATCTCCCAGTTCCGCAGCCTGAAACACATTTCCGGTCTCCCTCGCCTGTTCAATCATCGCGGCAATCTCCCTCTTTTCAAATCCCGCTACCATCATCAGCATCATTTCTTTTTCACCTTTCCCCTTGGAATAAAAATAAGAACTGACAATCAGGCGGATTCCATCTTCAATCCGGATTCCCTGAAGACACGCGAGCGCGGTAATCAGTCCGATGCTGTAAGGAACGGCAGCCTCCACCTCCATATATGGCTTCCATCGCTCATACATGCAGCAATCGTAAAGATACTTATCAATCCATTCTTTCACATGATTTTCTTCCTCTTCACTCCGCCGCGGGAATTCATTCAGCTCTTTTTCTATAACTTCCTGAAAGTGTTTTCGCATACGCAGATATCGCTCTGTAATTACCGGATCTTTTCCCAGGGTCTTTTCCCCTATCACTTCTCCGATCCCGTCAAATAGCAGAACCAAGTTCCTGTACATAGTCTCTCGTCCCCTTTCCTGTTTCTAATTCTTCCTCAAACATTTCGCGCACCTTGCGGCAGATTCCTGTGGTATCATTGGTTCTTCGGAAATAAATCGCCAGCTCGCCTTGATAGGATGAAATGGAAATAATCGGCATTCCGAACTTCCCTGCCGGTCCTATAAATTCCACATGCCTTAGCGAGCTGCCAAAGTCTCCAATATGGCGGGTGATTTCTCCGATATTCGTTGTCTGTATTCCCCTGCAGGACATAGCCCGAATGGTGTTAGAGACATCCCCCTTAAAAATTTTTTTCTGAACCGCGAAAGGAACCATTCCCAGAAGAAGAAATTCTTTTGAAAAGCTCACGCCTGCCGCATTCTGCTTAAAATGCTGCAGCTGTTTTTTGACTTTATACAAATCCTGAATATCAGACTCATTCATATAGAAAGGACACATGCTCGCGTAATTGGTGATGGAAAGAATCTGCCGCCTGATATCTTTTCTGTGATCAATCGCGATACCGATATTCAGAACAGCGTGTTCATCCGGCTCCCCGCTTCCAAGCCTTGAACTGACTTTCAGCAGTTTGTAGACTAAAATATCATTTGTAGAATAGTTCCAGGGGCGATACTGTTCTTTCAGTTCCTCCAGTTCCCCCTTTGTAAGGCGCACGACTTCAAAGTTTTCCCTTCTCGGCTCTTCCCTGAGATCCGTTGGAAACAGCTCCTTGCAGTGTTTCTGCATCTCTTTCTCCTGGCGAAACGTCCTTTTCAGAATGGTAAAAAATCCATCTTTTAACGCGTGAACCGGAACTTTTCTGTAATTCTCAAGCTTCGGCAGCTTTTCCTGTCCGCCCGCCGATTCATAGGCTCTGCTGAGTACATCAATAATCTGCATACTCCCTCTTCCATCCGCAATCGAGTGATGAATGCACAGAACCACCAGTGTCCATCTCTGTTTCTCATCTGCGAACACTTTAAATTTCAGCTGCGCTTCCGTTTCCATATCAATCCGGGTATCTTCAAGGTTCTGGAAAGCTTTAAGCGCTTCCCTGTAAAATTCTTCTTCGCTTTCTAACATTCCATCGCTAAATCGATAGCACGAAAAAAGCTGCTCACTGTCGAAGCCTTCCAGTTCCACCCAGCGTGCCCGCCAAAATCCGGAGACACTTTTTCTTGCCAGATGCGGAACATTTTGAAAAAGATAGTCTGCTGCTTTTTTGAAACGTTCCAGCTGAAAAGTATGATCGAACAGCATGGGAAAATACATCGTATAGCTGCATGCCTGTTTGTTCATTTCACAGTAAAAGGATTCCTGCGCATACGTAATCATATGAATCACTCCTGTCCTTACGTTCTGAACTTCAATTTCCAGAAGCATCTTATCAGAAGGGAACAGGAGTGTCATTAAAAGGATGTTAAAACAGACTGTTAAATTTGAGTTAAACGTCTAAAATAGTTGAAAATCAAAGAACCGACGATACAGGCTACCGCTCCGATAAAACCGATCCGCCCAGGGTCAGAACCGTCCCCGCCGCAGCCAGCGCGGTCACCGGCTCCTTTAAAATAAGAGCGGAACTTACAACGGTAATAACCGGAACCATGTAAATATAAATGCTGGTCCGGATCGCGCCGATCTGCTTTACCGCAAAATTCCAGGTGACAAAACACAGAGCCGACGCTCCCAGCCCCAGATAAAGAAAGTTAAACAAATTCGCCGGTTTCGCCAGATCGGAAATATCCGGCTGAAAGCCGAAAACAAACAGCGCCGGTATCATAAAGAGCAGGCCGTAAAAAAAGGTTCTTCTTGTAGCCGCGATTACCGGATAGCCGAAGCTTCCGATTTTCTTTGTCAGAAGGGAGTAGCCGGCCCATACAGCGGCCGCCAGAACCGCGAGAATATCTCCCGCGGGATTCAGCGCCAGTTCGCTCCCATTAAAACTGATCATGCAGATCCCCATAAGGGCAAGAAGAAATCCCAGGAAAAATTTCGCGGACAGCTTCTTCTCCTCCCCTTTTAAAAGCAGCCGCGCCAGGATAGCGGTAAAAAGGGGTGCTACGGACAGAATCACGCTCACGTTGGACGCCAGCGTATAAGTAAGGGCAATGTTTTCCAGAAGATAATACAGACAGACACCCAGAAATCCCGCTGCCATGAATACAAATTCCTGCCGGAGTTCCCTGAGTTTCAGCATGCGGGGATAAACCGCCCACAAAGCCGCGAATCCCACCAGAAATCGAAAAAACAGGATTTCCACAGGCTGAAAGTCCTCTAGCAGTAATTTGGTCGAAATAAAAGTGTTGCCCCATATGAGGATGGTCAGGAGCGCGGCAAGATGTCCGCCGGATAGCTTATGCTGCATAAAATACTGTCACCTTTCGTCTATTTTTGCCAAAATTCATTTTGATCCGGATCTATTGTACCACTTAATCTGAAAAAGTTCGCGATTCTTTCCTAAATTTCCATATACATCCAAAGACCAGGAGAACAGCGGCCGCGATCCAGGCTCCCGGTTCCGCGAAGAACAGGACCGTTTCACCCCAGATCCGTGCCCCTATCAACGCCGCGCAGACCCGTGCCAAAAATTCCATAAGACCGGACAGCATGGGAATAATCGTATTGCCCATACCCTGCAGAGTACTGCGGAATACATACAGCAGATAAAGGGCGCAAAGCAGACAGCTCATAATGAACAGATACTGATATGCGATTTCAAGGACCTTTGGCGCGTTAGAACTGGAGGTGTCGATAAAAAGGGACAAAATTGGTTTCCCGCCTAAAATCATCAATATGGTGACACCGACGGAAAATAAAACAGCAATGCCAACGCCGCTTTTCACTCCCTGGCGGATTCTCTGCTGAAGTCCTGCTCCATAATTCTGCGCCACATAGGTGGTCATGGCATAGCCCAGTGAAATAGCGGAGCTTTCCAGCAACCCATATACTTTATTGGTAGCTGTAAAGCCTGCCAGAAAAAGGAACCCCTGTCGATTAATCGCAGACTGGAGTACCATACCGCCTGCCGCGATCAGAATGCTTTGGAGCACAAGAGGCAGCGCCAGAGAAAACAAACGCTTTATCATCATCCGATCCACATGCCAGTCTTTTCTCTGCAGCTTTACCAGTTCCATCCTGCGAAGCACCGTAAAGCAGTACAGGAACGCGATGAACTGCGCGATTACAGTTGCGGCTGCCGCTCCGTTGAATATATTTTCCGGTGTCTGAAGAAGGCGGAGCATAGGTCTTGCAATCAGCAGGCAGATTCCGGTCAGAAGGACTCCGGTTCCGGCGCACAGACCAATCGACATCGCAATCGCTTTTCGCATCTTTTCCCGGCTGCCTTCTCCAAAATACTGAGCAATCAGAATTCCAAACCCCTGCGTTGTCCCCTGAATCACCCAAAGGGCCAGCCAGTAGGTCCAGTCGGTCGCTCCTACCGCGGCCAATCCTTCCACGCCAACGCCCTGGCCGACGATGATCGCGTCCACAATCATATAGAGCTGTTGTCCCAGATTTCCCAAAATCAATGGAAACGAGAATAACAGCAACAGTTTAGCGGGCTTTCCCGATGTCATGTCTTTTACTCTGCTCATTTCCGTCCTCCCCGGTTGACTTTTATTTTGTACGCACTCTATAATAATAGAAGCTGCCTGCTATTTTGTACAGGCAGAATTGTCCGTATTTATATAAGAATCGTCCCAAATCCATTTAAAATTTATAAGCAGGGAGGGATCTTTATGGGAAACAAGATTGTGCCTGTTAACCACGATCTGTTGGAACAAATCGCGGAAAGCGCCAGCATCGGACGCAGCGAATGTTTTCGCATTTTCAAAAAAATTATCGGCAAAACGCCTGTGGAATATCTTACCGAATATCGACTGGCGCAGGCTGCTTACCATCTATCCAATACTGAAAAAAGCATTTCGGAGATTTGTTTTTCCTGTGGGTTCAACAGCACCAGTTATTTCGGGAAAATCTTTAAAGAAAACTGCGGCATGTCCCCCAGTCAGTATCGACGCTCTATAAGATCCGCGCAAAAACGCTGACCGTAGAGCCAATTCCATATGACCTCCATTCCTTTTTATGGAATTTTCATTCTATCTTTAAGAATTTTTTCTTAAATTATAGACTTTTTCTTATTTATGTGATATAATTCTCATCGACATGAAAGAAATGGAGGATTTATGACAAAGCAACATTTACGTGACATTGTATTTCGTTATTTTTTATTTCTCGTCGGTATCTTTACAATTTCCCTCGGAATTGCCTTTTCTACCAGTTCCGGTCTCGGGACAACCCCGCTGGCGAGTCTGCCTTATACATTAAGTCTCGGATTCGCGCCGAGTATGGGAACGTTTATGATGCTTCTGAATATCACCTGTTTTCTGATTCAGCTGGCGCTGCTTCGAAAACGGTTTCCGAAAGCTTGGGTGCTTCAGCTTCCGGCCGCGGTTATCTTTGGTTGGATGACGGACTTTTCCAATTACCTGCTTTCCTGGTTTGAGCCCGCAAACTACGGGATGCAGCTTGCCTGCCTGGCAGCGGGGATTGTTCTGGTTGCGGCGGGACTCAGTATCGAGGTTTCGGCAAACACGATTATGCTGTCCGTAGACGGACTTGTAAAAGCCATTGTAATGGTAACAGAGAAAAACTTCGGAAAAATTAAAGTAGGCCTGGATGTTACGCTGGTTACCCTGAGCATTGTGTGCTCCTTTGTTCTGATTGGCGGGATTGAAGGCATCCGTGAAGGAACGGTGCTGGCAGCTCTCTTGGTGGGAACCCTGAGCCGCGTGTTCACGCCGCTCATTACCGGGCAGCTTCCTAAAAGGGAGAAAACGAAAGTACTTCCTACGAATTTCGCGGCGCAGGACGCCAGCGACTGAGGTTTCCGAAGCAAATAAATTTGTTTGCCTCTTTACATTTATATAAACCCTATATGGAGGACGCATTACAGCCAAAAGTGCCCAAACCGAACCAAACCAAACCATTCAAATGGATACAAAAGTTTTGGCTTTCATGCCATCGCAATTCAATTCAACTTCCAATCCGCGATTTCTCATATGAAAAACTTTTGTATCCACTTGCACGATATTATCTGGTTGTGATGCGAAAAGAGCATCCGGCGACTTTGTCATCCGGGTGCTCTTTTTTTCTTCCCTTTGTTTGAGGTCGCTCTAAAAAATTGTGGAGGTCACAATCAGAATGTCTTCCCTGCCACTTTTCAAAACCATATTGACATTCCTTCTGAAACCATGTAGACTTGAATACAAAGTTGATAGAGGTGCGGTTGATAATAGTACCCGGAGCGAGGCGGCGGCCGATGATACCGGGGAAAGGAGATACCGCCGAAGGATCTTTCCGGGCACGGAGGGTTTCTGGGATATGGCATAACATGTTATATACTCCTGCCCGTTACAGATACGGAGCAGAGGCGCTATCGGTTCAACAGAAAAAAATTCGCATTTCTCGTTGCATCGATAGGATGCAACTTTTTTCTTGGTTTTTTCAGCGTAATTTTAAGGAGGAAATAAAAATGACAGCAGTTTTCAGAGGATGCGGAGTAGCTATCGCAACTCCATTTAACGAAGACGGTTCCGTTGATTTTGACGCTTACAGAGAGCTTATCAACTGGCAGATAGAAAAAGGCATAGATGCCATCATCGCCTGCGGCACTACCGGCGAAGCGTCTACCCTGAACGATGATGAGCATGTGGCAACGATAAAATTCTGCGTTGATACGGTAGCGGGAAGGGTTCCTGTTATTGGCGGCGCCGGAAGCAACGACACGCAGCACGGTATCAATCTGGCTAAAAGAATACAGGATGCCGGCGTTGACGCACTGCTTCTCGTCACACCGTATTACAACAAGTGCTCCCAACAGGGGCTTATTCAGCATTACACTGCTACGGCCGACGCGGTATCCATTCCGTGCCTGCTGTACTCGGTACCGGGACGCACGGGAGTTAACATCGCTCCGCCGACCGTAGCTGAGCTGGCAAAACATCCAAACATCGCAGGCATCAAGGAAGCAAGCGGCGATATTACACAGGTGGCTGAAATTTGCAGGCTGGTTCCCGACGATTTCGCCATCTATTCCGGCAACGACGACATGGTGGTTCCGCTTCTTTCTCTGGGCGGCGACGGCTACATATCCGTAATCGCCAATATCATGCCTGAGGAATCGGTAGAAATGACCAAAAGCTGGTTTGCCGGTGACATCAAGAGAGCCGCAGAGCTGCAGCTTACGATGAAGCCTATCATCGACAGCATGTTCGCTGATGTCAACCCAATACCGGTCAAGGCTGCTCTGGTGAAGATGGGCATGTGTAAGCCGTACTTCAGACTTCCTCTCTGTATGCCTTCCGCAGAGGTGGACGCGCGCATAGAGCGCGACATGAAAGCTATGGGGCTTATCTAAGGAAACACCGATAAAAAGCTATAAAGATTATGAAAAAAGAGCATCCGCATCTATTGGACATTAGATCTGTCGGATGCTCTTTTTTCATTTTCTCATCCCGCGGCTTTCTCAACCGCGTGATCCGCGATCCAGGTCTTTGCTTTTTCTCGCAGCAGGTGCCATTTGATCGGCTCCGTGTCAATCTGTTCCAGCACCTGTTCTTCCTGCACACCGCACTGAGCCGCAATCTTTCTTATTTCATCCTCCAGTTCCTGCCCGGCCACCGCAAGCTGCTGTTCTTCCGCCACTTTATCCAGCAGCAGGTCACGGCAGACTTCCTTCACTGCCTCACCCTCCCGTTCTTTGCGCCAGGCCTCCTCATTCAGTCCGAGAGAACCCAGATACGCGCGAAAGACTTCCTCCGTTACAGTCTCCGCTTTCATGGAAGCTTTATCTTTTTTTCGTTTTTCGATAATCTGATCCAGGATCTTATCGTAATCCTCCGGCAGACTGTGATATCGCTCCGTCAGATGGCGGATCTGACCGCAGAAAAATTCCCGGCTTACTTCCTGATTGTCTCCGGAAACCGTCTGCAGCATCAGATCCATCGCTTCCTCTCGCACCTGTCTGACAGGTCTTTCCGCTCCCGCCTCCCGGTAAGCGGTTTTCAGAATCACAATCGTATCTGCCAGCACATGGTAAATCGCGTCCCCGCTTGCTCTGAGCTTTTCCTGCGCCAGCATGGCATCCAGCTTCTGCTCTACCATATGCTTCGGTATCTCCCCTTCTATCTGAGAGCTGGCAATTCCAACCGCTGCCGCGACGAAAGCTTCTTCATCCGCCTGGCGCCGCAGCGGAACTTTTACGCCCCGATATTCACCGGTCCGAATCTGGGGATAAAGCTCCGCCCTCACACGGAACCGGGCGCCGCCTTCGGGAGTAAAGGTCAGATGCTCCATCCGCGGCTTTCCCATAATTCGAATCTTTTTTTCTTTCAGCAAATTTCCAAACAGTTCCGGCACAGCCAGCTCCAGCGCTTCATCGTAGAGAACCGCCGGGCCGTAGACGTTTTCCAGATCCGTAAGGGAGGCAAGCCCGCCCGCGCAGCCGGGTACCGGATATCGATCCGTATGTTCCAGATACGCCCTGCGGCGCGCTTCTCTGAATTCCTCCGCTTCCGCGCACAACATTACCTGCAGGATACCATCCTTTTTTTCATAGCTTTCTACTTTCATAAGAACCTCCTTGTTACCGAATCACACGAACAGCGCTTTCTGTCTTCTGCCGGATATAGAAGTCGTGCCCCTCTTCCAGCTGCTTTATCTCCGGCAAACCGCACACATTTCCATGGGTCAGACGCCGGTAAAGGTGAAAAAGCAGCCGCAGCCGTTCTTTATCCTCCGGATACATATGGAAAAACGCCAGATAGCTGTAAGTACCCAGACGTTCCACCCTCTTTTCCATTTCCGAAAGCTGTACCAGCTCTTCCAGGCTGATATCATAAGGATCCCTTTCAACCAGACTTTCCAGCTGCGCGTCCTCAGTGGGTTCTCCATGAAAAAAGGCGGGAGCCTCTTTTTCTCTGTCCCAGTATTCCTTACCCATAACTGCCTGCAGCCGCCCATGCTCCGCCCGGATAAAAGCCTGTCGCTCCTCTTCAATCAAAGGCAGGCATGTGCGGAGCTGGCTGCTCAATTCCCGCATGAGCTCTTCCCGTTTTTTGTCTTCCATTTTTGCTCCCTCCTGGAATTTGCTTTTTCTTTTAATCGCGCTGCGGAAGAGGCGGCATTGCCGCGAATTTTTCAGGCAGATCTTCCGCTCCAAAGCAGGTTTTTCCTGTCTTTTCGTGTTCTTTCAGCGCGCGCCACAACTTTTCCGGCGTAATTGGAAGTTCCCGAAGGGTAAGCCCGGTCGCGTAATTGATGGCGTTTCCGATAGCGGAACCCACCGGAGCGGTACTTCCTTCCCCTGCTTCCTTGGCTCCCATCGGGCCCTCTGGATCTGCTTCGCTACAGATAATGGTTTTAATATGCGGCATATCCAACGCAGTCGGGAAGCGGTAATCGCGGAAGCTCGGGTTCATGTGTTTGCCTTCTTTATTGTAGACACATTCTTCGTAGCAGGTAAATCCATAGCCGAGAAGGACGGATCCTTCAATCTGCCCTTCTACCGCCCTCAGATTCAAAGGACGCCCGCAGTCGTGACCAAATACAAAATCCTGCAGTTCTACGGCGCCGGTTTCCATATCCACTTTTACCTTGGCAGCCGAAGCGGAGAAGGAGTAAGCGGTCGCGTAGTTTCCCACGTTCTTTACATAGATATCTTTGTCTCCTTCATGTGCAAAGGAACCGACACCCGCTACGCAGCGTCCGAAGTTCTTTTCTTCATAGCCAAAGCACGCTTCGTTGTAAGAAATGTTCTTCTCCGCGTCGCCTTTGATGAAAACTCTGTGATCTTTCATAGTGATGTCCGAAGGCTTGCAGCCCCATTCCTCCGCCCAGTGGGAGAGCAGTTTCAGCTTGGCGTCTCCCACCGCTCTGCGGCAGGCGTTTCCGCCCAGGAAAGTAACACGGGAACCGAAGGATCCGGCATCCCACGGAGTCGTCGTCGTATCGGACTGAACCAGTTTTACCTCGTCCATCCGCAGCCCCAGTTCTTCCGCCACAATCATGGTCATCACGGTATCGCATCCCTGGCCGATGTCATTGGCGCCGCTGAATACGACCGCGTAGCCCTCTCGGTTGAGCCGTACGATGGTAGAGGACGAGCAGTAATGAGGTGTTACCAGTACCGGAAATCCAGTGCCGGACATGAAGCCGGAACCGGAAAGTCCGATGGCTTCTCCGCTTCCGATCGGGTATTTGTCGCGATGTTCCCAGTCAATGGCTTCCGCGCATTTTACCAGGGCTTCGTCGAACTGGCAGGATGTAAATTCCAGTCCTGTCGGTCCCGTGTAGTAAGGAGTGATTCCGTTCTGCCGCCGCAGCTGCAGCGGGTCAATGTGCAGATCATTTGCCACTTCGTCCATGTGGATTTCATGAGCAAAATGTACCTGACAGGCGGAATATCCCCGCATGGCCCCTGACGCCGGATGATTGGTATACGGACGCCTTGCGGTCATGTCGATATTTTCCACTTTGTAGGGGAAGGTGGCACAGATCAGAGACAGGGTGTTGGCCGCGATTCCCGAACCGCCGTACGCGCCTCCGTCCAGGATATGCTGACACCTCTTTGCCAGCAGTTTGCCTTCCTTTGTGAAAGCGCTTTCGATTTCAAAGGAAATCGGATGTCTGGTCCTGGTGCACAGGAAGACTTCATCCCGCTTGAGGATGCATTTTACCGGATGGCCCGTCATCTGCGCGAATTTGCATGGACAGAGTTCATGGGCGAATACATCCAGTTTTCCGCCAAAACCGCCGCCGACCATCGGTTTGATGACCCGCACCTGACTTTCCGGCACGCCCAGGCCCCAGGCGATCCAGTACCGGCTGACATAGGCGCCCTGGGTCGTTGTCCAGACGGTCCATTCGCCGTTTTCATATTTCGCCACCGCTCCATGGGGTTCAATCGCCGCGTGAACCATTTCCTGGGTCTGATAGTAATGCCGATCCGTATAATCGGCTTCCGCGAAGGCTTTTTCCGTATCTCCGGCTTTCATCACGGTAAAGATGGACAGGTTGCTGCTGTCCGGATAGTGAATGGCCGGCGAGTCCGGCGCCATGGATTCAAAGGGATCCAGTACTGGCGGCAGCGGCTCGTACTCGACCTTTACAAGAGCGGCGGCTTCCGTAGCAATTTCCTCACTGATGGCGCAGACTGCCGCTACTTCGTCTCCTACCATGCGCACTTTCTTGCGGCACAGAGGCTCTTTATCCGCCAGTTCTTTGAAGGCTTCCGGATTTCCCAGATTATGTCCTTCCGGAAAGTCCTGGCCGGTCAGCACGCCTTTGACGCCCGGTACCTTCAGGGCTTCTGAAAAATCAATGCTCACGATATTCGCGTGGGCGTAAGGACTGTGCACCAGTTTGCAGTAATACATTCAATGGAAGATCGACTCATTGTCTTTTACAACTTTACAGATTTAAATTCCAATATGGATAGGATTCAATATGATCAACTCGCCAATGAATGTACTCTCCACTTCCATTTAAATTCCAATATGGATAGGATTCAATATTTGCAAAGTTCCGCATAGGTACTGTCCTTGTGGCATTTAAATTCCAATATGGATAGGATTCAATATTACAGCCGCCGAAAATGCCGGAATTTTATCGGGATTTAAATTCCAATATGGATAGGATTCAATATGATATAATTTAAATAAGTTAAAGATAGAATCTGAAATTTAAATTCCAATATGGATAGGATTCAATCTACCCATTTTTCTTACTCCTTCCTATTCGCTTAGTATTTAAATTCCAATATGGATAGGATTCAATATGGACAGACGGCGCTCATCACGTTTTCCTGTCAAGATTTAAATTCCAATATGGATAGGATTCAATCAACACGAATGGAAGGGATTGAACATCTGCTATAGAAATTTAAATTCCAATATGGATAGGATTCAATCCGCCGTTCTACAGCAGTCTAATTCCCACGCTTCGGGGGTCAGCTTCTGTCTACCCTACACATATATCATAAAAAATCTTTCTTTGTTTTGTTTCCAGGCTGTAAAAATCCCGATATAACCTAGAATTTCCGTCTTTGTCGATCTCCCGGTAAGTTTACATGATCAAGGGTCGACAAACACATATAAGAATTATTTCTTTAATGCTTATATCAGCCATGCCGGAACGTACCAGTTCTTTTTATCGATCGGAATCAAATCTGTTGCCATACAGATAACAGCGCCTGTCCCAATTTTAGTCTTCAGTTGTTCGGCTCCAGCAAAAGGTTCGTCTTCATCTGCGTTCTTCTCAATTGGCGCCAGTACAGAAAAATTTTTTACTGCATCCTTAGGGGATGCGCTTTTTTTGATTTCAATCGGAGTCACAGTTCCATCCTGGTAAATAATCAGATCGATCTCCTTTTTATTACTGTCACGATAGTAATAGAGCGGCGGTCGCTTTCCTGCGTTCAGATAGCTCTTATAAATCTCTGATACCACCCAAGTTTCAAAAAAAGACCCTCCCATCGCTCCATATTCCAGAGTTTCCCCGCTACCCCATCTGGTAAGATGGGCGCACAGTCCTGTATCTAAAAAATACATTCTCGGTGCCTTAATCACACGTTTGAGCGCATTATTGGAATACGGCTGAATCAAGGCTATGATTCCTGATGAGTTCAAAACAGAAAGCCATTGTTTGGCCGTAGGTGCAGATACTCCAATCTCACTGGCTAATGCATTATAATTTACATTTGTAGCTGTTCTTGCCGCAACCGCTGACATGAAATTCAAAAAAGCAGTTTCATCTGCGATCTGAGTTAAATCTTTGATATCTCTGCTGATATAGGTTTCCAAATACGATTCATAATACTGATCCCGATCTACATTTTCATTTTCATACAGTCTCGGCATAGAACCTTTAAAAATCCTGGAAAAAATTTGCGGTAACGTCATAGACTCCAATTCCTTCGTCCGCTTCATCAGGAGAGGAATATCTATCTGGAACGGCGGATAGTGCCTGCCCCGGATCTCATCATTACTAAGCCCCTGCATGCGGATAATACCTGCCCGCCCTGCCAAGGATTCTGTTACAGATTTCATCATATGAAAGGTCTGGGAGCCAGTCAGCCAAAAATCTCCGCAATGTTTTTCTCGATCTACATAGATCTTGATATAATCAAACAGCTCTGGTGCATACTGGATTTCATCAATCAAAACCGGTGGTGCGTAACGTTGAATAAACAACTCTGGCTCGCTTTTAGCAAAAGAACGTATCGTTGGATTGTCTAAAGACACCACTTTCCGATCTGGTTCCGCCAATTTCGTAAGAAGTGTTGTTTTCCCCACTTGCCTCGGACCTGTAACAATTACAACAGGAAAGGTCTCGGTAGTCTGTTTTATGACTGTTCCTAAAGTTCTTTCATAATACATCCCATATCTCCTAAAAATAAGGTTCCCTCTTATTGATAATATATGTAAAAATAAAACCTAACTTTATTTTTGCATATGTCGCTTCCAATGTCAACTCCCGAATAAAAATCCGACTGCCTTTTCACATAGAATGATTAATATTCTATAATAAACATTCTAGCTAATTTAGATTTGGTTAATAACGTCCTGTTTGACAACTGAAACGTTCACTATGGATAAGTGCACACAAAATTTGTATACATGCAACCGTACAGATTATTTCATGCGGCTGTTCCGACATCCATATACGGTCTTTCAATAGCTTCCAATCTGCTAAGATTCAAATCATCAATTTTTAAAGCATACTTTTCGTAGTCATACTCTTTTAAATTCCACTTCTGCTAAGATTCAAATCAACTACCATTGAGGCCGGAGAGAGCTATGAAAAAACTTTAAATTCCACTTCTGCTAAGATTCAAATTTTTTTCCGTTTTCTTCCTTGATATAAAATCCATAACTTTAAATTCCACTTCTGCTAAGATTCAAATTAAGAGGAAAAAGTTCACAGAATCAAGGCGTTCCAACTTTAAATTCCACTTCTGCTAAGATTCAAATGAAGGTAAGATGGAAGAAATCTTCAGAGTAACCATGCTTTAAATTCCACTTCTGCTAAGATTCAAATCCGCTCTGACAAGTATTCGATATATGCCTGTATGGTCTTTAAATTCCACTTCTGCTAAGATTCAAATCCGCCGTTCTTCAACAGCCTAATTCCCATGCTTCAGAGTTCAGTTTCTGTCTACCCCGAACATATATCAAAAAAATCTTTCTTTGTTCTGTTTCCAGGCTGTAAAAAACCCGATAAAGCCTAAAACTTCAGTCTTTGTCGATCTCCCGGTAAATTTACATAATCAAAGGTCGACAAAGCAATTCTAACAGATTTCCATTGTTCTCAGATACAGATACTCAGATACGACTACGATAACTCCGCCTTTGCTTTTCACCCTATAACATTCTGAAATAACGACGCATCGCTCCTGATTCATATCCGCTTTAGAACCCTTTCGTCTCTGAATTTCCTTATCATAAAAAACGCGACGTCCGATCCTCTTCTTTTCCCCAAAATTCTTTTTGCAGCCATTTCTGATCTCTGCTGGAAAAAACGATCAGAGAATCTTTATCCTTACGGATCCATTTCTGTAATTCCATGCGCAGGGCCATCATCTGCGAAGGTGTCATATCACCCTCAAATACCGAATTCTGAATATGTGACAGATATTTTTTGCAGCATTTAAAAACTTTCGGAAGAATTTTCTTTCCCTCATCATCTACAACAATATCATAGACCAAAATTACATACATGTCCTCTCTCCGTTTTCCGCGATTGAAAGGCTTCTCCTTCCACATCACAGGTTCTTTGTGCCCGCAGACTCTCTTCTTCCTGATATCGCCATAATTCTACCACCAGATTTCAAAACCTTCATACGCCTTTTCTCCCAGTAAATGTTTGATTAGCTTATATGCTTCCAGCCGAATCAGATACTGATAGGACACCGATTTTCCCAGTTCTTTATGTGTGATGGTTTTCTTCAATCTGCTGTCCAGTTCCGCCAGAATCATCTGAGAAGCTTCTTTTTTCAGCTTCAGACCTTCCAAGTCACGCAGAAAACTGTCTTTTGTAATCTGCCTGCGGTTTAAAAGAGAAAAAATCAAGCGATCTCCAATCAGAGGTTTGAAAACCTCCGCCAAATCCAGGCAGAGAGAAAACCGTCTTGTTCCCGGCTCATGCAGATAGCTGATTGTCGGGTTCAGCTGTGTATGATAGATTTCCGTCAAAACCTTCGTATAGATCAGAGAATTCACAAAGGAAATCAGGCTGTTTATTTGATTGTCCGGCGGATGCTTCACCCTCTTTTCAAACTCAAAATCCGAATCGAGAATTACATTCCAGCTCTGATAATAAATTTTACGGATATTCCCTTCGATTCCCATTAAGTCCTGGATTCCACGCTGCGAGTCAATCTTTTTCCGATAGTGCTCAATCTGTTTCATGGGAAGTTCCAAGTCTTTTCCCCGTCCATTATAGTAACGCAAATTACGGTAAATATTTCCCGAAGCAGCTTTAATGATCCGTTTTGCCAAGTCCAGCCTCTTTTCAAAATCCGAATAAGCCTCGGCCTGTTTCACCAGAAGATTACCCGCTAAAAGCTGTTCCCGCGGATAAAAGCTTCCCGTATAAAACTGGTAATAATTAAAAAAATGGATCACAATTCCGTTCTGCGCGGCAAAATTAAGCAGCTTTGTATTTAGATCCATTTCAGACATAATGTACAGATCCTCAATCTGCTCCACCGGAAGATCCCTCTTTTCCCCATCATAGTTTACAAACTGGAGAGTATGATCTTTCCTTGCCAGCCGCCCGCTGGAGTAGATATAGTAACTCTTGTATCTTTTTCAATTCCCTCTCACTTAGAATCCCTCTATTTTGAACGACTGTATCTCCATTGCTTTTTACAAACAATTTTGCAGAACCGCCTTCTGTTAACTTTCTGTCACTAGCATGAGCATACATACACTCAACAATGCAATGAGCCGTAAAATACAAATAGTAGCCACATACCTTAAATTCGTAATATTTCGGCATATCAGCCCTCCATAAATTTTCTGTTTCTTTTAAAATAATCCAGGACAATATTGATCTCAATATCATCCATACTTGTTTCCATCACAATTCCATCTATTGTAAATACCGTTGCTTTTTCAGGGTTATTTAAATTCAATGCATAGATAGCATCTTGTTTTTTCGTAAAAGCATATCCATTTACAATCAGATCTGCCTCATCCGCAATTTTCTTAATATCGTTCATTTTGTATCCTCACATCCTTAATCGGCTTTAAAAATTTTTCTGCATCAAAATATAAGTTTTCCAGTATTGGCTTTAAATCAATATACTCCTCTTCTTCTTTATCACAATTATCATATTTCGCCATTACAACTAAATAGCCTTCATCCCATTCCAGAATTCTTGTATACCTTTCCAAGTGTAACGATGTACGAAAACGAATCATATATTTACCATAAGAAAAGGTAGTAAATGCACCATTGTTACTTAATACCGCTGTAGTCTCCATATTTTTCCTCCCATATAAAATCCACAATGAAGCAGTCCTCTTCTCCATCATCTAATGTCATAAAAGGATACCTCATGCACTCCCCCCTTTCCAATCAACTGGTATTTTCTAACGTTAACGGTAGCAATGGTATCGTTATTCTTTCGATTTAAATCTCAACCTACCATGATCATATAGTTAATAAAAACCCTTTCCCCGTTCCATTCCCAAATCATAGAAAACGCATATTTATTGGAGTTTTCAATCCTTGTCGACCTCGCTGCATTTTTACATTATCATAGGTCGACAAACAAAATTAGAACATATAAATGGAGAACGTCTGGGTAAATCCCGATCAACATTTTCATTTTCATAGAGCCTTGGCATGGACCCTTTGAAAATTCCGGAAAAAATTTGAGTTAATGTCATAGGCTCCAGCTCATTCATCCGTTTCATCAGAGATGAAAGATCAACCTGAAAGGGTGGATAGTGTTTATTCCGTATCTCATCGTTACTAAGACCCTGCATACGTATAATCCCAGCTCGCCCCACCAGGGACTCTGTCACATGCTTCATCATATGAAAAGTCTGGGAACCGGCGGAGCATAACGCTGAAGGAACAATTCCGGTTCGCTTTTCGCAAACAGCCGTATCGTTGGATTATCTAAAGATACCACTTTCCTATCCACTTCCGCCAGCTTTGTAAGAAGCATTGTCTTTCCAACTTGTCTTGGCCCTGTAATGACTGCAACCGGAAACGTTTCTGAAATCTGCTTTATAACTGTTTCCATTTCAAGCAGCCGTTCTCATATGAACACTGAATTCACCGGTTCTTCTTTTCCTTTTACAGGTTCTGTCATCAGCCCTTTCTCTGAATTATAGGAGCATCGAATAATCGGAATTTCCTCCCGTTTTCCCAGTTTCAAACTTTTTTCAGCCTTCTCACAGTCTTCGTAACGATATTTAGGCATCGAGACGGTATACTGATAAATCCCCTCCCTCGCTTTTATCCGCTCTGCCAGAGACGCGGCTCCATCATCCAGAATCCGCTCCAAATTCTCAATCTGCTCCCGGTTTTCTTCATACACCGATTCCGGAATAACTGTAACGGATGGAATATTCCGGAGTTTGGATTCCTTTTCCGTCTTTTCGTTAACATACAGATCCTCGATATACTCGTAAATTGCGACATATTTGTCTCTATATTTGCTGTTTTCCAGCTTTTCTGCGGAAAGAGCCTCTTCAATCATGGCGTTTTTCGCCTGTTCGGTTAAAATCCCGTCCACATGGAGAATCGCGTCTCTTGAACATCGGTAGATTGTTTCATCCACATACTTCATAGCCTTCCCCTGCTTTTCCAGATAAACAAAGCAGTTATAATTATCTATTGGCTTTTGCCCCTTCCGATTGCATCGTCCAAATCGCTGAAACAGAGAGAACAAATCGTTTAATTCTGTAAAGAGGTAGTCAAAGTCAATGTCCAGGCTGGCTTCTACCACAGAGGTGGCGACCCATATTTTGAGAGGGCCGTCTGCCTGTGCCGCTTTTCCGTCAGACAAAATCTTCCCTTCCTTTTCCGCCCGATCCATACGGGTGAAACCGCTGTGAAGGAGAGAAACTTCCGCGCCGGGGAAATCAAAGGGGATATCACCTAGCTCCTCGTAAATCCGCTGGGCGATTTCAATCGAGTTACAGACCACCAAGATGCGATTTCCAGGGAACTCTCCGTCTATAATCCGCCCGGCAAATTCCCGGACTTCTTCCGCGTTAAGGCATCGCTCGAAGACTTTTACATGATGCCGGTCTGCCCCTTGTTCCGAAAAGTCCGCTTCCACGAAGTCTCCGCCCAAAGCCTCCTGTAATTTTTGTCTGGCAAAGGGCGGCATGGTAGCCGTAAGTACCGCCACTTTCCCTCCCATTTCATGAATCCAGGCAATCCCATAGATCAAGTAAGCCAGCAGCTCCGGATCGTACATCTGGATTTCATCGATGATAATCTTTGAGTAAGAAAGTGTCGCCAGCTTGTACTCATATCCCGGATACTTATAAACGAAATTAAACAGCTGATCCAGCGTACAGATTGTTAAGGGCAGCGCCATCTGCCGGCTCCTCGTGTAATAATCCAGCAGCTTCCCTTCTTCACCCGGATCGTTCTGACTCTTCCCTGTTCCGTCTTTTATGTAGATGCTCATGGTATCCGAGTGGAGCAGAGCCAAGGATTCTTCCTTCTTCCCGCGGATGATCTCCGTTTCAATTCGCTTATACATAGCATTGATCGCCGTACGAAGGGGAAGGACGAAAAATCCCTTGTGATTGCCCAGCCAGAGCAGGGCGGCTTCCGTCTTTCCCATTCCCGTTGGAGCTGTTATTAGTATATTCTCATCTCTGTGCTGCCTGCAGAAAACCTGCAGATCATTCCATTCGGCGCGCGGATTTTTTTCACGCCATCTTTGCAGCAGGTGTTCCATGTCCTCTTCCAGAAAATCATGGGGAAATTCGCAGGGGATCCCGGCGCTGGCGCTGTAGTCGCATCGGTGGAGAAGGCCCTTGACCAGGATTGCGTCCGGGTTGCGTTTTTCCAGTACTTCATGACAGTAATTTGATTTATAATCGATCTTTACATACTCGCTGAAAGGTTCCAGTAATTTATCAATCAACTCCCCCTGATTTTTCATCACTTGTCCCACACTATCCCCATAAGAGTGATGATAGAGTACCGCGGCGGCAACGATCATATAATCTTCTTCACTGTCAAACTCCATTTCATCAATAAAGAAATAGGACAGAATATTATGGGCAACCTCCTTATCCTTTCGAAATAGATATTTTTTTTCGATTCTCTCTACAAATTCTCGGTTTACTTTTCCATAATCATGGTATTCACAGGCAATAATCAGCAAGCGCCCAACTCTTTGTGATGTAATACATCCCAACTTTATTAAGCGGTAGGCCTCGGCCTTCACTTTATCCGTATGTTCACGAATAGACTGGCTTTCTTTTGCCTTGCAACCTACTAGCAATGTTTCTGGAAGCATGTGTTCTCCTTACTTGAAAGTTTGATCCTTCTCATAGTGAAAGCATAACCATTCACAATCAGATCTGCTTCATCTGCAATTTTCAACATATCGTTCATTTTGTATCCTCACATTCTTAATTGGCTTTAAAAATTCTTCTGAGCCAAAATATAGATTTTTCAGGTTTCGAAAACGAATAATATATTTACCGCAAGAAAAGGAAGTACATGCACCATGATTGCTTAAAATCGCTGTAGTTTCCATACCTGTTTCCTCCCTATATAAAATTCACAATATAGTATTCCCCTTTTTGTCCATCTGCATAGTCCACATAAATGCTATCCGTTTTTTCATTTCGAATTTTAAGTAGGTATTTTGAAGCGTATACTACCGCCTTTTTCTCAAATACTCGTTTCCCATTTTCAATTTTGTAATTTTTATTCAGATAATACCGAGTACCGATTGCCGTCACCCCCTCCGTACGAGAAAAGCGAAAATCATTTCTTGCCACTGCCTCTGCATCTAAATAGGCGGAATACCTGCTTTGTATTGTACCTTTCGGTTCTCCCAGTTCCACCATAACCGCTTCCAAAACCTCCACCATATCTTCACTTCTACCGATGGCCTTCAGATTATAGATATGATCCAGAATGTCCTGCATGACCTCATCATCTGCCCGCACATGAATTACTAATTCCACATCCGTCAGGATTTCATAGTACTTAGGGCCTTTTGTAAGGGTTCGGAAATAAGAGTAGGGAATTGTACAGTATTCTTTTTCGTACTCCTGCAGTCTCTGTTTTACCCGCTTTTCCAGCGCGGAAATCTCCTTTTCTCGCTTTTTAATGGATTCCAGGCGTTCCTTATCCTCCTGGAAACGCTGTTTTCGGTCTTTCATAGAAGCTTTTAGTTTTTTTAGTTTTGGCTTAAAACTTCCTTCAATTCGTTTCTTTTTAAAAACCGGAAGGGTCTCATTCATTCGCTTTCGAAGAATCCTGTATTCCTGTAAAAGTTCTTCGTTTTTTACATCAATCGTGATTCCCTTATAAAAGTCATTTCCCTGCGCTTTTTTTGCCTGGGCCACTTCCACATAAGCAGATGACAGCATATCCGGATTTACCATTTTCACTAAAATTCCCCGGTCATTTTCCGTACGATTGAGGAAACAGTGATCCGTGTAAACCTTCTTTTTCAGAGATCCATACTTTCCCTGGATGCTAATATCCATAGGATGATATTCCTGATAGCCGCAAGCCTTGTGCAGGGCGCCGATTACGGTAGAGAAAGGGGGAAGCGGGTAAGTCATTTTATTGTCTACTGTTTCTTCCCTCCGGTAATTGGCGCTGGCCTGCCTCAGTTTTAATCTGATCGCTTTCATTGCCACACCTCATTACAGGCCATACCAGGATTTCACTCGTTCTTCCAGCTGTTCAAAGAACTGCTTCATGGAAAGGGGATCCAGTTCTTTCACAATCTCATCCTCATTGCTGAAATTATCTCCCCGCAGCAGCGCGCAGGAAAAGTCTTCAGAGAGCTTGTCTTTTAAGTCCTGTGTGATGGCCAACGCTCCTCTTTTCACCCGCACAACATTTTCAAAATAGTGAGTCTTGCGCTCCGACAGACCGCCTGCGATAAACAGAGGCTCCGCATTATCCAAGTTCCCCTTGACAACCAGAGAAAGACTGCGTACTGCCTCCAGAATTCTCAGGACTCTGTCCGCCTTTTCTTCCGGCTCCGCTTCCGCCTGAAAGTTTTCATCTTTCCCCACCATTTCCAGATCAATGGTAAGGCTGTAAACCTTCATAGACTTGTCGTACTCATACTGATACGGCATCAGTCCCGCCTTCTCCGCGTTGCCCTTCACCTGCAAGCTGAACCCGTTTGCCTTTGCCTGATTAGAAGCCAGATACAGATTGTTATGAAAACGAGTCTCATTTACAAAGGCATCACAGGCAATGGCATCCGTCAGATAAAACGAACTGTTACGGATATAGGTCAATTCTTTTGTCGACATGTACCCTCCTTCCAGAGCCCTGCAGGTAGCGGCGTTCTTTTCCGCGGAAACCAGCTTCTGAGCGGCTCCGTCTACGGAAGTTTCCAGATCATCATACAGCCCTGCCTGAACACAGATGGCATTTTTCAGACTTTCACGGCTCCGTACCGCATATACATGCTGTTCTTTAAAGATTTTCTGTACAGAAGAAATATTCCCCAATCCTTCGGAATAATTGCTGGTCATATTTGCTACGACGGTAAGGGTTACTGCTCTTTTCATGCTTCTTTTTCCTCCTTTGATTCTTTTTCATATGCTTCCAAAGCGTGAGCAAAAGCCAACGCCACTTCTTTATTTTCTTCCCCGTCCTCAAGCAGGTGATAAATAAACGGATACTTGATTTCTGCATAACTGGAAAGCTGCAGCAAGATTTCGTTGACCCGATCATAATCGTGGAAGGTAATGGCGCTGATTAACTTCTGTCTGTACGATTGAATCTTATTCTTTTTTTTCCTGTCTAACAGCACTCTTACTGTTTCCCTGGCATAGTTTTCTGCACTACGCATAGTTCTCTTTTTCAATTCTTTATCCATTTGTTCACTCCATTCTACACTCAGGTAGATCAGCTGTCCGATTACTACCTGCAGGTATCCGATCTGTTCCCTCTCTTTTAGTTTGAGAAGCTGTTCAATCAGGCTGTCCAGCGACATCTGGTTGATGCAGCAGTCCAGCACTTCTTCCTGCACATTCAGCCAGTATCCTTCCCCTAATTTATAACGAAAATCCAGAAGAGCCAAATCCGGGAGTTTTTTCATTGCCTTCAATGCTTCTTTTCGGATATACAGCGATTCAAAATACTCCCGATCCCGTCTTTTACTGATCACTTCCACATCAAATTCCACAAGACCTTCTATTTTTGCCATGGATTTTAAAAGAACCGTCCGATCGCTTTCCCGATGTTCCCTAGACTGCTCCATAATCTCCTTTAAGTTGTCCGCTGTATGACACAGAGTATGGATATCCAGATTATTGTTTACAAAAAAGCTTTCATAGGTATCACAGAAGGCAAAGGGAATCCAGTCAAACTCCCGAATATCCGTTGCCTGAAAAGCGTCTTTATGAAATCCATAAGACAGGCTCCTTGTCTTCCTTCCCTTATCCACATTATAACCCAGCAGCCGGCAGTTAGGATTTTCTTCTGTGAACAGAAGATTGGAGTTTGCGAACCCGGCGTACATATTGGGTTTGTTGCGGAAGGTCTCTTTCATAATCGTCTCCCGGTTTTCTTCCAAAACCGGGAGAATTTCTTCCTGATTGCTTCCGTCAAATTTTACTTTGACTATTTTTTTCAGAATCGTATTCCCCTTTAACGAATCATTAATTTCCTTGATCTGCTCCTCCGTCCACGTATTTCCCCGCGAACATCCCTGTTTCAAAAGCTGTTCCGCCTTTTTATGGGGAAAGGATGCCCCATACCAGCTTTCCGCGAACTCTAAAAAACGCGCTTCGGTCAAATCCTTTTCGTTATACGCGATCCCTTCCCAGCCTTCCCACTTACAGTCCTTTTGATATGAAATATGATGATATTCAAAATACCGTATAAGGCCCACAATCGCTGCTGAAAACCGCCATTCCGTAGGGAAAAGCGCCGTATCGTAGACCTGATTTTCCAGTTTTTTTTTCACGTTTTCCCTCCTCTACTTCAGTTCGGGCATGCCGAACCCGGCGCTGCATCTGCTGCAGATTCCTGCTTTCAGGAGATGATTCAATACAGCCCGGTCCCCCTCCAACAGGAAGTACCCCAGGCTGCAAGGAATCTTCCGATTGTAAAATTCCACTACCGTCCTTTTGCAATTGACCGGCGCAATGTGAACCGTGCCGCTGAGTTCTTCGGAAAACCCTGCTCGTATCAGTTTGTGCCGGATTACATACTCCGCCTTTTCCTCAAACCCCGCGTCTTCATATGTATAATACTGATCCCGGTTTCCTTCTCTGGTATGTTCCCTCACGCAGAGAGGGCTGAGCATTTTAATCATAACCCGGCTTTCTCTGGTTTCCGGTTCCATCACCTTCCTCACAGACTGGACAGTCAGATAGTTCCCGTGTTCCAGGGGAAATGGCTTTTTCTGTTGTTCCAAAAATGCGGAGAAGAATAAAAATCCGGTAAATTTCTCCGCGCAGGAAAAAAGCATTTTCCCGCTGGCCTGTTTTAATAGAATGCGGTCTTTCTGAAAACCCGGACGGACAAAAAACACGGAAAAGGTAAAATCTTTCTCCTGCCCGGATCCATAATACTTGTCCATGAATTTCCCTTGATTCGCGTCTGTCAGACATTTTTTCAGAAAAGAGAGCATCGTCCGCCTGAAATCCAGAGGGAACTCCGGCTCCTTTAATGAAAATTCTATCGCTAACTTCAAAAGGTTCACCTCCTTGTTTGCTCCTCAAAATGATGGTTAACTTCATTATACACTCCGTACTCAATTTGTCAATACATCTCCATGTTGTAGAATTAAATATAAGCACTTTCAATCAATAACACAGCAACCTGACATGACATACCTGGATTTCAAACATTGACTTTCAAGAAAAAATAATATAATGTAAGAATATCTTTTCAGATACTCTTTGAATCGTAATCATATTTGAAATGTAAAGTGTTGGAGAATTAATTCTTCATGAATCTCACCAAAATGGAAAAAGACAGGAAGCCGCGACTCCCTGTCTTTTAATATTTAGCATTTTTCCATTCTTTTGATATAAAACTTTCCCCTTCTGTGACTTTGTTACAGAACTCTCGCGTCCCTTCTGTTATGATAATTACAAGAATAAAGAAAAGGAGAAACAAGATGCTGTCCTCAGCATCGGCTTGGATATTATGGCGAAACAATACGCAACGGTAAATCAGAAGCTCTGCGTTTCCTGCGGAGCATGTCAGAACATCTGCCCCAAAGAAGCGATTTCCGTCTGGAGGGGCTGTTACGCGGAAAGCGTTCCCGAGGCTTGTGTGGGCTGCGGTCTGTGCGCGAAGGTATGCCCGGCAAACGCGATTACACTGACAGCGCGGGAGGTGAGCGCATGAAACCGAAGAAACACTGGTATGACTATCTCTGGATCTGGTCGATTCTCTATTTTTCCCTGGGATTTTTCAATATCCTGTTCGCGTGGCTGGGGATGATCGACTTTCTGCTTCCTCTGGCCATCGCTGTCTTTGGCAGGAACAAATGGTACTGCAACCACTTGTGCGGCAGAGGTCAGCTCTTTTCCCTGCTGGGAGGAAAGCTTAAAATTTCTCTGAATCGTCCTACGCCCCGCCTGTTTTACAGTAAATGGTTCCGCTATGGATTTCTGATCTTTTTCATGGCCATGTTCATGAATCTGGTTTATCAGACCTGGCTGGTAGCCGGAGGCGCGGAAAGCCTTCGAGAAACCATCCAGCTTTTCTGGAGTTTCCAGGTGCCATGGGGCTGGGCCTATACCGCCGGCGCGACGATTCCGTGGATCGCTCAGTTCAGCTTTGGTTTTTACGGGCTCATGCTGACATCCCTCATTTTGGGAATTTTGTTTATGCTGCTTTTCCGTCCGCGAAGCTGGTGCGCCTTCTGCCCCATGGGGAGCATGACGCAGGCAATCTGCCAACTGGAAAACCGGAAAGCCCGGAAAGAAAAAGAACTTATACAAAACACCACAGATAAGGAGGATGTGATATGAATTTTTTACACTTTTTCAGTCGGAATAAGATAGACGAATCCGTGAAAGAAGCCCGCGAAAAAACCGGAAGTATTCTTTTAGATGTACGGACACCGGAAGAATACCGGTCAGGCCACATTCCGGGGAGCAGGAACATCCCTCTCCAGGATCTGGAGCAGGCAGACACGGTTTTAAAAGATAAAGACGCGCCTCTCTACCTTTACTGTCAGAGCGGAGCGAGAAGCAGCATGGCCGCCGCGCTGCTTCGGAGCATGGGATTTACACAGGTTTCAGATATGGGCGGCATCTCCGGCTGGCACGGAGAAATCGAGCGAGGAGGAAAAGAATCATGAAAGTTGTAATTATCGGAGGCGTAGCAGGCGGCGCGACTGCGGCGGCCAGACTGCGCAGATTGGATGAAAACGCGGAAATTATCATTTTAGAACGCAGCGGCTATGTTTCCTACGCCAACTGCGGGCTGCCTTACTACATAGGCGGGGAAATTACCGATCGGGAAGCCCTGACCCTGCAGACACCGGAAAGCTTTTTCCGGCGCTTCCGCATCGATGTCCACACTAGGCAGGAAGCGGTCCGCATTGATCGAAAAGAAAAAAGAGTGCTGGTGCATAATCTGGCGGACGGCACCGAGTATACAGAGAGCTACGACAAGCTCATTCTTTCACCGGGAGCGAGGCCCCTGATTCCGGATATTTCCGGGACCGATGCTCCCGGAGTCTTTCACCTGAGAACGGTAGAGGATACTTTCCGGATCTATGATTACATCGCGCAAAAGCAGCCGAAATCAGCGGCAGTCATCGGCGGCGGGTTCATCGGCCTTGAAATGGCGGAAAATCTGAAATCCAGGGGACTGGATGTCACTCTGCTGCAACGTTCCGGTCAGGTCATGCCGCCCCTTGATGCGGATATGGCTTCCATTGTCCATAATTATATGCGGGCAAAGGGAATCGATCTCCGCCTCCGGGCTTCTGTTACCGGAATTTCCGCGTCAGAAGGCAGTCTGAACGTGCGGCTGGCAGAAAGCGATCCGGTATCTGCGGAGCTTGTCATTCTCGCTGTTGGAGTGGTTCCTGAGAACCATCTGGCCAAAGAGGCCGGGCTTGCTCTGGGTATGAAAGGCGCTATCCGCACCAATTCCCACATGCAGACCGATGATCCGGATATTTACGCGGTTGGCGACGCTGTGGAAGTCATTCATTTTGTCAGCGGGGAGCACGCGGTCATTTCCCTGGCAGGTCCGGCAAACAAGCAGGGACGCGTCGCGGCGGATCATATCTGCGGCGTTCCGCGCCACTTCAAAGGCTCCCAGGGGTCTTCCGTATTGAAGCTCTTTGACATGACCATCGCTTCCACCGGCCTGAATGAAAAGAGCATCCGGGCAGCCGGAATGGATTTCGACTCGGTCATCATCGGTTCCGCCTCCCACGCGGCTTACTATCCGGAAGCTGCCAGCATGACGATCAAAGTCCTCTTTGAAAAAGGAACGGGAAAAATTCTGGGCGCGCAGATCATCGGATTTGGCGGCGTTGACAAACGAATCGACGTGCTCGCCGTCGCCATCCGCTCCGGCATGACCGCCTGGGATCTGACGGAACTGGATCTTGCCTATGCCCCTCCCTATTCTTCGGCGAAAGATCCGGTCAACATGGCAGGATATGTGATGGAAAACCTTCTGGAGGGACGGGTAAAACAGGTTCACTGGCAGGCTCTCGAAACACTTCCGGAAAACGCTGTGGTCCTGGATGTCAGAACCCCTGAGGAATACGCCATGGGCCACCTGGATTGTACCCTCCACATTCCGGTCGATGAACTTCGGGAACGGATGGGAGAAATCCCTGCCGGTCGTCCTGTGTACCTTCACTGCCAGAGCGGTCTGCGCAGCTATCTGGCCTGCCGGATTTTGTCCCAGAAAGGGTTTGACTGTTACAACATCGCCGGCGGATACGCCTTTTATGACAATCTGGTCCGCGGCGCCAGTCCGGATCCGGAAGGGACGGGGCCCTGCGGGATGAAAATAAAATAAATAAATTTCAAAAAGAGGATTTTGATAGCACACCTTTCAAAATCCTCTTTTACAGTTACTATAACATTTCTTTTATTTTCAGATTCATTAAATCGTAAGAGTTCCAATCTTCATCTCTAAGTTTAATTCCTGCCGGGGATGTTAGTTGTTTCAGTTTTTTCATGATTTGACCGGTATCAAACCCGCACTTCGATTTTATCCATTCATCTGTTACTGCACAGACATTATGAGCCGCAATATTACGAACAGCTGATTCTATTTTTCGAAACTCTTCACACTGCTTTCTCATTCTATCATTTTTGCAGCATTCGCCAATTAATTTTACGAGATGATCACTTGTTATAAACTTTCTCTCCAGATCTTCATGAAGAACATTCCGGATTCTGGAATCAAAGTCGCGAAAACCAGGTTTCCATTTCAGTGCGGAGGTATTTTTGTCTATATAAGTGAGTTTTACTATTGCAATCCCACATTCTCTCTCCACGACCATTTTCATTAATTCAAAGAAAGCAGGCGTGATCGCCCGTAAGAAATCCGCATACTCTCTGCGTCTCGCTTTTAACTGTACCGCCAACAAATACTCTACAATATCTCTGCTGTCACTGCTCTGTACCGGGAGCAAACCAAACGCATTTCCTCCTAGCTTCGTAAATCCTGAGTAATCCAGATTCAATCGCGCACAGGCTATTTTTAACAGTTGAATTGCCCCTTCTGACAGAAATCCCTGGATACCTTCCGCTACCCGCAGTGCAGCAACATAATCATAGAAATCTAAATGTTTTTTTATGTTATTAACTGCAAACACTGCCATTTGATTTCTGTTTTCTAAAACCGTGCAACGATTTGTAAATGGCTCTTCATTATCCTTATCAAGTTCCCAATACGCTTCTACATCATAATTATCCCGATCCTCTTCGTGCCTATTGATTTTGCCTTCCGGGGTAACCACTTGTATTGCCGTCAATTTTATATCCATCAGCTCTGCTAAAATATTCAGCGCACTTTTCATTGCCGGCGTCCCAGACGAAACATTTAGCAGAATACCCCCCTGTTCTTCCTCTCGTATTTTGTAAATACACTGTTCAAATTCCCGGTAAAAAAAGTCAAAATCGAAAACATCAATTAAATCAGGACGTTTTATCACTCTGATATCGAATTTGTGATCGAGCAGCTCCGCCAATTTTTCTAAACAATATATATACCGGTTGTCCCTTTCATGGAACTCGCACATTTCTTTTGACAAATACAAATAGATGATATCCGGTTGAAAAACTCTGCAAATATGCAGCATAGAACCATCACTGAAATTCGAAATCGGATCGGTGCCACCTACTGGCGAAAAAAGAATCTTCCTACTGTTCATCATATCCTCCTAGCTTAAATAATGATAATTTCATCTTCTTCCAAAGTGACTGCATTTCCCAAAACACAGACATCTCCTGTACCACTGATTTTATAAAGACGAATATTCTCATCTTCCCTTGTAAAGTGTTCCAGTTCCTCCTTTAGCTTCCTATATGTTTTTTGCTCAAGCATCCCTTCAAAAACTGATTTCTGCACTCTAAACAGATAATGTTCCAGTAGTCTCACCATTTTAAGCCTACGCTTGTTATCTGTAATATCGTAACAGACCATTACAAGATATTTCTTTGTTTTCTCTATTTCTTCTGTCTTGAAAATATAATTTTCTTCTACCACTATATTCTCCCTATCGAATCATAATCGGCTCATACTTTTCCGGGTCTTCTGAATCCACTGCCTGTGCTAATTTTCCTATCTGATTAAAAATCGATCGTCTATAACTAATTCGCCCTGAACCACAGGCATTATATTTTGTCTCAGTACGCAATTTCCGCTCATATTTTCGAATAAATATTTTAAACACTTCTTCTCTCAGCAGCACAGCACCAGTCTCATAATCCACATAAAATCCGTCAATATCCACTTCTCTCCCCTGTATCAGGCTCATAACCATGGAGTCAATCAGGATTGCTCGCCACTCTTCCATCATATCACTAGCCAAAGTCGGATGATTCTCTTTATCCTGATGCAAAAACGCAGCATATGGGCTCATCCCTTTTCCTAAAATCGCACCATACACTTCATGCAGCAAAAGTGTATATCCCAGACTAATCATAGAATTGAACGGATCTTTTGGCGGCATTCTATTACGCCCCTCAAATCTGAAGTCGGGCAGAATCAATTTCCCTAGTGCTTGGAAATAATACCGGGCAGCAATCCCCTCATAACCTTTTATCTGATCCAAATCCATGCATCCATGAATTTTATTTTCCGCATTTCTTATCTGCTTTAATGCTTCTGCGAGTTCTGGTGTTTGTGTTTTTATATACCGCTCTAGTATAACTCGCTGGTTATGAATTTTAGCCGAAATAATCTTTGCCGAAATTTTTCTGCAGAATTCCACATCCATGCTTACAGAAAACTGATTACGCTGTCTGGAAATATTACAGTTCTTTGTTGAGTCCAAACGGCCAAAATAACTTCCATTAGATGAGAAAAAATTAACGACAACACCATTTTGAAAGCATTTTTTTATCGCCTGCGTTGTCAACTGAACGTTTCCAAAAACTGCAATATACTCTAATGTCTCTGAAGGAATTTTTTTAATCATCCCTCCCTTATATACAACGACAAAATACCCTCCTTCAGCTTTGATACTCGCACCCTGTTCGCTGACATACAAATAGCTCATCATCTTCCTCCATTCTTCCATTACGAGCCATCTAGACCCCACATATGGGTTGGATTCATTTATAACTCCATAATTATAGCCTTATTATCCCCTTTCGGAGGTTTCATCTCTTCTAAGAGAACAGGTTCCAGCGCCGTCCGGAAATGCCCGCTCGAATCTCCGTCCCCTTCTGGGGAGCTATCTTTTCTAATACTGGAAACGAGAGTCAATAAGATTGAGAACCGTCTGTTTCCGTCCCCTTTTGGGGATCTATCTCTTCTAATAAAACTGTGAACATCGTGTATAGCAAACTGTCGGCAAGTTTCCGTCCCCTTCAGGGGAGCTATCTCTTCTAATTCACAAAAGGCAACGTGAACTGGAACGCTTCCAAGTTTCCGTCCCCTTCTGAGGCTCTATCTTTTCTAATTATATCACAGAATATCAGAAAGGAGGAAAACATGGCAGTTTCCGTCCCCTTCAGGGGATCTATCTCTTCTAATGTTATCGGAGCTTGGATCTACATCGCAGAATACAAGCCGTTTCCGTCCCCTTCAGGGGATCTATCTCTTCTAAGACAGGAACATGGATACGTAGATTATGGCACATTTTCGTTTCCGTCCCCTTCAGGGGATCTATCTCTTCTAACAAGTTATTAGCAAAGATGCGGCAATGTGTTCTGCGTTTCCGTCCCCTTCAGGGGATCTATCTCTTCTAAGAACAAATAAATTATAATAAAAAGTAAAAAAATAATTGTTTCCGTCCCCTTCAGGGGATCTATCTCTTCTAACCATCTTTCGATTGTGCAATGGAAATGGCAATCAGTTTCCGTCCCCTTCAGGGGATCTATCTCTTCTAAACAGACGAAAGGCAGGTGGACATTTTTGAATTACTAGTTTCCGTCCCCTTCAGGGGATCTATCTCTTCTAACACATGGATCTTGAAATTCGTTGCCCAAGAGATGAAGTTTCCGTCCCCTTCAGGGGATCTATCTCTTCTAACGAATATGAGGATACTTTGTCCTGGTGTCGTTAAAGTTTCCGTCCCCTTCAGGGGATCTATCTCTTCTAAAAATTAGAGTATACTATAATCAAGTTGAGGGGCAAGTTTCCGTCCCCTTCAGGGGATCTATCTCTTCTAAAAAAGATTGAATTAAAAAGGTAAAACCTAATAGGAGGAGAAGTTTCCGTCCCCTTCAGGGGATCTATCTCTTCTAACTTAGTGATTCAATGCAAGTACAACGGGGCGGTTAGTTTCCGTCCCCTTCAGGGGATCTATCTCTTCTAACTTAGTGATTCAATGCAAGTACAACGGGGCGGTTAGTTTCCGTCCCCTTCAGGGGATCTATCTCTTCTAAAAAAAGAAAAGGAGATTTTAAAAAATGACAAACGAGTTTCCGTCCCCTTCAGGGGATCTATCTCTTCTAAAAAGCAAATGAATATTATCAGAAGTTTTCCGGGACTGTGTTTCCGTCCCCTTCAGGGGATCTATCTCTTCTAAGCGAGCAGTGGAAGAAGCCTTACATCATCGGGGAGTTTCCGTCCCCTTCAGGGGATCTATCTCTTCTAAAAAATTTTAGATGATCTATGCATTTCTCATCAAGAAGTTTCCGTCCCCTTCAGGGGATCTATCTCTTCTAATAATTCGTAGATTAATAAAAGAATATGTAGCACTTAGTTTCCGTCCCCTTCAGGGGATCTATCTCTTCTAAATCACAATTGTTTAGTGATTCAATGCAAGTACAACGTTTCCGTCCCCTTCAGGGGATCTATCTCTTCTAAAAACGCAAGTCCTTTTTTTCCGTATATGCAAGCTGGTTTCCGTCCCCTTCAGGGGATCTATCTCTTCTAATTTCTTTTGTATATATGTTTTTCATTTTTGATCCTCCGGTTTCCGTCCCCTTCAGGGGATCTATCTCTTCTAAAAAATTACAAGAAAGAATAAAAAAAATATCCGCTTTCGTTTCCGTCCCCTTCAGGGGATCTATCTCTTCTAAACTGTTAGCATGGTATTAAGCCACACACCCTATAAGGTTTCCGTCCCCTTCAGGGGATCTATCTCTTCTAATTACAGACACGTGGAATAGAATAATGACATATAAGTATAGGTTTCCGTCCCCTTCAGGGGATCTATCTCTTCTAACTTAACGGAGACTTGCGACAATGGCGAAAAGTAAACGGGTTTCCGTCCCCTTCAGGGGATCTATCTCTTCTAATTTTAGCCACTCTGCTTTTTTTCGCCGGGTGGAATCTAGGTTTCCGTCCCCTTCAGGGGATCTATCTCTTCTAATGGACATTTGAAGAAGTAGCTTATGCGGTGGAGCAGGTTTCCGTCCCCTTCAGGGGATCTATCTCTTCTAATAAACACGAAGTTACTTTCATCAAAATTGAATATCGTAAGTTTCCGTCCCCTTCAGGGGATCTATCTCTTCTAATGTAATAAATGAATATCTTTAAAAAAATTATTGACAAAGTTTCCGTCCCCTTCAGGGGATCTATCTCTTCTAATATTTAACTGTAAAAGAAAAGGAAGTAAAGATCGGTTTCCGTCCCCTTCAGGGGATCTATCTCTTCTAATCAATTTCAAACGCACATGTAAAGATTGCACGTGCGAAAAGGTTTCCGTCCCCTTCTGGGGATCTATCTCTTCTAATAAGATGGACATAATAAAATCCCTGATAGACCTGATAGTTTCCGTCCCCTTCAGGGGATCTATCTCTTCTAATTGAATCTTGCAGTTGATTTTTTAGAAAAATACAGCGCGTTTCCGTCCCCTTCAGGGGATCTATCTCTTCTAATTGTAATAGATGGTGGCCAGAGTACGAGGACACTTTGTCGTTTCCGTCCCCTTCAGGGGATCTATCTCTTCTAATAGAAAACAAAGCTATTTTTCGTTTACATGTGAATATCGTTTCCGTCCCCTTCAGGGGATCTATCTCTTCTAATGAGGAGCAAAATTAATGAATAAAAAATTTAAAATCTGCGTTTCCGTCCCCTTCAGGGGATCTATCTCTTCTAATTGTAGTTCTGGTTGTGTAAATACAATTTCATAAAAATGTTTCCGTCCCCTTCAGGGGATCTATCTCTTCTAATAAGAATGGGAAAAATTTACAGCTGAATTGAAAAGTTTCCGTCCCCTTCAGGGGATCTATCTCTTCTAATCTTATGTATTGACAGAAAGCGGAAATCAGAAAAAAAAAGTTTCCGTCCCCTTCAGGGGATCTATCTCTTCTAATTGACAAGAACTGAACAAAATGTTTCTGAATCCTGTTTCCGTCCCCTTCAGGGGATCTATCTCTTCTAATTCTTCTAATGAATTTGACGAGGACTTTTTTGACATCTCTGCTTGTTTCCGTCCCCTTCAGGGGATCTATCTCTTCTAATGGAGAAAAAAATGAAGAAGAAAATTTTAAAAATTGTTTCCGTCCCCTTCAGGGGATCTATCTCTTCTAATCCATGCTTTCAAATGCTCCGACATTTTCTAGAATCGTTTCCGTCCCCTTCAGGGGATCTATCTCTTCTAATATATACTAAATGAGATAATGCGAGTTTTGAATGTAGTTTCCGTCCCCTTCAGGGGATCTATCTCTTCTAATCAAAATTTTCTATGTCATCTGGACAACTTATTAATTCGTTTCCGTCCCCTTCAGGGGATCTATCTCTTCTAATGGAAGGGAAGAAGTGAAAAAAGAAATCAAACTTCAGTTTCCGTCCCCTTCAGGGGATCTATCTCTTCTAATTCTTAATGCCGGCCCCATTGTCTCCTGTAATGTAGTTTCCGTCCCCTTCAGGGGATCTATCTCTTCTAATAAAAATAGGAGGAAGGAAAATGTATAAGAAGCTGTTTCCGTCCCCTTCAGGGGATCTATCTCTTCTAATAACTGCTTGGGATTATGTGTTAACTGACATTAAACTGAAAGTTTCCGTCCCCTTCAGGGGATCTATCTCTTCTAATAGAAAAAATGAATATTATTACAGCTTTAAAAAAAGGTTTCCGTCCCCTTCAGGGGATCTATCTCTTCTAATTTTTTCAGGCACTCGCTAAAACTATTCATTTTGTTTCCGTCCCCTTCAGGGGATCTATCTCTTCTAATTAAGAAAAAAAGGAGAGTAAGAAGATGTACGGAACAAAAAGTTTCCGTCCCCTTCAGGGGATCTATCTCTTCTAATAGATGATGATGATTATTTATATTGGTGTATCGCACGTTTCCGTCCCCTTCAGGGGATCTATCTCTTCTAATGTTGAGCGGCTGGTCGATGTTGAAAAACTCAACCTCAACGTTTCCGTCCCCTTCAGGGGATCTATCTCTTCTAATCCTGCCGCCACAACCTCAGCATTTCCAATCATATCTGCTCCGCTTTGCGGCTAAAACCAAAGTTCGCCTGCTTCTCTCAGGGGGATCGCTTTTAAAATCCAGAAATCTATTGAAACTCCAACTTCGGCTCAAACTACATAATTTCAATTTCACACGCTCCCATCTGATATAGTCCTCCATCAAATTGAGTCAGTTTACATGTGTGCGGCGAGACACCGAGAATTCTATCTTGATTATGCTTATGCTCAATTTTTGCCTTTTTACTTAACGTATTGTTAACCACTTCACTGACCACTTGGATTCGTTTAGGATTGTCTTTCAATAATGGATGTGTCACTGTTTTGGAGACAAATCCAACCCCGCCGCCGAGATAAATCACGTCTTTTTCAAATAAGGTTCCATTCGAAAAACTTTTGAGAAATAATTCATTATAAGACTTAAGAAATCCATTGATGCTTTGACGTATTTGCTCAATCGTATACTTGCACTCTGTTCGATCAATCGTCATAATAAACTGCACCTCAGTGCCTGGTTTTAAACATTCTCGTACAATTGACAACTCTTTTTCATTTCCTTTCACATGTACATCGATCTTCTGACATAACGTAAGATCTTTTACGGATAGCGGTTTGCTGTCACTGATGCGTAGTCCACTCATTACGTCATTTACAGCATCTCCGCGTCTGGTTTCCGGTCTGTTTTTCGTGAAAAAGAACTTCTGCTCCACACGATTTATTTCTTTTTTTAGGTAAGACGTCCTCTTTTTAAATTCTACATTTCGAATATTTTCACTCTCCGCTCCATATAATTCCGGATTATTATAGATGTCGTCTCCAAGCAAAGCGGTTCGAATAGCACCTTTCAGACTGCTTCCCGGAATATATGGTTTTCCATATAAATCTTTTTGAAACAACTCCACAGGTTTAACCTTGTTCAATTCTGCTATATCACCGCTATCCAGCTCATATGCTAAAAACTGTTTTATTTCACTATCGGAAATATTTTGCTTTTTCAGCCAAACATGAAGCGGAGCATTTTCTTTCAAAATAAATTGTTCATAGCTATCCATCTTATGTTGCTTTTTTAAGAACTGAAAAAATTTATTCGGATTAACGATCGAAACCCGCCGTTTCTTTCGATCCAAAATATATTCTTTTTTCATCAGTAATTCACCGGAACCAATAAACACTGGTCCGATTGTAGTAAGCTTCACCTGATGCGTCTCTAAAAAATGTTTCATTTTAACCAATCTCCATTAACATTGCTTTCGCGTAGCAATATACCGGATGGTTCCCGCCTTCTGATACATCCGCTACAATACCATCAAATGTTTTTTTAAAACAGGACCCGGCTTTGAATGTAAAAAGAGTCCTTTTCTTACGAAAAGTCGCCGCATAAGACTCAGAACTGATAAAGCCGCTCCTTTTTAGCATCCCATATCGCGCATTCTCTATCGCCTTATCTAATTCTTTCTCAGATGGCAAACACAGAGAAAGCGCCATATAGCAGGCTCCTTCGGAGGTATGGTTTAGTCCAGCCTCCAATTTATCATCCATGCTTGATACGTTTAGAACAAATTTCCCCAAACCGGAAGACCGTTTTCCGCCGATTCCTGTATAGGACAGGCTTTCAAAAAGATCCAAGAGCCAGGAATCTTCCTCTTCTTCAAACCCTACAATCACATATAAGCCTGCGCCTTCTTTGAAATAATAGACTCCAACCGAATAAGGCTCTGCATCCTTCCCCTTTTCTACCTTTGCCATCGCACGCACACCATACGTTCCAAAATTTTCTCCAAAATAATTGGTTTCTTTTCTGACATCCATCTTTCCCTGCAGATAGATCTCAAATTGATCCAAAGGAATGTATTCCATTTTTTTATAAGCTTTCTTTTCTTTTGAGTCACTCTCTTCTGCGCCTTTAATTAACAGCATCGGTTTTGGAATATAGAGTCTGTTTGCAATATATGGAAATCCATCTGACAGGCGGATTTGTCCCCCTTGCACCCGATCCACCAGTTGGGCAAGCATTTTTTCTCCACCTAGCTTTAATGCTTCCTTACATAACGCGGAAAATAAAGTGTCCGCATAAAAAGACGCTGCTCCATCTGTCAGTTTTCCGCGTCCTACATGGAGACCTGTTTTAAATTGAAGTTTGTATATACGATAATTCATCCCTGCACTTCCTTTAACAGCATTTCACATGCTTCTATCGTCGCATCACTTACCTCGTCTCCACCTATTACAACATCTGCTTCCAGACTTTTAAATTGAATTTTTCCATATCCCCTGGAGCCATGCCCTCCAATATAGTCATACTGGAGAAGTTTCAGTCCGTCTGCAATCACTTTGAAATCCTCCACAACTTTTTCCGGATCATCTGCATCATAAATAATGGAAAGCGGAAATTTCGCGCCGCGGATTGTCCGTTCCAACTGTCTCGGGTTTGCCACACCGGAAATTCTGTTAATACTGTTTTCTTCTTTCACTTCCGTTACAGAATCAGCCCCTAGTTCTTCCAATTCTTCTTTATTATTCAGTATTGCGTCTGAAAAGATCAGACGGCTCCTCTGCGGATTCCCATCTTCTTTTCCCTTACTTGCTCCAAAAAGACGAATAATCCTTGCGTCATCATCATTATGCTCACTCAGGGTTCTTTTATTGTAGGCTTTCGCAAGGAGCGATCTCATTTTTCCTTTCAAGCTGCTGCCCGGAATAATCGGCAGACGACTTACCGGATCTCGCACAACTGGTGTATCAATCGCTCCGATTGCGGAGAAACTGTCAGACGCGCCAATATGCATTCCAGTGATAACTTCAATAACTCCTGTAATTTCAATTTTACTGAACATTTTTCTCTCCTCCGTTTAATCTCGTCTGCCATAAAATTTATGATATGCAACTAACGCTTCCATGTATTTGCAGAAAAGCAACAAACTCTCTTTATTGTCGCCAATCGCTTTCAAATAGCTAATAATATGCGCCTTTTTTACAAATTCTTCTACATCCTTTTCTCTGCCAGCTGCATAAACAAAGCGCAATCTGAGATATTGCACTTTCCCTTGAAGAGACTCCCTTAGTTTCTCACTTTTGCTATCTACCGCGTCAATATATACGCTGTTTACAAGTGATAAAAGATTCCGAATCTGAGATGAAGTAAGTGCAATACTCTTATTTCCCCGCCGATCTGTTTGGAGCATGTTTTTAATCACATCTTCCGCAAGATCTACATAATTCGTTGCTGTAAGTTTCTCCATTATTTCTCCTCCTTTTTGCGATTGAGGTACACAAACAAGTAAATTGCTGTGATCAATTGTTTTGTATCTTCTTCATTCTGAATCCATTTGTACATTTTCTGGGAGAATTCCTGATATAATTCTTTTCGTTCCGGAGTATCGTCTTTCTCAGGTTCTATCCGCGCCAGCAGATACGCATAGCGCGCAAGATTAATCCGATCTTTATCTTTATTGCGAATAAATCCCAGCATTTTATACAACATACTGTTTCCTTTTTCCGGAATCTTTTTGAAATAGTTCTGAAGCAAAGTCAGCTTTTCCCCGATTACCTGTTCTTTCAATTCATCCCAGCCATATGTGCTGCTTTCTCCCATTCTCTGCTCTTCCGGATAAAACAAAGTTATGCTGTTTTTTTCATCCTTTGATTTTGAACACTCTTCCAGCCTTCCGGTTTCATAAGCCATTGCGGAGATCGGATATTTCTCATGGAACATACCAATTCCCGCAGAAATCTTCAATGTACCCTGGCTGAACCGTTTCAAGCTGTCATTTAAATCGATAGCAAATCCTATCATATCATCCCAGGAACCAACTACAAAAACATCATCGCCTCCAGAGTATACAATCAAAGCGTTTCTGTATTCCGATTGCTTATCTCCTAATACAAACTGTGGGTTTCGCAAAACAGTATTGATATATAGTTTAAAAAAGACGGATAGCTTTCTGGAAAAAGCAGCTGTTCTGGAAAGACTCACATGGTCTTCATCAAATCCCGCAACAAAAGCCTGTCCGAGATTATCCACATCCGCTCGCAGCACTCCCAGCCGCCTTGCACCAGTAGCCGCACCTGCCAACTCTGAAAACTCTTTTGCCGATTTATAATCTCCTGTCCATAACTTGGTCGCAATATGTACTCCTGTGAACATTCTGTTCTTCCCATATGTTCTAACATAATATGGATCGTTTTTCATCCGATTGGTCAGCTGTTTTTCATCTTCCATAATCATATAGCAACCTCCAGGAAGAATCACCGCTGATATTTCCGGTTTTTGGGAAAGAATCACGACAAAATCCTTCTCCATAATATCATTTGCCAGAGTCTCCAGGCCATAACAAATCTCACACCGGTCATCATTCACCAGTCGATCGCTTCGTCCGCAGACCTTACACTCACGTTCATGCTCACCCTGCGTTTGACCATTCAGTATCCGAATATCATCACCGTTATATCGATGAGCCTTTTTTTCTGATAAGATGGACGAAACCTTATGAAAAATTCCTCTGTAAGTTCCTTCGCCTTTTGGCTCATTCATTAATTGATTGGCAGAACAGGGAACATATCCGATTGCCATATAAAGAGCCGTATCAAAATTATCCCGCAGCCATTCGTTCAGATGTTTTTCAAACTCATTTACATTTGCCCGGCACGTTTTCGTATTTGGAAGTAACAGATAGGCATGTCCCCCTCCAGTATAGATCAGGTTTGCTCTCGACAGTTCTAATTTACTTAACAATTGATCCACAATATGCTCCATCATAATCTCCAAATAAAAGGATCTTGCTCTGAGATTTTTCAGCGCCCTTGATGCCGTAATTGTATAAATAAAATTCTGAATTCCTGAAATATCCATACTACAGAGGAGGAAGGCCTCTTCATCATAAAACACCTTTCCTTCTTTAAATAGAGCCTTCCGAAAATCCGTAATTTGTTTTTCTTTTGTATAATCTAAAATACAAGAACCGACTGCCGCGGTAATCTTCACATGATCATACAGTGAAACATCTGCGATTTGTGTAGTCGATGTTGAGGATGGAATATAGGATAAATTCGCTTCCATGACCTCAAGAAGAGAATTAATATATTCGTCTTTCCATTCCATTCCTTTTAATACATTCCTGATGTTTTCTATAATCTTTCCGTAATCGGACTCTTCCAACGCATTTATCTTTTCCTCAGGATAGATAATCTCCCTTTCATCAGAAGGAAGTACCGTTGAATAGACATAGTTTTGGTGATTTCCATTTAGGATATTAAAAATACTGCTCAACGGGAGATCCCTTGCATACGGCGTGGAATTCTCTGATAACGCCTCTTCTCTGCGATCTACTCCCGCAGCAACATTGTCTGCCCAATATGTAATATAGGCCAAGGAATCGTCTGGTATTTCAGCTTTTTTTAAATAGGCCGCATGATGATACCGAACCTGCCGCAAAATTTCTTCATCTTCTATCCCAATTTCTTTCAGCCAATCATAACCCGACAGGCTATGATTTCTCTGATCAAGATAACGATAAAGGGGCTTTCCAATATCATGAAATAACCCTCCTACTACGATCTCAAGTTTCCTTTTATCCATCCTTCTTTTGCTCCTTTTTTTCTAACAGTTCAATTGCTCCCATCCCCATAGCGCATTTTATGCCGACGCCGGAGAATTCTCCAAACCGCAGCAGTAAATGGATCAAGTTCACCATCTGTTGAGGTCCGTCAATTTTCAATGTAACTGTTCCCAAAAATGCAGGAATTCTGATTCCTTCCATGTGAAAATATGTACTGTGCAAAGAATATCTTACAACATTTACATACTTATCAATATCATCCAGATTTTCTTTAAATCCAATTTCAGATTCCATCGAATACCGATCAAACTTACTGGTCAGACTTCGAAAAATATGCCATACCGTTGGGTAAAACTGGTATCTTCCTTCACTTTTAAACGCGGTTGGTGTTTTAAATTTAACTGTAACGTATCTGCCGCACTTAGAGAAAAAGGTATTCTTAAGTAATGTTTCATATTTCAACTGTAGCTTTTCCTTTTTCAGAATCTCTAATTTTAACTGCTTCTGTTTCAGATAAATGTGATCAAATTCTTTAGAAAGCAATGGCTCCAGCAAATATCTACTGCTGTCCTCATCTAGTGTATTTACTGTCCAAATAAGATGCTCCTTTTCGCTAAAGATCGCTTGGCTGTACGGTTTTATCCCATCTTCATGGAGCAGGTTTCCATACGTTTCCGGTACTACCTCCATCAGCGCTCCCTGAAATAAAGAGGAAATATTATGAGTGAAACCAGTATCACTTTTTTTCAATGTTATCATAACACGGCTTAACATAAGTTCTGATACATCCCTTCTATATCTTTCTATTAGAACAACCGCTCTTCTTTCTTACAGTATATGAAAAACACAGCGAAACTTCAACCCTTTTGGCGGTTTTGGTCAAATATCTATTGCCCTTCCACCCGCTCCACAGTATACTTTAAGAGAAAGAAAACAATATTACCAATTACCCGGTTATTATAAGGAGAAACGAAATGGATAAGATAACACTTTCCGATAGCTTTTTTTCGCTGGACTATTTGCGCTACGTTGTAACGAAGAGCGATGAAGGAGAATCCGTAATTTTGATTTACTTTCAATTTGAAAATAAAAGCGGAAAAACCGCAAGACTTTTTAATAGCATAGAGTTACTCGCTTTTCAGCATGGCATTGAACTGGATGGTATCTACATCGAAAAAGATATCCCTTGTCTGAACTTTCACAAATCCATTCTGACTGGCTATTCCATGACCATTGCTGCCCCTTATAAACTTACCGACTTCAGTGATGTTACCCTTACGGCTCGCTCTTATGAAAGCGATCTTGCCGCATCCCAGGTTTTAAAACTTTCTGCAGGAAATTCCTCTCCGAAATCCCCGGACAAATTCCCTCTTTCTGAACATAACACAGAATTTCCCGAATATATCCGGCTGCAGGCAGAAAAAGCGGTTGGGAAACCTCTTCCCCGCGATGCGGTACAATCTCTTGATATGAAATCCCTTCATTACTCTTACGCGAAAACGCATCCGAAAGGGGCAAGACGAGTATACTACCGCCCCAAAATAAACTGGATCGACAGGGATTTCTTTAGCTTTATCCTGGGTTATCTTCTTGCCCAGCATCTGTTTGAAGACAGTAATGAATCCGATATTTTTGAAACTGCCGTTTCGGAATCGCATGGATATGAAGAGCCCTATACAGAAGAATGGAATGAGGAAGGCATGGAAGAGCTTGAGGATATGGAGGACTTCGAAGAGCTGGAATCAGAGGATATGGAAGAATTAGATTTTGATGAATTCGATGAAAACAAATGGGAATCGGACGAGGAAAGCTTTGATGAAGAGCTCGGTGATGATTGGGATAATGACTCGACCGATTCCCTAGATGCGGAATTTACGGATAGTGATGCCTTTGACGAGTTTAGTGACTCCGGCGATTTCAATGGTTTTGGAGATATGCCTGATTAGATAAAAACATCGCTCACCTTTCCTCCGGCCACACAAGCTCCGGCTCCCGAACCGCCGCTGCCACGGTCACGCCGTTTCCCGCGTGCTTTTTCACAATCAGCCGCCCGTTTCCGCTGGCCAATACTGCCGCCCGCTCGCAGACGTTATCCACCCCGGTAATGGAGCTTACAAACTCGGAGACGCTGAAGTCGCCGCTTACCGCTTCCAGTTCCCGGGCGCTGTACACTTCAAAGGGAAGCCTCCAGGTTTCACAGAATTCCAAAAGTCCCTTTTCCTGCGCTTTCAAATCAATGGACGCTACCGCGCACATAGCATATGGAGAAATCCCACCATCCCGCAATACCTCCTGCACCATCCATTCAATGGCTTCCGCGGACGTCCCCTTCCTGCATCCGATTCCCAATACGACACAACGTGGAATCAGCTGCAGCGCCTTTCTGCTCCTGGGGCTTGCCGCGATAGAAATTTCCAGCTCCGTGCCGCTTCCCGGTCCTTCCGCCAATTCCTTCGGCGGCGTTCCCTGTATGGGAAAAGAGGTAAAGTATCCGATGGTTTTCCCTTCCAGAAGATCCGCGGACATCTGCTTTGCCAGTCCCATATCGCAAATGCGCATACTGTTTTCTCTGGCCCACTGATCCACCGCGAACAGCCCGTTCAGATCCGTGGCGGTTGTGATCACTGCCAGAGCTCCCAGGCCCTGCGCCAGTTCCTCCGCCAGCTCGTTGGCCCCGCCGATATGACCGGACAGCAGCGGGATCACATAGTTTCCCTGCTCATCTACCGCGATACAGGCTGGGTCCGAGGTCTTGCTTTTCACGAAAGGCGCGATAGCCCGCACCGCAATCCCCACAGCCCCTACAAAAATCAAGGCGTCCTGGGAGGAAAAGGATTCTTCCGTCCATTCTCTCAAGCTGCCGTCTGCCACTGAAAAGCTTTCTCCTCCCTGAAAAGTCCCTTTTTTATAGCCCTGGCACACATGTCCCATACGCGCCAGCAGCTCCACCATCCGCCCGCAGACCTCCGCGCCGGACGAAGTAAAACAAATTAACCGGATTTTCATCGCTTTATGCCTCCTTTTCCTTTCAGTATACGGGAAAAAGGAGCGGAACTCAACTGATTTGCGCAATCGCTCCCCCTGATTTTCGTACCTGAAACTCCCCGTCTTAGACCGTTTTGTACCCAATTTCCCTTTTTCTTTAATCGGGAACAAAAAGTTTACCTAGCCTAACTTGCAATCTTGTCGATTTTTATCGAAGATTGTAAATCATTGTCGAAATTGTTTGTAACAGAGCTACAATAACAGGTAGTTTCCACGCAGACGATTCAAATGTAACCCAATTTTTAACATTTTATGTGTCCGCAAATAATTTCCAAGCCAGTTGGGAACAGAAAAATACAAAAAATATGTCCGGCACCATAAAAAAAGGAATGGCCACACCCGCTGCTACAACAGATCCCGCCCGCGTCCCGGCCTATAGAAGGTCTCAACCAGCGCGGCATTTGCTATTTCGTCGTCCGGAACATCAGCCTCTTCAGCGCGCTCCACTTAAAAGGAATCACCGGGTACAGATAACTGCTGCCACCGATGGTTTTCGTCGTCACCAGCCAGAGAAGACCGATCCCCAGACCGATAGCCGCGCCCCAGATTCCCCATACAGCGGCGCCGATGAGAATCAGAATCCGCATAAATTTCACGCCATATCCCAGTTCAATGCTGGGCTGGGTAAAGCTGGCCAGCGCTACAATCGCCATACAGAGAATCGTCTGTGGAATAAACCAACCGGAAGATATGGAAAACTCCCCTAAAATCAGCGCCCCGATAACCGAAAGTGACATGCCCAGAGATTCCGGAGTATTCAGAGACGCCAGCTTGAGGCCGTCGATCGCCACTTCCAGCAGAATAAACTGCCAGAACAAGGAAATAGCGAAATTTTCATCCGGTACAAAGAAATCAATATTAATGGGAATCGGAATATCTCCCTGTCCGATGAGAAGATAAATTGGTGTCAGGAACAAAATTACGATCGCGTTGATAATCCGCAGGAGCCTGAAATAATTTCCTGTAATAAAAGGAAAATAATAGTCATCCACATCCTGTACAAAATCGAAAATTCCCGCGGGTACAATGAGAACAGTCGGGGAATTATCAATGATAATAGCGATTTTTCCCTCCGCAATATGGGCAGAAACCACGTCCGGCCGCTGAGTATAACGCACTTTTGGAAAAGGATTCATCCAGTTTCTCCATTTCTGCATCCTTCCCAGAGCCTCCACAATGGTCTGCTCTCCAACAGTCGTCGTGTCCAGTTTGAGGCTTTTCAGATAGAAAGAGAGCTTTTCTACCATTTTTTCATCTGCCTTCTCTTTCATATAAGCAATTGAAACATCTGTTTTACTGGTTTTCCCCACTACAAACGCTTTGAAAATTAAATTATTATCTCTAAGCCTTCGCCGGATTAACGCAATATTCGTCATCAGGGTTTCCGTAAAGCCATCTTTTGCTCCCCGCAGAGACTTTTCCTTGGAAGGCTCTTCCACCGACCGTGACGGATAGTCCCGAATATCCACAATAATAATTTCATCATACCCGTCGATCAGCACCGGAAGCAGCCCGGAATAAAGATGCTTTAGCGCTGTATCCACATCCGCCTCCGTCAAGGTGTCCAGATAAGGCATGTTGTATTTAATAAACTCTTTGGCTGTCTTTGCCCGTTCCATAGCCTGCGGCGGAATCGCCAGCAGAAAAGACATAACAAGCTGTACGACGGATCCCTTGGTCAGCCCATCTACAAAAAACATCGTCGTATTTTTTCCGCCAATGCTCAGATCCCGTTCCATCACATCAAAGCTTTCTCCCAGAGGAAGCTTGTTCCGCATTTCCTCCAGAAGATGATTATATTGATTCATAGTCCCATCACTCCTAACAAATCTATCTTTAGTTTGTCAGAATTGGAAAATCTCATTCATTTTTTTATTCACTCAGAAAAGCCTTTATAATCCGCGCCAGTTTTGTGCCTTCCATGACGTAACTAGAGTGGGACTCTCCTTCTAGGATCTCCAGACGGCTGCCCGGAATATTGGCGGCCAGAAAACGGGTGTGAGATTCCTTTATCATGTCCCGACTTCCAGCTAGGACTAGTGTGGGAATGGAAATCCTGTGTAAATCGGACTCTGTCAGATGAGGCTGGGTCAGTTCCATTTTCAAAAGCGGATCGCCGGAAAGACGATATTCTCGTTCCATCGCCTTCCGATCCTCTGAGCGGAGGCCGTCGGGACTTGCGTTGGCCCCGCTGATGATTAACTCCGAAAGCAGATCCGGATCTTGAGAAGCGAGAAGCAGCCCAGTGATCCCTCCATCGCTGAATCCATATAAAACCGGATGGTCGAGCTTCTTTGCCTTGATAAAGGCTTTCATGTCATTTGCCATATCTTGATAATTATATTCTTCTACTGCGCTACTGTTTCCATGTCCTCGACTGTCGATAGCGTAAACCTTATAATCCTGGGAAAGTTCTTCCATTACCGGTTCAAAATCCCGATTGTTTCCTCCCCCACCGTGCAGCAAAATCAGTGGCCTGCCACTCCCGGCTTCCAGATAGGCCAGTGTAACTCCGTTCACTTCGATGAAACGCTCTTCTGGAACCTGCTGGCGTCCGCATCCTGCCGCCACACAGAAAACCAACACAAACAGCCCCAGCAGGCAGACAGCTCTTTTTTCAAATCCCATATCCTACTCCTTTCCCTGTGGAGCGTCTTTTATATCGAAAAGTCTTTTGTTCTTCATCCCCCGAGCCGCATCTGTGGTATACTAAATAATATACCAAAAGGCAGGGAGGCAATCATTATCATGTATCAAATCGAACGAACTGTCGGCAGCAGCCATATGAACACAAATGGAGAAATGCGCCTTTCGGCTGCTGTCGATTTTATGCAGGACTGCTGCTGTTTTCAACTGGACAGTGAAAAAGAGCTGACAAACTACTTTGTGTCCCACAATATTACCATGTTCCTTATTTCCAGGCAAATCAATCTTATCAAACCCGCCCATTATGGAGACAGGCTTCTGATACGGACATCCATTTACCACCTTCGTACTTCTTACGGATTTCGAAATACCATGATCTATAATGACAAAGAGGAGCTTCTGATTTCCAGCTATGCTGGCGGAGCTTTCGTGAACATGAACAAGGGCGGTTCAACCATTATGCCCAAGGAAATCCTTCGGACCATAACGACGGATGATAAATTTGAAGGGATGCATTATCTCCCACGCAAAGTTTCTCTGCCAAAAGAAAACCCGGAAAAAATCTTTCCCGCGGCTCCTGTTTACCATTATTATATCGACCACAATCATCATATGAATAACGCCCGTTATCTGGACGTTGCCCAGGAATATATTCCTAACGGGTTTATATTTCATACCTGCCGCATTGAATATAAAACCGGCGCCCGTTATGAAGATACCATCCTTCCAGTCCGCTATCATCCGGAACCGGGCATCTGGCTCATTTCTCTTCAGGATCCCCATGGGCGGATTTTTGCCAACGTAGAGTTTCGCGCTGCCTCACAAAGCAGAGACCTTCCTGAATAATAGGCAGAAACGTACTGCCTCGGAGAACATAGGAGCTGTGGCTTTCTCCCTGCGCAATTCGCAGTCCGCTCACCGGGATCGCCTCCGCGATCCGCTTTGTATGCTCCTTTCGGATCACATCCCGCTGGCCGGCAGTCACCCAGACCGGAACGGAAATCCTCGCCAGATCCTCCTGCGAAAGATTGGGCTCTGTCAACATGAGGCGCAGCTTTGGCGAGCGGGAGAAAAACCAGGCAGCGCGGTACATCCATAGCGGAAACCTTTTTAAACCTTTCGGATTCAGATTGGCGCCGCTGATAATAAGACCGGACAGCAGATCCGGTCTCTGAGCGGCAATAAGAAGACCGGTAATTCCTCCGTCGCTAAAGCCGTAAAGACACGGCCGGACCAACTGCAGCTCTTCTATCATGCTGATAATATCCTCCGCCATATCCTGGTAGTGGAACTCCCGAACCGGACTGCTCTGACCATGCCCTCTGGAATCAGGCCGATAAACCGTCCATTCTTTTGCCAGAGCGTCGACACTTTCATCGAAGATGTGATGATCCTCTCCATTTCCATGGAGCAGAATCAAAGGGCGCCCCTTTCCCTGTTTTTCATAAAACAGCTCTACTGCTCCAACTGCCAGAATCATTTCCCGTTTCCTTTCTGCTCCACAGGCAGACTAACGGTAAACACTGTCTGCTGCTCGTCGCTCTTTACTGAAATCGAACCGCCGTGAGCGTCCACAATTTCTTTGGCAATTGCAAGGCCCAGACCCGCGCCGCCTGTTTTCGTAGATCTGGAAGAATCCAGACGGAAAAACTTTTCAAAGATCAGTTTCTGCTGGCGCTCTGGAATCGGGTCCCCATGGCTGACTACTTCGACCAAAACCATTGAGACTTCCTGGCTTGCCTTTATCGCAATCTCTGTATCCGGATAACTATAAGATACGGCGTTTTTAATGATATTGTTGAAAACACGAGCCAGTTTATCTCCGTCACCTTTATAAAAAAGTGTTTCTGGCGTCTCAACATGAATACTTTTTCTATCCGGTTCCAACAGAGGATAGAATTCATCCGCCATCTGCTGCAGCAGCAAGCCAAGATCCAGCTTTTGTTTATTGATAACAATTGTCTGAAGATTAAATCTCGTAATTTCAAAAAACTCTTCCGTTAGCTGTTCCAGCCGATATGCTTTATCCAAAGTGATCCCCACATATTTTGCCCTCTGATCAGCCGGCATTTCCGGAACCTCATCCAGCAGGCTCAGATATCCGATGATGGATGCCAGGGGCGTACGCATGTCGTGGGCCAGATAGGTAATCAGATCGCTCTTGCGCTGAGATTCCATCTGCAGCAGCTGTTCATGACGCTGCGCCCTCAGTCGCTGCGCTTCAATGGTATTTTTCATTTCCTGGGATTTCCGACTGTTGGTATAATTCATAATCAGTACAATAATCGCGCTGACGATCACCAGAACAGCGATCATAACGCCGATAATAAAATTTTTAAAATCCGCCCAGTTATAAAAGACCGGATATTCTGTGCCGTCTGCCGGGATACGTTTGATAAAGCGGCTGTAAAACCACTCTCTGAAAATTCCGTTTCCGAACAGATCAATAAAATGCGCCAGAAAAATTCCCGCAAAGGCAATTACAACACCGATAATCACAATCTTTACAATTACGATATTTTTATTTCTCAATTTTATATCCCACTCCCCAGATCGTCTTGATATACTTCGGGCGTTCCGCGGAATCCTTCAGTTTCTGGCGGATATGCCGCACATGCACCATAACCGTATTATTGCTGTTCTCAAAATACTTTTCCTGCCATACCTGATTAAAAAGTTCCTCTGAGGTAATCACTCTGCCTTGATTTTCCGCCAGAGTCCATAAAATCGCGAATTCGGTAGGCGTCAGATCCACCGGTTCCTCATTGAGCCGGCACTCATGGGTATCCTTATTTAAAAACAAGCCCCGAATCGTAAGGACATTCTCTTCCTGTCCTCCTGTATTATACTGGGTAGAGCGACGAAGCTGCGCTTTTACCCGCGCCACCACTTCCAGAGGGGTGAAGGGCTTTGTAATATAATCATCCGCCCCCATGGCAAGGCCGGTCACCTTGTCCAGTTCTTCTCCTTTGGCGGTCAGCATAATGATCGGGAACGTATGGCTTTCCCGGATCTTTCTGCAAATTTCCAGTCCATCTATATCCGGGAGCATAATGTCCAAAATTGCCAGATCCACCTTCTCGGATTCCACACACTCCAGAGCAGGCTTCCCCCGATAAAATTTGAATACCTGATAACCGTCATTTTTCAGATACAGTTCCAGCAAATCCGCGATTTCTTTTTCATCATCCACAACTAATAAGTTCATTTCCTTCTCCATTTATTTTCACCTCTGATCCCATTTTACAGGCCGCGCCGCGGCTTTTCACCCGATTTTAAGAAAGATTAATCAAAACTTAAGAACTTGCATCTATCTGTATTATACGAAAAGCCCCGCTTTCTGACAAGAGAAAGCAGGGCTTCTACTGTAAGGGTCTATAACGGTGTCACTTTTCCTAAAATCGTCTCAATATCCGCGGCATCCGCCTTCCGCGGATTCGTAGCCGTGCAGGTATCAGCCAGCGCCGCCTGAATCATATCATCCTTTACCGCAAGGACATCTTCCACTTTGATATCCAGTTTTTTCAGACTGTCCGGAATGCCAAAAACATTTTCCATCTCCCGGATTCTGCGGATCAGGCTGTTTACAGCTGTCTGTGTATTCGCGTAAGGCAGCCCCACAAGCTTTGCCATACGCTGATATTTCCGCGCGCACACGGTCTTTTCGGAAGCGTCTGTATTCGCGTTAAACTCCATTACATAAGGCAGGACCAGGGCGTTGCTTCTGCCATGGGAAATATGAAATTTTCCTCCGATGGTATGGGCGATACTGTGGCAGATTCCAAGACCTGCCGTATTAAACGCCATTCCTGCCAGGCAGGCGGCGTTGTGTACCTTTTCCCTCGCTGTCAGATCCGCTCCGTCTTTGTATGCCTGCGGAAGGAAGCGGAACAGGAGCGTCGCCGCTTTTTCCGCCAGAGCGTCCGTAAAGTCTGTCGCCTCCGTAGACACATAGGCTTCCAGCGCGTGGGTCAGCGCGTCCATTCCGGTATCCGCCGTAATGGCGGGTGGCACCGTTTCTACCAGTTCCGGATCCAGGATTGCCACCATCGGCTGCAGAGACTGGCTGACAAGAGGATACTTCACCCCCTCCTGCGCATTGGTAATGACCGAGAACTTTGTTACTTCCGATCCGGTTCCGCTGGTGGTCGGAATCGCGTAACATTCATCAACGTCCACATAATTCATCTGGCGCGCCAGTTCCCGGATCGCCTTCGCCGCGTCAATGGCAGAGCCTCCTCCTATGGCAATCATGACTTCCGCCTTACATTCCGCAAGGCATTTAATACCGTCCGCTACAACTTCAACCGGCGGATCCGGAACAATATCACTGAAAACAAATACCTGGCAGGAGGCGAGCCGCGCTTTGATTTTATCCGCGACTCCTGATTCCACAATAAATTTGTCGCATACAATCAGCACACTCTTATTCTGGATTTCCTCAAGCCTTCCCAGCGCGTTTTCTCCAAAAAATACGTGTGTTTGAATACTGAATTCTCTCATGTTACCTTCTCCCCTTAGTGTGACGTACCGAAAATATTCAAAATTACAACTCCAGCCAGAATGAGAACAATTCCCACAACAGCGCCCGGCGTAATCCCCTCTTTAAAAACAAAGACGGAAATCAGCGTAGAGACTACGATTCCGAGACCGGACCACAATGCGTAAGCAAAACTCAGATTGATGTGCTCCAGCGCCTTGGCAAAGCTGTAAAAGCAGATTGCGTAAGATAGAATCGTAATCACAGAGGGCCATAGTTTCGTAAAGCCCTCTGTCGCCTTTATAAACGATGTTCCCAGCAGCTCCCCTGCAATTGCGATTGCTAAATATAAGTTGTACATTACGGGTAACTCTCCTCCTCTGTTTTATTCTAGCGTTTATGATAAACGGTATGCAAGAGCTTCTCTGACAGCTCGCCCAGCGGCTTCTGATAAAATTCCTGATAAACCCGCTGGATCTCCGGATTGTCCATGGAGTTGCGAAGCGTCATCTTCTCATCTTCCGCATACATGCTGCCAATCCGGCTCACGCGTATCGGATCAACGACCGGAATACAGTTCATCTGCGGCTGCCCGGCTCCGCTGATGCATCCGCCCGGACAGGTCATAACTTCCACAAAGTGATAACGGGAGATATCGCCCTCTAAAAATTTCGCGGCATTGGCGGTTCCGTAAATAACCGCGACGCGAATGGTTGCGTCCCCGATTTCAACAGAAGCTTCCTTGATGCCCTTCATTCCTCTTACATCCTCAAAACGCAGGAGTTTTCCGTCCGCTTCCCTGCCGGTCAGACTGCGGTACGCCATACGAAGCGCCGCTTCCATAACGCCGCCTGTATTTCCGAAAATCACGCCCGCTCCGCTGCCCTTGCCGAGCAGAGAATCAAAGTCCTGATCCGTAAGACTTTCAAAATCAACCTGTTCTTCCCGCATCCACTGCGCCAGTTCTTTCGTGGTGATTACATAGTCGTTATCCCGCATTTCCGGGCACCCCAGAAGTTCTCCGGCGTCATTCAGTTCCGGTCTGCGGATTTCCGCTTTTTTTGCCGTGCAGGGCGTTACATTGACCGTCACGATGCGTCTCGGATCCAGCCCCTGTTTCGCGGCGAAATAAGTCTTAATCGTCGCTCCCTGCATGCCGATCGGACTTTTCGCGGAAGAAATATGCGGAAGCTTGTCCGGATAATAGGTTTCCACAAACTTCACCCACGCCGGACAGCAGCTTGTAAACTGCGGGAGCGGCCCGCTGTTTGTCAGAATCCGCTGCAAAAGCTCGCAGCCTTCTTCAATAATCGTCAGATCCGCGGAAAACGTAACGTCAAACACATAATCGGCTCCCAGCGCTTTCAGCGCCGCTACCATCTTGCCTTCCACATAGGTGCCCGGTTTATCCGTAAAGGCATCCCCAAGTCCCACACGAACGGACGGTGAAGTGGAAAATACAACCACTTTTTCCGGATCCCGAATCGCGACCTTTACCAGTTCCACTTCTGATTTTACCTGGAGCGACTGCTCCGGACAGCTGGCGCTGCACTGGCCGCAGTTAATGCAGGACTGCGCGGTTTCTCCTCCCGGAGGAACCATACGCCTTCCCGCGACTCCGATCTCTTCCTGGCATACAGCAAGGCAGTGCCCGCACTCTACACAAAGCTGCGCGTCTTTGACAATCGCAGGATTGCTTTCTGACACGGAAATACAGCGCTCATAGTTTTCCATTTGCATTGCAATGCACTCCTTTCCGTTTAAAGTCCAAGGCCTTTCCGCTTTTCTATAATCACCTGTTCCAGTGCCTTAGCTGAAGATTCCACATCCGTATCTACCATCAGGCATCCGCCGGTCAGGTCTTTCATCTGCTTCGTCAGAACATCCAGAATCACCGGACTTCCAGTTACAAACGGCGGCAGTCCCAGATGAAGGGTAAATCCTAACGCCAAGGCAAATGCTCCGTCAGCAAGCGCCTGTTCTTCCAGCCACTGCGGCGCGGAAATCACAACCGGAAGCTGTGGGATATCCACTCCCAATTCACGCGCAATATCTCCTGCCACCAGTTCCATACGGCCAATCGCAAGACATGGGCCGAAATTCAGCACAGGCGGAATTCCCAGCGCTTTGCAGACCTCTTTCAGTCCCGGGCCCGCCAGCTCCGCTGCCTCTCTGCTCATAAGTCCGCAATTTTCCAGACCGCCGCAGGTACAGCCCGCGGAAAGAACCAGAATGTCCCTCTTAATCATTTCCTTCGCAAGTTCCACCGTGTAAACGTCATGACCCTTGGCACGAAGATTCGAACATCCGACAATCCCCGCGATACCCTTGATTTTTCCCTCTTTGATCAGATTGATCAGTGCGGAATAATTACCACCTAAAAAGCTCTTCAGCGTTACTTCCGTCACGCCGGTAATTGCTTCCATGTGACCATGCTGCGCCATCGGGTTGCTCCGTCCGCCCTGCGGGGCAATCAGAGACTCCAGCGCGTTCTGCAGATCGGAAGGCTCCATCCGGGCAGATGATAATCCGCTGAAGGCATTGCTGAAACGCTTCAGCAAATCCTGACCCTGTCCTCTTGTACCGCGAATCCGATAAGAAGCCAGCGCCTTAGATACAATGTTCTGACTGATCTCGCGCCGCCTTTCATACTGATACGGATCATACTCCGCGTTTGCCTTCTTTGCCACATCGTCGATGCAAACCTGCGGAATCTGCAGGCTGTCGCAGATGGGTTCAATTCCCGGAAGCGTACAGTTAAATTCGGAAACCACCAGATCGATGCAGCCTGTCGCAAGAACCGCTTCACTGGTATAGTTGTTTCCCGCGTGGCCGCAGAACACATCACAGCCTGACGCTTTTCTCAGCTGGAAGTCCTGACCTACGCAGGTACAGCCTACAATCTTTACCGCCTTTGCTCCGGCTTCCTCCGCCATTTTCCGCACTTCGTCCGATGCCAGATATGCTTCCAGATCACTGAACAGCGCGTGCTGATGGCCGGTAACCATAATATTAATACACTCCGGATCGATTACATTCATTCCAACCGGATCAAACCCGATTTCCCCTTCTCCCATGAGAATGTCGTTAATCAGATTCGTCAGAACCAGCCCGTATACCCCGGTGGAAATCCCAAGCCGCAGACACTGCATCAGCATGTTTACCGGATCCGAATTCAGGTTGGTGGATGTTTTCACAACCGCGTTGAAAATCTCATCCTTGGCCCCTCCCGGAAGGATGCCGAGCTTTTTCCAGGTTTCCACTCTCGCCGGATAACCGATTTTTTCAACCAGTTCCATCTTTTCATCAACCGGGCGATACAGATCCTCCTTTACCGCCTGGGCGATCTTTTCCGCTTTTTCCCAGTCGTCTCTTCCTGTAATCTGCAGCGCCTCTGCCAGTCTGGAGAGCGCCGCGCCACTTTTCAGCGGCGCTTTTTCTTTCGCCGCCTTCTCCAGCTGCTTTGCCGCGTTTTCCACAACATGAATGTAACAGCCTGAACCAGCCGCTACGCTGCGCAGGAAATTCCTTGCCGCAATGGTATCCGCGTCCGCTCCGCATACCCCTTTTGGTCTCGCGGGAGAAAGGCGGCACGGTCCGTTGGAGCACAGCCTGCAGCAGACACCCTGAAGTCCATATCCGCATTTATTCTGCTGATTTACCATCCTGTGATGCGAAGTATCCACATCCAAACCTTCGATAAAGGATGCCAGCACCGGATCCGCGTCCGGACAGATCATTTTTCTGTTTTCCATTCTTTGACCTCCCTGTTCCCTCAAGGATCCGAAAATGCAAAGGGTGGATCTTGCAATCCACCCCGCACTCTCGTTTACATCAATCCCTTATTTTTCTTCGCTTTTATGAGGAAGGATATCTTCCACTTCCGCATGAGGACGAGGGATTACGTGAACAGAAATCAGTTCGCCGACTCTCTGAGCAGCAGCAGCGCCTGCGTCTGTCGCAGCCTTAACAGCTCCAACGTCTCCTCTTACCATTACAGTTACCAGTCCGCCGCCTACATGTTCTTTACCAATCAGGTAAACATTCGCAGCCTTTACCATAGCATCGGCAGCCTCGATAGAACCTACTAAACCTTTTGTTTCGATCATTCCCAGTGCATCATACTTAGTCATCTTTTTTTCCTCCTAAAGAAATTTTAAATTTTAACTTTATTTTTTAATTTTAATTTTTGATAACGAATTAATACTCATAGCGTTGGCTTCTTCCGTGTCTACGTGACATTCCAAAGCTGACGCGTCGTTTGCCCGGATAGCTACATTCGCGTAAGTACCGCCTCTCGGACCTTCTACAATTATATCAACAATCTGTCCGTCATGCACGCCGTAATTCGCGGCATCCTGCGGTGTCATATGAATGTGTCTCTGAGCCACGATCAGGCCTTCGCTGGTCTGTACGGATCCTTTCGGGCCTACAATCGTAATTCCCGGTGTTCCCGCCAGATCTCCGGATAATCTCGCCGGCGCGGTAACTCCCAGTTTGTAACCGTCACCTGTCAGGATTTCCACCTGGGTCTTGCTGCGAACCGGTCCCAGAACACGAACCTTTTCAATCGCGCCTTTCGGACCGCAGATGGTAACAGTCTCTTTACAGGCGAACTGTCCCGGCTGTGATAAATCTTTAATCGGGGTCAGCTGATAGCCTGCGCCAAACAGCGTATCCAAATCTGCCTGCGAAAGGTGCAGGTGCCGGTTTGAAACTCCTACCGGAATTCCATCCGGCTGGCCAGCGGGCTGTGCTGTCTGGTTCCCTGACTGGACTGCTTCTAAGAGCAGTTTCAAAACAGCCTCATAGTTTGGATTTGCCATCTTATTCTCCCTTCATCGCTTTTACCAGCTCATTAATCATATCTGTAAGCGCTGCCTTGTCAATCGGCTGGTCACTTGCGACCGGAGCCTGTGCCGCCGCTGTGCTGCCTCCGCAGCACGCGCTGTAAGTAATGCCGCTGTTGTTTCCGTTCTGATATTCAGCAGGTGACAAATATTTTGCCGTGCTGCCGCAGTTCGGAGCAGAAGTCGGCGCTGCCGGGGGAACCGGTACCGGTCTTCCGCAGCTTGATGTCGCTGTCGCCGGTGCGCATCCGCCTGTCGCGCATCCTGCCAGTTCCGGATGATTGAAAGTCGGATCGTCTGCCGCCAGTGTGGAGCAATTCTTAATTCCGTAAGCAACCTTCTTCATATTGATCAGGTGCAGCGGACTTACATTTTCGGAAACCGAGCTGCCGCCCCATGTTCCGCATCCCAGTGTAAAGGATGGCAGAAGTCCGGTGCTCGCTCCTGTACCGCCCATGCTGCTTCCGGTATTTACCAGGATTCTGGAAGCCGGTTTTCTTGTAAATTCCATTACAACGTTTCTGTCTTCCGTATGCAGACTCATCGTATGTCCGATTCCGTTCTGCAGAAGCTCGATGCTCAGTTCGCAAGCTTCGTGCCAGTCTTTTACTACATAGAATGCCAGAACAGTTGTCAGTTTTTCATAGGAAAGCGGGTAACCATCGCCAACTCCGCCCTGAGGTCCGATGAGCACTTTCGTGTCTTCCGGAATCGTAATTCCTGCCGCAGTGGCAATCCGGAACGGAGATCTTCCTACGAACTTAGCGTTCATGCTGTGTCCGCCGTTTTTGAAGAGCAGCTTGCAGACTTTGTCTGTTTCTTCCGGCGTCATGAAGTATCCGCCCTGTCTCTTCAGTTCCGCGATAACCGCGTCTTTATTACATTCTTCACAGATGATGGACTGTTCGGAAGCACAGATTGTGCCGTAGTCGAAGGTCTTACTTGCGATAATATTGGTAACCGCCTGCTGAACATTCGCGGTCCGTTCAATGTAAGCAGGGGAGTTTCCCGCGCCTACGCCCAGAGCCGGTTTTCCCGCGCTGTAGGAAGCTTTTACCATTCCCGGACCACCGGTGGCGATAATCATTTTTACTTCTTTACTGTGCATCAGTTCATTTGTCGCAGGCATGGACGGCATGGAAATGCATCCGATGATGTTTGCCGGAGCACCTGCTTCTACCGCTGCCTCGTACATCAGCTCCGCTGCCTTCTGCGTACATTTCGCAGCGGAAGGATGCGGTGAAAATACAATCGCGTTTCTCGCCTTAAGCGCGATAATCGATTTAAAAATTGTTGTGGAAGTCGGATTTGTGGAAGGCACAATTCCCATCAGGAGTCCGACCGGATCCGCGACATCCATTGTTCTTGCCACCGGATCTTCGTTCACAATTCCGATTGTTTTCATATCTTTAATAGAATCGTACAGCAGTGTAGAAGCCATATGGTTCTTGTATGTCTTGTCCTCAACCTTACCAAATCCCGTTTCCTCTACTGCCATCTGAGCCAGCATGACCGCGTTTGCCTCTGCCACCCGAACCATGTTGCGGATAATTTTGTCAATCTGTTCTTCATTGTAGTTTGCAATCTGTTCGGTCGCGATCTGTCCCAGCCGGGCCAGATTTCTGACTTCCTGCACAGACCGCAGATCATAATCCATATTTTCCATATGTGGCACCTCCTTTTTTTATTGTTTCTCTTTATTTTTGACTGTAGTACTTTCTGAACTCCTCCAGCAATTCCATTTTGTTGGCCTTCGATACCATTCTGCCTGTGATACCAAAGTCGTCATACTCTCTTGCCAGATTCCTCAGTTTTACTACTCTGCATTTTTCAATGGTTTCTATTGCTTTATCAAGTCCTGCTTTTTCTACCAGGCGATCCATATCTTCTTTGTGCATTTCCGCGACATCTGTTTTCAGATCCGGATCATTATCGGCCGGTGCTGTTTCTTCCTCTGACTTCGCGGTCTCCTCCGGCTCCGGCTGTTCAGCCTCTTCTCTAAGCTCTACATCCGGTTCCGGCTCTTCTTCCGGTTCCGGCATTTCTTTTCTGCGCTCTGAAATCGGAGTCGGCGGCAGGATCGTCTCTCCCAGTTCACTGTGAGGTCTTGGAATTACATGCTGGGAAACAAGAAGTTCTTCCCCGATTCTCGTAACCGCCGCCGCGCCTGCGTCTACCGACGCTTTTACAGCCGCTACATCGCCGGTCACGGTAATTGTTACAAGTCCTCCTCCTACGAAGGTTCGTTCGAGAAGCCTTACTTCCGCTGCCTTCAGCATGGCATCCGCACTCTCGATAGACGCCAGCAGACCTTTTGTTTCAATCATTCCGAGTGCTTCCATCGGTTATCCTCCTTGTCTTAATGTGTCGCGTAGAACACTTTTACTTTATCAGGAGATCCGAAGGTCAGCTTCGCACCGTTCTGGAAGAACAGCGCGTCTCCCGGATGAGCGGTATAGACTTTTCCGTCTTTTTCTACCGTCAGCGTACCGTCTACCACATAGTAGATTTCCTCGCACGCTACATCCCATGGGAAGCTGCAGTTTTCAATCGTCATAAAGCCCGCGTTCATGGACGAACCGTCATCCGCGCCAATCAGTTCATTGTAGAACACCTTGTCCGCAGGATTTCCTGTGTCCAGAACATCCCATTTTGCAGTGTTTCCGCGTACCAGCTTTACAAGGCCGTCCGGATCTTTTTCCGCAATGTAGGGCTGTTCGCAGCCAATCTGCTGCAGCACGTCACCAAGCGCTCCTTTTTCCATCAGAGCGGTCAGCGCTTTGTAAATCAACTCGCTGTCAATTCCGTTCTGAGCCGGAGCTGCCGGAGCCGCAGCCGGTGCAGCCGCACTGTTACAGGCTTGAGGTGTCGGCGCCGGCGGAGCTTCTGTTGAAAATTCGATTCCGCACGCAGCAGCCGCATCTTTGGCAGACGGAGTGATCAGCGTATTGTCATCAATATACATGACCTTCTGACCCTGCTTTTCCAAAGCCTCGACTTCTTTTGCACAAATCAGTTTTTTCATGGCTTCACATCCTTTCATCTATTTGTACAATCCTGAAATAATCTTCTATATATAAATGCTTTCGCCTTCTGCTGTTACAGCAGAGACGGCACAAGCCTGTCGGATGGAGAAGGAATTACTTCCGCGTTTACGAGAAGCCCTTTTTCTTCCGCAATCGCCTGACCCGCGGCAGTACCGGACTGAACAGCCGCCACATCGCCGGTATAGGTGAAGTAAGCTTTTCCGCCGAGCCCGTTACCCAGCCTCAGTTCAATCGGTTCAATCTCTGCGGCTTTCAGAATCTGATCCGCGCAGATAATCATTGTTGCCAGGGAGAAGGATTCCATAATTCCTACAGCCTGAATCCGTTCCGGCATCGTGGCTCCGGTAATCGCCGGGAACACTCCCGGATCGACATTTGGAATCACGATAGAGTCAACGAAGAACTCTTCTGCCATACGTTCTCCGATCTGAACGGAATCTTCCACAGCCGCCACATCTCCATGGACAATGGCGATATATTTTCCCGGACAAGTGCTCGCCGCAGTTACGATTTCAACTTCCGAAATCTTTACCATCTGGTCTGCCGCGTAAATGCCACGGGCAATACTGTTAAATTCAACCATTCCTATTGCTCTCTGCATCTCAGTTCCTCCTTATCTCAATATAGTCCGCCGTCACTTCAGACACGGTTCCGGAAATGCTGGCATGAATCGCGGCACCCAGACTTCCTTCCGGAATTCTGCCGATCATCTGCCCTGCCTGAACCTGTGCCCCCGCGGAAACAATCGGTTCAGCCGGAGCACCGACATGCTGTCTTGTCGCAATCCGGATGGTCTGAGGAACCAGACCTGATTCGGTCATCGGAGCCGGGAGATCAAAGGATCTCAGTCCCAGTCTCGCAATCAGACGTTTGCTCGGAACCAGACGGAGCGGTCTTACGCTTCTCGCCTCAAATTCCGTTTTTTCCGGTTTATAACGGATATTCTGCTCGGCCAGCTTTTCTTTGAAATAAAGATTTGCCATCTTCGGATGAAGCCCTGCCGGACACGCAAACAGTTCACACATATTGCACTGGCAGCAGAGCTGCGCGATTTTCTGTCCTTCCAGGTCATCAATGGAATAGTTCATAACTCGCATCATCTTATGCGGCTGCATGTTATGACCCAGAAGATATCTCGGGCACATATCCGTACACATGCGGCACTGTTCGCAGGTCGCTTTGTTTACTCTCTTTGCCTGTTCCATCGTAACTGATTTTTTCCGAATCAGGAAATGATCTTTTTTCAGGATAACAAACCCTTTGTTTTTCTTCGTTACAAACCCGCCGATATCCGCCATTACAGGTCCCATCATCGGACCTCCGTCGATCACCGCGTAATCTGAAAAATCTTCAATTCCGGAAAGTTTTAATACATCCATAATCGGAGTTCCCACCGGAACTTTTACCGTCAATCTGTTCGGGATATCACCTGCTACGGTAATGTATTTTTCCGTAACCGGCTGTCCCTGAGATGCTTTGTAAATATTCAGCGCGGTTTCGGAATTGACAACCACGCATCCGACCTGAATCGGAATGCCTGTCTCCGGAACCACTCTGCCGGTCAATTCGTATACCAGCACCTGCTCGTCACCCGCAGGATAGATATCCGGAAGTTCATGCACTCCTACATAATCTCCCATCGACAGAGCCTGAATTCTCTCTTTTAATAGCTCAATGACTTCCTTATGTTTCTTTTTTATACCGATCAGCGCCTTCTTTGCGCCCACCAGTCTGCCGGCCGCTTCAAATCCTCTGATGATCTCATCCGGATACATGGCCATCAGCTGCTGGTCTACCCGCAGCAGAGGTTCACACTCCGCTCCGTTGAGAAGGATGTATTCTGCTTCCGATGTGAGCTTTGCGTGAGTAGGAAATCCCGCGCCGCCCGCACCGATAATGCCGGCATCTTTTATCTGTTCAAGAAGACCCATCTTCGCACCTCCTTTACTCAAACTCGCAGTCTTCGTCAATAATTCCAACTACAACCGCGTCCACAGGGATATCATCGTTTCCCAGCATGCGCCGGGCTGAAGAACCCGTTGTAACGATGACCCTGTCGCCGATTCCGGCGCTTATAATGTCTACCACGATGATTCTGCGCCCCGCTTCGCTGCCTCCGCCGATGATTTCCGCCTGCATCAGCTTCAGTCCGTTCAAAGACTCGGCCTTTCTCGTAGACCAGATATGATCCACCAGTCTTGCTGTTAACATATGTCCATACCCTCTTCCGCTTTATTCTTGATATCTCGGAGCGCCGACTCCACCGAAGCCGTATCTCCGAAAATCGCGAGCAGAATCATATTCTGCGGGCAGCTTCCCCGAATATCTTCCACTGTAACGCCTACGGCTTTTTCCGCAATGTCCGCGGCCACAACCATTTCGATCATTCTTCCCTGTACCAGACCGACTGCTTCCATACATGGTGGAGTCTCGGTTCTCGCGGAACCTTTTCTCCGCATCAGGATATCAATCGCGCCCTGGGAAGGTGCCTTAATGATTCTGAATTCCATATCAGGCCTCCTGCATTTCTTCCTGTCCGCAGCTCAAAGCGATTCCCAGAGGCGTCACAAACATCGGATTTTTCGGCTTATGAGTAAACACTCCGGTCCGCTTTTGAATAACGTCCTCAATACCTGTCAGACAGCAGGTTCCACCTACCAGAGAAAGCTCCTGAACGTCAAAGTCTTTAATATGCTGACTGATAATGGAAGACACTTTCTCAATCACCGGCTGAAGAACCGGCATCAACTCTCTGTGATTTTTCTCTTCCCGCTTGTAAAGTTCCGCTTCTTCAAAGCTTTTCCCATACGCTCCGGAGATTACCAGAGAAAAATGCGTTCCTCCTGTTGGCTCGTCCGCTATATACACGACTTTCCCGTCTTTCAAAACGGAAATTCCCGTCGTGCCGCCGCCGATATCAACAACTGCTCCGTTTTTCATTTTCAGCACTTCATTTGCTGCCGTCGATTCATCCAGCAGGTTTGTCAGTTCAAAACCCGCTCCCTGAATGACATTTTTAACTGCCCCTGAATCCAGCAGGTCCGTCCCCGGTGGAATCGCCCCCGCTGCGTAAATAAGCTCTGTCCCAAGTTTTTCCTCTATCTCTTCTTTCAGTTCTCTTACGATCTGAACTGCCCCGATATAATCAACTACCATGCCGTCCCGTACGACATCCGCATAGCGATAAGCTCCCGCTACCGGACGCCTGTTTTCATCTAGCACCGCGATCACTACACAAGCGGTTCCCAGATCCACACCTGTGTAATATACCGAAGATTTTTCCCGAATGGGATGTTTTATCGCTTTCTCAAAATCCGCGACCATTTGATCACAATATTCAAAGGTTACATGTTTCTCTGACATTCTTTTCCTCCTAATGCGCCGCAAATCATTTGAGACAACGTATTGATAATCTGATTCAGGGCACCTGCCACCTGTCCGCGCAGCCCCTCATCCTCCAGGAAGTCTTCCAGATCAAGCTCCAGTTCTTCCAGTTCGCTGCGCAATCTGGCAAGCAGCAGCATTTCTCTGCCCTTCTCCATCTGCATATGGAACTCGGTTATTTCAAAACAATCCCCGAGATTTTCCGCAAAATTATCACTGTTTATCCCGCTGCACGCGTTACAGGTCAGATTTCCAGCGCTGCAGGTTCCTTCCGGGACTTTTCCGAAGTGTGAAAACTGCCGGTAAAGCTCCGTCACCTGCTGCGCCATACACACATCTCTTTGGAGGAGTTCCTCCGCGGTAAGCAGAAACAGTGCCTGCAGCGATTTCACTCTGCTGCAAAACTTTTTCTTCTTCCGTTCTCCCAATGGAGCCGGATCGGGTTCTTCCGTTTTTACAGCGGATTCTTTTTTGCCTGTGAAAGGATCATTTCGGTCATACATGTCGATTCCCCGATCAACCAGAAATTGTCTGGCTCCCGGAGTCAACCTTTCGCCAGGCTGCAGATCGTAGTTCGTAAAGGGCTGTCTTTTATACAGGTCTCGTAAGTCTTCTTCCGTTATAAATTTCATTCTTAGCCCCCTTACCTTCCTTTCAATTCAAACAAATAACGTTTTAGTTCCTCAATGCCAATGCCGTTCGGGACACTGATTTTAAAATAAGGCTCCCGTACACCAATCTTCTTTAACTGCCGGATGCACGTTGATTCATTTTCCGGCGCCAGATCGCATTTACTAATGACTCCCACCGCCGGACAGCGAAACGCTCTGACAAATCCATGGGAATAGATTTCCGGGCATCTCGACTGATCCACCATTACTACGATGCACCACGCATCCTGCGCCAGCGCAATCATATGCTTGTACATATCGGTATTTTCGATATACGCGCTGGGTACATCAATGGTGTACGGTCCATATATCGTATCCTGCGTCCTCCGGAGAGGTCCGTCATAATCGTTAATGGCATTGACAAGTGTTGTCTTTCCGCACCCACGGGGCCCAACTACTGCAATTCTTTTTTTTCTCATGTCCTTGTTATTGGAACAGTGGTAAAGTCCAGCAGACTGCAGAGTGTATCCGTTACCGCCTTGAGGGCAGTCTCCACGCTCTGCACGTCCCCTGAAATCACCACGGACCCGGTAAAGCGGTCCAGGAATCCGATTTCCACATCCGCAGTCTTCGTAGCAATATCCGCGGCAATAATGGCAGTCTCATAAGGGGATAAAGTTAAAATTCCGATGGCACCCTTGTCGTCGATCCCAAGCCGTTCATAAATATCCGACATGGGGGAGGCGATGACATGGGCAATTGTAACCTGTTTTCCAGGTACGGATTCTTGTATGATGCGATCCATCGTTTTTTCATTCATAACTCCCATAGCTGTCACCTTTCTGCCTGGTTTCTAGTGTCGAATAACGGAAACCGGGAAATCGTATTCCTTGATCCAACCTTCTATTCTATCCAAGTCCTCATCGCTCAGGCTCGGATCGCCTTCAATCGGATAATCCATGCCCAGCTGGATATATTTATTAACGCCCAGCTTATGATAAGGTAAAAGGTCGATTCCTTCAAAATTTTTATAATCTTTATATGGCATCAAAAATTCGATCACGCCGCGGATTTCCGCTTCGCTGTCGTTGATGTCCTTTAACATCGGCATTCTGATTTTCACATGCTTTCTGCGGTGGAGAAGTTCTTTCAGATTTTCCAGAATCATCTCGTTTCGCACGCCGGTCAGTTCAAAATGCCGGTCAGGATCAATATGCTTGATATCAAAGAGGAACAGATCAACAAACTCCGCAAACTTCAAAATCGTATCCTTCTTCGTATAGCCGCAGGTTTCGATTGCCGTATGGAACCCCTCCTGCTTACATGCCATCAACAGGTTAATCGCCGCTTCCGGCTGAGATGTTACTTCACCTCCGCCCAGCGTAACGCCTCCTCCTGATTGCTCATAAAAGGCTCTGTCCTCTTCCACATATTCCAGAAGCTCAGAAATGCTGCACTGTTCTCCGGCAACTTCCAGCGCCGAGTACAGACATGCCTCCGTGCATTTATGGCATCCCAGACAATCCTTGCTGCGGTCGATCCGATGTTCGCCTTCTGCCGAAATACTGTGCAGCCCCGCGGGACATACTGGAACGCATGCGCCGCATCCCACACAGAACGTCGGCTTGAGCATAATCTGATACTTCCGCTGCAGACCCTCCGGATTGGAGCACCATTTGCAACGGAGAGGACACCCTTTAAAGAAAATGAGCGTCCGGACTCCTGGCCCGTCATATATGTTATATTTCTGTCTGTTGAAAATGAATGCCTTTCTTTCGATTACATTCATATTGTTGTCGCTAGCCATGAATCTGTCTCCTGCTTCTGATTCACATTATTTTCATCTGCCGGCCGCAGGAATTTTCTCCCGCAGCCAGCAATCTATAATAGGTTAATGCCCAGCTTTTTAGAATTTCGTCAACATTGTTCTGCTGATGATTTCATCCTGTACATCCTTACACAGTTCATTGAAGAACGCGCTGTATCCAGCTACGCGGACAACCAGATCCTTGTACTGTTCCGGATGCTTCTGCGCATCGATAAGCGTCTTGTTGTCCATATAGTTGAACTGCATTTCACCGTTTCCGAAGGCGCATGCGGTACGCAGCAGCGTAATCAGGCCGTTTTCTCCTTCCGGAGTATCCAGCAGTCCTGCCATCAGCTTGAAGTTGTGTACCAGTCCGATGTTCATGTTGTCGTTGGACAGCTTGGAAACGGATTTGATAATCGCAGTCGGGCCCTTGAAGTCCGCACCCTGCGTCGGGCTGATACCATCGGACAGCGGGCTCCATGCCGCACGTCCATTGGCGGACGCGCCTGTCATCTGACCAAACGGAGTGTTGTTGGAGATGGACAGAGTTCCGTGGCTCAGTGTAGAGTAGAGTGTCTTGTACTTTCTGTGTTCCATTTCCGTAAAGTTGATCAGGTCTGCCGCAATCAGGTCTGCGTAATCGTCATCATTACCATACTTCGGCGCCGCAAGGCAGTCCGCCTTCACCTGTTCATATCCTACGAAGTCTGCTTTCAGCGCTTCGTTCAGCTGCTTTAATGTATATTTTTTGTCATCAAATACCAGCTTTTTAATCGCCGCCATGGAGTCCGCGTAAGTCGCCAGTCCGGACCATACAACTCCAGGTCCGAAGTTATACATTGCTCCGCCTGCGGAAACGTCTTTTCCGTTTTCCATACAACCCTCGAACATGATGGACATCAGAGGCTTTGGAGCCAGATCTCTGTGAACGCGCTGGGAAATTACAGTCGCCACATCGGTCCACTTTGTAATATATTTAATCTGCTCTTTTACCGCCGCGTCGAACTGTTCGTAAGTCTTATACTGATCCAGGTCACCCAGATCCGGCGTTACCTGTTTGCCGTACCAGAGGGGAACGCCATGGTTCAGAACCAGCTCAATACAGATCGGCCACTGCGTATAAGAAGTGGAAGTCCACTGGTACAGTCTTCCGGATTTCTGCGGTTCTACGCAGCCCATCAGGCAGTAGTCTCTGGCGTCTTCAATGGACACGCCCTTGGCCAGCATCATCTTGATATGGGTATCATCGAAGTGGCATGCCGGGAATCCCATTCCGGAACGTACAACATCCACGATCTTCTTCATGTATTTCTGCGGCGACTTGTTATGGATACGGCATGCCAGAGACGGCTGATAAATCTTTACGTGCCTTACCGCGTCCATCAGCAGATAAGTCAGTTCGTTTGTCGCGTCCTGTCCGGATCTTGTCACACCGCCGACGCACATGTTTACGAAAGGCTGATATCCGGCGAAGAACTTGGAGCCGCCTTCACTGGTGATCCACATCATTTCAGACATCTTGATCAGCATGCAGCCTGCCAGTTCAAAGGCCAGGAAGTTGTCCATACGTCCGGAATCAATGTCTGCCTTGTAGTACGGATACATATACTGGTCTACACGTCCGATGGACATACCGGTCTGGTTTTCTTCTACCGGCAGCAGGGATTCTACGGTAAATACCGCCTGAATGGCTTCCCAGAATGTATCCGGTTTGTGTGCCGGTACCTTGGCGTTGATCTCGGAGATCTTCTGCAGCTCTGCCTTTCTCTTCGGATCGCTTTCCTTCGCTGCCAGCTCCGCCGCGTACTGAGACATTCTTCTGGCATAAGCCATTACTCCTTCTGTCGTCTCAATAACGGACTTATAGAAATAGATCTTATCCAGATCTTCCGGATTTTCATAATCCAGCTGAGCCAGATGATCTCTCGCTTCCTGCTGAATATCCATCATACCCTTCTTCATGAGGATTACATCATAACCCGGGTTAGAGTCTCCGCCGCCGTTGATGGCATGGTAGGAACAGTCGGAAACAAAGGATTCGCCGGACAGCTCCCATACGCCTGCTTCACGGTACTGGCTCTCACAGTATTCGTCAACGGATTTGCCTTCCCAGAACGGGAACAGCTCTTCTCTCATTACCTTCTTGTCTTCCTCTGAAATATAGAACGGGTCCTGCGGACGATCGCCGATGGTGTCAATTTCATCCACCATCCATCTCCACGCGATATCCGGGGAGAAAGCTCCCGCGCGAGGCGCTCCGTTGGGCGCGCCGACGATCAGCTCGTTGTCCTGGATAACCAGGGGAGCTGTTTCACAGCAGTAACGGAAGCACTTTGCGCGAAGCAGGATCTTCGGCATACCCGGATTTTCCCTGGTGATCTTCGTTACAGCTCTGGCGCGGTAAGTCGTAATTGACGGTACCTGCTTGAGGAAATTTTCTTTCAGTTTTACAAGTCTTTCGGTAGGTCCTACCGGAACTCCATCTTCATCTACCTGAGTGGTTGCCGCCGCGATGGAGGAATAATATTTCGGGTGTTCTCCGGAAGGCTGAGCCTGTGGAGCCGCCTCCGCCTGCTGCGGTGTCACTTTCGCAACATCGTCCGCTACGGTTTCAAACATCTTCATCAGAGATGCGCGTTCTTCTTCGGACATGTTTTTAGTCGCTTCTGCGAGCTTATTTGAAAATTCACGAATATCCAAAACTCTTACCTCTCTTCTTTCTTAATTCTTTTGCAATAACGGTTTATATCAGAGCACCCGCCGCTTCAGTTCTCAAGTCAGGCTTCTGAGTGCCTGCTTTAAAAGCTGCTGCAGCGTTTGCAGATTTTCATTTTCACTGTGCCTGCTTTCCTTCACAGCTTCGGAGCATTCCGGATTTTGGGGCTGGGCATTTTGGGGAATCCCCATTTTGATATCTTCAATCCGCCGTACCCCATATCCCACCTTTCGAATATAGATTAGATTCATAGGTGAGACATTATCGGATGTAATTCCGTCTCCCGCTGATCCGCTTCCCAAAGTCATAGCCGGAAACAGATTCGTCGTCGCTCCCATACTGCCAAATACCGCCGGCGTATTGACCAACATTCTGCCTACCGGTTTTTTCAGCGCGAACTGGCGAATGACTTCCGGATCATTGGAATGAATAACCAAAGTGTGTCCATGCCGCTCAGAAAGAAGCAACTCAATACACTTTTCACAGGCGTGCATCCAGTCATCTTCAATATAATAAGCCAGTACAGGACACAATTTTTCTTTCGAATACGGATTTGTTTCTGACACGTATTTCTGCGGAGAAATCAGTACCCGGGTTTTTTCAGGAACAGGAAACCCTGCTCTCTTTGCCAGTTCTTTCGCTGTTTTTCCCGCCATCTCCGGATTCGCGCTCCCATCCGGATAATAAAATATACGTCCCAGAGCGTCCGCCTCTTCTTCCTGCATAAAGTATGCTCCCGCCGCTTCCAGTTCTGTCCTCACTTCATTCGCAATACAGCTGTCTACTACAATCGACTGCTCGGCCGCGGAGGCTACTCCATTATCAAAGGTTTTGCTTGCGATAATGTCCTGTACCGCTTGCCGGATATTTGCCGTTCTCTCAATGAACGCAGGTCCGTTTCCCGTTCCACCGTAGATAACCGGTTTCCCGGAATGATAGGCTGCCTCCAACATAGCCGGAACACCTGTATTCATAATCAGAGAAGTTGCGCTGTGGTTCATCAGTTCAATCGTACCAGCCTGCGTTACCGTATGAAGATATGTCAGCGCGCCTTCCGGAAGTCCATACCCTTCCGCCGCCTGAATCATAATATCCAAAGTCTTGGCAATGGACTGTTTTGCTCTCGGATGCGGTGAAAAGATAACGGCGTTTCCTGCCTTAATCGCGATCAACGCATTGTAAATCGTAGTGGACACCGGACTCGTAGCCGGGCAAAGCCCTACAATCACCCCCATAGGAACCCCTACGTCCATGATCTGTTTTTCCTGATCCGTATGAATGATACCTACACACCGCATTCCTTTCAAGTTTGCCGGGAGGTACTCACAGGCAAACCTATTTTTTATGTACTTATCCTGCCAGTTTCCATAATCGGTCTCTTCGCTGGACATAACTGCCAATTCCTTCGAATGCTTCGAAATTTCTTCCGCCATCCGTTCCACAATCTCATCCAGCTTTTCCTGCGGAAAAGTCGCCAGGGTCCGCTGGGCTTCCAGAGCGTTTTCCGCCAGAATGCGAGCTTCTTGAATGGAGAGCAAATCATGATCGATAATGTTCATTCTCATTTGTCTCTCTCCTTTTCTACGTTATCCAAAACAATTAGATGTTCTCATATGGAAGCAGTTTGTCAAGTTCATAAAGCGCCGTAATCTTTTTCAGATCCTCATGAGGTCTTGCGATTACAACGGAACTATACACTTCTGTTCCCATCTCTTCTACTGCCTTTACCCCTGCTTCTACTGCGGTTTTGCAGGCGCCCACATCGCCTTCCACCAGTACGGAGATGTATCCGGACGCGGTGTTTTCAAATCCGATCAGTTCTACATCGGCCGCCTTGCACATAGCGTCGGCCGCTTCAATTACAAATACGATCCCAAAGGTCTCGATCAACCCTAATGCTTCTGTTCTTACTGCCATTTCCGCTCCTCCTTACTGTTCATCGATATCATAGATCGATACGATATCGCCAATCGGTCGGATCGGACGCGGTATTACCTTTGTCGCTGTCAGCTTTCCAATGGCAGAAGCCGCTTCCGCCCCTGCTTTAATGGATGCTTTTACCGCCGCGACGTCACCCTTAATCATGATCGTTACCAGCGTTGATCCTACGTTTTCATAGGAGATCAGTTCCACTTCCGCCGCCTTGAGCATCTTATCACACGCTTCAAGAGCAGGAACCATTCCGACTGTCTCCAAAAGTCCCAGTGCTTCATCCGCATAATACCTTGCCATAAGAGATTCTCCTTTCCAGTTACAGCAAATTCTGTGCAGCAGCCCTATCCACATGGGCTGCCGCACAGGATATTTTTTATTTATTCGTTCGGAAATCCACTATCTAGTCTTTTACGTAGTCGTTGATTACAGCAATACTGTCTGCATTTGCCTTATAATAGATAATCAGATTTCCGTCCTTATCCAGATCCAGTCTGCTCTCCTCAATCAGTCCGTTGGATGCCGCAGTCATCAGCGCTTCGTCCATGGCCTTATCTTTAAAGGCTTTGAATCCGCTGTACTGATCTTTCAGCGCGTTCTGCACATCTGCCCTGCAGGCTTCCTGTCCGTTTGTAAAGAATTTTAAGATCGCCATGTTTAAAGGTTTCATACGTTTATGCCTCCTTTGATGCCTTATCCTGAGCAATGGCCAGCGTGATAATACCGATTACCATCACAACAGCGCCAACCCATCCCTGCCACGGGATTGCGTATCCGTCTGTTCCGAATACCAGACCGCATATAATGAAGCACCAGAACGGTCCCCAGAACGCGTACGTACCGTTGCAGCCCATGCCGAGAGCCGCGCCGCACATGGATGCTCCCTTATACCAGAACTTAAAGGAGAAGGACGCGAACACGCCGCCGATGAAGAACAGCCAGATGGAAGGTCCGTCTGTCAGAGCCTGTCCTACCAGAGCAAGTCCGGAACCGATTCCGTCTCCGCCGATCAGGGAAAGAATGCTTACAAGAATTACGCCGTTTACCAGACCGGAGGTGCACTGACGGATTACAATCGCGACTTCATAGTCAACAATCGCGCACGCGTAGCCGCCAACCGCGCCTTCGATACCCCAGCCGAGCGCCGCGCAGAAACCCGCGATAATACCAATGATGGTTGTTCCGCTGAATCCCATATCGCCGGTGAAGCCGGTGCTGCCGATCAGAACCGCAGCTCCAAAGCAGATTACGATACCCGCGATCATACCGCCGGACAGGGACTGTTTATAGATAATTCTTCCGATAATCGCTCCAATCGCCGCGTTCAGCGCCGCAATCGGAATGATGATGGAACCTGCCATCTGCAGACCTACTACATAAGCCGTAGAAGCAAGCGGACCTCCGATAATCGCCGCGATAATCAGAATTTTTCCCGGTTTTGTCCGGAGGGATCTTCCGAAGTCCCCTAATCTTCCAATGATAGCTGCATAGATAATAGACCATACTGCCGAACAGATGTCGTTTGTAGCCGCTCCTACCGCGCTCAGTACGTATGTACCGGCAAACGCGGATAATGCGGCAGTTGGCGCATACCAGTCAGCCCAGATGCCCTCAGCCATCCCCTGTGTCATAAATGCCGTATAGCCGCCATACAGGAAACCGGAAAGAACACCAATAAAGATTCCTTTAATCCTGAATGACTTCGCTAATTGCTGTTTCGCTTCCAACGCACCGGCCGGCGCGCTCATAGCTCTCTCACTCATAAAAGTTGCTCCTTTCTTTGCCTTAAAACTTTTTAGATAATTGCCGCATATATTCAATTTGAATATTGCCGAAATGCTACAATCTCTAATCCCCAAATCAACAAAGTTTTGAAGTCTTTGCAGTGTTCCCCATTTCGGTTTAAGTATACCCTATCCTCTTAGTGGAATGTCAATAGCGATTTTTTTAACAATCTATTCACAGGCTTACGCGCTCCTGTCTGCTCCCCTATGTAAAATCATTCGTTATTTATGTTTTTTTATTTTTTTCTGACACTTCTACTCAAATGCTCCCGAAGCCTGATTCCTTCAAAAAAATAAGGCACCGGTAAAGAGTAAAACTCTTCCGGTTCCTTATTTGGTCTTTAAATTTATACAATTCATCTTAAATTTAAGGTTCCGCAAACATTCCCCTTAAGGGAACACCTTGTTTCAATATGCCTGCGCGTCCTTCTCCTTGGCTTCTTCCCATGGGAGCACGTCTCCGTCTTCTTTCAGATATTCCAGAAGCTCAGCCAGCCCTTCTCCCGTATAGGCGCTTACAAAAAAAATTTTTTCACAGCCGGCAAGACGCAGCCACTCCGCGGCTTGCTCAGGGTCCCCCAAGGGATGTTCAATTTTGGTTACAATTCCAATTACTTCCCGATTGCACAGAGTCGTAATATTAGGCGGATACAGGGAGAAAGGCTCAATCGAACTTAAAAGCAACCCTACCACATCTGCTTCGTAAGAGTAAACTGCCAGTGCTCCGCCCAAAGTCTTTGTTTCAGCGTACTCTCCCGGCGTATCGATAATAACGTCATAATTATTCACATACTGGGTCTTGTGGTAAGTAATCGTCTCCCCTTTTAATGCCTGGGTAAGCGTTGTTTTTCCCGCTTCACTGCGTCCGATAAATATGATCTTTCGCATCGCGGGCGCCTACCTTCTTGTAATGTCGCAGGTCGTATAACCCAGTTCATTTTTGAAATAGTCAACGATTTCATTCATAGCGGTTTCTACCTCGGACAATCTCCCTGTTATGATTAGCGTTCCGCTGAATCGATCCACAAATCCAAGGTATACATCCCCCGCCTTGATGGCTATATCACTGGCAATAACAGCCGATTCCTGAGGACTCACATTGAGAATTCCGATTGCCGAATTCTGATAATCAATTTCCGGATTCAATCCCAGTTTTTTATATACAATCGGTCTCGGTCCGCCGATGACATGGGCCAGAGTGATCTGCTTACCCGGCACCAGCTCCTGTATAATTCTAAGCTGTCCCTTCTCATCCTGAGGGATCAAATCTTTTATATCCATAAAAATCTCCTTTCCTGTTTGATTTCCTTTCTTAATTTCTTGTTACCTTAATAATTACTTCCGTAACAAAATTCTCGCTCTTTCGGGTTGTCCAGTAATCAGTCACATATCGCTCAGTCGAATCTTCTCCACACCGATATCCGTGCTCCTGTGTCCATCTGAAAACTTTATCATATGTTTCACGGATCGTTTCATGGGGTCCAATATGATAGCAGGACGCCACCATACAGCCGCCCAGAGTCATAACCGGATTATTTCCGCAGTCGGAAATAATTTTCTGCAGGATCCTCGCTTTTGTCGGTTTCCCCTGCATTTTTTCTCTGCAATTAGGAAACCATAAAATAACCGGTCCGGTAATAGCCTTCCCGATTTCCTCCAGGTAGTTCGTCCAGTTAATATTGATGATAGAATCCATATAATTATAATTGAAGTCCTGTTCCAGATAACAGGTAGTTAACGCGTCGCTGTATTTGACGGAAACCTCTGTAACCTGATTTTCGATCACACTTTCTGCCTCTACAATCAGATCATACCAGTCCTGAACGGAGGTATACGCGGTATGAATTTCTTCTTCCTGTTTTTTCAGTTCCGCGATTTTTTCCCGAAACCCCTTTTCATGAGCAGAGTAGGAGCTGCCCTTCAGAAATTCCCTCATTTCCTCCAACTTGAATCCCATCTGTTTAAAATACTTAATAACCGGCACAAACAGCAGCGTTTCTCTGCTGTAAAACCGGTAACCGTTTTCCTCGGAGATTTTATCCGGGCGGATAATGCCAATCTTGTCATAAAAGCGCAGCGCTTTTCTGGAAACATTACAAATTTTACTTACTTCACCAATCGTATAGAGCTGCTCATCATTCATCAAACGCCCTCCCTCAATTTTTGCTCATTCTCATCTGGTTCTCAGTTTTTGTTCCGCATCGTCTAAATTTTTGTATCCATAAAACTCCGCCGTTGTCCTGTGAATCACAAAAGAAGGATTCCTCTCTTTATGTATATCCTGAAGGTACAAAAGCAGGGTTCTTACGGAATAGGTTTTCAGTTCTCCAATCGCGTAGATATGAAAAGACACATCTTGTTCCCCGGTTCCGAAAAGAGGCCGTCCTGTACCGCTGAAAATCGGATACTGTTCCGCGAATTCTTTTTCTCCCCGAATCAGAAGGTTTGCGATCTGATCCACCAATTCCGCTTTTTCCGGCGAAATCCGCGGCAGATGATCTCTCAGATTCTGATCAAAATAATCGGGATCTGTAAATTCCATCATATAGGCGTATTTTTCAGTCAGAAGGTTCCGCCCCTCCCGAATTGCCTGCAGGAGATCTTGCTCATAGCTTTTCAGGGTATCGGCGCTAAACGCGTTATGCTGACTGTACCTCATTGTATAAAAAGTCCATTCGTCATCCTGACATGGAGCACGCCCCCCCGCGTTGTGAACATGATCGAACATCTCCCACTCCATCTCAATGATCTGATTGATCAATTCATCTTTCTGGCTGTTTTTTCGTTTTATTTCTTCTCGCATAATCTCCCTCCTTTTTACGGTATTCCTTCTTTCATTTTTGAGATGTTTGTTTTATCTACAATCCACCATAATCGGAAGACTGCTGAGCCTCTGGTCGCGAATGCTCCTCATCAGTTCCTCGCCATGACTTTGCAGAAACGCATCTGTTGTACGTGTAAAGCCCTTCCGGTTCAGTTCCCTTCCTACTTCAATACATATATCTTCTATTAACCATTCCTTCCGGCTCCGGTTTTCCATTTCGTCACTGAGCAGTACTAATTCCTTCAGTTCATGGACCGTTCCAGAAAGGATCTTCAACTCATCTGCACCCCGAAACGCCCATTTATAAAAGGGCATGTAGCGTTCATTCAGCAGATAAATCGCGGAAAGCGCCGCTCGCACAAATTCTCCGCAGGCCAGATACGCCGCGTAGCTGTCGCCCCGTTTCATACAGCGGGGATAATTGTACTGTCCCGCCTGTGCCATAACAGCAGCCCTCGCCGCCAGCTTTTTTTTCATAACATCCAAAGGATAAAAATCTTTCAGAATACTCCGTATCTGCGAAAAAGTTCCCATTGGGTCACGGAAAACCTGTCCATTTACTGCAGTAGCAAGAAAGCTCTCTGGTATACGAAACCATTCCAAATTATCCTTAGGAGCATGGGTAAGACCTGTATATTTCTGATAAAATCGTTCCAACGAAAATATTCCGACACGCTTGTCCGCCTGCGCCGACTGAATTCGCGTAAAACCGCGATAAGTTTTCGGCAGGCTGTCATAAGCCGCCTGCATGGCATTGCCGATTTCCCGGTAAACATCTTCTGGAATCCAGACGCAAAACCCCGGTCCAAAATCGTGATCCTGAGAAAATTCATCGTCGTATCCCAGACATTCCGATCCTTCCCCTACCAATCCTGCTGCAATCTTTCCCTGATACGGAGCAAAATTTTTCTCAATCATCGGAATTCCATACTCTTCAAAATACGCTTTCGCAAGCTCCATTCCTTTCATAGTCTGCTACCTCCGTCCCTGGCTACCGCTTTTGCCGGCTCTGGCGGACCTTTTGCAGATTTTCCGCCATCATACTGTAATACGGAGTCTTTCCGAAATCACGCTCGATCAGCCGCATCGCCTTCTCATAATATTTTTCGGATTCCTCCAGTCTTCCCGTAAGAAAAAAGACTTCACCCAGTCCAGCACAAGCCGCGGAATAATGAACGTCCTGACCTCCGGTATCCTCTTCAAAAATCCGAATCGCTTCTTCAAAGCTTTCTCTTGCCATTTCCAGTTTGTTCTGCCGCACCTGCAGTTCGCCCAGATTAATATAGGTTGTGGCCAATTCCCCCCTGTATTGGGGAAGCCCTCGTATAATCCGGAAGGCGATATCCAGATCCTGCTCCGCTTCCGCGAACTGACCGGTATCTCGGTAGATCGCGCTGATATTATTGCACAGCGCCGCCATACGGTAATCCCCGGTCAGGCCGCATTTTTCCAGCAGTGTTCTTGCCTTTAGAAACAGCTCCAGCGCCTGTTGCGGTTCCTTTCCATTGATATAGACATCTCCCATATTGATCAGCGCTGTCGCGTAATGCTCTGTGCTCGAAAGTCCCATCTGCTCCAGATTTTCCAGTACTCTGCGGTAAAGCTCCTTAGCCCGTTCAATCTGTCCGGTCACACGGCACAAACCTCCCAGCTCGTTGCAGACTGCCACAATCCCAGAGCGATCTGCTTTTTCTTCTGCCGTTTTCAGCCAGCTATCCAGATACCGCATGGTTTCTTTGCTGTCTTTTTTCTGGAACATAATGTCCAAACCTTTATAAAATTCCTGTATATCAATTCTGTCGTCCATCCTTCTTCCCCCTTTCTATGATTGTAACCGTTTTCATTTTATACTCAAGTATATCCCCTTTGGATCAGAGAAGTCAAGGGAAAAGGCCTTAGACAAGCATAAAATCTATGTTCAAGAAAACACCCATAAATTATGGATAATTTTATCGATTGCAAAAATTATAAAAGGCCCCTTTTCAAATATAGTTTTCTGTTTCTACATCTGAAAAGGGGACACATTTTCAATTGCCTTTCCTGGTGGTGCTTCCAGTGTCTACACGTATTTGCGCATGTATTTAAGCGCGTTTTTTTCCAATCTGGATACCTGCGCCTGGCTGATGGAAATTTCCTGGGCCACTTCCATCTGGGTCTTTCCCTCAAAGAAACGCATCGTAAGAATATTCCGTTCCCTGGGGGAAAGCTTTTTCATCGCTTCAGACAGGGAGATATTCTCAATCCACTTGGCGTCTGTATTCTTCATATCTTTGACCTGATCCATCACATAGACCGCATCTCCGTTATCGTGAAAGACCGGTTCAAATAGTGAAATCGGATCCTGGATGGAATCCAACGCCAACACGATATCTTCCCGCTTCATATCCAGTTCTTTGGCAATTTCCGTCACGTTAGGCTCCCGCTGCAGCAGACGCTCCAGCTTTTCCTTTGCCTGCAGCGCTTTGTATGCCGTATCCCGAAGAGAACGGGATACACGGATACTATTGTTATCCCGAAGATACCTCCGCACTTCTCCGATAATCATTGGCACCGCATAGGTGCTGAATTTTACGCCATGGGATGTGTCGAAATTATCCAGGGCTTTAATCAGTCCGATGCATCCCACCTGGAACAGATCATCGGGATTTTCTCCCCGATTGTTAAATCTCTGAATTACGCTTAACACAAGACGCAGATTCCCTTTTATAAATTCCTCTCTTACCTCTTCATCTCCCGCCTTGACCTTTTCGATCATTTCCATCATCTCTTTGTCCCTATAGCGGGGCAGTTTTGCCGTATTCACCCCACAGATTTCAACCTTGTTAGCCATAAATAAGGTCCTCGCATCCTCGCTTTGCTCCCCTTAAGCGCGGGCGTTTCTTCCCTATCTTATTTATGCGCAGACCGAAGGCTTTTTATTCTATAGGCGTAAAGCTATTTTAAGACATCTTCTAAGATTTTCAGACCTTTGTCGATCTCTTCATAGGTAATTGTAAGGGGCGGCAGAAGCCGGATTTTTTCCTTTGCTGTCAGGATCATCAGGCCTTTTTCCAATGCTTCGTTCACCGCGTCTTTGGCATTCTTTTTCTTCAATTCAACACCTATCATCAGGCCCATGCCGGAAATGGAAGATACCTCCGGAATTGCCGACAGTTTTTCCTTAAAATAGACACCTTTTTTCTCTACTTCCGTTAAAAAGGCATCGTCAATGCGGTTCAGCACTTCCAACGCGCCGGCGCAGGCTACGGGGTTCCCTCCATAGGTCGTGCCGTGGTTTCCGGGTTTCAGCACATCGCAGGCCCGCTCGCCGAACAGGGCGCCGCCGATAGGAAGTCCTCCGCCAATTCCCTTGGCAAAGGTTACGATGTCCGGTTTTACGTCAAAATATTCATAGGCGAACAGTTTTCCCGTTCTGCCGATCCCGGTCTGAACCTCATCGATAATCAGCAGCATATCCTTTCTCTGGCACAATTCTTCCGCGGCCTTGACAAACTCCTTACTGAGATTGACAACGCCTCCCTCTCCCTGCACCATTTCCATCATAATGGCACAGGTCTGATCCGTTACTTTCTCATAAAGATCGTCAATATCATCCGGCCTGCAGTAAGCGAAATGTCCCAAAAATGGATAAAAATCCTTATGATAGGCATCCTGGCCGGTAGCGGTAATCGTGCCCATGGTTCTCCCGTGAAAAGAGTTTTCCAGCGTCACAATCCAGTTGATATCATTTCCGTACTTGTTGTTACTGTATTTGCGGGCTGTTTTGATAGCTACTTCATTTGCTTCCGCGCCGGAATTGGCGAAAAAGACTTTTTTCATACCGGTTCTTTGAGTCAGAATATCCGCGACCCGCGCCTGCGGTTCTGTATAGAAAAGATTGGAAACGTGCTGCAGTTTTTTGAGCTGTTTCGTGACCGCCTTTACCCATTCATCGTCACAGAATCCCAGGGAGTTCACGCCGATCCCCGCGGTAAAGTCGATATATTCCTTTCCTTCCTCATCGACGCATACGGCGCCCTTTCCATGATCCGCCACCAGATCAAAACGCCCGTAGGTGCCTACGATTTTCTCCCGGTCCATCTTTTTGACATCAATCTTCTTCATTGTAGTATTTCGCCTCTCTTTCGCATAAAATCGCCGTTCCGGCTCCCTTGTCCGTAAAAATTTCAAGCAGCATACTGTGAGGGATTCGCCCGTCAAGGATATGGACTCTGGAGACGCCGCAGCGGATCGCGTCAATACAGTTGTTGAGTTTCGGAAGCATTCCCCCTCCGATATATCCATCCTCAATCAGCTGCTCCGCCTCATTTACATAAAGTTCCGGGATCAGAGTTTTCGGATCATCCGGATCTTTATATACGCCGTCAATGTCTGTCAGGAACGCCAGCTTTTCCGCGTTGACCGATTTCGCGATGGCGCAGGCCGCGTCATCGGCGTTAATGTTGTAGGTATGAAAATGTTCGTCCAGTCCCACCGGGAATACAATCGGCAGAAAGTCTTTTTCCAGCAGATCATACAGAACCTTTGGGTTTACTTCCTCAATCCGCCCTACATAACCGATATCTCCGCCTTCCACCTGCTTTTTGGACACCTGGAGCATCCCGCCGTCTTTTCCGCTGACGCCGACGGCTTTTACCCCCAGAGACTGAACCAGGGTCACCAGTTCTTTATTAACTTTGCCCAGAACCATTTCCACCAGTTCCATCGTATCCTCATCTGTTACCCGCAGGCCCTTTATGAAGCGAGGCTCCATCCCCACTTTTTCCACCCACCGGCTGATTTCCTTTCCTCCGCCGTGAACGATAATCGGCTTAAAGCCGACCAGCTTTAATAGTACGACGTCTTCAATGACTTTTTTCTTCAGCTCTTCGTCCAGCATCGCGCTGCCGCCATATTTAATAACGATAATTTTACGATTGAACCGCTGAATGTACGGCAGGGCTTCGACTAAGACTTCCGCTTTATCTAAATACTTTTGATTTACCACCGCTTAGCCCTCCTTATGAACGATAATCCCCGTTTATTTTAACATAATCGTAGGTTAAATCACAGCCCCAGGCTTTTGCCTCGCCCTTGCCCTGATGCAAATCCACATAAATTGTAATCTCTTCTTCCGCCAAAATTTCCGCCGCCTCTTCTTCGCTGTGGGGATACAGTGCCGAATGTTCGCAGACTTTTATCACGCCTTTCCCAGAACCCATTTCTACCTGAATATCGCTGGCGTCAAAGTCGGCTCTCGCATAGCCCAGGGAGCAGAGTACTCTTCCCCAATTGGCGTCCTCCCCGAACATAGCGGACTTAAACAAATCCGAAGAAATTACAGATTTTGAGAGGATTCTCGCGGCATCTGCATCCGGCGCGCCTTTCACCTGGCATTCGATGAGTTTTGTGGCGCCTTCTCCGTCTCTGGCAAGTTTTTTGGTCAGTACCTCGGTTACCATTCTCAGGGCGCGGCAGAAGGTCTCAAATTCCGGTCCTTCTTCTGTAATCTCTTTGTTTCCCGCCGCTCCGTTGGCCATAATCGCCACCGTATCGTTGGTGGAGGTATCTCCGTCCACGCTAAGCTGGTTGTATGTATCTTTAATGTCTTCCGACAAGGCTTTTTGCAGCATTTCCGGGGAAACAGCCGCGTCCGTGGCAATAAAGGAAAGCATGGTTGCCATATTGGGGTTAATCATGCCGCTTCCCTTTGCCGTCGCGCCAATATGGCAGGTTTTGCCGCCCAGTTCAAATTCTACGGCACATTCCTTGGAAACGGTATCTGTGGTCATAATGGCTTCCGCCGCCATCGTTCCCCCGTCCGCGCTCAGAGCCTGGACAAGGGGGCCCATGCCGCGTTCAAAAGGCTCCATGCTGAGAGGTTCCCCGATGACTCCGGTGGAGCAAACGATAATATCTTCTGCCGGGATGCCGGTATATTCGGCGGTCAGCTGGCAGGTTTTCTCCGCGATTTCCCGTCCGTTGGGCGCGCAGGTGTTGGCATTTCCGCTGTTGCAGATTACCGCCTGGGCTTTTCTATTTTCCAGATGGGCTTTCGTCACCGCGATGGGCGCGCCCTTTACTTTATTCGTCGTATATACAGCCGCCGCGCTGCACAATCTGTCACTGACGATCAGCGCCAGATCCTTTTTCTCTGTGTTTTTGCTTCTGATTCCGCAATGCACGCCGGCCGCCTGAAAACCTGCCGGAGCGCACACTCCTCCGTCAATATAATTCATCTTTTCCTTATCCTTTCTGTCCTCAATGTTTATTTTTTGAATTTTGTATCCCCTGCCTGAGAAATGCCCCAGGTGGATACAAAAGTAATGGGCTTGCGGATTCATTCTTATGAAAATCCGCTTCAGTTCCGCTTTTCTCAAAATCGTAAGCTTCCAAAGGGGAAACTTTTGTATCCATTTGGCTTAAATTGCCGCCACAGGATACAAATCACCGCTTCGTTCTAAAGCAATCCGGTGGTTTCATCAATCCCCATCATAATATTCATGCACTGCACCGCCGCGCCGGAAGCGCCTTTTCCCAGATTATCGAGACGGGAAGCGATCAGAATCTGCTCTTCGTTTCCGCAGACGAAAATTTGCATCAGATTGGTGTCCGCCAGCGTATTCGCCGGAAGGAATCCGTCTTTTAAGGTTTCCGTCCCGCCCGGTTCCATCACCTTGACAAAGGTCTGTCCCGCATAGTGTTCGCTGAGAATCCGGTGAATTTCTTCCACTGTATATGGTTTCGCAAGGCACCGTACATGCAGGGGCACCGATACCACCATTCCGCTGTAATAATCATCCACAATCGGATTGAACATCGGCTTGTAAGAAAGCCCGCAGATCTTCTGCATCTCCGGAAGATGTTTGTGGCTCTGCCCCAGAGCGTACTGTCTGGGAGACTCACATTCCCTGGGCTTATCGCCGCCTTCCATAACCGCGATCATCTTCTTTCCCGCTCCGCTGTATCCGGAAATGCCATGGCAGGTGACCGGATAATCCCTTGGCATCACGCCTGCTTGCACAAGAGGGTATACGCAGGAAATAAATCCGCTGGCATAACAGCCCGGCACCGCCACCCGGCTGGAAGTCCGGATTCGCTCTCTGTGCTCCCCTGAAAGCTCAGGAAATCCGTATGCCCAGTCCGGGGAAATACGATGCGCCGTAGAAGCGTCGATGATCTTCGTATGGTCGTTATCTTTCTCTATCATAGAAACCGCTTCTCTTGCCGCCGCGTCGGGCAGACAGAGAAAGGTAATGTCCGATTCATTGATTCGCCGCCGCCTTTGCTCAGGGTCTTTGCGCTTTTCTTCCTCAATCTGTAAAAGCTCCAGATCCTGCCTTCCCCGGAACCGTTCGTGGATCTTCAGACCAGTCGTTCCTTCGCCGCCGTCAATAAAAATTTTAAAAGGTTTCTTCATTTGCTGTCTCCTTTATCACCTTAGCAAGGTAAATGAAAAATATACACACTATCATACCTTTATTTTTCCGAAAAATCAATAGCTTTTTAGGATTTTTATTATAGTGTACGCATATTTATTCAATCTTACTGAATATTCAAGCCAACCAAATATACAATGAAAAAAGCCTCCCGTGTTTTTTTAACGGAAGGCTGCGGAATTCAAATCCCGACTCTTACAAAAGATCCTTTATAAGAACTTCTTTATAAAGCTCCATGATTTTAGAATAATAAGATTTGCTAATTTCACAGTGAAAGGTTGTTTCCACCGAAAAGACCGGCGCCCAGATATTTCTCCGCAGTTTCTGAATATCGATTACGTTCTTTAAATTGACTGCGTAGGATCTGTGGCATCGCACGCAATAGGGTTCCCCGATTTCTTTGAGCGCCGTATCCATATTTTTATACAAAAGAGGATAACTGCGTTTCCCCGCATGAACATAGCAGTTCCTTCCCAGGACTTCCACTCCCAAAATCGCGCCCGCGTCTACAAACTTAAGCTCATCTCCGATGGTAAGAGGAATCACTCGTTTCATTTTTCTGCGCGCCGGCTGCTGATCCAGATTTTGCAGCAGAGAGCCGATACTGCGTTCTACCGATTCTTTTGTCAACGGCTTTACCAAATAGCTGTAGCAATGATATTCGTGAAACGCGTCCAGCTGTCCCATGGAATACCCGGTTACAAAGACAATTGGCGTCAAAGTGTATCCGGGAATTTCTCGAATTTTTGAAGCCAGTGTAAAGCCGTCCATCTGAGGAAGCTTTCGATCAATGAAGAAAACATCAATCTTTTCCTGCTGCCTCTTAATATATCTCAGCGCGATTTCTCCATCCTCAAACACTCTGCAGGAAAGGGCCGGCTGCAAGTGTCTCAATAAATCATGCAGATCTTCGGCGTCTGCTTTTTCGTCTTCAATAATCAATCCTTTCATTTTCTTTATCTCCTGTTCCTATTTATACTTCGACTCTTTTGTGACGTATTCTGTAATTTTATATCACGTCCCTTGAACCAGCGGACATTCCCCATTATATTCAGCAGTGAGATGTTTGAAAGACTTAGTAATCGTTCTAATTAAGGAAAGCAGGTGAAATCGTGGCAAAATTCAAGAAATTGCTTTTATCGCAGCCCGGACTCAGTGATCTGGATCGACTGAAAATTTCTTATGCCTCGGAACTTGTACGAAATGAATCGATCAAAACGGTTCTTTACGGAATTCTGTTTTTTCTCGCGGGATATTTTCCTGAGTTTCTTTTATGGCTGGCAATGTCCTGCACAATTCGTACCTTTGCCGGGGGAATTCATATGAGAACCAATGTGGGTTGTTTCTGCATGGGGCTTGTGACTATGGGTCTCGGAATTCTGCTACTGCCGCGCCTGCCGATTTCGCAATCCGTTTTTTTGTCTGCTTTGTGGATTTGCGCAGCCGTCATCTGTCTGCTTTCTCCGATTGCCTCTTACAAACGTCCGTTTAAAACAAAGGAGCGCTATCGTCTCTGTAAAAAATGGTCGATCCTTTTTACACTTGCCTGGAGCCTGATCCTTACATTTGCCCCGGCTCCGGCTTATTTGCAAAACTGCGGGGTATGCTATCTGGTATTGCAGGCTGTACAAATGATCGCGCAGTCTGTCTACCGCTATTTCAAACATAAAAAATCGATTGGAGGTCTACACGATGTTCAAAAAAATGCTTTATAAAGTTCTGCCCGTTTTCACTTTAGCGCTGGTTTTCTTTGCGGACACTGCTGCAAATACTTCAACATTCTTACACCATGGTGAGCCGGACTGCCCGGAAGAGTTACTGAAATAAGACGCGGATTACGATGATCTCATCGTTTTTCTGAATTTCAAGGCGCCCGCCGTGCGCTTCGACGATATTCTTTACGTTGGCGAGGCCGTATCCCCGCAGGTGGCCCCGCTTTGTAGAAACGCCCCGCTCCAACATCTGCTCGGCTGCCGGACTTTCCTCCGGAAGGCTGTTGATTGTCTGAAGAAACACGGTACCTCTCCGCTCTCCTATTTCAAAGAACACTTTCCGCCTTTCTGTTTCCATTCTCTCCACCGCTTCAAAGGCATTGTCCAGAAGATTTCCCACCAGCTCCACCTGTTCTGTCTGAGAAAGAGGGAGTTTCTTTTCTGTCTGTCTCGCTAATACGTGGAAAGCAACTCCTTTTCGTTCCGCCTCTTTTCGCTTATCATGTAAAATGGCTGAGAGAATACCGTCTCCCGCGTACATCATGCTCTTTTTCCCTTCGCGCTCCGCAATCAGCTCTTCCACATAAGCCGCTGCTTCCGATCTGCGCTCTCTATCCTCACTGACGTTCAGAAGGCTTTTGATTGCCCGAAGATGTTTTGCGAAATCATGCTGTTCTGCCGCCATCTGCTGTAAAAAAGACTCTTTAAGTTCCATCAGTTCTTTCTGTTTATTCAGCTCTTCCTTCTGCTGTTGATTTTTTATGAGCTTAAAGGCAAGCAGCATGTTTGAAATAACTGCTGCTAATACCAAGGCTACAATACTAATGTTCATCGTTTCAGTTTGATTCCAATTGTACATTTCTGCTAATTGTATAAGAATAAAATTGAAACAAATAACCCAAATGCTACTCTGGTATTTTTGGTAGTAGAACCAAATCTTTTTTCTTTTCCTTGTTGCCTTCAAAATCATAAGAAAAAAAGCAACAATACCTACCAAATAAATTAGAACCTTCTTTTCATCTTCGAAAAATAAAGGATCTATATAACAACAAATCATCGTCGTCAGCATTTCCACCGTTGCTACTAGTGTAACACTACAGACTGCATCGAAAACAGCCTCAAAAACTTTGTAATGATAAAATAATTTTATCATTACTGCGCTTAATAACAGATTCCCTCCAATATTTATATCAATCTCCCACTCGTCGAGAAGTGTAGTTATCAAAGACAATATTATAGTTATACTTATAATCTTCTTTATATTCCAATAATTTTGCCGTAATATACTGAGCATACAACATATTGTAAACACCTCCAGCCCGGACGCGGTAAAATGGTAGATGTAAGTCATCATTCTTCCTTTGCACTATCATAACTGCGCAGCAGAGTTTTCAGAATCATAAGGCATCCACTGAGAAACTGCAGTTCCCTTGCGGAACAATCCTCCAGAATCCCCGCGATTTCCTTTTTCAGAGGTACATTAGCGCTTGGATTGTTCACATAGCCACAGATCAGTTCATCCGGTGTCAGTTCCAACGCGTTCATAATATTAATAATTAAAGCAAGGCTGGGCACCGCCTTTCCCGTTTCCACATGACTGATATGGCTGTTTCCCACTCCTACTTTTTCAGCCAGTTCTTCCTGCGTCATTCCCTTTTCTTTTCTCGCTGTTTGGATTCGTTTTCCTAAATCGTAATACTTAATCTCCATTGCACACCCCTTTTTTTCTCTTATTTTATGTACAATAGATTCATATTAGAATAACTTGAAAATACGATTTATATTGTAAATACATTTTTTTAATATTTTTTCGCCATTTTATGCAATTCCATTAAAATCACACATACAGAAAGGACTGCCAAGGCAGCCGCATAAACATTCATCTGTCCGCAGATGCGTGCAATACGGCCTGATTGGAAAGCTTTATCAACATTCTATGTAAAACACAAATTGTTACTAAAATTTCCCGGCTTTGGGCTCTATATATGAGCAGATTTGCCGAAAAACAGCTGCTTTAAGTAAATTGTATCTCTGGAACGCTGAAAAAAATAGAAACAAATACAAAAAACTGCGAAATGTTGATAAAATTCTTCTGCAGCCTGATTTTCAAACATAGGAAAGGCGCCTGAGAACAAGTTATCAGACGCCAAGCGAAAAAACTTCTTAATTTATTTGTTTCTCTATCCTGCCTGTTTTTCTGAATGTTTGTTCCTTATGACCTGCATTTCGGGGCTCAGATTGTCTGCGCCCATGAAGATACCTGCTTGGGGCTTCTGACTCTGTTCCGCTCGAAAGATTCTCATAATTTCTCAGATAAAGAAATTTTCTTTCTGGACAGTCTGAAAGAGCATCTGTCCATCCGGCTCTTCCAGGATCGTAAACAGCAGAACACTTCTCCGAGAAAATCCATATCTTGGTTTCGGGAGACCTACTGTCTCACGCACAGAGAAGAAGAAATTCTGGAGTTGTTGCTTGATGGGCTGGAAAATGAACAAATCGCGGAAAAGCTCTGCATCTCGGAAAACACTCTGAGATGCCATATTTATAACTTATATGGCAAGCTGAACATTCAGCACCGCTGGCAGCTTCATTTTCTTGATAGGGAAATATAAATGCTTCCGGTTGCCTGCGGCCGTTTTTATCAACACTTTGCAAAAAATAAAAATTGTTTCCATATTTTTCGGGGCCCCAGCGTTCAAGGAGCAAATTTTCCGGGGCAAAATTGTGCTTTTAACACATCTGTCTCCCAGAAAGGCTGAAATAATGAAAACAATTTTAAAATACTATTAAATGTTTATAAAATTCCCGTTTTCGAGTTCGCGCATCACTCTACCAGCGCCTTCACCTTCTCCATCCGGTCGAAGGCTTCTTTGAGAACTTCAATTTCCTTCGTGCAGGCGATACGCACATACCCTTCCCCGCAGGCTCCGAAGGAAATGCCCGGAACAGTCAACACATGAGCTTCGTTGAGAATCAGATCGCTGGCCCGCATACAGTCCATTCCCAGTTTTTTGATGTTGATGAGAAGATAGAACGTCCCCTGGGGCGGCATCACCGAAAGATTCTTCATCGCGTTAATCCGATCCGCGGCGTAGAATACTCTTTTCTTATATTCCTCGATCATCGGCGGCTGCACAGTCTTCCGGTTGCGGATGGCGTGAATAGCCGCTCTCTGAGAAATGGAAGGCGCGGTAAACATAACCGCGTCGTTTACGGAATTAATGGCGCGAATCACCGGCGGAGGCGCGATAATCTGTCCGACCCGCCAGCCGGTCATGGTGTAATCCTTGGAATAGCTGTTGAGGGTAATGGTCCGTTCTTTCATACCCGGAAGGCTTGTCATGGGAATAAACGGCTCTCCAAAGCTGTATGCCGTGTAAATGTCATCGGCCACCACCAGCAGATCGTATTTTTTCGCGAGCTCCGCCACCGCCATGAGGGTTTCTCTTGTCATACATACTCCCGTAGGGTTATTAGGAGTATTAACCACAATGGCTTTGGTCCGTTCGGTAATCAGCGTTTCCATCCGCTGCACATTCAGCTGGAAGCCTTCTTCCTCGTAACAGTCCAGAATCACCGGAACACCGCCCGCGAACTTGATCTGGGTCGTATAGTAGGTATAATAGGGCGCGTGAATAATCACTTCATCCCCCGGATCCAGAATGCCGCAGAAAGCAAGACACATGGCGTGGGTGCCGCTGGCGGTAACGAAGATTTCCTCATCGTCTACCTCGTAATCGTATTCTTCTTTATAGTAATTGCAAATCTCCTGCCGCAGCTCGGCGTCGCCGCGGAAATCCGTATACTTGGTGTGACCCTTCCGCGCGTCCTCAAAAGCTTTGTCTATAATAATGGGATCGGTAACCAGATCCGGATCCCCCAGACTCAGATCGATAACATCATCGTATCTCTGGGCCAGCTTATCCACAATGCTCATAGGAGGCACTTCTTCTTTCCAGTACCGCTTTGCTACAAACTTGTGCTTCATCGTTTATTCCTCCCCTTTTACGAATTTTGTCACAATAGACATGGCCGCCGGTATGACATAGGTAAAAACGTTTTCTTTTTCCGCCCCCGCGCAGGCAAGCGCCTCCTCCAGAGAAGAAAACATCTGAACTCCGCTTTTTTCCAGCTCCTCTGCCGGCTGATAATCCGAAACCAGCATCAGACGGTATTTGTTTGCCATCTCGCAGATGTAATAGCCGGAATACGCTTCAGGCTCAAAGGCTTCCCGCATTTTCTTTTCCCGCTCCAGATGGCTGTCGTAATCGGTTATAATGGAAACAGAGGGGTCCGCTCCCATCCCGTCCTCACACCGTGCCAGCAGAATGACGGCGCCTCCCGGTTTTACCGCGTCGATTCCTACCGCGTAGCCTTTTGACGCCTGATACAGATTCATGTCTTTGGGATAACCGCCGCAGCAGGCTATGGCAATATCCGCTTTCCGTCTGATAGGAACCATACACGCCTCTTCACAATACCCGGTTCCTTTGCGGAACGCCTGCTCCCAGTCGCCTGCCACCGCTTTATAGTATCGATTGTTTCCATCCAGCACCACGTTGAAAAGAAAAGCCGGCCGCAACAGCCCACAGGCATCCACCATGTCCTCGTGCATGGGATTTCCCTCAAGATTGCCCAGCCTGCAGTCGGGATTCAGACCACCGCCCAGTTCCTTGGCGAAAACACGCAGATGATTGGCGCAGACCGCTTCATAAGATACGATCCCCGGCATAACGGATTTTCTTCCGCCGCCGAATCCTGCCATATCGTGATAAGTAACCGCTCCTGTCAGGACAACCAGATCCGCCTCCGCCGCGTAACGGGAAACACAGATCGGCGTTCCATGGCGTGTTGTTCCCAGATGAACCAGATTCTTTTCATCCCGGCAGTCATGCTCCACAAACCGAAATCTGCCGTAAAGTCCTCCCAGAACCAGGCGTTTTTCTTCCTCGCTCTGGGGAGAATGGGCGCCCAGGGCGCACAGCAGCGTAATCTGCTCATCCGGAACTCCTGCCTCTTCCAATTCCCGAATCACATAGGGCAGAAAAAGGCTCATTTTCTGATACGCCCGGCTGATGTCCGATACCACGATGCAGACCGAATCCGAGGGGCTGGCCAGATCCCGCAGCCGGGGACTTCCGATGGGATGCTCCAAAGCTTCCTGAATCAGAGCTTCTTCCTCCCGCGCCTCCCGTTCTTCCGAGGCCAGGATCGCGTAATTCGCCAGCTTGTCACAGTCCAGCGCTACTGTACCGTCTCCGTATTTCAGGTCGATCTTCATTTCCGGATCACTCCTCTCTCTGAGAACGCAGCACCGTTCCCGGATTCAGAATACACTTGGGGTCAAAGACTTTTTTAATCTGCTCCATCAGTTCCATTTCCCGCGGCGATTTCTGCAGCGGCAGATCTCCGACCCGCAGCTTCCCGATTCCGTGCTCCCCGGTAATGGTTCCATGATAGGAGAAGCACAGCTGATACATCTTTTCCTGCAGCTCTCTGTGATAATCCGGCACTTTGCCATCCACCAGCAGAATATCATTATGCACGTTTCCGTCCGCAATATGGGCGGTGATATTGGTTCTGGTATCATAGGAATCCACCAGCCTCCACAGTTCCCCTAAAAATTCCGGCATACTGCTTGGCGGCACTGCCATATCAAAGGAATGGTAAATATCATCCTTGATGACATCATAGCTGCCGCTTCGGATGGCTAAAACGTCTGCCTCCTCCTGCTTGGTTCCCGCGAACATCGCTTCTCTGGCATGGTGGCGGTCGCAGATTTGATCAATTGCCCGGCAGTTGTCGTACAGGGCGGTTTCCGTCTTCTCCGAGAGAATGATAATCAGATCCGCGCTGCCTTCCTTCACCGGCCAGTGGAGCCCCAAAAGCTCCGCCGTCTCCAGATTCAGCTTTTTGTCCTGATATTCCACCGCCAGGGGCGAGACGCCGCTTTTTACTACGTCCAGCACTGCGGAGGATGCTTCTTCAATGGTATCAAAGGAAGCCACAATGGAAGCGGTGTATTTTTCTTCCGGATAAATCCGCAGAGTAACTTCCGTTACAATCGCCAGGGTTCCTTCGCTGCCGATAATCAAATGCATCAGATTGTAGCCCGCATTGTCCTTCAGAAGTTTTCCTCCCAGAGAAAGGACGCTGCCGTCCGCCAGCACCACTTTGATGCCCTTGATATGATTCCGCATAATTCCATGGCGCACTGCCCGGGCGCCCCCCGCATTGGTGGAAACCATGCCGCCCATCTGCGCCCCTTCATCGCCGGGGTGTACCGGAAAGCCGATGCCCTCGTGGCCTTCCAGTTCCTCCAGAAGGTCCGCCAGAGTCACCCCCGCTTCCATGACAGCCATCATATTCTTTTCATCGATCTCCAGAATATGGTTCATTCGTTCCATACTGATAATAATACTGTCATAAACAGGCGTCGCCGCTCCGCAAAGCCCCGTACCGCCGCCCCGCACGACGACGGGAATATTTTCCTGAGAAGCCAGGGAAACAATAGCCGACACTTCTTCCGTGGAAGCGGGTTTTACCACAACACAGCCTTCGGAGGCCTTCGGACGCAGGGGGATTTCCACCTGATCGTACAAATAAGCCGAAACCTGCTGTCTATCGGTAAGCAGATAATCCCTTCCCACGATTCCAGTCAGTTTTTCAATGATTTGCCGGTTCATTTTTCTTCCCCCTTCCATGCTTTCACATCTTCGATCATCTGCGGCAGGATCTGGTACAGATCCCCTACATAGCCATAGTCACAGATAGAAAAGATTGGCGCGGAAGGGTCTGTATTGACGGCAATTACGACGTCCGATTCCTTCATTCCCGCCAGATGCTGCGGCGCTCCGGAAATTCCGCAGGCGATATACAGAGCGGGCTTTACCCGATTTCCGCTGTAGCCGACCTGCATAGAGCTTCCCGCAAGTCCCGCGTCTACAAGGGCGCGGGAAACACCAACCTGTCCGCCCAGCAGATCCGCCAGTTCTTTTAAGAGAGCCAGATCTTCTTTTTTGCGGATTCCTCTTCCTCCCGCCACGATCACCTGAGCGTCCTGAATATTTTCCTGAAGCTCCCGATACACTCGCGTAATCCTGCATCCGGAAACTTCCGTCCGATACGGCTTTATCACTTTTATATTAACTTCCCTTGACTTGTCCGAAACCGCTTCAGGAAATTCCTTGTACCGCACGGTTGCCATCTGAGGCATGGTCCCGGTTACAATATGGGCTAAAATATTGTCGCTGAAAGCCGGACGTATCTGTTCCAGTTTCCCCGCTGTTTTTTCTTCCGTACTGATCTGCAGCTGTGTGCAGTCGGCCGTCAGGCCGGTCCGCAGCGCCGCCGCGATCCTCGGTCCCAGGGATCTTCCCAGAGAGGTGGCTCCAATGAGCACGATTTCCGGTTCATGCTCTCTGATAAACGCGCAGATATTTTCTTTATAGAGCTGTTCTTCCGGCTCTTCAAAAGCCGGATCCTTCATATAATAAACCGTCTCGGCCCCTCTTCTGCAAAGTTCGGCTACGTCCGGCTCCCCGTTCCCAAGGATCAGACATTCCACAACCGATTTTCCGGAAGGATAAAGCTCCAGAGCCTTTCCAATCAGTTCATAGGCAACTTTGTGGACGCCGCCTTCGCACAGTTCCGCCAGAATTAAAATTTTATGTCTCTGCTCCACGCTTTTCCCTCCTTATAATACCTCTTTCATCGCGCCCCGGATGGCTGCGGAAAATTCACCATAGCTCTCCCGGAAAATTTTGCTGTCCCGGGTCTTCATCCTCGGCACCTCAATTTTCAGAACCTTCGTGGGGGAGCCTTTAAAGCCGGTTTCCTCTTCCGTAAGAAGCCCTTCCAGATCCGCCAGTTTCAGCCGTATAATCTCCGCGTCCAAAGACTCCAGCTTCCTCTTCAGGGTCGGCATCTGGGGGAAGTTGATATTCTTGGTTACAGAAAGAAGAGCAGGAAGCGTCATAACCCTCTCCTGCTTTTTTCCACTGAGATCTTCTACCCGCACTGTAACTTCCTTTTCACTCATGCCGCAGATTTCTTCCACATAATAGCTGTGGGGAATTCCCATCCGTTCAGCGACTTCCGCTCCCACCTGGGCTGTATCTCCGTCTACGGACTTTTCCCCGCAGAGAATCAGATCCGGCTTCCCCATTTTTTTTACAGCCGCCGCCAACGTTCTTGAAGTCGCCAGCGTATCACTTCCTCCGAATTTGGCGTCTGTCACCAGAACGCATCGATCCGCGCCCCGGGCGAAAGCGTCTTTCAGGGATTTTTCCGCTTTCGGCGGTCCCATAATCACGGCTGTAACCTGACAGCCGCAGATCTGTTTCAGATCCACGGCCGCCTGCAGCGCGTTCAAATCAAAGGGGTTCATCTCCGCATCCGCGGAATTGCGGTTTACGGTGCCCTTTTCGCTATCGAATTTGACTCGTGTCATATCCGGCACTTCTTTTATCAGTACAAAGATATGTTTCATCCTTGTCCTCCTTGCTTTTATTCGTTCTTACGCCTCCGCTTTCTTTTTATCCGGGATAATCAGAGAGAGAAGACCCACGGCAACCAGAGAAACCGCCATGCTCACATAAACCGGATCGCCTCCCGGTCCCATATGTCCGGTGGCGTACATGGTCAGGCAGCAGGCCGCGCCCAGTACAATCCCCGCCGTAACGCCCCATGTGGAAGCCTTCTTCCACCAGAGAGTCGCGATCATCGGGAAGATAAACGACGATCCGCACAGAGAGAAGATAAAATACAGTACATCCGCCAGGGTCGTCACTTTCAGAGCCGTGTACACGACAATCGCGCCCAGTACGCAAATGGCGATGGGCAGCACCTTCTTCAGCGTATCATCCGAAAGATCCGGCTTGATGGCCTTGCCCACATCGTAAACCAGATGGGTCGTCGCCACCAGCAGCATCGCGCTGATAGTGGACATGATCGCCGCCAACAGAGCCGCGATACCCAGCCCCCGCAGAACCGGCGGATAATAGTGCATGATATAGACCGGGAAAGCCGCTTCGGTCGTTCCGTATGTATCCGCGATGTTCGGCATCGCCTGCATGGCTCCCGCGCCGATAAACAGAAGTCCCGCGCCGAATACCACATACAGGATACCGGCGATAACAAAGGATTTTTTCGCGGTTCGTTCCGTATCTGCCGCCAGGGCTCTCTGCGGAACCGTCGGGTCTCCCGGAGTTCCTACAAACATGAGGATCGCGCTGCTTGCCATATACGCCAGCGGAACTCCCTCAAAGGGATTCGTAAGCGATGTCCCGCTTACTTGCACCGCGCTTTCCAATGCTTCAAAAGATCCCGCGTTTTTAATAGCCAGGATCGGTCCGATTACCATGATTACCACAATCATAATAACAAACTGTACCACATCTGTCCATACAACAGAATAAAGTCCGCCCAGAGCCGTATAGCCCACAACGATTATGCAGGTCACCAGAACCGCGGCAAACATGCTGATATTCAGGTTAAAGTCCCTGCTGATATAAGTAATCAATCTTCCCATACCCGCAACGCAGATGGTTACCGATCCAAGACAATAAATCGGAACAATCAATCCGGAAAAAAATCTCGGCAGTCTTCCGAACCTTCCCGCGATCAGCTCCGCCATAGATCTGGCTCCGGTTCTCCGTACCGCTGTGCAATATACCAGACCAAATATAATACAGCCCGCTGCCAGGCCGATAAAGTTCCACATAATACCCGCGCCATACTGGTATACACTGCCTACGATTCCCATGGTGGTTCCCGCGCCGGTCAGAGCTGCTACCAGCGTTCCTACCAGAGAAAAAGTCTTAAACCGGTTCCCCGCAACCAGAAAATCGTCTACCGATTTAATCCTGGTTCTCGCGTACACCCCTACGCCAAACATGGCCACGATATACACGGCAATAATTATAATATCAGCAATTGTCATTTGAAACTCCTTTCTTTCGCAAATTGCCATACACAAAAAATATAACATTTAATATATTGTATATTATAATGAATTCGAAAAAGCGCGTCAATCATTATTATGCATATCTGTGAATAATAATCATATTTTTGATTTATCCCATTTCGATTTGTTGTTAAATTATTAACTATGGGGTATCAGATTTTCTTGTATCAAATATCAGGTTTGTATAGATTCCATATTTTATTCTGACTATTATAATTATTTGTAAGAGTTGCGCAGCTCAGACGATTTATAACGATTGCTTTTGTGTTGACCAGTTATTGTTCTACTTTAATGATCGAATTTAATGATTGGAGGAACAAATGGAAAGAAATGTTATAATTGGCGACAGTGCTCTGACAAAGAAACGCTCTATGCAGGGTATGATTGCCGCCTGTCTGCTGATGGTCAGCTGGACAGGCATGGGTTGGAATGCGCTTGGTACATATTCCGTATTTGTTGTAGAGGATCTGGGATGTTCGACTGCGCAATTCATGATAAACTTTACAATCTTAAGCTGGGTAAATGCCGCAATCAGTATGACTATTTACGGTATCTGTATTGATAAGTTCGGCACACGAAAAATGATTCTAATCGGCGGGTTGTTCTGTACAGCTGGATTCGCCTTGTTCGGGGTATCTCCGTCCATTCAGTTTATGTGGTTTGCGGCAACTGTATTCGCAATCGGGCTGGCGTTTATCAACATCAACACACTGAATGTCATGATCAACAGCTGGTTTAAAAAGAATACAGCCAGATATACCGGAATCGCGCAGAGTTTCGGACCTCTGGGCGGTGCTTTCTTTAATTCTATGTGGGGAATCGTTATGGTTTCCATCGGTTTCCGAATTCCCTTTTATATCAGTGCTGTCATTTCACTTGTCTTTACGTTTCTGGTGTATATACTCTATGTCAACAAGGAAGATGCAGACTGCCTGGCAAGAGGCGAGGCAGAGCTTCTGGAAGAAGCAAAAAAGAATACCAATAACGACAGGGAAGTCACAATTGAAACCGGACTCTCTTTTAAAGCAAGCGCCCGCAAAGGACGGTTTTGGCTGCTTCCGGTCTGCTACATCCTAGCAGGGATCTGTGACTATGGGCTTTTGGGGAACTTTGCGTTAATCGCCGCTTCTCACGGTTATGCGGAGCAGGCAGGCTTTATTATGGGATTCAGCTGGTTGTTCCAGATCGCGGCATTCCTGGTTCTGGGGCCGGTATGCGATAAACTTGGAAGTAAATATTCTCAGCTTATCTGCTTTATTATGGTAATCATCGTTTCCTGTCTGTTCCTGGCTGATATTGTTTCCCTTCCGATTATCTTCCTGTCGGCAGCGCTGCTCGGATTTGCGGACGGCGCTGTACAGCTTCCGATGGGTGCGTCCGCAAGAGAAGCTCTGGGGACAAAGGACTTTGCGAAAAAGATGGGTATTGTAGGCGGCGGATGCTACATCGGTGTTGGAATCTCTACCGTAATTGTAGCAAGAATCTTCGATGTAACCGGAAGCTACAAGTCGGCATTTATTCTTATTATTTGCTTAAGTATCGTAACTGCTCTGCTGTTCTTTATAGCTACCAGAAAATCTTATACCGAAGAAGAGGTTGCCGCGGAACGGGCAGGGCTCAAGTAATCATTATCCTATATTTATTATATTTAAGAATGGAGGAGTTATTATGAAAGCGAAAATGTTAGACGGAAAAGTTGCAATCATCACAGGAGCCAGTTACGGCATGGGCTGCGCAATGGCAGAGCTCTTTGCGGAAGAGGGAGCCAGGCTTGTCATTACTGCCCGCGGCCAGGAAAAGCTTGATGAAGAGGTCAAAAAGATCAAGAATATGGGCTATCCCGATGTTATTGGTGTTGTCGCAGATAATCAATATACAAAAGATATCCAGAATGTAATCAAAACCGCGACGGATGCCTATGGCGATCTGGACATTGTCTTAAATAATGCCGGAATCGGAGAGCAGAAATCCATTGAAGAAACCGAAGATGAATGGATGGACTTTATACTCAAAGTAAATCTGGAAGGCCCGATGAAATGGATTCGGGAATCTCTAAAGATCTTCCGCCCTAAAAACGACGGCGTTATCATCAATGTATCTTCTGTAAACGGTCAGCGTCCCATGTGCGGCGCTTCCTATACTTCTTCCAAGGGAGGCCTTAACACGCTGACCAAAAATGTAGCGATGCTGCTGAATGATACGAATATTCGGGTCAACGCAATTGCCCCGGGAGCCACCCGTACACCGGCACACCTCGCAAACCTGGAGGGGAAACAGGAAGGCGGAAAATCCTGGGAGGGACATAATGACAAATATGTATATTTCCCCGGACCGGAATGTGAGTGCATCGATCAGGCATGGGCATGTCTCTATCTGGCAAGTGAAATGGGAAGATGCGTAAAAGGCCAGGTTCTTCAGGTCTGCAACGCTGCTTTCCTGTAATAATCAGTTTTTACCGGTAAGACGGAGGGGTATGGAATTCTCATGCAGTTTCCATACCCCTCCGGGCATTTTATCACAGCTTCGTGATAAGCAATTCTTTCCTTTTATTCCACCATCTTCTCCCGCATACTTTTGAGTACTTTTTTCTCGATGCGGGATACCTGCACCTGGGAAATTCCCATTTTTCCCGCAATCTGCTGCTGGGTCATGTCTTTGAAATACCGAAGCACAATCACCTGCCGCTCCCGCTCCGAAAGGGAGCCGATCACCATTTTCAAGTCGATCAGTTCGATATTCCGATCTTCCTCGGAAATATGACTGACCTTTTTTTCCCGATAGCCTTCCGAGATTTCACTGTTGTCCAGACTTTCCACGTTAGAGAGGGCTTCCGCCGCGTCCAGAATTTCCAGCACCTTCTCCACCGGAACCTCCATTTCCCGGGCAAGGTAGCTCAGCTTGGGCCAGGTCCCGTTCTTATAATAGTATTCTTCTTTGATCCGTTTCAGATTCCGGATGTCCGTCTTCATCTGGCGGCTGACCTTGAGCTTGCCGTCATCGCGGATATACCGTTTGATTTCTCCCAGAATCATAGGCACCGCGTAGGTGGAAAACATCACGTCAAAGCTCATGTCAAACCGTTCAATGGCTTTAAGCAGACCCATAAACCCGATTTGCAGCAGATCTTCCAGTTCATAGCCGGATCCCGCGAACTTCAGAGCCAGATTTTTCACAAGGCCGGTATTCTGGCTGACAATCTGTTCGCATGCCTGCCGATCTCCCTGCTGGGCTCTTTGAATCAGGGCGTATGTATCTTCTTTTTTAACCGGGACATATTTAGAAGCCATCGCCGACATCCAACTGTTTGATCATCGTCACGGTGGTTCCCTCTCCCACACATGAGGTGACCTCTACTCGATCCATAAAGCTTTCCATCACCGTAAATCCCATACCGGAACGTTCTTCCGGCTTTCCTGTCGTAAACATCGGTTCTCTGGCTTTCTCCACATCCGCAATGCCCGCGCCCTGATCCCGGACAAGAAGAACAACTTTCCGATCCGTGAGAATCCTGCATTCCAGTTCCACCATCTTTTCCGGATCTTCCCCATATCCGTGGATGATGCTGTTGCTGACCGCTTCGGAAACGCCGGTCTTGATTTCCGTAAGTTCTTCAATCGTCGGATCCAGACACGCCACAAAGGCCGCGGCCGCGGCCCGGGCAAAGGCTTCGTTTTCCGCGCGGGCCGCGAATTCCATCTTCATTCTATTCTCCACTGGCACTCACCTCCATCTGCATCTGCCGCTGTCCTTTCAAAAGACAGAGCGCATCCTGCACATTCTTCTGCCTGTCCACAAGGGAAAATACTCCCGCCATATATAAAATCTTTTCCACGAATTCGGAACATCCCGCGAGAAAAATCCTTCCGTCTTTGCGGGTCACCTTATTATATCTTCCCAGTACCACGCCGATACCGGAACTGTCCATGAACGTTACTTTTTCAAAATCCAAAATCAGATGCCGGCATTGAAAGGCTTCCATCGTCTGATCAATTTCATCCCGCACCGCGGCCGCGCTGTGATGATCCAGTTCTCCAAATACGGAAGCGATTAGAATATCATCTGTCATCTGAAATTTTACATGCATAAAAAAGTCCTCCTTTCTCTGACCTGCACGGTACAGTTCCATTATAGTACCGCCCTGCCGGCTTGTCCTTAGGAGAAAAGGAGGAAATTCTTCTATTTTTAGCGATTATTCCGGCTTTATGTCGATGGTTTCTCTGGAAGCTGCAGCATCCGCGATCAGAGTTTCGCAGTCCAGGCGGCTCTCGGATTCCAGGATTCGCTCCAGTCTCGGCTTTGTCACCGGATGCTTGGGAAGGAATACGGTGCAGCAATCCTCATAAGGCTGGATTGACGTTTCATACGTACCGATCTCCCGCGCCTTATCCATAATATCGACTTTATCCAACGCGATCAGCGGACGCATAACCGGCATCTTGACCGACGCGTCGGTTACCACCAGCGCTTCGGCGGTCTGGCTGGCAACCTGCCCCAGATTTTCTCCGGTAATCAGCATGCCGCAGCCCGTCTCACCAGCGACCTTTTCCGCGATCCGCATCATAAAACGGCGAACCAGAATGGTTGTTTCTTCTTCCGGACAGTTCTGAACAATCTGTTCCTGAATCGGCAGCAGATTGATCACATGCATTTTAAACCGGCCGCAATAGGTAGCGACGATTCTCGCCAGCTCTTCGACTTTCTCCTGCGCTCTCTGACTGGTATACGGATAGGAATGAAAATGGATCGCTTCGATCATCATTCCCCGCTTTGCCATCATCCAGGTAGCCACCGGGCTGTCGATACCTCCGGACAGAAGGCTCATGCCCTTGCCGTTGGTTCCCAGGGGCAGCCCGCCGAATCCGGCGATTTTGTCCTGGTAAATGTACGCTTTATCATGGCGTACATCCACAAAAAGCAGGCAGTCCGGATGGTTGACATCCACCCGCAGCACCTTGCATCCGATCAGGATTTTCGCTCCGATAATCCGTCCGATTTCCGGTGATTTTACAGGAAAATTTTTATCCGCCCGCTTTGCCTTCACTTTAAACGTCTGAATGCCCCGTTCCTCGATAGCTTCTTTCATATAAGCGACTGCCGCTTCGCCGATGGCGTCCAGCGCGGGCTCCGCTTCCACAGCCGGGCTGATGGAAGCGACTCCAAACACTTTGGAAATTTCCCGGATAATCTCTTCTTTCTCATAGGATTTATCCGCTCTCACGAAAATCAGCCCCTCCTGGCGCTTCACTTCAAAATCCGCAAATTTCCGTTTCAGCAGCTTGCGGATCCGTTCCGCCAGCATCCGCTCAAAATATGGCTTGTTCATGCCCTTTAAGGCAACCTCTCCGCATCTGACAATAAAAATATGTTGCTCGTTCAAGACCTTCTCCTTCTGCTACCGAAAGCTCCCCAGCTTCCGAAAACGGGATACGGCAGCTTTTACTTTTTCTAAAACAAAATCCATCTCTTCTATCGTATTATATCGGCTGAAGCTGAAGCGCACAGCCCCTTCAATCTCCTTATCGGAAAGCCCCATCGCTTCCAGCACGTGGCTCTGTCCTTTCTTATTGGAGGAACACGCGGATCCTGTGGAAACATAAATTTCGTCCTGTTCCAGTGTGTGGAGCAGCACCTCCGCGCGCGTCCCGAGAAACGATACATTCAAAACCGAAGGACAGGCATCCTCCGGGCTGTTAAACCGGATATCGGAGATTTCTTCTTTCAGACCCCTTCGCAGGTAGTCCCGCACCTGCGCTACGGCAGGCTGCGGATCTTCCGCCAGCTCCGCCGCGATCCCGAATCCCGCGATGGCGGGTACGTTCTCTGTGCCGGACCGCATGCCCGCCTCCTGGCCTCCGCCGACTAAAAACGGCCGGATACGGACGCCTTCCCCAATCCAGAGCCCGCCAATCCCCTTGGGGCCGTGGATCTTATGTCCGCTGACAGAAATCAGATCCGCGCCGTCGGGCAGCCCGATTTTTCCGAAGGCCTGTACCGCGTCTGTGTGCAGCAGCGCCTGCTGCTTCAATTCCGCAAGATCATCCACAGGCATAATGGTTCCGGTTTCGTTATTCACCTGCATGATGGTAACCAGAATCGTATCATCACGGATGGCCGCTTTCAGCTCCTCCATATTGACGCGGCATTCCGAATCCACACCTACATATGTAACTTCAAAGCCCATTTCCTCCAGACGTCCGCAGGCCTCCAATACCGCCGGATGCTCCACCTTCGAGGTCACAATCCCGCGGCCCCGGCGCTTTCTCGCCATCGCGGTTCCGAAGATCGCCATACTGTCCGCTTCCGTTCCGCCGGAGGTAAAATAAACGGTTCCCGCTTTTCTTCCCATGGCTTTCATTACCTTTTTCCGGGCTTCTTTTACCGCTTTTTCCGCCGTGATGCCCAGGCTGTAAAGCGAGGACGGGTTTCCGAAATCCTCCCGCATATAGGTCAGCATCGTATCCGTCACCTGATCATGCTGTCTGGTGGTCGCGCTGTTATCTAAATAAATCATAGTCTCTCCTTTGTCTATAACTTATTTATTTTATCTCATCCTCCCACTTGCGTCAAGGAATCCGAACCGCTCATTTTTCTTCCATCTGCTTTAATTTATCAATCAGCGCGGATGCTTCCCGCAGACAAGAAAGATCCCCGCTCTGTTCGTAATCCCGAATCGCGCCTTTCAGTGCCTTGCGGAGCTGCATCTTCCGCAGATTCGGATATATGGAAGACACTTCTCCATCCAGCGTTTCCTGAAAAGTCCGCATCTGCTGTGGGGTAATCATCCGTTCCTTATCCCTGCGCCGTTCCATCACTGCCTCCAGACAATCGATAATCAGATCGCAGACCGCGTCCTCTTCCAGCTTCAGCCCTTCCTCGCCGTTTACCGCCATATACTCCCTCAGCAGACCGTTTAGAACAAAGGTCAGTTCTCCCGCCATCAATTCGCTCCCCAGCCCGAAGGTTCGCATGATCACTCTTGTAAAGCATCGGGCGATCCGCAGGCTGTTCTGAACCAGAGGCAGAAGATACTGTTCCTTCTGTCCTTCCTCTATGGAAAACAGAATCTCTTCCGTCAATCGGCTGCGCTGCGCGAACTGTTCCATACGGATCTGGATGCTCTGCTTCAGCAGATCCTGAGAAAAGGGATGATTTCGCTCTGCTGCCGCCTCCACCCGTTCCAGCATCCGCATCGTAAGAAGAGACACTGCTTCGGTTCCCAATCCTTCTTTGGATTCAAAAATCTGGTACAGCGTTGCCTTTGACACACTTGCCGTCTCCGCCACATCCTGCATGGAAGTCCTTAAATATCCCTGGCTGAGAAATAAACTGACCGCTGTCTCCAGGATCTCAATCCGCCTTTCCGCTGTCGGTTCTCTTCCCATCTGCATCCGCCTCCCAACAAAATTTACCTGCCTATAGTATAACCGCATCGGAAGCCGCTTGCAAACAATTTGCGGTTTAAAACAACGTAACAATAAAGCCGCTCCGGTTGTCGCCGGAAATTCGCCAGGCTCTTCGTTCCGGTATTTCCGCAAAGATTGATGTCTTTCCGCCGAGATCCACGTAGCGGATTTGAAAGCGCCTGCCCGCGTATTTCCAGATCAGCTCTCCGCCTGTTTTCAGAAGATCCAGGTATTCTTCCAGCGCGAGGCCTTTTTTCTGCATGATCAGAGAGTGGGGAAAGCCCACATACCGGAAATGCCACGGTTCGCACGCGATTCCGGTGATCGCTTCTTTCCCCTCCTCATACCGCTGAATAAATCCGAACCACGGCGCCTTTTTCCGAAAACTCCGGCACACGCCGCTGTCCGGAAAAGACGGGCGTATGAGATCCGGCGGCGCTCCCCTTTGCGCCAGATCTACTGCCAGACCGCTCTCATGCTCACTGTGTCCCGGCTCTGCCACATACTTGTTCGTAAAAACTTCTCCATGTTCCTCCAGGGACCGGAGATACAATTCCTCCTGTTCTTTTCGGCTGCGAAATCCGCTGACACAGACGATTTCCCGTTTTCTTTCCAGAAGACGCCCGAGCTGCGCGGCCGCGGCCTTCTCCATGGACACGGATCCTCCCAGAGATCGTAGCTGTCCTTCCCCAATCTGTCGCGGAAGCGCGTGGTTCCGATTAACAAGAACCAAGCTTCCTTTATGAATCTCTTTCTTTTCTAAAAAAATCCTCCTCATGATAAAACCTCCGTCTGAATCAGCCGTTCTATCACTTCGCCATAAGAAAGCCCGATCTGTTTCATCATGTTAGGATAACGGCTGTATGGAGTAAATCCCGGAATCGTATTCACTTCGTTAAAGACCAGTTCACCTTCCGGTGTCAGAAACAGATCCACCCGCGCGAACCCTTTGCAGCCCAGCACCCAGTAGATCCGCTTTGCCGCCTCCTGTATTTCTTTCATCTTTTCCGCTGAAATTCTTGCCGGCACATGAATTTTCGAGCGCTTCTGCGTATATTTTTCCTGAAAATCAAAGAATCCTCCGGATACTTCAATTTCATCCACACATCCCAGCAGGGGGTCTTCGCACCCCAACACGGCGCATCCTACCTCGAAGCCGGGAATCTCCTCCTCCAGAATCACCTTTGCATCATATTGGAACGCGATATCCACTGCCTGTCCGAGTTGCTTTTCCCCGAATACCTTACTGATGCCGATGGAGGAACCTTCTGTCGCCGGTTTGACAAAAATCGGATACCCGACGGCCTCTGCCCAGGCAAGCGCCTTTTCGCGATCTCCCCAGATAGTCAGTACCTTTGATTTCGGTACGCGGATGCCCACCGATGACGCCAGACGGTGCGACAGATCCTTGTCCATACAGACAGCAGATGCCTTCGTTCCACACCCGATAATGGGAATTCCCGCCAGTTCCAGCAGCCCCTGAACCGTTCCGTCTTCTCCAAGGCGTCCGTGCATCACAGGAAGCGCCGCGTCCAGACGGATCTGCTTTATCTCCCCATCCTGCATGTAAACGACTCCCTGAAATCTGCGATCCGGAGAAATAACTGCCGGAATACAGGCTGCCTGACGATACCAGCTTCCATCTTTAATTCGTTCAATATCCCCCTGATATAGAAACCATGTTCCTTCTCTGGTAATCCCCAGCAGCACCGGCTCATACCGCTTTCTGTCAATGTGACTGATAATTCCATATGCTGATTTCAGTGAAATTTCATACTCCGAAGAACTCCCCCCGAAAAGGATCCCGATCTTTTTTCTATTCATTTCCCCATTTCCTCCTTTATTTCCACACCCGCAGGAAGTTCATAGCCGATTTCACAGCAATTTTCATAAAGCAGCCGTGTCCTGCCGCGCGGCTCTCCGTTTTTGGCGACTTCATCCCGATAAACAGACACTCTTTGGTAAACGCGCCCATCCCGCCGTTGATATACGAGATGTTCATTCCGAATTTTATAGGACACCTCCGGCCGATGATCGGTCCTCAGAATGCCAAAAATCCGTTTCTCATCAAACACAATCCGGATCTGGAAGGTCTGTCCGGTTTTGTTTTTTACTTTTAAATCTGTCCATCCCTCGCTGACAGTGGCGTCCACACCTTCCAGAGAATTGTGAGCATCGGGAAATTCCTTTTTTTCATGCCCCTTTCGCTCTGTGATTTCCAGCGGTGAATGGAGAAACAGCTCAAACAGAAGATTGCTCATCTGGCACAAGCCGCCGCCCGGACTTGCCGCCACTTTTCCATTCACAACAGTAAGACCGTCCTTGTAAGGAACTTCCCGATCCGCGTAACGCACCGCTTTCCAGAAAGAAAAAGTTTCTCCCGGCGCAATGAGCAGCCCGTCCAGTTTTTTCGCCGCCAGCCGCAGGTTAAATACTTTATTTTCCTGATATTTCATGTCGAATCCGGTCTGCTGGTTGTAGAGCAAGCTGAATCCGCTGTACTGTACCCATGGCAGATCGTCGATTTTCCGCTCTTTCGCGTAGACGTTTCCATCCAGACTCATCCCCGCGTAAAAACAAAATACCCTCTGACGCTTTCGCAATGGAAGCAGCCCCGGAAAGAGCTCTGTCACTCGCTTTCGTTTCATGTTCACTTCTCCTTCTTTCTTTGTTCAACGGACCCACACAAAAAATCCGCTGTAAACTGACAAATTTATTGTATCAGTTTACAGCGGATTATGTGTTAACTCATCCTTATTAAAGAATTAAGGTTTCCGATCCGGCCTCTTAATCTTCCTTAAGAATTGCGAATCCTATCATTATTTTGCGTAATCAACCGCTCTGGTCTCACGCACAACGTTTACTTTGATCTGTCCTGGATATTCCAGCTCAGACTCGATCTTCTTAGAGATATCCCGGGCCAGGAATACAATATCCTCGTCGGAAACTTCTTCCGGCTTTGCGATAATGCGGATTTCTCTTCCTGCCTGGATCGCGAAGGACTTATCCACTCCCGGAGTAGTATTGGCGATTTCCTCCAGCTTTTCCAAACGTTTGATATAGGTCTCCAAAGTTTCCCTTCTCGCTCCCGGCCTTGCCGCCGAAAGTGCGTCCGCCGCCGCGATCAGCACCGCTTCCATAGACTTTGGCTCATAATCACCGTGATGAGCCGCCATACCGTTGATAACAGCCGGGGACTCCTTGTACTTCTTCAGCACCTCAATGCCCAGATCAACGTGTGTTCCCTCTTTTTCATGATCAATGGCTTTACCAATATCATGAAGCAATCCGGCTCGCTTGGCAAGAGTGACATCCAGCCCTAACTCTCCTGCCATCAGTCCCGCAAGGTGAGCTACCTCAATAGAATGTTTCAATACATTCTGCCCATAGGAAGTCCGGTATTTTAGTCTTCCCAAAAGTTTCACCAGTTCCGGATGAAGATTGTGGATACCAACCTCAAAGGTGGCCTGTTCGCCTTCCTCCTTAATGATGGCGTTGACCTCCCGCTCGGATTTTTTTACCATTTCCTCAATCCGCGCGGGATGAATTCTTCCATCTACGATCAGCTTTTCTAACGACAAACGTGCGACTTCTCTTCTTATCGGATCGAATCCTGATAATATAACGGCCTCCGGCGTATCATCAATGATCAGGTCAATTCCCGTCAGAGTCTCAATTGCTTTAATGTTCCTTCCCTCTCTTCCGATAATGCGGCCCTTCATCTCGTCATTTGGAAGCGGCACTACGGAAACTGTGCTTTCAGCTACATGATCCGCGGCACACCTCTGGATTGCCCCTGTGATAATTTCCTTGGCTTTTTTATCCGCTTCTTCTTTGGCTTTGGATTCGATCTCTTTGATCATTACCGATGCTTCGTACCGAATTTCCTTTTCGGTGTTTTCCAGCAGAATGGCCTTGGCCTCTTCCACCGAACAGCCGGAGATTCTCTCCAGCTCCTCTGTCTGCTGATTGATTACGTGATCTAATTCTTTCTGCTTCGATATAATCGACTGCTCTTTATTTGTAATGCTTTCTTCTTTTTTCTCTATATTTTCAAGTTTTCTGTCAATTGACTCTTCCTTTTGAATCAGTCTCCGCTCGGATTTTGAAATCTCGGAACGGCGCTCGCGGATTTCCCGATCCGCGTCGCTTCTGAGTTTGTGCGCTTCTTCCTTGGCTTCCAGAATGTATTCTTTCCGGATGGTTTCTGATCGATTCTCAGCGTCCAGGATCAGATTTTTCGCCTTTTGTTCCGCGCTGCCGATAGCTTTTTCCCCAACTGACTTTCTGATTATGTATCCCGCTAAAATCCCTATAACAAGGGCGATTACTGCTACGACAATATACACAATGATTGTTGTCATTGACACACCTCCTTTACTTAGATTTTTTTCAAATTTGTTAATCCCATATTGCTTGTAAAATATAATAAAAATCCTGCATCACGTAATAATTTTTAAATAAAATCACACATTAACATTATAATGTTTTCACGCCTGCTCGTCAAGGTTCGGAAAGGGAATGAATGGACAGTTATTGGAAATTTTGGAAAAATGCAGATAAACTGCTTCTGGCAATCGCTGCCTCCTTTGCCATAGTCAGCATACTGATAATCACCAGTATTTCATTAAAAAATGGTCAGCTTGCGCTAAGGGATATTATCGTTCAGAGCGTCGCTTACGGATTAGGTTTTTTCGCCATGGCTGCCATGGTGATTTTAGATTACCGAAAATTTGAAGAGCTGAGCATCATTCTGTATATAGGTTCCATTCTTTTCCTTCTCAGCGTTTATATCCCGGGGCTGGGGATTGTTTCTAACGGCGCCCGCTCCTGGATCGATGTAGGATTTACGACGCTTCAGCCTTCCGAGTTTGTTAAAATCCCCTTTACGATTCTCATGGCCAATTATTTTTCCCATAGACAGGCAGAGCTATACAGGCTGCGCGGCGTTCTGCGGTCTGCCCTTTACGCGGCGCCTTTCATTCTGATTGTAGTCAAGGAAGATCTGGGGAGCGCTGCGGTTTACTGCTTTATCTGGGTGTTTATGATTTTCTTCGCGGGAATTGACCGCAAAATGTTCTTCCGTTTCGCATTCCTTTTTCTGTTGTCTCTTCCAATCGCTTACCGGTTCATGGCCGCCTACCAGAAGCAGAGAATCGATGCCTTCCTCCACCCGGACAACCTGAGCCTGCCGGGAAATTACCAGGTATGGAATTCAAAAGTCGCCATCGGCTCCGGCGGCTTTTCCGGAAAAGGACTTTTTTCGGGAACACAAAAAGAACTGGATTTTCTTCCAGTTCAGAAATCCGATTTTATTTTTTCTGTTATCGCAGAAGAGCTTGGGTTTCTGGGTGGATCCCTCGTTATTATACTTTTCGCGCTGCTTCTGTGGCGCACAGCCAAAATTGTATACGAATCCGCGGATCGGTACGGGGCGCTTCTGGCCATCGGCTTTCTCGGAATGTTCCTTTTCCAGGTCTTCGAAAATATTGCCATGACCATGGGAATCATGCCGGTTACCGGAGTCACTCTGCCTTTTATCAGCTATGGCGGTTCTTCCGTGCTGGCGGGTATGATGGCTCTGGGCCTGATTATCAGCGTGGGAATCCGCGGACGCAGTACCGGTCTGTAGCTTATCCGAACAGACGCCGGAGAATATTGCGGAAATTTTCTTCTATGTACGTTCCTTCTTTGGCGACAATGGGAATTCCTCTGTTGGTGGAAATATAGATATTATCATCAAACTGAATCACGCCAACCAGACGGCTGTTGAGAATCTCCGCGATCTCCCGCAGATCCGGAACAAGATGCTGTGCCATAAGATCCGCTCGGATTTTATTGACAATATAGCAAGTATCGGTCAGTCCTTCTTTTTTCAGATAACGGTTTAAAACATCCGCGTCCCTTACCGCCGCCATGTCCGCTTCCGTCACCAGCAGCGCGCGGTCTGCTCCTGCCATGGAAATATCCAGACCGCTGCCAATCCCCGCGGGACAGTCAATAAAGATAAAATCGAAATCCTTCTTCAGCTTCCGGCAGAGAATTTCCATATGAAGCGGGGTAATATCCCGGTTGTCCTTTCTCGGACAGGCGGACATCAAATAGAGGTTTTCAAATCGCCGATCCCGGATCAGCGCCCGTTTGATCCTGCAGATCCCGGAAAACACGTCCATAATGTTGTAAACAACCCTGTTTTCAAGACCCAGATAAAGATCCAGATTCCGCATCCCCATATCCATGTCAATCAGGGCAACTTTGGCCCCTTTTTTAGCCAAAAGTGCCCCTAAATTAGCTGTCACCGCTGTTTTTCCCGTACCGCCTTTTCCTGATGCTACTAATATTACTTCGCCCATAGTTTCCTCACTCATTTGTTTTCTTGCTGCTGAAAATAGGTTCCCATAACTTCTTTGGCTATAGGAGCGGCATTCGCCGCGGCGCCTCCCTGGGCAATCATAACCGCTACCGCAATCTGCGGATCTTCTGCCGGAGCCATACTTACGACCCAGGCAAAGTTATCATAATCCGCCTTATACTGATCGATGGTTTGCGCGGTTACGCGTCCGTTGCTCAAGTTTATCAGCGCACGTCTTACCGCCGTATGGCGCGACGTATAAATATCCGGGTATTCCTCCATCAGACGTTCCTTTTCCGCCTGAATTTCTTCCCAGCTCAGATATGGCGCGATTGCGCCCAGATGCTCTCTGATATATTCTTCTTCATCCGGAGGGTTTATTTTTCCCGACCGCTGCGCAGTCCCGCTTTTGGCCGCGACGGTAACGGGGAAATCGCCGAAAATCCCTCTGAGGCTGCCGTTTTCTCCATTAGCGACCTTCACCATTCCTCCGATGATTTCGTCAAAACAGGTTTCATCTTTTACCTCTACCTTTGAAATAGAGTCCTTTTCTATTTTACCACGTCCTTCAATCTTTTCAACCAGGCTTATGGGATTTCTTACGCCTTTATTTCCCAGCGTCGCGATATATCCCGCCATCTGAAGGGGCGTATAGGAGTTCATGCCCTGGCCGATGGCAATGTTCAAAGCGTCCGCCGTATTCCAGGTCGCCTGATCGATATACGTATATTTACACAAATCCGCCAGTTCTGAAATCCGCTCTGTCTGAATACCGGAAATCCGCTCCAGCTTTTCTTCCACTTCGGAACGTGTAAGCTCCGATCCAATCCAGCCGGTTATTTCCTCCACCTTTCTGTCCAGAAGTGCTCTGTTCTGTGTCACGCTCCGTTCAAACCAGGTCTCCGCCTGCGCCAGCAGCACATTTTCAAGAGAGTTCTTCAGCCCCTGAATCTTCGATTCTCTGGATGGAGTCTCTGTCACTGTTTCCGGGATTTCGATTCCCGTCGGCTGTCCCAGCCCATACTGCCTGGCATAGTCCATAATGGTATCAATCCCGATTTTCTTCTCATACCCCAAGCTGCTGCCCGTATAGAAATCATATCCTGTAGCGGCGTCAAAAAAGTAGTAATTGCAGGAAACCTCCAGCGCTTCCTGCAGGTTAAGATATCCATGCTTTCTATGAGAACGATTCCATACTACGCAGCCAAAGGATTTGTTTCCTACCTGAACATATCCGTCATCATAAAGCTTGCGTCCCGGATCCAGACCGCATTCCATAGCCGCTGTAGCCGTCACCATTTTGAAAATCGATCCAGGCTGTACCGCGCTCATTGTAGCCACATTGTACATCGGCGCCGGCGACAAAGGGTCCCTTGGATTTTCACTTTGCAGAGATTCCCAGTCCTCGCTTGAAATTCCGCTTGCGAACAGGTTGGGATCAAAATCAGGGCAGCTTGCCATTGCCAAAACCTCTCCGCTTTTTACATCCAACGCTACCACGGCTCCCACCTGAGCTTTTTGAGCCATTTCCATGCTATAACTGCCGTATTCGCCAGTAAACCCACTTCCGGTACGCATGGCCGCAAGCGCCTTTTCGAGAGCCTGCTCGGCGGCTTTCTGAATCTGCAGGTCAATGGTCAGGATCACATCCTTTCCCTTTTGGGCCTCCGTTTTCCCTATGGATTTCACAAAATTTCCCGCTGCGTTAACCCGGATCTTTTCTTCACCCGATTTTCCCCGCAGTACATCCTCGTATGCTTTTTCAATTCCGTCTTTTCCGATCAGATCCCAGCTCTGATATCCATTTTCCTCCCCGTATTTCTCTTTTTCGCTGTCTGAAATTTTTCCTAAGTACCCCAAAATATGGGAAGCAGTATTTCCATTGGGATAAATTCGGGAAACCTCAGAAAAAACTTCTACCCCCGGATACGCGTTTCCGCTTTCTTCCAGTATGGATACCGTCTGATCCGACACATCTCGCGCTACCGTTACCGGCATATATTTTTTGTATCCAAGTTCGGCCATCTGGCTTCGTACAACCATAATATTTCTGGCATCTCCGCGCGAAAGGGTGTCTTCTATTGTAAAATATTTTCTCAGTTTTGAAAAGGCTTCCGCCGCATTTAAATATTCGGATAAGCCAAATTGTTTCAAAAAAGCCTCTCTATCCGCGCCATCCTCATATACCGGCCTGTTTTCTCCATCCAGACGGATAGGGAAACTGGCGGAAAGCGTGTCTCCGTTCTGACCAAGAAGGCGGGTCAGCTTTAAAATCGAGTCATTCAGTTTTTCATCCGTCATAGTGCCTTTGCTCATTCGTACGGACATCGCGTAAGCGTTTCCCGCCAGAACCTCTCCGTTTCGATCCAGAATCTGTCCCCTGGGAGCGGTTTCATAAATGGTTTTTGTGCTGAGATTTTCCGCTGCCTGGGACCATTCTTCTTTTTCCGCAACCGTTAAAATAAACAGTCGGATAAGCAAAACGAGCATCAGCGCCCCAACCAGGGTCAAAAGCTGCATATATCTGGAATTACGCCATCGATTCATATCTGCGACCTGCTTTCTTTATTTTTGATAAAAAGGAGATATAAAATTCCCATAGCTGCCAGGTTATAGCCTATATACAGAGGCTGCAGCTTAAGGAGATAGGTAAAACTGTAAGGGGACCCGAGAATTCGTTCCCCTCCCCAAAGCGTCAAATGATACACCAAGGTCACTGCTGCCGTAAAAGGGAAAAGAAACAAGGGCCGCTCCCAAGAAAACAGCCGTTTAGCAGCAGCGGCGGACAGCCCCGACAAAAGAACCGCCGCGGTTCCCGGTCCGCCATAGATGGAAAAGCACAGTTCCTGCAGGGCTGCTATACCTGCAGCGCCTGCAATCACTCCGTTTATATGGGGGAAAGAAAACACGGAGAAGACGGTAACCACCAGCAGCAGATCCGGGCCTGCTCCGCCTGCGCAGATAAGGCCTGCCGCCGTATGCTGAAATAAAAAGGCACAAAAAAACAGGATAACCGCAGCCGCCGGTTTCACAGTACTACACCTACCTTCTTCAATCTCGCGAAATCCACCTGCGGCGTTGCCTCAATAAGGACTCGCTGGGTTCCTCTTTTCTTTTCTACTCGGGTTACTTTCCCCAGCGCCAGTCCTTCTGGATAGGTACCTATACCGGATGTCTCCAGCTGTTCTCCTTTCTTTATACTGCCCTCTTCTGCAAGCAGATAACCGGAAAGGCCTCCTTTTCCATCACTTTGTACAATCCCCAGAGTGTCTCTGCTTTTCCCGGACTGAAAGCTTACTTTCGATCCATCTGCCAGAAGTGACGCGACCTTGGCGGATTTTGGGGAGACTTCCGCGATCTTTCCCACCACGCCGTCGCCGGACACTACGGTGCAGCCTTCTCGAATTCCATCTTCGCTTCCCCGATCAATCACAAAGCCTTCCTGCCATTTTGATTCATCCATAGCGGTTAAATTCGCCGCCAAAATCACATTCTCTTCCAGCAGGGAATAGTCAAAGACTCTGCACAGTTCCTCCAGTTCCTCCTTTTCTGTTTTTGTAAACTCCAGCCTGGCCGCTTTCTGCCGCAGAGCCTCGTTTTCTTCCTTCAGAACCTGATTTTCCGCAAGCACATCTTTAAATCGGAAGATTCCTCTGAATCCGTCTTCGATCCCTCCTGTCGCCGCGAATACCGGCTTTGCGATAAGAGACCCCGCATCCTGTATCATGCCTTTCAGGTCGCCTGGCTGCGCGGCCGATTTCAGAAAGAAGGCGATTGCCGCCGCGATGAGGATTCCTCCGCCGATCTTTATGATTGTCTTCTTATCTCCTTGTAATTTCATAAATTCCCCGATCCCTTTGCCGTGTTCCGGCTTTTTCTAACTTTACATCAGCCCCTTTTTTCGCAGGCTTATGTATGCACCGTCTCCAATAATAATATGATCCAAAACCCGTATACCCAAAATTTTTGCTGCTTCTAGCAACCTCTTTGTAGTCTCCACGTCCTGCCTGCTGGGCGTCGGATCGCCGCTGGGATGATTGTGTACAAAAAGTACCGCCGCCGCGCTCCTTTTGATCGCCTGACAGAACACTTCTCTGGGATGTACCGGCGTGGAGCATAAATCGCCGATAGAAACCTCATGCTCTTCTAAAATTTCCCCTTTTGCGTTAATGAGCAGCACTTTAAAATGTTCCTTTTTATAGTATCTCATTTTTCCCATAAAAAGTTGCACGATATCGTCAGGATTTTCAATTTCTTTTCTGACTTTCGGCGGATGTGAAGCGATTCGCTTTCCCAGTTCAACCGCGGCCAGAATCTGACAGGCTTTCGCCATTCCTACACCTTTTATCTCGCTGAGTTCCTCCGGGCTGCAGCTTTCCAAGTACAAAATACCGCTTTCATTCTGTGATAGGATTTCCGCCGCGATTTGTAACGCAGATTTGTTTTTTGTTCCTGCCCGCAGTAAAATCGCTAAAAGCTCTGAATTGGAAAGCGCTTCCTTTCCCGCGAAAATCATCTTTTCTCTTGGCCGTTCTTCCTTGGGCATACCTTGGATTCTCATATTTAGTGTCCCCCTTTTATTTTTTAGTAAATTTTACTATTTTTGTATTTTTTATTCAATCATTTTCTTATCATATTTTCTCCGTTATCAGCCATACTATCATTGAAAGCAAAAAGGAGGTTGAAAAACAATGAATCGTATTAATGAAAGCATCAAATGTACGGTAGCACAGTGTTCCCATCACGCGGGAGCGCAGAACTACTGCTCTTTAGACTGCATTACAGTGGGAACCCACGAAGCCGCGCCGAAACAGGATCAGTGCACAGACTGCCTGTCTTTTACGTGTAAATAGGACCATGCACTTTCGCCTGGGTCAGGCACTTCCCCTCTTGGTTTCGCATATAGTAAGAAACTATAGAGGGGGGTTACATAATGAGCGTTTCCTTTCCGAAACCATTAACCGCAAAAGAGGAGGAATACTACATATCTCTTTATGAATCCGGAGATAAGGATGCAAAGGATATTCTGATCGAACGCAATCTGCGGCTTGTTGCCCACATTGCGAAAAAATATACGGGCTCCGGTTACCAGACGGATGATTTAATTTCCATCGGAACCATCGGCCTCATAAAAGCGGTCAGTACGTACAGCAGCAAAAAGGCAACCCGCCTTGCCACGTATGCCGCGAAATGCATTGAAAACGAAATTCTGATGAGTATCAGGGCTTCGAAAAAAAACAAAGCGGAAGTTTCCCTTTCCGTGCCTATTGGAGTTGACAAAGACGGCAATGAGATCAGCTTTAATGATATTCTGGGAACTGACCCGGACGCGATTTTAGATGATATTAGTCTGAAAATCCAGATTTCAAAGCTGACAAAAGCCCTGGATCAAGTCCTGGACGAAAGAGAAAAAACAGTTATTTTAAACCGATACGGCATTTTCGGCCGCCGCCCGAAAACTCAAAGAGAAGTTGCGGCTTCGCTGAAAATCAGCCGTTCTTACGTCTCCCGTATTGAAAAAAGAGCGCTTTTAAAGCTGCGGGAAGCACTCAAACTGGAAAGGACCGACAGCCCATGAGCTGCGGTCCTTTTTCCTGTTCAACCATATACTTTTAAAATGAAAAGGGTTGCTCAAAGCTTTTCGAATCACTCAGGTATTGCGCAGTCTGAGCAAAAATAGGCCCGGCGGAACCGCTGCCGGATTCCCCGTCTTCTATGAACACCGTAATTGTATACTCGGGCTTCTCCGCCGGCGCGAAGCCTGTAATCCAGCCGTGTACTACATCCTCTCCGCCCATAGAGCTTTCTGCGGATCCGGTTTTGGCTGCCATGGAAGTCTCAGCACTTAGTGTCTTTCCGGAGCCGCTGATTATCGTCTGTGCCATCATCTTTTTGAGCTTTTCCGTTGTTTCTTTATCTAATACGGAAACCGGTGCCGCCGCGGCGACCACTTCCCCTTCTTCCAGGACAAGATGTACCCCCGGATCAACGCCGTCAGAGGCAATAATGTTGGTCATTCTTGCGGCCTGCAGAGGCGTCATCAGTGTTTCCCCCTGTCCGATAGCAAGATTGGCAATTGCCGCCCCTGCCGACTGCCGCGCGGTCATCAGATTACCGGACTTTTCATCCGGATAACCGGAAAGAGCCTCCTCTCCGAGACCCATTCTCTGCGCCATATCAAGTACTGCTTCTGCTCCGACCTTTTGCGTAATTTGAATAAACGCAGAGTTACAAGACTGAGCAAAAGCCTCCTGGAAGGTAATCGTTCCATGCCCGTCTTCACCTCCTGTTTTGCAGTTTACCCGTTTTCCGTTTACAATCTCATAGCCCTCGCATTGCCAGACAGACTCAGGTTCGATTCCCTTCTCAAGCGCCGCTGCCGCTACCACAATTTTAAAAATCGATCCCGGCGGATATTCTCCCTGTGTCACTTTATTAACCAGTTCGTCGCTTCCACTTTCCATATATTCATTGATATTAGACGGATCAAAGCCTGGCGTGCTGGCAGAAGCCACAATTTCACCTGTACCGCTTTTCAGGACTACAACCGCTCCATCTTTGGGAGATTTTTTTAAAATTTCTTCTATTTTTCCCTGCAGTCCCGCGTCTAATGTTGTGACAATGCCTTTCTTCACATAAGAATCATCTTCTCTAGCAGATGAAACCACCAACCCTCTTCCCTGAAGAAGGTTTCCCCGTACATCCGCGCTCGCGGAGATTTTTTTATTAAGAAGGGATAGCTCTTCATCGCACATCAGCTCCAGCCCCGATGCTCCGCTCTGATCCTGCGGGTTGACATACCCCAGAAGATGGGCTGCCGTCTGCTGCTTGCTGTAGCGTCTCCCCGCCTCCAAAATGTAAGCGGAAGAATTGCGAATCAAGCGCTGCCCGATGGATTTATCATACCGCTCTGAGGAAAAAACCCGATATCCGCTCCCGCGATTCTGAATCTCCCTGGCTTTTAATTCATTCAAAGCATTCATCGTTTCTCCATCAAACTGCTCTTCTCGTATAATAAAAATATATTCCTGGTTATTTCCCACCAAAGGGGTACCGTTTCGATCATAAATAAGCCCTCTGGAATTCGCTCCCTCCAGAGAAATCTGCTGCTGTATTCCGGCAGCCTGTGATAAATCCCTATGGCCAATAATCTGAATATAAAACAGACGCCCTGCCAGGAGAAATAACGCTGTCCCCAACAAAATCCCTACCGCAAATATCCGTTTTTTCATAATAAAAAACACTCCTCAAAGGTAGTATTTCCCTTTCAGGAGTGTTTATTCACGTCCGGTTACAGCATATGGATAAATAATCCGCTTCCCAGCTTTGGCTCAAACCAAGTGGACTTCGGCGGCATTACCATATCGTTATCGGAAACATTCAGCAGATCTGTAATTTCTACCGGATAGACGGCAAACGCTACTTTCATATCTTCATGACAGCGCTTTTCCAGTTCCTCCAGTCCCCGGATTCCGCCCACAAAGTCAATTCTCTTGTCCGTACGCGGATCCTCTATTCCCAGAATCGGTTCCAGAATCCGGTTCTGCAGAATCGCCACATCCAAGGAATCAATTACGTGATCCGGAATGATCTCCGGCTTTGCCGTCAGCCGATACCAGCTTCCTTCCAGATACATAGAGAAGCAGTGCTTCGTTTCCGGATAGTAAATATCCTCTCCCTTTTTATCGATCTTAAATCCGGCCTCCTTTACCTTTGCCATAAAACTCTCCACCGTATTGCCGTTCAGATCCTTTACTACCCGGTTGTAATCAAAAATATGCAGGTCCGCATCCGGAAACAGTACCGCCATAAAGAAGTTAAACTCTTCTTCTCCTGTGTAGTCAGGATGTTCTTCTCTCCTCTTCAGCCCGACCTTGCAGGCGGAAGCGCTCCTGTGGTGTCCGTCAGCAATATAAAGGGACGGAATTTCTTCAAAAAGCTCTGTAATATGTCCGATTCGCTCCGCATCGTCGATCACCCAAAGGGTATGACGAATTCCGTCTTCTGTCTCCAGATCGTAGACCGGTTTGTTTTCCGCGATCCAGCCTTCGATCAACAGGCGGATTCGCTTGTCATCCCGATAAGTCAGAAAAACCGGCTCCGTGTTGGCGTCGCAGATGTCGAAGTGGTTAATCCGATCCTGCTCCTTTTCCACTCTGGTAAATTCGTGCTTTTTAATGGTATTGTTCTGATATTCATCCACCGATACGGTGGCCGCGATTCCCGTCTGTACGCGCCCGTCCATCACCTGCCGGTAGATATAAAGGGCCGGTTCCTCGTCCTGGATGAACACGCCCTTGTTCAGAAAATCCCCGATATTCTGCTTTGCCTTTTCATAAACGCTCCTGTCATAAGGATCTTTCTGATTCGGAAGATCAATTTCCGAGCGGCAGATATGGAGGAAGCTGTATGGGTTTCCCTCTGCCATTTTTTCCGCTTCCTGCCGGTTCATAACGTCATAGGGCAGGGAAACAACTTTATCCGCGTATTTCTGAGCCGGACGAACCGCTCTGAAAGGTCTTACTGTTGCCATGTTTTCTCTATCTCCTTTAATATAAATTGTGTTACTTCTTCAATTCCCATTTCGGTGGAATCCACCTCCAGCGCATCCTCCGCTTTGCAAAGCGGATTCAGCTCTCTTGTCATATCCTTATGATCTCTCTGCCGGATATCGGAAAGGATTTGCCCGTATTCAACCGGCTGCCCCTTTTCCTTCAATTCTTCAAACCGACGCCGCGCGCGCTCCTCGGCCGAGGCAGTCAGAAAGAATTTATATTCCGCGTCTTTCAGCACATTGCTTCCGATATCCCGTCCATCCATAATAACGCTCTTAGCCTGTCCCATCTGCCGCTGAAGCTGCACCAGTTTTTCTCTTACATCCGCCAGAGCGGAACACTCCGAAGCCCTCTTTGAAATCTCCGGCGTACGGATTTTGTCATTGATGATCACGCCATCCAGAATAATATTACCTCCGGAAAAATCAATCTCCGTATGATCCAGCATCTCCTTTATAGCCTGCGCGTCATCCGGATCCACTCCACAGCGGATCGTCTTATATCCTACTGCCCGATACATGGCGCCTGTATCAATATAATCGATTCCCAGTTCTCTGGCGACTGCCTTTGCGATCGTACTCTTTCCCGCGCCGCTGGGGCCGTCAATCGCTACTCGAATTTTTTTCTTCATGATATACGCTTCCTTTATTGTTTTTTTTGCTGGTCAGGAGTTTTTCAATTTCAGCCACAAAAGTATTAATGTCCGTAAACTGTCTGTACACGGAAGCAAAACGGACATAGGCGACTTCATCCAGCCTGCGCAGCTGTTCCATGATCAACTCGCCAATGAATGTACTCTCCACTTCCTTTTCCATCATATTATTGAGTCCCCGCTCAATCTCATCTACCACCTTTTCAATTTCAGCCAGGGGAACCGGTCTTTTTTCGCAAGCTTTTATGATTCCATTCATAATCTTGTTCCGGTCAAAGGCTTCCCGACGGCCGTCTTTTTTTATTACCATAAGAATCATTTCTTCCACTTTCTCATAGGTCGTAAACCGCTTTCCGCAGGCATCGCATTCACGTCTTCTGCGGATGGCATGTCCATCTTCCGTATGTCTGGAATCAATCACTCTGGTATCCTGGTTTTCACAAAACGGGCACTTCATCTTTGCCCTCCTTTCACAGCTGTTTCCTGCATATCTACTATTTCTGTAACCTGACATTCTGATTTTACTACATATTGTGTTTTTTGCCAAGTGCTTTAAGTCGTGGATTCCAAAGAGGTCGGCACATTTACCAGGATCACGTCCTCTCCGACGGTTTTCACATTCTTCCACTTTATCACGAAATCCTCGCTCTCCCTGCCGAACAGGTTAAACAGCCCGCGCTCTCCCGGCAGCACAATCCCCTCAATTTTCCCTTCCTTCAGATTAATCTCAATATCGTAGACAAAGCCCAGACTCTTTCCGTCGTAAATATTGATCACTTCTTTATTTCTGATATCCTCTGTATTTAACATTGTTTATCCCCCTTTTATGTCTGTCCTTATATCTATATGAAAAAACGGCGAAAGTCAGAACGTTTTTTGTCCTGCTCCCGCCGTTTTTCTTATGTCAAATTTTATCGAATCTTTACTCAAGCCGATTTTCAGCAAGGCGCTTGAAATAGCTTCTTGTTTCCGCCACGATCACACCGTTCAGCGCGAGAAGGGCGATCAGGTTCGGAATGGCCATCAGTCCGTTAAAGATATCGGCAATGGTCCATACCGCGCTTACCGTGATAAACGGACCTGCCAGTACTGCCAGGATATAGAGCCATCTGTATGTGGTAAGGACTCCTTTTTTGCCTCCTGTCAGGTACTCCAGGCAGCGTTCGCTGTAATAATCCCATCCCAGGATCGTGGTAAAGGCAAAGAACACCAGGCACAGCATCATCACAAAAGAGCCGGTTTCCACAGACCATGGAAGTCCCTTGCCAAAGGCCAGCGCTGTCACCTGCACGCCTTCCAGTCCTTGATCCAGCGCGCTGTCATAGGCTCCGGTTACCATAAGAGTAAGACCCGTCATGGTACAGATAATAACCGTGTCAATAAAGGTTCCTGTCATGGAAATCAATCCCTGTCTCACCGGTTCTTTGGTCTGCGCCGCGGCGGCCGCGATTGGCGCGCTTCCCAGTCCGGCTTCATTGGAAAAGATTCCTCTCGCGACTCCCATCTGCATTGCCATCAGAAGAGAGCCGATCGCGCCTCCCGCAACCGCGCGCAGTCCGAAAGCGCTGGCGAATACTTCACCTATTACATGGGGAATCGCCGAAATATTGGCGATCAGAATCGAAACACAGATCACCACGTAGCCGATAGCCATAAATGGTACGACAATCGTCGTTACACTGGCGATTCTTTGAATTCCGCCGATTACAACAAGGGCGGTAAAAAAGGCCACCACAACGGCAGTAATGACAATGGAAATAGAATAGTCCCTGCCGAAAAGATGCACGGTATTCTCATTGTTGGGATCAAAGAATCCCTGCGCCGCAGTCGCGATTCCGTTTACCTGCGTAATCGTCCCGATGCCCAGAAGCCCCGCGCAGGTTCCGAATATGGCGAAGAGCTTTGCCAGCCAGATCCACTTTTTTCCCATTCCATTCTCAATATAGTAGAAAGGTCCGCCAAGAGCGTGTCCATCCGGCTTGAGCACCCGGTATTTGAGCGCCAGAACGCCCTCTGAGTATTTCGTAGCCATCCCCAGACACGCGGCCAAAATCATCCAGAACAGCGCTCCCGGTCCGCCGGCGATAATCGCTGTCGCGACACCTACGATGTTTCCGGTACCGATGGTTGCCGCCATGGCGGTACACAGCGCTCCGAAGCTGGTTACTTCTCCCTCTCCATCCGCTTCATTTTTTACCATATACTTAAGCGCTTTCCCGAGTTTACGGAATTGCAGCACGCCGAGTCTGATGGTAAGGAAGATACCGGTACCCATAATCAGCACGATCAGTGGCACGCCCCACACAATACTGTCAATACTTTCCAAAACGTGATTCAGTTGTTCCATGTTTTTTACCCTCTCAATAATAATAAAATTCAATTCCCCGCGCAGTTAAACGCAAAGAAAAAAAGCCGAACAATTCGACTTTCCAGAGAATAGGCAAAGCTATGAATGATAATCCTATCAACGATTCGCTCTGTCCTTTTGCCTGAGAGATCGCGAAAACTTCCGCTTTCGCTTACACCTTCGGCGCTCAAAGCTGAGACTCTCCAGAGAATCCTAGTTTCCTTCTTGCCAAAACTGCAAGGTTCCGGCTTAATCGACAAACTAACGTAACGATAGTACCATACCTTGCAGTTCTTTTCAATATTATTTTTCTGAAATCGCAAATTCCACGCAATTCCGATTTTTCTAGTAACTTGTAAAAGTAACATCCACCCGTTCTTCGGTGCACATGGAAGTTATTAATTCTAAACAAGGTGGGTGGAATTTAATAGCTCGGAATGATAGAATCTATCTATTCATCCACTTC
>NZ_JACRYT010000005.1 GCF_014333425.1 Zhenpiania hominis | reverse complement strand
GATTCCTGTAGAGTAGAAACCAGAGAGGTTCAGGAACAGCTCAATGTCTTTCGGAAGATGGCTTTGAATCTCATCAAACGGTACAAAGAAAAGGAGAAATCCAAACGTCCCATTTCCAAAATTATGCTGGATTGTCTGCTCGATCCACTCTTGCTTGCATCAGTATTTTCTGAAACTTGATTTCCCTGGCAAACGCCAATGTTATGTTGTAGATATAGAAAAGTTTTGGTACAATTAAAGAAAATCCTGTCTTTGAATGTGCTTCATTGAAGGTAAGTTATAAAAAATTGTTTAAATTAATGATTGACTGAGAAATTAAGAAAGGCGAACTAGCAAAAATGGCTTTTCTTTCTTCTAACGCTATTTCCAAACTGGCAAAAAATGAAAATGTAAGTCTTGACGTCTTAATTCGGGTTTGTACAGCTCTGAATGTAGATTTTTGTGACATTATGGAACTCGTTCCGGATGAAAAATATTTTTTTGACATGTATCCAATAATTTTCCATTTTTTGCCTACCAACTTCTGATATTTTTTTATTATGGGAACATGACTATTGAGGAGGAATATTATGAAGTCCAATTTTTATTTTTTAAAAAAATATTGGCCTGCACTCGCTCAAATCGGTGAAACGGCAGAACACTATTTATATTCAGATCCGAACTCATGTATGTACAAATTAGGAATGTTTGGGGAACGATTGGTTCATGAAATTTTTGCTTTTGAAAAACTTTCAGAGCCATCTTATGACAATACACATGCCCACAGAATCCGTATTCTGAAGCGCGAAAGGTTAATTCCTAAAAAAATAGATGATATATTATATGCTCTTCGGAAAAACAGAAATGATGCTGTTCACAAATATATTAATTCCGTAGATGACTCCAAGACCCTGCTTTCTCTTACATATAATCTCGCAGTCTGGTTTATGGAAGTTTACGGTGATTGGGATTTTACGGCACCTGCTTTTGCTATGCCCGCGGAGACCATCCAGCCCGATTATGATTCTATAATTAAAGAACAAGAAGCTAAAATAGCAGAACTGATGAAGCAAGTAGATACTGTTAAAACGTCCGTATCCAATAGTTCCATAAAAGAAAGAACCAAAAAAGCGGAATCTGTCTCTGAAAATATGGAATTATCTGAGGCAGAAACACGTATTATTATTGACGATCAGTTGCGGCGTGTCGGTTGGGAAGCTGATACAAACAATCTTCGTTATCCAAAAGGAACACGTCCCCAGAAGGGTCGCAATATAGCCATTGCCGAATGGCCTACCGATTCCACAACAGGAAAATTTGGCTATGCTGACTATGCACTCTTTATTGGTGAAAAGATGGTGGGAATTATCGAAGCAAAAAAGGCTGCCATAGACATTCCTTCTGTTCTTTCTTATCAGTGCGCCGAATACGCAAAAATGATTCGTAATGAACACCAAAAATATATAATCTCCTCTTGGGGTGAGTATAAGGTACCGTTCTTGTTTGCCACTAACGGAAGAAAATACCTGAAACAAATAGAAACCAAATCTGGAATATGGTTCCGTGATGTTCGTAAAAACACAAATCCAGACAAAGCTTTACAGGGATGGATAAGCGCACAGGGCATTATGGAATTATTAGAAAAAGATATAGAAAGTGCGAATGCTACACTTACGAATGCTCCGTACGACTTTTTACGAGATCCTGATGGGCTGAATCTGCGAGATTATCAAATTCAGGCTATCGAAGCTGCAGAACAGGCTATTATTAACGGCAAAACAAATGTCCTCTTATCTATGGCTACTGGAACAGGGAAAACCCGTACTATACTTGGAATGATTTACCGCTTTATTCGTAGCAATCGCTTTAGGCGCATTTTATTCTTGGTTGATCGGAATGCTTTAGGTGAACAGGCTATGGATGTATTTAAAGAGGTAAAGCTGGAAGAATTAATGACACTCGGTTCCATCTATTCCATCAAAGGGCTGGATGATAAGGATATTGACCCAGAGACAAGGCTTCAGGTTGCTACAGTACAAAGTCTTGTTCGGAAAATCCTTTTTAATGAAGATGAAACAATGCCTTCTGTAACTGACTATGATTTAATCGTTGTTGATGAGGCTCATCGTGGATACGCTCTGGACAAAGATATGAGTGATTCCGAATTATTGTACCGCAATCAAGACGATTACATTAGCAAATATCGTACAGTCATCGAATATTTTGATGCGGTAAAAATTGCTCTGACAGCGACACCTGCTCTACATACAACTGAAATATTTGGTAAGCCAATTTTTAACTATTCCTACCGTGAAGCTGTCATAGATGGATATCTCGTTGACCACGATGCTCCTCATAATATCCGCACACGTCTGGGAACAGAAGGGATCCAATACAAAAAAGGCGATAGCTTGGTTATCTATGACCCTATTTCTGGCGAACTTCTAAATAGTGATGAACTGGAAGATGATATGAAATTTGATATAGATACCTTTAATCGTCAAGTTGTGACAGAAAAATTTAACCGTGCTGTTTTTGAGGAGATTGCTTGGGACTTTAATCCTGATGGCCCTGGCAAAACACTGATTTATGCGGTTGACGATGATCATGCTGATCTTATTGTAAAAATCTTAAAAAATATTTACAGTGAAGGAGGCGTGGCAAATGATGCAGTTATGAAAATCACTGGTAGCATCGAAGGCGGAAATAAAAAGAAAATTCTTGAAGCCATCAAACGTTTTAAAAATGAACAAAACCCAAAAGTGGTTGTTACTGTAGACCTGTTAACAACAGGTATTGATGTCCCTGAAATAACTAACCTGGTTTTTATGCGCCGGATCAGATCTCGTATTCTTTTCGAGCAGATGTTAGGACGAGCCACCCGCTTATGCCCTGAAATTGAAAAAACGCATTTTGAAATCTACGATCCTGTCGGCGTTTATGAAACATTGCAAGATGTTAGTAATATGAAACCTGTAGTGGTTAATCCCACCACAAGTTTTGAAGATTTATTAAAAGGGTTGGAAATTCTAACCTCAGAAGATCAGATTGCGTACCAGATAGATCAAATCGTGGCCAAATTGCAACGTAAACGCCGGAACATAAGCAAAAAAGGGTTGGAACAGTTTATGGCTTTATCAGACGGTAATGATCTTGCTTCCTTTGCACACAAATTAGAGCATTGGTCTGCCAATGAGGCAAAAGAACATATTCTTAAACATAGAGAAGCATTTTCAGTCTTAGATTATGATAAAAGCAAGCGTAAACATGGACGTATCATTGATGACCATGATGATAAGGTCATCAGTCATACAAGAGGCTACGGTACAGGACAAAAACCGGAAGATTATATAGAATCCTTCCGTGAATTTATCCAAAATAATTTGAATTCAATTGCTGCATTAAAAACTGTATGTACAAAGCCTACCGAGTTGACTCGTAAAGATTTAAAAACTTTATTATTAGAACTTGATCGTCACGACTTTACAGAAAAGCAATTAAATTCTGCATGGAATGATATGACAAATCAGGATATTGCCGCAGATATTATTGCTTTTATACGTCAACAGGCTATCGGCTCTACACTAATCAGTCATGAACAAAGGGTAAAACACGCTTTTGCCAAATTACGCCTCAACCACACTTTTAATAAAAATCAGTTAGACTGGCTGAAGCGTATAGAAAAAGTCTTGTTAGAGGAATCCGTTCTGGACGAACAAATTTTCGAAGTTGGTGCATTCCGCAATGCAGGTGGCTTTTCCAATATAGATCGCCGCTTTGGTGGAAAATTGCACGATATAATTACAGAAATTAACAAATATATGTATGAGGATGGAGGAACAGTAGCGTGAATAATCAGGAACTTGTAGCAAAATTATGGAATCTCTGTAACGTTCTTAGGGATGATGGCATTACTTACCATCAATATGTAACAGAGCTTACATATATCCTGTTTCTTAAAATGTGTAAAGAAACAAACAGTGAAAGTTCTATCCCGGAAAAATACAGATGGGATAATCTCATTACGAAACAAGGACTGGAACTGAAGAAATTTTATAAAGAATTGCTGGAATACTTAGGTGAAAATTGTACTGGGCGGGTTCGTGAAATTTACCAGGGTGCACAAACAAATATAGAAGAACCGAAGAATCTGGAAAAAATTATTACGACCATCGATCAGTTTGATTGGTATTCTGCAAAAGAGGAAGGTCTTGGCAATTTATATGAAGGGCTTTTGGAAAAAAACGCAAACGAAAAAAAATCTGGAGCCGGACAGTATTTCACTCCTCGTGTACTAATCAACGTCATGACTCGTTTGCTTTCTCCACAGCCCGGAGAACGTTGCAATGATCCCGCCTGTGGTACTTTTGGATTCATGATTGCTGCAGACCAATATATAAAGAATAATACGGACAACCTTTTTGATCTGCCTATTGATTTACAAGAATTCCAGCGCACTGCTGCTTTTTCCGGTTGTGAACTTGTTCACGATACACACCGTCTGGCCTTAATGAACGCAATGCTCCATGATATTGATGGTCCTATTTATCTTGGAGATACGCTTTCTAATTTTGGAAAGCAGCTAAAAGGATACGATGTGGTATTAACAAATCCTCCATTCGGAACAAAAAAAGGTGGTGAACGTGCAACTCGTGACGATTTCACATTCCCGACCAGCAACAAACAGCTTAATTTTCTCCAGCATATTTATAGGAGTCTAAAAACAACTGGCACTGCCCGTGCTGCTGTTGTACTTCCGGACAATGTGTTGTTTGCAGATAGTGACGGTGAAAAAATACGCCGCGATCTTATGGAAAAGTGCAACTTGCATACTATTCTTCGCTTACCCACAGGTATTTTTTATGCCCAAGGCGTAAAAACAAACGTACTGTTTTTTACCAGAGGACAGACTGACCACGGAAATACAAAAGAGGTGTGGATCTATGATCTCCGGACAGATATGCCCTCCTTTGGAAAAACAAACCCTCTTAAAGAATCAGACTTCGAAGAATTCGAGCAATGCTATGCAGGTGGAGACCTTTCAAAGCGCCAAGAAACCTATAGTGAAGAAAATCCAAATGGCCGCTGGAGAAAATATACTTATGAAGAAATTTTGGCTCGTGACAAAACAAGCTTAGATATCGCATGGATCAAAGCTGATAATCCGACCGATGATTATACCCTGGCAGAACTCTTGGATTTAATAAAAACTAAATCTGAAAATATTTCAAAAGCCGTAGCACAACTGGAAGAATTGATCGGGGAGGTTGAAGAATAGTGGATACAAAAGCATTACGCCAAAAGATATTGGATCTTGCTATTCGTGGAAAACTTGTACCGCAGGATCCCAGTGATGAGCCTGCCTCTGTTTTATTAGAAAAAATCCGTGAAGAAAAAGCCCGGATGGTCAAGGAAGGAAAACTAAAGAAAAAAGACATAAAAAATGATTCTATAATCTATGTTGGAGAAGATAATTTACATTATGAGAAGTTTCAGGATGGAACTGAGAAATGCATTGAGGATGAGATACCGTTTGAGGTGCCAGCGGGCTGGGAATGGACAAGAATAGGATCGATATGTATCATAAATCCCAGAAATAATATTTCTGATAGTTTAGAGGTATCTTTTGTCCCTATGTCATTGATTTCTGAAGGATATACAAATATGTATACCTATGAAATTCGAACCTGGAGTAAAGTTAAAAGTGGTTTTACTCATTTTGCAGAAAATGATATCGGCATTGCTAAAATAACACCATGTTTTGAAAATAGGAAATCAGTCATTTTTAAAGATTTGGTTAATGGTTATGGTGCCGGAACAACTGAACTTCATATATTAAGAACACTTGATGATACAATTTCAAATGAATATTTATTATGGATTGCTAAAATGGATTCTTTTATTCAGGGAGGCGTTCATACTTTTTCAGGAGCAGTCGGGCAGCAACGTGTGGGAAAAGATTATATTTCGCAATATTTGATACCTGTCCCGCCCCGAAATGAGCAAACTCGAATTATTCAGAAAATAAATTCAATATTTGAATTTATTATTAGAATAGAAAACGCAAAAGAAGATCTTGAAGAAATCATACGGCAAGCAAAATCTAAAATTCTCGACCTTGCTATTCGTGGGCAGCTTGTTCCGCAAGATCCGAATGATGAGCCTGCCTCTGTACTTTTAGAACGTATCCGTGCAGAAAAAGAAGAACTCATCAAACAGGGTAAAATCAAGCGTGATAAGAAGGAATCTATCATCTTCAAAGGTGAGGATAACTCTTATTATGAGAAGGTCGGCAATACAGTCGTAAATATAGATGGCGAAATCCCCTTTGAATTGCCAGATGGATGGGTGTTTGTTCGACTGAAAGAAATGTGGGAACTTATCTCTGGACGAGATCTTGCGTCTTCTGAATACAATGCTGAAGGAGTTGGAATTCCGTATATCACGGGAGCAAGTAATTTCACAAACGGTAAGGTCGAATTGGTGAGATGGACAACATCACCACAAGTGATAACCAAAACTGGAGATTTGCTACTCACTTGTAAGGGAACTATCGGTGAGATGGCATTCAATAATTTTGGTGACGCTCATATTGCACGACAAATCATGGCGATACGCAACACGTTCGAACTCAATCCAGAATATCTCGCTCTTTGTATGGCTTTCCATATCAGCGCCATAAAAAACGTCGCAAAAGGACTTATCCCCGGAATATCAAGGGAAGATATCCTAAATTTAATTCTGCCAGTGCCCCCAAGGGCTTATCAAGCAAGAGTAGTTAAACAAATGGCTATGTTGACGAGCTTTCTCATCTCAATAGAAAAGAGCCTCAATTAAGGCTCTTTTCTATTGTTTCAACAAAGGAAAATGCAGTAATTATAGCATTTTCAATTCGTTGTTGCTCGGAGGCTGGCGGCATTGGCACCAGTATTTCTTTCAATGTTATTGGTTTTAACTCTTTTTGATTTGTAGAACCTTCACCTTTTTTCTCAAGCACACTTTGGTTTGCCTTCATAAATATGTACAGATAAAATGCTCGAATACTACGAAATCCACGAATAACGGTTACATGAGAATCCGGCACTATCGGTAAACCGGAAATGTTATCAGTTGTTCTGTACAATCCAATCCGCCCTAAAGTACCTGTACCTGTAGAGTTCACAACCACATCGTTGTCATGCATATATTCTTCATTTGGATACCTGCCTAATGTGCTTTCATCCAGATACAATGCTAGCCCGATATCGATGCCATTATATTTTGTATTACATTTTTGTGCAAAAACAAGAGTATTGCTTTTCGTTGTATATTTCGGCGATTTTCCACGACGAATTTCCTTAATGCAGCAATTCTTCAGCCGCACCCACTCCCATGAATCAGGAATATCATATGGTATTTCTTCGTCAATACAACACACATCTTCTCCAAGCTTCTCATAATAAGAGAAAGTTACATATTCCCTTTATAATATTTGTGCGGAAAACCGCAGAAAATATTATAAGGAGGCCGCTTATTATGAAGCAGCATAGCACATTTGAAGAACATCTGCGAAAGAGCAATCTTTCCGAAAACACGATCACATCGTATTTGTGGACGGTGGAATACTACCATGCACATTACGATGCAGTCAGCAAAGAAAATCTATTGGCGTACAAAGGGTATCTGATGGAGTTTTATAAGCCCAAGACGGTAAATCTCCGCATTCAGGCTATGAATAAGTATTTGGTCTATCTGGGAAAGGATAAGCTGCAACTGAAAGCTGTAAAGGTTCAGCAGAAGAACTTCCTTGAAAATGTGATCAGCAATGCCGATTACAACTTTTTGAAGAAGCAGCTTAAAAAGGACGGCAATATGGAGTGGTACTTCGTGGTCTGGTATCTGGCTGCTACCGGTGCCCGTGTCAGCGAACTTATTCAGATCAAAATTGAACACGTCGAACTTGGATATTTCGATCTGTATACAAAGGGAGGTAAACTACGCAGATTGTACATACCGAAAAAATTAAGAACAGAGACCATCGAATGGCTGGAGGAAACAAACCGTGCCTCCGGCTATTTGTTTTTGAACCGCTATGGAGAACGGATCACTACTCGTGGTATTTCTCAGCAGCTTAAAAATTATGCCGATAAATACGGGCTGGATAAAAAAGTGGTATATCCACACTCTTTTCGACACCGTTATGCCAAAAATTTTTTAGAGAAATATAATGATATCGCTCTATTGGCTGATCTGATGGGACATGAAAGTATTGAAACAACTCGTATTTATCTACGCCGTACATCAAGCGAGCAACAAGCTCTTGTAGATAAAATTGTAACATGGTAAAAGCACAGCCGTCCGTATGACAAGGACGGCTGTAATATTAGTATGTACAATTTTCTATTGCATCCATTCTACATAAAATTTCCTCTATTTTTTTTACAATTAGAAGTTGTTCCTTAAATGGCGGAATAGGAATGATTGTGGTCAAAATCCTTTCCAATGCTAATTTAGGCATTGCTACTTGATGTGTTTTTTCTTGAAATTGATTCTGTACAAATTGACTCGACAGTATATATAATAAATATTTTTTATTGATTTTTATGTTACAGATCTTAGCTGCATTTTCTGTCAAATTCATGTTGTCAAGTTCATCAGGTATTTCTCCAACCAGGCCAATTGTACCTGCGATGGTAATATAAAGGTCATTTTTAGAAATTATATATGATTTAATTTGTTCATAAACCTCATCAGAAATGTATCTTAAATCTGTTGTATTTATAGTTCGATTTTTCATATCTGTTACCCTGATGTAGGCATGATTTGTTGAGGTATCACTGAAATTACAGCCCTTCGGTAAGCGTTTCCCACCTTTTACATCTGCAATCGAACGCATACGGCACCAACACCAATTGTCTGGCAAATCAAAAAGATTAGAATCATCCAAATTATTTACTTTATTACATATTATTTCATAATAAGAGTTATCCTCACCTTTGAAGATAATGGACTCCCTCTTGTCCCGCTTAATTTTCCTCTGTTTAATAAGTTCTTCCTTTTTTGCTTTGATACGTTTCAGAAGAACAGAAGCAGGTTCATCATTAGGGTCTTGTGGAACCAACTGTCCACGGATAGCCAAGTCGAGAATTTTAGATTTTGTCTTAGAAACAGTATCTGTCAATGCATCCTTTTCTTTACTAATTAGATCTATCAACTGATCTATTTTGCAAAATCTTTTAACTATAGCTGCTTGTGTTTCCGTAGAGCAAACAGGAATCAAAGTCGATAAAATACGTTCTAATGCCAGCTTTGGCATGGCAACCTGATGTGTTTTTCCTTTAAACTGTTGCTGAACAAATTCTGATTGCAACAACAAACACAAAAAGGATTTGTTGATTTGTATATTGGTAACCTTTGCAGCATTTTCAGTAAGATTCATCCCATCCAGTTCTGCTGGAACTTCACCGGCGACGCCAATTGTACCTGCAATAGTAACATAAAGATCATCTTTGGAAATAGTATAATTTTTAATTTTCAAAAATACATCTTCTGAAATGTATTTTAAATCATCTGTATTTATAGCATGATTTTTCATATCTGTGACTCTAATATATGCATGAGAAGTCTTATAAAGAGAAAAACTCATTCCCTTTGGAAGCCGCTTACCTCCTTTGACAGAAGCAATATCCCGAACTCGGCACCACTCCCAGCCCTCCGGCATTTCAAATGGTATCTCATCCTCAATACATTTCACAGTTCCATCCTGAAACTTCTCATAATGTAAATTCTAAGAAATTCTTTTAGATATGCCATTCTCGATTTTCGAACGTATGTATGAATAAAAATTCCAGAAATTTGCTGTTACTGGAAAGTCTTTTCTATATACAAACTTTGTTCTATAGTTTATTTTTTGCATAGCACACCACTTATATATATCTCTCATTCTAAAACTGTCACCTGCTTCTATACGTTTCGATAAATATGAAAACTTCACCACATCTAATTCCGATTGTAAGTGTAAATAAAACCATACATTATAATAACGAATTGCCACTATCCCCATCTTTGTATTTCTCCCTTCCGTTAAATTGTATTTTTGCCATAAGATTATATACTTTCGCCATTTTTTGTAAGAAACCTACCACCCCCTTGAAGTTCTCAAAAGGACAATCGCAAATAATGAAGCTAAAAATTGCAGAAAAAATATGTAAATAAAGGACAACTAACTTGCCAGAAACGGCGTATTTCCGGGCTTTTTCAAATTTACATTTATGCCAAGAATAAAGTTTGAACACCAGAGAGTATTATTAAATGTAATTGTCCATTTTAATAAAATCTGTATTTATAACAAAATGGCATTACATCTCGTTAAAAAATGCAATGCCACTTTTTTGTTACTGTTTTATCAAGCAATATACTTTCGCCGAAATATCTATCTTCTGCCGCCCCTAGCCTCGCCCCGTTTTTTTCGAAAGCAGCGCCACGCATTCTGTATGCCGCGTATTCGGAAAATTATCAAACGCCTTCAAACTCACCGTCTCATACCCGTAATACTGCAGATAATAAAGATTTTCCACCAAAGTCTTCGGGTTGCAGGACACATACACAATCTGCTTCACCCCGTAACTGATAATCTTGTCCAGCGCCTTGGGAGAAATGCCTACCCGCGGCGGGTCTACCACGATCACATCCGGCTTGTCCGTCAGATTCTCCAGGACCTCAAACACATCCCCCGCCAGGAACTCGCAATTATCCAGCCCGTTTCGCGCCGCGTTTTCTCTGGCCGCCTCCACTGCTTCCGCAACCAGCTCTACGCCTACAGCCCGTTTCGCTTTTTTCGCCAGCGTCTGGGTGATGGTTCCCGTCCCGCAGAACAGATCGAAGGCCACCTTTCCCTCAAAGTTATCGATCAGCCCTACCGCGTAAGAATACAGATGCTCCACCGCTTCCACATTGGTCTGAAAGAAAGAAAAGGCGCTGACTTTAAATTCAAGCCCCATAATCTGCTCCAGATAATAATCCCGGCCCCAAAGAACCGAAAGTTCCTCGCAGTAAACCGCGTCTGCCAGGCGGTCGTTAAACGTGCGGAGCACGCCGACGATTTTGTGTTCCAGCGCAAGCCCCCGGAGCATTTCCACATAAGCTTCCTCGTCAAACCCCGGCTCTGTCGATGTAACCAGATTAATCAGCAGTTCGCCGGTCCGCACGCCTCTTCTCACAATCAGATGGCGGAGCATCCCCTTGTGGGATTTTTTATGGTAAAAGGAATACCCTTTTTCCCGGCAGAAATCCAGCGTAGCCCGAAGCACCTTATTAAAGTCCGGATGCACCAGCTGACACTCATCCACTGTGACAATGGACATAAACCGCTTTTTCCGGTGCATTCCCAGGGTCATCTCGCCGCCCTTTTCCATATCGCCGAAGGTATACTCCATCTTATTCCGATATTCGAACTGGGATGGAGCCGGTTCGATGGGCAAAAGCTCCCCGCAGCGGATTTCCTTTTTCTCAAGCAGGCCGCGAACCTCTCCCTCCTTCATTTTCAGCTGTTCTTCATAGGAAACGCCCTGATATACGCACCCTCCGCAGAACTCACTGTGCTTACAGATTTCAAATTCGTTTTTCATCTCCAATTCATCCTTCCTCTTGCCTCTATCGAAACACGTCTTTTTCCTTTACACGTTCTCCTGTCTGCTTACGATCCCTTTTGTTCTGTAAAGCCATACTCCTCCAAGACGGATCGCGCGGACTCCGCAAAATTAGAATTTGTTCCCCACGAAAGATTGAACACACCATTTCCACCGCCGGAACCGATAATCTGCGCAGTCTGTATTTTGCTTGTTTCTACAAGCAGGACTGTCAGGTTTACATAGCTTCCGGTTCGTAAATAGAGTTTTTCCATTACCACCAGCCCAACTTTGCAATCATCATATTGCCGTATACTTTTCAGAACAAGCTCTTCAGAAAGGTTTCGAATTAATATCGGCACCAGCTCCTCAATTGGCTTTAGACCGTTTCCGATCATTTTTATAACTTTCCTGCTCATAACGTCTCTCCTCTTTTACACACACACTTCTTTTCTTTCCTTAACCGAAGATTTGGAAAGCTTATCCCTCCCACTGTTCCTAATAGAAACAATTCTCTCAAAATCCAATTTGTTTCCAAATTTTCAAGGGTTTCCAGGCTCCATTTTCCAAATTCAGGCGGCCGCAACCTTTTTCCCACGCCGCAGCAGGCGAAACCCCTGATAAAAATATCAACAACTCGCAGAATTTCCCATTTGTTGATAAATCCGCTGCCCGCAGAGTCCGTAGATCCCTTGGAGCCTCGGAACCTCAGAGCCTCAGGAACCACAAGGGCTACAAAAACCGCTCCCACGCCGCTTGCAGATTAAAATTCGCCGTATTTCCCATAAAACTCCCGCTTGAATTCCAGGAACCGATCTTCTTCAATGGCTTTTCGGATCTGCCTCATCAGGTTAATAAGGAAATGCAGGTTATGATTGGAAAGCAGCATAGCTGACAAAATCTCGTTGCTCTTGAACAGATGCCTCAGATATGCCCTGGAATAGTTCCTGCAAGTATAGCAGTCGCATTCCGGATCCAGCGGCGTAAAATCCCGTTCATATTTGGCGTTCTTAATATTCACTTTCCCTGCTGAGGTCATAGCCATTCCGTGGCGGGCAATACGCGTCGGAAGCACGCAGTCGAACATATCCACGCCCCGCTCTACACCTTCAAAGAGATAATCCGGGGTTCCCACACCCATCAGATATCTGGGCTTGTCCTCAGGCAGATAATCCACGCAATCATCGAGAATATCGCACATCAGCTCTTTTGGCTCACCTACGCTGAGGCCTCCGATGGCGTATCCCGGCAGATCCAGCTCCACGATTTCTTCCGCGGACTGTTTCCGCAGGTCTTTATACATACCTCCCTGCATAATGCCGAACAGCGCCTGATTTTCCCGATCGTTCCAAGCTTCTTTGCACCTGCGGAGCCACCTGGTTGTCCTCTCCAGAGAATTTTTTACATAGCCGCGATCCGCCGGATAAGGCGCGCATTCGTCAAAGGCCATCATAATATCCGACCCCAGAGCCGTCTGCACTTCGATGGATTTTTCCGGAGAAAGCATGTGCTTTGATCCGTCAATGTGAGAGCGAAATTCGACACCCTCTTCTGTGATTTTCCTCAGATCTCCCAGGCTGAAGACCTGAAAGCCGCCGCTGTCTGTCAGAATCGCCCGGTCCCAGTTCATGAACTTGTGAAGTCCTCCCGCTTCCCGGACAATCTCATGTCCCGGCCGCAGATATAAATGATAGGTATTGGAAAGGATAATCTCCGCCCCCATTTCCTTTACCTCCTCCGGCCGCATGGCTTTTACCGTAGCCGCGGTGCCTACCGGCATAAATACCGGAGTTTCAATGGTGCCGTGAGGCGTCGTGACTCTGCCCCGCCTAGCTTTCGTTTTCGCGTCCTTTTTTATCAGTTCGTAAGTTACTGCTGCCATATCGCTCTCCTCTTTTTCTTTTCCGCAAACTCTGTCTATCATACCACACCCGCTTTACTTTTTAAACAAAAAAGCATATAATAAATTTATGTTAGCATCACAACAAATCATCGTCCGCAGCCGCTTTCTCGCTGTGGACCGACACTAAAAAAGGAAAGGAGAGAATCGAACGAACATGGCTTATTTTACCACAAAAGACAACTGTAACATTTATTATGAAGAGCATGGAAGCGGCGAGCCTCTGATTTTTATTCACGGCTGGTCCTGTAACCACAAGTTTTTTAAGTATCAGGTAGACGAATTCGCGAAAAATTACCGTGTCATCCTCTATGATTTCCGGGGACATGGCCAGTCCGACCGTTCCGAAGTCACAGAGCGCGGCATGAATCTCAACCGGTTTGCCGCCGATCTGCATGAACTCATCGAATATCTGAAGCTGGATCAGGTATACGTGGTAGGCTGGTCTATGGGAACCAGCACCCTTCTTGCCTACGCGAGAGAATTCAAATGCCAGTATATCAAAAAAATGTGTTTCATTGACATGACGCCAAAACTGTTAAACGATCCGGAGTGGAAGCTAGGACAAAGCTGTACCTTCGATATCGTACAGAACCTGCAGTTTATGGCAGCCATCGCCGTTAGCTGGGAATTCGCGGCCAAGCTGTTTATCCCAAATGTCTTCGCCAAAGACTATGACCAGAAGTCGGACGAATTCAAATGGGTTGCGCAGCAGGCGCTCGACAACACGCCTCACTGTATGATGAACATGTGGATCGCTATGGCTATTGAAGACTTCCGCGATGTTCTTCCAACCATCAAAATCCCGGTACTCCTTACCTACAGCGGTGACGGCCTCCTCTACGGACCTTCCCACGGGGAATATATGAAAGAACATCTGGGCGGAGAAAGCCGGCTTGTAATCTTCCCGGGCTGCGGCCACGGATTGTTTCTGGAAGATCCGGAAAAATTCAACAGAGAGCTTAAAGATTTTCTGAAAGGTTAGAACAGAAAAACAGGCGGCATTCCCGTGATATGCCGCCTGTTTAATCGAATCAGGCAAAGACGATCTTCCCTTTTCCATCTTTTTTGGCGATATACATCGCCTTATCCGCGGCAGTATATAGCTGCGCGTAAGTCATTTCTCCCGGCGCGGCTGAAGCGATTCCAATGCTGAGGCTTACCGGCAATTCTTCTTTTGCCCATAAAACCTCAGAAGTACCTTCAAGCAGTTGTCGCGCATAGTTTTTTATGATCTCTTTCCCCTGCCCACCTGAGAAAAGCGCCATAAACTCATCTCCACCAATGCGTCCAGTCTCCATATTTTCCGGAGCCAGGCGATTCATTGTATCTGCAATCGTTTTCAGTACATGATCCCCGCAAATATGTCCGAACCGATCATTAATGGCCTTAAAATTATCAATATCGGTAATCAGCATGTATAACTCTTCTTCTGCCTTGAGCCGTTCTATCATCTGCATCCCCCGCTCTTCAATCGCGGCTTTATTCAAAAGCCGCGTAAACGAATCCATCTGCAGCTGTTCTTCCAGATTTTCGGTTTTCTCCTTCTGTTTCATAATGTTAGATAAAAAACCAATCCCCAAAAGCGGGTTTCCTTCCCGATCCATCTGCATCGTCATCTGCAATTCGTACCACTTTTCGGTTCTATTTTTTGAAGGCAGCAGAATCTCATATTTCTGATGGGAAATTCCCTGTATCGCCTGTTGTTCACAGCGGTAAATAATATGCTTTGACTCTTCCCGAATGATTTTACTTTCCCTCACCTTCAGCAGAAAATCCTCGATCCGATCCGGCCAATCAAATTCCGTCTCCCGATTCGAGGCAAAATGAAGCCATCCTTCTTTCATGTGCCACTGGAACGCAATCAGGTTGCTGCTCTGCGCAAGTATCTCATACTGCTCATTGGAAAGACGCAGTTTATCTGTTTTATCATTTAATTCATGATGCACAAACTGAAGTTCCTGTTCCTGAAACAGTCCGGACAAAAAACTCCTATATTTTACCAAATAGATTACCATGCAAAGCAGCAGCATAATCGTGAAGTTAAACCGATCTCCCGAGTCCCGGAGAGCCAGAAAAAAGAGACCATAATTGAAAATTAAATTCACCACAGCATAGACAGGACGCATGATTGCGATTGACGAAAACGCCACAAGCGCAGCTACAATCGTAATATATCCGTTGGCCGAAGATCTGCTGATATCGTAAATTTGAAACAGCGTCTGCCATAAGAGAATCATCGCCATTCCGCTCATACAGATTCCATAGCGGACAGAAATCCTCTGTGTTCTGCGCAGCGCCAGCTCCAAAGTCACATACAAAACACAAAGAAAAAGCAATGCTGTATAGAAACCGAAATAAATCCGGTTGTTTAAAGTTCCCAGTCCGGAGTTCGAAAATCCGACCACACGGATGATATTAAACAATTCTACTAAAATGCAAAAAAGACACACAAACAACAACAGATTACAGTTCCAAGCGGTAGCTTTTTCCGTATAATCCCTTTTAATCTTCTTAAAGTCATTTTTTCTCTGCACAGATCCGTTCCTCTCTAGTTATTTCATACTGTCGTTTCCATCTACAAATCCGATTTTATTCTAGCATAGAATCATAGGGCAATATCAGCTTGAGGACAAAACGCCCTTTTTTATTGATACTTTGTATGGAGATTCACTAAAACTCTGCTAACAAAGACGCCGTTTTCACCCTGGAAATCCGCTTCTCCATTATAGAGCCTCGCGCTACGCAGGATACTCTGAATTCCTGTACCTGTCCGAATATTAACTTGCGCTTTTTCACCTTGAAAGCGCAAATCGTCACTACAAGAATTCCTTACGGTAAATACCAGCTTTCCGGACCTGGTATGAATTCGTACTTCAATACGCCGCTCTGCCTTTCGGGAGGTCAAACAGCCGTTCACAGCATTTTCCATGAGATTTCCCAGAATAGCGGTCAGATCCATATCTCTTATGCCCGTATCCTGCTTTACATCCGCCTGTACCGACGTGGAAATTCCCTGTTCTTCTGCCTTTGAAACATAGGAAACCAAAATGCTGTTAATCGCTCTATTTTCGCAGAACTTCAGATTCGCTCCTCTTCTTTGTTCTGCTTCCTGTTCGTCAAGGTACTGCAGCAATTCCTGAATCTTTCCGTTTTTTGCGTAATCCGCAATCACCAGATCATGGTGCCGGGCATCATGCCGAATACGCCTCGCGTCTTCCTCTGCCGATTTCATCATATTGAGCTGCCACTTCAGAAAATGCTCTCTCTGTCTGGCTTCTTCCTGCTCTGCCGTTTTTTTCATCAGACTCATTGTCCGAAAAAGTACCCCATATATGATCCCAAAAAAGGTGAGTGCAAAAAGGATCAGAATCCATTCCCGCATCTGCGGATAACGCATAAAGATCGCCACCATGATCATTCCTTCAAATGTCTGTATCATCACAGCTATTAGATTTAGCGGCCACCAGCCCTCCGATATTGCGTTCCTTACTTTGTCAAATCGTTCCTTCCCCCAGCGGAGATAAAGGAAAATCTCTCCAATCTGCAAAACACGCCGGATAATCGTCGATATAAGCAAACTCTGGTCTTTCCAGAATAAATGAACAATAAATTCCGAAAAAATGCAGGTTGCCAGAAAGGTGGAAGAATATAGAAAAAACAAAAACACCATCTGAGGAGTGTTTTCTTCTGATAGCCACGCATAACACACGAAAAACAGCAGAATGGTGATAAGATACGCGCTGTCCACCCACAAATCCGGACGAAACGCCTTCAGCAGAAGAGTAACGGTTAGACAGCATATACATAATATCCCCCAGATAACCGCTGTAACGCCCTTTGAATATCTTAATCTCCCCAGCATAGACAGGGAAACCGCATGCAGGGGAAACAAAGTTATCAGACCAATCGTACTCACTTCCATAAAAAAGTTTCTCCTTTTTACTCACCGCAGTAATACTGGAAATATTCCTCTTTCAAAGATGAATAGGAACCTCTGGGGAGGTGAATTGTCTTTCCTGTTCCAAAAGTTACTGTTTTCGAATTCATGCTTTCAATAAATGCCAGATTGAAAATATAGGCGCTGCCTACCTTAACAAATTCGGAACGTTTTTCAAGATAGCTGAATAATTCGATCATGGTCATCCGCACTTTATATTTACTTCCATCTTCCATACAAAGATGCTGGTAGTTTCTTTGTGCTTCACAATACACAACTTTATCCAGCGGAATACGGCGGAACTCTCCTCCAACGCGCAGAACCATCCATTGTTCCCGTTCCTCTTCTGTTTTCAGAAACAATCTATCCAATATGGAAAAGAAACGCTTCTGCTCCAGAGGTTTTACAAGATACTGCGCCGCGTCTACATTGTAAGCTTCCAGAGCATATTCCCGGGAAGCAGTCAGAAATACGATCGGATTTGCGAATCCGTTGGCTCTCATTTCTTTCGCAACCTCCACGCCGTTTCCCTCCCGCAGATAAATATCAAGAAACACGATATCCGGAATAGATTTCATCCGTTCCATATCCCTTATAAAGTTTTTCGCTGTATCATATGTTTTTAACGCATATTTCCATTCATGCCGCGCGCCATAGAGTTCCAGTAACTGCTTTACGATTTCCAAATCCCGTTCCTCATCTTCGCAGACTGCGATGTTATACATTCCTGCTGCCCTCCCGATCTGATTCCACCGTTGGCAGTTTCCTCTCTGCCGACTTCACAACCCTATTATATACTTCTCCGCAAAACAAAATCAACTTTCGCGTTGATTAAAAAAGCGGCATTTGCTCTGAAATACCGCTCTCTTAAAAATTTATTCCATACTCTGAATCAGTTCCACGTTCTGCATCTCATACTCATTCAGAATCTCTCCAACCTGGCTGTCAAAGGTCTCCGGATCTACCGTTCCGTTGTACCAATCTTTGCTCTCAAAATAAGCTGCCAGCGCCGGATCATTAAACTGCCGTCCATGCCTTGCCATAATCTCGTTTCTGGCAATCCGCAGTTCTTCTGCTGTCAATCCCTGCAGATCTTCTTCTGTCAGATATTTTGTAGAGCTGTCAGGCAAAACGTAATCGTTATCTGTCTTGCTTTCAGATGTCGCTTCTGTAGTTTCTGACTCCTGTGAAGGCTCTGTTTCTTCCGGAACAGAATTGGCGACTTTAAATACCTCATAATTTTTAGCTTCATTTTTATTGATGACACTTCTCCACTGGATACTCCTGTTGTTAAAGGTCAGAACGCCATTTCCGCTATTGCCATATCCGTCATTGGAGAACGTATAGTAGGCGGAACCTTCCTTCAGCGTTGCCCCAATATTTTCCACGCGAATACTGTTATAAGCCGCGCCTCCGTCATAAAATCCCATGGAAATCACCATGGTGCTTCCGTCAACAGACAGGATTTCCAGCCGTACGCCTCCGGAAGTTTCCACATCCTCAACGCCCCGTTCTTGCCATACGCCTATGTAATCGTTGTAGTTGATAGAGTCTTCGCTCTGAAAAATAGAACTCCTCATCAGCACAAACAGCACCAGAAAAATCAAGATAATCCCGATGACAATTCCGATAACTTTTGGTGGTATCGGGAATTCCTTTTCCCGTTCCGAACGAAGTTTAAAGCTATATTCCTTTTTCGTCTCTTTTGCAGGCTCTGCCTTCGGTAACGTGGATGCCGGCAGTTCCATCCCTTCCGGTTCTGTTACTGATTCTTCTACATCTGGTGGTGTCTGTACAGATATCTTTTCCTGCTCTTCTTCCTTTTCTTTTTTCCTTGGTTGAACAGGAGCGCCACAGTATTTACAGAAATGACTGCGTGAACTGATTTTCTTGAAACAATTTTTGCAATACATGAAATATACCCCTGAAATATGAATCTATATTAAAAAAGTGTGAACAATGGAAAAATCCCTTTCACACATGTCAGATCGAAAGCTGACATTACCAGAACGCCTTTTGCACAAGGCTCATTCCTTGAAAACCATTACAAAATAGTCCTTTTTATTATACTCCAACCCATCCTTTAAGTCAATTTTCAGCCTGTGATTATCACAAAATCCTCAAACGTCTGAGCGCCTTTCCTTTCGCTGGAAAGGCGCTCGTAGCTAGTTAAATCAGCAGCATCGCATCCCCATAGCTGAAGAACCGATACTTTTCCCTTACCGCTGTATCGTAGATTTCCAGAATTTTTTCCCGGTCATAGAAAGCGGAAATCAACATCAGGAGCGTTGATTTCGGCAGATGGAAATTCGTAATCAGCGAGTCAATCATTTTAAACTCATATCCGGGATAGATAAAAATCCCTGTGCTCCCGCTGCCGGCTCTGACTTCATAACGTCCATCTTTTAAAACGGCCGCGCTTTCCAGCGTTCTGGTGGAGGTCGTCCCCACAGAGATAATCCTCCCTCCTGCCCGCTTTACCCGGTTAATCCGATCCGCGGTTTCCTGCGTCACTTCGTATTCTTCAAAATGCATCTGATGGTCTTCGATGTTTTCGCACTTGACCGGCCGGAAGGTTCCGATTCCCACATGAAGGGTCACATAGGCGATCTGAACGCCTTTTTTATCTGCCTGCTCCAGCAGTTCTTCTGTAAAGTGGAGACCCGCTGTCGGCGCGGCCACCGATCCTTCTTCTTTGCAGTAAACCGTCTGATAACGTTCGCTGTCTTCCGCGTCGCTGGCCCGCTCAATATAAGGCGGAAGAGGCATTTTCCCCAGTTCTTCCAGGCGTTCCATAAAAATGCCGTCATATCGGAACCTGGCGAGCCGCGTCCCGTCCTGTCCATAGTCAACAATCTCCGCTTTAAAGGAAGGGGAAAATGCTACCGTATCGCCGGGTTTCAGCCGTTTTCCCGGACGCACCATGGTTTCCCACACATCGCCTTCGATCCGTTTGATTAAAAGGAACTCCACTTTTGCCCCAGTCTGCTCCTTTTCTCCGAAAAGCCTGGCAGGAAGGACCTTCGAGTTGTTTAAAACCAGACAGTCCCCGGAATTCAGATATTCTAAGATGTCATAAAAATGACGATGCTCCACCTTTCCACTGTCTCTGTGCACTGCCATCAGGCGGGATCCGTCTCTCCGATCCGCCGGTTTCTGCGCAATCAGCTCCTGCGGCAGATGATAGTCAAATTCGTTGATATTCATATATTATTCCTCAATTTTTATTTCTATTTGCCCGCTCTGTTCATCGTCCACAGCAATCCCCAGATGATGGTAAGCCTGTTCGGAAACCACTCTCCCCTTCTGGGTACGATGCAGAAAACCTGCCTGAATCAGATAGGGTTCATATACATCTTCAATGGTAACCCGTTCTTCCCCGATGGAAGCCGCAATCGTGTCGATTCCCACGGGACCGCCTTTAAAACGTTCAATAATCGTCCGCAGGATTTCCCGATCCAGACTCTCCAGTCCCATGGGATCTACCCCCAGCGCGGTCAACGCCTTCTCCGTAATCGCAAGATCAATGACGCCGTTTCCCTTTACCTGGGAAAAATCCCGAACCCGTTTCAAAATCCGGTTGGCCACACGGGGCGTTCCTCTGGAGCGCTTTGCCATTTCTTTCAGAGACGGCTCGTCCACTTCCACATTTAAAAGCTTCGCGGATCGCCGGATAATCTGCATCAGTTCTTCCGTTGTATAAAGCTCGAACTTGCAGCTGACCCCGAATCGATCCCGCAGAGGCGCTGAAAGGCTCCCCGCCCTGGTGGTGGCCCCTATCAGGGTGAATTTGGCAATATCCAGCCGGATAGACCTTGCGGAAGGCCCTTTTCCAATGACAATATCCAGAGCGAAATCCTCCATAGCCGAATAAAGGACTTCCTCCACCTGCCGATTGAGGCGATGGATTTCATCAATGAAAAGCACATCGTTTTCGTTGAGATTTGTGAGAATCGCCGCCAGATCCCCCGCCCGTTCAATAGCGGGTCCGGACGTGATCCGAAGATCTACCCCCAGCTCATTGGCGATAATCCCCGCCAGCGTTGTCTTTCCCAGTCCGGGAGGTCCGTAAAAAAGCACATGATCCAGAGGCTCACCTCTCAGTTTCGCCGCTTCAATAAAAATCTTCAGATTGTCGGTCGCTTTTTTCTGCCCGATGTATTCCGCCAGAGATTGGGGTCTTAATGTAAACTCCGCAATCTCTTCGTTTTCCCCTGCGTTTGCCGCAGTTATTCTTCCTTCATATTCTCCCATACGCTATCCTCTAAAACAGTTTTTTCAATGCCTGTTTGATGTATTCTTCCACGGTAAGATCCGTTTCCTTTACCGCTGCCAGCGCGTTCACCGCTTCACCCTTGGTATAACCCAGCGCGAGCAATGCTTTTACCGCTTCGGCCCGGTTGTCTCCGGCACTGTCTCCCGCCGTTTCCGCGGCTTCCTCGCCTTTTGGCAGGACCGCGTCTTCCAGCTGCCCGAATTTGTCCTTCAGTTCCAGCACAATCCGTTCCGCGGTCTTTTTCCCAACGCCGTTTGCCCGAGTAAGGGTTTTCGCGTCTTCTGTCACAATCGCCTGATGCACTTCATTCAGCGGCATAGCGGATAAAATCGCCAGGGCCGCCTTCGCTCCCACCCCGCTGACGCTGATCAGTTTGCGGAACGTGTCGAGAGACGCTTTTTCTCCGAAGCCGTACAGACTGATATCATCTTCCCTTACGATCATGGCTGTAAAAACGGTAACTTCTTCCCCTTCCTTCGCCAGATAAATACTGGAATTAGCTGGCACAGAAAGTTCGTAGCCCAGTCCTCCGGCTTCTACCACCACGCTGCTTTCCAGTTTCATAGCCAGCGTGCCTTTTATGTAATGCAGCATTGCGTTCCTCCTATAATCCTTTCAGCCTGTTTCTCGCCCCCGCGGAATGTCCGTGGCAAATGGCCGCGGCCAGGGCGTCCGCCGTATCGTCCGGTTTGGGAGCTTCTTTCAGATTCAGAATGGTCTTTACCATAAACTGTACCTGCTTCTTTTCCGCTCTGCCGTTTCCCACCAGCGCCTGCTTAATCTGCAAGGGCGTATATTCCGCGATTTCCAGCCCTGAATTGGAACACGCCAGCAGCGCGACTCCCCTGGCCTGTCCCACCAGAATGGCGGTCTTCGCGTTCGTATTAAAAAACAATTCTTCAACAGAGGCCACTTCCGGTTCAAAACGCCCGATCAGCTCCATGAGAGAATTGTATAAAACCTTCAGCCTGTCCGGCATCTCCATACCCGCTTCCGTAGTTACGGCGCCATAGTCGATGACCTTGAACCGGTTTCCCCTCATCTCAATGATTCCGTAGCCTAAAATCGCGTAGCCCGGATCAATTCCCAGTATCCGCATAAACCCTTTCTCCCACCGTCCTTTTCCTTATAAATGCGCTTATTTAGTATATCACACAAACATACGTTCCGCAATTCTCAAAACGTATTTTCCGGTAGCTTTTTCCGCAGGATATGGTATAATTATAAATGTATAAACTTAATAAAAAATGTATATTAAAGGAGAATACCATGCGTTATTCGAGGCAAAGCAAAATACTGGAACTGATCGAAAAGTATGAGGTGGAGACCCAGGACAAGCTGGCTTCCCTATTGAAAGAATACGGGTATGACGTCACACAGGCAACGATATCCCGTGATATAAAGGAGCTGCATCTGATAAAAACACTTTCCTCCAGCGGAAAATATAAATATGCAGTTGCTACAAATGTAGAAAGTCCTGTTTCCGATCGTTTTGTAAATATATTCAGAGAAACGATCAAATCCGTAGACTCTTCCGGAAATCTTGTTGTGGTAAAGACGCTTTCCGGCTGCGCGAACGCCGCGGGAGAAGCGATTGATTCCCTGGGATTTCCTCATGTAATCGGTTCTGTAGCCGGCGACAACACACTGATGATCATCATCGACGATCCGGAAAACACCCCTGAATTTCTAAAAGAGTTTAATGAAATGCTGGGATAGGGCATAAAGAGGTAATTCATGATTTCTCATATCAGTATCAAGAATTTCGCGATTATTAAAGAAGTGGATATCGACTTTCACGAAGGGTTAAATATCATCACAGGGGAAACCGGGGCAGGAAAATCCATCGTCATCGAAGCCATCAGTCTGGCCTTGGGCAGTCGTGCGGATACCGCTTTTGTCCGCTCCGGAGCCACTAAGGCCATTGTTCAGCTAGCCGGAACCCATGAAGGAGAGGAATATGTCATCACACGGGAAGTGTCTGCAGCCGGTAAGAACCTGTGTAAAGTCAACGGCGAAATCGTCACCCTGGCGAATCTCAACCAGATCTGTAAAAAGTTGGCGGACATTCATGGGCAGTATGACCACCAATCCCTTCTGAATCCGGAGTATCATATCAAGCTGGTGGATCTTTATAAAAAAGATTCCATCTTCCCGGCAAAACAGAAGGTGTCAGAAATTTTTACCCGTTATCGGGAGCTTTCTTCCCGGCTAAAGCACCTCCTCGCCGACGCTGCTGAAAACCAGCGCCAGCTTGATTTTATGCGGTTTGAACTGGAAGAAATCCAAAAAGCGAATCTGACTCCCGGCGAAGATGAAACGTTAGAAGAAGAAATCAATCTGCTTCAGAATAGCGAGACCATCTACGAAAGCCTGGCTGAGGCTTATGAGCTTACAAATGGGGAAGAATATGCCGCTCTGTCCGGTCTGAAAAAGGCGATGGATCGGATCGGCGGAATTCAGGAATATTCGAAAGATTTAGCGGAAATTTACCGCCAGATGGAAGACTCCTATTACCTGCTGGAGGATCTGTGCAGCCAGGTACGGGAGCTTCGCGACAATACGGTATTTTCTCCGGATGAGCTGGATCAGGCCATTTCCCGCATGGAAGCCTTAAACGCGTTAAAACGGAAGCATAACGCTTCCCTGGAAGAAATCATCGCCTACGGACAGGAACTGGAAGAACGGCTCCAACAGGTAGAAAATGTGGACAGCGCGAGGGAAAAGCTGACCGCGGAACGGAAAAAATGCGAAACGGAATTAAAAGCCGCCAGCCACGAGCTGACCGAGCTTCGAAAAACGGCGGCGAAAGAGCTGGAAGGTAAAATTCTCGCGGAACTGGCAGAACTGAATTTTAAAGACGCGCAGCTTGTCATCGAATTTAAGGAAAGCAGGGAATATACGGACAATGGAACGGATCTGGTAGAATTTCTTATCAGCACCAACAAGGGAGAGAAGCTGAAGCCCCTTTCCAAAATCGCCTCCGGCGGTGAAATGTCCCGAATCATGCTGGCCTTTAAAAAAATCGTCGGCGATTATGATGAAATTCCAACGATGATTTTCGATGAAATCGACACGGGAATCAGCGGCATCACTGCCAGCATTGTCGGAAAAAAATTAAAACAGATCGCGGAGAACCATCAGATTCTCTGCATCACCCATCTGCCTCAAATCGCGGCGTTCGGCGACCACAATTATAAGATCTACAAAGAATCCGATGATACCAATACCTATACGACTGTCATCCCTCTAAAAAAGGAAGAGGAAGTCGAGGAAATCGCGCGGCTGCTGGGTGGAATCAATATTACAGAAACTACGCTTCAGTCGGCGCGGGAGCTAATCGAAGCGTCAAAATAAAAGCGGAAGATTCCCCTCTTCCGTTTTTTCATTTACAAGACTGCACAATTTGTTCCACTGTTTCTTCAACCGTCAGGCCATCGGCTTCAATGGTCACGTCCGCGTATTTTTCATAGAGGGGAACTCTCCGCTCATAAAGATTTTCGATAGTCTCCCCTTTCCCCATAGCGACTCCTCTTGTCTTAATGTTATCCAGCCGCTCTTCGATTGTAGCTAACGACACCTTCAGATAAACGATAATTCCACCTTTTTGCAAATGAGCGATGGCGTCCGGGTAGTAGATCGCGCTTCCACCTGTGGAAATGACCGCGTTTTCCACTTCCAGTTCTGTAAGGACGTCTTCTTCCGCTTTTTTGAAATATTCCAGGCCTTCTTCGTTAATAATTTCCTGCAGCGGACGTTCTTCTTTTTCCTGAATCAGAAGATCTGTATCAATAAAGCTTTTCCGCATGGTCTTGGCAAGAACAACGCCGGTAATACTTTTTCCGCAGGCCGGCATTCCCACCAGGATGATGTTGTTCATAAGTCTATCCTCTTTCTACAGAAAAAGGGCGAGGTTCAACTCTCGCCCTTTACTTGTTCTTTTATTTTACAAGTTTACGCTTCTTCGCTGGTTTCTTCCACTTCCATAGCAGCTTCTTCTGCCGGTACGTCCGCAGGTTCTGCCTCTTCTTCATAAGTTTCCGAGACTTCTTCCTCAGGCTGTGGCATTTCGTCCAACGCTTCTTTGATGCTCAGGCTGATACGTCTTCTGTCCTGATCAATTTCCAGAATCTTGGCCGCAACTTCCTGACCTACGGACAGCTCGTCCGCAATGTTTCCAACCCGTTTATGGGCAACCTCGGAAATATGTACAAGTCCGTCAAGCCCCGGCTCCAGTTCTACAAACGCGCCGTACTCCTTAAGCTGCACAACTTTTCCGTTTACAATTTGTCCAACGTCGTATTTTTCGTTGATTACACTCCACGGTTCCGGCTGGTTCTGCTTCAGACCCAAGGAAATTTTTCCTTTTTCCTGATTCATCGAGAGAACTTTTACGCGAATCTTATCGCCGATGCTCAGCACTTCCTGTGGATGCTTCAGTTTGCCCCAGGAGATTTCAGAGATATGCAGCAGTCCGTCAATTCCGCCGATATCTACAAAAGCGCCATAGTCTGTAAAGCGCATTACAGTACCTTCTACTACATCATCAACGCTCAGACCTTCCCAGATCTCCGCGATTCTCTTGTTCTTTTCTTCATTCAAATACTGTTTGTGGGAGAATACGGCCTTTCCTCTTCTCAGATCCACTCTGGATACTTTGACTGTAAGAGTCTGTCCAATAAATTCGTCTACGTTTTCCACGTAATGATCGGAGAGCTGTGAAAGCGGAATAAATCCGGAAACTTCTTTATAAGCGGCAATTACGCCACCATTAACCGGTCTGACAACTTTAACTTCAATGTTTGATTTATCTTCAAGCGCCTGGTTGATTTCATCCCAGTGTTCGCCAATTTCCAGCTTTTTCTTGGACAGCAGGATGCTGCCGTCGCCATCGTCTGTCTTTACAACTTTTGCCTGAATTTCATCGCCTTCATGATATAAGTCAGTTAGCTTTTGATCTCCTTCCAGTGTAATTTCATCAGATGGAATAATTCCATCCTTTTTGCAGCCGAGATTGACAATAATTTCTCTGTCTGTAACCTGATGGATCTTTCCGGTTACAATTTCTCCGCTGCGGGGCAGCCTTAAGGATTTTTCGATTTCGTCCATTAAGGCGTCCATTGAATTCATTTCATTGTTTTCAAGTGTGTTTTCACTCATATTGGCAATAACCTCCTTAATTAAGCATTCAGGCGTCGAGGCACCCGCTGCTACTCCTATTCTATTACATTTTTCAACTTCTTTCAATGGTAAATCTTCTATATTTTCAACAAAATATGTGTTATTGCAATATTTTTTTGAAATATCGTACAATTTCTTTGTGTTGGAGCTTTTCCGATCCCCTAAAACCAGCATCAACTCCACTTGTTGAGCGGTTTTCATGCAGCTTTGCTGGCGATTCTCCGTCGCGCTGCATATTGTATGATTGACAGACAATTCCTTTCTTTGCTTTTTCAATTCCTCTAAGATGCCTTCAAAAAGGCGTTTGGGAATCGTCGTCTGCGCTACTACAAACAAATGCTCCGCTTCCATGTCTGGGATAGTCTGCGAGTTCCCTACGATAATCGCCGAATTTCCGCACCACCCGTTAATCCCTTGAACTTCCGGATGATTTGCATCACCTACAATCAAAACTTGTTCTCCTTTTTCATCTGCTGCTCGCACTAGATCGTGAATTCTGGCAACAAAGGGACAGGTTGCATCAATCAAAGTCCAATTCTTTTCCTCTGCGATTTCGTAAAACCGTTTTCCGACTCCATGGGATCGAATAATAACCACGGCTCCGCACTCCGCTTCATCCGGGCTTTCAATCACTCTCACACCTTTTTTCTCGAGACGATCCGTTACCTGCTTATTATGAATTAACGGCCCGTAAGAATAAATTCTTTTGTCATACTCTCTGACAGCTGCCTCTGCCTTCGCGATTGCTTCCCGCACTCCGAAGCAAAATCCGGAATGATCAGCCCTTATGATTTCTTTCATCAATTTTTTTCAGTTCCTCCAGATATTTTTTAAAAGATGATTCGCTTCCATTACTGGTAGGCTCATAATACCGCACTCCCTGGTGGTACAAATTGTCCGGCAAATATTGCTGTGTCACATACCCGCCATAATTATGAGGATATTTGTAATCGATCCCATGTCCTCTTTTGGTTGCTCCGCTGTAATGGGAATCTTTCAGGTGAGCCGGCACATCATCAATTTTTTTCGTTTTCAGATCGCTCTTTGCCCGTTCCAGCGCCATACACGCGGCATTGGATTTTGGACAGGAGGCCATCAGTACAACTGCCTGCGCCAAATTAATCTGGGCCTCCGGAAGCCCTACCATAAGAGCCGCCTGCACACAGGCCGTGACAATGGTAATAGCGCTTGGATACGCCATCCCTACATCTTCACTGGCGATCACAAGGAGCCGCCTCCCAATCATCTGGAGATCGCCTCCTCCTTCAAGAAGTCTTGCCAGATAATGAATCGCCGCATCCGGATCACTTCCTCTTATGGACTTTTGCAGTGCGGAAAGCAGGTTGTATTTATCTTCGCTTTTATCATAAAAAGTTGTCTGGCGCTGCATCGCTTCTCCGATGATCTCTTTGCTCATAACTTCTCCGCTGCTGAGATTATCTGCAATAAATCCTAAGGTGTCCAAAGCCACCCTCGCGTCGCCTCCGCTCATATCTGCTAAAAGGTATAGGGCCTCTTCTTCATAGGATATTCCCCACCCTCCCAGACCTTTGTTTTTATCTTTAATCGTCCGCTTCAGAAGTTTATGAATATCCTCTGTTCGCAGCCTCCGAAACTCATAGATATTTCTCACCCTGCTGAGAATCGCATTATTTACAGCGAAATAGGGATTTTCTGTGGTGCTTCCGATAAAACGAATCACCCCTTCCTCCAGCGCTTTTAAAAGCGAGTCCTGCTGAAGCTTATTCCATCTGTGAAACTCGTCCACATACACATAAGTCGTTTCCTTCATAAGGCCAAAAAAACGGTTTTTAGCCTTTTCCAAAATTTCCTTCAACTCTTTTGTTCCGGTTGTAGACGCGTTGATTTCTATGAAATCCGCATCCATTTCTTTGGCCGTAATTCTGGCAAGCGTTGTCTTGCCTGTACCAGAAGGCCCAAAAAAGATGGCAGAATCAAAGGTTTTATTTTTGATTGCATTGTATAAAAGCGACCCCTTGTACATGAAATGAGTCTGTCCCACAAATTCATCCAAATTATCCGGCCGCATCCTCGTAGATAAAGGTATCATGTTCTGCTCCAGTTTCTGCTTTATTTAATCGTTGTTACAAATGCCCCTAAAGATGCATCCATCTCGTTCAGCACTGCTTTCGCTTTCTCTTTCGTGTCAAATAGCTTGCTGATTACTTTATATGCTCCGTCTTTTTCCACAACTTCAACCTTGATTCCCGACTGTTTTAACTGGGCTGCGCTTTTCTCCGCAGCATCCTTGGTTGAATAACTGCCAAATTGAATTGCGTATTCCGGTGTTTGCGTCAGTTCTACCTGATCTTCAATTACGCCGGCGGAGGCGACTGTCGTCTCTGCGCTTGCTTCTGTGCTTTTATTTTCCGCTGCCGATTCCGTCGTCTCAGCCTCTGTTTCTTCAGATTTTTGTTCATTCGATTCTTTTTCCTGAAAAATATTGAGGCCGGCAGGCTCAGAGCCTAAAATCGGATAGACAACATATTTTGCTGTCAGATATCCGGCACAGACTGACAAGCATATTATAACAATAACAGGCACAAAATTCACCTGTATTTTTCTTCCCCTGTATACAGCCGGCCTTCTTTTGATTCTTCTTCTCCGGTTCATCTCATTCCCTCTTTCTCTCATAAAGCTTTGTACATATTATTAGTCTCTAAAGAAAAATAGACCAACAAGCCTTAAAAACCATTAAAAAAGCAGGCCCCATTTTTTCTTATGAGTCCTGCTTTTTTAATCGGTTGTCTGTTTAACCGGTTTCGTTTATTTGCCTATCTCGACTATTATTTAGTTCTGCAGCCGATTTTCTTTCCGCTCCAATTTTCTCCCTGCAAGAGCCAATACTATACCAATGACAATTGCGATTAAGCCTCCCCATTTCAAGGCTTCCAGTACCTGAGGTATGGAGTTTGAAAACATATCGTAATCACTCGGCTCCCATTCGCCCCAGGTAATCTCATACCAATGCAGCCAGAACTGGCCAAGAAACGCAAAGGCTCCTGCGATAATAAGATACACCCCAATCCTGATTGTATCTCCCATCGCCAGCTTTGTTTTTTTATTAACCGGATAGCGTTCCGGATCATTTTTCGCCATTCCGCCATAGAGTCTTTTAAATATAATATAGGCAATCGGTCCAGTACTGATAGCGATCAGACCCATGCACAGATAATCCGTCCCATTTACAAGAAGCGCAATAATCGCGATTACAATCGGCGCCCCTGCGTAAAAGACCAGCCCTGCTTTTCCTCCGCGCATTACATAAAGCCCTCTCGCTTTTCGTTCTTCTACGGGGATCGTCTTTCTAAGTTTAATCACAGATAGCGGAAGAATCATATACAGCGCAAGCATAAATACGACCTCTGCACTGACCAGCGTCGTAAAGTCCGATTGTGCCAGAATCAGAGTTACAACTGAAAGTGACAGAATACCAACATAAGGGACTCCTCTTTTTCTGCTCACCTTTACAAGGAATTTCGGACATAAATTGTCATCTGCCAGTACAAAAAAGCCTCTTGAACCGGAAGCAAGGTAGGTATTAAAAATCGCGCACTGAGAAACAATGGCAATTACAAGGAAGATATACCCCCATGCCTGCCCGAGATTTGCTGTCAATACCGTTGCGTATCCGATGGTATCACCGGAAAAACCGCCATCTGTTGTCCAGTTTTCCCAACTTCCTTCCGGAAGCGACGCCAGCCCCGCTAAAGTAGGCAGTACATAAGTAAGCGCAACCAGCGGCATAGCGATCATAAGTCCTTTTGGAATTACCTGTGGATTCTTCACTTCTCCTGCCATATTGGAAATGCATTCATAACCACAGTACATCCATACACAGATGCAAATTCCTCCACCAATCCCATCAACAATCGAATATCCTTCCGGCATGATTGGATCCATCGGATTCGTCTGCCAATTCAACAGTCCTACGACCGTTACCAACGCAAACGCAAGTACAATCAAGATTGAAAGAATTGTACTAACCCTTCCTACTTCTTTCAATCCCATCAGGTTGATAACTGTGAAAATTAAAATCATTCCAATTTTCAGTGCGTGAACGGCTACCTCTGACATAGGGATCATTTGTGTCACATATCCCGCAACTAAAGCAACGTATACTCCATTTGTGATATAGGTGGAAACCGTCCCCCACCATCCTGCCTGAAAGCCCCAGAACTCGCCGAAGGCTTCTTTTGCCCATACGTATACGCCTCCTTCTGAAGGGAGGACGGATCCCAGCTCTGCGACTAAATTGCTAATCGGATACGCCCATACAATTGGAAACGCAATTAAGAGAATGAGCGTCATTCCCGGACCTGCCTCCGGGATCATTTCTTCAATCCCGAAAGCTCCTGCTGCTACCAGACAGTAGAGCATAAATACAATCCCTGAAACCCGGATATCATGCTTTTTCAGTCCTGCGACACCATGCGTATGTGCCTGAGTTTGATTTTGACTCATCATGCACCTCCTTTTAAAAGTCAGCTATGGGGCGGAGCATACCCCATAGTTTTTGAATGTAAGCCTTTCTATTTTATTACTTTTTCTTTGCTTTTGCAAAGATTTCCGCCATCTTTTCTTTGTCTTGAGCCGTTTTATAAGGAGAATCCATTTCTACAAAACCATATTCAAAGCCTGCTTCATCCATAATCTCCAGATACGGAATCGGATCAAAATATTCCGGCGCAAAGACTCCCGCGTCTTTCCATATACCTCTGCCGATCAATTCAATTCCCACAGCCGCTCCAAATCCGGTCTGGGCAACAACCGCCTGCATATTCCATCTTTTCATGGATTCCTGGTTATCAAAGGGCTGATACATAAAAATTTCTCTTTCTTTTCCATCTTTGATTCCTTTGCAATGGATTCCAACGCACATTTTTCCGATCATCTCATCTCCGATATCTTTCGGCTGAGGCGCACAGGCCGCGACAATATCTCTAGGAACCACTTTAACCCCGTTTACCTCTACCGGTTCCAGACTGCGCAGTCCCAGTGCTGTAATAACTTTCAGCGCCTGCATCAGATTCTCGTCCAGAGAGATCTTGAAGGTGCATTTTTCCAAACCATATTTCTCCAGAAACCGCGGCATCAAAACGGTTTCTTCATGTTCGATTTTTACCATCGTATTCGGGCCGACCCCAGCAGGCATTTCAAAAACTTCTTCTCCTGCAAAAGGAACATCCGTTATGTAACCCTTCTCCTTATCCCACTCTACATTTGGGTTAATACATTCGTCAAGTACAGTCCAGACGTTGAACCCAAAGGTGATATCGTCTTCACCCGCACTTGGGATTTCCAGATTTCCTCCATCTTTTACATGAATCTCTTTCAGCTCGTCAAACAGATATTCCGCCGCGAATTTGGCGAATACATCTACAACGCCCGGGTCGATGCCGAGGCAGATACAAGCCATATTCCCTTTTTCTTTCCATTGTTCATGCCGATCAAAGTTGTATTTGGACATAGGCTCAGAAAAGCTTTCCTCCAGTGTTCCATAAATAGGTGGGTCGTACGGCACAGACCATGTCCCCATGCTCACATAATCAGCTCCCGCTTCATAAGCAGCGTCAAAAATATTATTGGAAACAAAAGGCGCGGCTGCATCCATCACAAAGTTGCAGTCCTGCTTTCTAATAATTTCTACCAGTTCATTCGTATTTTTCGCATTTAACTGCTGCGGAGTGAAACGCTTATCACCTGCCAGATGTTCACAGACCTCTTTTGCCCTATCAAAATCGTAATCGCCCACTACAACTTTTTCCAGCCACTTTCCTTCCGGATCTCTTACCTGCAGAATACGAAGAATGGATTCACCTACCGCTCCCGCTCCTACTAATAACATTTTCATACTCATTTCCTCCTCGCGTTTGATCCGTTTTTACGGGTTCTTTCTCAGCAGTAGAAAACTAAATACATCATGCAGAAAAAATATTTCCTTTTCCTTTCGGCTTCAGGGTATACATAAAAAAGAGAAATATACTTCACCAAAGCCGGTGCTGCATATTTCTCTGTCCCTTTGCCAGTTGGTTATATCCACGTAGGCGCCACACTGAAGTGATCTCTCCAAAGACTCGTCAGATAACCTTCCTTTTGCCTGTCAGTTTCCACAGAATAACTGCCACTATTCTGATTTGCTTCTTCGGCCTCCTAATTAAATAGAATGTCTAAAGCTATCCTCATCCGAAGTATTTAGTTGTTATATTTTTGTAATTAGTTTAACATATTATTTCAGAATTTTCAAGCTTTTCTCGTTAGTTATTAATTTCACATCTTTACTCCTGGCCCTCCTGTCCATCTGAATCAGACATCTCCACAAGATTCGACGCTTTATCAGACATGTAAAGCTTTCTACGGATTTCCCCAATCATATTGATTAGATCCCCTATATAATAATTATGTTCTTCCATCTGTGTTTTCATCTTTTCCAGATAAGCTCTCTCTGTTTTTTTCAGTTTTCCCTCCATCTGTGTAAAAAATTCTGCTACATTCTCCCTTAGATTGAGCTGTGGTTCTTCCGCAGGAACGTACGCGATTCTTACCTGTTTGGTCTTTCGGTTATAAAAAATGGTATCCATATTGAGTGTTATTTTTCCCGGTGTAATCAGATACTCTCCTGCTCGGTTTACTAACAGCAATGTTTTTTCCAGAATTTCAAAAGCTTCTTTTGCCTCATTGATATTACACTGCCGCAGAGCTGTATACCCACTGCAGTTATAAGAAACCAGTTCTCCGTCTTCCAGCCGCACAAATCCCATCGGCATAAACAGATCACAAATACCAGATGAAAGCACCACTTTTTCAAATTCTTTGATAGAGCCATCTTTCAACTGCAGTTTAAAGTCATTATTTCGAATCTCCATGTTATCCTCCTCCACATTTACTGCAGGGTATGTATCCCTTCGCAAGCGCGTCCCTTTTTTCAACTTCAATTGTATATTTATCAACGATTTTACAACTATCTTTATGGTAAACTGTTCCGGCACGCATAAAACAATATACATAGGACCCCGTCAGAACACGCTCGGCTCCGCACAGCTCACATGCTTTAAAACGTTTTTTTAATTCGGCTGTCAGAACCATCTGTCTGGGGTTGTTTGTTACATAAATGCAAGTTTCCTTGTGAAACTTTTTTCCCCACATCGGAAAAATCCATACCAGTGAAGCGTCCCCGTTTTTCTCCATCTCTTTAAAATTCATAGGGCTTCCTCTGCTGTTTTTTCCCACAAATCCTCTGCACTGAATTTTACTTTCCATCTCAAAATTATCTTGCAGATGCAATGGCAGAGATAAATCAAGTTGATATCTGCAGGCCACTGTAATCAAATCCGTTTTTCCTCTGCCACTGTGGCGATATTGAAACTCCGTAATTTTAATATGCCGAATTCGTTTGTTTTCTTCTCTAATCCGCTGTTTCAGTACTGCTGGGAATCCCGGCGCAACCGGTTTTCCATATGCTTGCGCTGCCAGATGCCCCGTTTCATCCATCATAGAATAAGTGATTGTTTCTGCAGTACTGAAAATCTTCATACAATATCCGATGGACAGGATCCCTATTACAAAGATTGGAAGGACAATAGCGGCTTCCAGTGTAAAATACCCCTTTTTATTAATATCTTGTTTCATACGCATATTCCCTGCCGTTAATCACAGCCTTCATCTGAAAGCCGCAGTTTAATGTCCGTATCAAAAAATCTTTGTCACAGCTTCCTTTCATATTAATCTGAATCAAATCCATAATCCGCATCAGTTTGAGTTCCTCATCTTGAAAAGAAAGAAAAATCATTAAATAGTCCTCATAATACAGACCCTTTTTACTTTTTGTCTCAATACATCCTTTTTCTTTATTATCCAGGATCGACTGCAAATCCGTTGCCCAGGTCCTGTCGTCTTTAAACAAAGCTACCGGCTTTTTACGCTCTAAAAGCTTCGCGTCATTTTCTGCCTCTGCAAGAGACCATGTTCCAATCAGAACAGCCTGCGTCACCACGGCGGCCGGTCCCGGCGTTAAAATCTCCGCGGCAGCCAGGGTTTCTGCCCGCTTCTGCGGATTGACATAAAGATAGATAGCATTGAGGCTGCTTCGAAAAAGAACAAGGCCCCTTCGCGTTTTCTCATAATTTTTTTCGTTGCTGTAGTCACCTTCCAATATATATTCCACTTCATTTTCAAAAAAGGACGGCTCAGATGACGGCCTGTCTATTTTATTTTTAAAATGCATAAGAATATATTTATTCATTAGATAGTTTTCTTTTGTTTGATCAAAAATCTGTGTCACATTTCCCATCTGGGAAGCGATATTTTTTCCCCACTCCAGGAAGCTCTCGCTCTGTTCTTTCATAGGTCGCGATGGCAGTCCCTGAATAATCTGCTCGTTCCTCAGAGTCCGGCTTTTTCTGTGTCCCTGAGACTCCTCTTCCTCCACCTCCTGTGAAAACAGATCCTCTGTAATGACAAACTTCATATAATCCAAGATCTGCTCTTTAAAAACCTCCGGATTGCCCAGCGAGTAGTCCCCAAATTTCACTTTAATCTCTTCAAGACGTCGTTCCCCGTTAACCAGCAGCGACTCATTTACATATCCCCTTATGTCGGCCTCCGTGTCACTGCCGTGGCTTTCGAAGGCAAAGATACCATATCGATCTTTCAATTCGGTATGGAATTCTGAAAGAACCGACCTGGAGGCAATCCCTAATAACCCATCTTCATAGCTTTCAAAGGCAATCTCTTTGGCAGCATAGATAAACGCGGCAGTCATGAAAATCACAGCTGTCAGAATAAACACAAGGAACACAGAAGCGCTTCCTTTCTTATTCATCATAAAACTCCCTTTGAGGGATGAGATCGATCTTTCGAATAAAATCCCGTTCATCGTCCAGATATTTGTCTGAATACAGCATTTTCTCTCCCGCTTTCAAAATGCCTCTTTCCTTGGATTGCAAAGTCCCCCGGCAGTATAGCCGCTCTCCTTTCCGGTAAATCGGAAAGGGAGATTGAATGTTTTCTTGATATTGAAGCGTCTGACAGCACTTCCCGCTCTCTGCCCGCAGCGCTTTATGCATGTCGGCCCGTATTTCTGTTTCTCTAAAAAAAATCTGAAACATGTAGATCAAAGCCATTACAGTCAGAATAACCATCGGGAAAACCACCGCCGCTTCTACCATTGCCGTCCCTTTTCGATTCATCAGAAGCCGCTGTTCAGACTTTCGAATGTCTTATTTACAAAGTTTGTTATTTCATTTTTAAAGATCAGTCCTAATATGATGGCAATCGCCACAAGGATCGCCACCTGTACCATCTCCATTCCCCGTTTGTTATTGTGAATCCATTTCTTTCGTTTCATTCTTTATCCCCCTTATATTTCCATCATCGCCGGTGCAATCGTCATCATAATCAAAACAAGCAAAAGAATCATCAGCGGCAGTGTCAGCTTTGTCTCCGCCAGTCTCCCCTTCTCTTCAGACTGCTGCTTTCTTGCCAGCCAGAGCAAGCTGTTTTCCTGTTTCAGCTTTTCCGATAAATCCGCGCCTTTGTTTAAATTGTCGCTCAAAATATTTGATATCCGAATCAGCTCTTTTACGCCGCTCCTCTTTGCAAATTGCTGTAATTCCTGACAGAGCGAGCCGTTTGTTTCCCGAACTGCCCGGCCAATCTGAGTCAGCTGCATATAAAAATAGCTTCCGTGCTTCCCGCTTTTTTCGTAATCATCCACTATTTTCAGAAACGCAGTGTGAAGAACAACTCCCGCGCTTATCAAAAGTATCATTTTGTTGATAAATTGCGGAAGTTCACGAATAATTGATTCTCTGGCTCGTTTTTCTTCCTTCTCCACTGTATAAAAGCGTCCCTTGTACAGCATCCACAGCATTACGACCGCCAGTGTGAAATACAGCATAAGACCGGAATCCTCACTTTTTTTCCATACAAGATTTTCCCCGTTTTTCAGTTCCTTCGGCATCGTTATCTTTGAATTTGTCGTATCCGAGTTAAATCCGGCAATCAGCTGATTTAATTCATCTTCTTCCTTTTCCTCCTCTGTTTTTTCTGGAAGGATCCCATCCTGATCCACTTCCTCTGCACTTCCGAGCGGATCGATCGTTATAAAAATTTCCTTTGTCCTGGCTGACGCGCCTGCTCCCATTTGTACCCGGGCAGAAAAGGAAATTGCGCCCTGCTCCGCGGAAGGTCGTTTTATTTCGATCAGTTCCCCCTTTTGATTAAACCTCATATATTCGTAGCTTTCCTCTCCTTCCGCAAGCCCGAAAAGCAGAGCCGCGCATAAAAAAGCGAGGATTGCGGCACCTGTGAATAGTAGTTTTCTTCTTTCCTTTTCTACCTTTTTTTGAAAGTTCTTTTTTCCATAGAGTCTGGCATACCGCTCGGCAAGGGATCGTTCAAACATCTGTAACATGTTCACTTTACACCTCAATAGCCGTCAAACGCTCAGTCAGAAAAAAGGCAAAAACCAATCCTCCAAGGGCCGCTGTCATAACGATTCTTCCTGTCAGAGTTGTGTACAGAGGTTCCAGATAATCCGGAGAAAACAGATTTAAAAGCAGCAAAATCGCAAAGGGCATCATACTGATAATCTTCCCTTCAAATTTCTTCTGCGCAGTCAAAGTCCGTATCTCGCTTTCAATATTAATCTTATCTACGATAATCTCAGTCGTACTTTTAATCACTTTTTCAAGATTCCCTCCCATCGTTCTACAGGTCATATAAACCTGAACGAAATTATCAATATCTTCACAGTGACTTCTCTTTGCAAAATCAAGAAAAATCTGTATGTCGCTTTCTCTGTTCTCAGATATATTTTTGACCATGTATTTCAATTCACTTATGAGGGGAGTGCTTTCATCATAGAGCATTCTAAGGCTTTCAAGGCCGTTTGCCAAGGCCTCAGAAATCTGAAAATTTGCCGCAATCGATGCGGAAAGTGAATACAACAGGTCCTTAAATTGTATTGTAAGAAGCGTCCGTCTTTTCTCCGCTTTCCATTGCCTATAGTTCCTCAGCGCAAAATAGGGAAGGATTCCTCCTGCCAAAGAAAAAGCAATACTGTGATAAAACAAAAAGAGCACTGTAAAGGTTACCATATACCCTGCCACTAAAAAAGTGATCGTTTCTTTTCCAGACAATCTGTATTCTGAATAATCAATTTCCATATGCCGCTATCCCTCTGAGTTCCAGCTTTTCTGTATGAATCAAATGATTTGTTGTCCGAATCAGCCCCTTGGAAGGCCGATAACGAAAAAGCATATTGATCTGTATTTCCCCCTGAGAAACACCATCGATCTCGGCAATCTCCAAAACCTTGCGGCTCCCGTCCGACAGTCTCCCCAAATGTATAATCAGATCAATTCCCTCTGCAATTTGCGCCCGTATGGCATCTATAGGGAAATCTGCCGCCTGCAGGAACATGGATTCCAGCCGCCGGAGCATACCGGAAATGGAATTTCCGTGTCCGGTGGACAAACTCCCGTCATGCCCTGTATTCATTGCCTATATATGTACTCCTGTTCTTTTCCCATAAAAAAAGCCGTTGCAGCCTTTAGAATTACAACGGTTCTACATAATACACAATATGCACACTTATAGTTCATTAACGGGATTACATTCTGTCCTTTCTCGTTAAAAATCCAAGCTCATATTTTTTTAAGACTTGCTCCAGTCTCTTTTTTTCTTCTATCAAATAATCTCGCTCTGCTTTCAACTTCTCAATCTCTTTATCACGTGGATCTATAAACTCTCCTACAGGTTCCTGAACCCCAGTTGCCTGCTCCTTTTCCCAAAGGTCTCTGATTTCTTTCATTTTATAAAAGTACCCTCTTGATAATCCGGTACGTTGCACCAATGTTGCAACTGAAATCGGAAGGCCTTCCTGTTTCAGAGAAAAAATGGCCTTCCGAGCAAGCTGTTCCTTTTCCTGATTTCGTTTCCGATTAACTTCAAGCATTTTCTCATACTTCTTCATAACCCCACTCCTGTAAATATGGCCGTATGCGCCGATCCAGCTTGTTGCGCATCTCTCTTGTCTCTTCTGCTAACTGTTTGCTACCTAACATCCGGTAATGTCGTATCGATCGTAACGTAGAATGTCCAAGAAGCTGCATAATCGTATAATCATCCAGCCCCAATTCCGCCAATTTCTTTCCATAATTATGCCGAAAAATATGTGTACCAAATTGAAGGAGAGTTCCCTGATCATCTAAGATTTGTTTTTCTCGAATCATTGCCTTCAATTGATATTCCACTTTCCCATAGGACATCGGTTTTTCCGGATGGCGATCCTGAACGAAGATATAGTCCGTTTCTCCATGGTTCTGAAAGGTATTCGAAATTGCGGCCTGCACCAACTGCATCACCTCCTCCGTGATTGGCTTTTCATAGGATGTCGTTTTCGGCTGGTGGATGCGAATCACAAAACCTGCACACTTCTCAAGAAGACAGTCGGTTCGCAGCGTCAGTGTATCTGAAATTCGAAGCCCCAGAATCTGATGCAGGAACAGTGCCCGTGCAACTTGTGGTTCCAATGTTACAATTCCTTGATTCAGTCGTTTCAGTTCTTCTTCCGAATAGATTTTCATTTTGATTGTAATCCGTGTCTTAAAATCTGTTTTTAAAAAGAGATTGGTCAAATGCGGCCATTCCTTCATTTGTCCGAGATCAATGAATACATTCTTTAAATGTACAAACTGCGAAGCATAACTGGAACTTTTCAGTTTTGATTCTGTCCGTACATAGATAAGGTAGTCTTCCAGTTGCACTCTTTGAATCTGTTTAAACGACTCCACTTCTGGGAAGCTCTTCTGCAAAAAACGGGAAAAAGCGGTTACTGCCCACAATTCCAGCCGCAGTGTCTCCGCCGCTTTATATCGAGCATGAAAAGCCAACACGTCTTTCACTTCCTGTCGCATTGCATCTTGTTTGATTCCTACAAAATCTAACCGATAATGTGGATTGATTGGATTTTGTTCCGGAGGAATATCCAGGGAACGCAAGTCCCACGGATCCGAAACTTCCGACTCCTCCTTTTTGCCTAAAAATCGATAGATCTTTTTTAAATAACAGATTGCATCCGCATCCTGATAAGTATATTTCCCTCTATCCTTACGATAGTGCTTCTTATACACCACATACCCATTTGCAAGCAGCCATGCGGTCAGACTCTGTTTAAGTTCCTCATAGGTTTTTTCATGAAAACTTTTCAACTCAGATTCCTTTTCTTCTAAAAACCGACAAACCTGTCGACAGGGAGATTTCTCCTTTTTCCAGGTAGTAAATGAAACCTCTTGTACACGAGTGTCCAGAAAGGTGCGTAGTTCCTCCCGCAGCTTCTCCTTCTTGAGCCAATGTAAAGGAGCCTTCCATGCTTCTTCACGATGTTTGCTGCGTGCATCCGAACACGCTTGCAGTTCCAATCCATTGCTTTGGTGTGCCTGTTTTTTCATTTCTTTATTCCTTCCTTAGTCTTTCATAAATTCATTTTCATGTTCCATAAAATAAGCGTGGCTTTTTTCCTGAATCTGCCTGGGAATTCCATCAATATAGGCTTTCGTCATATCATCATGGTCATGTCCTAAGAATTCCCGGACAACCTGAAGGTTGGATTCCTCAAAGAGTTCTGTTGCAAACCAGTGCCGAAAGGCATGTGCTCGAAACTGGTACCCATCTTGCGCAAAGTTCCATTTCCCGCAGGCCATTCGCATCCGATTCGTAAACGTCTGCGCATTATACGCATCCCCTTTTGCATTTTGAAACAGGTAGTCATTCGCCGTTCTACGTTCGGTTTCGATATACTGCTTCAGCATCTGATACAATCCGTCCGGAATGGGGATCCGTTTTTCTTTTCGAAGCTTGGACTGGTACAGTCGAATCCATCCATCGGTCCCATCATGGGACAGACAATCTCCAGTCAACACACACACCTCATTTTTTCGAAGTCCGGTACAAAAAAGGGTCACAACCATCAGCCGAAGTGTTGTATCCAAATCGGACAAGGCATCTATAACTTCCTCCATTCGTTTTTCTGTCACATTCCCCCTATAGTGGTACGGCTGGCTTTTTCGAATATGAAGTGCGCTGTCAAACGGAACGGACAGGTTCTCCCGAACAGACAGATAATGGAACATCTGGCTTAACACAATCACCTTTCGATTGATAGTTTCCGCACAATCAGTCTTCTCTGCATGCAGAAAGTCTTCCAACACGGAATCCTTCAGTTCTGTGAAAGAAATGGCTTCCTGTTCCAGAAAGCGGAAACATGATTTGCACACACTATAATGAAAACGAATCGTTGCAATCGAAAGTTCCGTTGCACCCAGCAAGTAACGAAGATACTGCTGCCCATATCTCCGATGCTCCGGATCTTGGATTTCTAAAAAGGAAAACTGACGGACTGGATTAGCCACGTTCACCCTTGCCGAATCCAAATGAAAGCGTTCTAAATACCAGACGCTTGCATCCCAACAGATGGAATCCGATTGCAGAAATAAGGTCTTTCGAAAATAAGAGAGCGCTGATTTTCGGTAGCGTTGCAGATGGGGTGTTTGATTTAAATACAGTTCAAATCGCTTTTCGTCTGCCAAATCCAGGTGCAGAATCGAAGAAAGGTGATACCGAATACCAAACGCATAGAGTTGTTTGAGTACCAGAAGCCTGGCTCTCCGAAGCTTCCGATCCATTGGCTGCATTAAAATTGTATTCAGAAGTTCAAACACCTGATCGGTAAAAGATTCTGAAGCAGGTTGGGAAAAGTCCCAAAGCAGTTCTTCCTTATCCGCTGTTTTGAAAAGCTCCTTTGCAATTCTCGTATCTGGATGATAAAGAAGAAAGATGCGATCGTCAGTAAACGAAAGGCGCTTTTCGACAACTGTAAGTGGCTGCATTTCCTGATACCAAAGTTTGAATTGATCCAAAGCATGCAGATATTCCGCATGCTTTTTCTTTACTCCAGTCTGAAGCAGATACACTCCATACGCTTCCCGATCCGAATAGGTAATCTCTTTTGCGGAACGGTGTGGATAAGAAGTGAAAAAGGAACAAAGCTTCTGTTTTTGCCGTTCCGCAAGAACCGGACAGGCTTCGATTTCCTGCAAAATCCCAAGGGCAGAAAGCCCTGTATCTGCTCGCTGGCTCTGTACATTCGATTTCATTCTTGCCCTCCGTTTCCAATCAGCGTCGAAATCTGCGTAAGCGCTTCAGTCTGTTCAAAATACGTTTGAGACGCACTGCGCAGCGTTTCCTCTTCCAGATTCAGATAGTTGCGCGTGGTCTCTAGCTGCCTGTGACCAAGAGCTTTACTAATCAAAAGCAACTCCCAGCCTGCATTGTACCGTGCATTAGCAAAATAATGACGGAGTTGATGTGGATGGCTTGCAATTCCGGTTTTCTGTTCCAATCGTTTTAGCATCGCATAAACGCTTTGTACCTTCATGGGTTGGCCAAGCTGTTTTCCTTCTAAGTTCACGAATAGATAATCCGAATATCCATTCTTTCTGCATTGTGTCAGATAGGTTGTTAAATGAGAAAAGGTGGTCGGACTTAAAAGTGCCTTTCGATATTCTGCGTTTTTTGCTCTCGCCTGATTTTTATTATTGGATCGAAACTGGACTTGAATTTGTCTGGAAGAAAAATCAATATCCTCCAATCGAATTCCCAGAATCTCTCCAATTCGAAATCCGGTTTCTGCCAGAAGTAGCAGAAGCAGGGAATCTCTCAGATTCGTACAAGCTGCCACGAGTGCTCCGATACGTTCTGCTGTAATGCTATCCCCTTTGGATGGCTCCTCTCTGAAGAAACCTCGAAATCGCCTGATCATTTTATGCTTCCGAATGCCACAGGAAGTTATAAAGGTGTTCTCCTGTTCCGAAAGCACTTTTAATTCTTCCGTTCCCTGCTGTTCAAGATAACGGTAAAATTCTAATACATCTCTCAGGTACATATTACAGGTTCGATTACTTGGCAATTTTCCTTTACGATCCGTATGGTTCCCATTTTTTAACCAATTCAAAAATTCAATGAAATGCTCGTGCTGGAACGCAAAAGAAAGTTGCCAGATCTCTTCTTTTCTTAAATCCTTTTGTTTTAGAAACTCGCAGTAATACATAATGGAAAATGCCGCGCGCTTCACCGTATTGGGTGATAGGTTCGTACGAATCCGATAGGCAAGATACTGACTTTCTTCCGGAAGCATACAAAAATCAGTCATTCTCCGAATAATATAATAAACGATTTCCTGCTCTTTGATAGATTCCACCTGATAAAACTTCATAATTCCCTCTCATTTCTTTTCCATTCTTACACTATCTACATTATACACGCAAAAAACAGGGTTCCTTTTTTATTTAATTCATACTGAACGATCAATTTTTATCTGCAAAAAGGCGGCTGTTGGATGCAGCTCCGCAGTCCTGCAAGTGCAGTCCTTTCCCATTCCCGTGGGCACCGTACATCTGACGGACGTATCATGATTCTTTTCTGCAGTTCTTCGCAGACAGAGTTTCCCTCCCTGTTTGATCGGTTGTAGAGTTCGCTCGCCTATAAACAGGGTCCTGGCGTACAATCGAAACTCGCTCCCTGCAGTTCAAACGTACCTTTCGCAGTATGAAATTGTAAAGGTTCCAATAAAAAGCGAAATCACTTTTTCTTTTATTTGCGGATTTGGAATTTTAGAACCGCAACAATCAGGTGCAGTTCCAATATTTTTTGAAGTTGACTGTCTATTGTAAGACGTTCATTTCCCAAATGGTCGTAGAGTTTGTCCACTGACAATTTATTAATATACCCCTTATAATGATTCAGGATCTGCTCCATTGCGAGAGTGTCTCCCTTGATTGCACCAGTAATGACAGGAAATGTAATACGTGTATAACGGCTCATTCGTTCTTTGCCCCTTGGTCCATCAAAGATTTTAACCTCTGTAACGCCGCCTCCCTTCGGTATCGGACCGTTGTTTTGGGAAGTGCTAACTGAGTTGCAATCTCTCTGTCGCTAATTCCCATTGCATAGTGGCAAATAAGAATCATCTGCTTCTCTTCGGATAGTTGCAACAGGGCCTTATAGAGCGTTTCATCTTTCAACTCGATTGCATAATCTCCAAACTGAATCATATCTGCAAAATACTCATCCATCGTAGAGAAAAATTGATCCAGTTTTCTTTGCTGCGTCTCATCAAAGGAAAGCTCTTTCCTACGAAGACAGGCTTGCTGCCGTTTGTAATCAACCAGTTTGTTTTTCAGGGTACGCTTGCAGTAAGCATCAAATTCCCGTTCTACTTTTTCATAAAAAGAAATGACTATCACCTTCCCTTTCAAGCGTATGTTTATAAAGTGATTTCGCTTCACAATCATAGAACGATCTCACTATCTGGATCGTGCTGAAATATCGGTTTTTTTGTCAAATATTTTCTCTTTATAAAAATAGAACGGACTGGGCGCACCAGTCCTGCGGATCCCAGGAATCTTTAGTTTCCGTCGTTCTGTGTTCCTGTCAAGGTCGCTCTCCTGATTTTGTCCCTTTTTTTTGCAAAAAAAATAGAAAAATAAGTCGTTCTCCCTATGACATCCCATCCTCACTCCGTACTATGCCTGATATCCCAAGTATCCGCACTTTGATTTGCAGTGTACAAACTATCATTCATGGGAGGGAGGAACCCATATGAACACACCATATGAATATGTCAAGTACAAACTGCAGCTCGTAAAAGAAGATTCCGTTGAATCTTTGGAGCACTACGAAATTTCAAGTCCCATTCCGGCCCATCAATTTTTAACCAAAATTTGCAAACTACATTTAAATCCACAGGAAGTCTTTCTTGTGATTGCGCTGAATGCAAAAGGAAGCATTATCGGCTATCATACGGCGTCGATCGGGATTCTGAATTCCACACTGATTCATCCAAGAGAGATCTTCAAATTTCTGATTCAATGCAATGCATCCGCCGCTATTCTCGCTCACAATCATCCTTCTGAAAATCCAAATCCCAGCAAGAAAGATTTTGAAACTACAAAACAATTAGTCCAAGCAGGTAAACTTCTTAGAATTCCTGTTCTGGATCATATTATCGTTGGTAATGAAAGTGATTTTATCAGTCTGAAAGAATGGAATTTCGTCTAAACAAATAAAAAATCTCCTACATACTTTATCTGGCATAAGCGCAGAGTAAACGCATCGAATTTGTTGATTTCAGCACTTTGATGCGTTTTTCTTTCATAGAAACGCTCGATTGTTCTATGAAATCAATAGGATGGACAGATTGGAAATATGAAAATGAAATAAAAAATTTCTGACTTGAAAGCTTTTTAAGAAAATACCGCGTTTCTTCTACTTTACGTCATTCTCTTTGTATCCTTTAGAAGTGTCCTGATTTAGTTCTTTCTTTTTATAGGGATAAAACAGAAAGGCAATTCGGCTTAACCCTCTCACCAACTGTATATAACTTACGATCTCCTGATACAAATCTCCTGGCAGTTCCATTTTTAAAATCTTTTTAATGGCTTCCTCATGTACTTCGATTTGCTGCTTTGCTTTCGTACTTAGCATTTTATCCCCATTTCTTAAATCTACTATCTGCGTCTCTGCTATCATTATACCATAGCATACAGTAAATTATAATTGACTCAACTCTAAACGCCTTATTTTCTAACTCTCTTCTGGCTATAATACTAGGCAGGAGGTTCCTTAAGCTATGGTATATTTAAACTTAAAAGAAGTGTTGAAAAAAAGTGGAAAAAGCAAGTATTGGCTTGTAAGAAAGCTGGATACAAATTATACAGCACTGAATAAAATGCTGGAAAATGAGACTTCCTCCATCAGTTTTGCAACGATTGATAAATTATTAAAACTGTTTGACTGTCCGATTGAAGAATTATTTGTTGTTGAACAGGACAAGCAACCGGAAGAAACGGAATCAAATTCCTCTCTCTAATCATTCTTTTGAACTTTTTTCATTTCTGCAGATTCCCTGCCACCTTATATACTGAAAGATTCCTTTGTTATCAGGGGTAACCGGAATTCTTTTTGGTTTCCTTTCTGAGAAAAACAAGATTCTTCTACTTTTTAATCGCATTTTGCTCTTTCAAAGGAACTATTTTCTACATAAAGCTCCTACACGTCTCTACTCGCAATGATCCTGATTTATTTGAAATTCCTATTTCCGGATCAAAAGGCTGTTCGGCCTAATAAAACGGAAATCTTATACATACACATGTTTTTTACGATTTCACAGGAATTTATATAAGATTGACTTCCATTATTTTTCCCATATATACCGTTATGTCCTTGCAGCTTTTGTCTTATCTTTCTATCCATGAAAATTCTCTGCAAGTCTCTGCCTGCATTTTTCTAATCGGTTCGTTCTCCACATTGCCTGGAGAACGTTTTTATATGCAATCGGTTCTTTTAAGTGACCTTAAAAGGATGCTTATTCTGTGGGTGGCCATGATTGGTCGTTCGCTGGCTGACGTCAAGGGTGCATCCGCAACTTTTTAACATTTTTCTCCTTCGAAAAAAAATCTGAAAAAGTCTTACGCCCTTGACTGGCCTTCTCACTTCCGCTGCGCTACCACTACCACAGATATAAGCATTCACCACCACATTCGGTGGCAAAAATCTATTTCTTAATTCAACCATTTTGGAAAGGAGAACACAATATGGCAATTCAGAGAACAGAAAGAGAAGAAATCGTATTTGAAATCAAAGAACGAATCGGAATCATTACCGAATACCCAACCGGGTGGAATAAGGAATTGAATCTTGTCTCTTGGAATGGAAATGCACCCAAATATGATATCCGTGACTGGGATCCGGAGCATGAACATATGTCAAGAGGGATTACCTTTCACCCAAAAGAAATACGGACATTAATCGCCTTATTAAACAATCGAGAAATCTAACCGTATCTTTTGAGGCAGGCAGGGTTCTCGGCTCTGCCTGCTGGAAAGGTCTATATCACAACCTTAACAAGATTGATAAAAGAAAGGGAGTTTCATCATGAAGAACAATACAGAAATGAAAAAAGAAGAACATACCGCTATGGCAACTACAAACGAAAGCTTTGTTGAAATGGATCATTCGCAACAGGAAACACAGCTTGTAACAGAAATCCGCATGATCACCGCCCAAACGCAGCAAACCGTCCTCCTAAATTCCATTGAAATTGGGAAACGGTTGACTGAGGCAAAGCAGATTATCAAACATGGGAAGTGGGCAGATTGGTTGAAAGAGCGTGTTGAGTTTTCTCAGCGCACAGCGAATAACCTAATGAAGCTTTATGAAGAATATGGTAAAACTGGCCTTGCAAATTCGCAGACGTTTGCGAATATCGGATATTCTCAGGCATTACAATTATTAGCACTTCCTTCCGAAGATCGAGAACCTTTTGTACAGAAAAATAATGTGACGGACATGTCCATTGCACAACTAAAAAAGATGATTCAAGAAGCGAAACAGGAAAATGTGGTACTTCAAGAAAAGATAACGGTATTCGAGAAAAAAGAACAAGAACAGAAAAAACAAGAGGCAGAAAATCAAAACAGGATCGAAGCCCTGACAAAAAAAATTTCCTCTCTGGAAGATCAGGCTCTACAGGCAGAAAAGAATCGTGACACGGAAGTACAGAAACAGTTGGAGCAATTAGTTGCAGAAGAGCGGGAAAAGCTGAAAAAAGCGGAACAGGAAAAATCGTCTTTACTTAAAGAAAAAGAAGCCCTTATTTCCGCTCACCAAAAAGAGTTAAACGCCTTACAACAGGCAGAAAAAGAGGCAACGGAAAAAGTGTTGCGAAAAAAAGACGATGAAATGCGCAAAGCAACAGAAAAATTCAATCAACAGTTGGAAAAGTTAAAAGAAAAGGCAGAAAAGCTGGATGCTGACAAAAAAGCAGCAAATCTTCGTGCCAGAATGGCAAAGGAAGCTGTAAAATGTGAATACATTTTACTCAGTCTTCAACAAACTTACGAGGATTTAGAAGAAAGTCTCAGTCGGCTCCGGAAACTAAATTCTAAGACGGCCGAAGAATTAAAAGCTTCCATCAGCGATGTGCTTACGTCCATGGCAGAACGGATGGAAGTGAAAAAATAAATATGGATAAATTGGAAGAGCACTCCCTCAAAAATCTCTGCAAGCATTGAATGATAGCTAATGCAGGGATTTTTCTCTTAAAATTTTCACACACAGTGAACGTACTTTTCGTCAGTTTACATTTTCTAGACTTAATCTAAACTGCATTTTCTGTCTTTAAAAATTTCATACCTGCACTATAGTGAAATGATGACTTTTATTGCAACACCGTGAATTTTCAGCCTGCGGGCAGAAAAGTCTGACTCGCTGAAAATAAAAGGCGGGTAATCACCGCTTGACGATGCAGTGAAAACGAACCCAGTCCCCTGCTTGTATAATTTTCTCAAGAGCATCTCTTGAGCATCCGCAATGGAAAAGCATACGATCTGACCCGAATGGGCGTAATCGTTTTTTTGAATAAGAACTTTGGAACCATTTGGGATACAAAATGATGCCATACTATCATCGGCAGCAGTGAAATAAAAGGAATCGGAATCTGATTCTCTGCCAGTAGGAATCTTTCTATCACAAGGCACATCATATCCCATAAGCCATGCCTCGGAGACATCCAAAGCAGAAGCCAGCTTATACAAAGTCTCCTGCCTTGGAGTAAAAGCTCCACTCAAATACTGACTCATTGCACTTTTTCCTATACCCGTCATTTTACAAAGTTCCACCTGCATGATATCTCTTTCTCTGAGGATATCATGCAATCTTTCTGCGAAAGTAATCCTTCCCATATTCTTCTCCTGTAGTATTATGAACATGCGCCCTACCTGCCAATTATAATATTTTAGACTTAGCAACTAATTTCAAACCGCCAAGCATCCATTGTCATATTTTCCAGACTTCGCTTTGCCTGCCAGCCCAGTACATATTTCACCTTTTCAACGGACGCATAGCATTCTACCACATCACCCGGGCAACGTAGGACGAAGCGATACGGTACCTTTACACTGTTTATCTTTTGAAGGGTTTCGAGTAGTTCTAGAACGCTGACACCTTGCTCAGTTCCCAGATTAAATGCATGAAATCTCGGGTTCCTGTTCAGAAATTCCAAGGCTGATACATGCCCCTTTGTCACATCGACCACATGAATATAATCCCAAACACCAGTAACGCCTCTTGCTATATAAAATTCACGATAGGTTCATGGATATACAGCATAGATTTTATATACCTCCATCATTTCTTGAAGAACATATTCTGGAGTTGCCCGTATATTATAATCCATGTTTAACATTTTCCTTATTAAACAGTTGAGCCTTTTTACGATTCTATATTCTACATTATATTCATCAACTTCAGAAAAGGAAATGTTCAAATCATCCAACTTCATTTTAGATGGCTGTAACGGATTTTTTCCTGTAAACAGTCTACCGTATACAAGTCCCATTTGAAAAGTGTCAGATTCTATACGAAGAATGTCTTCCTTCTTCGCAAATCGAACCAGTTCTGGTGTACGATAAAACCTCGGTATCGTATCTGATATATCTAGAATATCCTCTGCTTCGCCATCATCCCATTCTGATATTAGTAATCGTTCTTTGTTTAAGTTTTTGATTAGTCCAAAATCCCCCAAAACTGCATTTTCTCCATCTGTAAGAATATTTAATGGCTTTATGTCACGATGAAGCGTATTTAACCTTTTCAGCCAGCATAGTACGGATGCCATTTGACATGCAAAACATAGTTTTTTCTCAAAGCTCATTTCAAAATTGATAATGTAATCTTCTAATGTATATGGCAAATATGAAATTACAACAAATGGATATCTTTTATTTGTTACTTGATAATATCCTTCATCATAATACTTTACCGTATATAAATGTTGATGTTGACGCAGGAAAGAAACTTCACGAAAAAATCGTTTTACTCGTTTTCCCTCCAAATTATATTGTATCTTTATTGCAACAAACATTCCTTTCCGTAAACCTTCTATGCCTAACGCATAGTATACAACATTATTCTTCCCAAGCCCTATAGCCCTAATTATTAGATACTTGCTACCCTTCGTTGTGAGAGTTTTGCCTTTATCAATATGTAATTTTTGAGAAATATCTGAAGCTGTCATGATTACGCCACCTTTCATAGGTATTCATTACATCATCAAATAGCATACGTCCTGTTGTACCAATTTCAGTTACACACAATGATGCTGTTACTGCTCCAATTAGACCAGAAGTATAAAGTGAAGTTCCACAACAAAAGGCAGTAACAAAACCACTAGTAAATGCGTCACCAGCACCACGAGAATCTATAGGCTGTTCTATTTCTCTTGCAGGAATATGAGTCACTTTACCGTCTACTACTATAAATGCACCCTCTTTATCTTTCGTTACAATAAGGGTCTGCCCTGTTTCCTTACTTATCTTTTTGCATGAGTCTTGAAATGTTATTGAACTATCATATAATTCGGATTCCATAAATTCTTTATAGTTGCATTTAATAATCGCATTTTTTACCTTTCCAATGTGTTTTCTAGAATCAAAACAAACTATTTTTTTATTACCTATATATGATAAAGTTTTCGCAACTAACGAAGTAATAACACCACAGTCTTCCGTATCTAGTTGATCTAGCGCAATTATTGCGTCTAAATCATTCTCATTTGCTAATTTATATATGGCACTTGAAATTTGCTTCTGTATTTCTATGGGGGTCACACTATCATTTAAGTAATCATATTCACAGATTTCACTTTGCACAGAACCTTTTTGAAGTACCATAGTGTACGTTGGTGTAATACAAGCATCAGTTACAATAAGTCCCTCACAATCAATGCCTAGTGCAGTCATTGAATTTCTTAGATCGACTCCATTACTGTCATTTCCGATAAATCCAATAGCATAGATATGTCCAACACCCAGATTAGCCAAGTTTTTTGCAATTGTTCCCGCTGCTCCAGCATATTTCCTAACCTCATTGACATGATATACTGGACCGTTGCCATAAAGGGATTTATTTGTCCTATTTGTATCTATATAAATAAATCTGTCAAGAAAATAATCTCCAATTACCGCAATTGAAATATTCTGTAAATGTCTTTTATTTAACACCCAATTAGTTTCTCCTTCTCATAATTTTTAGATCACAAAAAAATTATATTAGTTTGATGCTATCCATCATATCCTTTAAATGTTTTCCATACTCTGTGTTGTGCATTTCCTCTATTTCATGAATAAATTTATCCCAAGTAATATAACCTTTATCTATAGCTACTTTTTCAGGATACGACACATAGACTCCTATCTGCTGCATCTCATATACCCTACATGCCGCTTCATGTAATGTAGTGACCGTCCCTGCATCAAGCCAAATGACCTCTTCATCAAGCGGTATTACGTTCAATTTCCCTCGATTCAAGTACTCAATATTCACATCCGTTATCTCAAGCTCACCTCTTGCTGACGGTTTAAGCTCTTTTGCTATATCGATCACATCATTTCCATAGAAGTATAATCCAGGTACTGCATACTGAGACTTTGGGTAGTCCGGCTTTTCTTCTATTGATATCACTCTTCCATTTTCATCAAATTCCACTACACCAAATGAATATGGATCTTCTACCTTTATCCCAAATATCGTTGCTTTACTTGCATTTTTTACGAATCGCATTGCTTTTTTTAAGATCCCTTCAAGATTCGGATGATAGAATATATTATCGCCAAGCATAAGACAGACTTGATCGTTCTTGATAAAGCGCTCGCCTACAATAAATGCATCTGCGATTCCTCTCGGTACGTCCTGTATCGCATATTCGATATTTATTCCAAACTTACTACCATCTCCTAGCAATTCTCTAAACGCAATCTGCTGTCCATCAGGTATAATAATCAATATATCTCTTATCCCAGCCAACATCAATGTTGAAATAGAATAATAGATCAGAGGTTTATCATACACAGGAAGCAACGGCTTGCAGATTGATTTCGTTATTGGATAGAGCCTCGTTCCCTTACCTGCTGCTAATATGATCCCTTTCATTTATGCATCTTCCCTCCGCTATTTGTATTCACCATAATACTGATAATAATATCCACTACTCCTTACAGGGACTTTATTAAGGACTACTCCCAATATGTTGCTACCTACAAGCTCAAGTTGCTTTTTTACGCTGATAGCTGCCCTGGAATTTGTCATATTGGCTTCCAGAACAAGGATTGCCCCATCACACTTAGGTGCTATGACTGCAGCATCGATGACGGCCCCAAGCGGTGGGGTATCTATAATCACATAGTCATATAACTTTCTAAGCGTTTGTAAGAGTACATCAAACGCAGGTTCATTGAATAAGGCGGTAGGATTCGGTGTATAAGGCCCTGATAAAATGATATCCATATTTTCTACATTTGTATGACAAAGGACATCGTCCAGAGTTGCCTGCATCGACAAATAGTGCGACAAACCGCCGATTCGCTTTCTTTGGTTAGTAATTTTATATCGATTGATCGTTACCGACTTTCTGAGATCGGCATCGACGAACACCGTCTTTTTTCCATTTGTTGCCATTGAGTATGCCAACTCAAACGATATGGTACTCTTTCCCTCGTTAGGTTGACAGCTTGTAAACAACAATGTCTGTAATCCCGATCCGGAAAACTGTATATTCGTTCTAAGTGAATTCAGCGCCTCTCTTCGTCCATATTCTGGTTCCTGCAAATTTCCAAATTCTATATCCAGCATGAATCCGTTCTCCTTTCCTTACCGTTCTCTTCTGAGTGTCCCTTTCTTTTCTTTCTTTCCCTTACTGCCCTTTTCAAGCGGTACATTGGCAAGCGTATTGAGGTTTAGATACCTTTCCACATCCTCCTGATTCTTGATATTGTCATTAAGCACATGCAGCACAATCACCACGAACGCTGACAATATCAAGCCAATCAGGAACCCCAGTATAGTATTCCTTGCCTTTTGCGGTTTGATCGGATCGTCTTCCACGATAGCTGTCTCAAATAACGCCGGCTCATCGGTCTCCATGATCCTCGAAATCTGCTCTCTCGACACTTCCGCAAACTCATTTGCCATATCCGCCGCTTCCTGCGCATCTGTAGATTCCACTGATATATTTAAAATGCGTGTGTCCGGAGGGTTCTCAATCGTTACCATTTCCACGATGTCTTCATATTTCATATCAAGATTCAAATTTTCCTTTACCTGTCCGACTACACGTCTGCCCGTAATCATCTCTTCATAGTCTGTTGTTAAACTGGAGCTGATCTGGATATCTGCAAAAGAAGTTAATGATGTAGACTGTGACAGTATGTACACTTTTGCCGTAGACTGATATATGGGAGAGGCCAGAAGAAAACTGTATACACCGGCTGCCACTGCTCCCAGAACTGCCACAAGAATGATAAGCAGAATCTTCTTTTTTAATATATAGAAAACCTCTTGCAGATCGAATTCTATCTCATTTCTCTCATGATTCATTTATGTTCCTCCTAGATATATTCATTCTTGAGCAGTTTAAAGATATTGGCATATACAATTTCCTTTACTGCTTCTTCTCCTGCCAGCTTCACCATTTCCCTTATTGCCGTTTTCATGATGGGTTTTCGTTCCCGCATATTATGACAATCACTTGCTATAAAATGAATCAAACCAGTCTCAAGCAATTCCCAACACCATAAACTGCGTTCCTCCCTCTTTTTTTGTATAAATCCTCTGGTATTCACCTGTATGTATGCACCCTGCTCGATTAGCTCTTTTACCCTGCTTATGTCATGAAAGAGACATCTATATCGCTCTGTGTGCGCGAGGATTGGCCGGTAGCCTTCCATCACAAACTCTCTGATACAACGTTTCAACTCCGGATATTCTGCCAGCACATCAAATTCGACCAACGCGTAGTTTGTACTTCCCAATGTAAATGCTTTTCTGGAGTTTACTTCCTCAATAATTCCGGGACTGTAATACAATTCATTCCCCAGAAAGAGACTCAAATCCGGATGGTTTTTTTTGATCTTCTCCCGCAATTCCATAGCTAATGCGACTGTACGATTTGTATTGTACTCAGGATTGCGTCTTCCATAATGTGGTGTTGCAATGATCGCCCGTACCCCTTCTTGATATGCGAGTTCGGCCATTTCAAGGCTTTCTTCCATACTTGAGGATCCATCATCTACTCCTGGGATGATGTGTGCATGAATATCTGTATATATCCATTTTTCTCCCATATGCACACTCCCTCCTTTATTGACTATATCCGCTGATGGATTCGATCTGACTACTTACGTTCTGTACAAACTCCGTTGGCACATATCCGCTCTGTCCGAATACTCTGGCATGAAGTTCCGATACATTGGAAGCTAACGTTACCGGTACACAGTAATAAATTTCATTATGCATCCAACCCTGCTTCTTAAACGGCCATCCCATGTTTTCATCGATATCCAATTCCTTAATCTGACTTAATATCTCTGTCATCGTATTCCTGCTCATGTTACTGTCTATCTCTCCTACCACATCATCCATGATACTCATAAGTTGTCCTGCTCCAAGAGTTTGCGCCTTTTTAAATGTTGCAATCAGCACTGCCTGCATCCTCTCATTTCTCTTAAAATCGCTTGAATCATACCGTATTCTCGAATATGCTACTGCCTGCCTTCCACTCAGAGTCTGCGTACCACTCTGAGTGATATATTGCTCCTCTGCACCCATTCCGTTTAAATGCTGATTTATAAATTGGATCTCATTATCCTGCACATCCATCTCAATACCACCCAGTGCATCTACCAGATCAGCGGTTGCCTTCCAATTGAACGTTATCGCTTCTCGGATATTCAGATCGAGATTCTGGTTTAGTGCCTTCATACTCTGACGCATACCCCCATAGGCATAGGCATGATTCGTCTTGTCAAGAGTTCCATCATCATTGATCTGAAGATATGTATCACGATATACAGAAAACAGCTTAACTGCATCCGTCTTTTTATTGATGCTTAAAATCATCATGGCATCGCTTCTATGTCCAGATGCGGAGTCCTTATCTTCTGCATCCAGTCCATAAATGACGATATTTCTGTAATCCTTAAGCGATTCATCTACCTCTGCGTCTATCCCAAGGCTCTCGTCACCATAGATCATCTGTTCCACCTCTGTCGTAGACTGAATATTCTGTTTTTGTACTTCCTCATGGTCGAGTGCTATTACTACTGCAAGCACTATAATGGCGGCTATGATGATTATCGCTATAATGAAAACCAATTTCTTTTTTTTACCCTTATTCGGTTGCATCTGCTCTTTTTCTGTTTTCATCTCCATATCCATCTCCTTTTCACCTTTTTAGGCTAAATATCTTAATCCGATAAAAATATATCTCTGGTATATACTTTATCTGCAACATCTTTAAGTTCTGCTGTTTTTCTGTTAGCTATGATAATATCACATACAGCTTTGAACGCATCAATATCACGAATAACCTTGCACCCCATGAAAAGGTTTTCCTTGAGTGCCGGTTCATATATGATGATCTCAATATCTCTCTTTTTCAATATCTCGATGATATCTAAAATCGCAGACTGTCTGAAATTATCTGATCCCGTTTTCATGGCTAACAGGTAGACCCCAGCTACGCTCCTATCTTCTTTTCTTTTCTTTAATGTCTTAATTATCTGCTCCGCTATGAAGCCTTTTCTTGTGATATTAGAATCTACCACTGCCCCTATGATATTTTGCGGAATTCCCTTATAGTTAGCTAAAAGCTGTTTGGTATCTTTAGGGAAACAATATCCTCCATATCCGAAGGAGGGATTGTTATAGCCTCCTCCTATTCTAAGATCATAGCATACCCCTCTGATAATCGACTCTGTGTCAAGTTTTTGTGCTTCCGCATATGTATCAAGTTCATTAAAGTATGATACTCTCATTGCAAGATACATGTTGGCAAACAGCTTCACCGCTTCTGCCTCGGTAGTTTCCATGATGAGAACAGGCACATCTTCTTTAAGAGCCCCCTCCTTTAAAAGTCCCGCAAATTCTTTCGCTTTCACCACAGATTCTCCGCTCTCCATGTTTGCTCCGACAATAATGCGCGACGGATGAAGGTTATCCTTAAGAGCCTGTCCTTCTCTTAGAAACTCAGGCGAAAACAGGATATGATCGGTATCGAACTTCTCCTGTATAGCCCTTGTGAATCCTATAGGAACTGTGCTCTTTATTACAATATAAGCAGATGGATTTAGCTTCCGTACCTGTTCTACTACACTCTCTACGGAATCGGTATTGAAGTAATCCTCTTCTGGATCGTAGTCTGTAGGTGTAGATACAATGACAAAATCTGCACCCATATATGCCATATCTCCGTCCGTTGTGGCAGTAAGGTTAAGATTACCGCTTTCTAAATAATCTTCTATCTCTTTATCCTTTAATGGACTCTCACCATTGTTTATCATATGTACTTTTTTAGGTAATAAATCTACCGCTATTACTTCATTATGCTGGGCAAGAAGTATCGCATTTGATAAGCCCACATATCCCGTTCCTACTACCACTATTCTTTTATCCATATCTTACTGCTTCTCCTTCTTTATCATTTCTGCAAAGTATGGTATCGTCTTCTTTAATCCATCTTCAAGTGCTACCTTCGGCACCCAATCAAGTTCTTTCTTCGCTAAATCGATTACTGGCTGTCTTTGTGTCGGATCATCTGCCGGAAGTGGCATATATTCAATCTCCGACTTGGAACGAGTAATGATTTTTACTTTTTCCGCAAGCTCCAGCATCGTGAACTCTCCTGGATTTCCTAAATTGACGGGGCCTGTGAATCCCTCTCTACTTTCCATCATCTTTATCATTCCATCTACTAGATCATCAACATAACAGAAACTTCTGGTTTGGCTTCCATCACCATAAACCGTAAGTTTTTCTCCCTTCAGTGCCTGTGTGATAAAATTTGACACCACTCTTCCATCATCCGATCTCATCCTTGGCCCATAAGTATTGAAAATGCGAATTACTTTGATATCTACTCCATATGCCCTGTGATAATCGAAGAACAAAGTCTCAGCAATCCGCTTACTCTCATCATAGCAAGCACGTATGCCGATCGGATTTACACTGCCTCTATAGTTTTCCGGCTGTGGATGTATCTGTGGATCTCCGTATACCTCGCTTGTTGATGCTTGAAGTATCCTCGCATTACACCTCTTGGCAAGACCTAAAAGATGAAGTGCACCGAACACTCCTGTCTTTATGGTCTTGATCGGGTCGGCCTGATAGTGAATCGGACTTGCAGGGCAAGCCAGATTATATATCTCATCACATTCTATGTACACCTCATTGATGATATCGCCCCGAATAAACTCAAAATCCGAGTTATCCAGTAAATGCCGGATATTCTCCTTCCTGCCAGTAAACAGGTTGTCCAAACAAATAATTTCATTACCCTCATTTAACAACCGTTCGCACAGATTGGAACCAATGAATCCTGCTCCGCCTGTAACAAGTATTCGTTTATGCTTCATGAACAATCTAATCTCCTCTCAACTTCTTGTTTATTAATTACAATGCCATTGAATACTATCTTCTAAAAAAGGCCTGTAAAAATTGATGATTCACTGCAATAAATGCAATTCCTGCTAGCAAGATATTAATCCATTCAAGTACTATATATTCTTGAAAAAAATAAAAGCTGACAATAAAATATCCATATATAATCCAGCAGCTTCGGGTTTTTGAGTCTGACCAAAATCTAACGAACCACTTCAGCCTATGTCGACGTAATACAGCAGTAATTATATTTGCCACAAGTGTGGAAATAGCTGCTGCATATAAACCAATAAAATGGATTAAAGCAATATTGATAATTAAGTTAATAATAGCGCCTATAACTGTAGTAACTCCATTTTCCGACGTTTTTTTCAGTGCAATCTGTACCCCTCCAAAAAACAACATCCATGATGAAAAAATAGTAGCCGTTAGTAAAATTGGTACATAGACCATTCCCGAATAATATTTTATGTCAAACATATAATTAAAAAAGATAAATGTCACACTCAAAATGCCTGAACACAATGTTAACAAGACAACCGTCATTTGGTTATACACCTGATTAGCATATTCCTGCCAGTTTTCCATCTCGATTTTTTCTGCCATGCTTTGCTGCCATGATACGCTGAACATCCCAAAGATCGAATTACATAAAGCTGGTAACTTATTAGCAATAGCATAAATCCCATTTGCTGCTGCGCCTAATGCAATCGATATCACCTGTCGATCTGAAACATTCAATATCCACCATGAAATATCGTTTGGCACCAATGGCAAAGAATAGTGAACCAATTGCTTCACTATTTTTCGTGAAATTGTTTTCAAAGTAATGTAATTCCATAGCCTAGCCGAAAAAATGATCAATAGATTTGCCACCATATACCCAATAGAATAAGCATATATTAATCCATCCATTCTAAACTGGAGTACTCGAATAAAAAGCACCGAACAGAATGCTATCATAAATGCTGATATGATATTACTTATCGTATATATATTGAGTCTTTTAATTGCTCTCAAAAATGCCTGCAGATAATAATTGAACAGTTGAGTTCCCAAAAGGAATAAAAACTGTAATACAAGCTTAGCAGAAAGCAATTTAACACCGGATAGTACGGCAAGCACCCCTATACAAATTATTAAATTGCATGTAACAAGGACAAACCCATTTGTTATATATCCCGACTGTTCTTTCTGTGTTTTACTTGAAACCGAAAAACGAAAAACAGCCTCTCCTGTCGATATAGACAAAATGGGAAGGAGTAATGTGATATATGTACACAATACATCAAACGTCCCATAAATCTCCGTAGATAACCATCGGCTTACAAATATCACTAAAATAAATTGTATTCCTTTCGATAAAGCGGTTCCAATAGAGAGCATCAATGTATTTTTTACTAAGTTACTTGTCTTGCTCATCGTGTTCATATTCTTCCATCTTAAATACTTCATTATCTCATATATCCATACATCTTTTTCTATATCAAAGTTGTCACATATATAAGAAATTCATCAATAACCATTTCACATGTATTACAATGTTGTCCGTAATTATATATTATCAGGTTTAAATTTTTAGCATTCGTTCTATTGTGTTCTAATTTTGCCCATTATAAAATGGAATGGTTGTAGTAATTTGCTATATCTATAGTATTCTTTGAAGAAATCATATAACGACAAACTGCTATAAATTGCTTTTTTGATGCTCCTTATCTGCATATATTTTGAACGAAAATTCTTTGCAGCTATTGTCATTGCAGGTGCCGGCTCATGTAATCTAGGATTATGTATAAATGCTTCTTTTAAAGAATGCTTTTCAAGCCATATATCTTTCTCAATAAATTTAAAAAAAGCCTCTCCTTTTGGGGATGTTATAATTATTAGTGAAGCTGTTTGCTGCCGTTTATAAAGACTTTTAAATGGCTCATTATTTGATTGTAATCCCCAAAAATCTCCTATTGTAATATCACCAATTCGTGATTCCTTAGAAAAAAGACAACTATAACAACAGGAGCGTAAAGTCAGTCGATAATCATATCCTATTAAATAAGGACTTCTAACTCTAGTTTGACTCTTTAACACTTCACCTGATAATGTTTTACATTGAAATAGATATTTTCGTCCTTCTCTAAATTTTACTGTTATATTGGTTTGATTTATCTCTCCTATTTCTTCTTGCAGAAATAAAGGAGATGGAACACCACCACAGGGAAAACTTATTGCAATAAATTTTTCCATATCAATACCCTGATTATCTAAATAAAGCTGTGCCCCTGCAATGGTACATGGTGTCCCTACAAAAAGTACGGACTTATGATTTACTAAATCACATTTTATAAGGGCTAAAGTATCATTCAATTCTGCTTGAACATATTTGCTACCCCTTATACCTTCAATTTCAGATAAAGAATCTATTCTGTTGTAAACACATTTTCCTCTTTTAAATCCAACACCATAAGCAACCCCACCTTTCTCAATTACTTTTGTTGACATAAGTGATGCGATCCCTCCCGAAGTACTCTCACTATGTCTTTTTTTTGCAATTGCTGCAAAACATACCTCACCACATGATTTTTTATCTATAACTATTTCTGCTGGACAAACCTTTTCGCAAAGACCGCACCTAATACAGTTTCCTATAAGTTCAGGATATAGGAAGCCAAAGGCATCTGGTTTCATCTGTAAGCATTGTACGGGGCAAATATTTACACAGGCAGTACATCCAAAACATTTTTCAATTTTCATATCTATCTTTTTCATCTCCATTTGTAAATTTAACCCTAAACTCTACAAAGATTGATATAGTCTTACAATCCGTCGCATTATAAGAAAACACCTATCCATATAGGTTCTTTTTTTAATTTTGTCAGAAAATTGCATCGAAATCATTTCCCCATTAACTGAAATAGTTGCTGTTCTCCCCCTTATTGTCAGAAAAGGCTCCACAATATTTTCTTCTTCAGGTAATACACTCCCATATACAGCTGTTGCTATAACGGTACTACCTTTAGGAATATGCCATTGAATAAATGGAACTTTTACACGCGGATACAATATATTTGTCCCTGGACAAAAATCGGAAATCCCACTTATCCCATTTCCTGTAAGACATCTCACACCACTTTTGGCTTTCGTTGTTAAAAAGGAAAGAGAATTTTCATCTTTAATTATTTTTCCTTCTGTGCTATCAATCGCAAATCCCGCATCTCTCAAAAAAATCTTATAGTCGGATTTTATTTTATGTATACGAATATGCCAGGGCTCTCCAGGTATAATATAACTTTTAATCCGAACTCCTTTTAAAGGGTGCCATATTGAAATAAGTATCCCTTTTTCAATTGTAGGTTCAATTATCTCATTCCTTGGGAAAAAGGTCATTCCATCTTCTGATACAGACAACACAGAGTCACATCCACTTTGTTCGAAATTAAAAAGCCCTTTCCTTACACAAAATCCAAAATAACTACTATAAGCAAACTTCATATACTTACCTTCATAATGCTCTAGTGTCTCATTTTTTATTTGGCGATTTGGAAATAAAATAGTGTGTTTACGACGTTTATCTGTTGCGATAGCCATTCCTATTTTGTCTGTATATATCTGTTGCTTCATATCAGGAAGTGGTAGAGATTCGACTTTCCAAAATTCATCATCTTCCTTTATCGCCAAAATCAAAAAGGATTTAAAAGCCCAGTAGGGGGATCCCCAAGCATTATACTTTTCTGACATTAAGGCATTCTGATAAGCATATCCCACTGTCAAAATCCCAGCATTATCACAAATTGGTCTTTCATGCCACCATTTGAAATGTCGCATACAGATTCCCTTTATAATTCCTTTTTCATATGGCCATATGTCAGAAAAAGCCAATGCAGCCCAAAAAGCTCCTTGTGCAAACCGATATGTCAATGAACGGCCATATGGTACACAGCTTCCTGTACTGGACTGCCATAAAATGAAATTTTTTGCAAATAAACAAGCTCGTTCTTTATATCGTTCTGCTACAGCAGTTCCTTTTTCAATAGAAATATAAATCAGCGAATAATAATGAAATGCAAATGCAACATAATAATCTACCGCTAATGATGGACCATCAATGTACCATCCATTTCCAATATACAACATCTCTATTTTGTCCAACGTTTCTTCGATTTTACTTTGTGAGTACTTGCCTCCTAATTTCAAAAATACTGTATTTACAAGCAGGCGAAAAAAAAGCCAGTTAGACGGATAGATTCTTCCATTATTTACTTGAAGAAACCAGCGATTAACCATATTCTTTTCCTTATCTGAATATGTGTCCCATGTTTGCTCACGATTATAGTACAGCATCAATACTAAAGGAACCATTTCCACTTCACGTTGATCAGCATTATCAAAATCTCCCCAGTAGCTCTTTTCTTCTGGATTTGTTCCTTTTAATAATGTTCGATTATAATACTCAAGAAACTCAGAACATATATCCATTTCCCCACCCAAAACAGCCGGCCAAACGCCATACATAACCCGTGCAAAACATTCAATTCGTGATATCATATCACTATAACTTGCACAATGACGGTTTGGAAATTCGATTCCCCCACATTCTTTCGTAAGAAATGGTTTTAACGAGTCCAAATATTCTTTTAGCAAATGTTTAACCCATTTTCTCTCATTCATCTTTGATTTCCTTACTACATATCAACATTCTTCAAAAACTTCTGCACCATATTTCGCAAATGATATATCTGGTAAACAACCGCATACCTATGATTTAATAACAATCCTAAAATGATTTTTTGTTTGCGACTAAATAAACTTTTTTCGCAAGTTTCTAAAGCATTTCTGTTTACCGATAAGTCAAAAATTTGTTTGATCCCTTTCCTTTTTTCTTTATATGCTAAAGGACATTTAGGGTGTCCATAGTGCAATGCAATATTTTCCAACAGTAACTGTACTCTCTTAAAATCATACAGTTTTTGTATTTCAGGGTCCTTATTGCTTTCTACTAAATCCCTTAAACCTAAAAGTATTTGCTGGATAACCTCATCATACTGAGAGTCATATCGTCGACATACAGAGTTATCTGTTATCCGATAGTAATAAATAGGACGATTACAAAAGTTTACCCTCTGAGTTTTAGAAAATATATTAATATTAAAAAGCATATCCTGCATACGCCTGACTCCTACTGGAAACTCAATATGATTCCTTACTAAAAATTCTCGTCGATATAACTTCGCCCAAGGCACCCCTACATTGCTATATTTACCAGCTCCATAGGAAGTGCATCCCAAGGCATTTCCTATCAAATAAAGAGGGCTCCTTTTTTGTGATTCCGCTATATCAATAGTAAAAAAGGAAAATTTATCTATTTTGCCGTTTTTAGCCGCATATGCGTCCCCAATAATTACATCCTTGTCTTCTGCACATCTTAATAGAGACGAAAGCATATCTAATGTAGCCCAGTCGTCACCATCTACAAAAGATATCCACTCTCCAGATGAGTGACAAATTCCGGTGTTTCTAGCGGCAGACACTCCTTGATTTTCTTGTTCAATATAGATAATTCTTCTATCTTTTTTGCTATATTTTCGACAGATAGCTGCTGAATTATCATTGCTGCCATCATTGATTAATAATATCTCTATATTTTTATAATCTTGGTTGAGCAGGCTTTGAATGCACTGTTCCAAATATCTTTCCATATTATAAATTGGCACAATAACACTAATCAGGTTTTGCCTCATAAATAATTTCTCCAATCTTATAGTCTCTTTCATAGTCTTCTAAAGTCCTTAATTTAGAAAACTCTCCGAGTGCAATGATAATAAACAGTATTAATAATGTCATAGCATTAAACTGATATGTAACTCCTGCAATTACAAAAATCACTATTGCCTTCTTGAGCATCTTATCGGAAGTATGAAAAAAAATTGTAAAAAACATATAATAATAAAGAAAAAAACCGATTAATCCACTGCCAATTAATAAATCCGCCACATCACATTCAATGCTTAATGAATGAGTATAATTATGTTCATATGCCAAATTATTTTCTTTTGCAAATTCAATATAAGTTGGGATAGATACTCTTGGACCAACACCAACGAAACATTGCAGAGGATTTAACATAGTAATAAACATTGGAATTAAGTAAAGTAAATAATTCAAATGTATTGACGTACTATCATAAGTGCCACCTGTCGCAAAAGACCATATATTTTTTACACGTTCATAAGAATAGTCAACATAATATTGTATTTCCGGTATCTTCATATAAAGTATCACCATTACGCCGCAAGCAAGCAGAAATCCGTTTATACCCATAAACAATTTTTTTAAATGCAACTGATTTTTGTTTTCGCGCATAATCATTTCTAAAATTATAGCCACAACCATTGCAAGCATTCCTGTTCGACTCATAGACAAAATAGTCACCCCTATACACATTGCCTTTGGTATCCACGATTTAGACATCAAAAAACCCAAAACAAGTAGAATAGATAAATACGCTGTATCACAAGTAAGCCCTGTTATACGCATAGCTAAAATCCCATTTTCATATGTGTATACTGAACCATACTCTATTCCTAAAATTCCATGCCAAACTTCCTCAAAGAAAAAAGTATTTACATCCAACTGTAATGTAGTAAAGCATATAAACTGAAGTCCCGCCCAACCACAATGGATATATGCGACATATTTTAGAGCTTTAAAAAAAATGTTCTTGAAAGTTTTACAGTACACCGAATTCCAAACAAGTAAAGCTAATGGTATATATACAATAATCATTTGTATTGCATTTTTTTCTGCAATAGGTAAATATAGAGGATATTTATCTATTGCAGAACTGTTAAATAGGGCGATAAGATCTGATATTCCACACAAAATACAATACATAACAAACATTAAGTGTGGGAATCGGAGATACATTTTGGGGTTTATATTGACGTTTTGTATGCGTTCAATGCAAAGTACTATAAAAAGAGGAATAAGGGCTATTTTATTCATAGAAATACCTAAAATAGTTCCCCCAACCATACTTGAAAATAGCACTGCAAAACCGATAGTCCATCTATATAAACTTGGATATTCAAGTCGTATCATTATTTATATCTCACTCTCCTATATTTTATTTCAAAGCTCTATACAAATGAGATAGATTTACTAAGGTACCATTAAGTTTTATCAAAAAACTTTCGCAAGAAATACAAGATATGAAAATATGGCAATGGTATTTTGAAAATCCGTTTTAAAAACAATGCTCTATTATCACATCTAATAAGGTCTTTATAAAGTTGCCTAGGATGCCTTAAATAATAGATACTCCCATGCTCTCCCAAAAATATCTTTGGCGTATCCCCATTAAAACAATTGTACCCATTAAAATATCTCAATAACTCTTTAGTAGGTGCTTTTACAAACGCCAAATAATTTCCAAAAGCAATTTTTGAATCTATATTGACCAACAGTTTTGCTGTTGATTGATTCAGATCAGATACAAAGTCTAATGCAGCATTCTGAATTAAATCAATATTTTCATTCATTAAACTATTATTTTCTTTTTTTCCAATAACTGGTCGTACAATTCCATCATTATCTCGTATATATTGTTTTGTAGTTCCCTCTGTAGAAAGGAAGAACATTTCAAAAAATGCAATCGTTCCTAGTATTACTTCTCGTATATAATTCCTGTCTTTAAATGAATCTTCTTTATAGAGGAAACCAAACATCCTGTTTTTATTTTCCTGAATAAATTCATTCTTGATAAGATAATGTATTCCAAAATAATATCCTTCCCAATCTATCTTTTCTCTTCCAACTTTAAACCCAGCTTGCTGTAATAATGTCTGAGTGGTTCCACGCCAACCCACATCAATAACCGCACACTTTGCAGAAACACCTAATTGGTTAAGATACTCTTGGAACAATTGATATTGTTCTTTTGCGTTATTCTTAACCACTGGCCATATAGTATCTAATACTTGCTTTTCTATCTCATCACTAATTATGATTTCATCTTTCTCTATACCATTTTTTTCAAATAGTTCCTGCATCTTACTTTCAGAAATATTATGGCTAATTGCTAATTCTCCTGTGGTATGCCGTCTTGAAATAATTGGGAATTTATTCTTGATTATCTCATTAGTGTTTTCTACACAAGAAAGATATGCACCATATACGGACTTACGCGAAATATATAAATACAACGTCGATCTTTTCGAAATAATCTGGAATGCTCTTCGAATCACTGCACCATCACGTGCAAGAAATAAGATTGTCCTATTTTCTGGTATTTTTTGAGCAAGCCAACACGAAAATCCATAAAGCAATGGTCCAAATACCGCATATCCAATTTTCTCATAAGGAGATTGGTATTCACTTATATGCGTATTAATAAAATGATTCATACGCATATAGTGTTTATTCTTATTATTCATGTTCTTATCATAATACTTATTGTTCTTTGGAGCTCTTTCAATCAAAATCGCATTAATGCCTAAACGCTTTGGCATTAAATAATCAGAGCGAACTGAGTCTCCTATATGTATCCAGTTCTTGGTATTTATTTTTTCTGTATCACGAATATATGAAAAAAGCTCTCCATTATATTTAGTTTTCCCTATTTCAGATGACACATATAATTTCCCTTTGTTATATCCTGCTTTTTTGAGCATTTTCTCAATGATTTCATAATGTAAGTACATATCGGAAATAAAATAAATATCTTTTCCTTGCTCTATACAGGCATCATATATGAGTTGAAAAATCAAGTTCGGAAATGATAACTGGAGTTCGATTTCACATTCCATATCTATAAGAACTGCTTTTAATGCATTATCAACAGGAATATAATCATATATTTCCTCAATAGTGATTGCGCTATTAATAACTTCTTTTTTAGCTTGTTCCTCTGCAGCTTCTCGTAATACTGAAAAACCTTTTATTGGTTGAATTCCATTATCTTGAAAATGCAATTCCATTATTCTGAAAACATCTCTTGGTGAAGCCACTTCTCTTTTTAAAAGTGTGTCAAACACATCAAAAGAAACTACTGATTTATCATTAATCATCAGAAGAATTTCTTTATATTCTTTTTTCAAAACTTTATATATACATTTTTTTAAAAATGGCATATTCAAATAACTCTACCTCTAATTTCTTTTTGTTCTTCACTGCATTCCTTTGTCACTCGTTCCATTTCAACTCAGATTATTTAAGTGAAACTGCATTAACAATTAAAGGTTTTTGTTTACTATAAGACGTTCTTTCCTTTTTCATTGACTAACCGTTTTTCGTAATCTTTCTATTTCTTCTTTGTATATTTTCTCATATTTTTCAGCCATAACTGTTTGGTTCAGTTCGTTCAAAACGTAATCATGTGCAGCTTCCAACATATTGTTATCTATTCCATTCTCCTTTAACTGCGAAATTATATCTACATATTCTTCAAATGTTCCGCATATATACCCTGTTTTCCTATCTTTTATAGCATCTACATTACCCGATATACTACTTACGATGCAGCATCTTTTTAAATACATCGCCTCAATTAACGCAAGGGGAAAACCCTCATAATATGATGTCAGTATGAATACAGACGATTCTAATAATTTGTCGAGGGCCTTTTCCTTTGTCATCCACCCTGTCACTTCTATATTCTCACTAGTCAGCCTTTCCCGAAGTTCTCCTCCGCCAATCCATACGAATTCCACATCAGGGAAAGCTTGAGCTATACGATTAAACATATCTGGGTTTTTTTGTGATACAATTCGCCCTAATGTACATACTCTTATCTTTTTTGATTCACTTTTCACATTTAGGTTGAATCTATCTAATTCCTTTGTATCTATACCATTATTTATACATGTTGACTTTTTCGATACCCTTTGCGCTAAAATATATTCTCCCCTGCAAGCTGCCACTGACATACTAGTTCTATATCCACATATTTTTTCAAATATATAGTACATTTTTCTTTTTAGCTCACTGCAATCGTGCATTAAAAAACTATATCCTTGAGGTGAGTAAAAAATTGCCACTTTCTTTCCGTTTAACGCCAGCCTTCCAATTACTCCAGCTTTCGATGAATATAGATGAACCACATCCGGTTGTATGTTATTAAAAGTCCGCTTCACCTCACTGATTGCTTTTATATCTTCAGATAAATCTATTTCACGTATAAGATGTCTAGCTGGAATCAAGATGACATCTTTCTTAAAAAAATCTTCAGGCACTTTAGGGGATTCTTTTCTTATATTAAAAAGTATATAATGTTGAAAGCTTTTATTTGTATTATTTACGATGCCTTGTATGACACTTATCATGCCCCCAGCAAATGCTTCTACAATGTGTAATACTTTAATTTTTTCACTCATACAAACGCAATCACCTTTCTCAATACGCTTTATTCTCATGCCACTGCCATGCAGACTTAATTATCGTCTCTATATCTGAATATTTCGGTTTCCAATTAAATGTAGCCTTTGCTTTCGCACTACTAGCAACAAGTACTGCAGGGTCTCCTACGCGTTTATCTGCATATATGACTTTGAAGTTCTTCCCGGTCACTTTTCTTGTTGTCTCTATCAATTCAAAAATTGATATACCTACTTCATTCCCCAAATTGAAGCAATCGCTTTTCCTTCCTTGCTCAAGGTATTTCAATGCTGCTAAATGTGCCCTGGCGAGATCTACAACATGGATATAATCTCTGATACAGCTTCCATCTGGTGTTTGGTAATCCGTGCCAAATATCTTAAATTCATCTTTTTTCCCTGAAGCTGCATCAAGCAACAATGGTATCACATGTGTCTCAGGGTCATGGCTTTCACCTACCTCTCCTCCGAAGTCTGCTCCAGCAGCGTTAAAATATCGTAATACTACATATTCAAGATCATACGCTCGATGATAGTCATCCAGTATCCTTTCTATCATATACTTACTTGTACCGTATGGGTTGATAGGCATCTGCTTCATGTTTTCAGTGATAGGCATATTTACAGGCTTACCATATGTAGCGCAAGTCGATGAAAAGATAATTTTTTTACAACCATGCTTACGCATAGTTTTTAAAAGATTAAGTGTGTTAGATACATTATTTATATAGTATTTTTCGGGCTCTTTTACTGACTCCCCTACATAAGCGTACGCAGCAAAATGTAATACCGCATCAATCTTATAGTCCTGGAATAGTTCTTCAATTTCATCTGAATTTTTCAAGTCTCCTTTTCTGAAAATTCCCCACTTTACTGCTTCTTCATGTCCATATATGAGATTATCAAATATGATGGTCTCATACCCATTGTCTGCAAGTAATTTGTTTGTATGAGAGCCTATATATCCTGCCCCACCACAGATTAATATCGCCATGTTCAAACTGCTTTCTTTCTATTGCTACCGTGCACCTTTCATTCCTATCACCGCTGGTATCGCACTTATTATTATTTTCAAATCCGTCAATATGCTTGCTTCATTGATATATCGAATGTCCATCTTCATCCACTCGGAAAAAGAAATATCGTTTCTGCCGCTTATCTGCCAGTAGCATATGAGCCCTTGCTTTACCAACAACCTTTTCTTTTGTGCTGCCGTAAGTTGCTCCGTTTCATATGTAGGCAACGGTCTCGGCCCAACAATACTCATATTTCCTATTAATATATTTATCAGTTGAGGCAACTCATCGATACTTTTTCTGCGGATAAATTTACCTACCCTTGTCACTCTTGGATCATTTGTTATCTTAAAAGCTGGACCGTCAAGTTCATTTTGATCTTCCAATTCAAACCGAAGCTCTGGTGCATTTTGATACATACTGCGGAATTTCCACATAATAAACGGTTTACCATTGATCCCGCTTCTCTCCTGTTTAAATAGAATTGGACCTGGATCATCTATATATATCGCAATTGCTGTAATAAGAAAAATGGGTGACAGTATCACAAGTCCAATCAAACTCAGCATTATGTCAAGTATACGCTTTAATAAGCGATAGAAAATACTTCTATTCAGAATGATTTGGGGTGCATCTGTTTTTTCGGTAGTTTCTAACATCATACTTTTGAACCCAGTTGACACTACAACGGTATCATTTATCATATTTTCTGTGTTATCCATATATATTCCACCTCAATACCATTCTCTTTTATGCTTATTCCTTTAAAATTTCTTCCACTAACCATACATCTCTTTAATTTTTAAACTTTAAAATACACCCTATTAAAAGTCGCCTTTTCAAAACTTTGATTTTATAGTCATATAACATGTCTATATGAGACCCTGTGTTGCAAAACGCTGTTGCAACCTCTTGTAAGGACAACGGTTTCCCTAAATATGTATCCAGCTTCCCACAGGCAACTAAGACGCCTCCTACTGTTGCTAAACCACATTCTTGGATCACTGCATTGGCACATCTAGTTACCTTAAATGGTTGAATTGGATGCCCATTCCAATACGCACCACTGCCCTGCATCCCATAATAGAGGACATTCTTCTGTTGGAAATAAACACTGGCTGGCTCCCCATACAAGACAATGGACGTACAATCCTCTGATTGTTCTGAGATTCCAACAATCCAACAAGTATCTTTCCGAATCCTCTGTTAGTTGACCCCTTCTGAAAAGATTGGGATTCCACATTTCTCTAAAGCAAGAAAGGATCGTTTCCCTTCGTTTATCTTTGGCGCTTTCCGCGAGGGTTACTTTTTTGCCAATTCGAGTTCTTTGTTCCACACCGTCCTATCCTCCACAATACGTAAAAAAGTGTAGGTTTTGGTGGGGTAAAAAGCGACCGTGTAATTGAAAGATTTTTTAAGAAAAAGAACGAAATTTACTGGATCTTTTAGAATAAGTGTGTTATATTAAATACGTTTTATGGAATTGAACATTTTACAAAAACCTACACATTCTTGTAAAAATCATAATTTACAAGAATTTTGTTTTTCTGTAAAGTTCTGCCCGATATCGAAATGTCGAAATCGGCATCCCACAGGCTTTTGCTGCTTCGGTACAAGTTATATCGCCTTTTTTCCACTGTTGATATATTTGGTGGAAATTCTCTGGAAGTGCTTTCGGCGGTCTGCCGAATCGCACGCCTCTGGCTTTTGCTGCCGCAATTCCCTCTGCCTGCCTCTGGCGAATATTATGGCGTTCATTTTCCGCTACAAACGAAAGTATCTGCAAGACAATATCACTGAGGAACGTTCCCATCAAATCTTTTCCTCTCCGTGTGTCCAAAAGCGACATATCCAGCACAACAATATCTATGCCTTTTTCTTTTGTCAGAATCCGCCATTGTTCCAAAATCTCTGAGTAGTTACGACCAAGACGATCAATGCTTTTAATATAAAGCAAATCGTCTTTTTTTAGCCGTCGAAGCATCTTTTTATATTGAGGTCTTGCAAAATCTTTTCCGGATTGTTTGTCCATAAAAATATTTGTCTTCGGAATCGAAAGCTGCTCCATTGCTATAAGCTGTCTGTCTTCATTTTGCTCTCTGGTGCTGACACGAATATAACCATAAATTGTTCCCATGATTCTCCTCCTCATTCTTATTTCGTTGATTCTATGGTTAAGCTATGACATATTGATATCTTCTCTTTTCTACAAATTCTTTCAAACTATCTTTTAGCTATAAGCCCTATAACTTTCAGATACTTTTTTCCTATGTAGGAATATATAGGGAAGAACAAATTCATTCTCTGCTATAAAAGTAATCGTTTTTTAGTATGTTATCGTTGTTGCCAGCATTGGAAAGTAGGCCTACTTTCCGTATCTGGTTAGGAGGCCCTAAGACCCCTATCACATCCCTCCACCCAAATGCTCCCCCTCCTATATTTTTTATAGTTTTATCTTCCTGCTCCTGAGTAATGTTCTTCTTGCAAATAGTTTGAGTGATTCGCTTGTCCGCTTATAAAACATATTGCGATTCTCTTAAAAAAAAAGAAAAAAAGGCAGCAGGATCCGTTGCCCTTGCTGCCCAACCAATAAGATTATCTCTGTTTGTATCAAATTCGCATACGTTTGCGAATTTTAATTATCGTTCAACTTCATTTTGTCGTTTTCGTACTTTCTTTTTTTGTTCAGGAGCTTTCTCAGTATCTTGCTCTTTCTCCTGACCTTTCATATATTCTTCATAGTTACAGATCATTTCATGTGCATTTTTTTGAATTCGATCCAGGGACTGATATAAGGTTTTCGTATCTTTTTCTTTGCTCCAGGAAGCAATATATGGAAAGGCTACCTCAGAAGTATCTAATCCCAAGTATTCACAAACAACATAAGCCGTTGCTTCTGCTTCTACTTCTCTTGTTTGTCGATCAATCGTTTCTCTCCCTGCAATTCCATGAAGTCTTTCATGTGCAATTTCATGAATCAGAACGGAAATGCTCTGGAGTTCACTCATATCCCGATCAATGACGATTCTTTTTTCCTCCAAATCACAAAGTCCCATCGCATTTCCTTCTATTTTTTGAAACTCTATCTTAAAATTGGATAGTGATTTAACGCTCTCTAAAATCTGTCCATAGTTCTCAACAGTTCCTTCCAATCTGTCTGGAAGAGTTGGAAGCGGCTCGCCTTCTGTTTGCGAAATATCAAAGACGTATTTAATAGAAAATGCTGGTTTTATGGTTTTTTTCAACGTATAAACCAGCTTTCCATCCGCATCTAAAACAGGCCTCCCTTCTTCATTCAGTTTCGGAACTTCATCATAACGAGTCTGGGGTGTATATGCAACGATTGCAATCCCTTTTTCCCCTTTTTTTACGATTCGTTTTAGCTCCTTTTTCCATTTTTGATATCCTGCTACGTATGAGGCATCCGGTTTTTGACTTATAATTAACTGTACATTCCTTGCCGAATAATCATGGAATTTGGCCATTATTTTCAAATAGCTCTGGAAGGATTCACTCTCAAATACGCCTTGAACCCCTTCTTCAGCTTTCTGCAAAAGTTCTTTGATTTTTTTCTCACGTTCCTGCATACCCTCACCTACTTTTCACATATGTAACCATCTTATTACCAACCTGGTTGATCGTTAAGTGCGTCTGTCCCTCTTTCGTCTCAATCGAAAATTTTTTCTCAACTTCCTTTCCCATTTCAGAGAGCATAAGGGTACTTCCATCTTTAATCTGATAAGTCATCTGAATGGTCTCTGTATTCCTTTTGTTTTTTTCAAATGCAATCAATACCCCACCTTCTTGAAACTCCATTGATAATTGCGTTTTTCCTTTTTTGCAGCTCCATACCCCCAGCAGCATAACTTCTGCTTGCCGGATCTCCTGTTCCAAACGTTCGTTTTCTTCTTCCTGCTTCTTTGCTTCTTTTTCTTTCCTGCTTTCTTCTGCCTGATTCTGATTGGGAAAGAACCGGATTGTTTCCAAAATTTCCTCACCGTCCTGAAGGTTGAAAGAAAATTGTTTTTCTCCTTCTTCTCCGTCTTCTATCTTAAGAATTTGTTCCCCGAACAGATCATCTCCAGCAAGAATCAAACAGGTGTCATCTGTCTGATAGATTCCGGTTTCACCTGCATAGTGATAGCGATGATCCTCTTGCAACAGCAAAACCTCGTCACATCCGATTCGATCAGAATACCAAATTCCTTCTAACGGATCTTCTTTACATGCACTGCAGGTGAATCCAATGATAAGTATCATCATCGAACTACATAAGATCTTCAAATTCTTGGACATGAATTATTTCCTCCGTTCCTCTGTCTTCATTCTCTTTTAAATTTTTCAAGAATAAAATGACATCATCGTGCCCCATTCGATATTCTTTCATAATTGCTTCAATATCTGTCAATTCCAGAATGCGAAGATCTTCTTCCGCTTCTGAAAGCTGACTCTGCAAAGCTTCCAGACGTTCTTGCTCCTGTGCTTCCTTTTGTTTCAGACGCGCAATTTTTGTACGCTGTTTCTCAATTTTAGCTTGCATATTGTGCCTCCTTTCCCATTCCTCTCCGATTTTCCATTACCGTTTGAAATTCACAACGATCATTTCATCAAATAAACACGATGCTTCTGCCTCCCAAAGGAGAGTGCCTCTTGATGACTTCCAATAAATAAATCAATTCGTTTCCCTTTAATTGCTCCTCCAGTATCCTCTGCTCGGACCGTTCCAATCCCTTCGATATACAATTTACTTCCAAGCGGAATTTCATTCGGATCCACTGCAACGGTTTTGTAAGATTCTGCTTTTGTCCCCGTTGCAGTAATACCATCACCATCTCCCGTACATTTCCTGCAGGCGCAGTATGCGGTCAATTCAAAAATACCTAAATCTTTCTTTTTTCCAGATGGAATTCCCTCTGTAGCATTCGGTAATCCATCCTTTGTTTCTGCAAGAAAAATTCGCGGATAGAAAAGCTGTCCAGAATTACTGTACTGATACTCCCCAGCATATAATTCAATGTGTAAATGTGGCCCAGTTGTATTTCCGGTAGTTCCGACTGTCCCAATTACCGTTCCTGCTTTTACATGCTGCCCGGTTCGAACCCGTATCGTTGCCATATGTGCATACAAACTGCGGATATCTGCCGTTTTCTGCGCACTTCGAATCTCTACATGATTGCCCAGACTTCCTCCATGGTTACTAATTCCGGTTACTTCACCTTCCATAACGGAAGCAATCGGTGTCCCTGCAGGCATTGCAATATCCAGTCCCCGATGTACGGTTACTGTTCCAAAATTGGGACGTATCCTCCATCCCCATTTAGAAGAAATGTTCCCATTCCAAACCGTTCCTGGAAAGGGTGAACCGAAGACTTTATATCCGTGATAGATTCCTGTTTCTTTCAGATGTTCATATGCCTGCAGAAGTCCGTCTTCTCTACAACGCATCCTTATGTATGCTTCCGCATTTCCTCCGCTTTGATAGATTTCTGTATAAATTCTCTCGACTTCTTTCTTGCGAAATTGATAACGCTCTCCATACTTTGCAATAAAGTATCCGAGAATCGCATCTCCATCCAGCTGCATTCCCCCTCCCGAAAGTCTGCCATGATCGGCATCTAATGCTCCTAGATACAGGTAAGCTGCTGTCAACGGATCTTGTGTTCCTGACAGCATTTCCGTTTCGCCAGTAATTGGTTGCTGCTCTACACACATAGCAAGTATCAGAACGGAGAACAAAAGAAATCCAAGAAGACTCAGAAGCAGAATCAATGATGTTTTCCGTACTTTTTGCATTGCGATCTGCAGGTTGCGATTCGGGCTCTGGCGTACGGAAAGCAGCGACAAGTCGAAAAAAGAAGTTCTCCTGGCTCTGTAATTCGATAAGGTCTTTTGAATATAATATCTTCGTTTATACTCCGTTCGTCTTTTCTTTTTCTGGGTAACATCCATTTGTACTGGGATATCTTGAAAATTTTCAGCAGTTTGCATTCCCGCCGCCTGTCTGAATTCTGCGGAAGATTTCTGTTTTTTCCTCTGTATGATGCGTACAAGCTCCGCACTTTGCTTCATCGAGGAAAAAGCCTGTTTCCCTCGTTCCTGATAAGTCTTGACTTCTTCAACTTCTTGCTGTTCCTCTCGTTTTCCTGCCGCTTCCGCGAAATTATCCCGCAGCTTCTTTTCTTCTTTTCGAAAGTTACGAACTGCAAAGGACCGACGAAATCTCTTCTTTCCCGATTCCAAAAACTGCTTGTTTTTTTCCTGTACCTTCATCGTGATGTCCCGCTTTCCTATAATGCCTCTTCTAATTTCGTCGTCATAAGTTGATATAGTTTGGTTTTTTTGGGGAACTCATCCTTAAACGGTACAAGATCTTTTTGAATCTTTAATAGTCCGCATCCTGCTGGGACGTTTGAAATATATCGGAGCTGCTCATTGGATAACGCTAAAAGTTCTGCAAGCGCCTCCTGATCGGAAGGTGCCTGATTTAATAAAACCAGAAATTCTGAGTTTGCTAACATGGTCTTTGCCGTTTGATTCTCAAGCACCTCGGTTACATTTTGAGTAATACCTTCGCAAAATCCTCCATATTTTCGGATTCGCTTCCATAGTTTGTAAAAGAATTGCGTAGTATATTCGTACATTAACATCAAATAGATTTCATCTATAATAATCCAAGTTGCCTTTTTTGCCTGCCGATTCTGACTGATCCGATGGAGAATATTATCTAGCACCACCGTCATTCCAATGGACTGAAGATTTGCCGATAATTCTAAAATGTCATAGCAAAGCAGTCGATTATGGACATCCACATTCGTCTGCTTGGAAAAAATATCAAAGGAACCTTCTGTAAAAAGTTCCAGCAGCAATGCCAGATCTTGTGCAAATGACTCTTTCTGTTTGCAAAGCACATTACGGAAATCTTTTAAAGTTGGTGGCTTCCCGCAGAATCCATTCTCCTGATAGCTTTGATAGGTTTCAATGACGCAGCGATCAATCAGCGATTTATATTTCCCATCCAGGCTTGTCCCATTTACCTGTTCGCAAAGAGACATCAGAAAGTCCGATTTTAGAGTAACCGGGTTTGCGCCCTCTCCGTAAGCATCATTCATATCCAAGGCATTGATATAGGTGCTCCCTGTTGGAGAAAGGACAGCAACTTCTCCGCCAAAGGCTTTCACAAGAGAATGATACTCGCGCTCTGGATCAATAATTAAAATATCATCATTTGTCGTCAACATAAGACTAACGATCTCTTCTTTGACATGAAAAGATTTTCCGGCTCCGGATACACCAAGAATAAAGGAATTTCCATTCTGCAATTTTCTCCGGTCAATCAGAATGAGGTTCTTCGAAATTCGATTCTGCCCATAATAAATTCCGGTGTTATGGGTAATTTCTTTTGTCGAAAATGGAACCATCCCCGCAGCGCTGGTTGTAATCATGCTTCGCATCTTCCCTCCTTTTCGATTGAGTAGTCTGTTGGGTCCAAATGGCAGTGCAGTAATCAGCCCTTCAACCTGTTCAAAGGTTAGCGTTACAAGCTTACACATATTCTGCTGCGCAATGCTTTTCAGTTTTGCAGTATCCTGATCAAGCTGTTCGATGGAATCTGCAAAATGAAAAACGGTCAGAAGAACCAGAAGCATTCTCTGATCCCGAGCCGCCAAATCTTTATGAAATTCAATCGCTTCTTCCCGCTCCTGCTCCATTTTATATGGAACCACTGCAGAAAAATTTCCTGCTTCATTCTGCCTCCGTTGCCAGGCTGCGAGATTCGTCTCTACGCCTAAATTAATTTTCTCCACCAGCTTTAAAGCTTCCATCGTATCTACAGGGATATAATCAATAGAAAGGGTCAACTGTTCCGGCAATTTGCAGATTTCTGCCAAGATCTCATCGTTTAGATAGGTTGGATAATGCGTTGGGGGAAGATATAATCCCCTGGCATAACGGTTTCCTAATTTTAGATAGGTCGGTTCTTTTTCCACATAATCCGGTGCTAATAGATCGCAAATTCCATGTTTCATGTTTAACGCGTTCATAACATTATCCGGGAGCATTTCCTCCTCATGAAAGAACGGATATAACATCCCAATCCGATCTATTGTACGAAGTGGCACAAAATCACTTCCCATTCTCCGAAAGGTCTCTCCCATCCCGGATTCAACACGCTGAAACAGTGCCTCACCTTCCTGTTGACTACAGGATACGGTAAGGTATTTATGGAGGGTTCTTCCTTGCTGTGTTTGAATTTTTCTTTGCAGCATATCATTATATTCCTGTTGATACGAATAAAGCGCCTCGGACAGTGATTCATTTTGTAAAAACTCAAATGGCTGACGTTCTTTTACCAAAGTCAGTTTATACGTTGCACCCGGTTCAAATAGATTCAGAGCCCCTGACCAGGACTCCAGCATTTTCTCCTTCCCCTGTTCGGAAAGAATGGTGTAGTTTAAGTCCTCAAATCGAAATGTTTTGGATACGGTTCCGTCTTCACAGAAAAAGATGCCATCTTTTTCTCTCAGGACTGGAATCAGATCCTGTGCTGTCCTTCTTTTTTTTCGACTTCTTTGTCTTTTTTCCAATTTTGTAAGTGTTTTGATTCCCACGTTTTTGTACCTCCTGTTCTAATTCGTAAAAAACATTTCGGCTTTTATACAGCATAATCCGCGGGGAGCAAGCTTCTTTCAACAAAAGCATGGCTATCTGTTCTGCCGAAAGTTCATGCCAATGGAAGAAGCCTAAAAAACCAAACGGAGCAGCTGCAAGAATACAAAGCCAACTGACAATTTCTACATGAAAATACGGAATTGCCGCAAAATAGGTTGTGATAGAGGCAACCACGGCTGCGGCTGAAAAAAAGGTTTCTCTCAAGTTCATTCCAAAGAAAATTTGTTCCGAGTAGTTCCGGATTTCCTTATTGATCCTTGTCTCAAGTTTCATCGTTCCTGGCTTGGTCCTTTCTTATGATGTTCTTTATGATTGAACTTTTCCTCCATTCGTTTTATTTTTATCGGCACAATCCCTCCCAGGGGTGATTCCAAAAAGATCTCTGGATAGTGGAATCGTTTTAGATAGGTTTGAACCTGCTCCTTACTGAGGGACTTTAAATCTTCTTCTCCTAAACCACAGACAAAAAAAGTCCCTGCAATAATGGTTTCTGCATTTACGGCCCGATTCAATGGAAGGCCGTCTAGCAAACCGGTTTCATTACAGACGATACACGCACGATCGGAAAAAGGATAGGCAATTTCGATATGCCCTCCAACAATATCCTGCATCGCTTCCAAAGTATCCGGCAGTTCTGCTTCATAGGGATCCTTCTCCGGCTCAACAATTACAACTTTCATTGATTTCCTCCTTTCAATCGAAACCAGTTATCCGGTTCCCATCATTTCTTTAGCAATTCGATCTGCGCCCTTTACCGATGCAACCAGCACCAATGCATAAAGGACAAAATATACGACATACTCCAATACCGTCAGTACCGCACCCCAGCTATCATCCAGATCATAGGTCGTGACAGGCACCGTTTCTGCGATTCGCGCATAAATAATGCATCCAATCGTGATAATGGAACCTTCCAGGCACACTGCCGCATAGGATTTCAGAAATCCAATTCCAATGGATTGTGTTGGCTCTCCACCCAATGTAGAGAGCAGGATGGGAGACAAGCCTGTATACATGTATAGTTTAAAGAAACGCGCATATACCGTAATCAATATCGTCAACGCAACAATTAGGATCACAATCCAACTTAAAAGCCCCACAATTCCCATAATCGCTTTATCCACCACTTCAAACAGACCCGGTGCTTCCAGTGCTTCATTCACGATCTCTGGCAGTTTGGCATGCGTAAAGCCAGTTCCATACTGATTGATTTCCTGAAGAACCGCTTGCAGAATTTCAAACACTTTTAGCATAAATGCAGCTCCATAAGTAATCAGTCCTTTGGCAATAATAAACCGCACGAAAACCTTTACTACGACTTCCGGTCGTTTCATATCGGAAAAGGCACTGGCACTTTTCAGAATTCCTATCAGAGTAAACAACACCAGAAGCGCAAACGATCCGGCCTGCAGGCCTTCATTAATTTGGCACATCAAAGTCCAGATTTTTCCGCCCAAAAAACTATCCATTCCCTGACTTAAAAGTTCCCATGTTTTCTCCATAAAAGAATTGAACAGCTTGAGCGCATGTTCCAAAATACTCATCGTTCACTTCCTCATCAGGAGATCTCTGCAAGGATCTCCGGTGCGAAAAAAATCACAAGGCCTCCTGCAATTGCCAAAAGCCCTGTGCTGCGTTGCGCTGCATCATGGGACTTTACCGAAATTCCAAACTGAAGAATTCCCAAAATGATACAAATTCCGCCGACACCCTTTACCACTCCTGTAATCAGGGTATTCAGGCTGTTAATCGAAGCCTGAATACTTCCTGCTGCAAAACAAACAGCAGTTGTAGATACAAAAAAAAGCATGCTCGCACATGCTATCCATATTGCTCGTTTCATAAATTACTCCTCATCGTATAAGCTAAGTGTTACTACCGTTTCCAGCTTTTCTTTGGACAAAAAATTAAGATTGATTTCCAAATCTGCCTCTCTGACTTCTGTTGTCTCCTGGATTCTTGCGTCTAGTTGCGCATTCCCATAGAGAAATCGCGTTCCTGCTCCATCTGCCGATCGGGCATAGTTGGGGTGCTTCTTTGGATCAATTTTCTTATCCAGGACAAATCGATTTCCTCGTATTTTTAAAATGGCATACTCTTCTCCAATTTGTGTGTCCACTTCATCTGGCTCCAACAGATTCCTTGCAATTTTTTGCTCATTTTCCGAATACTGTCCATTCCGCCCTTTACTGATATTGCTGGTTTTAACTTGGATTGTTTCTTTCCCCATCCATTCCGAAATCAGCTTTTGAGTTTTATGTTCATTGCTACCAAGATACAGGAATTGATCGCAGTTTCCGATCAAAGTTTCATACTCACTTTTCGGATACATCTTTTCTAATTGGCTGATCGATTGAATCAAAATGGAGAAGGATATTTGATGTTTTCGCCCCGTTGTCAAATAGGTCATAAACTCATCTGGGACTTTTACATTGGAAAATTCATCCATCAAAATGTGAGTAGGTTCAGGCAGTTTCAGGCCCGGGCTTTTTTTGGCTGTTTCATAAAGCAACGGGAACAGTTGACCATACAGCATACTGATCATAAAATTCATACTTGTGTCTTCTGCGGGGATCACAAGAAACAAAGCGGTTTTTTCCATTCCGATTTGCGCTAACTCCAATTCATCATAATCTGTCATTCGACATACACTTTCCAGGTTGAATTTTTCCAGTCTCCCCTGCAGGGTTGCTTGTACACTTAGTCTCGTTTTTGCAGCACCTTTTGTGGCAGATTTATAGGCTTTTACCGCCAGATGTTCCGGATCTCTTTGTTCAATCATTTGAAAAAACGCCATAATCGCATTTTCTTTCACTCCTCCATTCTCATCTTCCTCGATTGTATCTTCCTGAGAAATCCACATTAAGGTACGCATATTTTTCTCTTCTGGGCTTCCAAAATCATAAAGCAGTGCAACATAGGCAACACAGAGGATTTCCGCAAGATTATCCCACATCGGATCGCTGCTTTTACTGTCTTTTGGAACCGTTGCCTGAAATAAACTTTTCACAAGTCGTAGAATATCTGCTTCTTTTCGAAGATACCAGAACGGATTATAATGCCAGGATCGTTCCGGTTCTGCCAGATCCAGTACACGCACCTTATATCCTTCCTCCTCCAGGAAGTTTCCGGTTGCAGCGACCAGTTCCCCTGCCGGATCCAGTACAATGTAAGACGTATTGGCCTGAAGAAGATTTGGTTTCGCATAAAAATAAGATTTTCCGGTTCCAGATCCTCCGAGCACCAGGCTCATCTGGTTGATCCGAATTGGTCTTCCCGTCGTACTAATCCGAACATTTTGTGTTAGCAGGCGATTCTTCTGAAAGGTACGGTCTGCATACTTACGGCACAAGGATTTCGGATTCCCCCACTTTGCCGATCCATACTCTTCCCCAATATGTCGATTTCCTCGCGTGCTCCCGTAAACCAACAGAGCAAATCCATACAGGCCACATAATAGGAGCAGTAGCTTCGGCGTCTCCGGTATCAATTGAATAGCCAATGGGGTTTTAAAAAGTTCTACTGCTTGCTTTAATTTTACAAATAAATTTCCTTCTCCATAAACCACTGGAGCAAATAACAGGCCCAAATACAGCACGATTCCCAGGCCGAAAGCCACATATAGTTTATCGCTCCATTTCATGGCTACGCCCTCCATATTCTTTTCCCTTCTTGTGATGGTATTCAGATACAAATTGATGTATCGTACCATTATTATTCTGCATAGATTTTCCAACTTTCTGCCCATGCCCTGACTCCTTCCCAGCCAGGGCTTTCCTGGGGTTTGCGCAATTCTCTTTCTCTGTGCGGAAAGCATTTAATTCTGCTTCCAGTTTTTCTTTCAGTTGTTTCGGTTCTAGAGCAGTACAGCTTTGTTCAAATTTTGCTTGATACTGTTCGAATGGTTCTTTCTCAGAAAAAAACAATAGATCAGTTCCAGACAGACCCCCAGCTACAAGCATTTTCTCTTTCAATTCCCTCCAATAAGTAATCGATCTGCCTTCAAATTTTCCATCATCAAAGGTCTTCACATACTGATTTTCTTTATAGACATGATATTTTGTTCGAGTGTATGCTTCCCCGTGAAAGGATTCCCTGCTTGTCTCTAATTGAATATACTTGTGAGGGTTGGTTCGTTCACAGACATAGCATGGAGTATCTTTGGCATAATCCCGTTCCGTAATCCGATTAATCGCGCGATCGAGATCCATCGCCTTCCCTTCATAGGCTCGCATCACCTGCTCAAAGGGAATGGTTTCATCCTGCAACTGCATGTTTTGCTGATCGGGAATCCCAATTTTTAGTTTTTCACAAATCCGCTTTACAACAGGTGCATCCTCCGCTTTCACACAAATATCTTCAAATCCCGGATCATGCAATTTATCTTTTGCAATAAAGAATTTCAGATTGTATTTTTTCGCAGTAACTGCAAACTCTTTCACCTTTTCTTCTGGAATGGTTGCGGTACACATTCCTGTAGGATTTTCCGCAATCTGTCGTACACGGCTTTTTTGACTTAACAGAGCCGTCAAATAAATCAGTAGCTTTCCGGAAAGCGCTGCTGCTTTTCCAGAAAGCAAAATCATTTTTTCCGTCCCATCCATCGTAATACGAATCGCAGTTTCTGCCGCTTCACTTTCAACGCTCATGTTCCTTTCCCCCTTTAAAATTCGCAAATGATTTCGATTTTTTTATTTCCTCTTTTGGTCTTTGTTTGATGCTCTCCCGCACTAATTTGTTTTTTGCTGCCAGTCGCTTACTCATTGTCTGAATACGTCTGCAAGTTCGGATTTCTTTCTGAATCGTGTTTCTCTGTTTCATTTGTTCCGGATCCGATACGCCTTGCAGAGATTTGCAATTTTTTTCTAGCGTGTCTAAAATAGCCTGTAAACCACTCTCGTCCTGAATGTTATACTTGGCAATCAGTTTTGCCTGTTCCGATATTTGTTCCAGATACCGAATCTCTTCTTTGATTCGATAATCTAAATACGTCGGGCGTTTTTGTTTAATTTTTCCAAGTTGAAACAAATAAACATAGTACAACGCTTTATATTTGGGCAGTTTCCGCTTTGGTTTCCCTGCCGAGGCATAGCATTTTTTACTGTATCGCCTTGGCTTTGATATTTGCCCGTAATGTGTAGCATACTGCTCCGCAATACGTTTACGAATTCCTTCCAGTGTATACGCTTCATGGTTCAGAGAGCGCAAACGAATGTATCGCTCTTTTCCTGCTGGTCGTAATGCAAAGTGTTTTCCCATCTTTAAATCATAATGCATATGCCGCAATTCTCGATAAAAGTCACTCATTGTCCTCGATTTCTGAATCGCCAGATCAATATCATCTCGAATGAGACTTCGCCAGGTTGACCTTCCTGAATGCTCTGCTTCCCATTCGGCACGGCTTTTTCCCCGATACTTCGGATGGTTAATCACGGACAGTCCGTATTCTCTGCAAAGAGCATCGGAAACAGAGCGAATTTCTGCATAGGTCTTTTTGCATCCGTTGTATTTTTTTCCATCTACAAAGGAAACCGAATTCAGGAGCAGATGATTATGGATATGAGCCTTGTCAAGATGGGTTGCAATTACTACCTGAAATCGATCCGCCCATAAGCGTGTCGCAAGTTCGATTCCAAGCTGATGGGCCAATCCCGGTGTGATTTCTCCCGGCAGGAACGATTGGAAAACATGATGGGCTAAGATCCCATCTTCTTTTCCAAACTGTTTTTTCACGTAATCCATTTCTTCTGGTGCAGTATCTGGCTGGCAGTTAATTCCTGTTACAAACGGAGCTTGTGTTTTTTCCGGGTTTCTTACATAATCCGAAACTTGATTCAAAATATCTTCCTTTTTTTCTGTTTTTCGAAAATCGGTTATATACTCGATCGGTTGCCTCAGCCCTCTGCTTTGATAAATTGGCTTAATCTTTGTGATTGCCATCATTCATTCTTTCCGGAAGCTGAAAATCCCTCCGAATTTCCAGTATGAGTGTTTTTAATTCCAGAGAAATCTGTTCCCATTCCTCTGGTTTCACAATTCCGAATGCATTCGCCACTTTTGCAATTTGATTCAGATTGTTCCCGACAGCAGAAAGATGCCTCATAAACAGATGATACTCAATCGGCGGCTTTGGCTTTGGTACCGATAAATTCAGAAGGCTTCGGAAATAGGCCGACTTCGAATAACCGCTCGCTTGGCATAGCCGATTCAGACGCAGATGTTCTTCTTTCGATAAATAGACTCGAACAGGGGACTGACTACTCCGAATCGGCTTCGTCTTCATCGCGCGGTTCTCCCCAACTCAGAAAATCAATTTTATTTGCTACCACATTGCAGCGATAAGTCATATGTCCGGTTTCATCTTCATACCGACTGGTCTGCAGTTTCCCATCCACTCCAATCAGGCTTCCCTTTTGCAGATGTTCGGCACAATGGTTCGCCAATTTTCCAAATACCGTGATAAGTGGAAAGTCCGCTTTATCGTCTTTGGTTGGCCGCCTGACTGCAATCACCATATTCAACACAGTTGTTGTCTCTGTTTCTGATACTTTCGGTTCGGTTGTCAGTCTCCCGATTAATGTCACTCGATTCATTTTCTATTCCTTTCCGGAAAGGCAGCAAAGCGAAGGCTGCCTTTCCTTGGTTTTATCTTTTTTCGCAGAACTACTTATCTTGATCGACTTCTTGATTCTCCCATTCTTCGACATCCCTTCGTTTTGTGAGAGCTGCAAAGAACAAGGCAATCAAAGAAAGCAGTAAAATCCCGATCAACGGTCCAATTTTATTCCCATCACCAGTTTGGGGAGTATTCCCCATCACTACTGGATTTGCTTTGTTGGTCATTTCACATCGAACGATTTCCCCATCTTCTTTTATTTCAAATAGATGCGCTTCTTCGTTAAGTTGATAATTCGGTGGAGCATCAAATTCCTGGAAATAATAAATTCCTGCAGGCATCTTTTGAAATGTCAGTTTTCCATCTTTATCCGTTCTTCCTTTTAAGATTTCCTGTTTTCTTTCATCTAAAATACGGATTCCGGTGTTTGGTAGAGGTTCCTTGGTAGAAACATCGACCTTGCTGATTTCTACCCCGCCCTTGATTCGGTGATTTTGGATATTTACCTGTACGTCAACGACTTCTATATTTTGCTCTCCCGGTTTCAGTTCAACAAGACGATCGATTGCTTTCACATATCCCTCTGGGATTTTGATTTCTTTTATCTGATATTTTCCCAAGTGCAGTGGTCTTGTTTCTGCCTGTCCTTTTTGATTCGTTACCATTCGTTCTACAGTAGCACCTTTTCTTACATACAGATGTCCAGTAGGAGAATAAATATTTTCCGCCGCTATCACTGCAAATTCGGCTCCTGCAAGAGCTTCGTTTTTTTCATAGAGATACTCCTTTTTATCCTTAATTTGGTAAGATTCTCCGCTTTTCTGTATCCGGATCCGCCCCATTTGCATTTGATTAGTCATCTGGCACTTTGTTATGATTCCTTCCTGAATGGTAAAGGAATAGAGATTCTCATCAATTAGGTATCCCGAAGGTGCGTCGTATTCCTGAAAATAGTAGTGGCCGATCGGAAGTTCTGGAATAGTGAGGATTCCATCTTGATCAGTTCTTCCTTCAAAAATAACCGTCCTTTGATCTTCCAAATAAATGCGTATCCCTGTATTTGGAATCGGTCTTCCGTCACTGAGATCCGTTTTTGTAAGTTTCATTCCGCCTTTTTTCAGCTTATTTTTGATTGTCAGTTCCTGTCTTGTAATTTCAACTGCAGCTTCATCCGCTTTCAGTTCTACCTGTGCGACAATTCCATCCTGTGGTACATCATACCGATCCAAAGAAAGTTCTCTCCAGATTTCTTCTATCTGTTCCACCGGAAGGTCGCGCAGATAATCTTGTAGAATTTTTTCCTGAATGGAATCAAACGAATACTCTGGCCCTGTAACTCTTGGTGCTTCCCAGAAGCTATTCCCTTCATGATCGATTTTAAATTCCTGCTCTAATGGCTTGGAAAGTGCCGTTTCAAAGGCCTCACGTTCTATTTGAGATGGTAATTTCTTTCCTGCATCTTGTAATGCGATCTGCCAGTTTGTAACGATATTTGTAAGATCGGTTTCCTTCAGATGATATTGTTTTACTTTACTGTATAAACCTTTTTCGAGTATGACATACTTTCCTGGGTACAGTGGCTTTGTCTGTGCACTTCCCTGTTCATCGGTCAAAAGATCGGATTCTGCAATGGATCCTTTCTTAAGCCGGATGGTTCCATCTCCAGTCTCTATGTCCTCTGCCGCCATTACATCAAATTTGACAAATGGCATGGCCATCTCCACATAGGAAAAGCGTGCATATGTTGGATCTGGAAGAAAGGTCTCTGCCTGTTTATGAAGCAGGAGTTCCACTTTTTGCGGTTTATCCGCAACTCGTACTTCGATGACTTCTCCTTTTTGGGTCTCGGAATTGACAGAGAAGGAAACCATCTCATCTGCAAGTGCATAACCCGGAGGAGCCTTGATTTCTTTTACCTGATACTGGCCTGCCGGCAATGCGGCTTCCATCCAGGCCTCTCCGTTTGCATCTGTCACATAAGTATCAACCGGATTTCCTTTTTTATCCTGTTGTATAATCAAATTACCTTCCCGATCATATACTTGGAACTGAATTCCAGCAATCCGTACCACTTTCTCGGTCTCTGCATCAATTTTAATAAATTTCACGGGTACTTCGGTCGTTTTGTTTCCAATCACAGTAATCGGTTTTGTTGTGGTTGTTTTATCTTCGATGTCAACAAAAAAGTCTTTCACTTTCCAGTGGTTCTGATCGGTTGTCACCTGCTGAACCAGATACTCACCCACCGGCAGGTCTTTCGTCCCGGCTTCTCCATTCTGATCCGTTGTAATCTCATCTTTAAACATGGTTGGCACATCTTCAAAATTCCAGCCTGCCATGTAATAATCTGCGTCCCAAACGCGGAATACCACCCCGGCTTCCCGATCAAAAACGATGGATTCGTTGTCCTGCAGGTCTTCTTTATAAACCTTTAGAAGGCGAAAATTTCCTTTTTTCACAAGGTTATTCAAGCTTTCTTTGCGTTCTTCCCCTGCTGTAATAATAATCTCCTTTTGAAGTTTTTCCCGATATCGATCCGGCACAGAAGTTTCACTCAAAACATAAGTGCCAGGTAACAGTTCCAAAGTTGTATTTCCATTTGAATCTATAAGATTCCCATTTTTGTCCGGCTTTAAGGCAATATTTACGTTATTTCCTGTAAGTTGAAATTGAATCCCATCGTAAAAATCCAGTTCCAGATCGATACTTTTTTCTCCGTCTTCCAGTAGTTTTTTTACGGTTAATTTTCCCCATTCTACCCAGGTAACCGAAAAGGAAGTGTTAGAAGTTTCTCCAGTACCGCAAAAAAGAATATCCTGGCTTCCGGAAACCCTTATTAAATAAGGATTAAAACTGGACAGAGAACCCTCTAAATTTCCTGTCTTCCAAGTTCCTCTTACACTCTTGTCCGCCGTAAAATAAAAGGTATCACCACCATATACCTTAATTGTTCGTTCGCTTCCATAGGTTTTCGTAACACCATCACGAGTCCGATGGATTTTGACGCCTTTGGGGAGTGGGATCTGGATTCGATTATCGGAATGCGCAGTTAGACGAAATACAGGTGTTTCTTGCACTTGATTTTCTGCATCCCACGTTGCCTTGACGCTGGAATAATTTAGTTTTAATGAGGAATCCGTAGGTGCATCGGGCCAGTCATTTTCGATTTTATCAGCTACCTGTTTGACAAGTTTAATCGTGTCGCTGCTGACACCGTAAAAAGCGTCTGAATCCGCACTGCTTTTATCATATAAGTAGCTTAGAATCATATGACAAAGCGCGTAGGCATCATCATCGTCTGCCCAATCATCGTCATCATCCTTTTTACTTACATACTGCTTGGTATTCCGATCATATCCCGGATAGCCCCAACTGTAGTATAGTGCCTTACTCATAAGCTTGTTATTATAATCGATTGCTGTATGTGCACCTTCTGCAGGTGGTGTTTCTTTTGGTTGAACACAATATGCAACTTTTGTCTTTCCGTCAATTTTTACACGAAAATTCCTCGTAAAGAAATTTTCATACTGGATGGTTCTGGAATAGGTTAATTCCACACGAGCGTTTGCAGCAAGCGGTGATGCTCCGGTACTGAACAGTACCATCCCATTTTGTTGCTCTAATTCTTTCATTACGCTTTCTGTTTTTATATCTGCTGCCTCCAATTGGATCGCTTCTCCGTTCTGAGCTATGTTGGATTCTTTCACAGCTCCAGCACGGACTTCTAATGGAATTCCGCAAATCAGCATTGCAATCAAAAGCAAAATCAGAAATCGTTTTCCTTTTTTCTTTACCGTTTCCATAAGAGTTCCCCTTTTCTTCATCTTGGCATCTACTTTTTGTAAAAGAAAAAGACCCGAAGGTCTTCTGCATTCATTTCTTTCGTAGCTTAAGGTTCTTTTAACCGTTTTCGTATATCCTTCATATATCCCTTCCCGATCAAAAAAGAAGCGCGGAGATTCCAACGCTTCTGTTGACTTTTGTTTTACTTACTTTTTTTATTTTGCATAGGCTTGGGTAATCGTAAAGCTGTCTGCTCCATGATACACAATCCCCGTTCCAATATAAGCATGGGACGGTGCTAAGAGGTTCTGTCGGTGGCCTGGTGAAGTATAATAGGCGTCAATTGCCGCCACAGCTACACAATGTGCGCTTCCCATTCCGCCTTTTGTGATATTTTCATTTACGGATTGATAGCCACAGTTCCCGTAGCGTTGCCCTGGATTTCCTCCGAGATTGTGCCAATAGGAAGAGTTCCCGTTGTATGTAGAGACACGTATGGCTTGTTCTTCTGCTTTCTTCGTAAGATCTTCTTTCTCTATCAAGTCACAAAGTCCATTCCCCGCGCGAATAGCATTCGCCACGATATTCGCCAGGGTACTTTCATTTCGAAGCAATGAAATAGATGAATTTAGCCGTCCTTCCAAAAGTTTATCACTATAGTAGCGGATTGGCTGGATAGTCGTCCCGCCAAATGCAGTCTGCGTCACTTCTAAATACGCATTCTCGGTATTTATCTGATAGGGTTCCATCAAAAATACGGTTTGTACTCTTTCATTTTCCGCCCCAATCAGAATAAGATGCTCCGGATTTTTCTCCACTTGATACAGATATTGCCGATTATAGATCGTCTCATAGCTTTCGATAAATCCTGGCGGAACCGCTCCTCCCAGTTCGATATTCATAGAGGCTGTCTGAATCTTGGTCCCTTCTGTAATCGGATAAGATCGTTCAATTCCATCTTCATTCTGAAAGTAGAGCGTTCCAGCAAGAAGCGGAGAAAGAACCGCTTTTAAGATTCCTTCCTCACTCCTTTGTGGTGTAATATGGCAATAGGACATTGCTTTTGTTTTTGAATCTGCATCATAGGCTTCCGAAGTGGACATTGCATATAAGCTGCTTGAGGAAAGCAGATAATCTTCTCCTGCGCTTAACTCCTGTACTTCCTGCCCTGTTTCCATATCTAAGATTTTCAGATGCCGCTGTGTAGCCAGGGACGGATCCGGTATGGGATTCTTTGGAATCGTAACCTGTTGCCGCTCTCTCCCACGAGTCCGGCCACTTCTTTGAGTTGAAAATTTACCATATACATTTCCACGGCATGCACGGACTTTATAAAAGTACGTTTTTTCAGGTTGAAGTTGGCTATCTTGATAATTCGTACGCCTTATCTTCCCTATCTTTTTATAAGAACTTGTTTTGGATGTAGATCGGTATAGTTGATAGGCAGTTGCACCCTTTGCTCGCTTCCAACTTATATTAAGGCATTGATCCGACACCTGTTCTACCTTTAACCCGGTTACGGTTTCCGGTTTGGACATTCCGCTGGTTTTTCTTGAGAATGATCCTTTCGATTTACCCCTGCAAGCGCGAATTTGGTACCAATATCGTTTTCCTGGCACCCGCTTTCGATCGAAAAAAGAACGTTTCCTCGTCTTTTTAATTTTTTTGTATGGTCCTTGCTTTTTTGCTGCACGGTAAATCTGATAAAAGTTTGCGCCTTTTATTCGGTTCCAGGTTATCTGAATCGTATGGACACCTTGTGGAAGTGTCTTCACCTTTGTAACTCTTCCTATCATGCTTGCATATACGGTATCCAGATTCCATCCACAGTTCCCGCTGATTACTAGAATCATCAGAAGTAGTCCTATCCATCTATGCCATTTCGTTCTCTCCATCTTCCATCTCCTGCCTTCCATTTAATTATCCTCTTTTTAGTGTATCATAAAAAATCCGAATTCTCGCATCGCACTTCGGAATCATAGTATGCATCAATCGTAACCGGAGCACGAAATAATGCGGTCAACCAATACTCGCGAATATTGCGAATTGGTTGATTCTGCTTTTCCATACATTCCAGAATATATTCTAAATGGCTGCAATCTAACGATGTCAGACGTTCCAAGACCAACTTCGCTGGATACTCATACTTTCCAATCGAAAAATACTCTTGATGGGAAGCCAGAAATACCGTTTCAGAAAGAAGTTCAATGATTTGATCCAGTCGGCGTTTCCCTAATTTTTTCTGTAGTGTACAGGTGTCAAGTTTCTCGCAAAACCTACTGCGAATAGCATCTATGGAATCCATATTGATGGATGATGTATTTTGTTTTTGTGTATTTGATACTTTCGTATTTAATTGGATTGGAAGTACCTGTGCAGGCTTTTCCTGTTTTGGAAGCGCCTGCACAGGGTTCCCCATTTCCCTCCCTTCCTTGATAGGCATTCCTTCCCTGTTTGGATATTCATAAATCATATACTCTATCGTTATCAATTGTCCTTTTTCATTTCGGATTCGTCTACGTTTTATATACCCCTGTTCTTCCAGTTCCTTAACCGCAGTCCGAATTCCATCCACACCATCTTTACAAATCACGGATAGTCCTCGGAGTGTATAATCCCATGTATCTGGAAGCGACAGCATCAAAGATAAAAGCCCTTTTGCTTTCAGTGACAACGTCTGATTCTTCAAATGATGATTTGCCATTACCGTATAATCTTTTGTTTTCTCCACACGAAATACTGCCATCGCGGTCCTCCTTATTCGCTATTGTCTCTTCCAGCAATAAAACATACCTTACTTTCGTATTCTTACCATAATAAAAAGCAACAGTTGCCCTGTTGCCCTTACATTCTTATCACTTCTTTAAATAATTTTTCCATAACGTTTCTCGCGACTCTTTCCAGTGACAAGTTATAACGATTGTATTTATCCTTCCAAAATAGATCATATAATCTGTTTGTTTTTCCTTCATTTTAACCGCTCCTCTCAATTTCTTTCAACAGGAAATAACAATGGCGAAAGCCTTCTTTGTAGATTTCTCTTTGTTCGATTTCCTGACACTTATCTTCAAGCCTTAGTAAAGATTTCAATGCTTCTTGCTCTTGTTCAGATAGTCGCAATTCTCCACTGGACGTATACTCTAAAATATGTGTCACATTTTCATATCTGTCCAATAAACGTTCCTTTTCCACCAAGACGTCTTGATATTTTGGATTATGATTCAACCGTTCCCATACATCTTGGCAAATCTGATCCCAGATCCGATCCTCAAGTGTTTGTTCCATTCTTACTTCTTCCATACATCTACTCCTTTCTCCTATGCTCTATTATATAGGCAAAAAGGCTGTTTCTTAGGAAGTCTTTTCATATTTTTTAACGATCCTGTTCCACCTGACGCTCCGTCGGTTCCTTACAGCGCTCTAGCTTCCTTTCATCCTTTTTATAACGATAAATGCTGTCGGACAGCACCTCATTCGGTGCTACGACTTCCTGATTGGCACTCCTGACAATCCATCTCAGTTCCTTTTCAGAAAAGTTACCTTGATCTGGAACAAGAATCATCTCGTGAATTGAGGAAGGTAGAAGATAAAAGTCACTGTTTTCTTTTTCGGCAATTGCTTCCAAAACACCAGGATAGAGAATCGCTGTCGCACCAAACACTTTCTGTTGATTCGTAATGGCTTTCATCTCTGGAGCTAATTCCATAATTTCCATAGGGAACATTCGTTGTGTGTTTGATAGTGCCGTCTGATGTAATTCCTTCAAAGTCATTCCACTATAGGCCATCAGATCAGGATGAATAAAAAAAGCTGCAATTCCACTTGAATCTTCTCCAACCATACAGCGATATGTAATTGCCAAATCTGTATTCTTCACAGATAGATGAGGAACGGTTCTAAGGAATTCCTGATTGTAACGTCCTCCGAGTAATTCACAAAAAACATTTTCTTTTATATATTCTGGAGTTATATCCACTGCACGATTTCGCATGAATTCTGGCGCTTCTCTTTGAAGAAGTTCTCCTGCACCAAGCACAGCAAGATTAAAATCTCCATGTTCTAAATAATCTCGATATAAGTCCTCAATGAAGATGGTACACGCTATCCCTGAACTTTCTTTTTCAAGATGTAAGCCGGTTAACATCCTGTCTCCTGATTGAATGACCGTTTGTTTTTGTAATTCTCCTTCACACATAAATTTTTCTTCCAGTTCTTTTATCAACCGGGCTTTAAACTCTGCATAGATCATTCTTTTCTCCATAAATCTCTCCTCCTAAATTTTCGCGCAAAAAAACAGCAGAGTTATCTGCTGTAATCCAAAACCAATTTTTTATATGCATCTCATTAAGCTTAATGTTCTCTTATCCTTATATCATCACCTCCCATGAATATAAGTTATTACGCATTATTCACAAGTTTCTCTTCTTAGACTCTCAATACATGCCCTGCAAACAGGTTTTCCCTTAAAGGTCATAAGATCGCTTTCCGAACCACAAATGATACAGTTTTTTCTATACTTTCTCAGCAAAATCCTATCCCCATCAGTAAATATTTCTATTGAATCTCTAAGTTCAATATCTAAGGTTCGTCGTAGCTCTTTCGGAAGTACAATTCGCCCCAGGGGATCAATCCTTCTCACGATTCCTGTACTTTTCATCTCATCCTCCTTTTCTTAGTTAGAATACTATTAATACGTTTAACGTTTCTTTTGTATGCGCTTGATCTGTTTTATGCACACCTCTTGCTGCGTTTCAAAGTGATAACTTCTTACAAATTCGATATCTGACTTCCATTTTTCTTTTGCAAATTTATTAGCCTGAATCGCTCCATTCCGTTTGATAAAAAAATCTAAATACTGAATAATTTCATATTTCTTTAGAATCTCGAAATCTATAATCTTGCTTAGAATGTTTTGCCTTGTCGAAGCATCTAAACCAATCTTGGAGTCCACTGTATATCCACATAAATACAATGGCGATTGATGGATTTGAGAACTATAATTTATTACATCTTCTCGGGCACTGTTCTCTTCGATCCAACGAAAATCTGTAAAAATCGCCTGATATTTTTTTAGATAGTATCTTAACTCATCAATGCTAATAAAATGTATGCTACATTTTTGACAGTAATTGATATTCAATTCTACAATGCCTCGTATTGTGTAGACCTTTGCTTTACGGCTTTCTATCGGGTGCTTCTCCTTAAGACATTGAATCAGTCCACCATGCACATAAAGGATCGCTTTCTCTTTTTTCTTCTGAGGTTCATCGTGCAGTATCGTTTCTTTTAAAAACTGGTTGGTTACAAGCGCCTCACCTTTTTCCTCACTCAAGCAAGATGAAGGGGTATTAGGAATCGGCTCTCCATTCTTATATTTTCTAAGTTCTCTCATAATAAGTCTCGAGATATGATCCTCAAAACAAGTCTTATAAATCTTATCCCCTGTTTTCTTCCGTCTCATTGGATAGTAACTTGGCCCATCGTTAAGATATTTCTTTTCTGCCTTCAAATTGTTTCTTCGAATTGCTTTTTCTCCCATTGGTAGCGTATCATCTGCTTCTAATAATTCTAACTCGCGCACCACTTCTTTTAATCGTTTCCGTTTTTCTGGATCCATTGGCTGCGTGAATCCCTTCCAAGCATAATCAATTTGCTCCCATGAATAAATATATGCTATTTTTTCGCTTAACCATCCTGGCATACAAATTAACTTAAATAGTTTTTTTAATATAGAAATTTCATCGATCCCTTTTAATTTATTTATTCTTTCCTCAAATGTTTCTCTTCCATGGAAATCCACTCCTTCTAATTGCTTTAGATGGAGTTCTTGAAGCAAAAATCGATATGTATTCCAGTCTTGCTTTGCACAAAAGTAAGTGGAAAGAGTTCCAGTGTTAAAAAGTGTTTTACCATAACTGCATAAACCGGAATATGCCGATAAATCCCATCCTTTTTCTAATATTATCTTATCCATCTGTATTTCCTGCCAAATATTATATTTTTTAACATCTCTTTCGCTTTTTTGGTGGAGCGATTTAGGTACTATTACGCATTTCCTTTTGTAGCTTCACTATTGATTAAAACATTTCGATCTGGCTCTCATACTATATCACTATTTGATCTCCTTTTTTAATACTCTTTGAACTTCTCCTTTCTTGCACTCGTATTTAACTGCTTGAAAGATTTAATAACTTGTTTACTCTTATCTCAACTGTTTCTATCAGCTTTCTCATCTTTAACCTGTTCCAATTTATAATTATGAAAAAAAGTATCTTGTAATTTATAGTTATTATATGCAAAAAATGTAAATTTTGCAATATGATTTTGAAATTTGTTAAAAAACATCAAACGCATTTTTTCTCTAGTAGATATATTTGCCTGTATCATATCCATCACCTCCTTTCCCCGGACTTCCCCTACGATAATACGATCTGGACGCATTCGCAGACTGGTCTTGATCAAATCCTCCATGGTCACCCTGCCTTTCTGCTGGACATTGGCCTGTTTGCATTCCAATCGCACCAGATTGTGGATCTGCTTAATCTGCAATTCCGCGGAATCTTCAATTAGAATTACCCTCTCATCATGAGGAATAAAGTTGGACAGCACATTGAGAAATGTCGTTTTCCCGGAAGAAGTTCCCCCACTGATAAAACAATTGTACCCCGCTTTTACCATAGATTGAAGAAAATCCGCCGCTTCTTTTGTGATGCTCCCCATTGTTATCAACGCGGGCATATCAATTGCTTTCTGCGGAAATTTTCGAATCGTAAGGATTGGTCCGTTCAGAGCAATATTTTTGTAAACAGCGTTTACTCTGGATCCATCCGGCAGACGAGCGTCAACGATCGGGTTTAATTCATTAATTTCCCGACGGACCCCTGCCGCCAGTCTTCGGATCAGCTCTTCCAGATCTTCTGTGGTATCAAACTGAATCTCTGCCTTCTGTATCATTCCATTTTTTTCAACGAAGATATGATCCTTTCCATTTACCATAATTTCAGAGACCTGTTCATCTTCAATATAAGGCTGCAGAATGTCCAGTTCTCTCCGCATAGAGAAAAAAATTCGGTCGATCAGTTTTTCTACGTCTTTCGGATGTCTCTGTATCAGTCTTCTATCCTTTAAAATATGTGCCTCAATGGTCTCGCGGACAAACTCATCGGTCAACTCCTCTTCCTCCAGAGCCAAAGCATTCCGTATTTTCTGAATAATAGTTCTCACATTTATATCCTGCTTTATAATTTCATTTTTATCCATATTTTACTTATTTTTCCTTTCTTGTGTATAGTATAACACACTGGAATTTTTTTGCAATCATTCTTTTTCGACAAATTTTGACAAATGTACTGGTACCTCTGTTAATTTCACGAAAAAGAGATGCTCTGAAATTGAAGAGCATCTCTCATTAAAAAAGGATTTCATCTGCCGTGTTTATTTTTCCTTATGATAGAGTCCATAGGCCCTGCTTACTTCCTGAACAAACATAACCCCTTTTCCCTGTTCTTCCATATGCATTTCCCGGTTAATCGCCTCTGTTATTGCCTGCGAGTTTTCCTTTTTCACAATCATCATCAGAATTTCTTTTTCCGGCTCAATGTCCATTAAAAAGAGTCTGCTTGTTTCATGTCTTCCCGCTCCGCGGGCATTAATAATGGTTCCACCCTGTGTTCCCGCGCTCTGTGCCGCTTCCAGCGCTTTTTCCGCGTCACCTTTATTGACAATCACCGTTATCAGATGATACATGCTTTTACCCTCCTTGTCTTCTCCCTCCAAATCCGTCTCATGAACTCCGCCCGTAAAGCTCAGAGCTGGCACACTGAATACAATTCCATGGTTTTGTTTTTCCATTTCCAGCTCCTCATACAGCAGCTTCATCAGACGAAAAGCATAGCCTGGTTTGGCTACCATAACAAGAATTTCTTTCTCTGTATGGCTCAGCTCAAAAACCTCCAGCCAGAAATTCTTTACCGTTCCCACTCCATAAAAAATGGTTCCTCCGAAAATTCCGTGATTCCTTGCAAAACGCAGTATTTTACTGGCAAGCCCATGATGAACTACAAAATAAACGCACTCAAAGGGTTTCACTTTGTTCCCCTCCTCCCTGTTTCGCTGTTTTTATTTTAAAAATCAAACCCAAAACCTGCAACGCGATAATCGGAGTCATTGCTACCATTGCGATCACGCCGAAACCTTCTACCATCACATCCGCGCATTCTACATACTCAGCCGCACCTTGCGTAAATGTCAGAATAAAAGTAGCGGTCATTGGTCCCGAGGCAACGCCACCCGAATCAAAGGCTATTCCCACAAACAATTTTGGTGCAAAGTACATCAATCCAATACAAATTGCATAACCTGGAAGCAGATAATGCCATAGCAGCAATTCCGGTATCAGAATCCGCACTACCGAGAGAGCCACCGCGCACCCTACGCCAATTGACAGAGCTCCCAGCACATAGGGACGTTTTACATATCCTGCCGTAACCGTCTCGATCTGATGCGTTAATACATGTACTGCCGGTTCTGCCAGAATGGTAAGCAGCCCAATCACAAATCCGACAATAATCAGAATCACATTTGAATAATTCCCTGCGAGATAATGGCCGATGTAACTTCCCGCGTCCAGGAAACCCGCGTTTACACCGACAAGAAAAACCGTCAGACCAATCCAGTTATAAAAAAGTCCGATACAGATCCGTTTCAGGTTGCGTCCTTTTACTTTAATTGCCGCAATATTGCAGATTAGAAACACCGCCAGAGCGGATTCCCACGCGATATGCGGGAACTCCTGAACAAATGGAAGCAGGATCGCCGGATTTTCTCCAGGGTCAACCGTCATGCTACCGTGTATCTCATCAGTGCCGAAAAGAATACTCATTATCATCACAGCTATAATCGCGCCAGTAGACGCAATCGCTACCAAGCCAAAACTATCTTTTTCCGATGATTTAGAGTCCTTTCTCATAGCGGTTACGCCAATTGCCAGCGCCATAATAAAGGGAACTGTCATGGCGCCCGTCGTAGCTCCTGACGCATCAAAAGAAATCGCAAGAAACTCTCTTGAAGTAAATAAAGCAAGAACCAGTATAATCAAATAGAGAATTGTCAAAAGCTTATAAAGCGGAAACCCTTTTACAATTCTGCCTAGTCCAGTGCCAAGCAGCACCGCGATTCCAATAGAAACAACGATGACAATGGTGATTTTGGGAATCAGTCCATCGGTTACACTATCCACCTGATTAGCCAGAATGTGAAGATCCGGTTCGGCAATCGAAATAAAAAATCCCAGAGCCATTCCAGCCAAAACTACAATAACGAATTTGTTGCTCTTTGTAATAAAGGAACCCATATGGTTCCCAATCGGAGTGATTCCCAGATCAACACCCAGAAGAAAAACCGAGAGACCGGCGATAATCAATACTGCTCCGATTAAAAACCGGATTACCATACTGCCGGACATGGGTGTCAGGGTAAAATTCAGAATTAGAACGATCATTGTAATCGGAAGTACTGAAACAAAGACTTCCTTCAACTTTTCTAATAGTGCATTCAATCGCATCCCACCTTTCTTCTTGGTTTCGACAGAAAATAACGAACTTTTAGAATATTATATCACATCTTTTTAGATTTCGCAAGTTAATTCAAAGAAACCGCAAATTTATATAACTTGCGGTTTCTTTGAAAAATTTTATTCTTCTTCATCTAAAAAATCAGCTTTCAGCAAGCTATTTGCCATTTTTTGAGTACCGATTACCCACAGCAAATCGCCTTCTTCGATTACCATATCAATATCCGGATTCACAATCGACAACATTCCTCTTTCGATTCCAAGAATATACCCTTTATATTTTGTACGGAATCCGGAATTTTTAATCGATTTTTTTATCAGGCTGGCTCCTTCTTCCACTTCAATCGGACAGCATATAATCTGTTTTTCCGGCTCAATTTCGTAAAAAATTTGACCATAGATATACTCTCTGAGCGTCACCATTGGTTCCTGTGGTTCCTGGATATGTTCCGCGTTCTCCAGCATCAGGATGCAGGCTTCAATTTCCGTTTTCGTTCCAATCGCATGAATCACATCGCCTTCTATCACTCTGGTTTTCCCACTTGGCATATTGAGATGTTTGCCATCTCGGATAATCTTAATAATCGTCACATGAAAAAAGCGGCTCTGACAGAACTCGAGAATCGTATTCTGCGGGATCGTCTTGGTTACATTGAATTCCACTACGAAAAAGGATTCATCCAGCCAGTGATGTTCTCCTTTTATCCCTCGCTCCCGTTTCTGTCTCGCAAGAGTATTTTCATAAAAGTTCTCTATGAAACGCATCTCTATTTTCAAAGTTTTTCCCTTGATATAGTCCGATTTTACAATAAATACAATTGCCGCAAAAGACAATACGATAAGTGGAATATAGGGGAGATGCAGCAGCTTTCTCAAAGTCATAACAATGAATCCGCAGGAAATAACGATTCGCATGCCGGTAAATGCCAACAGCGGCATTCTATTCGCCTGACTTTTCAGCCACAACTTCGTATACAAAACGCTTTTTTTGGAACACATAATATTAATCAGCGGTATCATAAACAGACAAGTAATGCCCGCCGCAATGAAATTCGCCTCAATTCCATGCATATATTCTTGTAAAAAAGGAAGTAAAAAGCTGGTTCCTCCAACATATATGAACAGAATCGCAACCGTACAGATCAGTGTGCGGACAAAAAAACGCTTGATGTATCGATTCCAGTCCCAGTCTTTATCTGCTGTACTCTGTTGTTCCGATGTATGGCGGTTCAAAAATTTGTACAACTTGGGGGATAGATGGTGCCGGGCAAATTCATAAACACGCTCTGAATTTTTTATAAATATCGGAGTCGTAAATGTAGTAATTACAGAAACACATACCACAATCGGATAAAGAAAATCACTGATTACCCCAAGACTCATTCCAAGAGAAGCGATAATGAATGAGAATTCACCGATCTGAACCATGCTGAAGCCTCCGCGAATCGCTGTATGGAGTGACTGCCCGGAGAAAAGGATACCAAGTGTGGCAAATGTCATCTGCCCTAAAATCGTAACAGCAGTGATTATCAGTATCGGTCCCAGATATTCGACCAACAGATTGGGTTCAATCAGCATCCCTACTGAAACAAAAAATACAGCGCCGAACAAATCTTTGATCGGTTTAACCATACTCTCAATCCGCTTGCCCTGAAAAGTCCCCGCCAGAATCGAACCAGCCAGGAATGCCCCCAAAGCTGATGAAAAGCCAATTGCGTTAGCAATTACAACCATCCCCAAACATAACCCAATGGATATAATGAGTAACAATTCATCGTTCACAAGGCGGGATATTTTTTTTAAAAAAGTTGGGATCAGATAAATTCCTAAAACCAGCCAGATTACAAGATCAAGCAGCAGCATCCCAATATTTTTGAAAACATCCAAACCAGATGTACTCTGTCCGACTGCGAGAGTTGACAGAATGATCATCATAAAAATGCCCCCGATATCTTCAATAACAAGCGTCCCCAATACTAGCTGGGCAAACTTTTCTTTTTTCAACTTATATTCTTCGTAGGCCTTTAGAATAATCATTGTTGAGGACATGGAAATCATTCCGCCTAAAAAGATACTGTCCATTTTCTCCCAGCCGAGAAGCTGTCCTGTCGCATATCCAATGATGATCATGGACATCATCACCGTCATAGAGGTAACGAAGGCACTTCCCCCCACAGTGGCAATTTTTTTAAAACTGAATTCCAGTCCCAGACCGAACATCAAAAAAACAATTCCAATATTGGCCCATACTTCGATATCCTCCACTTCAATAATCGTGGGAAGGTAAGAAAAGTTAGGACTGATTAAAAAACCCGCAATAATATATGCCAGAACAACCGGCTGACCAATTTTCTTAAAAATCAGCGTCACAATTCCAGCTACTACGAGAATATATGCCAGATCACTTATTAAATAGTCGAGTGTCTCCATATATAATAGCCTACCTTTCAAAGATTACATAGAAAATTGATCCCTCCCCGACCTTGCTTTCCACTTTTAACTCTGCATTGAACAATGCCGCGATGTGTTTCACAATGGATAATCCGAGTCCGGTCCCCCCGGCCTTTGCGGATCTGGATTTATCAACGCGATAAAAACGTTCAAAAAGTCGATCCAGATGTTCTTCCGCAATACCGATTCCTTCATCTTTCACTGTAACCTGAACCTTTGTATCCAGTTTTCTTGCTTCAATCCAAACGCGACCGCCTTCTTCTGAATACTTCACTGCATTTTCGATCAGATTTACCATCATTTGGCGAAAGCGATCCGGACTGCCCAAGATAACAACATCTTCATCAAAACCGGTTATTAACTCTACATTTTTGTCTTCTGCAATCGGTTGCAGGGTCTGTACCGTTTTCTCAATTTCCTCCTTAGCGCTGAATTCCTGAACATCCGCGGACTCTTTTCGATTTTCAATGTCTGATAAAACCAGTAAATCTTCAATCAGTCGTTTTAAACGGGAAGTTTCAATTGCGATTATATCAATGAATCTGGTTCGAATCTCCGGATCTTCCGCGGCGCCCTGCTGCAAAGTCTCGATAAATCCAGATATGGAAGTAAGGGGAGTTTTCAGCTCATGGCTGACATTTGCCACAAACTCTTTACGGATCATCTCCGCCCGTTTACTTTCTTCCGCAGCCCTTTTCAGATCTTCATGAGCTCTGCCCACAGGTTTTACCATATTGAGATAGATGTGAATTCCTAAAAGAATCATACCGATCAGATAGATCCCGACAAAAATCCACAGTCCGCTCCTCACAATAAAAATGCTTTCATCCACGGACCCCGCAGCTTCCATGCGCGATGCGATAAACAGCCTGTAAACAAGAAACAGCGCCAACAGGTTAAACAGAACAATTTCGCCTGCGGCTCGAATAAATTTATTTCTCATTTTATCTTATATCCTTTACCTCTGATCGTTTCAATATATTTTTCTTCATCCCCGCTCTGCCCCAATTTTTTACGCAGATATCGGATATGCACATCTACTGTTCTGGTTTCTCCGGCATATTCGATCCCCCAGACTTTGTCTAAAAGCTGATCTCGAGTTAAAACATGCCCCCTGTTTTCCGCCAGATAGCAAAGAAGCTCAAACTCTTTCAAAGTCAGATCCACAAGCTGCTCTCCTACTTTCACCTGATGTCTCTCAATATTGATTTCCAGATCATTGATCTTTAAAATATGTTCACCCGGCGGCAGATTGTCATGTGTATTGTCATACCGTCTCAGAACTGCTTTAATTCTCGCCATCAATTCCCGAATTCCAAATGGTTTTGAAATGTAATCGTCCGCGCCGAATTCCAGCCCGAGGACTTTATCAATTTCCTCATTTTTAGCTGTCAGCATAATAATCGGGGTTTCATTCCCCTCTTCTCTCAATTCCTTGCAGATGTCGTATCCATTTTTACCCGGAAGCATGATATCCAGAAGAATCAAATCCGGCTTTTCCTTATGTACCATCGTAATTCCCATATAACCGTCTTCCGCTTCAATGCCTTCATATCCATTGGCTTTCAGGTTATACAGTACCAGTTCCCGAATATTCGGTTCATCTTCAATAATGAGAATTTTTTTCATGATTATCCACCACCCTAATATTTTATCATAATTTTGTGTTTTTTTCAAATTCAGTTGCTGCTGTCGGAAGCTTTAAAATTAACATTATCCAGAACCGCATTGGCAATATTATCGCAGCAATCGCCAATACGTTCAATATTATGTATTACATCTGTATAAATGACAGTAAACTCCGGAGAACATTTTTTCTCGCTGATCCGTTTCATATGCTGCTTTCTTAAGAGAACTTCTATATGATTCAGCTGCTCTTCCTGCTCTTTCACTCCCTTAGCCACCCGGTAGTCGCCTGTTTCCAGAGCTTCTATACTGTCTCTCAGCATACGTGCCGCATGATCAAAACACTCATAAATCTCCGCGCATGCCGCATCAGAAAACTCATACTTATTTTTCGTTTTCTCTTCCGCGAAAACTGCAATATTTTCACAATAATCCCCTACATGTTCAATATCTGCCGCCACATGCATCAGACCGGAAAGCTGTGCCGCCTGCTTTTCCGTTACCGTATCAGTTGAAGAAATGGAAGCCATGTAGCTGACAATTTTTTTCTGCAATTCGTTTACGGATTTCTCCAGTTCAAGAACATTTTTTACTTCATTAATGCTGTTTCCCAGGAATGCCTTCTTAGCCGCGACCAACATCTGGGAAGCAAATCCCGCCAGCCTCGACAACTCTTTCATTGCCAAATGAATGGCCGCGAAGGGGCGTTCCAAAACATTGTAGTCCAGATAAACCGGTTCAGATGGCAGCCGGTCCGTATCCTTTCCCGGCACAATTTTTGTGACAATTTTAACTAAAATTCCAATAAACGGAAGCCATAGCAGAGTATTAAACAGATTAAAGCACATATGCGCATTCGCGATCTGCCTGGCGATCACATCTACTTCCGCTCCTTTCGGTGAAATAAACTGAATAAAATCCGCGTACAGTGGGATAAACCAGATAAAAATAAACGTTCCCGTTATGTTAAATATAATATGGGCAGCAGCCGTCCGTTTGGCGTTTATGGTTCCTCCTATGGAAGCCAGAAGCGCAGTAATTGTTGTTCCAATATTATCTCCGAACAGAATCGGAAGCGCTCCGGTAAGCCCTATAATACTGCTCACTCCATCAGCAGCAGCCGTTGACGCCAGGTTCTGTAAAACAGCAATCGTTGCGGAGCTGCTCTGTACAAGCACGGTCATCCCTGTTCCGAGCAGCACGCCTAGAATCGGAATATCCTGTACCTGCATCATTAAATCAATAAAAAACGGCGAACTTGCCAACGGCTTCATCGCCTCTCCCATAATATTAATACCGACAAAAAGCATACCAAACGCAAAAGTAGTCTGTCCTATATTTGTAATGATTTCTTTTTTTATAAAAAAATACAGAATAAATCCAATCGCGACAAAAAGCCATGCGTAATCGCCAATCTGAAAGGCAATTAACTGTGCGGTAATCGTTGTTCCGATATTTGCGCCTAGAATAATGCTAATTGCCTGAGGCAGCTTCATCAAACCCGCGCTTACAAAGCCCAGCACCATTACTGTTGTTGCGCTGCTGCTCTGCAAGACAGCCGTACATACCGTCCCCGCAAGTACACCCAATATAGGATTCTTCGTGAGAAGCGCTAAAACTTTCTGCATTTTCTCCCCTGCTGCTTTTTGAAGACCGTCGCTCATTAAATTCATGCCGTAAATGAACAGCGCAAGACCTCCCAGCAAGGTAATCACCATCTGGAATACATCTGAATTCATCACATTTCTCCTTTTATTAACATAATTAGACAAGTTTATTATAGAAGTTAAGATTCTGTGAGGAAAGCCCGTCTATGTTAAGGGAATGTTAATTTCATGTTAAATCCAAGGAAAAAGGATATGCGAATATTCCACATATCCTTTTCCTATTGCTTATAGTTTACAAAATCACATTATTTAGAACAGATTCGGCCAACTTCTTTATACCTCTTCCGTACGCGCCGTCCTGGGCAATAAGACGAACTCCTTTTTCCTCGCTAAAACTTTCCGGATCCAACTCTAGCCTGCATATAATCCTGAGAATTTCCTGATATTGGCCTTCATTCTTTTTATCTTCCTCTTTTTTTAATCCTCCGCAAAAAACGCGGTTTACTAACTTCCCCATTCGCTCCAGAATTTTATCTCCTTTTAGAAAAATCAGATACTCAAGAAATCGTTCCTCCTTGTAGCTGCATTTCTCTGACTCTGCAACCATACAAATATTGTCTGCCATCTCATAACAGCTTAAAATACTATTATCCATGCCGCTTCCTGCGTCAATTACTAAAAAGTCATATCGATCGGTATCCATAACCGCACTGATAAAATACTGCATTTCTTCTGAGTCAAGACTTCGCAGCGCGTTTCTTCCAGGTGACGGAAGAAACGAATCCACGCCATAACAATCAAAGACCAGAAAACTCTCAATAAACGGAATCTGTTTTCGTTCTTTCTCCTGAAACAAGTAATACAGGTACTCGCTGATACTTTTTCCCTCCGGAAACGCCCCCATATACTCTAATGTCGACTCCATTTCTTCCAAACTGATATATAAAACTTTCTTTCCATGAAAACGAGTCAGTTCCCGCGCAAAAGCTATCGCCGCTGAGGTGCATCCCATCCCGCCTTCTGCCGCGCAAAACACAACTAATTTTACGTCGCGATTCCTTATAGGCAGCGCTCTTCTGCCTGTCAAAAGGCTGTAAATAAAAAGAAGTTCAGCGGCAAGCTGCCGTACATTTCCATACTTATACAAAAGAAAACGTTTTTGCTCATAATCTTGATCTGTCATAGATGGCTTTTCCACAAGACCGACGATTCTCTCTCCAATGCCTTCGGCTCCATCATTTAAGATTAGATCATAACCGGTAAGTTCATTATGTACCGGTGCGCTTTGATACAAAGTCACCGTAAAATTTTTGTACACATCTACTAGCGCCAACCCCAAAGCTCGGCCATAGTCCCGATCCGGAGTAATAACCGCAATTTTTATATTTTCCATTTACAGTTGCCCCCTTTTAAATTTCCTTTTTTTAACAATATCACAACTGTAAATATATGTCAATTGTTTTCTTCTGATTCTTTCGAAAACATTCCCCTTAGCTTTTGCAGCGCCTGGCTCAAGCCTCCTACTTCATCGATGATACCGATTTCCACCGCCTCATGTCCGAACAGAATTGTCCCCACATCATTTGGCATATTATCTGTACGATTCATCAGTCTCGTAATGGTCTCCCGATCCGCCTTTGAATGAGTTTCAATAAAGCGAATCACCCTGTCTTGCGTTTTCCTCAGATAATCAAATGTGGTTTCCGCTGTTATGACAAGACCGTTTGTACGAATAGGGTGAAGCGTCATAGTCGCGGTTTCCGCGATAAAGGAATAGTCGGTGGAGGTTGCCAGAGGAATTCCAATACTATGCCCCCCTCCCAGCACTAAAGATACCGTTGGTTTGGAAAGCGTAGAAATCATTTCCGCGAGTGCAAGTCCCGCCTCTACATCTCCTCCCACGGTATTGAGAATCACCAACAGACCTTTCAGCTTAGGGTTCTCCTCTACTGCTACAAGCTGGGGGATTAAATGTTCGTACTTTGTGGTTTTATTATCCGCCGGAAGTACCATATGCCCTTCCACACTGCCAATAATATTGATATACTGAACGTCACTCTCAAAATCAGTTCCCACAGAAAGAAGGCCCAACTCCTTAATCAGTTCCTTGTTCTTGTCTTCCTCCGAAGGAAGATTCTTTTCTTCGCTTATTTCCTTGTTTCTGCTCATAATCCGCTCCCTTTCTTAATATAATCTGGTAATAGTATTTACCTGTCAGGAGGTCATTATGCGACTAAGTGAAATTGGAAGCAAAGAAATCGTCGATCTGTCAAAAGGCTGCAGCCACGGCCAACTCTGGGATACAGAAATGCTTTTTGAGCGAAAGGACGGCACTATCAAAGCGGTTCTCATTCCCAGCTATCACAGCAAAGGTCCCTTCAAACACTCTTCCGAACAGTGGATTCAGCTCCCCTGGAACAATATTGTGAAAATCGGAGAAGACATGATCATCTTTAAATCAGAAGATTAGACCTCATTCCCTTTCGCCTGTAAAGGAAATGTCAATAACCGCAATCTCACTATCCGTTCCCACACGCATGGCCGGTCCCCATACCCCAGCGCCGGAGGTCACAATCGAATGAAGCTCCTCTTTTTTTAAATATCCACAGGCGTTCTCCCAGAAGAGAGGTAGTAAGAGGTTTCCCGGAAAGATCTGTCCATCATGGGTATGGCCGGAAAATACAGCATCCACCCCTGCGTCCGCGTCTTCCTGTAATTCTTTTGGTTGGTGATCCATAAGCAGGATCGGCTTACTTTTATCCAAATTTTGTGTTAGCTGCTCAATAGATGCTCTACGTTCCGTTTTCGTTCCCGGTTTGGAATAGTCTCGCCTTCCAATCAAATAAAAGGAATCATCAATCAGCAAACTCTGATCCTCCAGCAGCTGAACACCCGCTCTTTGCAAAAAACGGTACATTTCTTTTTCATTCACCGGGCTTTCGTCCGCAGGCAATGTAAATCCGCCAATCAGCTTTTCCGCTACATCGTGGTTTCCAAAGCAGGCATAGACGCCATACCTGCTTTTTATCGACCGGTATAGCTCGATTAGACGCTCCGGATTCTGCACAGCAGCATAATCATTATCAAAAATATCTCCTGCCAGACACACCAGATCCGGATTCTGGCGGTTGATCGCTTCTACCATTTTCTCGATCTGTTTTTCTCCGACACTATACCCCATATGCATATCCGCCGCCAGCACCACTCGCAGTTCCTCTCCTGCTCCACAATTTTTCTCTATGGAAATAGGATATTCGCTTACTTTTATGTTCCCCGCGTGAAACATCCCATATGTACTGAAAGCCGCAATGCATACAGCTACTATCACTCCTCGGACGACAATAAACCTTCTCCATGCCCCGCTCTGACAGTCTCTTTTTTTTGCATGTTTTAGAACAAAGGTCACACAAAAGGAGAGTACCATAAAGATAAGCGCGTAAATAAAGAAACCGATCCATACATTACTGATATGCTTTGCCACCGCTTTTACCGCCTCATCTTTAAACAGCGTACACAGTAGCGGCGACGCCGCGAAAATCCAGTAAACTACCGTAAACAACAGCTTAAACCAGCGTTTTCGCAGGAAGCTGTGCAAGCAGTGAAACCAGTGCACCGCTCGGCTCCAGATAAACACATTGCAGGCGATATAACAAACTGCCACTATGGCCAGAAATAAAATTTCCATAAAACGTCCCCCTCATTTTGCTATATTATAGCATATTCTGAAAGATGCGGTATCCCTCTCCGCATAAAAAAAAACAGACCGATTAACGTTTTCGGTCTGTTTTCGGTCTGTTTTATTTTGTCATCAGTTCGCAAACCGCATTGGAGAACGCCACCGGATCTTCTACCGGAAGCCCTTCAATCAGAAGCGCCTGATCATACAGCAGTTTCGCGTATTTTTTAACCGCTTCTTTGTCTTCTCCGTAAACCTTGTTCAGCGTTTCCAGAATCGGATGTTTGGCGTTGATTTCCAGCACCCGTTCCGCCTGGATCTTCTGATCCACCGGCATAGAATTCAGCACTTTTTCCATTTCAATGGAAAGGCCTCCCTTGGCGGTCAGACATACCGGGTGGCTCTTCAGCCTCTGAGACAGACGCACTTCCGCCACTTTGTCGCCTAAGGCTTCCTTCATGCATTCCAGCATGTCCTTGCTTTCCTCCGCCTGTTTTTCCGCCGCTTCCTTTTCTTCCTTGCTTTCCTCGATTTCCAGATCATCGGAAGAAACGGATTTGAATTCTTTTTCCTCAAAGGTATGGAGCATCTGCAGCGCGAATTCATCCACGTCATCCGTCAGGTAGAGAATCTCATATCCCTTGTCCTTCAGAAGCTCGGTCTGCGGCAGCTTGTCAATCTTATCCGTGCTTTCACCGCTGGCAAAGTAGATGTATTTCTGATCCGGCTTCATTCTGGATACATACTCAGAAAGGGTTACCAGCGCCTTTTCACTGGAAGAGTAGAACATCACCAGATCTTTGACCGCGTCTTTATTGGCTCCGAATTTATCGTACATGCCAAATTTCAGCTGCAGACCGAAGTTCTTGAAAAATTCCACATATTTTTCCCGATCCGTATTCAGCATGGAAAGCAGCTCGCTCTTGATTTTCTTTTCCAGCCTCTGAGCAATCGCCTTCAGCTGACGGTCGTGCTGCAGCATTTCCCTGGAAATATTCAGAGACAGATCCTGAGAGTCCACAAGCCCTCTTACAAAGCTGAAATAATCCGGCAGCAGATCCGCGCATTTTTCCATAATCAGAACGCCGGAAGAATAAAGCTGCAGACCCTTTTCGAATTCCTTTGTATAATAATTGTACGGAGCCTGTCCCGGAATAAACAGCAGCGCCGTGTAGCTGACAACTCCCTCCACGTTGGTGTGAATAACCTTGGCGGGATCGGTAAAATCATAAAACTTTTCTTTATAGAACTGGTTGTAATCCTCGTCTTTCAGTTCGCTCTTGTTTTTCTTCCACAGAGGAATCATACTGTTTAAGGTTTCCAGTTCCGAATAGGTTTCGTATTCGTTTTCCGTTCCCTCTTTTAATTTCTGATGTTCGACCATCATCTGGATCGGGTAACGGATGTAGTCGGAATATTTGTTGATCAAATTTTTAATCTGGTAAGTTTCCAGATACTGACTATAGTTCTCATCTTCAGTATCCGCTTTTAAAAGAAGGGTGATCTCTGTTCCATTCCCTTCTTTTTCGCAATCTTTAATCGTATAACCATCCGCTCCCGTGGATTCCCATTCGTAAGCCACATCCTCGCCATAGGCTTTGCTGACAACGGTTACTTTGTCGCTTACCATGAAAGCGGAATAAAACCCGACGCCGAATTGTCCGATAATATCAACGTCTTCTTTTTTCTCCATTTCCGTTTTAAAATCCAGTGAGCCGCTCTTGGCGATGGTTCCCAGATTCTTTTCCAGTTCTTCTTTTGTCATACCCATGCCATTGTCGATAATTTTCAGAGTACGAGCTTCTTTATCCGGTTCAAGGCGGATGGAAAAATCATCCCTGGAAAGTCCGGTATTGCCCTCTGTCAGGCTGCGGTAATATAATTTGTCAATGGCATCGCTGGCATTGGAAATAAGCTCTCTGAGGAAAATCTCTTTATGGGTGTAGATGGAATTGATCATCAGATCCAAAAGCCGTTTTGATTCTGCTTTAAACTGTTTCTTTGCCATAGTTGTTCTCCTTTAACCTAAAAATGTTAGCACTCATATTTAATGAGTGCTAACATTATAATATACCAGTCTTTCCTGAAAATCAAGGGGAAATCTGAAAGTTTTTCCAGTCTCCTTTCCGCTACTCCCAGATATAATTATCGATCAGCCTGGTTTTTCCAAACTTTACAGCAACCGCCACAAGAGCCGGTTTCTCCAGTTTCCGGACAGGCTGCAGAAGCTCCCAGTCTACAATTTCCACGTAATCAGGAACTGCCAGCGGTTCAGCCTCAATGATACGCAGCATTTCCCCGCGGATTGCCGCCGCGTCTCGCTCCCCTCCGGCAATGGCCTTTTCCGCATGCAGCAGAGCCTTATGAAGCACCGTTGCCGCCTGTCGTTCTTCCGGAGAAAGATAGGTATTGCGGGAGCTTTTTGCGAGACCGTCTTCTTCTCGGACTGTAGGACATCCGACAACTTCCAGATCAAAATTCAAATCCCGCACCATTTTCCGGATAACAGAAAGCTGCTGAGCGTCTTTCTGTCCGAAATAAGCCCGATCCGGCGCCGCGATATGAAAGAGCTTTCCCACCACTGTACACACGCCGCGAAAATGCCCCGGACGATGGCTTCCGCAAAGCCCTTCCGTAAGAGTATCCATATCCGTATAGGTGAAAAAGTCCGGTGGATACATTTCCTCCGGCTGTGGATGGAAAATCAGATCCGCTCCCGCTCTCTCACAGATCCGGCTGTCCCGTTCAAAATCCCTGGGGTAAGTTTCCAGATCTTCATTTTTTCCAAACTGCATGGGATTTACAAAGATACTGACTACCGTCCGGTCATTTTCCGCTGCCGAACGCCGGATCAGACTCTCGTGCCCCTCATGGAGAAATCCCATTGTCGGGACCAGTCCGACGCTGAGTCCCTGTTTTTTCCATTCTTTTATAATCGCTCTTGTGTCTTTTACTGTTTCCGCTGTCTTCATCTGTCTCCTCTTTAATACAACTTGTCTAAAACTTCATCGTCAATTTTAAAGGTATGCTCCTGGGCCGGGAAGGTTCCCTCCTGCACTTCTCTGATATATCCTTCAAAGGCGCCTTTTACGATTTCACCTACATTCGCGAACTGCTTTACGAATTTCGGCGTGAAATCGCTGAACAGTCCCAGCATATCCTGATAAACCAACACCTGGCCGTCACAGCCCGCGCCGGCTCCGATTCCGATGGTCGGGATGGACAGCTCTTCTGTAATCTTCGCCGCCAGCTTTGCCGGAACGCATTCCATTACCACCGCAAAAGCTCCCGCTTTTTCCACCGCCCGGGCTTCATCCAGAAGCTTCTGCGCGGCCGCTTCACTTTTTCCCTGCACCTTAAAGCCTCCGAAGGAGTTGACGGACTGAGGAGTCAGACCAATATGGGCGACGACCGGAATGGAAGCGTCTACAATCGCTTTGATCTGCTCCGTCACTTCAAAGCCGCCTTCCAGCTTGACCGCCTGGGCTCCGCCCTCTTTTATCAGGCGGCCCGCGTTAACAACCGCGTCATACACAGAAGTCTGGTAAGACATAAACGGCATGTCCGCCACAACCAGAGCGTTTTTCGCCCCTCTGGCGACCGCTTTTGTGTGGTGAATCATATCTTCCATGGTGACCGGCAGGGTATCTTCATATCCCAGGCACACCATTCCCACGGAATCACCTACCAGAATCGAGTTAATCCCCGCCTCATCCATAAGCTTGGCAAAGGAATAATCGTATGCCGTCAGCATGGTAATCTTCTGTTTTTCCTCTTTGGCTTTTTTAAAGGTAGCTGTTGTGTTTTTCATTGGTCCTTTTCCTCCAGTAATGTTTCTAAATTTGAATAGTCCCGCGTCTCATTTTTTACCCGCGCCACTCCCATCAGCTGCCTGGACAGCAGGCGGTAAATTTCCCGCCGTTCACCAGTAAGCTGCTGCAGATGCACTTTTACGGTTTCCGCGTCTCCCCGCTCCACAGGCCCGGTCAGCGCCGCCGCGGTTCCTTTCTCACAGATGTTTTTTACATTGCCCTCGATAAGTGGCGTAAGCATGGCAAGGGCGGTATCCTGAGAAAATCCGCATTCCTCCAGCGCGTCCAGAGCCATCTGGATCAGGCCCACCACCAGGTTGCTTGCTGTACTGGCGGCCATATGGTATTTTTTCTTGCAGGAAGGTTCGATTACAGACACCGGATTTCCCTTTTGGCTCAGCAGTTCTTTTACCGCGGCCACCGCCTCCGCGTCTCCGTCAGCGGTAAAGAAGGTTCCGGAAAAATCCGTGTCCCGGCTGCTGATAGCCTGCATCGGATGCACCGCGCATCCAAAGGCGCCAAGTTCTTTTCTGCCGCGAAACACTTCAGAAGACAGAGAACCGCTCAAGTGACAGAATATCCTGCCCTTGACAGGGAGCTCCCCTTGTTCTCCTTTTTTACGAATCGTTTCCCATACTTCTCCAATCACGCGGTCCGGGGTTGTTATAAAGATGATATCACTTTCTGAAATCACCTGTTCGAAATTAGAAAAAGCGGCCGATTTTGTATCATCAGCCGCTTCCTTTGAATGTTCAAAGGTTTTACTGTAAAATCCGCTGAGCTCAAAAGTCCGGCCCGCTCCGGAATTTTCATCCGCCGCAGCGCTTTCTTTGAGCCGCAAATCGCGCAAATACCGGCCAAGGCTGCATCCCGCCTTTCCGGCACCAATAAATCCTGCTTTCATGCTATCACACTCCTTTCCTTCGGATTGTGATACCATCTTTCAAGTCCCATTCACATTTTTGGATATAGGCTTCGATTCTTCTATTTTTAATTGTCTTCTCTGTCTGCCCCTCTTTTACGCGGTTCTCCCAACTCTGCCCTTCGTTTCATAAAGTGGCAGGCTCCGTTTTCCGCAAATCAGGTTCCGGCATCCAAAAAGCAAGAAATCCCGACATGCCGTCGAGAATATAATTCACGCCCTATCTTTGATAGGGGGGTGCCCTGTTTCCGCCTCTGTCTTCCGTTCAAAGACGGCTTGACATCCGCCGCCGAAAACTCCGGACTCCCAATGTTATAACGTAGGTTGAATTATAAATTCTCAACGAACACTTCAGGATCTATATCATATTCTATACGATTCAAGGTGAAATACTCATGAATTTCCCTTCCAGATTCAGGAGCTCGTTCCGCGCCTTTTTCCTGAATAAATTATTTTTTGAACTGTGTTTATTATAGCAAATACGCCTCTGTTCTTCAAGAGCAACCAGCGGATTGTAATAAAATTTTTAAATGCTCAGCTGGTTTGGATCCCACCCCAGCACATACATCTGTGTCGGAGCAAAATAGCGATAGGTACCTTCCGAGGTTTTTTCGATCCGGATATCACAGTTCCTCGTAAAACGCTCCCATTTTTCCTTGTGATCCCAAATTTATTAATCAAGTTGTAACTCTTGCATATATGCCTCTATCTCTCTTAACTCAAAATATTTAATACCATTCTGTTTTAAAAATTGAAATTTACGACTTTTTTCGTTATCATCATAAAAAGAAACTTTCCAAATACATGCTTTTGGTAAATGACGTAGCAAGTACCTATAATAAGGATAATCCACGTTACTGATGGAATGCCCCAAAATATATACTTGTTCTATCTTTCTAAAATAAAAAGATTTGTTGTCTCTTAACCATGTTTTCAATCTATCAAGGTTTCTTTTATAGTTTTTAGAGGTTTTTAGGATATAATCTAATACTAATCTATTAATTTTCCCATATGCACTTCCTATTGTTTCCATATCAATTGCAGCTTGATAATCTTCTAAAAACTCATCCTTATATTGTAACCCGCTATGACCTAATACGATAGTTCGGTGTTCTCTAGCCTCTCCATGGATATAAAAAATATTTTTCCGTTTCACATTATACCATTTTTCTAAACTAGACGTATAATCACCATTTATATAACAGCTATTTTTAGAAAAAACACCTCTCGTTCTATTCTTTATTTCTATATCTTTACAAACTACCCACCTCCTAAAATTTGAATACAAAAATTCATACATTTTACCTAAGATAAATTCAACATCTAAAACATCCTCTTCTTCCTTTCCCCATCCAGTAATAAACTCATCGGTATTTATTTTAGATAAATTTTCTTCAAAATCACTCCATAATGATACTTTTCTGGTTGCATCGCTACTTAAATTTCCTAATCCTTCATATGCATATTCAATTAGCGCTAAAATATCGAAATTATTTTCAATATTTTGCAAATAATCTCTAAAGTCATAATATGAGGTTTTCATTCCTAAATGTAAATCAAACCCGTTTCCTATTATTACTAAACTTTTATAGTTATTAATAATGATCACTCCCCTTCTACTTCTTTAATTTCCTACCTTTTTAACTGATCCCAAAACTGTTATTTGGCAAATTGCTATTAACGATTCTCCAATTTTCATTTAATAATGTCTAAATTCTTTTACCTTGAATACACAAGTAAGTTCCTCTTTCGTATGAAATTTAGTCTTACGCGCTCTGATAATATCCATTTTACTTTTTTCGTTGTAATATCAATAGTAGAAATTAAGAGCTTACATATGACACAACAGTAGATAACAAAAAAACATTTTTCCTTGCACAACCCGTATCGTAATCGTTCTGAAATCTTATAGGGACAATATTATAGCGTTTATGCCACGGAAGTCTTTTGATAATGAACGATGGCATAGTAATACCTTTACTTTAGCGGAAAGAAGCGCAGGTATGTTTTTTCGGCCTCCACCATAAAAACATGTGGCTGGAGACTCATCGTCAAAAGTACCATAGAAAATACTTCATCAAATCTCTCTATATTTTTAAGTAACTCAAATCAGATGATAACAATAAACCTATGGAAAAATCTTCTTAAGCTTATGGAAAACAGCAGGAATTTACTTTTATAATCCTTATTCTTATTGTCGTTTTCGCCTACCTTTTTACATCAGGTGCATCTGTTCTGATTAAATTCTACTTACTAAAGGGTTTAACACACTTTGCCAATCTCTAAAATGCTACATTTACTCTTCCGTATGGAACTTAACTTTACATAAGGAAATTTCTTTTTTACTCACCCCTTCTAAAGTTACTTTTTGACTTGCAAATCAGGAAAACATGACTCTATAAGTTGAATATATTTATTCTCTTTTAATCGAACACACATTTCTATTCGTGCTTCTTCATTTGAAAGAAACCCTACCGTCCCCAACTCACCATTCAACAGATAATACTGCATTTGACTATTTCCTCTTATTACTTTAGATACCTTTACCGTTTTATCCTTTAATACGAGCTTTATCCCGATTATTTCACCTCTAACAGACTCATAGTCTTGTATTTTTCTAAAGAAAACAGGTATCCAAAAAAAAGAAAATATTGCCCATAACCACAACCCAATATTTTGTACTTATTCTATTACCGATACCATCTTATTAAAAATCCTATCAAAAAAACCTTTTTTCCTAATGGCTTCCCATCCGAAAAAAAGGTTTTCCGCACATGTAAATAATATCTTTAGCTTTCCAAATCCACCGTACAGTTGTGGTAAACTTTTTGTACATCGTCGTTATCTTCCAGCATTTCAATCATCTTTTTCAGATTCTTGATGTCGTGCTCCTCGGTCGGCGTGGATTCTACGGAAGGGAGATATTCAATATCCGCTTCCACAAACTCATATCCCGCGGCTTTCAGAGCCTCATTTACACTGTCAAAATCCTCCGGAGCCGTCAGAACTTCATAGCAGTCGTCGTATGTAACCATGTCGTCCATGCCCGCTTCCAGGGCAGCTTCCATCAGCGCGTCCTCATCTACGGAATCGGTTTTTTCAATGACAATTACGCCTTTCTGATCGAACATATAGGATACACATCCCGGAGAACCCAGGTTACCTCCGAATTTGTCAAAGGCATGCTTCATCGCCGCTGTGGTTCGGTTCTTATTATCCGTCAGAACATCGACAATGACCGCTACGCCGGCAGCGCCGTACCCTTCAAAGCGACCGGTTTCATATGTCTCGCCAGCCAGTTCGCCGGTTCCCTTTTTGATCGCTCTTTTAATATTATCATTAGGCATATTGATGCTCTTTGCTTTTTCAATTGCGTGCTTTAATGCTACGTTGTAATCCGGATCGCCTCCGTTTTTCGCCGCAACCGTAATCGCTCTGGCATACTTTGTAAACACCGCGGCCCGTTTGGAGTCCTGTTTTTCTTTTCTTCCCGCAATTGTACCGTGTCTTCCCATCAAGACACCTCCTTCGTATATTTTTAACTTATATAGTATACACGAAAAACGCTCTGCTTTCAACCGCAAAAGTTTTCGCCGGCAACAGACCAAACGCGAACTCATATTCTTTCATTCCAACGTTTACTCCGCCTTATCAAACACCACCGGCTCCATCTTCTTCCGATCCTGCTCGGAAAGGCCCTTTTCCATATTTTTATACGCAGTCGCCATCATCAGCTTAATCCGGTTGAGCTGGTTGACATCACTGGCTCCCGGGTCATAATCAATGGCCGCGATATTCGCCAGCGGATTGCGCTTTCTCATAGCCTTCATCACGCCTTTTCCGGTTACATGGTTCGGCAGGCAGGCAAAAGGCTGCATGCAGACGATATTTTCCACGCCGCTGTCAATCAGATCCACCATCTCTCCGGTCAGCAGCCAGCCTTCTCCGCACTGATTACCCAGGGAAATAATCTCGCTGGCTTTCTTGGCGATATCCTCAATATGCATCGGCTCTTCAAACCGGATGCTGGCAGAAAGCGCCTTCCTTGCCGGTTTCCGGAAATATTCGATGGCTTTGATAGCCGCCTTATTGAATACCATCGCCTTATAAGAACCCGAAAGATGTTCAAAATTGAATTTCTTGCTGTACATACCATACAGGAAAAAGTCGAGCAGGTCAAGAACAACCGCCTCGCCGCCTTCTCTCTCAATGGTTCCTACAATATCGTTATTCGCGTTCGGATGATATTTTACGAGGATTTCTCCTACAACACCAACCTTTGGCTTTTTAATATCCCGCAGCGGCAATGCGTCAAAATCCTTTACAATTTCCTGTATGCAGCTCTTGAACTTCCGGAAGCTTCCTGTATAAACATTCCGTCTCGCGACGCGGGACCATTTTTCATACAACTCGTCAGCCGCCCCCGGAACCTGTTCATACGGCCGTGTCGCATACAGAACCCGCATGAAGACATCTCCATATACCAATGCCATCAACATACGTTTCAGCAATCCGGCGCTGAATTTAAAGCCCGGATTGGACTCCAACCCCGCTATATTGACAGAGATAACCGGAATCTGTTCCATATCCAGATCTTTGAGCGCTTTTCGCAGCAGCGCCACATAATTGCTCGCCCTGCATCCGCCTCCGGTCTGGCTCATAAATACCGCCGTGCGCTCCAGATCCACGTTTCCCAATTTCAGATAGGAAATGATCTGTCCCAGTGTCACAATCGTCGGATAGCAGGCGTCGTTATTGATATATTTCAACCCTTCATCCACCGCGTTTTTATCTACCGTAGGCAGCAGCACCGCATTGTACCCCGCTTTCTTAAGGGCAGTTTCCATGAACTGGAAATGAATCGGCGACATTTCCGGAATCAGAATCGTATATTCCTTTTTCATCTCCTTTGTAAAATACTTTCTCTCATAAGGAGCATTGTTTTCCACATGCTTAATGCCGTTCTTTTCCCTCTCATCCATAGCCGCTTTCAGAGAGCGGATACGGATACGGGCAGCCCCCAAATTGGATCCTTCGTCAATTTTCAGCACCGTATACAGCTTGTTGTTTTTCTTCGTTATTTCTTCCACCTGGTCGGTAGTAACCGCGTCCAGCCCACAGCCAAAGGAATTGAGCTGCACCAGTTCCACGTCATCGGTAGTTCCCACAAACTGAGCCGCCTTATAAAGTCTCGAGTGATACATCCACTGATCCAGCACACGGATCGGTCTTGGCAGTTTTCCAAGATGCGCGATCGAATCCTCTGTTACTACAACCATATCAAAGGATGTGATAATCTTATCAATTCCATGGTTGATTTCCGGATCCAGATGGTAAGGGCGACCGGCGAGAACAATGGTTTTCTTTTTATGTTCTCTTGCGTACTTCAGGGAATATTCTCCCTTTTTCTTAATATCATCCTTAAAATGCTTCATCTCCGCGCGCCCGCTCTTTACGGCGCGCTCTACCTGGGATCTGGTAACGCCGGTGCGGCTCAGTACGCGGTAGAGTTCTCTCACCAGAGCCTCATCATCGTCATAAGGCAGAAAAGGATGAGAAAAGATAACATCATTTTCCTCAAAGATATCATCCATATTGCCCGCGATAACTTCCGGATATGTAGCGACGATCGGGCAGTTATAATGGTTTGGCGCCGTCGGGTCTTCGATCCGTTCATAATTGATGCTCGGATAGAAAATCCATTTTACGCCCCGGTCTACCAGCCATTTCACATGTCCGTGCACCAGTTTTGCCGGATAGCAGGCAGTATCCGAAGAAATGGTTTCCATACCGCCTTCATACAACTCCTTGCTGGACGGAGGTGAAAGCTGCACCCGGAACCCCAGCTTCGTGAAGCAGGTAAACCAGAACGGGTAATTCTCATACATATTCAGGACTCTCGGGATTCCGATCGTTCCTCTCGCGGAGTCCATTTCACTCAGCGGTTTATAGTCAAACAGCCTCTTAAATTTATACTCATACAGATTCGGAATCTCGTTTTCCTCGCTTGATTTTCCTTCTCCCTTCTCACAGCGGTTTCCGGTGATAAAGCGGCTGCCGTCGTTAAACCGATTGATGGTCAGAAGGCAGTTGTTCTCGCATCCTTTGCACCGGGTATGGGTATTCTCCACGGTAAAGGAATCCATGTCCTCCGGTTTGAGAATCGAAGATTCCGTATCTTCCACATAGTTTTCTCTCGCTATAATCGCGGCGCCATAAGCTCCCATGATGCCGGAAATATCCGGCCGCACCACGTTCTTGCCAATAATTTTCTCGATACTCCGCAGTACCGCGTCGTTCAGGAAGGTTCCGCCCTGCACGACAATTCGCTCTCCGGCTTCCTCCGGGTTTCTCAGTTTGATTACCTTGTACAGCGCGTTCTTAATAACGGAATAGGACAATCCCGCGGAAATATCTCCAATCGTAGCGCCCTCTTTCTGCGCCTGTTTTACCTTGGAGTTCATAAAGACCGTGCATCTCGTGCCCAGATCCACCGGTGCCTTGGCAAACAGCGCTTCCTTCGCAAATGTCTGCACATCCATATTCACCGATTTGGCATACGTTTCAATAAAGGAACCACACCCGGAGGAGCAGGCTTCATTCAGCATGATATTATAGATCGCGTTGTCTTTAATCTTCATACATTTCATATCCTGCCCGCCGATATCGAGGATAAATTCAACCCCCGGCAGAAATTCTTCCGCTCCCTTATAATGAGCCATGGTCTCGATCTCGCCCAGATCCACTTTGAAAGCCGCCTTAATCAGCCCTTCACCGTATCCGGTAACCGTCGCGTTGGCGATAAACGCTTCCTTCGGAAGCTGGGAATAAAGTTCCTTCAGCATCACCATGCAGGCTTCAATGGGTTTCCCCTCATTATTCCGGTAAAAGGAGTACAGCAGATTTTTCTCGTCATCAATGAGCGCCGCCTTAGTCGTGGTCGAACCCGCGTCAATACCAAGGAAGACTTTTCCTTTTGCTTTCCGGATATCCTTTTTCTTAATCGCGTCTTTTTTGTGTCGTTCCACAAATTCCTGATAATCCTCGTGCCCTGAAAACAATGGATCTACATGCTTGGTATCCGACATCTGCGCCGGATCCAGGTTTTTAATCCGTTCCGTCACCTCCGAGAGAGAGAGAGTCTCATATTTCTGCGCTGTCATCGCTGCTCCGATAGCTACGAAGTATTTCGAATCTTCCGGGAAGATCACATCCTCATCCGCAAGATCAAGGGTCTCAATAAAGCGTTTGCGAAGCTCGGAAAGAAACGATAAAGGTCCCCCCAGGAAAGCGACTTTCCCCTTAATCGTTCGTCCGCACGCCAGTCCGCTGATGGTTTGGTTTACAACCGCCTGAAAGATCGACGCTGATAAATCTTCAATTTCCGCTCCCTCATTGATCAGCGGCTGAATGTCCGTCTTTGCGAAAACACCGCATCTCGCGGCAATGGGATAAATCATTTTGTGTTTTTTCGCGGCTTCATTCAGACCAGCCGCGTCCGTGTTCAGGAGAACCGCCATCTGATCGATAAAAGCTCCGGTTCCTCCCGCGCATGTACCATTCATCCTCTGCTCTACCGTCTGTCCGTAAAAGGTGATTTTCGCGTCCTCACCGCCCAGCTCAATGGCGACATCCGTTTCCGGAATCAGTTTTTCCACTGCCGCGCTGCAGGTTACAACCTCCTGCTCAAACGGAATCTCCAGAAGCTGTGATAGAGAAAGTCCGCCGGATCCTGTAATTACAGCTTTCATTTCCGCGTCCGGATATTTAGCGTACAGATCCTGCAGCAGCTGCGCTACCGTCTCGAATACATTCGACATGTGCCGCTCGTATCTGCTGTATAAAATACTATTGTCGCTGTCCAGCAGCACTAATTTTACTGTTGTTGATCCTACATCAATACCTAATCTCATAATTACCTCATTTATATAGAATTTCAAAGGACTGCATTATTGAAATTTATTATAACACAAACCTGCTTAGAAGTCCCTTGATTTTAAAAAAACCTACTTATATATATACCTTTTTCTCTGAAACTCAAACATTTTCTTTTAATTTCCGTGATTATAGCACAAACTCTCTCCCTTGTGTTATACTAATTTCTGAGAAAAAAGGAGTTATTATGAAATCATCGATACGCAAACGCACCTACCAGGCGATTTACCGTCTGCTGGATCGGGTTTCGCCCCTTGACTGTGACTGCGGGACTCTCTGCGGCGCCGCCTGCTGTACCTGCGTCTCAGATGAGACGGAGGGCGGCCCTGCCCTTGGAATCTACCTGCTTCCCGGTGAAGAGAAGGTGTTTACAAAAAAAGAAAGCTGGCTGCGCTGGACCTGTGAACAGGCTGAGGATTTTGATTTTCCCGATTCCTGGCATGGAAAAATCTACTTTGTCAACTGCCTTACGCCTCCCCATTGTCCGAGAGAAAAGCGGCCGCTTCAATGCCGATTTTTTCCGCTGGCGCCTCATCTTACGCCAGATGGTATCCTCCACCTGATCCTATGTCCGGACAAGCTGCCATATGCCTGCCCGCTTATTGAAAAGAAACTGCCTCTGAATTCTTCCTTTATTCGGGCCACCTATACAGTTTGGACCCACCTGCTCCGAGATTCTCGGATTTTTGACCTGGTTCAAATGGATTCCGAAGATCGGGAGCAAGATGGTACTGAACTTTACTTCATACGATAAAAGACCGCGGTCCGCAAATCCGAACCGCAGTCTTCTTCCTCTTACTTTGTATTGAGCATTTGAATATCCTTTTTGTATACATAGCGCATCGCGATAATACAGTATAGCAGTCCCAGAATTTCCGCCAACGGGAAGGCAAACCATACCAGTTCCAACCCTCCCAGCCTTGCCAGAATCCACGCCAGAGGAAGAATTCCAATCAGCTGGCGAATCAGCGATCCCCACAGGCTCATCATGCCGTGAGCAGTCGCCTGGAAAAAGGATGACGCTAAAATTCCGAAGGAAGCCGGCAGGAAACAGATACTGATAATCCGCAGCGCCCTGGTTCCAATCTCATACATACCTTCCGAAGCATTAAACATACTCAGGAACTGGTGAGGGAAGAACTGGAACAGCAACAACCCAATGGCCATAATTACAAACGCTACCATAAACCCAAGCTTAAAAGCGTGCATCAGGCGTGTTTTATTCCGCGCTCCGTAATTGTAGCCCATGATTGGAAGGGTTCCCTGATTCAGGCCGAAAACCGGCATGAAAATAAAGGACTGAAGTCTTCCGTAAACGCCGTTTACCGCAACCGCGGTCTCCGAAAGACCACCTAAAATCGCATTGAGGCCAAACTGCATGATGGACAGCATCGCCTGCATCAAAATCGCCGGAACACCTACCGAGTAAATATCCCTCAGGACACGGCCCCGCATCTTAAAACCTCGAATTTTTACAATTACCAGATGATCCTTTTTAAACAACAGGTACTGACCGAGAATAAAAGAGACAAGCTGGCCGATTACCGTTGCCAGCGCCGCTCCCGCTACATCCATCTCCGGGAACGGTCCGACGCCAAAGATCAAAAGCGGATCCAGAATCACGTTTGTTACCGCGCCCGCAATGCTGCAGAGCATGGGAAACATCATATTCCCTGTGGCCTGCAGAATTTTTTCCGTCGTGATTTCCACCAGCATGAAAAGAGAGCCAATGGTAACAATCTGCATGTAATCAATCCCGCTTTCCACGATATAAGGCGTATCGGAAAAGAATCGCATGAAAATTCCGGAAAAGAAAATTCCAATCAGCGCGAATCCGATCCAGTTAAAAAAGGATAACCTGTAACCGTGGCTGGCCGCCATATTGGCTTCTTCGTATTTTTTAGCTCCCAGCCTTCTGGAAATCAGAGAATTGATTCCCACTCCGGTTCCGACACCCACCGCGATCAGCAACATCTGTATCGGATAAACATAAGTTACCGCGGACAGCGCCTCTTCACTGATCATGGATACGAAAATACTGTCCACAATGTTATAAAGCGCCTGGATCAGCATGGACAGAATTGCCGGCCAGGACATGGTCGCAATCAGCTTTCCAACAGGCATAGTGCCCATTTTGTTTTCATGAATCTGCTCGCTCATAAAAATATAATACCTCCTATCACAAGGAGATATTATATTATGTTTTCCTGTTTAATTCAACAAGTCCCGGCATAATTTATCAAAGATTTCGGGAACTTACATCGCTCCGTGGAACGTCCGCCGGATAACTTCCTCCTGCTGCTCTCTGGAAAGGCGCACAAAGTTAACCGCGTATCCGGATACCCGAATGGTCAGGGACGGATACTCTTCCGGATGCTCCATAGCTTTTTTCAGCAATTCTTTTCTCATCACATTGACATTGAGATGATGGGCTCCCTGGCAGAAATAGCCGTCCAGCAGGGAAACCAGATTGTATTCTCTCTGCCGCTCGTCCTTTCCAAGGGCGTCCGGCACAATGGAGAAGGTATTGGAAACGCCGTCCTGGCATACGCTGCGGTACGGAATTTTGGCAACCGTATTCAGAGAAGCCACCGCCCCATTGATGTCTCTTCCGTGCATCGGGTTCGCTCCCGGCGCCAGAGCTTCTCCGTGCTTTCTTCCGTCCGGCGTGTTTCCGGTTTTCTTTCCGTACATTACGTTGGAAGTAATGGTCAGCGCGGACAGGGTATGCTTGGCGCCCCGATACATCGGGTGCTTTTTCAGCTCCGCGGAGAAGTATTTTACAATTTCCACCGCGATATCGTCTACCGCGTCATCATCGTTTCCGTATTTCGGGAAGTCCCCTTCCACTTCAAAGTCAACAGCAATCCCTTTTTCATTGCGGATCGGTCTTACCTTGGCAAACTTGATTGCCGAAAGAGAATCCGCCGCGCAGGAAAGCCCCGCGATACCGAAGGCTGTCAGCCGTTCCACATGGGTATCGTGAAGAGCCATCTGGCTGGCCTCATAAGCGTATTTGTCGTGCATATAATGAATGACGTTCATGGTGTCCACATAAAGCTCTGCCACATAGGACATGACCTTTTTATAGGTCAGCATAATTTCGTTGAAATCTAAAACATCGTCATATTTCAGCGGTTCAATTCCCGGAATCACCAAATCACCGTTGAGCTCATCCACACCGCCGTTAATGGCATAGAGCAAAGATTTCGCCAGGTTGGCTCTGGCCCCGAAAAACTGCATCTGCTTTCCCACGCTCATTGCCGAAACGCAGCAGGAAATGGCGTAATCATCGCCGTATACCGGACGCATTACATCATCGTTCTCATACTGGATGGAATCCGTCTCAATACTCATCTTAGAACAGTATTTCTTAAAATTTTCCGGCAGGTTCTGGCTCCACAAAACCGTCAGGTTCGGCTCCGGCGCGGTTCCCAGATTCTTCAGAGTATGCAGGATACGGAAGGAATTTTTCGTTACCAGCGGCATTCCCTTAACGCTCATGCCGCCGATGGCTTCCGTCACCCATGTCGGATCGCCGCCGAAAAGTTCGTTATATTCCGGCGTACGCAGGTGACGTACCAAGCGCAGCTTGATAACAAACTGATCCATCAGTTCCTGCGCTTCCTTTTCCGTAATAGTTCCCCGATCCAGATCCCGCTGAATATAAATGTCCAGGAAGGTGGAAGTTCTTCCCAGAGAAGTCGCCGCGCCGTTATTTTCCTTTACACCCGCCAGATATCCCATATAGAGGAACTGTACCGCTTCCCGCGCGTTAGCGGCCGGATTACTAAGGTCAATGCCGTACTGGGCGGCCATGGCTTTGACTTCCTTCAGGGCCCGTACCTGTTCGTGCAGTTCTTCCCGAATCCGGATCAGTTCTTCCGTCATAGGACCGTCAGCCATTTCAATGTCCTGTTCTTTCTGCTCGATCAGGTAATCAATTCCGTAAAGAGCGATCCGTCTGTAGTCACCGATGATCCGTCCTCTCCCGTAAGCGTCCGGAAGTCCGGTCAGAAGTCCCGCGTGTCTGGCAACCTTTGTCCGTTTCGGATAAGCGTCGAATACGCCTTCGTTGTGCGTCTTGCGGAATTCATGGAACCGTCTCTGAATTTCCGGGTTCATTTCATATCCGTACTGCTTCAGCGCGGATTCGGCCATACGGATTCCTCCGTAAAGATTGACAATCCGTTTCAGCGGCTCATCGGTCTGAAGCCCCACGATCACTTCGTTTTCCTTATCAATGTATCCCGGAGCGAAGTTATTGATGCCGGATACCACTTCCGTTTCTACATCATAAATACCATTTTTGATTTCTTCCAGCAGTAGCTCTCTGCACCTTCCCCACACCTTTTCCGTACGCTCTGTGGGACCTTCCAGAAAGCTGTCGTCGCCCATGTAAGGGGTTACATTTTTCTGAATAAAATTTCTTACATCAATAACATGTCTCCAGTTTCCGCTGTTAAATCCTTCCCATTCTTTCCGCATTTCTTACCTCCATATGCAGTACAACTATGAAATAACAGAAAAAGCCGCGCATCCGGGCCCTTTCTCAGCCCAGACGGTCGGCTTTTGTTTTCTACTCATCATACTCCATGTGGTTTCTTCCACTTCCGTCAGTCATATGACTTTTTGACTATACTATATCTTTGGGGTGCTTGTCAAGATATTATTTATCTCTGTAATGTGATCCACACTGCGCGATCAGAATCGTATCCTTTTTGATTCGATAAACGATACGGTTGAAATCATCGATTCTTCTACTCCAATATCCCGCGAGACTTCCGGTTAGAGGCTCTGGCTTTCCGATCCCATCATAACCGTTCCGGTCAATATCTTTCAGCAGTTTCAGTATACGCCTCATCGTCTTTTTATCTTGTTTCGTCCAGTACTCAAAATCTTCCCATGCTTCGTCGGATCATGCTTTAATCATCTAGCTTTACCTCGTGAACGGTTCCGCCTGTCGCCTCCAGCTGCGCAATGGAACGCTTCAGTCTTTCTATATTTTCCAGGCTGTAAAACGGATCATTACCAGCTGTAATTTCAAAGGGAATTCTACGTTCTCTGACAGCCATTTTTGCAAAAACACAAAAGGCAGTTGTCATATTCATTCCAATATCGGAACAAAACGCTTCAAATTGTTTTTTCAAGTCCGCATCCATACGAATATTTACATTTACTTGTGCCACACTATCATCTCTCTTCACTTTTTATTATATACATTGTACCAAAATTTATTGATAATATCAATAAATTTATTTACCATTTCCATAATATCCTTAAAATATTATCTTCGGAACCGGTTAAAGCACGCTACGATTTCCTGCTTTCTGGGTCTCGCGAATCCGCAGACCGCATTTCCGGAAAACAGACTTTCCAGCCCCTCTGCTTCCAGCTTTTCTTCCAAAAGGGAAACAATCTGGGGAATCGTCCGCTTTTCATCGGTCAGATATTCCAGAGCGTATTCCAACAGTCGGCCCAGAGAAGCGGTCTGCTCCCCGTCCTCCAGCTGCTCCACATAACGCAGATCCACCGTCTCTTTTCCTATGGAAAAAGAATCAATGCCGTGGACTTTCACTTTCAGAGGCCGACGCTGTCGTTCCCTCTGCAGCTCTTTGGGGACGCTCATAATCCTGCGGCTCTGAGGAAGCTGAAAGACCGGCGGCATGCCCGCCGCGTCCGGATATTCGGGACACAGCTCTTTTACTTTTTCGGTAATATCGAAAGGCCGGTAGGAATCCATCTGGATCACCGTATCCGCAATATGGAAAAAGGCGCCTGAGCTTCCGGCTACCAGAATCGTCGAGATTCCCGCCTGCTCATAAAGCTGCCGGGCCCGCTCCACAAAAGGCGTAATCGGTTCCTTGCTGCGGCTGATAACTCTCTGCATGAAAGCGTCCCTTACCATAAAGTTGGTGGCGGAGGTATCCTCGTCGATGAGAAAGAGACTGCTTCCTGTTTCGATGCTTTCGGAGATGCCCGCGGCCTGGGAGGTACTGCCGCTGGCGTCCAGCGTGGAAAAGCAGCGGGTATCTTTCCCATTGGGCAGGTCGTTGATAAACATGGAAATATCCGCGTCCTTGATAAACCGCCCGTCTTCGGATCGCAGCTTCACCGCGGTATCATCGCAGATAACATATTCCCGCCCGTCTCCCGGAATATGGTTATAAACAGCGGATTCCAGCGCGTTCAGAAGTGTGGACTTTCCGTGGTATCCGCCTCCGGCGATGAGACTGATGCCGCAGGGGATGCCCATTCCGCAGATCCTTCCCTGATGGGGAAGTTCCATCGTGACCTTCAGGGAATCCGGAGACTGGAAAGGAACCGCCCCTTTCATCGGCAGATCCGATACTCCGCTTTTCCTCGGAAGAACAGCGCCCTCCGCTACAAAGGCCGCCAGACCTCTTTTTTTCAGCTCTTCTCGAATGAACTGCTGATCATCGGAAAGAAAGATCGCCCGCTCCAGATGCTTTGGATTCATGTTCCGGTAAAACAGCGCTTCCTCCGCGCACATCGGTAGGAACTGAAACAAAATCTTTTCCAGTTCTCTTCCGTTGATTCTCCGTCCGTTTGCCGGAAAACCCACGTGAAAACGGACGAACACCGCCTTTTCCGTAATCCGGCAGGCAGTCCGCTCCAGTACGGTCTGTCCGCAGCGGGATATGGCGATCAGCCCGCTTTTTCCGGATCCTCTGGCTTTAAAACTGTAATCCTCCATCTCTTTTGCCAGCCGGCGGGTCAGGTAATCCTGCAGGGTAATGCGGCGATTTTTCGTTTCCAGATATTCCGCGGGAATTCCTGTGGCTTCAAAGGGAATTTGCAGGCTCAGCGCCGAAGGCGGAGCAAACGGGTCTCCCTGAATCCGGTCTAAAGACAGGATATATCCATCAAAGCGGTAGCTGCCCCGCAGTTCCTTGTACATCGAATAGCTTTTTCCATCTATGGAAAAAAGGTTCCGTTTTAAATCGGACGCGTGTTTCATATCAAACTCCTTTTTCTGTTTTATCTTCGATTTTGGGGATCATCTTCCAGAAAAACTCCAGAGGCCCCGTCTTATAACTTGTTGTTCTTGTTACGATATGGATATCATTATACAGCTTCACACCCCGGACGGAAAGGACTTTAAGGCTGCCCGCGGCAATTTCCTCGGCAACCAGCATCCGCGGCAGGACAGAAACCCCCAGCCCCGCTTTTGCCGCCTGAATTAAAACCTGGGAATCCACACTTTCCCATATCGGCCGGATTTTATATCCTTTTAAGGCTGCCGCGGATTCAAAGGTTTCTCTGGCAGCGCTGCCCCGCTCCCGAAGCAGCAGATCCATCTCCAGAAGCTGAGGAAGCTCCAGCTGGGAATCTCCGCAGTATCCGGGAGCCGCTACCGGACACAGCTCGTAAGAAGAAATTTTTTTCATTTCAAAGCTGTTTTCCAGAATTGCCCCTTCAATAAAAGCAATATCAATGACCCCCTGCTGCAAAAGGGACTGCATTTCCGAAGCCCGGTGTACGGTAATCTGCAGCGGGCAGTCCGGCATGCTCTTTCGGAACCGGTTCACCAGGCGCGGCAGTTCCAGTTGAGCGAAGGTGATGCAGGAGCCTACGCGAAGCGGCGCCTCCATCTGCAGATTTTTCATACGGGCTTCGACGCGCTCCAAGCTTTCCAGAACCGGCAGGATTTCCCGCAGGAAAAGCTCGCCTGTTTTGGTGAGTTTCACTGTTCTGTGCAGCCGTTCAAAGAGCCTGGTCCCCGCTTCGTCTTCCAGTTCCCTGACAGCATGGGAAACCGCGGACTGAGTAAGAAACAGGTTTGCGGCTGCCTTTGTAAAATTTTCCGTTTTCGCGATTTCCCGGAAAATAACACATTGTTTGAAATTCAAGAGCTTTCTCCTTCCCATGAATTTTATTCATAGCTTATGCTCTATATTATCATTTTACAAATGCCAGCGCAACCGTTATACTGGGCGCAGATTCAAAAAGCGAATTGGAGAATACACAACATGAAAAAGAAATGGAAGTTATATGTCTGGATTAGTTATATAAACTTATTCATCAGCACTTTTACCTTTGGCGGCGGGTATGTGATCATCCCTATGGTTAAAAAAATTTTCGTAACGCAGAAAAAATTGCTGCAGGAGTCGGAATTTTTGGATCTGGCTGCCATTGCCCAGTCCTCTCCCGGCGCCATCGCGGTAAATCTCAATGTGCTGGTGGCAAAAAAGCTTGCCGGGATTCCCGGAATTGCGCTGGGACTGATCTTTTCCATTCTGCCTCCCCTGGTGATCCTGGGAATCATCTCCACCTGCTATAACGCCTTCGCCGCCAATCCTTACGTAAGCGCCGCTCTTACCGGGATGCAGGCTTGTGTAGCGGCTCTGATTGTAGATCTGGCAGTTGACATGTACCGGACCATCCTGAAAGAAAAGTCCCGTCTGCTGGATGCTCTTCCGGTTCTTTCTTTTCTGGCCTGCGCCTTTACCGGAATCAACGCGGCGATTCTTTTAGTATCCGGCAGTCTGTTGTACTGCCTTGCTCTGTACATGACACGCAGAAGAGAAAGGAAGGTTTCCTGATGGCAGCGCTGTTTTTTATGTTTTCCAAAATCGGTTTGTTCAGTATCGGCGGCGGATATGCCGTCATCGCGGTCATCCAGGAACAGCTCGTAATCAAAAGCGGCTGGATCTCGCAGCAAGCGTTCACGGATATGATCGCCATCTCTCAGATGACCCCCGGTCCTCTGGCCATTAATATCTCCACCTTTGTCGGAATGCAGCTTTCCGGAATTCCGGGCGCTGTGGCGGCGACTCTTGGCTGTGTATCCGCAGGCGTTATAATTTCTCTTTTGCTGGGGATATTTTTCAGAAAATATGAAAACTCCTTTTTTGTTTCATCCGTTTTAAGCGGCCTGAAGGCAACCTCCCTGGGACTGATTTTTTACGCGGGGCTGACCATCCTTCTGCTTACATTTTATGGAGTTTCCGATCTCGTTGATGTCCCCTGGCCGGCAATTCCGGATTTCACCGCGCTGGCCTTGTTCGCGGCCTCCTTCTTTGCTTTGCGCAAATGGAAACCGCACCCAATCCTGCTGATGCTGGCGGGAGGCGCCGCGGGCCTGGCGCTGTATCTTTAAGCTTCGTTTCCTTTAAAAAAGGGGCAGCTCGTACCAAGGCATTCGTTGTTTCGCTCGGAAAATCCACAAACAATCCGATCCGGCATTTGCATTTTGACGCCCAAATGTTCCTCTGTAAAAGCAGCTGCCTCCTTTATGACCAGAAATGCCGAACGTTTGCAACACCGGGGGCCTCCCGTTTTTCCAATTCGGATCAGAGCCCGGGACGTCATCTGATTGGAAAGTCCCCATGTCTTGCGGCTGAAGGGAGTGGTTTCTGTAATCAAGCTCAAAAAAATACCGGAACTGACAGCTGAGCCGCAGCAGCCCCAGAATCCGCAGATTCCGCCGGGAACAGACCTTCCCCGCTCCCACATTTCCCGCAGCGCCTGCTCCCGGTCGATCTTGCCGCCGCTACCAGCGTAAGCGATAAGCAGCGCCGCCCCTACCAGCACATGGTGCTCCGGACCGTGCATGTGGATTTGCTCCTGTCCCATCCACTTTTGAATTATCTCTATGGGATTTCCCGATGTTTCCTCCAGACCGTATTGAAGCAGCTCTTTTATTCCCTGCTCCATATGGCAGGCATCACAGACAAAATGCCCGTTTTTGCAGCATGCGTTTGTCACTTTCCTGTCTCCGCAGATTGCGCAGTTCTGCTCTCTTGCTTCCGTAAAATATTCCAGTTCCGCTCCGCAGATCAGACAGGCTTCTTTCTGTTCCTTCATACCTTTCCTCTCAGTCCTCATAGCGTGACGCTTTTCCGATGTTGCCCTTTCCTTCCTCCATCATGCCGAAGGTTTCCATAAAAAAGGTCCTTACTTTCATATTGTATTTCAAGGAAACCGCATCCACCGCATCTTCCACAATTTCTGCCATTTCCACCGGATCGGCAGCGCACCTGGCGTTGATAATCAGCGAAAGCGCGCTGTATTTGTTCTGAAGCTTACGATCATATTCCACCGGATAATCAACGCCGATCAGACTGGCCTTGAAAAAGTCCGTCAACTCCTCATCACTGTCCGCGGCAAACATTTTCAGATGGGGAACATTGCGTCCCCGCTCTTTCAGACCTGCTCGAACGCCTTCAAAGATTTCCGCGATCACCTGGTTGAAATCCAGATTTCGCTCTTCCCGCTGCCGCATATAGACCCTTGTGTTGAACCAGCTCAGCTGGTTTTCCGCCGCCAGGAATGCCTCAGAGCCATAGCCGATCTCCCGGTGCACTGCCCTGGATCGATGCTCCAGCAGATAGTCCACAACCTCACTGACGCCGGTTCCCTTCATGGCCGACATGGCCATCACCGGCGTCTGGGGATAGATCGCCCGGATAAATGAAATAATCGCTTCCGCTTCTTCTTCGCCGATGGTATCCGTTTTATTCAGCACAATCAGCTCCGCCTCCGCCATCTGCGCGTCCAGGAGGAATTTCATTTCTTCCGGAAGATTCAGATCCGCGTTTTCCGGCAGAACCATGCGCAGCCGCTCCGGATCCACAATGCAGGTAAAGGGCAGCAGTTCGAACTCGTCCGGTTCCTTTTCCTCCAGTTCCAGATAAACATGATCCATGGCGCCGATTCCGCATCCCGGTATATCGGAAAATATCACATCTGCCCCTGCCGCTTCCAACTGATGCATTTTCCCTACCAGATTTTCATGCTGATAGCAGATGCACCCTCCGGAAATAGGCAGGGTCATAACCCCGGCAGCAGCGCAGAATTCCGCGTCAACAATATTCCCCGCTCCCAGATCGTTTGCCAGAATCGCGGCAGTCTCCTGACCGCGCCGATTGATTTCTCTGGAAAAGGCAATCATCGAGGTTGTCTTTCCCGCGCCTAAAAATCCACTAATTACCGCATATTTTGTAATCATTTCTTCCTCCTATACTTGGTCTGAATTCCTATAGATACTGTTGTACGCGCAGAAGGGAATCAGTCTGCCATCTTCTGACAGTACCTGAACCCGGCAGCGTTTTACCCGTTCCGCGTCCAGATTCGTAAGATCCTGGAAGGCCATCCCGGTTACGGTAAACGAGTTGCGCCTGTAATAGCGGAGAAACTCGTCCAGAGATGTGATTTCCGCGCTGGACTGATAACCGGGAACGTTGTCCTCCTGTTTTTCAGGAGGGGCAATTTCCCACTTATTTAATACAAAATCCCGATCCCTTTTTATCACATCTATATCCCTCGCGGCGGCGCGTCCGGTATCACAGCACGAAACACCTCGCTCTTTCTGGGATTGGGTAAGCGTACAGCGGACGCTGCCATCCGGCTCTTTGATGTAAGTGCTGTAAAAGCAGCACAGAGTATGGCCCGTCGCTATGGGGCAGAAGTTCTCATAGCGGAACTGCGGCCTCTGCCGCTCCAGCTTCCGCAGAAGACCGAACATGGTGATTCTTCCCGGAAAGTCTCCGCTTTGCGCCGCGTCTTTTTCTTTGTTTTTTGCATGCTCCGGATGCCTGCCGAAAAAGCTCACCGGCTGAAAGTGAATCCCCTTTACCACATTGACATGCTCTACTAGGAAATCCATCATGTCTCCGATATTATCCGTATTGACGCCCTCCACAATGGTAGGTACCAGCGTAACCGGAAGCCCTGCCAGCTCGCAGTTCCGGATGGCTTTCTTTTTGATTTCCAAAAGCGGTTCCCCCCTCAAAACCTGGTAAATCGAATCCTTTGTGCCGTCAAACTGCATGAAAACAACCGATGCTCCCGCCTCCTTCAGCACCTGGGCATATCCTTCTTCCAGGGCCAGCCTTTTTCCGTTGGAATTGATCTGTACATAGTGAAAGCCTTTGTCCTTTGCCATTCGGATAATGTCCGGCAAATCCTCCCTGACCGTCGGCTCTCCGCCGGAAAGTTGAATGTTAAAAGGACGTTCTTCTCCCAGTTCCAGCAGCCGATCGTATTTTCGCTCAATTTCCGAAAGCGTCGGCTCACCCTTTCTGTCCGCGTCCATTTCCGATTTGGCGAAGCAGTAGGGACAATGCTGGTTGCACCGATCCGTCAGATCGATCAGCACACAGCAGGCGGTCTGCAGATGATTTTCACAGGTTCCGCAGTGTAGCGGGCAGCTCTTATCCTCCGGATCTCCCTTTGTAATCGCTTCTTTAGGGGCGATATTAATAACCGGATTTTTGATCCACTGTCTGTAATCTTCCGCGTTTTCCGCCGCTGTCGTCTTAAATGCGCCATGCTCCGGGCAAAGCGTTATAAACTGGACCCTACCCTTTTCTTCCACATAAAAGGCCTCGACCGGTCTTTGGCAGATCGGACAGATGCTCCGGGTTCTCTCCAATACCTCCGCGTCTGGAAACGGGGTCAGTTTCGTTATCACTGCCATATCTATCTCCTGTCTTTGTTATTCTGACTTTATTTTTAATATTGTACCATCATTTCTGCCTTTTTCAAAGGTTACAGACATGCCTTTATCACAAAACTATTTCCAAACCGAAGCGCCTTGTCTCCTCGGCTTTGCCTTGTTATAATGGAGTTATCACAATTATCAGGGGAGCTCAAATGAAACGAATCGGAATTTTATGCGCTGGTGATGCGGAACTGGCGCCCTATTTAACCAAAACGGAAAAACAGCCAATCGCCGAAGCCGCGATGCTGAAATTCTATAGAGGCAGGATAAAAGGAAAAGAAATTATCGCTGTATCCAGCGGCGTATGTAAGGTGAATGCCGCGATCGCCGCCCAGCTTCTCATTGACCGCTTTCACGCGGACTGCATCATAAACAGCGGAACAGCCGGAGGGATGAGTAAAACTGTACGGATTTTTGATACGATCATCGCGCGGAGAACCGTCTACCACGATGTAGCCAGAGATATTCTGACCGATTTCCACCCCTACTTGCCTTCTGTCTTTTTCCCGTCCTCCCCACAGCTCCTGGACGCGGCGGAAAGATGCCGCCCACAGGTAAAAACGCCTCTGTTGTTCGGGACGATTGTTACAGGGGAAACGTTTGTGACAAAGGAAACTCAGCGTGACAGGATCAACGCGAAATTCGAACCTTTGGCAGTTGACATGGAAAGCGCGGCTGTCGCCCATGTCTGCTATGTAAACCAGATTCCCTTCCTCGCGGTACGGACTATAACCGATACTCCTGAATTCAGCGGACTCGCCCACTTTGAGCAGAACTGCAAAACTGCCGCTGAGATCGCAGCGGCAGTGGTGTCCGAGTTGATTGGATGGATTTAAGAATCAAAAGGTTTCGGGCAGCTCGTAAGCCGGGTTCTGTATCTGGCAATCATCTATCTCAATGTACTGTCACCAGCATGCTCCAGCAAGCAGAAACTGACTCTGATTTTGAACCACTCTACCTCTCTATACTGAACCTGTGTACTTTTTTTAGGATTTCCGATTGTGAATTAAGGTCTACTCTTATGGTACGAAATATCCTCTTTTGGTTTTCGGACTTTGTGTCTTTCTTAGTGAAAAAAAGTGAATATTTTATTCGGTTTTCATGGTGATTTTCAAATCTCCACCATAGATGTTAACCGGGATTTCTTCCTCAAAACCATACGCATTCAGATCTTCATTTTCAAAGTCATAAACAAACACGTTATTTTTATCAGGATCTATAATCCAGTATTCCCTTACTCCGGCATTTTGATATTTTGACAGTTTTATGAAATAATCCATTCGCTTACTGCTGGGAGAGACAATTTCAATCACCCAATCCGGCGCGCCATTGCACCCCTTTTCGTCTAATTTGGATTTGTCACAGATAACTGAAATGTCCGGTTCTACATAGGTATGTTCATCATTATTGAGAAAGACTGCAAATGGAGCCGGAAATATTTCGCAATCTCCGTTCTTTTCTCGAATAAACAAACTTATTTCTGTAAATAGATGACTCAAAATTCTCTGATGTGTCGTCCCTGGCGGAGTCATCATATACAGCTCCCCGTCGATTAGTTCTGCCCGCTCCCCATCTGGCAAAGCGTAAATATCATCAATGGTATAAAGCTTTTCCTGTGCTAATGCCATAGATACCAACCTCCTTTTTCGTTATTGTATCACATTTTATTCTCTTAATCCATCTGTATAAAATTACTTTGAAATGAGCCTGTTTTGTATTTTTCCCTTTTGGGGTAGGAAGTGTCCTCATTTGCAAAGCAGATTTTTAAAGTTTTAAGTCAATTCAATTACTAATTTATAACTCTATCCACCGAAAGAAGTTATAGAAATATTCCGTCAATTATGTTGCTGTTCCAACTCTCGCAGAATGTAATTGATACGTTGAATAGAAACTATTCTTCCAGTAACTAATAAAGGCTTTTTCAGCATCGACAATAGTATTTTTATGGAAAAAACCTCCAAAAAACAGAACCAGACTGATAAATTTTCTATCAGCAAACAGATTCTGTATTTGGAGGACCATTTACCTCAAACGTTGATTTTTCAACGTTTATCCATCAAAAGATTTCGGGCAGCTCGTAAGCCGGGTTCTGTATCTGGCAATCATCTATCTCGACGTACTGTCACCAGCACGCTCCAGCGACCTACCTCTCGGGCGGCGGCGGGCCGCCGCACTTACTGCCCTGTCTTGGTCTTGCTCCGGATGGGGTTTACACGGGAATTATGTTACCATAACTCCCGGTGAGCTCTTACCTCACCATTTCACCCTTACCACGGCATTACCCGTTTCGGCGGTGTGTTTCTGTTGCACTTTCCCTATAGTTACCTACGCCAGACGTTATCTGGCATCCTCGCCCTGTGGAGCCCGGACTTTCCTCATACATCCCGAAGATGCACGCGACTGCCTGAACTACCCGAAACCGTGTGCTTTTCAGCAAAGCTTTTCTATTATATCATCTCAAAGGGGTCAATGTCCACTTCCGATTGGATAATTTCAATTCCATCATCCACTTTTGCCCGCAGTTTTTCCGCGAAATTTCCCGCAAAGGATTTTTCGGTTCCATAATGGCCCGCGTCGATGACCGCAAGCCCACAGGCTTTTGCCTTCTGCGCGTCGTGGTATTTCAGATCTCCTGTAAGAAACAGCTGGCACTCGTTTTTTATGGCCAGATCCATTAAGTCCGCTCCTGCTCCGGTGCAGATTCCCACCTTGTGAATCATGGTATCCGGCCGGCCTACCGCGCGAATCTGCTCCGGATCCATGTCCAGGCGGTCAGCCAGAAGATCCATCATGGAAACCAGCGTCATCGGAGAGCTGAGATACCCGATCCTTCCGATCCGGTTTTCCTCCGGCCCGTCGGAAAACCCCCGAATCTCTTCCAGGCCGATGAGTTCAGCCAGAAAGTCGTTGTTTCCACCCTTCAGCTTGTCAAAAGGTGTATGGCAGGAATAAACGGAAATTCCCAGGTTCAAAAGGCGAACAAGGAAGGAGCCGGTCATTTCCCTGTAATCTACCTTTTTAATTCCTCCGAAAATCAGCGGATGATGGGTAAGGATCAGATCCGCGTCTTTTTCATCCGCCTCATCAATTACAGCCTCTGTGATTTCCAGACTGGTCAGCACCTTCTGAATTTCCATCGGACCCGCAGCCACCTGAATTCCGCTGTTGTCCCAGCTTTCCTGTGTATCCGGCGGCGCGATTTCTTCAATTATTTCGATCAGTTCTTCCAGATTCATTGCCATTTTAAATACCTCCCAAAAGCGACTTGAGATACGCGATTCGCCTTTTTTCAGACTGTATCGCTTTCCGATCCGGCGTCCTGCTTTTCTGCAGGCCGGAAAGGATCCGCATCTCGACCGCAATTCTGTTTTCAATAAACGCTTTTGCCAGCGGCCCTGCCGTGCCAATCCACGGCGGCACCTCATATTCAATATCCTCCGGGCCGCAGCCTTCCAGCTTTCGAGAAACAGGCGCTCTGTCCCGCGTTCCTTCCGGCGCGGCGTTTATCACTTCGCAGATATATTTTCCCTCCCGCACCAGAGATTCTTTTTCAATCACAAATCCATTCTGCAGCAGCCAGTGCCGTAGAACTCCCTGACCGCTTCTCGGCTGCAGAATCAGCTTGGAAAAGCTTTTCGTCTTTTCCAGATCCTTTCCCAGAATTCGGGTCATGAGAATTCCTCCCATACCCGCAATCACCACATCATCCACTTCTCCTGCCGAAAGCACTTCCAGTCCGTTTCCCAAACGGAAGTCAAAGGGCTCTTCCGGGTAGAGCATCTTTGCGTTCACGCGGGATTTTTCTAAAGAACCGGCGCTCACATCGGTAAAAATCACCTTTGGTGAAATCCCCCGTTCCCAGAGATAAACAGGCAAAAAACCATGGTCGGTACCAATATCGGCCATGGTTTCCTTATTTCCAATCTGATCTGCAAGAACCTGCAGTCTGTCACTTAATTTTACCATACTTATTCCAGATAATCCTTCAGTTTCTTGCTTCTGCTTGGATGACGCAGTTTGCGCAGCGCTTTTGCCTCAATCTGCCGAATCCGCTCTCTTGTTACGTCAAACCGCTTCCCTACTTCCTCCAAGGTGCGGGCGCGTCCGTCCTCCAGGCCAAACCGCAGTTTGAGAACCTTCTGCTCCCGTTCCGTCAGAGTATCCAGCACTTCCACCAACTGTTCCTTCAGCATGGAAAACGCTGCTGCCTCTGCCGGAGCCGGTACATCCTCATCCGGGATAAAGTCTCCCAGATGGCTGTCCTCTTCTTCCCCGATAGGCGTTTCCAAAGAAACCGGTTCCTGAGCAATTTTCAGGATTTCACGCACCTTTTCTTCCGAAATTCCCATTTCTTCAGCAATTTCTTCCGGTGTTGCCTCCCGTCCCTTTTCCTGAATCAGCTGGCGGGACACTCGAATCAGCTTGTTGATCGTTTCCACCATGTGAACCGGAATCCGGATAGTTCTCGCTTGATCCGCAATCGAGCGGGTGATAGCCTGCCGAATCCACCAAGTGGCGTAAGTACTGAACTTGTACCCTTTTTTCCAATCAAACTTGTCAACTGCCTTGATCAGACCGAGGTTTCCCTCCTGGATCAGATCCAGGAACAGCATCCCGCGGCCTACATATTTTTTGGCAATGCTGACAACCAGACGCAGGTTCGCTTCACAAAGCTTCTGCTTGGCCTCTTCATCTCCGGCCTCCATTTTCTTCGCCAGTTCGATTTCTTCCTGCGCGGTAAGGAGCGGCACCTTTCCGATCTCTTTCAGATACATGCGAACCGGATCATCCACCGCGATCCCCTTGGGAATCGTCGCTTCCAAATCGATTTCCTTGGAATCGCCGCTTTCCGCGATTGCCGCCTCCACATCCGGATCATCGACATCCTCGTCCTCCAGCTCACTCAGTTCCAGCGCGTCCGGCTCGACTTCAGAAACAATTTCAATTCCCTTAGACATCAGCTGATCATAGAGATCGTCCATATCGTCTTTATCCAGCTCCATATTTCCCATATAATCTGAAATTTCCGTATAGGTGAGGGAACCCTTTCCTTTTGCTTTTTCGGTCAGTTCCTCAAGCAGCTGTTTTTTATCTTTCACCTGTTCCTGCATCGGTTCCTGCTGTACTTCTTTTTTTGCCATTTCTCTATCTACCCCCTACCGTTTTCCTCATCTTCTGGATATTCATAAGCTCCTGTGTCAACTCTCTTATTACTTCCTCGTTTTCTTCTTCATCCGCCATGGAAAGCCTTGTAATGAGCTCTTTTTCCTTATGCTCCAGCTCCCGTTCCTTTATGGCCCGGACGCAGTCCTGAAAAATCCGCTCTTCCTTATGAGCCAGACGCACATTATCCCGGATATCTTTCAGTATCTCCGCGTCTCCCGGTTCTAATAAATCCGCCAGTTTTCGGATATCAATTTCTTCCTCTTCCATATATATTTCCTGAATTCCACGGTAAATCCGTCTGCCGCTCTCCGAAAAAAACGCGGTATTTTCATAAGGCGCAAATTTCGGATAATAGCTGCTGCTCTGCAAAATCAGCTTAATAATATTTTTTTCCAGCATGCTGACTTCTCCGCCCGATTCTTCCCGTTCCGTCCGGCCTGCGGCAGGCTGATGGCCGCTCTGTTTTTCACTAGTATTGCCATTTATTTCAAGTCTTATAGCACCCTGTGAAATTTTTGTCTCTTCTGCCAGTTTTTTTATGTAAATATCCTGTTCTACAGGACTCAAGTCCGATAACACCCGCGCGGCCTGCCGGAGAAAATCCACTCTCCCCTCCGTGGTCGTTAAATCAAAGGATTTTCGCAGAAGACTCAATTTATAGTCCGCAAAGGGAAGCGCCTGGTCAATCAGTTTCAAAAAAGCCAGTTTTCCGTTTTTCTTCACAAATTCATCCGGATCTTTTCCATCCGTTACATGAAGTACCTTTACCCGGCAATTCTCCCGATGGAGGATATCCAGTCCGCGGAGCGCCGCGTTGATCCCCGCTTGGTCCGCGTCATAGGACAAAACCACATTGTCCGTATATCGCTTGAGGAGTTTTGCCTGATTCTCCGTAAGGGCCGTACCCAACGAAGCCGAAACATTCCGTACTCCGCTCTGGTAAAGGGACACGACATCCATATATCCTTCCACTAAAATCGCCTGATCTTCCCGTCCGATTTCCTGTCTTGTAATATTCAGGCCATACAGATTGTTTTTCTTTAAAAATACGCTGGACTCCTGGGAGTTCAGATATTTGGGCTCTCCTTCCCCCACAACGCGACCGCCGAATCCGATTACTTTTCCGCTGGTGTTCATAATGGGAAACATGACTCTGCCGCGGAACTTATCATAATATTTACCCTTCGACTGCGAAATTAACCCTAATTCCAACAATTTTTCTTTTTTAAATCCCATCGCGGTCAGATGGCGGTAAAGGCTGTCCCACTGAGAATCCGCGTAGCCGATTCCAAACTTATTAAGCGTTTCCGGCGCAATGCCTCTTTTTTTCATATAGCTGTAACCGGGATTCGCTCTTTCCCTCAAAGCCCGGAAAAAAAATTTCGCGGCCTCACGGTTAATCTGGTAGGCTTGTTCCTTATTTTCGCTTTTATGGAACCCCCGCCGCACGGTGATTCCGTATTCATCCGCCAGCTTTTCAACTGCCTGCATAAAATCCAGCTGATAATATTTTTCCACAAAGCTGAGGACATCTCCTGTGGCGCCGCAGCCGAAGCAGGTAAAAATCTGCTTTGTTTCAGATACAACAAAAGAAGGTGTCTTTTCATTGTGAAACGGACATCTGCCTTTATAGTTGCTTCCGGCTCGTTTCAGCGGAACAACCCTACCGATCACATCGACAATATTACACCTGCTTTTTATTTCATCAACTGTGTTGTTTCCTGCGCTCACGTTCTCTCCCTGTCAAAAAATATTCGTATCATAATCTTTTTCGACAAAAGTGCCCGGATTCCTTTTTTTTCGTGAAAATTTTTTTGAATAAATTTTATCTCTGTTATTTCCATCTCTTGGGGACAAACAGCTCGGTATAAAGGTTCACCGCGTACCGATCGGTCATACCGGCAATATGATCCTTGACCATTTCCTCAAGACCGAACTCCGGAACCATCTGGCGCAAATCTTCAGGGAGCTGATCCGGATTTTCAATATAATACTGATACAGAGATTTCAGAATATGGTTTATCTTTTCCAGTTCCTCATCCTTTTTTACCTTTCGATTGTGGTAGACATTTTCAAACATAAAATCCCGCAACAGCTCCATGTGCGTCATGCAGGTCCGGCTCATGGAAATCCGGTCTTTCTCAAAGCTATTTTCAATCAGATCGGTGACCAACGTATTAATACGGCCGCGATGCGTTTTCCCCAGAACCTCAATGCAGGCTTTGGGCAAATCAGATTCTGTAATCACACCGCTCCGCAGCGCGTCGTCAATATCGTGGTTGATATATGCGACCCGGTCGCTGATCTTCACGATCTGTCCTTCCAGTGTCAAGGGAAGTGTTTTTCCCGTATGATTTAGAATTCCGTCCCGGACTTCCTCCGTCAGGTTCATCCCCCGGCGCACCCCGTTGCTCTCCAGCACATCCACGACCCGAAGGCTCTGGACATTGTGGCGGAATCCGCCTTTATACAGATCATTAAGAACTTTTTCCCCATTATGTCCGAATGGCGTATGGCCTAAATCGTGACCCAGAGAAATGGCTTCCGTCAGATCTTCGTTGAGCCCCAGACTCCGCGCGATCGTTCTGGCAATCTGAGAAACTTCAATAGTATGAGTCAGGCGGGTTCGGAAGTGATCGCCTTCCGGCGCCAGAAAAACCTGTGTTTTATGCATCAGCCGCCGGAAAGACTTGGAATGGATAATCCGATCTCGATCTCTCTGGTAGTCCGTTCGGATGGCGCACTTTTCCTCCGGCACTTTTCTTCCCCTGGACTCCGCCACTTTCGCCGCGTACGGCGAAAGGATCTCATATTCTCTTTTTTCAAGATCTTCTCTCGTTATCATCGTTCACCTATACAAAAAACTGAATCACAAATACGGATAAACCTCCCAGAATCATGGTAATCGGCAGCGTTACAACCCATGCGATAATAATATTCTGGGCGATTCCCCATTTTACCGCGCTAATCCTCCGCGCGCTTCCCACACCCATTACGGATGTCGTGATAACCTGTGTCGTACTGATCGGCGCTCCCAGAAAGGACATGCTCTCAATTACCACAGCGGATGCCGTTTGAGCCGCGAATCCGCTGGCAGGCTGGAGTTTCGTCACTCCCCCTCCCATGGTTTTCATGATCTTCCATCCTCCAAGGGAGGTCCCCAGTGCCATCATACAGGCGCAGGCGGCTTTTACCCAGAGAGGAACGCCCGAACCGGGATCGAGTACTCCTCCGGTAATCAGCGCCAGTGTAATAATCCCCATTGTCTTCTGCGCGTCATTATTTCCATGAGAATAAGCTACCAGAGCCGCCGAAAAAATCTGCAGCTTTGAAAAGACTTTATTCGCTTTTGACTGGGACCATCCTGAAAAAAGATAAAAAATCAGCTTCATAAATCCGAATCCGATAAACAACCCGATAAACGGCGATGTGAACAGCGGAATAATTACTTTACGGATCACTCCGTCCCATAGAATATGTTCCGTTCCCATCGTAAACACAATGGTCGCGCCGATCAGGCTTCCAATCAACGCATGGGAAGAACTGCTGGGAATTCCCTTCCACCAGGTAAACAGATTCCATAAAATCGCGCCAAACAGAGCGCCTAAAATCACATACTGTTCCAGTGCCACATCGACCAGTCCGCTGGAAATTGTCATCGCTACCTTTTCGCTGACCATGGCTCCCACCAGATTCATGGCGGCTGCTAAAAGGATCGCTTTTTTCGGAGTAAGCGCTCTGGTATATACGGAAGTCGCGATCGCGTTTGCTGTATCGTGGAATCCATTGATAAACTCAAAAGCCAGCGCAACGATTACAACACTGCCTAAGATTCCGCTAAGCATATTTCATTACCACTCCTTCGACAATGTTGGCCACGTTCTCACAGGAATCGAGACTGGTTTCCAGCTGTTCATACAGATGCTTCCACTTAATCAGCTCAATGGGATCTTTTTCGTCACGGAAAAGATCCGTAAGGGCTTTTCTGTACAGGAGATCTCCCTCGTTTTCAATGCGGTTTACTTCCACAATCTGTTCATGGACGATGGTATTTTTCTTTACTTCCGACAGGTGCCGGAAAAGAACTTCCAGCTCCCGGATCGCCTGCATTATGTATTCTGCCATTTTCAGACATTCCGGTTTCAGCTGTTTCACATCAAATACGATAAAACGGTTGGCGACCTCTTCCAAAGAATCAACAATGTCGTCCATCTCCTTTGTTATATCATAAATATCTTCCCTGTCAAAAGGCGTAATAAAAGAAGCATTCAGAGCGGTCAGGATTTTATGCGCCTGCATGTCGCATTCTGTTTCCAGTACTTTAATGCCTGCCACTTTGTCTGCTACATTCTGATAATCCAAAACCAGTTCTATAAATGCTTCTCCAACTCTGACGATTTTTTCCGCGAACTCAATTAGCAGCTGAAAAAATTCATCTTCCTTTTTCTTGACACCGATCATGCATCATCCCTCATTTCTCTTTTGTATTAGATTCCTTACGACTCTTATCATAACACCCCCGGTATATCAAAGCAAATTAAAAATAAAATCTTTTTTCCAGTTTTTTTACAAGCTCCGGATCAACCTCCCCCATGAGACTTAACACAGCCTGCTGAATTTCCCGTGGCTCGAAAATGAGTCTTTCGGAAATATTCTCTGCAAGAACCTCTTTTTCTTCCTGTGTCATGCTCTGGTATCTGCGGGCTGCCTGTTTTTCTTCCATCATTTTGACGCACCTCTCTGCCTGCCTCCGTCTCTGTGGGCGAAATCCATAATTTCCAGAAATTCACGATTTCCAAATTCAATCCCCGGAACCAGATTCCCTGGCGCAAAACATAGTTTTTCACATTCCTCCGCGGAAAGAATAGAGTTGAGAACCATCTTTCCGATCTTCCTGCTGGGGCAAATTTCTTCCGGCCAATACAAGGTAACAGACAGGAAGTCAAATCCACAGTTTTCCGCCTGCTGCCGGTCCATCATCTGAACCTCCAATTCGTACGCGGGAAACCGCTTTTCCTCCACTGCCAGAGCCAGATCGGAAATACAGCAGTCCGGTGAGAAACCCGCCAGAAATTCTGCCTCCTGATATGAAATTCCCTTTCGTTTTTCATCGCCATTCCCACTTTCACTTAAAGGGCTCCACTTGTAGCGGACATATAAAGTCTCCCCGCGGCTGTTAATCCATTGATAAGTATTTACACTGTAGCCTTCCATAAACCGGTATGATTTCAGTGTTCCTTTATCTGAAAAAAGCCACATGGCCAAATTGACCGCTTCAGGGTTTTGAGATAAAAATTTCCAGAAGCCGCTGTCCTCCCCAGGGGTTCTGTTTATTCCTGTAAGGGACCGCACCATATCGGGAAACTGTGCCGGACTGCGAATATAATAACAGGGAAGATTGTGGCACAGCAGATCGTAGCTTCCCTGCCCGGTTTGGAACCGTACAGCAAACCCTCTCGTATCTCGAAGAGAATCTCCGCTTCCTTTTTCTCCCATAAGTCGTGAAAACCTTGCTATAACAGGTACTTCTCGCTGTGGATCTTGCAGGAAGTCTGCGCTGGTGTAATCAGAAAGAGGCATATATGGGGAAAATACGCCGCCTGCGGCGATGCCTTTCTGGTGAAGCAGCCTGGGTTTTGGATTTTTACTGTTCAGCTGGCTTATTTTTTCCAACAATAAAAAATCTGTCATCGTATACCACCTCAAAGTAATATATGCGACAGATTTTATTTTGGTTTCTGTTTGCGTCAATCGCTTTTCTATATGCCTGTATGCCCGAACCCGCCGTCACCGCGTTCCGTCTGCTGCAGTCTCGCGACAGGCTGCCAGGTAATTCTTTCGTACTTTGCGATAACCATCTGCGCGATCCGATCGCCGTCCTGTACGGTAAAAGTCTCCTGTCCCCAGTTGATAAGAGCCACTTTGATCTCTCCCCGATAGTCGCTGTCAATGGTCCCTACACCGTTGACAAGGCCGATTCCCTTTTTTATGGCAAGCCCGCTCCTTGCCCGGATCTGCGCCTCATATCCCGGTGGAAGTTCAATAAAGAGCCCCGTCGGAATCAAGGTCCGTTCTCCCGGATTTATCACAACCGGCGCGTCGAGACTTGCCTGCAGATCCATTCCCGCTGAACCTTCCGTCTCATAAGACGGCATCCGGCCTCTTTCACTTCGTATTTTAATCTCCATCAACGCTTATCCCTCCATTGCCTGTTTCATATCAAATGTTCCATTCGTTACCGCGGCGCCACAGTACTGATTCAGATCACAGACCAGATCCGCCACTCCCCTCATATCTTCCATGGTCACCCGGTTAAAGCCATCCACCACTTCCTCCGGCGTATGCACTCTGCGGCATACGGCCATGTTCTTTCCAATGGAAAACATTCTTCCGGTTACATTTTCCTGCCCGAAGATATAGGCGCTTTTCATCTGCTCTTTCGCCTTATCCAGTTCTTCTTTCGTAACGCCGTCCCTTTTCAGAATCTCCAGTTCTTCCCGGATTCCCCCGATGGCTTCGGCAATCTTATCGTGAGCAACTCCCGCGTAAATCTCAAAATAGCCTGCGCCGCTGAAGGAACTCGCCGCCGAATAGACGGAGTAAGCCAGCCCCTTTTCTTCCCGGATATTCTGGAAGAGGCGGGAGCTCATGCTTCCTCCCATAATATTGCTGAGAAGCCCCATAGCGTAATACCGGCTGTCCTCCAGGGAGACTCCCGGCACCGCAAGGCTGATATGGCTCTGTTCAATATCCCGGCTCTTCACTTTATAGCGCGGCTGATACCGCACAGGGACCGCCTGTTTTTCCGCTTTGGACGGCAGGAGTTTTACCAGTTTATCTTCAAACATGGACAGGATTTTATCCTCATCAAAGTTTCCGGCAATGGCGATCACAAGGCTGTCTCTGGTATATTCTCTGCGCAGATAACCGGTCAGCACATCCCGATCAATCCGCTCCAGCGTTTCCGGCGTTCCGATAATCGAGTTTCCGAGAGGGTGTCCCTGAAAAACCAACTCGCAGACTGTATCGTGAACATCATCATCCGGCGTATCCTGAATCATCTTGATTTCCTCACGGATGACACTCTTTTCCTTTGCCATCTCCTCTTCATCCATCCTGGAATTGAGAATCATGTCCAAAAGGATTTCCGCGGCCTGCTCCAGGTTGTCGGAAAGCGTTTTCATATAGTAACAAGTCGCTTCTTTTCCGGTAAAGGCGTTAAACTGCCCGCCGATCCGATCGACATCCGAAGCGATCTGCTTTGCGGTTCTCTTTTCCGTACCCTTAAACATCATATGTTCAATGTAATGGGATACCCCCGCGATTCGCGCAGGTTCATCCACCGCGCCGGCTCTTGCCCATATCCCCAATGCCACGGACTTTACATATGGAATCTGCTCCATCACTACGGTTGTTCCGCAGCTCAGTTTCTTTGTTTGAATCATTTTTTCCACCCTATTTTTTTCTCTTTATTTTTTCCATCAGCTCGTTTTTATAAAGGTATCCCGCGATCAGAAGAGCGACTGCAATCAGAGCGATGGTTCCCGCAGTCTTCCCAAACTTAAATTCAAAAAAATATGTTATAAACATGACTGCCGCGAAGAGCAGTACCACCAGTATAAAAACAGCAAGGCTGGCCCTTTTCGCCACGCCTTGTCTCTCCTCTTCCTCTTTTCGCGAGTCCTCCCGGAACACTTCATCCGGAAGGCGTTCTTCTGTTTTGGATGTTTCTTTTTTGTTCATTCTGACTGCGTCCTTTTTCTCCAATCTCTAACCGGTATTGTAACACAAAGGCCTCTTTGTGTCATCCTTTCCTATACAAGCCGCCGCTGCCTTTTACTGCCGATTGAGAATCGACAGAATCCGGATAAAGATATTAATAATATCCATATACAAATCTACAGCGCTGTCAATCGCATTATTTACTGTACGCGGATAAACGTTCGCCCTGGCCCAATCGTAGCCGATGTAGCCGGAAAACAGCAGCACCACCACATAATCAATAACCGCGAAATCCCGGCCCATTACAAAAACGCAAAACAACTCCACAACAAAAACCGCAATGAGGGTAAAGAACAATGCCCTTCCCATCTTAAGAAAGATATGAGGAAACGCCCCCGCGGCGATCATCATAAGTAATGTAATAATACCGGTAATCACTACCGCGTCAAAGACCCGTTCCGATCCGTAATAAGGCAGCAGTATCGTCAGCATGACCCCAAGCGGCACAACAATAAAGTTATAGCCCACGAAGCTTATAAATCCGCTCTGGCTCCTCGTAAGGACTGCCCCTATGATAATGCAGACAATATATCCAATGAGCAGTCCCCATTGGTTCATGTTGTCAAACGCGCCTTCGAACACTTGTATCATAAAAGCATTTACCGCAAATCCATACAGCAGCGTTCCTCCGATAATCAGATTATAGGCCCGCTCGCTGATCTGCCGACTGCCGGCCGGATTTTCAAATCGCATCTGTTTATTTTGTGTAAGATTTCCTGCCATCGCTAATCTCCTTTCCCTTCCCGCCACGGTCAAATCCGCGCGGTTCTTACGATAATAGTGTTTTATTATACCACAACTTTTCCCTGTTGTAACACAAATTTCACAAGTTTCATATACTATCCAAGAATCGTTAATTGCAATAAAAATTGCGATATGCGCCGCAGCACAATCTGCGGTATATTTAAGGAGGTAACACGATATGAGTTGTTTTGGCAATCGACCGGCGCCGGACCTCTATGAGAATTGCTGCAACGCCGGCAATCTTTGCAAATTCAGCGGTAAGCTTGAAGATGTTGTAAGTACGCCGATTTATGTGCAGAGCGTCTATGATGCTGTGCTGTTTAACCTTCAGGGAATGAAAACGGTGCAGGGACAGATGTTCTCGCCTAATATTCCCTGCGGGAGCACCATCAGCCGGGTTGTAGATATTCGCTGTAAGAGGTTCTTTAATCCATGCAATGTAGATGATCCCAGAAATTTGAATCTGGATGTGAATACCAGCATTTCCGGAGCGACCTTCCTGCAGAACGGCCAGGGAAATCCACTGGAAGTTGTAGGTCCGGACGGAACCCTTTCCGAAAAAATTCTTTACGCGGATACCAAAGAATGTGATGATAAATGTATGGGGACCCCCATCTTCGGCACCCAGAATGTAAGTATTACCGGAAATGTTCTGGTCTACATCGACCTGCTGCTGTGTGACAGATGCAATAATGAAAGTGTATGTACCGTATGCGCTGAGGTAAATGTGGCGACGTCTTCTCATCCTCTGGTTCTCACCAACTTCTTTGAAATCTGCATGCCGAGCGCAATCGACACCGCGTTCCTGCCGAGATTCACGGAGTTTACCAATGTCGCCTGTGAGGCCCGCCTCGCGACAAATAACTGCGGCAGAGATCTCAGCGTCGGTCCGGACGGAGAAGTCTGCGGAAACCTGATCATCGCCCTGTGCGTAAGCGCGGAAAAGAAAGTCGTTGTTCCTGTACAGCTCTGCGCGCTTTCTACAGGCTTCGCGGAAATTCCGACTCAGTCCAACCCCATCTGCACAACCTTCCCGGCTCTGTTCCCGAACCGGATTGGCGAAGCAGATACCGCGGAAAACTGTCCGGATTCCTGCGATCCATGCGACCCGTGCTGTGAACCCCGAAATGGAAGCGGCGGGAATCCGGCTTCCGGAGGAAACGGTCCTGCGGACTGCGGTTGCGGATGCGGAAATGAATGTACGCCGCCGAGACCGGAGCCCAGACACAGAAGATAGAAAAGAGCAGAGAATACCAGGCTGCCGCCAAATGCGGCAGTCCGGCATCTTTGCGCTTTCATTCCGGATCTTATTTTTCACATACTCCCCTTTCCGAAATGACCAGATCCATTTCTACATCATGGTGATCAATGGGGATGAACTCTTTCATCAACTTTTCTCTACACAAAACCACTTTTGTAAATTCCTTTTTTTCCAAGTACCGGTCGTAGTAACCGCCTCCGTATCCCAGCCGTTTCCCATCTTTCGTACAACACAGACATGGAACCAGTGCCAGATCGATCTGTTCGGGCAAAATCCGGCCGCATTCTTCTTTCGGCTCCAGAATTCCATACGCGCCTTCTTTTAACTGCTCCAGGCTTTCAACCCGGAACACTTCCATAATCCCTTTGGCCACGCATTTAGGAACACCTAAAATCTTTCCATTTTCTAAAATGTCTTTTAAAATCGGCATCGTATTGATTTCGGTTTTCGTTCCCACGTAGCAGAACACCGTGTCCGCCCTCTGATATTCCGGCAGTGCCCGGATATTTCTAAAAATCATCTCATCCGCGTCTTTACAGTAAGCTTCTGTTAATTGCGCTGCCTCTTTTTTTACGTTCTTACGCATTTCCTGCTTTGATTTTAACATCTTTTTTACCTGCTTATTCTGTCCGCAGCGCCGCCACCGGATCGCTTTTAGCCGCTTTTCTTGATGGAATCAGACCGCCAATCAAAGTCAGCAGTACGCTGAGAAGAATCAGAATCCCTGCCGCTCCGGCGGGCAGAACCGCGTTGATCTCATTACTATCCGCAATATGATGAATCACCATATTACCAGGAATCAGAATCAACAAAGTAAGTCCGATACCAATCAGACCTGCCGTCAGTCCGATAATAAAGGTCTCCGCGTTAAACACCTGTGAGATATTTCCTTTGGACGCTCCGATAGCCCGGAGAATACCAATTTCTTTCTTCCGTTCCAGAACGCTGATATAGGTGATGACCCCAATCATAATCGATGAAACAATCAGAGAAATCGCGACAAACGCAATCAGCACATAGCTGATGGTATCGATAATATCCGTAACCGAAGACATCAGCGCTCCTACCACATCCGTATAGGTGATAACCTGTTCCTCTTTTCCCGCGTCTTCCATCCGCTCATTATAATCATCTAAAATCTTTACAACCTGCTCTTTGCTTTCAAAGTCAATCGGATAAATGTCAATGCCACTCGGCGTGCCAAAATCCGCGTACCCCAGGGTCTTCAGGTTGTTTTCATAGCTTGCGCTCTGCGCGGAATTCATAGAAGCGAAAAGTTCCTCCAATTCCTCAGCATTCATGTTCATGCTGAAGGCATTGACAAAGGCCTGCGGATCCACTTTTATCGCTTCCTGGATATTTTGCCCAAGCTGTGTGGCCATAGTCCGCATAGAGTTTTCCATCTGGCCGCTGATCTGATTTACAAGCTTTTTCATAGCGGAAGTTATCTGCTTTTCCAACGCCTTCTGTACTGTTCCGGAATAGGAGGACATCATTTGCTCCATATACGTTGTAACCGCTCCGGAAATCTGTGTCTGCAATTCCTCATCATCCACCATATCGGAAATTCCCTGAGTAATTCGCTTCTGCGCGTCTTCGGTCTGCAGGTAAGCAAGGAAGGAACTTTCCATCTGTCCGGGATCCGGCTTGGCATGTTCTCCGGCATATGCCTGATAACCTTCCATCAGTTTTTCCGAAAGCTGGTCAAGCTGTTCCTGTGTCGCTTCCCCATCCGGGTTATTCTTAAATACATCCTCTGCCCATTGGTTTAGAATCTTCTGCGCGTCTTCGGTTCGCAGATACTCCTGAAATGATTCTCCCAGTTGAGAATAGTCGTTCTGGGAGTTTCCCGCCAGATACTGCTGATAGCCTTCTAACAGGCTGGAGACCATATCCTGCACCGCTTTATCGGCTCCGTCAATTTGAATCGTTTCTGACAGTTCGCTCATGTCCGGCGCCTCTATTTTAGAAAGAGACTTTGAAAGTTCATCCATATCCATCAGTTCTGACAGATCCAGAGATTTGCTCAGTTCCTCCGGATCAAATCCTCCAGAAGCTCCGTCGAGTCCCTTTTTCAGCGCGTTCTCATCAAAAGAAAACGCCTCCTGCAATGCTTTTTCATCTACCGCAAACAGCGACTGCATATCAAAATCATTTTCATTGTCATCCTTGCCAAAGGCTTTTCCGGTGAAAACGTTGGTATTCCGATCCGCCAGCTGCGCCTTTACAATTTTACTGTCCGCGGCCACCTCGATTATATGTTCTGTGAGGGATGCCGGATAGGCGATCCCCGTACTCAGAAGAGTACCGTTGGCGTCCTCGGAAGGTTGTACGATGCCTACAATTTTCAGGTCTTCACCTTCTTTGACCAGATTTTTTATATAAGCTTCATTATCCGATTTATCCCGCCAGATCCCGTATTGTCCGTCGTACTGGTAATAATCTTTACTGTGCACCAGCTTGAAGGTGATTCCCAGAATATCATCATAGGAGTAAGACCCCATATCCCCCGGGGTGTCAATTTCTTCTTCATCGATAAACTGCTGGATCATTTTCTCCAGTTCCACGGAATCCCGCAGTCCCAGCGTATACAAAAGGAAATCACTGATGCTTCCGTTGGCAGTAAGCACAAGCACGCATTCATTATAATTCTGCGGCCAGCGCCCCGCCTTTACATCGTACTGGCTTTCATAAAGACCGGAAGCTTTCGGCATTTCATAAAAAACGTCCGTTCCCATCATAGTGGACATCATACTACTGGAGCTTTCCGAGGATCCGAATCCCAGGGACTCAAAGGATTTATCCGGATTCACCTGCCGGACGCTGCCGTCATCTTTTTCACTGTAGATCTGCGGAGTGACATCATAAGAATACTCAATGGCATTGGTATAGTTTTCGATTTTGCTCTGTCCGCTGTCCAGATAGGACTTCAGAGATTCCAAATCGTTGGAGTTCATTTGGGAGAACATATCGGTCACCATCTGTATGACGTTGACCTGATCGGCTTGTTTTTCCTGTCCGCCGCCTCCAGCTCCTGTTGCCGCGCCCGCGGTCATCATGGAGGTAAGATCAAAACCGGTACTCTGAATCTGCAAAGGGTACTGGGAAAGAGTTTCTTCTTCCACATTTTTAATATAGTCGTTGACTCCTGTAGAGAGGGATAAGATAAGAGAAATTCCGATAATGCCGATAGAACCGGCAAAAGCGGTCAGAATTGTCCTGGCTTTCTTGGTCCGCAGGTTGTTAAAACTCAAAGACAGCGCCGTAAAAAAGGACATGGACGCTTTCCCCATGTTTTTATGTTCCGGAATCTGGTCATCCGAATCCTCGATAGTAAAGGGATCCGAATCCGACTGGATTTGCCCGTCCCGCAGATTAACAATACGGGTCGCGTATTGCTGCGCCAGCTCCGGGTTATGGGTTACCATCACTACCAGACGGTCTTTTGCCACCTCCCGCAGCAGATCCATAACCTGCACGCTGGTACTGCTGTCCAGCGCTCCCGTCGGCTCATCCGCCAACAGGATATCCGGATCGTTGACCAGTGCCCTGGCGATGGCCACCCGCTGCATCTGGCCTCCTGACATTTGACTGGGCTTTTTGTGAAGCTGATCCCCCAGTCCCACTTCCTCAAGGGCTTTTCTGGCCCTCTGCCGCCGCTCGGTTTTCCCGATTCCCGAAATCGTAAGAGCCAGTTCCACATTTGCCAGAACCGTCTGGTGAGGAATCAGGTTGTAACTCTGAAACACAAACCCGATGGTATGATTCCGATAGGAATCCCAGTCCCTGTCCTTATATTTTTTTGTAGAAATTCCATTGATAATCAGGTCGCCGCTGTCATAGCGGTCAAGGCCTCCGATAATATTTAAAAGCGTCGTTTTCCCGGAACCGCTGGGACCTAAAATGGCGACAAATTCATTGTCACGCAGGTTCAGGTCTACATGATCCAGCGCTTTCTGTACTAAGTCTCCTGTCCGGTATTCTTTACAAATCTGCCTGATCTGAAGCATGTAAAAATCTCCTTTTCCCGTATAAGCCTACATTATTATTGTATACTCTTACGGATGGATCAGGCAACCGGTTTTTTTTTAAGATTCTGCTTTATCACAAAAGACAAAAGAACGCTCCCTTTTTCCTATTGAAATGGTTCTCCGACTGTTACGGAAAAAAGAGGACAATCGTTTGCACGACGCCCTCTTTATTTCTATCACACACATCACTTAAATTCAAAGAAACACATGCTCCCCGGCGCAGACAGGATCCGATACCCAAACATCAGATAAATTCCCTTGCAGCCGGAAGCTGTTTTATAAATTTGCTTGCCTTTTAGCAAGCTCAAAACACAATACACTTAAGTACGATTCCCATTGCGTTCATCTTTTTTCTGCACCACTCCTTTCTTAAACTTCCCCCTCTATAATATTAAGACGATCCTATCCGGCTTTTCGGTTCAAATTTTTTGGAGCCAAGGCAACGGATTATAAGAAAACCTCAAAAGGCATATTTGCTCTGGGGTCATCGCTGTTTTTCTTAATAAATATTTACGTTCTACTGCAAATAAAATTAAGAATATCATCAACAGAATTATAAGAAATAATGCTTTACCCCAGATTGTGACAAGCAAACCATGTTCCATAAGAAGTCGAAAACCTATACTTCCACCCGCTACCATGATTAAAAAAAGAATAATTCGTAATGGAGAATTCGGTATTTTTTTTGAGATGTTTAAAATATTCATGTTTCACTCTCTCCCTACTGGATTTTACACTATCCATGGTTCTTGTTATTCTCGTTCGACGATGCCTTCAATTACTCTCGCCCCTTCTTCTTTTGACAAATCTCCCACTACCGAAAAATTATGATCTCCTGCAGCATAGGTCACAGCGCTCCCACCATCGTATTTCGCATAATACATTTCCTTTTCCGAAAATGGCGACTGAAATAAGTCCCCCTTTACATAGACGTCCATATCATCGAAGAGAACCTCGATATCTACATACAGATCCTTCTTTCCTTTTAAAAAATGGTAGCTTGTTCCTGCTGCAGTTTCCATCCTGTCAAAGGAAACTTCCTGAAATTCATATCCCTCCGGGATATACGAAGGCACGTACAGTGTCCCTGCGATCTCTTTTCCATCGGAAAGGTCCTCCCAGTCTGTCAGAACCAGTGACTGCACGCCGTTTTCGTCCACGACAGGTTCGTTTTCGGAAAAGAAATGTTTGACATTTTGAATCAGGCTTTTTACGCCATAAGAAGCCTGGGAATTCATAAAGAGGCTGAGCGCGCTGCTTGTCAGGAATACCGCAATGAGAAACACGGCGATCTTCGCAAGACGATGATGTTGCTTTGCTTTTTTGTTTTTCGATTCCAGGTCTTCTAAAAAAGACAGATCCGGCTCCGGGATCGCAAACTGCTCCACCGTTTCTTTGTCTAAATCTACATGTTCCCATGCCTCCTGCATCACCTTTTTGAACTGGTTATGTATGTTTTTGTTCTCCATCTTCCCCCCTTTTCTCTGCCTTTTGACAGCATCTTTCTCTCAAATTCCACGTCGATACCGGGTCTGAACGGTATCATAACGCATCTGGAATTCCGCGGCGATTTCCGGAATTGTTTTTTCATAAATGAGATACCATGTTAATACGGTCCGATATTTTTCATACAGCTCCATTAAAGCTGTCAGTATGTCTCGCACCTCTTCCTGCCTTTGCAAATGCTCCAGATTAACATAGCCTTCTATAAACATAAGACGAAGAAAGATGTATGATCGGTTCAAAAAAGGCGAAAATTTTTTTGAAAAAATTTTTTATTCGTTTGTTTAAAATGTAAAGAGGTTAATTGAGATGCCAATAAAGGTGCTCGGTAACGAATGTGTCAGCTGTTGGCGGACAACAGAAAAATTAGCCACTTTAAGAGAGAGTTGGTAATGCTGCGGCATTATTGCTCTCTCTTCTTTATAAAATGAATCGTCGTATATCATGGGGGAGCAATGGTTAAGAGGTGTTCAAAAAGCGGGAAGAACTCTTGCCAATTCCAACCTGCGGATTTCCATCAAATCTTTCAAAAAATGTCCAATCCGCAGAAGATTTCTATTTTGGACACGTTTTTTTGTCCTGTATATTTATCACTCATTTTTTCTTTTCTAATTTTCAACGGTTTTGGGCTGGCAGAGGAAAGAATCCTCCTGCGAACCGTTATTTTTTCAAAAAAACGTGTCCAAACAGACGATATTTTCAAAATTGGACAAATTCCTGCCGGAATCACAAACGTTCCATCTACTTTATATTCACTTTTTTGATTATTTATGCATTTATCCCCAATTAACCTTTCTTCCACTCCTTAATCCGCATAAGCCGTTCCCGCAGCTTGGCCTCCAGTCCCTGTTTTGTGGGACGGTAATATTCCCTCTCCTTCAAAGAATCCGGCAGGCACTGCATATCAGTCAGCTTTTCTTCCGTATCATGGGCGTACTGATAGCCCTTCCCGTAATCCAGTTCCTTCATCAGCCGGGTGGGCGCGTTGCGGATTACAAGGGGCACCGGCTCAGCCAGATCATTCAGCGCGTCTTTCTTCGCGTGTTCATAGGCCATATAAAGAGCATTGGATTTAGGCGCCAGGGAAAGGTAGACCACCGCTTCCGTCAAATGAACGCTGCACTCGGGCATACCAATAAAGTGGCAGGCCTGATACGCGGCAATGGAAAGCTCCAGGGCCCGGGGATCGGCAAGCCCCACATCTTCGCTGGCAAACCGGGTAACCCGCCGGGCGATATACAGAGGATCTTCTCCGGCCTCCAGCATCCGGGCCAGCCAGTAGACCGCGGCGTCCGGGTCAGAATTACGCATAGATTTATGAAGGGCGGAAATCAGGTTGTAATGCTCCTCCCCGTTTTTATCATAAAGCAGAGATTTCTTGGACGTACACTGTTCCAGCGTCTCATCTGTAACAATGATACTCCCGTCTTCTTTTGCATCTCCGTTGAGGACTGCCATCTCCAGAGTGGAGAGGGCCATACGGGCGTCTCCGTCCGCGAACCGGGCGATTCGCTCCAGCAAAGATTCTTCCATTTGGATGTTCTGACCGCCGAATCCCCGTTCATCTTTCAGGGCGCGGGCAAGAAGTCCTGTCAGTTCTTCTGTTTTCAGCGCCTGCAGAACGAAAACTTTGCAGCGGGACAAAAGCGCGCCGTTGATTTCAAAAGACGGATTTTCCGTTGTGGCGCCGATCAGGATAATGCTCCCTTTTTCCACAAAGGGAAGGAACGCGTCCTGCTGAGCTTTATTAAAACGGTGAATCTCGTCGACAAAGACAATGGTTTTTTCCCCGTATCTGCGGTTTTCCTCCGCCTTCTGCATGACCGCGCGGATCTCTTTAATTCCGCTTGTAACCGCGGAAAAATCAATAAACGACGCTTTCGTCCGGTTAGCGATGATCCGGGCCAGCGTCGTCTTTCCCACTCCGGGCGGTCCCCAGAAAATCATGGAAGAAATCTGATCGTTTTCAATTAGCTTTCGCAGAACCTTTCCGGGTCCCAGAAGATGAGACTGCCCGGCGTATTCTTCCAGAGTCTGCGGCCGCAGCCTCGCCGCCAGCGGCTGGGGGACTTCACGTTCAAACAAGGATATCTGTTCCAAATGCTCCACCTCCCTGAAAATTATACAGAAATCAGATCACGAATCCAGAGAAGCCATCCCCTCACAGAGCTGGATCTCCGGTCAATCAGATTTTCACTGCAAAGCGCCAGCGCCCGCATCCGTTCTTTAATGTACGGTTTTTCCGGAAATTCCCCGGTTCGCAGTACAACTTCAAAAAGCTCATGAAAAATGGGATGCTTTAAAATCAGACGCGCATATTCCAGCTGGCGCTCTTTATATTTCATCTGCAGAAGCCGTTTCCCCGCAGGCGTAATATGCACTTTAACCCCTGCTTCCCCCTTCTTTTTCTCCGCCAGCCCCAGATACCTGCAAGCATTATAATAGTAGTCCGACTGGCGCGGACGGAATCCAAACAACTCGGCAATTTCCCCTGTAGTCATCGCTTTTTCCTTCAGATGTTCCACCAGGGAAATGACCTTAGGGAAACTGTCCGCCTGAATGAAGGTCACCTTCGGCTCCGGCTGGGGCCTTGTCTGCCGGAAAACCCGCAGCAGATCTTCTCTGGAAATTTCAACATCCTCCAGACTGTAACGCTTTTCCCGCACCAGCTGGATCGAGTTGTAATCGCAAATGTCTGAAAAGGCATATTCCAACAGACGAAAAATGCTGTTGGAATAAACCATAAACACCGGGCGTACGTTTTTACGAATCCGTTCCTGCCACAACCGATAGGGGTAATAAAGCTGCCGAATCAGAAAATTACTATGCACTACGTTCTTTCCCTCGATCAGCGCAAAGGATGTTTTACCTTCAAATCCGCCGTCAATCTCCACCTGGGAATTGCGCACCTGGATGGTATTCGCGCATCTGTCCCCGTTTCCCTTCACTTGAAATTCAAAGCTTCCCGATCCCATACGGCCGGATACGGTCTGGGCCATCCGTTCTTCTCCCAGAAAATCATCCAGGATACCCGCAATCCCCATTACATGAATCGCCGCCGCTTCCGAACGGATGTCCCGGACGTCGATAGTCTCAAAGTAATCCGGTATTTTAGCGGCCGCCAGTTTGACGCCGCCTATGGTTTCCGGAAAATCCTGATACAAATCAAATTCGCCCAGCACATAGCTGCCCCTGGTCACCGGAAGAATCCCGATCCGGCTGCCAAAGACCTCCGGGCGGGACTCCCGCGTATCAAATTTGGTCATCAGACGGGGCTCCTTAACCTGGCGGATCTGATCGGCGGTAATCAAAAAACGTCCGTTTCTGCGGATTTCCTCCCGGATATGGTATTTTTCAAAGAGGATCTCCCATTTTTCATCGATCAGGCTCATAATTTCTCACAAGCACCTCCTCAATGGCGCCCCTCTTTTCCGGGTTGGCGTTAATCGCCCGTTTGGCGGAAACATATTCGATTTTATAATCGCGGTACAGATCCTCGATGAACGGACACGCCGAGTTGGACAAGAGAAATTTAATTCCCCGTTTCGTCAGCCGATCACACTGTTCTTTCAGCGCTTTCTGCTCCTGCGGACCGAACCCCGCGGCCGTGTACCCGGTAAAAGAGGCCGACGCGCTGATGGGCATGTAAGGCGGATCAAAATAGACAAAGGCCCCTTTGCGGATTCCCTTCAGCGCCTCCCGGTAATCCCCGCACAAAATGGTGATTTTCCCTTTGTTCAGATACTGGCAGAGAGCGTGAATCGTTTCCTCATTTACAATATTCGGCTTTTTATACCTTCCCCATGGGGAATTGAATTCACCGGAACTGTTTACCCGAAACAATCCGTTGTAGCAGGTTTTGTTGAGATAAATAATCCGCGCCGCCTTCTCCACTCTTGTCAGAGATCGGTACGCGTCCTTGTCCCGATCCAGGGAACGAACCTCATAAAAGTAAGGTTCACAGTTCTTTTCCTGATGCTCCTTCAGCTTGGCAATCAGCTCTTCCGGATCTTCCTTGATGACCCGGTACACATTCATCAGTTCTTCATTGGAGTCATTAATAACCGCCTTTTTCGGCTGCGTTCCGAACAGAACCGCGCCGCCCCCTACAAAGGGCTCGTAGTAAGTCGAATATTCCGGGATCAGCGGCACAATGCTGTCTAAAAGCTGTCTCTTGCCCCCTACCCATTTTAAAATCGGTGAAACCAACGGATTCTTTCCCGCCATCTTATGCCCCCTTATTCTCGTCTGGTATAAATTTTGACTGCGGACACAGATCCACCGGGATCCAGCTGTCCAGCTTCATGCTTGTTTCCGTAACCTGGCAGTCACAGGCTAAAATCCTTACGCCTTTCTTTTCCGCTTCCCGCAGCGCGTCCCCAAACTGTGGATGTGTCCGGTCGTTGGGATAAAAGCACCGGACGCCCTTCATCTGGATAACAAACAGCGCGCAGACATAATACCCTTCCTCTTTCGCCCGCGCCAGTTCCTGAATATGCTTGATCCCTCTCTCCGTCGGCGCGTCAGGAAAGGCGGCGATTCCGCCGGCTTCCAGCGTAACGCCCTTAACTTCTACAAACCCTTTCTCTCCATTCTGATTTTCGATATAAAAGTCCAGGCGGGATTCGCCGTATGTTTTCTCCGGCTGAATTTTAACAGCTTGTCCGAAGTCCGGTAAAAGCAGCGCGCCGTCTTCAAAGGCTTCCTTCACCGCCTGATTGGGCGCCTGAGAGTCCATATTAATAAGTAGCGTTCCTTTCCTGACCCCAATCAAAGAATACCGCAACTTGCGGCTTCCCATCCTGCCCGCGAAATCTTCCAGATAAACAGTCGCTCCCGGCACCAGAAGTTCCCGGCATCGTCCTGTATTTTTCACATGAGCGCGGACTTCCGTCCCGCAGACTTCCACCCTCGCCACAAAACGGTTTATCCGCTCGATAAACCTTCCTTCTCGTATGTTCTCATATTCCATGATTCTATTGTAACAGAACTAGTTTGCTTTTTACAGTAAAATTCGTCCGGCGTTCCGGAATTTGCTTGTTATAATGTAGACAAGATAGTATAATGTGGATAGATATTTTTGCGGCGGTTTTTATGATTGGAGGATAGGCGTAAGAAATGATGAAAAAAAGACAGTTCACGCTGCTGATGGTTCTTGTTTTGCTTTTTTGTTCCCTCACGCTTTCCAGCTGCGGACAAAACTCCGGAGACGAAGAACTTATGGACGAATTAGCGGAACCTGAGATTACAGTAAAATATCTGTCAGGAGAATATGCGGATCAAATTCTGAAAGACGGCGGAGAAAAGGTTCTCGGCACGATCTCCATTGATGAGGCCGGAAACGGAGATTATGATCTGACGGTAAACAGTATGGTAATTGTAGAAAGTTCGATTACGGACGAAGGTTATTATGTCGCAGATAAAAATCTATCGGAAACAGTCCCGCTGGATTCAGAAGCCCGTGTTACCTATATAAAAAACAAAAAAAAAGGGCCTCAGGTCATGGATCTGAACAAATTTATTGCCCAGGTTCAAGATGACGCGGCTTCACAGGATAAGGCTGGAAATTCGGAGGAAGAAAAACTTTACGATGTATACATAATCGGCGGCAGCGCTCTTATGATCCTGGCGAGGGAACTTCCGGACGCATAATCGATTATGACTCAACTAAAAAAGAAAGGTTAAATTAGGAAAATTTATGCCAATACCAAATCCAGTCGCATTTACTGTTTTCGGCATTGAGGTTCGCTGGTACGGAGTTCTCATTGCGCTGGGAATGGTGCTTGCGACGCTTCTCACTTATAAAAGGGCTCCCCGCCACGGGCTGGAACCGGATCGGGTTTTAGATTTTATTCTGATCTGTATCCCGGTCGGCATCATTGGGGCGCGCCTTTATTATGTCGTATTCAACTGGTCCATGTACGAAGGCGACTTTTTGAAAATAATCAACCTCAGGCTTGGAGGGCTCGCCATTCACGGCGGGCTCATTTTCGGCATCGCCGCGGCCGTCATTTTGTGCGCGGTCTGGAAAATCCGTCCCCTGAATGTAATGGATCTCGCGGTGCCGGGCGTCGCGCTGGCACAGGCAATCGGGCGCTGGGGCAATTACTTTAATTCCGAAGCCCACGGCGGTCCGACGGATCTTCCATGGGCGGTCATGGTAAACGGCCAGACCTATCATCCGACATTTTTATATGAGTCTATCTGGTGTTTCCTGTTATTCCTGTTCTTAATTTATATGGACAATCACCGTCGTTTCGAAGGGCAGATTTTCCTGCTCTATGGAATCCTTTATTCTGTAGAACGCTTTTTTGTAGAAGCTCTGCGCACGGATTCTCTGATGATTGGGCCCTTCAAACAGGCACAGGTGCTAAGCCTTTCGGTTATCATTGTCTTTACAATTGCTTACGTGATTTTATATAAATATTGGAAGAAAAAAGGAGTTTTGAAATGAAGTTAGGTATTGTAGGTTTACCAAATGTAGGAAAAAGTACGTTGTTTAATGCGATTACAAAGGCTGGTGCCGAGGCTGCTAATTACCCTTTTTGCACCATCGAACCCAATGTGGGCGTTGTAACCGTTCCTGACGAACGTTTGAAAGTCCTGCATGAGATGTATAATTCCAAGAAAACAATCTATACCACCATTGAGTTTTATGATATTGCGGGACTTGTAAAAGGCGCCTCCAAGGGGGAAGGCCTGGGAAATAAATTCCTCGGCCATATCCGTGAGGTCGCTGCTATCGTCCATGTGGTCCGCTGTTTTGAAGATCCGAATGTGGTGCATGTAGACGGAAAAATTGACCCTCTCTCAGATATCGAAACCATCAATATGGAACTGATTCTCTCTGACCTGGAAGTTCTGGAGCGCCGTATTCAGAAAACCACCAAGAATCTTAAAGGGGATAAGAGCCTGCAGAAAGAGCTGGATCTGCTGAAACGGATTACCGCATTTCTTGAAAGTGGTAAATCCGCCCGCGCGATGGATCTGACCGACGATGAAGCGGACTTTGTTAAAGGCCTTGATCTCCTTTCTTACAAGCCGGTTATCTACGCGGCGAATGTCTCTGAAGAAGAAGCCGGCGCCGGCGAGGAAAATGAATACGTGAAAGCTGTCCGCGAATTCGCGGCCACAGAAGGCTCGGATGTAGTGGTTATCTGCGCGAAAATCGAGGCGGAAATGTCCGAACTGGATGATGAGGAAAAAGCCATGTTCCTAGAAGAACTGGGTATCGAGGAATCCGGACTGGACAAGCTGGTGAAAGCATCTTACCATCTGCTGGATCTGATTTCTTTCTTGACCGCGGGTGAACCGGAAGTACGGGCTTGGACCATCAAGCGCGGCACGAAAGCGCCGGGCGCTGCAGGAAAAATCCATACGGATTTTGAACGCGGCTTTATCCGCGCGGAAACCATCGCCTACGACAAACTCATCGAGTGCGGCGGAAATCTGGCGACAGCCAAGGAAAAAGGACTGGTGCGCTCGGAAGGAAAGGATTATGTGGTGCAGGACGGGGATGTGATGCATTTCCTGTTTAACGTATAAGAAAGAACAAACCCCTGAGAATCAGCTGGAATGGTTGATTTTCAGGGGTTTTTAGCGACCGGACGATTCCGGTTATTTCTCATTATTTTACCCTCAATTTGCACATTTTCGGGTATTATTGCACACTTATTGCACACCTGTGCGATAAAAAGTCCCCTAATGGGGGGAACTAATCTTGATATTTTTCAAGATAATCAGAAATATCATTTAAGTCTACGCTAAATAAGTATTTCCTTGATGGTTTCTTCCGTTTTATTGGCACACCCTCCTTAATCAGACCTTCTAATATTTTTTTTGCCTTTCCATAACTGCAGTCCAAAAGATTGGCTATATTTTGTATGTCAAACCTTTCACTTGCAAAAAGCTTATTCTGTATTAAGAAAAAGATTACATTACGCTCATCTGCATTTTTTATCTTTCCAACCAATCCGTTATAGTAATATAATACCTCCATTCCTTCGTCAAGGCGAGTAAAGATGCTGGCAGCCGCATGCTCTAGCATCTCTAAAAACATTAGAATAAATGGGGTTACATCCCCTCTGTTTTTCACATCATTACAAAGGTCAAACGCTTTATAGTATTGTGATTTATCATTTTTTATAGCATAAGCCAACCTCAAAGCAATCAATGGATTTAAATCCTTTTGTAACATATAACTGCTTATGAATCGGCTTAATCTACCGTTTCCATCATAAAATGGATGAATATAACCAATCAGATAATGCACAACCGCAATTCGTACCAGCAATGGGAGTTGTTCACTATTTAGAATTTCGATTGCTTTTGACATATATTCCACAATTTTAGCTTCTGGGACGACGCCTTTATGTTTCTCTTGTTGCGTTGCGGAAATCACACATGCACTGCCTTTCCTAAAAATCTCTCCATCTGGTTTATTACAATCATCTATTTCCGGCAAAACAATTTCATCATAAAGGTTTCTTATATCCTTACAAGAATTTAAAGGGATGTCGCCTGCGTCCGACTCTAACAGCCTTAAATATTTTTGAATAAGCCCTTCAAATCTACTATGTTTATTCTTTTTGTCGTCCGGTGCTTCAATTACATCAAGAATTTCTTTTCTTGTACTCCTTACCCCCTCGATGTCGTTTGTCATCATGATTTCATCGATAAGGCAGTTTCTTGAATAACAGTCGCGAGCAGCCCTGGGAAGTGATTTATATAGCACTTCTATCTTGGAGTTGACGGTAAGGACTTTTGATAAAAGGGATACCATTTCTGGAGTGTACACAAAAAACATCTCGCCTTGCCCACCATTTAATCCAAGTGAAACACATGCCATATCATTCATTCTCTTATGATATTCATTCTCATATTCTGCGCGTTTCGAATAATATATTTTTTTTAAAGAAATGTACTGCACTATACTCACCACTCTTTTATTAATAAGTATCCTTATAGTACTATATTTGGGCAAAATATACAATAAAATATCATATTATATCATTTTAATTTTATATATCTCATTTTTTGAAAATTAAATTCACTATTTCCATTATTTATTTTCTATTTTACCATATTTTAAAATTATTATGCTATTTTGCAAAATAAAGCCCCAATTCGTTTCATTATTCAAAAAAATCACACTCGCCGAACTATTTTACTATATATTTACAGTTTTTCATTCCAGTGTTAAACTTTTATCAGGGGTAAGTTTATTTAACAAGGAGCTGAAAAAATTATGTCAACAAAACCTCAAGGCAATTCCAGGAACGCTACGTTTCTGATTGTCGCATTTCTTTTCTTTATTGCAGTCGCAATCGCTTTTCTGCCTGCTGTCAACGAGAATATCGCAGAAGGCATGAAAGAGCTGACCGGTCAAAGCATCGACACACAGTCACTGGCTTATGAAGCACGGACGATTTTTGACACACTCTGTTATAATCGCTCGATTCATATTCTGGCCATGCTGCTCTTAGGTTTCGGATTTCTGATGGTTGTTGTGCGCGGACACGGCTATAGTTCCATCACAGCGACACTGCTTGCGGTTAGTATCGCGATTCCGGTTTATATGCTGATTAAAAGCTTTATGGGAGAAGGTTCTGCCCTCAGCATCGACGCGTTTATGTGGGCAGAGTTCGCCGCTGCAAGTCTTCTGATCGCAATCGGCGCTCCCCTTGGACGCTTGACCATGGATCAGTATCTGCTGCTGGGCGTTTTGTTCGTCCCGGTTTATCTGTTCAACGAATGGCTGCTGCTTGAAAGCGGTTATTTCAATGGATTTCAGGATACCGGCGGAAGTGTTGCTATCCATGCCTTTGGTGCCTACTTTGGTCTGGGCCTTGTAGCCACAACTGCCAAAAAATTCGAAAACGGGCCATCCTGTGAATCCGACAGCACCAGCAACCAGTTCTCCCTTTTGGGGAGCCTGCTGCTGTGGGTATTCTGGCCATCCTTTACAAGCGCGGTGGCAAACCCGGAACGGGTGGTTCTTACTGCCATTAACACGGTATTTGCCCTTGCCGGCGCTACGATCGCCACATACATATTCTCAAAGCTGATCCGCGGCAAAGTTGATATCGAAGACATCGCCAACGCCTCTCTTGCCGGCGGCGTAGCCATCGGTTCCACCTGCGACATCGCAAACCCGGGACTTGCCATGCTGATCGGCCTGGCGGCAGGCGTTCTCAGTACTGTCGGCTACAGCATCATCGCGCCTCGTATTGAAAAACTGATTCGCGGCGCCGATACCTGCGGCGTTCATAATCTGCACGGTATGCCGGGACTTCTTGGCGGACTTTCCGCGATCATCATTACAGGAAACGCCGGTGTTCAGATTATTTGCATGGTAATTACCATTGTTGTCGCTTTCATTGGCGGCAGAATTGTCGGCGCGATCGTCGGACTGCTGGGCACGAAAAAAGAGTTGTACAGCGATCTGGACGAATTCGGTCACTAAGTCCGGATTTGTGTGGGGATGACTTTTGAAAGTAATGAAATTTATAGGAATAAGATTTAATTAAAAGAGAGTAATGAGGGAAATCGCAAAACAGGGCTCCGCATCTGATAAACAGGAATGCGGAGCCCTTTAGTCTCCTATAATTTTATGCTTTCAGACCCTTCGTATCATCACTGATTTCTTTGGTTACACTTCTGATTTTGGCTTCCTCAATCGTAGTAAAACCGTAATCATCCACCAGTCTATTGCACCGCTCTCACCTATGACAAACTCTCTTGTTTGGTAAACAATTTGTAAAGCCTTGCAGCCTTACAACCTCTTTTTCGGAATAAATTCAATTTTAAGTGTCATATCCATTCCGTCTGCCAGACGCTTCAGCAAATTAATAGTCGGGTTTCTTGTTCCATTTTCTAGCTTACTGATATCTGCCTGGTTAATCCCTGTACGTTCTGCCAACTGTTTTTGGGTTAAATGCTGGGATGCCCGCGCTTCCACTATTGCCCTTATAATATCCAGTTCCGGCTGATTTTCCTCATATTCTTTTCTGAATGCCTCATTCCTCATCTGCTCTCCCAAATAATCGTTAAATTTCCTCATTTTCATCATGCCTTTCCAAATAATTCTTTCTATAAGCCTTTGCTTTTTCGAGTTCCGCTCTGGGTGTCTTCTGTGTCTTTTTCACAAATCCGTTTGTTAAAATTATTTTGCCATTGTGGTAAAAAAAGTATAAAACTCTTGTATTATTACTTCCAACTTTCCCCCGCAACTCAAAAATTCCATTCCCTAAATATTTACTATATGGTTCTCTAAGCATATTTCCCTTTTCTTGCAGGATTGTAATCATACCTACCATTTTTGCTCTCATTTTTAGGTCAAGGCTGTCAAGAAAATCGGCGGTGTCAAGTTGTTGTGGAGTTTTTGGTTGACAGATCCAAAATGATTATCATCTAGCTTAGCGGTATGCCTCTGTTCATACTAAGGCTTCTGATCAGTGTCTGGGTTCCGCTGCTTCCATCGAAAACAGGCTCTCTCCTCTCAAATATGCTGAAATCAATCGCTCCCTCGCAGGCCTCCTCTATGATCCGTTCTGCATATTCACCATAGCTGCCTTTTCCTCTGTCTTTGTCCTTGAAATCCCTCGCTTCTATCTTTCCTCGGTTCTTTATGTATATCCTCTGCTTCGTCAGTTT
>NZ_JACRYT010000004.1 GCF_014333425.1 Zhenpiania hominis | reverse complement strand
GGGTTCCTGCTGTCAATATTTTAATTATCACGGAGCATAATCTCTCATAAAAGATAAGCCCCGAATCCATCGGGGCCTATCTTAAAGATTTTTTGGGACATTTTCAAAAATGCTTGACAGGCATTTTCGTAAAAATTACTAATTTCGGGCGTTTTTATCATTTAATATATTCCCCAAAGATTTTTCGCCCTCTGCGAAAGCACTCCCTTCCAAGGAAAACCCGAAATCCGCCTTCCATATAAACCGTCTGATCCGCCATACGCAGAATCTTATCCATGTTAAAAAGGTAACTCCGATGGCAGTCAAGGAACCGCTCGTCAACATATTGTTTCAAAAAATCCATATTGCAATAAAAAACTGTTTTTCCGCTCTCCGTGATTAAAATGGCCTGCCTTCTTCTCTTTTCAATATAAAGGATTTCGTCCAGATAGACACGGCGTATCTCCTTTGCTGTTTTGACTGGAATATACTTGCAAACCATAAGGCATCTCCTTTCCATAAAGAAATAAACGCTCGGGCATTATCGCTTTTTTTAACCAGCAATTCCTCTCATATCCGACACTTTTATTTTTTCATAAAAGGCAGATGCTGTCTATCCTCAATTCCGATCAAATAGTCTGAATTTTCAACTATTTTCTAAAATTTCCCATCCCTCGCTAAATCTATCTTTTCTGAATTGAAAAAAATGAGTGATACAAAAACAGCACCACTCACTTCTATCTAACTCTTTGGGATTCGCTCTATTCCTCTTCGCGCCGGTACGTAATCAGGTCTTCGGCGATTTCATTAGCCGCGATGGATACCGGTTTATCCACGTCCGCCTCTGTCAGCTTCGGTTTTCCATCGATAATATCTCTCGCCCGTTTTGCCGCCAAAATTACCAATGTATATCTGCTGTCGGCTTTCTTTCTTATTTCATTAATGGATGGATATAACATTTACAATTCCTCCTTATATCGTTCTATAATCTTATATACGTCTTCTGACACTCTGGAATGCTCTGCCATGATAATGGCTGTAACACGATTTACCGCGTCCTGCAGTTCTCCGTTGACCACGCAGTAGTCATATTTATCAATATAAGCAATCTCATTCAGGGTTTCCCCCAGTCGTAGTTCAAGCGATTCCTCCGTTTCGCTGCCTCTTCCCGTAATTCGTTTGCGCAATTCCGACATGGATGGCGGGAGGATAAAGATAAACACCGCTTCCGGATAAGCCTCTTTTATCTGGAGCGCGCCCTGAATATCGATCTCCAATACCACATCGATTCCCGCGTTCATCATATCCATGACTTCCATTTTCGGAGTTCCGTAAAAGTTTCCGTAAACTTCCGCGTATTCCAAAAACCCGCGTTCTTCGATAATTTTCTGAAATTCCTCTTTGCTTACAAAAAAATAATTGACTCCATCGATCTCACCGTCCCTTGGCGCTCTCGTTGTCATGGAAACGGAAAGCCGAATATTTTCATTTTCCAGTATTTCCTTGCATATCGTTCCCTTTCCAGCGCCGGAAGGCCCTGAAATTACAAATAATCTGCCCTTCTGCATCGCGTTCTCCTTATCCGTTTGTGCGATTATTAATTATAGCATGCAGGAAATTGGCATTCAACCTAAATTTTCGCCTGCTTTTCTAAAAAACATACCTTATGCCCCAGGGCTGTCTATTCAATATTCTGCACCTGCTCCCGGATTTTTTCGATCTCGCTTTTAATGTCCAACATCAGATTGGTAATTTCAATATCATTCGCCTTCGAACCAATAGTATTTGTTTCCCGATTCATCTCCTGAACGAGAAAATCCAACTTTTTCCCTACAGGCTGTGAGCTCTTTTCAATAATACTCTTCAGCTGAATCATATGGCTGTCCAGCCGCACCAGCTCTTCCGTGATACTGCATTTGTCCGCGAAAACCGCTGCCTCCAGCAGGATCCGATCTTCTGGAATGTCCACGTGATTCCCGATGAGATCCCGAATCCGTTCTTTCAGCTTTTCCGCATAGATTTCGGCTACCTGTGGAGAACGGGCTTCAATTTTCTTGACCGCTTCCCGAATCAGTCCGCCGCGCATCAACAGATCCTCCGCCAGCTTCTCTCCTTCTACACTGCGCATATGGTCAAGATTCCGCAGCGCGTCTTCCAGAGGGATCTGAATCGCGCTGCGGATTTCCTCTTCATCTTCTACATCCGGGATCGCCTTCATAACATCAGGAAGCGTTGCTAAAAACTGCAGAGTCACATCATCATGAAGATCGAATTTCTCCCTCAGTTCACTCAGATTATCCAAATACTGCTGCGCTACCATGGTGTTAAGCTTGACTGTCACGTCATCTTCTGTCAGATTCTCAACAATAATGGACACATCTACTTTTCCTCTGCTGACAGTGCGTTTGACGATATTCTTTATCATTTCTTCCGCAAAGGAATATCTCCGTGGCATCTTCACGCTGATGTCTCCGTAACGATGGTTCACTGATTTTATCTCAACTGTAATATTTCTTTTTCCATCGGAATGTTCGCTCCTTCCGAATCCTGTCATGCTTTTTATCATGCGCCTGTTCTCCTTAACCTTGAATCATAATGCGAAAAATAAGTGCCGATTATTTCTATTCTACCACTTTTGCCCTTCCAAGTAAACCAGCGCTGAACGCCTTCTTTCCCATCTGTCGCTTCATATCATCCTATGCATTTTCATGTAAAACTATGTATTTTTTTGTAAAAATCCGCTATGATAGACTCCTGCATTTTTGTTCTGAATTTTTACAAAAGGGAGTGTTATTTGTGGTATTGCAAAAAAATTTATCCGTTATGATGAATGTAATCCGAAGGAGCCGAAATCTATCTATCACCCAATTTTCCGAAGAGCTTGGGCTTTCACGTTCTTATACACAGGCGCTTCTGAATGGTCGTGGAAATCCCAGGATGGATACCATCGAACATATTGCCTCGCGTTTACAAATCAGCCCTTTGCTCCTGCTCTGCTGTTCCTATTCGGAAGAACAACTGGAAATTTTCCTGCTTCTTTTACTTCTCATCCGGCGGATCTCCGCGCTTTCCTCAGCAAAACAGACAGAATTTCTTGTCTTATTTCAAAAACTACTCTCACTGATGCCAGCTGAATCCTAGTATATCATAAGTTGCGATAAACCATATTCTTGTGTTAAACTGATAGACAGCCGCCGCTTCCTATGCGGCAGCAGAATCGAGGTGAAATTATGGCTTTTGATGGAATTGTAACAAACGCGGTCGCGCACGAATTAAAAGATACGCTGCTTCTCGGAAAAATCGAGAAAATCTACCAGCCGGAATCGGACGAGCTGGTTTTTCACATTCATACAAAAAAGGGGAACTATCGGCTGTATGCTTCTTCAGGAAGCGATCACGCTCGGATTCATCTGATTACAGAAAATCCACCTAATCCTCCGGTGCCTCTGGCTTTCTGCATGCTCCTGAGAAAGCACCTGCAGGGCGGGCGCATCATTGAAATCAGCCAAAAAGATTCGGAGCGAATCATTGAAATCGTTCTGGAGACCATCGACGAACTGGGCTTTTCCGCAAATAAAAAGCTGATTTTCGAAATCATGGGAAAACACAGCAATATTATTTTAGTCGACATGCGGACCGGAAAAATTATGGACAGCATTAAACGAGTCTCTATCGATAAAAATCGTGCCAGACAACTCCTTCCCGGAAAGATTTATGAGTATCCGCCCGCGCAGGATAAAATCCCCTTCCTCCTTTTGACTCGATCCCAGGCAGAAAGAATCGAACCGGATCCCAAGACCCTCCTTAATACCATCGGCGGCATTTCCCCCGCTGTCGCGCAGGTCCTGGCAGACAGCCCGGATGTCTACGAAAAAATAGAGGAAATCCGAAGAAATCTCGCCAGCGGACACCTGAGTCCCCGGGTTTATTTGAAGGAAGACGGCAGCCCCGGCGACTTTCATGTCATACCTCTGGAAACCTATCCGAAGCAGATCGAGTTCGACACGGTCAGTGAAATGCTTGATTATTATTTCGTACACAGGCAGTCCTCCAACCGAGTCAAACAAAAATCTTCTGATTTAAAAAAAGTCCTGTCCTCGGCGCTCAACAAGCTTTATCTCAAGCGGCAGAGACTGGGCGAAGATCTTCTCCGTGCAGAGAATTCGGAGAAGTATCGTCTCTACGGGGAACTGCTGACCGCCAACATTCATCAAATTCCTTCCGGCGCTGATTCTGTTACGGTAACCAGCTATTACGACGGAAGCGAAGTAACCATCCCTCTGGATCCAAAGTATCCGCCCGCAAAAAACGCTCAGCGATACTTTAAAAAATATGGCAAGGCCAAGACGGCCCGCAAAGAGAAAAAGATTCAAATGGAAGAAACGGATCAGGAAATCGCTTATCTGGAATCCGTATCCTCCTTTTTGGAAACGGCATCTTCCATTGACGAGGTAGAATCCATCCGCGAGGAGTTAGTAGAATCCGGCTATCTCAAAAAGCGTAAAAGCACAGGAATCCAAAGGAAAAAGAAAGCACAGCCTTTTCAGTATACGACTGAGGATGGCTTCCGTATTCTTGCCGGGCATAACAATAAAGAGAATGATCTTCTTACCTTTAAAATGGCCGGACCAAAGGATTACTGGTTCCATACAAAAGATATTCCCGGCTCCCATATTATTCTTTTTACAGAAGGAAAGGAGCTGACTGAAACGGCTATTTTCGACGCGGCGGCAGCGGCGGCTTATCACAGTAAAGGAAAAAGTTCGGAAAACGTACCGGTAGACTACACCCAGGTACGTTATGTGAAAAAGCCCGCGGGCGCAAAACCGGGGATGGTAATTTTTACGCATAACCGGACGGTTTATGTAACGCCGCGGCTCCCGGGGGTGGATGCTTCCTCTTAATTACAAAAAAAGGCAATCACATTACATTATATGTTCTTTTTGTTAATTTTTTCAATTTTTTATTGATTTATGTAAAAAATTGGTATATTCTAGTAATACTACACTGCTAGATCCCATTTTTTTCTAAAGGAGGAATTACGAGATGGAAAAAAATCTTGCAACAGAACGAAAAGAACAAATGCAACCAATGGAACCCGGAATAATGGAACACAGAGGGAACAGCACAGATCCGACGCAACATTCCTGCTCCCTCTGCGGCCAACTATATCACAGTTTTGCCTTTAAAGGCGGCTATATCTGTGAAGACTGCCTGCAATCGATCAAATATCCGGAAAAAGCTTCGGATCCCCCTGCAAAAAAAGCCTGATAACACAGCGTCAGAGCCGCCGCCCGCGGCTCTGCTTCTTTTTGCGGAAAGTATTTCGCCTCTGCTCTGCGGCCAGCCTTTTTTTCGTCTTTGGCTTCATGACTGAAAATCCGAACCTGCCGAGAGGCTGCCTTCTCAGCCCAAAGTATTCTCCATGATTATAGCAGATCAGTCCAGCTTTATCCAGTCGTATTCTTCCCGTCTCATCGATCCATTCCTCCGCCGCCTGCACATTAACGATTTCCGCTATGAACATATCATGGCTTCCGTATTCATGGATTTCTTTTACTTTGCACTCCAGATTAACAGGCGACTGCGCGATCAGAGGCGCTTTCACCTTTTCCGCAGGCAGCGGCGTCAGCTTCTGCTCTTTAAATTTGTCGGTATCCCGTCCTGATTTTACGCCGCAGTAATCGGTGGCAAAGGTCAGCTCCTCTGTTGTCAGATTAATAACGAAATCTCCCGCGTTTTTTATGATTTCATGGGAATATCGTTCTTTGCGGATTGATACATAGGTCATTGGTGGATCCGAATTAACAATTCCTGTCCACGCGACCGTAATAATATTTCCGTGATTTACATCTCCACAGGAAACCATCACGACCGGTACGGGATTCAGCATCGTTCCCGGCTTAAAGCTTCTTTTTTTCATAACCGTTTGTTTCTCAACCTTTCTAAAACCTTCTGAAAATCTTCCGGAGGCTCTGCCTCAAATTCCATATATTCCCCTGTAGCAGGATGGCGAAATCCCAGCACCCTGGCATGGAGCATCTGCCCTTTCAGGCCAAAGGGATTTTTGGAAGGTCCATAGACGGGATCTCCCAAAAGGGGATGGTGGATATAGGCCATGTGGACCCGAATCTGATGGGTACGCCCCGTCTCCAGCCGCGCTTCAATCCGCGTAAAGGTTCCAAAGCGCTCCAAAACCCGATAATGGGTAACCGCTCTTTTGGAATTTTTCTCTGTTACCGCCTGCTTCAGCCGGTTCTTCGGATCTCTGCCAATAGGCGCGTCTACAGTACCTTCCTCATCCGGAAAGTTGTTATATACAATGGCCTCATAGACTCTGGTAATACGATGCTCTGCCAACTGCTCCGCCAGAAAATTGTGCGCTCGGTCGTTCTTGGCGATCATTAACAGACCGCTGGTATCTTTATCAATTCGGTGGACAATACCTGGCCGAATCACACCATTGATGGAGGACAGACTGCCCCCGCAGTGGTATAAAACCGCGTTTACCAGCGTGCCCCTGTCATTGCCCGCCGCCGGGTGGACAACCATCCCCCTCGGTTTATTTACCACCAGCATATCTCCATCTTCATAGACAAGATCCAGCGGAATCGGTTCCGCCGCGACTTCCAATTCCTCCGGCTCAGGTATCGCCAGCGTAATTTCCTGCCCTTCTTCGACTTTATACTTTTTACTGTCACAAACATCGCCGTCCACCAAAACGCCTCCCTCACGGATTCGCTTCTGCAGAAAGCTTCTGGAGATTTCCGGAAATGCCTGAGAAAGCACCTGATCCAGTCGGCTTCCCTGCTGTTCCGCTTTCACCTTATATACTTCCGTTTTCTCCATTTTTCTCCTCTTTTAAACCTTTTCCATCTATAAAGAGCATATAAATCACCAGCAAGCCGCAGCCTACACATACAAAAATATCCGCAATGTTAAAAATCGGAAATACCCGAAAATCAAAATAGTCCACCACATATCCGAGAACCGCCCGATCTACAACATTTCCAAGGCCCCCTCCCGCCACAAAGGCCAAAGATAGAAGAAGCAGCGGATGCGCTTCTTTTCTCTTTTTAAAGATATAAATCAGTGCCGCGAAAATCACAATAAGGGGAAGAACAATTAACAGGACCCTTAAACCTTCCATCAGACTGAAGGCGGCCCCGGTATTGTGAATATACGTGATGTGAAAAAAATCAGAAATAACCGGAATGGACTCATTCAGTTCCATATTAATGGTCACTCCCTTTTTTACAATCTGATCCAAAACCACGATTACGGCAATTATTATATAGTATCGCATCTAAAAATTACGGGGCATTTCTGCCCCGCCTCCACTCTTATTTTTTTAAGCTTTTCTGTGAACCATAGTTTTCATTCGGCTTTCTGCCCCATTGGCGCCTGTTTTCTTTGTTCCCGCTTCTGGTAATTCCTCCAGATCCTTCATTTTCAATCCACTGCGTGGTTTTTCAGCGGATTTAGGCGCCGCGGCCTGCGGACTGCTTTTCAGTTCCGGGAACAGTTCCTCTGTCATGGAATCGAAATGCTGAAGTTCCATCTCCAAAAGTTGCCTATATTTTGCGCGAAAGCTTTTTACACGGCCGCGCAACGCGGCGCTTTCTTCATTCATACGCTCAATAGCCTCTTTTGCCTCTCTCTGCATATTCTGAGCTTCCATCTCCGCGTTTTTCAGCAGAATCTGGGCCCTTTTTTCGGCGCTGGCAGAAATGTCCCCCATTAGAGCCTTAGCGGTTTCCAATGTATCCAGGACAGCGCTTTCCGAACTTTTATACTTTTTTAATTCCTCGGTCAGCTGCTCTTTTTCAGCTCTCAACTGGCGATTTTCCTCCAGAATCCGCTCCAGATCCAGTGTAATTCGATCCAAGAACTCATTGACTTCATCTTCCTTAAACCCTTTCAGGCTTCTCGAAAACTCTTTTTCCTGTATTTCTAAAGGGGAAATCATATCATACCTCCGTTACTTCCAAGGGTTACTGTTCTTTTTCTCATTTTCAAAGGAGAACCCTTTGTGGTTGACACCCGCGGTAATATCCACATTTTCCGGCGCGAAAACGAAGATATTGTTCGCTACTTTTTGTACGTTTCCGTTCAGCGCGTAAGTAGCTCCGCTCAGGAAATCAAAGATCTTTCTCGCCGTATCCGACTCAATACGCTCCAAATTAATGATAATCGGCTTTTTGCTTTTCAGGCTATCCACTAGCTTTGGACATTCTTCAAATCCGGAAGGCTCAATTACCACGAGTTTGAACGCGCTGGTGATGGCGCTGACCGTGCGGTTCTGCATCGGAATTACCTTTCCATCATTATGCGATTCCGGGCGAGACGCCTGAAAGGACGTCCTCGTTTCTGAGTACCGCCGTTCCGCTGACTTTGTCGCCGGCTGAATTTCTTCGTATTCTTCCTCTTCTTCGTAATCGTCAATTCCTACTAAATCTTTAAATTTTCCTAAAATACCCATAACAACCTCCCGTTATTTTTGTTTGCTGTAATCTCTTTCCCCAAAAATTGCCGTTCCCACGCGAATCAGATTGGAGCCCTCCAGAATCGCCACTTCAAAATCATGGGACATGCCCATGGAAAGATATTGAAAATCCAACCGTTCATGCTCAATCTGACTGTATTGATCGTAAAGCTTTTTCACTTCCGCGAAATAGACGCGTATGTCATTGGGATCTTCCGCAAAAGGCGCGATACACATCAGTCCCCGGATTTTGATATTCGGGCAGTTTTCCAGGATTCTGCGGATCAGTTCTTCTGTTTCATCCGTGGAAATGCCGAATTTGCTTTCTTCCTGGGCGGAATTGACCTGGATCAGGATATCCATCGTAATTCCATGCTGTCCCGCCCGTTTATTAATCTCTTCCGCAAGCTTATAAGAATCCACGGAATGAATCATGGACACCTTATCGATGATATATTTTACCTTGTTTGTCTGTAAATGTCCAATCATGTGCCATCTGACCGGCTTCACAAAATCGTATTTGTCCATGATCTCCTGAACTTTGTTTTCACCGATATCGGTCAGTCCGGCGTCAATTCCTTCGTTGATTTCATCAGCACTCCTGGTCTTAGTTACACCGACCAGAAGAATATCGTCTCCATTCCTGCCGCACTGCTTTGCGGCCGCTTCTTTTCTCTCATTGACTTTTTCAATATTTTCTTTAATCGTGCTCATTTTTTAATCACCTCATCAGGACCCCTTTCCTGGCCTTTTTAAAATTTCATCGTACACATTGACCGTATCGACTGTATTCCCGTCTTCATCTATAAAGGTACCGTCCTCCAGCACGGAATATTCCCCATCGCTTGCAATCACCTTGATTCTGGTAAAAGCAAAATCGCCGCTGGTCTGCCGTACCATGACTCCGGTTTCTCCATTCCTTGTAGTAATCGCTCCGTTATCTACAATCAGCCCGTCATACTCCTGGGAAACCAGCCTCGCTTCCGCAATACGGCTCTTGGCAAAGGATTCGTAGTACTGATTGGATCGCAAAGTAATCTTCCACTGTTCGCCATCTTCGGTAATGTCATGAATGGTCGCCGTCACATCTCCGTCCGGCAGCTGCACAGTTACATCATTTCCCACTTCGTATCTGGCAATGCTTGCTGCTTCTACCCAGCACAGCAGGTACCAGTTTTCGTTGTCGCAGATTTTAAAAAGCGGCTCAGTCTGCATCGCGTTCTCTCGTTTTAAGGAGCTGGCCTCTATCTGCAAATCTTTGACGTTCTTGTAACGGAGCTGATCCATTGTGTCCGGTGAAAAAAAGTTCTCATATCCGTCTGCATAGTAACTGAGGACTCCGCTGGACTGCGCTTCGCAGCTTACGGTTCTTACCACATGATCTCCCAGTCGTTTAATCACATCCTTATATTCCGATCTTTCCTCCGCGTCCTTTTGGGAAGCATTCTCGTCACCGCTTTCTGTAAGCTTTAAAACCCTCGTGCCTTTACGGATGTGAACACCTTCTTCAACTTTGTAGTCCAGAGTTCCCGCTTCCCCTGCTTCATACACGGTCTCATTCCGGACAAAATAACAAGTTGTTTCCTCTGTAACCTGAAGCGTTCCCGCTTCTACAACCTCCGTTGTGTCGAAGAGTCCGGTGGCTTTTGGAATCACGTAAATCGCAATATATAGTACGATCAGTGCCAGAACGAATATATATATGGGTTTTCTGTTTTTTTTCGCCATAATCTCTCTCCACTAGTACATTTTACACTAAATGCCTGATTCTTTCAACGTATCATCGGTCTATTTCCAATATTTTCTCCAATAATTTCTTTTCTTCTTTGGTCAGGCTTTCCCCTTTTGATAAAAACTTCCGGAACAAGTCCGGTCTCCGCTGTTTTGTCAGCCGAAGAGACTGTTCCAGCTTCCACAGATGGATGTTCTTATGGTTGCCGCTCACCAAAACCTCGGGAACTTCCATATCTCTGTAGTTTCTGGGCTTTGTATACTGCGGATACTCTAAAAGCCCGGAATAAACAGACTCATCCAGAGCGGCGTGGCTGCTGCTGAGAACATCCGGAATCATTCTGGCTACCGAATCAATCAGTACCATGGCGGGAAGTTCCCCTCCGGTCAGCACATAATCACCGATGGAAACCTCCTCCATATTCCAGTAATCCAAAATACGCTGATCCACACCTTCGTAATGTCCGCAGAGAATCACCAATTCCTTTTCCTGCGCCAGCTGCTGAATCAGTTCCTGGTCCAGGATTCTGCCGCGCGGCGACATATAAAGGCTTCGTTTCCCCTCTGCCTTCACAGCTTCCATAGCCCGGAACACCGGATCGGCCAGCAGTACCATGCCGGCGCCGCCTCCAAATGGATAATCGTCTGCCTTTTTATGTTTGTCCATACTGTAATCCCGAATATTAGTAAGACGAATATCCAGAATTCCTTTTTCGCCTGCTTTTCCCAGTATACTGCTCGTCACTGCCGTAAACATCTCCGGAAACAGGGTCAGAATATCAATGTTCATAATTGCCCTCACAGTTCCAGAAGACCTTCCGGCAGCCTTACCCGGATCGTCTTCTGTTCCGGGTCTACATCCAGCACAAACTCTCTGACAACCGGCAGCAGAATCTTTCTGCCTTCTTCCAGCCGGATTTCATAAAGGTCCTGAGCGCTGTTCTGAAGTACATTATTCAGAGTTCCCAGAGGCTGTCCTTTTTCATCGAGTATTTTCATGCCGATCAAATCCCGGATGTAATAGGTACCTTCCGGAAGCTCCGCCAGATCCGTTTCTTCGATATATACGCCTTTATTTTTCTGCGCTTCTGAAGCATTTCGGTCTTCAATCCCGCGCAGCTTCAGAATTGCCACGTTTCCGTGGTAGCGAACGTTCTGGATCTCCCGCGGTTCCTCCTCGACCCAGATACGCTCCAGTTCTTCAAACCGTTCTTTTCGATCTGTGTAGCAGTAAACCTTCACTTCCCCCTTGAGGCCTACCGCGTTTACAATTTTTCCAATTAAAATTTTTTCCATGTTTCCCCGTCTATATACAGCAGAGGCACATACTCCCGCGCCTTGCGGGAAACATGTGCCTTTACATTTCTTTTCTAACTATTGAACAATTTCTACTACAACTTTCTGGCCGGCCTTCGTAGCTGCCGCTTTTACGACAGTGCGGAGGGCTTTGGCAATCCGCCCCTGTTTACCGATGACCTTTCCCATGTCTTCCGGAGCGACTTTCAGCTGTATTACCGTTGTCTGCTGCTTGCCAGCGGATTCCGTAACTTCAACGGCGTCCGGATTGTCAACCAGCGACCTGGCAATCGCGCGAACCAATTCTGTCATAAGAACTCACCGCTTTCTTACAGGATGCCTGTTTTCTTGAAAAGACCTCTGACCGTATCGGTCGGCTGCGCGCCTGTCCCCAGCCATTTTTTCGCTTTTTCTTCATTAATCCGGATGTCAGCCGGGTCTGTCAGAGGGTTGTAGTAACCAATCTCCTCGATGAATTTTCCGTCTCTCGGCGCGCGGGAATCCGCTACTACCACTCTGTAAAACGGTTTTTTGTGCGCACCCATTCTCTTTAATCTGATTTTTACCATTTTTTTCTTCCTCCTAAACACTCTTCCATTTTTTCTATTTTAAACTCAAGTTTTCCCTGAATTAAAAACCTCGGAACATGCGGTTCATTCTGCCCGCTCCGCCTTTTCCGGAGAATTGTTTCATCATTTTTTTCGCTTCTCCGTACCGCTTTACCAACGAGTTGATCTTGCTGACCGGCTGTCCGCTTCCCGCGGAAATGCGACGTCTTCTGCTGGCGTTGAGAATGGAAGGATTCTCCCGTTCCTCTCTCGTCATGGATTGAATGATCGCCTCCATTTGCACAAATTCGCGCTCACTTTTCTCTACATCCACATTTTTCATGGCGCTGGAATTCATCCCCGGGATCATTCCCATCAGCTTGGTAATGCCGCCCATTTTTTTAATCTGGCCCATCTGCTCCAGAAAATCCTCCAGAGTAAACTGGTTCTTGCGGATTTTCTTTTCCAGGGCCGCTGCCTGTTCATCATCGTAGTTCTGCTCCGCCTGTTCGATGAGAGACAGCATATCTCCCATCCCCAGAATCCGGCTTGCCATCCGCTCCGGATGGAAGGGTTCGAGAGCGTCGAATTTTTCGCCGACACCGATGAACTTAATCGGCTTTCCGGTTACTTTTTTCGCCGAAAGCGCGGCGCCGCCTCTGGAGTCGCCGTCCATCTTTGTCATAATGATACCGTCGATTCCCAGCTTTTCATTAAAGCCTTCCGCCGCGTTGACCGCGTCCTGTCCGGTAAGGGCATCGACTACCAGCAGAATTTCATGTGGCTTGACTGCCTGTTTGATGGTGACAAGCTCGTCCATCAGAGCCTCGTCAATCTGCAGACGGCCTGCCGTATCGACAATGAGTACGTTATAGCCTTTCCGCTCCGCTTCGTTCATAGCCGCAAGGGCGATCTTTTCCGGTTCTTTGCAGTCCCTCATAGTGAAGACCGGCGTATCCACGGCCTTTCCTACGACTTCCAGCTGATCGATGGCTGCCGGCCGATAAATGTCGCAGGCGCACAGCATCGGTTTTTTGCCGTTTTTCTTAAGGTAGGCCGCCAGCTTTCCGCAGGTGGTCGTCTTACCGGTACCCTGCAGTCCCACCATAAGCAGTACCGTAAATCCGCGGGGCGAATAAGTCAGTTTACTGCCCGCGCCGCCCATCAGTTCGGTCAGCTCCCGGTCTACAATTTTGATCACCTGCTGGGCCGGAGTCAGACTTTTCATGACTTCTTCGCCCAGGGCTTTTTCTTTCACGGACTGGACAAATTCTTTCACCACTTTAAAGTTTACATCCGCTTCCAGCAGCGCGAGTTTGACCTCGCGCATGGCGTCATTGATATCTTTTTCACTCAGAGAGCCTTTGCCTTTCAGGTTTTTAAAGACGCCCTGAAGCTTTTCTGATAATCCTTCAAATGCCATCCGCATCCTCCTTATTGATCCAGACTGTCAATAATCTCTTTTATTTTCCGCAGTTTTTCCGCCGTTCTTTTATCGGTACACTCCGCCGCCAGTCCGTCAATCTCCCGGTCAATCTTTCCGATTGCCTGGCGGCTTTCCTGAAATCTGCTTACAAGTCCTAACTTTTCCTCATATCTTTGCAGCGCCTTCTCCGCCGTTTTCAGCGTATCGTGGACGCCCTGGCGGCTGATGGAAAACTCATCGGCAATTTCGGATAACGTCAGGTTTTCCTCATGATACAGTTCCATGACTTCCCGCTGCCTTTCCGTAAGCAGCTGCCCGTAAAAATCGTACAGCAGACTGGTCTGTGCAATTTCATTAAATTCCATAAGTTCATTTCCTCAATCGACAAGTCTTTTCACTTGACACTGGTATAGTTTACAAAAAAGCGCCGGGTCTGTCAAGTATTTTTGCTTTAAAGATCCGCACTTTGTGTATAAATCGTATAAGGAATCCGGCTGCGGGCAAACAAAGTACCGATTGCAAGCGCAATGTTTGCCCCCCCAGATATATTACTCTGAGGCTTGCGTAGGAACGGATTGACGAATATAATGGAATTATCTGAAATGATTAAAATTCCGCAGAAAGAAGAGGTTCATTGACATGAGCAAATTACTGATTGTGGTAGATATGCAAAATGATTTTATCGACGGCGCTTTAGGTACGCCTCAGGCGCTGGAAATCGTGGATTCTGTAAATCAGAAAATTAAAGAATACGATGGACGCGGCGATCTCGTTATTTTTACAGCCGATACCCATGGGGACGACTATCTGAAAACCCAGGAGGGACGGAATCTGCCGGTTCCTCACTGTATCCGGGACACCCGCGGCTGGGAAATCAGCGACAGCCTGTTTCGTCCTCAGGATTCCCCTGTTATTGAAAAAGATACTTTCGGATCAAAGGAGCTGGGAATCATGCTCATGGAGCTTGAGCGAGCCGGTGAAGTTCCGGAGGAAATCGAACTGGTCGGTCTGTGTACGGACATCTGCGTCATTTCAAACGCCATGATTGTGAAAGCCTTTCTCCCGGAAGTACCCGTTACCGTAGACAGTGCCTGCTGTGCCGGGGCTACGCCGGAGAGCCATGAAAACGCGCTGCGGGCCATGGAAGCCTGCCAGATACGGGTAATTTGAAAAAGCAAAAGAGACTTTGGCTCAGATGAAGCTGTCCGCTGCGATCTGATGACAAAGTCTCTTTACCTTACCTTGTTTTCTTTACTTATCAAACTCCGGGTTAATCGCGTAAAAATTCTTGCAGTCCAGGTTATCCTGAACTACCCTGAGGGCTTCGCCAAATCGCTGAAAATGCACGATTTCCCGTTCTCTCAAATAGCGGATCGGATCAATGACATCCGGGTCGTCTACCATTCGCAGGATGTTGTCGTAAGTGGTACGCGCTTTTTGTTCGGCCGCCATATCCTCCACCAGATCGGTAATCGCGTCTCCCTTGGAGGCGAAACAGAGGGCATCAAAAGGAAAACCGGCCGCGGCCTGCGGATATACGCCTGCCGTGTGGTCGACAAAATAGGTTTCAAATCCCGCGTCTTTAATCTGCTCGATGGTCATATTGCGGGTAAGCTGATGAATAATGGTACTTACCATCTCAAGATGAGCTAGTTCCTCGGTTCCCACATCCGTCAGCGTCGCGATAGCCTCATCATAGGGCATGGAATAACGCTGGGACAGATAGCGCTGAGAAGCGCCCAGTTCTCCGTCCGGTCCGCCCACCTGGCTGATGATGAACTTTGCCAGAGCCGGGTTGGGATTTTTAATATTAATCGGGTACTCCAGTTTCTTTTCATACTTCCACATATCCTAATCCTCCACTTCCCACGGCCATGGCCTGTGAATCCAGGACCATCCGTCCCGTTCTGTGCGAATGCCGTCGTAATCCAGCGGTCCGAAGGCCTCTTCATATTCCATTTTCGCTTTTCTATGCAGTTCCTGATATTTGCGGAATAACTCCAGGGCTGCCGGAGATTCCGGCTGGTTATTCAGAAAAAGCCCGGCGTCAATCATCACGAAATTCAGCTGCTGCACCTTTTTCAGCATTTCACTCCGCTCTGTCATCGCGTGCCACCTCCCATGAACCACAGATCCAGACTGGGAAAAATCGTTCCCGCCTGCAGCGCCTTCTCCGGATCGTAGGTAGATTCCCATTGCTGCATAGGCGTATAAGTCATTCCAATAGGCCAGTCTTCAAAGCAGCACTGGTTCATACACGGATCCTGCCCGCCGCTCCGTTCCCCGAACAGATCGTCACAATCGCAGTCATCCAAATATATCGGCATACCTACATAAGGTTCCTCATTCTTTTTCAAAACAAAAAATCCCCTTTCATCGTAGTATATGGTTTATACTATGACGCGAGGATTTGTTTTGTTCATCCTACAAAAACATCGAAAACAGAACCGTCATAATTCCGCAGACTCCGATGGCAAGCCCGCTCATGGCGCCTTCCGTTTCGCCGAGTTCCACGGCTTTTGACGTGCCCACCGCATGGCTGCAGGCTCCAATAGCCGTTCCCGCTTCCAGCGGCTCTTTCACCCGGAACAGACGAATCAGAAGAGGCGCGAAGACACTTCCCAGAATTCCGGTAAAAATCACAGCAACGATGGTGATGGGGACAATACCGCCGTGAGCCTGGGAAATGCTGATGGCGATTGGCGTTGTGACAGACTTTGGCAGCAGAGAAGCGGTCAGTTGTTCATCCAGCCCCAGCAGGCGGCACATTCCGAAAATACTTGCCATCGAGGCCAGGGAACCCATGGCGCAGCCGATGAGAATCGGCAGCCAGTTTTCTTTTAAAAGCTGCAATTTTGTATAGATGGAAACCGCCAGACAGGCTGTGGCCGGCGCCAGGAACAGATCAATCAGCGCTCCGCCTTCCTGGTAATACGAATATGGAATCCGGAAAATCAGCAGCACGCCGATAATCAGAACGATTGCGATAATAATCGGATTGCAGATGCTCAGCCCCGTCTTTTTGTGAATCCGTTCGCCAATCCAGAAAGCCACAATACTGAGAGCCACTCCGAAGAAAGGCGATTTGCAAAGCTCCAGCAAGCCTACCGCCCCCTTTCCATCAGCCTTTTTGTAAGGCGGATACTGAAAGCGGTCACGCCAAAGGTCACAAAAGTGGAAACAGCGCAGATAACGGCAATCTGCCACAGGTTACTCTTCAAAAGATCGAAGTAATTGATAATACTCACACCTGCCGGTATAAAAAAGAACGCCATATTCGACAACAGAAAATCCGATTTTTCCCGGATATGCTCGATTTTCAGTACCCCCGCCAACAGACACCCGAACAGCAGGATCATTCCGATAATGCTGGCGGAAAAGGAAAAGGGCAGAAAATGCTCAATTACCAGGCTCAGCCAGCAGACCGTGAACAAAATTCCGATTTGCTTTATAATCTTCAACTTGCTTCCTCCAAAAATAAAGAATTCGCGGCCGCCTTCCAGCAGCCACGAACCATTATACCTGTTTTTCCCCTGAAAGGAAACATTTAAAATCATTTCAGAAGATGCTCCATGCTCTTTACTCCAATGGCCAGAGTGGACATATTATGCAGGAAAGCCGATGTTGTCGGCTGGATGACGCCGCTGACGCCAAGGGCGATAAGGCTGGTATTGATCCCCACAATTTTGCGGTAGTTTCCGCGTATCCGCTCCATCAGGCGCTGGCTCAGGTCTCGGAGCGTCAGGATTCCGTACAGGTCATCGGCGGCAATGGTAATATCGGCGATTTCCCTGGCGATTTCCGCTCCGTCACTGATAGCGATTCCCACATCCGCGGCGGAAAGCGCCGGTGAATCGTTGATGCCGTCACCGATCATAATTACAGTCCTGCCTTCTGCTTTCTCCTTTTCAATAAATCTGGCTTTGTCCTCCGGCAGAACCTCCGAATCATATTCATCCACTCCGATCCTTGACGCCACCGCGGCAGCCGTCCGTTCGCTGTCCCCGGTCATCATGACGACTTTTTCAAAGCCCATGTCTTTCAGGCCGCGGATTACTTCCGCCGCTTCTTCCCGCAGGGGATCTTCAATGCAGATGACCGCCTGCAAACGATTTTCTACCGCAAGATATAAATGGGAGCATTCCTCCGGAAGATTGTCGAACCGCTCGCGATGCTCCTCATCGATCGCGCAGTTTTCATCTTCAAAGACAAAATGGTAGCTTCCGATTACCACTTTCTTTCCATCCAGCCGTGAGGAAATGCCATGAGCCACGATATACTCCACTTTGGAGTGCATCTCCTCGTGCTCCAGATTTTTGTCCTTCGCCGCTTTTACGACTGCCTTTGCCATGGAGTGCGGGAAATGCTCTTCCAGACACGCGGCGATCCGCAGCATCTCATCGGCGCTTTTTTCGCCGAAAGGAATCACTTCCTTCACCGTTGGTCTGGCTTTGGTCAAAGTTCCGGTCTTATCAAACACAATCGTCTTCGCGTCCGCCACCGCTTCCAGATATTTGCCTCCTTTTACCGTAATATGGTACATGCTTGCCTCCCGGATCGCCGACAGAACGGAAATCGGCATAGCCAGCTTCAGAGCGCAGGAAAAATCCACCATCAGAACAGCCAGCGCCTTGGTTGTATTTCTCGTCAAAAGCCATACGAGCCCTGTTCCCAGCAGGGTATAGGGAACCAGTCTGTCCGCCAGATGCTCCGCTTTACTTTCCAGAGATGACTTCAGCTTTTCCGATTCCTCGATCATGGTTACAATTTTTTCAAAACGGGTCGAACCGGAAACCTCTTTGACCTGAATCGTCAGCTCTCCCTCTTCCACGACTGTGCCGGCATAAACATATCCGTCTTCTTCCTTCTTTACAGGAAGCGGTTCTCCGGTCAGAGACGCCTGGTTCACCATGGCTTCCCCTTCGGTTACCACACCGTCAAAAGGAATGATATTTCCCATGTGGACCCGCACCAAATCGCCGGCTTTCACCTCGGAAGAGGCAGTCAGCGACTGTTGTCCGCCTTCTACTTTCCATACTTTGTTTACATTCAGCGACATGCACCTTGCCAGATCTCCCACGGATTTTTTGTGAGTCCATTCTTCCAGAATTTCACCGACTCCCAGCAGAAACATCACAGATCCGGCGGTCTGCAGATTTCCCCGCAGCACCGATACACTGATGGCAATGGCGTCCAACACCGGCACCTCCAATTTCCCCGCCGCCAGGCATTGAATTCCTTTATACGCGTATCGCAACGCTCTGCACAGAATATAGACTGCCCGGACCGGATAAGGCACGATCCACCTTCTCGCCAGACGCAGCACCACTTTGTTGATCAGTTTTTCTTTATACACCGCGTTCAGCTCTCTGCCGGAATGTTCAATCACTGCCGCCGGGACATCAACTTCACTGTAATGAAACGCTTTCAGAGCCCGGATCACGGCAGTTCTGTCTCCGGTAAAACGGATGGCCGCGTCTGCGGTCTTTTCATAGACTTTCGCGTGTGTCACCTCTTCCAGACGTTCTAAATAATACTGAAGAATATCCGCCTCTTTATACGACATCCTGTCCTGTATCAGATGAATACGGATACGCCCTCTGATTTCATGTTTAATGATAAATTTCACTTGTATCCCTCCAATAAAAAGCGGGGCTGTGTTTCTAGCCAGCCCCGCAGCTTTTCTATTTTTTCGTTTTATTCTTCTTCGACCGCCGCGGCTTTTTCCGCGTCCCTTTTTTCATTCACCTGTTTTGCCTCCGCAAGGATATCTTCCGCGTTTTCCTGCACCGTCGTCGCGGTTTTCATAACACAGTCCTTCGCGCGCAGCGCGGCTGCCGTACAGCCTGTATATACCTTTTTCGCGTCCTTGCTGGACAGCACTTTAATTCCTGCCGTGCCGAACGCAACCCCCGCGGCGAACAGTCCGCCTTTCTTCAAATTCTCTTTCTTCAAAATATCCCACATACTATCTACCTCCATTACTTTAGACTCCGTTCATTTGAAACATTATCCCTATTATAACGAGCCTGCCGCGCAAAAATACAATTTTTTTGTTTTGTTGATAAACTTTATCAACATATATCAATACACCCCTTTTTTCCCTCTTCCCTGCATTTTTACAGTGATACAGCTGACATCCTGATCCTCCAGATAGCCATATATCCGCAGTCCTGCCCGCAGCACCATATTCAGATTCTTTTCAGACAAATATCGGGTCGTATGATCGTTAAGCACAACAACGTAGCCTTTTTTCCCTTCATTATGCTCCGTTTCTGCCACCCGGTACATATTCTTTCGATCAATGGCTCCGATTTCCTCTAAAATATTCACCATACGATAAACCGTCGCTGTACCGATGCCCGGATCACGCTCTGCCGCCTTGTAATAAATTTCTTTACAGCTGGAACACTCGCTTTCCAGTATAATATCCAGCAGCTCTTGCCGCTGCTTCGTAATACGGTATCCGTGTTCTCTCAGTTTTTTTACAATCTGTTCCTTTCTCATTTTAATCTCTTTCGCGGCATAAATGTCGGTTTATGCCGCTTTTTACCCTTCCGATCCTGTTTTTCAAATGGACCCTGGTTGAGATTAGTATACACTAACCAAAGTTAGCCGTCAATAACTTAGTTGACTTTTTTTCTCAATTTTCCCTGTTCTGTTGGTTCTTTCCTTTAAATATGATATACTTGCCCCGTAAGTGAGTTCGTTTAAACTAACTATTCGATAAGAGGTGAAAAAACATGCATTCAAATGAATCAGCAGAAAACTATCTGGAAGCAATCCTGGTACTCAGTCAGACGCTGCCTGTTGTGCGTTCTGTCGACGTGGCCGAAAAGCTGAGTTTTCGAAAATCAAGTGTCAGTGTTGCCATGAAAAACCTTCGGGAGAAGAAACAGATCACTATGTCGCCGGAAGGCTATATCCAACTTACAGCCTCCGGTCGGGCGATTGCGGAAATGATCTACGAGCGCCATCGTCTGATCTCCTCCTGGCTGAAAAATCTGGGCGTAGATGAAAAGGTCGCCGCCGAGGACGCCTGCCGCATTGAACATGTAATCAGCAAAGAAAGTTTTGAGGCAATAAAAAGGAATGTTCTTCTTTAAGTTCCGCATTCTCCGCATTTTTTTCCAAAAGAACATCCGCTTCCTTTGCAAGCCGTAAATATCCGCAAAGGATAAACTTTTCTCAAGGAATCTGTCCCTTTCGATTGCATTTCTTCCTCTATTATGATACTATTCTACTATATCATCGCTTTATCCCAATAACGTATTGTTGTTGGGATAAAGCTTGTTCAATCTTATTTATTATGCTATGGAGGAAACAACATGAAAAAGAAACTGTTGGTACTGACAACGGTACTGGTGCTCGTTGTCAGCGCGTTTGCCCTGACCGGCTGCGGAGGCAGCAGCGACAGCGGCGACGCTTCGGAAGACACATCCTGGACGTATGTAGAAGACAAGGGTGAACTGGTAGTCGGCCTGGACGACACTTTCGCGCCAATGGGATTCCGCGATGAAGACGGCAATCTGGTTGGGTTTGACATTGACCTTGCCACCGCGGTTGGCGAAGAACTGGGCGTAAGCGTAAAATTCCAGCCCATCAACTGGGATTCCAAGTACATGGAACTGGAATCCAAAAATATCGACTGCATCTGGAACGGAATGTCCATCACTTCCGAAACACAGAAAAAGCTGACCCTTTCCAACAAATATCTGAACAACAAAATTATCATCATGACCTTAAAAGATGATGTAAAAGTGGAAAAAGCAGAGGATCTGGCCAATTACAACATCGCTACCCAGGTGGATTCTTCCGCTCTGAACATGCTGACAAAAAACGAAGCCTACGATTCCTACAAGGATAATATCAGCGAATACAAAACTTACGATCAGGCAATCATGGATATGCAGACCGGAAGAATGGACTGCATGGTCGTGGATCAGGTGCTGGGAGAATACAAGAATTCCCAGATGGAAGAAAAAATGACGGTCTGCGATTTTGACTTCGGCGATGACTTTTACGCGGTAGGCTTCCGCAAAGGCGAAGAAGCGCTGGCTTCCAAAGTAAACGACGCCATCAAGGCAACCATTGATAATGGCAAGGCTGAAGAAATCAGCAACAAATGGTTCGGAAAAAATATTGTAATCTTTGAACCGATTGACGAAGAATAATAACTTTCTGGAGGAGTCCTTTTTATGAGTGATTTTATTGCAAATCTTCAGGAGAACCTCGCTTATGCCGGGGTCCTGATGCCGACGCTTCTTACGGGGGCATGGTATACGGTAAAACTGTTCGTGGTGACTCTGATCCTGTCGATTCCCCTGGGGCTTCCTTTCGCTCTGGGCGGAAACTGCAGGTTTCGGCTCCTTCGGTTTCTCTGTAAAACTTACATATGGATCTTCAGGGGGACTCCTCTGCTGCTGCAGCTGTTCTTCTTTTACTTCTTTATTCCGATTGCGTTCGGGATCCGCTTTTCCGCGTTTACGACGGCGACCATCACTTTTGTTCTGAATTACGCCGCCTATTTCGCGGAAATTTACCGCGGGGGAATCAACAGCATCGACAAAGGGCAGTATGAAGCGGCTCATTCTCTGGGGCTTTCCCGCAGCCAGACAACGTTCGGGATCATTCTGCCTCAGACCATGAAAGCGGTGCTGCCGCCTGTATCCAATGAAGCGATTGTTCTCATCAAGGATACGGCTCTGGTTTCCGTTATGGGCGTCGGTGAACTGATGAAGGCTGCTAATTCCGCGGTCAACCGTGACGTTAATTCCACCGCTTATCTGATCGCGGCGATCATTTATCTGATTTTTACGTTCCTTCTGACGCTGCTTTCCAGCTATCTGGAACGGCGGTTCTCAAAATACGACGCAAAGGAGGAATGGTAATATGGAACCGATTCTGAAAATGGAGCAGATTGTAAAGGACTTTTCAAACTGCAGGGCTCTGGATCATGTAAACTTTTCCATGAATAAAGGAGAAACCGTTGCGATTATCGGACCTTCCGGCTCGGGAAAAAGCACGCTGCTGCGATGTGTCAACTGCCTGAACCGAATTACCTCCGGCAAAATCACACTGAACGGGAAAACCTTTGTGGATACGCCGCAAGGCGGAAAAGCGCAGTATCTCTCCGACAAAGAGCTGCGCATCCTTTGCGCGGAAACGGGAATGGTCTTTCAGCATTTTAATCTGTTCCCCCACATGACCTGCCTGAAAAACATCTGCTACGCGCCCATCAAGGTGAAAAAGGAGTCCAAAGAATCGGCAGAAGCCCGCGGCCGCGAGCTTTTGAAGCTGGTCGGTCTGGAGTCAAAGGCCGATGTCTATACGGCGCAGCTGTCCGGCGGGCAGAAACAGCGGATTGCCATCGCAAGGGGCCTTGCCATGAATCCGCAGATCATGCTCTTTGACGAACCCACCTCCGCTCTTGACCCGGAAATTACCGGTGAAGTGCTCAGCGTTATGAAAAAGCTGTCCGATGACCATATCACCATGGTAGTCGTTACCCATGAAATGGGATTTGCCCGGGAAGTAGCGGATCGGGTCATTTTCATGGATAAGGGAAAGATCGTAGAAGAAGGGGCTCCGGAAGAAATCTTCCAGAACCCGAAAAGCGAACGTTTAAAAGAGTTTCTCAGCTCTATGCTGAAATAAGATGCAAGAAAAAACCGGTGTTCCTATATGGGAAGTACCGGTTTTTTTCATGTCTCCTGCGATACAAAATATAAATACCCCGCCGTAACCTTCACACTCTCTTCTCCCCTTAACGATTAAGCCCCTTGCAGGAATCGGCAAGAGGCTTAATCACTTTTTCACGGTCTATTTATCATCCGCATGACCGGAAGCGGGCACTCTTCGCTCGAGCCTTACCTCCACCACTTCCGGCGGGTTGTTCAGGCGGAAAGGAAACAGGCTGTTGCCAAGACCTCTGCTGACGATCATAGCCGCTCTGTCCCTTTGGTAAAGCCCGCTTGTATATTGGGGAAACAAGCCCTGATTGGGAGCAATGATCCCGCCCAGACCCGGCAGACGGATCTGTCCGCCGTGAGCATGGCCGCACAACGACAAATCAATCCGGTTTTCTCCATAGACGGGAAAAAGCTCCGGCCGGTGTGAAAGGAGGATGGTATAGGTTCCGGCAGAATCCGCAATCATATCTTTTAGCTGGAAATCCACCCGTTTCCGCCTTACTTCCGCATCCTCCGTCTCTGCAATAAATCCCGGGTCTTCCAGCCCCAGAACGGAAATACGCGCCGCTCCCCGCTTCAGCAGGATCTGCCGATTGCGCAGTACCGCCGCGCCCGCCTGAGCCAGGGCGGCTTCCGTCTCTTCATAGACAGCGATTCTCGATTCATGGTTCCCCGGGACATAATAAACCGGCGCAAGTTTCACCGCATTGCTTACAAATTGTACCGCGATTTCCGGTTCTGTGCGCCGGGAATCGAGCAAGTCTCCGGTAACCGCAATCATATCCGGTTTCATCTCCGCAAGCAGTTCCAGCAGTCTCCTGTTTTTCTCTCCGAACTGGGTATTATGCAGATCCGAGATATGGGCAATCCGAAACCCCGAAAAAGCCGCGGGCAGAAACGGGCTGCCCACGGCGATTGGCGTTCGCTCAATCCTGCTGCCACTTTGATTGCGTCTCTTTCTCATATCCGTTACCCCCCCTCTGTGGAAACTCTATACTCCGAAGACTTCCTTAGCGGCTTCCACAGATTTCATAGCGTCTTTGCAGTAATAATCCGCTCCGATCTTCTCCGCGTAATCCGGAGTTAGTACCGCACCGCCCACCAGGAACTTGCAATCCGGCGCGGCCGCTCTGACCGCGGCGATGGTCTCTTCCATGCTTTTCAGAGTTGTCGTCATAAGGGCGCTCAGCCCCACCAGCTGGATATTCTTTTCGACAACCGTGTTTACAATGGTCTCCGCCGGCACATCCCGTCCCAGATCGATCATTTCAAACCCGTAGTTTTCCATAATCACCTTTACAATATTTTTGCCGATATCATGAATATCACCCTTTACGGTGGCGATTACCACCTGACCTTTGGAAACGCCCGCTTTTCCGCTGGCAGCCAGACGTTCCTTAATCACCTCGAAACCTCCCTGCGCCGCGGTCGCCGCCTGCATCATCTGAGGAAGGAAGATCGTGCCTTTTTCAAATCCCTGTCCCACTTTATCCAGCGCCGGAATCAGATAATCGTTGACAACAGCCATCTCGTCCTTTGTTTCCAGCAGCTTCTGTACCGCATGGACGGTTTCCCCTTTCATTCCCTTTTCCAACGCGTGAAACAGCTCATTTTCCGTTCCCTCCGGCTTCCCACCGCTCGGCGTGCCGGAATCGTCATTTCCTCTAGTCATTGTTCCCAGAGAAACATCACGATAGCGCTCAATAAAGTTCTGCGCGTTTTCATCCCGGTTATGAAGCATTTCAAAGGCAAAGATCGTCCCCATCATATCCTCGTCGTTGGGATTGATAATCGGAAGATCCAACCCGTTTTCCATAGCCAGCGCCAGGAAGGTCCGGTTCACCAGCGGCCTGCAGGGAAGCCCGAAACTGATATTGGAAACGCCCAACACCGTATGGAGTCCCAATTCCTCTTTCACCATGCGCACCGCTTTCAGCGTTTCTTTTACCTCCGCCTGCTGAGCCGAAGCGGTCAGCGTCAGACAGTCGATAAACACATCTTTTTTGGGAATTCCCAGATCCATCGCGCGCTTTAAAATCCGCCCCGCAATGGCCAGCCGATCCTCCGCCTTTGACGGAATTCCATTCTCATCCAGAGTAAGACCTACCACCGCGGCTCCGTATTTTTTCACAACCGGCAGAATGGATGACAAGGATTTTTCTTCCCCATTGACCGAGTTGACAATGGCTTTTCCGTTATAGACCCTGAGAGCCGCCTCAATCGCCGCGGGATCGGAAGAGTCAATCTGCAGCGGCAGATCCGTCACTGCCTGAATCTTCTTTACCACCGCCGGAAGAACCCGCGCCTCTTCAATATCGGGAATGCCCACGTTCACATCCAGCACCTGCGCCCCGGCGTCCGCCTGCTGTACAGCCTGAGAAAGCAGATAATCGTAATCTTCTTCAATCAGCGCCTGTTTGAGACGTTTTTTCCCGGTAGGGTTAATCCGCTCTCCAATCACTGTCACATGATCGATCGCGGCGCAGTTTGTAGCGCTGCACACGCAGCTTTCTCTGGCACTGGGCGTTCTCTGCTTCCGTTCCATTCCGGCGAACACCGCTTTCATCCGCGCGATGTAATCCGGGGTTGTGCCGCAGCAGCCGCCTGCCATGGCGATACCCAGGTGTCGGTATTCCGCCATTGCCCGCGCGAACTCCTCCGGTCCGATGGTATAGGCTCCGGTTCTCGGATCCGGCAGTCCCGCGTTGGGCTTTACGAAGACCGGTAGATCGGTCAGCTGACACATTTTTTCCGCCAGAGGGAAAATTTCTACCGGTCCAAGGGAACAGTTGATCCCCACAGCGTCTACCCCCAGCCCTTCCAGCACAGCCGTCATACACTCGATGCTGGTTCCGGTAAACGTCCGGCCTGTTTCCTCAAATGTCATGGAAACCATAACCGGAAGGTTCGTTTGCTCTTTTGCCGCCAGCACTGCCGCCTTCACCTCATAAAGATCGGTCATGGTTTCAATGACAATCAGATCCGCCCCGGAAGCTTCCCCCTGCTTTACCACCTCACAGAAAGCGTCGTAAGCTTCCTCAAAAGTCAGGGTTCCCATGGGTTCCAGAAGCTCGCCCAAAGGATCCACGTCCAAAGCCACCAGCGTGTCTTCTTTGCATGCTGCCCGCGCCGCCTTTATGGCGCTGTCAATGATCTGCCCCGGCGAATACCCGTATCCTTCTAACTTATAACGATTGGTTCCAAAGGTATTGGCGTAAAGAATATCCGCTCCCGCCTCTACATATTGCCTGTGGATGGACGTGATCAACTCCGGGTTTGTAACCGCAAGCAGAGCCGGCGGCTCTCCCGGTTCCAGCCCATAGGCCTGCAGCATGGTTCCCATACCCCCATCCAGCATATAAAAATGTTTGCTAAAATCCAGCACAGTTTCTTCCTTCCTTTCTCAGGACACAGGTGTCCCTCAGTGTACATTCCCCGCAGGTCGCCAGATACCCGCTGACCGGATGATCCGCCCCGCCCATGACAGCGGTGATGGATTTTCTCGGAATCAAAAGATGACTCCGGCTGACATTCAGTCCGATTTTCCGAGCTCCGTCCAGCAGACGAATCAGCTCATCCTGGCATTCCAGAGGGTAATCTCCATATCCGGGACTGTATCTTCCCGTAAAGTGCATGCTGTTTTCCCGCCGGATCCGTTCCTCAAAAAGATCGCAGACCTGCTCTGCCAGAACCGAAGCGCCGCAGTCTAAAATAAAGGCTTCCGCCATATCCCGAATCTGGCTGCCGCGAATCAGATGATCCACTCCCGCTCCAAGAGTCACCCCCAGAAGAACCGCTTCCGTGCAGCCCGCCAGATGCTTTCGGATGGCTTGCCCTTTCAATTCCAGCGCCTCCGGCTTTACCACGCGGTAGACTCCCTGAGATGCCGCCGCGGAAAGCAAACGCTTCTCGCAGAGATCCATACGCCTGAGAAGCCCTGCGTCTCCGTCTCCCTTTACCCCCATACGGGAAAGCCACTGTTTTCGATCAATCGGCCCCGCAAAATCAATCCGCATCTTACAGCAGATCCTTTATCTTTTCGTAAACAGCCAGGGCAACGTCCGGATTGTTCATGGTGTAAAGGTGGATGCCGTCCACGCCATGTTCCAGCAGATCCCGGATCTGATCGACCGCGTACTGGATTCCGTGCTGATACAGCTCTTCCGGCCGGTTTTCATAAAGGCTGATCATTTTGGTAAATTCGTGAGGGAGACTGGCCCCGCTGAGCGCCACCGTCTTTTCGATCTGTTTTTTATTGACAATCGGCATGATCCCCGCGGAAATCGGGATCTGAATTCCGGCATTTCTCACCTGGGCCAAAAATTCGTAAAACAGCTGGTTATCAAAAAACAGCTGCGTAATCAGGACCTTGACGCCGGCGCCGATTTTATACTTCAGATTCTGAATATCTTCTCTCAAATTTTTGCTCTCCGAGTGCCCCTCCGGATAACAGGCTCCCAGGATCTGCAGCCCGCTGTTCCGCTGGACTTCAATGGCCAGTTCGTTGGCATGAAAAAATTCCTTCTCGATTTGTTCTCCCGGAACGATATCTCCTCGCAGCGCCAGAACATTTTCGATATCCGCGGCCGCGAACCGCTTGATCATTTCTGTCACATCCGCCATGGTGGAGTTTACACAGGTCAGATGGGCCAGCGGCTCCACTCCGAATTTCTTTTTGATATTGGCGGCAATGTCACAGGTGTCATTGTTCGCGATATTTCCTCCCGCTCCGTAGGTCACGCTGATAAAGTCCGGCTTGCAGACGGTCAGCTTTTCAATGGTATCATAAATCTTTTCCAGGCCGGATTTTCTTTTAGGCGGAAAAATTTCCAGGGAAAAAACCGGCTTTTTCTTTTCAAATAACTCAGGTATCTTCATTCATTTATCCTCCTGCTTTTTCTTTAAAAGCTTTGCATTTATTAAAATTCCGGCCCAGCCGGTATCAGTCTATTATACTATTTTTGTTCTTTTTTGTCATCTGTCTTTCTCCAGCGCGGTTTATGCTCGCCAAATCATCTCCATGGGTCCACGCATAAAACAAGCGCTGGAATCCGGAGCACAGTTCCTTTTTCCAACGCCTAAAACAGCAAGCTCTGGCAATCCAGCGCCACTAATATTTTCTCACCCGAATCGGTTCTTTTTTTAGTACATCCCGCCGAATCTGCCCCCAGATGGCATCTACGGCCTCTTTAAGTTCTACCATACTGTTTCCGAGAAAACGGACGATCATTATACTGTCGTCGATTTTCCCCGCCGCCAGCAGTACCCCTTCCGGCTTCATCCGATTGAGCGTTTCCGGCAGCTGATCATTTATGTGTCCGGCATATACATAGACTGTGCCGTTCGTTAAGTATCCCTCCATATATCCCAGCTTTTTCATATCAATCTGTTTTGCGTCCATATGGCTGTGATCATACAGTCTAAGATGTCCGTCCACATAGATTTTCGTCTTTGAGGAATACAGATCATAGTCAAAGATCTCCCCTCGGGAAACTCTTCCCGCCGTAACCATATCCGAAGCGATCAGTATGGCATCCTTATGAAGATAGAATTCATTTTCCTGATAGGCCTCCGCCATGGCAAAGGGAGTGTTATGCTCCGGCAGATACTCTAAAACCGCGCCCGCTCCTACGGTAATTTTATTCACCACTTCCGCGTGTCCGTCATCCATTTTATAAAACTTGGTACTGGACGGCGTAGTAATATATACCTTGCTGTTTTCTTCCAAAACAATTTCCGTATAAAGCCGGTCATGCTGCAGGACCCCGCCGCTGGGGTTCAGAAGATAAGTGTATGCCGTACCGTCATCCTCCTGATAATGGGTTCGCATTACCTGGAGAGGAAGCTTGTAGTACTGCTTCGCCGGGTATGTCTGTCCGTCTTTTTTCTGTCTGAATACCAGTGATAATGCGCCTGTTGGTTTTTCCATATTAAAACTCCCTATTCCTCAAACAGCATATCTTCTTTGACCCATCTTATCACTTCATCAAGGCCGGTTCCGTCAAATAAGTTGGTAAATACATAAGGCCGCTCCCCTCTCTGCGCCTTTGTATCCCGATCCATTACATCCAGGTTACTGTGAACATAAGGGGCGATATCAATTTTATTGATCACCAGCAGATCTGATTTTGTGATTCCCGGTCCTCCCTTTCTCGGAATTTTTTCTCCTTCACCCACATCAATTACAAAGATAAGTCCATCTACAAGTTCCGGGCTGAAGGTCGCCGCCAGATTGTCGCCGCCGCTTTCCACAAAGATCAGATCCAGATCGTCAAAGCGACTCAGCAGGACATCAATCGCGTCCAGATTCATGGAAATATCTTCCCGGACCGCCGTATGGGGACATCCTCCTGTTTCTACTCCGATAATCCGATCTTCCGGCAAAGCTTCCGCTCTGGTAAGAATCAGAGCGTCCTCCTTTGTAAAAATATCGTTGGTGACGACCGCAATCTGATAGTCATCTCTCAGACGTTTGCATAATTTTTCGATCAAGGCTGTCTTTCCCGACCCTACCGGGCCTCCGACGCCAATTCTTACAGGTTTTCTCATAATCTCCCTCCAATGCTGTTAAGACATATATAGTCGTGTCGGTAAAGACTCATGGGCAATGCTGGCAATATCAATTCCCGGACAGAAGTTGGAAATTTCGCTCACAGGCGTTTCCAGACCCTTTCTCACGGTTTTTTCCATGGTAGGGTACAACTCCAGCAGGATCTTCTGCGCCTGCTTATTTCCCAGAGGAATCAGTTTGACCGCGCTCTGTACCAGCGCGTTTACGGTACTGAAAACAAAGCTTTCCATCGCGTTTTCCATATCCAGGCCAACCCGCCCGCATACAAGGCCATATATTACCGGATATGTGATTCCTTCCGGTCCGCACAATTTTTTTACCTGCGGCAGCTTTTCATCCTCCGTAATATCCGCCATAATCCGCATGAAAGCTTTTCCCATTCGAACGCTGGATTCTCTGCTCTCTTTCGTCACCTTGACCGCGCAGCTTAATTCCTCCAGTTCTTTAATTCTCTCACTGTCCCAGTCTCTGGAAAGCTCATACGCTCGGCACATAATCGGACCTTCGCACAAAGCCAGGGTGCTTTCCAGATACGTTTCCGCGAACTCCACAAAACTTTGTTCATCCGCTACTTTCCCGCAGGAAACATAGGTTTCCAGACCCCAGGACTGGCTGAAACCGCCGGAGGGAAAAGTTCCTCCGGCGATCTGCATCAAATAAAACAACTGATTCTTATTTGTCATGACATCTATTCCTCATTGTGATGATGATGATGGTGGTGATGGTGCTGGTGGTTTCCCACAGTCTGAGCCGCCTTTTCTCCATCCAGTTTTCTTTCACACCGGGTATACGCTACGCCGATGGATTTCATAAGATTTTCCAGAATCCCGTCATATGGAATCCGGATACAGTCGTCATAGAGATATGCCGGATGGTGCATGTTCCCTATGTTAAAAGCGGTTTTCGCCCACTGCCGGTTTCCCTCCGGTCTGATTTCAAGAACATCCTCAGGCAGCATATCCACAACGATCATCCGTTCGCTGTCCTTATAAAGCACTGCTCCGCAAAAGAGATGTTCTCCATGATCCAGCGATATAGCGATTTTTTCCCCGCTCTCGGCGGTAAGCTTCTGATGAGGTTTTCCCATGCCCAGATAGTCCAGATACACTTTGTCAATCTTCAGGTCCTCTCCCTGAAAGTCACGCGCATCACCAATAATTTTTTCGACAATCATACTAACTCCCAGTTCTTTTATCTGAAGAAATACTTATGATTCAGGCAAACCACTTCTTCCGGTTCGCAGGTTATGTATTCCCCGTCAATATATACTTTATACGTTTCCGGATCGATTTCGATCTTCGGACAGCAATTATTCCTTACCATATCCGCTTTTGTCAGGTTCCGCGTATTTTTTACCGGCAAAAGCTTGTCTTTTGAGTTCGGAACTTTATCGCCCAGCCCCGCGTCGATGGCCGCCTGGGTTACGAAAATCTTACTGTACCGGTTCAAAGCGCTTCCGCACGCGGAATACTGTTTTCTGTAAATCATCGGCTGAGCGACCTCAATCGCAGCGTTTACATCGCCGGAGGACGAATATGCCACCTGTCCGCATTTAAACACCAGCCACGGCTTTGCTCCGAAAAAGGCCGGATCCCATACGCAGAAGTCCGCCAGTCTTCCCGGAAGCAGAGAACCTACGTATTCGTCGATTCCGAAAACTTTCGCCGCATTGATCGTATATTTTGCCATGTACCGCAGAATCCGCTCGTTATCGTTGTCGCCTTTTTCTTCCGGCAGAGGCCCTCTCTGCTTTTTCATCTTCGCCGCCATCTGCCAGGTTCTCAGGATCGTTTCCCCGACTCTTCCCATTCCCTGAGAGTCCGAACCGTGTATGGAAATCGCTCCCATATCATGAAGCACATCTTCCGCCGCGATGGTTTCGCCTCTTACTCTGGAATCAGCAAAAGCTACGTCTTCCGGAACTTTCGGATTCAGATGATGCACTGCCATGATCATATCCAGATGCTCCGCGACAGTGTTTACGGTATACGGGTTCGTGCAGTTCGTAGAGGACGGAATAACGTTCGGCTCGCCAACTACTCTCATAATGTCCGGAGCATGACCGCCGCCGGCTCCCTCGGAGTGATAGGTATGAATGGTTCTTCCGCCAAAAGCGTCGATGGTCGTCTCCACGAATCCGCCTTCGTTCAGGGTGTCGGTATGGATCTGAACCTGAAAATCCATCTTATCCGCTACATCTAAGCAACATTTGATTACCTGCGGCGTGGCGCCGAAATCTTCGTGAATTTTCATGCCGATAGCGCCGTTTAACGCCTGCTCTTCAATGGCTTCCGGCAGGCTGGAATTTCCTCTTCCCAAAAATCCCGCGTTAACCGGAAGTTCCTCATGGGCCTCGATCATCATCAAAAGATGCTCCGGCCCCGGCGTTTCCACGCTGGTGGTTTTGGCTCCCGTACCGCCTCCAAGCATGGTGGTAAGCCCGTTACTCATCGCTTCCCAGGCCTGAGCAGGGGATTCAAAATGAACGTGAACATCAATGCCTCCCGGCGTAACCATAAGCCCTTCCGCGGACACGACTTCTGTGGCACACCCGATAATCAAGCCCGGTGTAATATTCATAGTATCCGGGTTTCCCGCCTTTCCGACACCAACAACCTTTCCGTCTTTAATCCCGATGTCTCCTTTGATGACGCCCAGCATCGGATCGATAATGATGGCATTTGTCACACAGACATCCAGCACCCCGTCTTCCGTGGTTTTGCCGGACATATTTCCCATTCCATCCCGGTCGGTTTTTCCGCCGCCGAACAGGATTTCGTCTCCGTAACAATCCGCCGCGTAATCTTTTTCTATCTCCGCAATCAGGCCGGTATCCGCAAGGTGGATCTTGTCACCGACGGTCGGTCCGAACATTTCACAATATTCCTGTCTGGATAACTTGACTGCCATATTATTCACACTCCTTTAAGATCGCATTCATCTTTTCAACCGCTGCTTTCTTTACCTGCGGATCCTCTATGTTTCCCATCGTCACGCCCATAAACCCGTACAGGTTTTTATTGCCCTTATAGGTTACCAGCGTTACTTTTTTCTCTTCGCCGGGTTCAAAGCGGATCGCGTTGCCCGCGGGGATATCCAGTCTGTAACCGAAGGCTTTCTCACGGTCAAATTTCAGCGCTGTATTCGCTTCAAAAAAGTGATAGTGGGAGCATACCTGTATGGTTCTGTCTCCTGAATTGGTTACCACAAGTTCAATTGTATCCAGACCCTCGTTGACAATGACGGGGTCATCGGCAAATATAATCTGTCCTATTTGATAGTTCATGACACCCTCCTTAATAATTCATTGTTATCAGCTCTGATACAGGGACTGCCTCTTCCCTTGTCTCCAGCCTGATCGGATCCTGAATGGAAACCAGTTTATTTCCGTCCGGAAGCATAACCTCCAGCTGGATAATCGGTACCAGCGCCGGAGTGCCTTCCATAACATCTTCTTCCGTAATAATTCTGGAACCGATGTCGATCAGATCGGATATGGAGCTTTTTCCTTCTCTCGCCCGCTCCAGAACCTCATCGCATATGATGGACATCGCTTCAATGTAATTCAGTTTAATGCCGCGTTTCCATCTTCTTCTGGACATTTCCGCCACATTGAACATGAGCAGGCGTTCCTGCTCTTTTAATGTTAGTTTCATAAAATTCCTCCCGTATCCTAATCAATGCCTAATCGTTTTAGTTTTCTATACAGCGATGGCCGCGCGATATCAAGATATTCGGCGGCTTTGCTTTTGTTATTGTTAAAATATTCCAAAACCTTCATGACAACTTCCCGCTCCGCATCATCCCTTGCTCTGTCTATAAGACCAGCCCCTTTCGTCTTTGATAAATCCGGCAGATTGATATTCAGGGTTTCTGCGCTTTGATCCCACTGAAAATCTTCGCTCCGAAGAATATTCCCGGTAGCAAAATTCATGGCGCGCTCAATATTATTCCTCAGTTCCCTCACATTTCCCTGCCATTTTTTCTGCTTAAGCATTTCCAGCGCCTTGTCATCAATGTCATTCACAGATTTTCCCAGCTGCGCGTTCAACTCATCAATGATCGATCTTGATATGCTTTCCAGATCCTCGATTCTTTCTCTTAAAGGCGGAATATACAAGCTTATTACATTAAGCCTGTAGTATAGATCCTTTCGGAACTGCCCCTCTTTAATGAGGTTTTCGAGGTTTTCATTGGACGCGGCAATAATCCGTACATCGACAGAGATCGGCCTCTCACCGCCGATCCTGTCGATTTCTTTTTCCTGAAGCGCCCGCAGCAGTTTTGGCTGCACGGACAACGGCATCTGATTAATTTCGTCAATAAACAGAGTTCCCTTGTCCGCCAGTTCAAATTTTCCTTTTCTGCCTTCCCTGTTAGCGCCTGTAAAGGCGCCTCTTTCGTATCCGAACAGCTCCGATTCGATCAGGCTTTCCGGAAAGGATGACGCGTTGACCTTGATGAACCGCTCTTTTCTCCGGCTGCTGAGATTGTGAATCGCGTGCGCGACCAGTTCTTTTCCTGTGCCGGTTTCTCCTGTAATCAGAACGGTCGATGATGTTTTCGCTGTTGAGATAATTTTTTCTTTCAGCTCGGTCATAGGTTCCGATGTCCCGACCAGGTTATTGATCGTATATTTCGTTCCCTCAAATGTCATCAGTTCGCCGGCAAGCTGTTTCAACTCCTGATCCAGAAATTCTTTATAGCTGTCCGACAATTCATACAGACGTTCGGAATGTTGAACCATGTCGTATTCTGCCAGGCCTACCTTTTTTCCATCTTCATAAAGAGGGACATGCATGGAGATCCCGATCCCTAAAAAAGAATTGTAAAACACAAGCGTGGGTTCCTCTATCTCAAGATTCTCCATCATCTTTGTCTCCGGGAAAACATCTTTAATGTATTTCCCCAGAAAATCTTCCTTCCTGGTCTGAAAGTACCTGGCGCACTGATCGTTAATGTAAAATACAGTGCCTTCCATATCGATCATGATAAGTCCTGGGATCTGATTGAAATATTCCTGTAATTTCCTGCAGTCTATCCCATCCATATCATCCCTCTCTTTGTTTCACTACATCACGAAGCCGAAAATGAGATACAGTATAATTGTAACAATAATCGGCGGAACCACCATTGGCAGGCCGGTCCTGAGGAAGTCGTTGTTTCGTATCTGCGAAATGCTGCACGAAAGTGTAACCGAATCACCAAAGAAGCAGGTAGAGCTTCCTGCCGCGGCTCCGGCGATAACCGCGCCGATGGTCACATACAGGTTGGCGTCCAGCGACTCTGCCAGTGGAAGCATAATCGGGAAGCATACAGCTGCCATTCCCCAGAAACTTCCTGTTACAAATCCTAGAATCATCATGATGATAAAGGCGATAACCGGAAGCGATCCTCCGCTGATAATGTCTACTACGCTGTTTACAACGTAAGGCGCCAGTCCCAGCTCATCATTACAGTTCTGAAGAACAAACGCGCTGATAACGATCGCCGTAACGACAAACATCTCCTCAAATCCTCTGAATATCGCGTCAAAAGCTTCGCCGAATTTAATCAGCTTCTGCGGTATGTAAAGAATGTAGCAAAGTACGATACCTACAATCAGACCATACATCAGTTCCTGCGTAATCAGCGTCACCGCGATCAGGCAAACCATCGGAATCAGGAAATTCCATACGCTTGTTGGTTTCTTTTCCTCTTCTTCTTCATGTTCTGCCGCAAGATCCGGAGGAAGAACCATGCCTTCCTGCTCCGCTCTCAGTTCTGACTTTTTCATATTGCCGAACGGTTTTATGATCCGGAACTGATACAGCAGTACAAAGATCAGCAGCACCCAGGCAAACAGAGTAAACGGAAGAGCCTTGATGATTTCCGCCAGGCCTTCTCCTGCTTCAAGACCAAGAGACATTTCAACCTGTCCGCTCATGAATACTCCCCAGAGTGAAAGGGGAACCAACACGCAAGTCGCGCTGGCCACGCTGTTAATAGAAAAGGCAAACATCTCTCTGGACATCTTGTTTTTATCAGCAATCGCTCTGTTTGAAACACCCGCGGCCAACACGCTGAAATAATTGTCCAAGAAAAATATGATTCCCATAACCCAGGTCAGAAAACCTGCTTTCTTTTTTGTGTTGGCAAATTTCAGGCCCAGTCTTGTAAAACCGGATACCGCGTTGGCTTTATCAAGCATGTGGATAAAGATGCCGAACAGCCCGAAAATAACTACATAATACGCGGATTCACCAAGTTCCGTATAAAGTGAATCCAGATACGCCACAATGAAGCCTTCCTTCGCGATAATGGCATATCCCACGAGAGTTCCCAGTATCAGCGGTTCTACCGCTCTCTTTGTAATGATCGCAGTAACGATAACTACAAATACTGGAAGTAAACTAAGAATTCCATATGTCCCTTCCATAGCACACTCCTTTCCGAGACAATAAAATAATAACGAATACGTCAATACATATTGCAAATAGTATGCCATTTTTAAATTTTTAGAATTCATTGAAATCTGCGCATTTCCAAATCGAGCCCGCGCAACTCTTTCGAAACATCCGTCTCTTTAAAGCAACACTTTCGGCGCATCCATTGAATTTTGCGCTCTTACCTATGTATCATATAGTTTACACTGTTCCTCAAAAGCTACATTTTTTTCTACCTTTTTCTAATTTTACAGCAAATTTCCATAAAAAGAAACGAAGATATTCAAAAATTATTCCTTTTTCACATTTCGATCTTTGAAAAAGGGGGGGCCTCCTCGATTTTAAGGAGTACGCCCAATTTTGCTTATCGATCTTATCATTTCAAGAAGCCGGATATAATGCGTTCTTCCGCCTCTTCTTCAGTCAGACCCAAAGTGCGTAGTTTGAGAATCTGCTCACCCGCGATTTTTCCGATCGCCGCTTCGTGAATCAGCTCCGCGTCCACATGGGAGGCTTCCAGCGCCGGCGCCGCGGAAACGGTGCCTTCATCGGCTAAAATAGCGTCGCATTCGGAGTGTCCGGTACAGCGGTTCTCCCCCCGGATACAGGAATTAAAAATCTGATGGGAATGTCCCCTCGCTACGGACCTGGATACCAGATCCGCGCCGGAATCCTCCCCTGCCAGCGTTACATCAAAATCGGTCTGCGCGGTTTCGTAGCCGTCTGTCATAATCCTCTCCCGCACAACCAGCTTTGCCCGGGCGGCCAGAGTTCCCGTCGTCTTCCGCACCGTGCTGTCCACGCCCCGAATCTGAACCGTATCCATTTCCAGGCTGGCGTCTTCCGCCAGGTTCACTTCCGTTACCGGATCAATTCGCTTTGCTCCCGTACCGGCTCCCGTTCCCACATGTTTTTCCGTATACAGCACATGGGCGCCCTTCTCCAGGAAGAAGCGATGAATTCCGTTGTGGCGCGCCTCTTCCTCATCGTCAGAGTGAACGCCGCAGCCCGCAATGATCGTTACATCCGCGCCTTCTCCCACGAAAAAATCGTTATAGACCAGATCGTCAATATTTCCTCTGGTTACGCAGGCCGGAATAAATACTTTTTCTCCTTTGGTTCCCGGTTTAATATGGATCTCAAGCCCCGGCTTGTCCTTTTTCGATTCAATCTTTATATTATCCGTAGACTGGCGCCCCGCGCACAGTCCGTCCTCTCTGATATTGAACGCTCCCTTAAAATCTCCATCATATTCGGAAACAATTCGGAGCAATGTTTCGGTTATCTTATTCACGGCAGATATCCTCCTTTCCCTGCGGACACCGCACGGTCCGCTCTTCCGAAAGCAGGGTCGGGAGAACCTCGTCTCTCGGTCCCGCGGCTCTGACCTTTCCGTCGGCAATTACAATAATTTCATCGGCAATGGACAAAATCCTCTCCTGATGGGAAATCACAAGGAGCGTGCCTTTCTTCTCCCTCTGCAGTTCCTGGAAAGTTTCCACCAGACGGGTAAAACTCCATAGATCGATGCCCGCCTCCGGCTCATCGAAGATAGAAAGCTTGGCATTCCGCGCCAGAACCGTCGCGATTTCAATCCGCTTGCTTTCCCCGCCAGACAGGGCCGCGCTCATTTCCCGATCAATATATTCGTCCGCGCACAAGCCCACATTTCCAAGAAGCTGGCAGATTCCATCATGATCCAGCGCTCCGCCGGAAGACAGTTCCAGAAGATCCCGTACCGTCAGACCCTTGAATTTTACCGGCTGCTGAAACGCGTAAGCAATTCCTTTTTTCGCCCGCTCGGTTACATTGGCGTCGGTGATATCCTCTCCGTCCAGTAGAATCCTTCCGGACGCCGGCTTTACAATTCCAGCGATCAGCTTTGCCAGGGTCGTCTTCCCTCCTCCGTTAGGACCGGTTACAACCACCATTTTCTGGTTTCCTACTGTAATATCAATATCCCGAATAATTTCCTCTCCATCCGGAAGATCCCAGGCAATATGTTCTAATTTTAGCATATCCTTCCTCCTTTACAAGTTTTTTAAATACTCAATTTCGTTCCTTGTCAGCTTTCGGTAATGGCCTTCTTTGAGCCTGCCCAGGCGCAGATCTCCAATGGCTGTTCTCTGCAGCTCCTGAACCGGATTGCCGACTGCGGCGAACATTTTTCTTACCTGCCTGTTTTTTCCCTCATGTATGGTTATGTCCACGACCGCGGAGCGCTCCGCCTGCCGGATAATTTTCACCTGAGCCGGTGAAGTTACAAACCCGCCGATATCCACGCCCTTTCGCAGCCGGAACAGTTTTTCCTTTGACAGCACGCCGGACACCAGCGCCCGATAGGTTTTCGTTACCTGATGCCTCGGATGGGTCAGCCGATAGGTCAGATCCCCGTCGTTTGTGAGAATCAGCATTCCTGACGTATTGTAGTCCAGCCTTCCCACCGGAAACAGCCGCGCGTCCACATCCGCCACCAGTTCGGTTACAACCGGTCTTCCCTTTTCATCCTGCATGGAAGTAATATATCCTTTCGGCTTATTCAGCAGGACATATTCCATCTTTTCCTGTCCGCTGATCCGCTGTCCGTTTACTTCTACAACATCCCCAGGTTTCACATTATACCCGGGTTCACGCATTGTCAAACCATTTATTTTAACATTTCCATTTATCGTAAGCTCGTCCGCTTTCCGCCTGCTGGCGATCCCGGCGTGAGCGATGTATTTGTTCAGCCGCATGGTTTCTTCCCTCCCGAAATTTATCCCGATCGATTTTACCACATTTGCGCGCAAATGAAAAGGTTATGATTCATTGTATTTTCAGCAAGTTTTAAGTGTTTCTTTATTTACTCCCCTGCCGAAAATTTGTTATAATGGGGCAGGATTTGCTTATAGAAAATAAAATGTTGGAGAAAGGTGTTTCAGTATGATTAATCCTCTTCATAAAAAGGTATTGATCCTGGCGGTCAGAGCCGGGGAAATTATGATGAAAAGCGGCGCGGAGATCTACCGCGTAGAAGATACGATCGAACGCATCTGCAAGGCCTGTAAAATTCCCTATGTGGAAGTGTTCGCCATGCAGACCGGTATTTTTGTGTCACTGGATTCCGGCGACGACAACAGTGATATGTACACCTATATCAAACGCATCCGCGGAGGCGGGGACACGGATCTTACAAAGATTTCCGAGATCAACCGCTTTTCCAGAGAATTTACAACTACGGATCTTTCGGTGGACGCCGGCATGAAACGGCTGAAGGAAATCGATCATATCAAACGGCTTCCCGTTACCGTACGCCTTCTCGGAGCGGCGCTGGTCGCTTCCTTTTTCTCCCTGATCTTTGGCGGAAATATGCTCGACTTTCTCTGCGCCTTTCTGTTCGGCGGGATCAGTTATCTTGTATCTCTGCTGCTGAACCGTTATGAGATCAATTACTTTATTCGGGGATTCTGCTGCTGCGCGGTGGCGACCTTCCTCGCCCGGACCGCGACAGCGTTTATTCCCGATACCAATTATAACGCGATTATCATCGGGGCGGTCATGATCTTTGTCCCCGGTGTCGCCATTACCAACTCTATTCGGGATTTTCTCTCCGGCGACATGCTCTCCGGAGTGGCCAGAGCGGTAGAAGCCTTTATCATCGCCATTTCTCTCGCCGCGGGCGCGGGTATGATTCTCAAACTCTGGAATACGCTGGGAGGTGCGATTTTATGACTTCCCTTCTGCTGGCGTTTGTATTCGCCCTGTTTGCGACTCTGGGATTCTGCATCATCTTTCATGTGCCCGCCAGACATATCCCCATCGCTTCCGCAATCGGCGGTCTGGGCTGGACCTTTTATCAGATGTGCCTGTTTTTTGAAGCCTCCACGGTAATTGCCTGTTTTTTCGCGGCATGCTTTGTAGGGCTGCTCAGCGATCTGGCGGCAAGATTTTTTAAGGACGCGGCTACGGTCTTTATTATTCCCGGAATTCTCTGCCTGGTTCCCGGATCAGGGATGTACAACACCATGGCGGAGTTGGTAAACGGAAATCTGGATGCCGCCGCCTCCACCTGCAGCCAGACGGTAGCTATGGCGGGCGCTATCGCCCTTGGACTTCTGGCTGTAGGCGCGGTAACGAAAATCATCGTTTCCATTGCCCGCCGGGCGGTAGATATCGCGAATAAACTATGATCACGATTGTCAACTTTCCAGGCGGAAAGCCATCTCCCGCATATAGATTTTCTGAAAATCTTCGCGGGCAGCCAGTTCCACATGTTCAAAAAAATCGGGAACGGCACAGAGCCTTTCCATTTCGTTTTTGCTTGCCATTGCCATCACAGCCCCTGCTCCCGCGGTATTGCCGACTGAAATGATTCTTCCCTCGTCAAGCTCCGGCAAAAGCCCAATCGTGATCGCGCTGCGAACATTGATATGATTCCCAAAAGCTCCCGCAATCATTATTTTTTCAATCTTAGTTCCCATTTTTTCAGCCATAATTTTAATACCCGCGCTGATTGCACCTTTCGCAAGCTGAACTTCTCTCAAATCTTTCTGCGTGACTCTGACACAGCCGTCTGGAACCTCAGACAGTACAAAATATCTTCCATCTTTACCTTCTCGGATCCTTGCGGCAATCTTTGTTCTTCCCGTTCTTGTTTGATAATCCTCCGCTTTGCATATCCGTCCGGAACGGTTTACAATCCCAAGCCTCACCATCTGCGCAACCGCGTCAATCAGTCCGGAACCGCATATCCCGACCGCATCTGTGTTTCCCACAACCTGGCACTGGATATCTCCATCTTCCAGCGTTACTTTTTCAATTGCGCCGACTGCCGCTCTCATCCCCTGTTCAATTGAAGCACCTTCAAAAGCAGGTCCTGCCGCGGTCGAGCAGGCAAACATTTTTTTGCCATTGCTGCACGCGATTTCTCCATTGGTGCCGATATCAATGAAAATCGTACTTTCGCCCGCGTCGTATAATCGGACGGCTAATATTCCCGCGGTTATGTCTCCGCCGACATGCCCCGCAATGTTTGGGATCACTGTAATTTTCGCCTGTTCATTGATATCAAGTTCCATTTGTTTCGGAGTAAAATTCAGTATGCCTTCATACTCCGGCAGATATGGAGCTCTCGCCAAAGTCTCCGGATTGTGTCCGGAGACAATATGAGACATGGTTGTATTCCCACACATTACAACTCGCATCACCTGATTTACAGGTAAACCGCATCCCGCACATAAACGCTTTATCATACCATTAAGAGTCTTCACAATTTCATCTCTCAACAACCGCAAATTACCGACCGCAGCCTTTGCAAAAGCAATCCTTGAGATCACATCCGATCCATACGCATTTTGTGGATTCGTTCCTGCCAGCGTGGCTATCTGTCGCGCCTGGCACAAATCCCATAGCACACCGACAACCGTTGTTGTGCCTATGTCAAATGCCACACCGTACCCCTTCTCGCCTGTATCCGGAACGAAATCCCTTGGAAAATATATCATCTTTGTTTTGGCCGCGTTAGCCGTTGTAAGACTGCTTTCATTCCGGCAACGTCCGCATTTGCTGCAGATCCCCGTGCATCTGTATGTGTTCATAGTCATTTCTGTCCGCCCCTGTTCTTAAGAATAATAAAGGAATGCAGTATGCATTCTGTCAGACTGCATACTGCATTAGTATATCTTACTATTTCTGTTTATAAAAGTCTTCTACCGCGTGATAGAATGCCTCAACATTTTCCATTGGAGTGGCCGGCGGTATATCACATCCGGATGACGGTGCGTAGTTTGGGTATTTCCCGCATTTTTCCATCATAGCCTTTGTTTCTGCCGCAACCAGTTCCGGTGTTCCAAGACAGAATACATTTGACGGATCAAGATTTCCCATTGCCAGAATACGTTCCGGAAGAATCCTCAAGGCCTCCTCCATATCAATGGCATTTCCCAAATGTACGGCTTTGATTCCTGTCAGCTCAGGAATGTCCTTAAGCTGAGGAATCGTATCTCCGCAATTATGGTAAATAAATAGAAAGTTATCATCCTCACATGCCGCCCGGATTTTCTCAACATATGGAAGCGAAAAAGCCCTGTTGAATTTCGGATTAATTAATCCTGCCGCAGGCTCAGCCATTACAACACCATTTGCGCCGGCCGCTTTCATAGCCAATACATACTTAATTAGGAATTCTGTGTTCTTTTCAAGCAGCTTATGCAGCATATCTGGCTTTTTTCTGCATGCAATCATGGTCTTTGACATGTCCATAAGCCTTCCCGCAAGTGTAAACGGTCCGATAATTCCCGCCAACACAGGTCTATCCGTTATCTTTTCACAAGCCAGCCTGATGCCCTCAACACATTCACCTGTTCTGCCTTCTCCTACTTCAGGAACCCTGAGCGCGTCTACATCCTCTTCCGTTTCGATTATGGAATCAATTACAGCCGGCGGTTCTGTGTTATTGAAAAAAATTTTGCTGCCGAAGGCTTCCGCTTCAACAGAAAGATCCATCAGGCTTACCGTCGCCGCTGCCTGAGGAAACGCTTTTGCGACAGCTTCCATACAATCGGCCTGCAGTCTTCCGCTGTGAACAAGAGCATCCAGTTCCGCGTCTATCAAAGTCTTGCCAGGAAAAGAAAGTATCGGCATTGCCTTTTTTTCCGCTGCATTCCTGTATTCTTCCAACCATTTGCTCATCTGGCGTTTCATTTCTTGCGCCCCCTTTAGAATGATGACATAAGTATGACAGCAGCAAAAAGGTCGTCGACTTCTTTTTCATACTGTTCTTTTACTATGTCTGGCGCATTAGCGTACTCCGGATATTTTTCGATATATTTTTCCCAGGTCAGAAATAATTCCGATTCGATCGGTGGTGTTTTAATTATCATTGCATCCTCCTGACATTAATACTTACCGTATTCTTTTACGGCCTCAAATACTGCCTTTAAAGTGTCCATATTGGCATCGTTTGGCGCGATGAGCACTTTATCCAAAGCGAAAATATAACCGCCTCCCGGAGCCAGATCATCAACCAACTGCTTTGCGTAGTTAATCGCTTCTTCCTTGCTGCTGTTATTAATGACATCCGTCGGCATACCGCCCATAATGCAAATCGTATCGCCAATAGCTTTTTTCGCTTTTTTAAAGTCGCCGCTTTCGATAAGTCCAACAACTTTGCGCTTCGGAAGCTGGTTGATAAAGTCATAGTATGGCTCCCAGTTGCCTTCCATAAACAAATGCGGTGTAATATCATTTTCCACCATTGTATCAATCATCTTCTTAAACGTCGGCCAATAGAACTTTTCAAAGTCTTTGGGCCGCAGATAGGTAGGGATATGGAGCGGTATGAATATGGTAGGGAAGATACCTGCTTCTACTCCGTGGATCGCTCGTTTGATCATTAATGGGTAGAGCGCTTCGCAAGCCGCGATGACTTCTTCTTTTCTTCTCTTAATGTCCATACTAATGCCTTTGAACCCTCTAAAATAATCCATCAGACAATCCATGGGCATTTCTGTGCTTCCCTTGAAAAGAAGAGGCATTCCATATTCTTCCGCTAAGATACCACCCAGCTTCGCAACCGCCTCAGCCATATAAGTCTGATACGTCATTGCGCATTGCGCCAGTACCATCGCCTTATGTTCCGGCGTTGTGTCAAGTTCTCTGTATCTTCTAGGCAACTGCTTTTCAAGGATAAATTTATATGGATCCGCGATCAGTTCGGGATACTCTTCAGCCCTCATAACTCCGCCAGGCGCCTCAGTATGCTGTACAGAATTGTATGATTTCCCCTCTTTATCAAAGAAAAAGAATTCATTTGACGCGCCTGCGGTATACAGATTCCCGCATCTTACCCCAAGAGGAGGAGGGAGAACATCAACTCCCAATTCTCTGGCCATAGCGATATTCGCTTCTCTGAGCTTAGAATAATCGTACGCCTGATCAACAACATTTTGTCCGATTGTATGACCTGCCCATGTTTCGATCATCGCGGAAACAGGGACTCTGTCTCCGGGAGTATGTTTGATCGCATTGGCAACACGCTCACATCTTTCATTATATAATTTCCGCATATCTGTCATCTTACATCACCCACTCTTTGCATTGTTTAACCCCTGTAGACGCGTTCGTACTGTACGCGTCTGCACCAACTCTGAGCATAACAGCTTCTGTTACAGGATTTCCACCAATCATTACTTTCACATTATCTCGGATGCCTGCCTCCTTAAGGGCGTTGATAACATCTCCCATAGTATCAAGCGATAATGTCAGGAGTCCGCTAATACCCACAATGTCAGCGTTTACTTCTTTCACTTTTTCTACAAATTTCTCCGGCGCGACATCAACTCCCAGATCAAACACTTCGAACCCTGCCGCTTCAGCCATTTTCATAAAGATGTTCTTTCCGATATCATGCAGATCCCCGGGGGCGGAACCTAATACGATTTTTCCAATTTTGTCGCCTCCGTCTGTCGCCAGGTAAGGAGCCAGCAAGTCGAACCCGTTTGTCAGAATATCTGCCGCGAAAATCAGATCCCCGACAAAGTACTCTTCCTCTTCAAAATAGTTGCCAACGATCTCCATGCCTTTCGCGCACGCTTTCACTGCTTCGTTCGCAGTATCTTCTGTTGGATCCGCTTTGATCAGCGCATTCAGTTCTTCCATAAACTGCTCTTCGTCCAGTTCTCCTAATGCGTTAGCGATAAGTTCAAACTTATTTTCCATCATCCATCATCCTTTCTGAATATGCTCCACGTCCTTTTGTATATACTTGTATATACAAGTTATCTTGTTGTTACTATACACGGTTCCGATCCGTCTGTCAACATCCGAATCGATAATTCTAAGAAAACTTTTCTTTTTCCCGCAAAGTAATTGCCAAGCAAAGCGGTTTAATGTTATCATGCTGTATATACAACTTACACAGAAAGGACTCCTCTTTCATGGCACAAGCAAAATATCTGCAGGTCAAAGAAGATATTCTGAAAAAAATACAAATTGGAAAATTGTGCCCCATGGACATGCTCCCATCGGAAAACGCTCTGTGCCAGGAGTACTCCATGAGCCGTATGAGTATCCGCAAAGCGCTCAACATCCTGCTGAGCGAAGGATATATTTCTTCCGTTCCCGGAAAAGGCTATTTTGTAAACCGCCCTACTATAGATCAATATATTCTGCGCTGCGACAGCAATCAGTTTACCGAAGTGACGATAGATCAGATCCGGCTGAAAACTTCTACCATTGTCCGCCCGGATGATGATATCCGGCTCCGTCTAAAGCTTCATGAAAAAGAAAAAGCCATTGTACTGGAGCATCTTTACTACGCAAACCAGAAAATCGCGGCCTGGTCGCAGAAATATCTGCCCTATCGTAAAGGGAGTCCTCTCATCGAAGAAGTCATTGGATACGCGACCCACCCCGACAAGGCGTATGAAAAACGTTATCCCTTTGCCCTTGAAAAAAGTATTGAATTGAGTACAATGCTGACAGATGAAACTCTGATGCAGATCTTTCAACTCAGCGCGCCCGATTCTGTCCTTGTGATTTCCCAGAGTTTTCACGACCGTGAGCAGGTTCCGATTCTTTGGGGGAAAATGTTTATACTGTCCGAATACAGCAAATTAACGGCTGAATCATTATTATAAAGCAGGAGATTCGTGTTATGAAAAAAGATTTAATCCAGGCAGTTTATGAACTCGATGAAGATCTAGTTCTCGAACTGGTTCAGGAAAAAATCGCTATCGGTGAAAACAGTCTTTCGATTGTCAATCAGATACAGCAAGGTATCTCTCTTATCAGCGATGCATATGACAGCGGCGAATATTTTATCGCCGACCTGATCATGGCAGGTATTATTTTTGAAAGCGTCATTGGTATTCTGGATTTTTCGGATCCATGTGATGTTTCTCTGCCGGAAAAATTGCAAGTAAAGGTCATTGCCGCAACCGTAAAAGGGGACATCCATGACATTGGAAAAAACCTTTCCAAAACCTATTTCCTGTCACGGGGGGTAGAGATAGAAGATCTCGGCGTGGACATCCCGCCGCAGGAGATTGTGAAGCAGGTCGCTCAGTATAATAAGGTTCTGCTGTTTCTATCCGGCCTGGTATCCGAGTCTTACGATTCCATGAAAGAAACCATCAATCTGCTGGAAACATCCGGGCTTCGGGACCGGGTTCATGTGGTAATCTGCGGCGCTGTAGATAAAGATGTCTGCCGTTTTACAAGAGCGGATAATTGGGTAAATGATCTCGTTTCCGGTTACGATATCTTTAAAAAAATTTTAACTGGAAATTAACGAAAAAGCAGGAGGGTACGAAGATGTCTACTATAATTTATGCCTGCGAAATGATTCGCGACGAAGTTGTTCTCGCCTTAAAAAACACCGGTTGTAATACCCCGGTTATCTGGGTTGACAACCAGCTGCATACATATCCGGAAAAACTCCGCGCCTATCTTCAGAGCGCTATCGATCAAACTGATAATGTTGATACGATCGTTTTTGCCTTTGGATTATGCGGAAACGCGTTTATTCATATTACAACCGGCAATGCGCGCGCCGTCATCCCCGCCTTCAACGATTGTACGGAAATGATTTTGTGCAACCAGGACAAACCGACACACAACTGTGGCTGTTACTATCTGACACGCGGGTGGCTCTCTAGTGAAAAGAGCATAAAAAATGAGATCGAATTTTATACCAGGCGATACAATGAAAAAAACGCGTACCGCATTATGAAGCGTATGTTTGCGAACTATCAGCAGCTGATGCTCATTGATACCGGAGCCTATCCTGTAGATGAGTACCTTCCGGAAGCGGAAGAAATCGCTGATGCGCTTGGCTTGGATCTGACGGTGTCAAAAGGCACTGTTGCGGCGCTGGAGCGCCTGTTTGAAGGGATCGGTTCCGGGCGCTGGGGGACCGAATTCCATGTGATCCCACCACATACAGAGATCACGTACGATCATCTGGGCCATGGCGAAACCATCAACAGTCTTGAAGCTAGATAGCAGAGGAGGCATGGCGAATATGGGACAAACTTATCCGATGGAGCAGGCTTATCAAGAAAAGCGAATTACTGCCGCAATCGAACACAGACCGATTTACCCGGTTTCCTGTGCGCCGCTGATCGAGTGCTACGCGGCGCGTTACGCCAATGTCTCCACTTTTGATTTTTTGAACAATCGGGATTTGTATCAGCGAATTTTCAAGATGCTCCGGGCGGATTACCGCGTCTTCAACATCCGGCGTTCTCTCTATTTCCTGCATCACGCGCCATACCAAAATATCATCGGGCTCATGAAAATGAAAATTCCTGCTGCCATGTATGACAAAGGGGGCAAATTTTCGGAGTTTCAGTTTATTGAAGATGAATATATGCAGCAAAAGGATTATGCAATTATTTTGCAACACAGTTATCGGCAATATCTGCTTGAATTTTATAAAAGAACCTACGCCGCCTCGGAGGAGGATGTCCTCAAAGCAGAGCGGCAGATGTTGAATATGCACAAAAAAGAAGTTGCTTCCGCGCAGGAATGTGGCCAGACTTTCCTGTACGGGGCGCATTTGTATTTTCCCGCTTCCCACTTTTCAAACCTCAGGAAATTTTCTAATTTTATTCACGATTTGTATTCCGACCCGGACCAAATGGCCGAATGTGTGATGATCGGAACCAGAGAGTTGACAGAGGGTTGTCTGAAAACCGCGGAAGAAACGGGGATCCCACGAATTATGATCGGTCCGCCCAGGCTTTCCGGAGAATTTTTTTCGAACAAAATTTTCGAGAAGGTGTTCTGGCCTTCCCTTTCCTGGTCCGCAAAAAAAATCATCGCAAAGGGAGTCACGCCAGTATTTCACCTTGATGGAAACTGGATACGAAACCTTGAATACTTCAAAGAACTTCCTCCTAAGAAAGTGATTATCGAATTGGACAGCTATACGGACATTTTTCATGCAAAAAAAATTCTGGGCGGTCACACCTGCCTGTGCGGAGATGTGCCTGCCAAGCTTTTCACCTTCGGCAATACCGAGGACATGGAACGCTACTGTTTTAAACTGATCGATACCATCGGCGCAGATGGCGGTTTTATTCTGGGTTCCGGATGCACGCTGCCTGTAACAGCCAGACATGAAAATGTCAGCGCGTTTATGAATTCTATCCCAAAATACTATTTTCAGCTGGCATAAAAAAGCCAGGAATTCATACCTCAATCCGTAAAAAGAAGAAAAAATATATTGCGAATCCAGGCACTAAACCGAAAACTTGCAACCAAAGAGAAATGGCGCGCATAGAAAAATGCCTACACTTCAAAGTGAAATGCAGGCACCCTCTGCGCTTTATTTTAAATATTAACCTGTCTACTTAACAATGGACATACCACCGTTCCGCTGTACCGCTTTTTTATAATTCTGCTATTTTCTTTTATTTTTGCGCCTCGTCTGAAGGCTGACCAGGACAAGTACAACAGCGATTATTCCCGCCATTGCCCAGGGGACCCAGTAATTTCCCTGTAAATTCATATTTCTTCTCCTCTTTATTTCATGTTTTCCAGTTTATGAGCCAGTTCCTCCAGCCATTCTCCCTCAAACAGCTCGATCATGCCTTTGTCGCAGGCCGCCGCCAGTTTCGGATCGATTGGAATTCTTCCCAGAATATCCAGTCCGTGTTTTGCCGCTACTTCTTCGATATGGCTGTCGCCGAAAATCTGATAGTCCTTTCCGTTGTCCGGGCAGGTAAAGTAGGACATGTTTTCCACAAGACCTACAATCGGAATGTTCATCAGTTCCGCCATTTTTACCGCTTTCGTAACGATCATGGACACCAGCTCCTGCGGTGAGGTCACGATAACAATACCATCCACCGGGATGGACTGAAAGACGGTAAGCGGCACATCTCCGGTTCCCGGAGGCATGTCGATAAACATATAGTCGATATCTCCCCACAGCACGTCCGTCCAGAACTGCTTGACGGTTCCCGCGATGACCGGGCCTCTCCACACAACCGGATCCGTGTCGTTTTCCAGAATGGAATTAACGGACATGGTCTCGATTCCGGTTTTGGTCTTTACCGGGAAAATTCCCAGCTCATTGGCGACCGCTTTTTCCTCCAGCTTGAACGTCTTTGGAATGGACGGGCCTGTAATATCCGCGTCCAGAATCGCTGTTTTATAGCCGGCTCTCTGCATGGTTACCGCGAGCAATGAAGTAACCAGGGATTTTCCTACGCCGCCTTTTCCGCTGACAACGCCGATAATTTTTTTGATATCATTATATTCGTTCGTCGGTTCGATCAAGCTGTCAGGCTGCTGTCCTCCGCACGCATGTTCACATCCGCTGCAGCATTCTTCCGTGCAGCTGGTATCGCCGCATTCTCTTTTGTTTTCTTCCATCTTCTCAAATTCCTCTTTTCTGTTTTTGACATATGTTGTTTATATTATATCGTCCGCAGGCCCGGCGGTCAACCGGGCAGAGAGGAAAAGTCCCTATTTGTATGCGGATTTTTATTCTGCCTGATGTGCTTCCTTCTTCATATCAAAGGCGTTGGCGACGTTTTCCAACTCTTTTCGAATCTCGATATGCTGCGGACAGGCCTGTTCGCATTTTCCGCACCGGATACAGTCTATGGCGCGTTTTTTTCCGTGTCCGCCCACCAGCCAGTTTTCCTGATGCAGCGCCCTCGCGTGATTTTGATAAAGGGTCAGGTAATTCAGCGCTGTAAAGGATCCGGAGATCCCGATATTTTCCGGGCAGACCTTGGAACAGTAATTGCAAGTGGTACATGGAATCAGCGGGATGCGGCTCATCTCTTCCTGGGCAGCTTTCAGAACCTCTTTCTCCCCATCCGAAAGTCCTTTAAATTCCTTCATAAAGGAGAGATTGTCTTCCATCTGCTGCAGATTACTCATACCGGAAAGTACGGTTATGATTCCGTCCAGATCCGCCGCGAACCGAATCGCCCAGGAAGCGCAGGAGGCGTCCGGATCTGCTTTCTTAAAAATTTCCTGCACCGAGTCCGGCGGAGTGGCCAGCATTCCGCCCTTGACCGGTTCCATAATAATGACCGGCTTTCCGTGCTTTCTCGCCACTTCGTAGCAGGCTCCGGACTGGACTGCCGGGTTGTCCCAGTCCGCATAGTTGATCTGCAGCTGCACAAACTCCATTTCCGGATGCTGATTCAGAATTTCATCCAGCTCTTCCGCCGTGGAATGGAAGGAAAATCCCGCGTGTTTAATAAGGCCTTCCTTCTTCTTTTCCTGAATCCAGCTCCACATATCAAAATCATCAAAAAACTGTGTCCGGCTTTCTCCCAGATTGTGAAGCAGATAATAGTCAAAATACCCCGCTCCTGTCTGCTTCAGCGAAGTCTCAAACTGGTTCACCGCTTCTTCCCGGGTTTTACACTTAATCCAGGCTGCATTTTTGGTCGCCAGCTGGTACGCTTCTCTCGGATACCGTTCTACCAGCGCCTGCCGGATGGCGTCCTCGCTGCCCTCATAAGCCCATGCTGTATCAAAATAGGTAAACCCCGCTTCCAGAAAACGGTCCACCATTTCTTTCACCTGTTCCACATCAATCTTTTCGTCTTTCTGCGGCAGACGCATCAGACCGAATCCCAGTTTTCTTATTTCTTCTCCTAAATATGCCATTGTTCTCCTCCCTTTACTCTTTTCTTGACAGGATTTCCTGCCTGTACTATGATTAGTTTAACACCTTCGAGCAACTCGAAGTCAATCTTTTGTGAGGAGTTTTTTATGTATACAGTCAAGGAAGTTTCCCGCCTGCTCGGACTTTCGGAACATACGATTCGGTTTTATTCGGACAAAGGACTGGTTCCCTCTCTTAGGCGGGATAAAAATAACAACCGTATTTTCGATGAAGAAGCAATAAATTGGCTGACCGGAGTCAAGTATCTGCGTGACTGCGGGATGCCTCTCCACGCGATCCGGCACTATATTGAACTTTGCCTGGAAGGCGATGAGACGATCCCGCAGCGCTATCAGATCATTTTAGAACAGAAGGAAGCGGCTCAGGCGCAGCTGGCGGAAGCCCAAAAGCGGCTTTCCTATCTGGAAAAGAAAGCCGCCCTCTACGAGGAAACGATGGAGAAACACATTCCTGATCCCATGAACCCCGCAACGTGGCCTTCCAAATCCGTGGTCTGATTTTCAGCGGCCCGTCAGAGCATACGCTCGCTGTAAATATCCTCCAGCCCGTACCGTCTGACGCGCTCCCGGATTGCTGCCGGATCGGTGGAATAGAGGCCTTTTTCTTTCATTCGCTTGAAATATTCGGCCCCCGCGAATGTGTATCTGGTCATGAGTCCGTCTTCGTGCCGCAGGTTTTCGTTGGCAAAGGAAATCAGATCACCGATCGCAAGGCCGGTGGGAAGTTCCAGAAGTTTCATGCCTTTTAAGTAGCGCACCGCGTTATGTCCCGCCAGACTGCCGGTGGAAATGGCTTCTGTGTGGCCGACGAACAGTCCGGATTTTTCTCCGCCGCAGAAGATATTCTCTATGCCCGATGCCTTCATGGTATTTTCCCGTTCCGCCACGGACAGATAGCGGATGGAGTTTCCTTTTCCGCCCGCGTAGGGGTCCACATACCGGGCGTTTTCAAATCCCGGCACGCGTCTCAGGCTCTCCAGAGGAAAGAACGGGGTCATAATTTTCGCATAGCCTGTGTCCAGCAGAATAATATTTTCCGCGTACTCATTGAGCGCGTACTGCTGACAGACTTTCAGATCCAGTTTTTCTTTTACAATCTCTTCTTTTGGCACCGGAATTACGGCTACGCCGGTTTCCTCCAGTTTTTTTCGGATTTCATCCGACAGGGAGCTTTTTTCCAGTTTTCCGGAACCGCTGAACGCTCCGAACGCTCCGTCCTTGCGCTTTCCCATAATGTCGCTTTTTCCGGATTTCTGGGTGATGCTGACCCGCGGGCCGAAGGCCGGGCAGCGCAGAATGCACATGCAGCAGCCGTTTCCGTAAGTAAGACAGTTTCCCATTGGGCCGGTTGAGCCTGTCGTTTCAATAAAGACATCGCCTTCTACCTTCTCGCCGTCAGCCAGAAGGATCCGATCCACAACAATCGGCTCCTCCCGGCGCTTTTCCACGTCAATAGCTCTGCTCATGAGGCGAATCTCCACGCCCATGTCTTTGAGCAGGCTTCTCACCTGCGGTTCCACCTTCACCACATCATAAAGGCTGGCGTGCCTGTGTCCCGGGAAATTCACATTCGTATGCCTCGCGCAGCGATCCGTAATGTCAAAAAGTTCGCGCGCTCCCAGAGCGATATTTTCTTCCGCCGCTGTAAATCTGCCGTTATTGCGCATAATGCCGCCTACGTTGCCGAGACCCAGCAGAAGGTCGGTTTTCTCAAGAAGAGTCACTTCCGCTCCGGCTTTTCGCGCGGATACCGCGGCGGCGCAGCCGGACCAGCCTCCTCCGATGATTACTACTTTATACAAAAAAATTACCCCCAATCGTTTTAATATATGATCGATTGGGAGTTTTGGTTATCGGTCAGAATGTTTTTCAAATCTGCGCAGTTCCTGGTACAGCGGCTCAAACCTCTTTTTATCTTTCTTCGCGCATACGCAGTAATACGTCACATTGGCCTCTTCATCCAGAATCGGAATTGCCTTCCGCCCTTCGGGAAGTTCCCCTCCCGCCGCTGCCTCTGTTACAAAGGAGGGAAACGCCCCGGCTCCGGCGACTTCTCCAAAGGCGTCAAATTCGTTCATCATAAGGAAATGCGCGTTGGGGAGCTTCTGGCGGCATAACTCGTACCAGAAGCCTATCTTGGTATACAGCAGCAGGTTCTGCCCGTCAATTTCCTGAAGATACAGCTGTTCTTTCGCGGAAAGGGGATGGTTTTCCGGCAGCTGCAGCATCAGATGTTCCTCTCGGTAAGCTTCAAAATACAGCTCTTCTCCCTCCGGCTTTTCATGGAGGACAAGGATCTGATACTGATTCTTCTCCAATCCCGCGAGAAGCTCCTCATCGCTGTTTCGAATTTCGGAGGCTATGGTCATGCCGCTGTAAACTCGCGAAAGAATCGGCACCAGATCCGCCACGGGAACCGGAGCGCAGGCTCCCAGGGTAATGGTTCTGCGGCTCTGATCCAGCAGACGCACCCGCTCGATCATCTCCCTCTCCTGTTCTAAAATTTTAGCCGCGCAGTCGGCCGTCAGCTTTCCGTTCTCATTCAGGGCGATCCGGTTTTTCGTACGTTCAAACAGTGGGACACCCATGAGTTCTTCCAGCTTCTGCATGGAATGGCTGAGGGCGGGCTGGGAAACATGCAGCTTTTCCGACGCCGCGGAAAGGGTTCCGCACTGGGAAAAAGCCAGCAGCTGTTCTAATAAGTACATCTCGATCATAGATGACCTCCTGATTTCACTATTCATTTCAATTATAGCACGTTTTTCAATCCGTATTGTGCTTTTTTATCGGCAGGCGGTAAAATAAGGGCAGAAAACAGGAATAATAAACTTAGGGAGGTATTGAAAATGGAATATGTAACACTGAATAATGGAATAAAAATGCCGCAGGAAGGATTCGGAGTTTTTCAGGTTCCGGATCCCAGGCAATGTGAAGAAGCGGTGCTGGACGCGATAAACAGCGGTTACCGTCTCATCGATACAGCCGCTGCCTACATGAACGAAGCCGCTGTCGGGCAGGCGATTGCCAAATGCGGCATTCCCCGGGAGGAACTGTTCATTACTACCAAACTGTGGGTGCAGGACGCCAGCTATGAAGGCGCGAAGCAGGCAATCGAGACTTCTTTGAAAAATCTGGGACTGGATTATCTGGATCTGTATCTGATTCATCAGCCTATGAAGGATTATATCGGCGCTTACCGCGCTATGGAAGAAGCCTATAAAGACGGAAAGCTGAAAGCCATCGGTGTCTGCAATTTCTATCCCAACCGCTTGGCGGATCTGTGTGAAACTGTAGAGGTTATCCCGGCAGTCAATCAGGTAGAGCTTCATCCTTTCTTCCAGCAGGAAAACGCTCTGGCTCTGATGAAGGAATACGGCGTGCAGCCGCAGGCCTGGGGTCCTTTCGCGGAAGGAAACCACGGAATCTTCACCCACCCGGTTCTGACGAAAATCGGGGAAAAGTACGGAAAAAGCGCCGCTCAGGTGGCTCTCCGCTGGAATACGCAGCGCGGCGTTGTCGTTATTCCGAAATCGGTCCATAAAAACCGCATGGAGCAGAACATCGACATCTGGGATTTCTCCCTCAGCGATGAGGATATGCGGGAAATCGCCAAGCTGGATCTGGGACACAGCGAAATCGTAGACCACAGCGATCCGGGCTTTGTAAAAATGCTGCACGGCATGAAAATCCACGACTAAAAGGCGCCCCGCGCTGCCGCAAATTCCGGCAGGCAGGAATACAGGCCGTATCTCCTGCCTGCTGTTTCTTTGTCATCAGCAGTATGGATGCTCCGGCGGCCTGCGCACTGCACGAACACATGGATTTGGAAAAGATTCCTTCTGTGCTTTCATTCTTTCGTACTGCCGACCCGCAGAAAAAAAAGAAGATAACGGGTGCACACATAAGCTAACAGGAGCACCGCAATTCCGGTCTGTGCCATCGCGATGATGCTGACCACTTCTTCTAACCCACCTTGTCCTGCCAGATAGCCTGCAGTCGCTTTGGATGCTGCCGCGCTGATAACAAATGGAAAGGAAAAGGCGGCGTAGCTTGGAAAAAACGGAAGTTTCAGGCATCGCAGAAGATACAGAAACGCAATCAGATACGAAAGAAGCCCCGCCAGATACAGGACTGCCACCATTCCGCAGGAAGATGCGGCTTCCAGTGACAAATAGCCTGTCAGACAAATATTGGGCGGCGCGGCGTAAATGCAAAACAGCGGCTGGAGGGGCTGCGGCACTTTTGGATACCGGATATAGCGCAGCGTTACCGGTATCAGGAGAAGAAAAAAGCTGAACAGGCTGAACCAAAACGTCGCTGCGCCGATCCTGCTCTGTTCGAATGGCACTGATGAAATCGCCGCAGCCACAAGTCCGACGTATACAATAAAGTAACTGGGCACCATGCTTTCGAGTTTAAAGTTCAGAATAAACCGTTTTGTAAAAAATACCATGATGACAAGCTGCAGAATAATCGCTGCCAGCCAGATGCACATAGCCGCCGAAAACGCAAGTGGCGCGATATAAGTGCTCAGAATCATCAGCGCCATGGGAAAGGTTGCCGATATTCCCGCCAGCGCCGGATTTTTCAGTTCTTCCTTCAGCACATTGGCAAAGCAGATTCCTTTCAGCAGCATGAAGAACAGCAGCACCGCCGCCAATGCCCCACAGAGACCTTTTAATTCTCCGATTCCGTAAGTTTGCAGCAAATTGCCTGAAGACGCCAGTCCCAGAGCCAATCCGCAGACAGGCAGCGGAAATTGTTTGATAAACTGTTTCATAACGTGTTCCCTTTCCTGATCATTTACAACAATTCTCTCAGCTTTTTCCACGCTCCATCGCATTCTACACGATCACATCCGCCAGTTCTTCCGCCGTCACATCTCCCAGATAGCTTCCAAGCTCCGCGTTCTGCAAAACAGCCAGAATTCCTTCCCTGTCATAGGAAACGCCCGCGAACATGGCTTCCAGTTCTTCAATGTCTTTGCTGGCAAAAAAGTCCCCTGTGATTTTCACTTCCTGAATCCGATGCTCTGAAATAGCAAAATGGAATTCCACCTGTCCACATCGGAAAAAATCCCCTCTGACAATGTCCGCCCTGGGAGAACGTCCAAAATTCCACCCATCGGTGGCGAACTTTTCTTTCTGCAGCAGCTCGATTTCCCGTTTCTGGTCTTCGGTCAGTTCCACGGTTTTTAAGTCGTATTCCCGGCCAAACCAGTCCAGCAGCAGCTTCTTAAATTCAAGAACGGTCATATCCTTTCCGCCGTTCTGCTCGAAAAAAAGCGGCTTTAGATTGGTGACCCGGCTGCGCACCGACTTGGTGGCCTTTGATTTGAATTTTCCGGCTTTTACGTTCAGAGCGTCCGCTACATCCTCCATATGTACATCAAACATCAGGGTCCCATGGTGCAGCAGCTTGTGTCCGCTGAACTGTTGGGCGTTTCCGGAAAATTTTCTGCCGCCTGCCAGAATATCGTTACGTCCGGTCTGTTCGGCGTCAATTCCATAAGATCGGAGCGCCTTTACGATAGGCGTGGTAAAGGTTTTAAAATCCACTTTCATCTCCACATCGGGAATGATAAACGAATAATTCAGGTTTCCCAGGTCATGGTAAACCGCGCCCCCACCGGTATTTCGCCGCACGACTTTAATGCCTTTTTCCCGAATATAATCATAGTTGATTTCCTCTAAAGTGTTCTGAAACTTTCCCACAATCACAGAAGGACCGTTCTGCCAGAGCAGCAATATTGGTTCGTCATACTTGGTTTTTGCAAATACATATTCTTCAAAGGCCAGATTATAGGTAGGATCATGACTGTTATTTTCGATATAAATCATAACATAATATCTCCTTTTTATTTTTTGAACACGCGGCAAATGGTCCTCTCATTCTCACATATAGGTCTTTGTCTACTGCAGCTCCAAAGGCTTCCCGCCCTCCGGCAGTTTTTTTTCCACATGATGCTCATAGTCGGTAATTCCCTTTCCGCTATTGGGCGACATGATAGAGTAAACGGTATCGGCAATAAATATGACAATCAGGGCCACACAGAGCACGGTCATAATCCTTTTGGGAATCCTCTTGAAAATTTCATCAAAGAGCGGAGCCAGCAGGTAAATCATCGCGCATCCGCCCAGTCCGAATACAATCACGCCTTCCGCGCAAATCCTGCCCTGGAGATTAAGGAAATAGCCGGTGTAATTCCACCAGTACATGTGCTGCGTCTCCCACAGGAACCAGGCTACCATATATTCCACAAAACCGCAGACCCCTACTGCCGCCAGGAATAAAAGCAGCGGCTTGTCCGCCAGGCGTTTCAGCAGTACCAGCACCAGAACGCCTCCCGCTCCGTAAATCGGCAGCCACGGGCCGTGAAAAAAACCGCGATTTACAAACTCACCGTCGCCGAACAGATGCAGAGATACTTCCCAGAGCCATCCGACAAAGGAGAATGAGAAAAACATTAAAATGATAGATGATACCGAATAGGTTCTGTGATAATCCAGCTTCAGCCATCTCTTCGTCTGCTCCCTGTACAGCGGATAGGTTTCAACCGGATACTCAGAAGATACCGCCTGCGTGGGTTCCACATACAAGGATGGATCATTGAGAAACGATGCCAACGGCATTTTTTGTTCAATCGCTTCTTTTCTCAGCCTGTAGTACAACTCTCCATATATCATATCTACATAAGGGTTGATAAACAGCCATCTCAGCAGTCCCAAAGTCAGAACGTTCAGCAGACGCCATCCGATCAATGACAGATCCAGTAAAAACGTTCTGAATTTGTTTCCATTCATCATCTGCCGGGAAAGCAGGAATGCGGATTTATGATCAATATCCGGATTTTCCGCCAGAATATACGGGATCATTTTATAGGAGTAATTTTTTATAAAGCCGCCGATAATCGTCAGATCCCAAAGGAACTGGAACACCGATTTTTTGAACATAACGAAAGAAACCCGCCGCCATCTGCGGACACGCCACGGAAACATCAGCCTCCCGAAGCGGCTGTCCGGATAACAGCGGTTTTCCATAATAAAACGACACTGCCCTACCAGCAGAACATTTACGATTAGAACATAAAAAAACGCCATCAGCACCACGCCTGCCAGAATAATCATTCCCTGTCCAAAGCGGTCTTTAAACGCCATGTTATTGATACTGTTCAGAATCCCGTAAAAAACGGATCGATCCTCTGTCACCCGGTTATACACCTTGGCCAACACTCCCTTTTTGGGCGTATAGCGATTTCCAAAAAAGGTAAGTACCTTTGCCTCTCCATCCTCAACAACAACGCTTCCCGTGCTGAATACCCAGTCATTGATTACATCGGAGTTGGTGGTCGCGTAGAGCCGTCCGCCCATGGTATCGCCCGCGAAATGAACCACCGCGCGATCTAAATGGGAATCAACCTTCATGCCGCCCACGATAAAGGCAATCAGTAAGCTGATTCCCAAAATACGCCAGTAATTCTTCTTCATTGTCCGGAAAGCATTCTTTTTTACATCTTTTCTCTGCCACATTGTCTGCTGTCTCCTTTATTAAATACACTTGCAATTTAGATGCGTCTTCCTCAACGCCTTTCATATTCAAAGTTGGATATCCGCCTGATCATTATAGCATATCTATTGGTTTATGAGTGGATTCTTTTAAAACTTTTGTTCTAAACTGTTTTCCGGAAAGCATCATCCCAGAGGTGCCCATTACGCTGTAACTCCGTGTTCATATAAAAATCTCCCCGCCGACACAGCCATCCTGTCATTGGGGAGATTTTTGTATCATCTTTTTTTCTTCTTATGATTGTGGTTCGGTTTCGGTCTGCTATTTTTCATTGCCGCCTGTTTTTCCGCTTCCCTCTGAGCCGCCTTTTTCTTGCCCTTCGCCCGCAGGAGATTCCAGCCCACATAGATGAAGGCCATGGAAATGCTCAGCACCGCCATATTCGAGGCGGTATCGGCAATCCCCAGAATCCTGGCCATGAAAAGACCGCCGATCAGGAAGATCCAGAAATAGATAAATTTCGCAATGATGCCATCGCCCATAACAAACTCCTTTTCTTAAAACCTGCCCAAAAGCCGCGCGTTTACTTCAGCTTGGCAACCAATTCGCCCGCTTTCACCTGCTGGCCTTCTTTTACGTAGATCTTATCGACCTCGCCGGCCATCGGTGACAGAATATTGGTTTCCATCTTCATAGCCTCAATCACCGCGATCGGCTGTTTTTCCTCTACTTTTTCGCCTTCTTTTACCAACACCTTCAGGATGTTGCCCGGGATATTGGCGCCGATTTCCGACGGATCTTCCGCGTTGGCGTAGAGAATCTGAGAAGATGTAGCGACGATGCTCGCGTCCTTATCCTTGATCCGTACCGCGCTGCGGTTTCCGTTTACTTCAAAGACAACGTCGCGGAAGCCTTCTTCATCCGTATCTCTGGCGTTAATCAGCTTGATCACCAGTTCTTTTCCTTCGGCGATCTTCACTTCGCAGGTCTCGCCTTCCGACAGGCCATGGAAGAAGATATCGCTTCCCATGAGGCGGAAGTTTCCTTCCTTCTTCAGGCTCTTTACATAATCCTCGAATACTTTCGGATAGAGAGCATAGCTGAGCGCCTCTCTTTCGGTTCCTTCCAGTCCCAGTTCATCCTGCAGCTTTTTCTTGATTCCATCGAAGTCTTCCGGCGGAAGCAGTTCTCCAGGTCTGCAGGTAATCGGATCTTTTCCGTGAAGCACCAGCTTCTGCAGTTTTTCCGGGAAACCGCCCTCCGGCTGTCCCATCATTCCTTCAAAGTAGGATACGATGGAATCCGGGAAGTCAATGTCCTTCGCCTTTTCGTAAATGTTTTCCGGCGTCAGGTCGTTCTGCACCATGAAGATGGCCATATCGCCCACTGCCTTGGAAGACGGCGTTACTTTGACGATATCGCCCAGCATTTCGTTAACCGTCTTATACATGTCTTTCACTTCTTCAAATTTATGTCCCAGACCAAAGCTTTCCACCTGCGGTTTGAGGTTGGAATACTGACCTCCCGGAATTTCATATTTGTAAATTTCCGCGGAGCTTGCCAGCAGTTCGGACTCAAAGCTCTTGTAAACCGGTCTTACCGCTGCCCAGTAATCGGAAATCTTCTGGATTCCGTCCGGATCAATTCCCGTTTCGCGCTCTGTATTTTCAAGAGCCGCGACTACGGAGTTCAGCGCCGGCTGGCTGGTCAGTCCTGACATGCTGTTGAACGCGGCGTCCACAACATCCACTCCCGCGCTGGCCGCCATCAGAATCGTCGCGATTCCGTTTCCGCTGGTATCGTGGGTATGCAGATGGATCGGAATGCTGATTTCCTGTTTCAGCGCGTCGATCAGCTTTCTCGCCGCCATCGGTTTGATCAGTCCGGACATATCCTTAATGCCCAGAATATGAGATCCTCTCTTTTCCAGCTCTTTCGCCATCTTCACATAGTAGCTGAGGTTATATTTTTCTCTGCTGTCATCCAGAATATCTCCGGTGTAGCACAGGCACGCTTCCGCGACCTTGCCCTGGTTGAGAACTTCATCCAGAGCCACTTCCATGCCTTCGATCCAGTTGAGGGAGTCAAAGATACGGAAGATATCGATTCCGGAATTGGCCGATTCCTTGACAAATCTGCGGATGACATTATCCGGATAGTTCTTGTAGCCTACGCCGTTGGCGCCGCGGATCAGCATCTGGAACAGGATATTCGGCATCTTCTTGCGCAGCGTATCCAGCCGTTCCCACGGAGATTCTTTCAGGAAACGGTAGGATGTGTCAAAAGTGGCTCCTCCCCACATTTCCAGGGAAAAGAGATCTTTTCCGTAGTACGCGACCGCCGGCGCGATTTTTTCCATGTCCACGGTTCTCACTCTGGTAGCCATCAGGGACTGCTGCGCGTCACGCATGGTTGTATCGGTCAGCAGCAGTTTTTTCTGTTCCAGAATCCATTTCGCCAGTCCTTCCGGTCCCTTCTCATCCAGGATCTGCTTTGTTCCGGTCAGGCCGTCAATCACATCCTGTTTGATTCTCGGGAACACCGGCACGTCGAATTCCGGCTTGATTCCTTTATTTTCATTGACAAATTTTTCTCCCAGGAAATTCAACACCTTCAGTTCCTTATCTTCCCTGGCGCGAATATTGAGAAGTTCCGGATTATCCGCGATAAAGCCCGTATCACACTGTCCCGCCCGGAACGTCGGGTGGTTCAGCACGTTGAGCAGGAAAGCGGCGTTAGTCTTAACACCTGTGATCTTCATTTCCCGCAGGGCGCGGATCGCCTTGTTTGTCGCATCCTTAAAAGATCTCGCCCAGGAGGTTACTTTTACCAGCAGGCTGTCGTAGTACGGAGAAATGGTCGAATCCGTGAAAGCGTTTCCTCCGTCCAGACGAATACCAAATCCGGAAGCGCTGCGGTACATGGTAATCACACCGGTATCCGGCGCGAATCCGTTAATCGGGTCTTCGGTTGTGACACGGCACTGAATCGCGTAGCCTCTCGGCCGGATGGTATCCTGGCCCTTGATATTTACTTCGTCGGAATCCAACTTGTATCCTTCTGCAATCAAAATCTGCGACTGAACGATATCAATTCCTGTCGTCATTTCCGTTACGGTATGTTCTACCTGGATTCGCGGGTTCATTTCAATAAAGTAGTGATCTCCATTTTTATCAACCAGGAATTCCACCGTTCCCGCGCTGCGGTAATTGACCGCGCTGGCGATTTTCAGCGCGTCCGCGCAGATCTTTTCTCTCTGTTCATCGGAAATGCAGATCGCCGGAGTGAACTCTACGACTTTCTGATGTCTTCTCTGAATGGAACAGTCTCTTTCATATAAGTGAACCAGATTTCCATAATTATCTCCCAGCACCTGTACTTCAATGTGCTTTGGACGTTCCAAGTATTTCTCTATGAAAATATCGTCAATGCCGAAGGCTTTTTTGGCTTCGCTTTTGGCGCTGCGAAACTGTGGCAGCAGTTCTTCCGGCGTCCTTACAATCCGCATTCCTCTTCCGCCGCCGCCTGCCGCCGCTTTGAGCATAACCGGATATCCGCAGAATTCCGCGTATTTTACCGCCTCTTCCTCAGTCCGGATCGCTTCTTCCACGCCTGGAATCGTCGGAACGCCTACTTTATTGGCCACGATCTTGGACTGGATCTTGTCCCCCAGATGTTCCATCATCTCATATGTAGGTCCGATGAATACGATTCCCGCTTCTTCACAGGCTCTGGCAAAAGCCACATTTTCAGAAAGGAATCCATATCCCGGATGAATCGCGTCTACGCCTTTCGCTTTTGCCAGCTCGATGATTTCATCAATCGCCAGATAAGCGTCTACCGGTGATTTTCCCTTTCCTACTCGATAGGATTCATCTGCTTTTGTCCGGAAAAGCGTATTTTTATCTTCTTCAGAATAAATCGCTACGCTTCTGATACCAAGTTCTTTGCAGGCTCTGAATATTCGGATGGCGATTTCTCCTCGATTCGCCACCAGTACTCTTTTAAACTTTCTGTTTTCCATATTCGGAGTCTCCTTTCTTTATCCTCATATTTTATTTTTATCATTTCTCGCGGATTTCCGCTACAATTAACACAGTTTCACTCTTTTTCCCGGATATGCACGTCCATCTGGGGGAAGGGAATAGTAATGCCCGCTTTATCAAAAGCCAGCTTTACATTTTCTTCTAAAAAGTACTTTACATCCCAGTAATCATCGGTTTCGCACCAGACTTTCAGATCAATGGACACGCAGTTGTCATTCTGTCCCGCCACGCCGATAATCGGAGGCGGATCGGTATGAATCAGCGGGTTCGCTTCCGCGATAGACGCCAGAATATCTTTTGCCTGCTGAATGTCGTCATTATACCCGATGCCAAAACAGCAGTCCACCCGCCGCTTACTTTCTTTTGTATAGTTAATCAGCACTGACGTATTGACCATGCCGTTGGGAATGGTAATAACCTTGTTGTCATAGGTCTTCAGATGGGTCACAAACAGGTCAATATCCCGCACTTTACCGGTCGTTCCGTTGATGTCAATAAAATCGTCCTGGGCAAAGGGCTTGTTGATCAGAATCATAATGCCCCCCGCCACATTGGCCAGGCTGTCTTTCAGCGCCAAGGCAATGGCTGCTCCGGCTGCCGCCAGAACCGTAATCAGGCTGCTCATTTTGAAACCGAACCGTTCCATAATGGTGAGAGCCAGAATGATCCACATCACGATTCTCAAAATTTTTAAAATGAATCGGTACAGCACCGGATCCAGGGAAGTTCGGTCCAATGCTTTGCGCGCGATGCGTATGATAAATTTTATTACAATCCATCCTACCGCCAGAATCACAATCGACAGCCCCAGGTTTATCAGCTGATCGATTGTCTTCTCGGTAATACCAAGCTCGTTCAGCATAAGACCTCCTAATCAATCCTTCTTCCGCTTCTTCTACGATCCAGTTCTTTTAGTAGTTTCTTACGGAGACGGATATCATCAGGAACAATTTCCACCAGCTCGTCATCGGCGATGAACTCCAGAGCTTCCTCCAGAGTAAAGGTTCTCGCCGGCGCCAGTTTGATGTTTTCGTCGCTTCCCGCGGCCCTCATATTAGTTGCCTTCTTTGCCTTGCATGGGTTTACTACCATGTCATCGCCGCGGCTGTTCATACCTACAATCATGCCTTCATAAACCTTTGTCCCCGGCTCGATGAACATCTGCACCCGCTCGCTGATATTAAACAGCGCGTACGGGGTCGCCACTCCTTCTTCCTGGGCGATAGCTACACCGTTGGTTCTGTGGGGGATCTCCCCTTTATATTCATCAAAGCTGTCAAAACGGCGCACCATGGTTCCCTCACCTCTGGTATCGTTAATAAATTCTGTCCGATATCCCAAAAGGCCTCTGGTCGGAACCAGGTATTCCAGTCTGGTAAACCCGTTTTCCGCGGCCATTTCTTTCATGATGCCCTTTCTCAGGTTCAATTTAGAGATGACCGATCCGGAATACTCGTCCGGCACGGAAATCACCACTTCCTCAATGGGTTCCAGTACTTTGCCTCTTTCATCTCTGTGCATAATGACTTCCGGCTTGGAAACCGCCAGTTCGTAGCCTTCCCTTCTCATGTTTTCAATGAGGATGGAAAGGTGCAGCTCCCCTCGCCCGGATACTTTGAAGCTGTCTGTGGAGTCGGTTTCTTCCACCATCAGTCCCACATTGACCTCCAGTTCCCGGTTCAGCCGTTCTTTGATATGGCGGGAGGTTACAAACTTTCCTACTTTCCCCGCGAACGGACTCTTGTTTACCATGAAATTCATGGACAGCGTCGGCTCCTCAATATGAATCATCTCCATCGGCTGAGGATCGGTTTCATCGCAGATGGTTTCTCCGATGGAAATATCCGCGATTCCGGAAACCACCACAATATCGCCGGCCTGGGCTTCGTCTACCGCGACCCGCTTCAGTCCCCGGTAGATGAATACCTGATTGATTTTTCTCTGTACCAGCTGTCCGTCGCCTTTTGCCACAACCACGTTCTGGGCGGCTTTCAGGGTACCTTTTGTGATTCTTCCGATTCCCAGCCTTCCGATGTAATCATCGTAACCCAGGGTGGAAATCTGAAGCTGCAGCGGTTCTTCCGTCCGATCCGGATAAGGCTGCACGTGGTTGATAATGGTATCAAACAGCGGCGTGATGTCCAGACCGTTCATGCCCTTGGCGCTCTTTTTCGTTTTCTTGTCCTCCGGGCCGATATCGATTCCCTCCGCGTCTTTCGGATCGTAGACAACGATTCCCTGTCTCGCGATTCCGTAAAGAATCGGGAAGTCCAGCTGTTCGTCATTTGCTTCCAGATCCATAAACAGCTCGTAGACCTCGTCTACGACTTCTTCGATTCTCGCGTCCTTTTTATCAATTTTATTAATTAAAAGGATCGGGTTGATTCCCTGCTCCAGGGATTTTTTCAGTACAAAACGCGTCTGAGGCATCGGTCCTTCGCTGGAATCTACCAAAAGGATAACCGTATCGACGGTTTTCATGATTCGTTCCACTTCGGAAGAAAAATCCGCGTGTCCCGGTGTGTCTACAATATTAATTTTTACATCTCCGTGCATAACTGAACAGTTTTTTGAATAAATAGTTATTCCCCGTTCCCGTTCGATGTCATCGCTGTCCATGACACAGTCCACGACTTCCTCGTTGTCCCTGAAAACGCCGCTCTGGTTGAGAAATGCGTCTACCAGTGTGGATTTTCCCGCGTCAACGTGAGCGATCACCGCGATGTTGATAATTTTCTGTCTTTCTGCCATTTCTGTATTCCCTGCTTCCCTTTATCCATGTTTCATTTATAATCATACATAAAATTGTAACCGTATAATTTTATCATATAATTTCGGAAATTGCAAGTTTTGGCGAATAGTCCGGGTTGGAATCGGGCGCGGTTCGCAGTCTCCTTGAAAAGCCGGAACACGCGCGAACAAATGGCCGCATATTCCAGGCGAAAGGCGCGGCGCGCGAACAAGCTTTCCTAAATAGAGGGAAAAGGTGCATTTTTCTTCTATATTTCGGGAAGTGGCTCGGATTTACAGGCCCGATTGTATAATTTTATCCATAATATGGTATTTTTTAACGAAATTCTGCATCTTTTATTATCAAGGAGCGAGAATGTTCGCGTTTGAAAAACTGCTTTGGATACCTTATCCTTAAATGCAATAAAGCGAAGCTGCGCAAATGGCAGTCTTCGCTTTATACTGTGTTTCGTCAGCTCTTTTAATCCTGTAAAATTTTATATTGAATTTCTGCTTTTTTCAACGCAGTCACAAGGAAAGAAAAAAGCTAATTTTGTTTTCGTTTCCGTTCCACCAGTGTCCCAATAATAAACACCAGTCCAAACGCCACGCACACACCTGCCCAGATATTCAGATCCGTGTAACTTCCCGCGTTTGTAAATCCCAAAATAGCGGCGAGCAAATAAAATCCCCCTGCGGTAAAGGCGCCTCCTCCGCTGCTATTTCTTGTAACCACGCCGATAATTCCCGCTGCCAGCATGCAGATCGCTACCATCAGCCCAGCAGTTCCGCTGACTTCCCCGCTTTCCTCCAGGGTATTACTAACACCTGCCGCACAGGACTGAAAAATAACAAATAAACACAAAACCATCGAAATAATTCCCAGCACTAACTTGGCCGTCTTCATTAAGATATCCTCTCTTTCTTTTTTCATAATTAACTCTATCTTAAAGAACTCGGTCGTCTTGTTGTTGTGCTGCCAGCACGATTCGTCTTTTCTGCCTATATATCCAGAGAGGCCACCCCCTTTTCTTCCAGCATCAGATTCACTTTCAAAACATCTCCAATCTCCCTGTTCAGAGCTACTGCAATCCATATATCCCGTTCATCTTTCGCGTAGAGGATTCCCGCGCCGGCTATCTTCAAGGCACGATTTGTCTCAGAAAAAGAAAGCTTGGCCGCAATACAGATTGCGAGGATTTTATCTCTTCCCGGATTGCTCCTGCGCCCATTCAGAATCTGATACACGTAATTCCTACTGATTCCGCTTGCCGCAATTACCTCTTTTAGCTCCAGATTCTTCTGCGCAATCATTTCATTCATATAGGAAGAAAATGTTTTTCTGCCGTTTCCGCCCGTGTGTTCATTCACAAACTGCCGCGCGCCGCTTTCGCTGTTTATCTGGCGGAGCATATTTTCCAGCCGCCCGGTTGTTTCATATTCCATCTTAAATTCACCCTTTGTTGTACGATCTCTTTCTTCAAACTATGATATAATGGTTTCAGTGAAAAATCAATGTCAGGAGGTCGTTTTATGAAACCGGAAGACGCATTGAACCTCTCTTTTTATCGGGAGGTCGCTGTAATTGAAGAAAAAGAAAACACCCGGATTCTGCTGGTTCAGCATGTGGAGAATCGAGATTTTTTTGTTAAAAAGATTCTTACCTCCTATGATCCCAGCGTTTACCGGATGCTACAGGCACGCCATTTTTCCGGTATTCCTCAGATTTTTTACTGTGTGGAAGAAAATGGGACACTTATCCTCATTGAAGAATATATAAAGGGGTCATCCCTTTCCAAAATCTTAGACAGCAGCGATTTCTTTAGCGAAACAGAGGCAGCCGCACTTATTGTCCGCTTATGTGATATCCTGTCTCCTCTGCACACTTTAAATCCTCCTGTTATTCATCGTGACATCAAACCGGCCAATATTCTAATCAGCTCTGACGGCGTACCCAAGCTGATTGATTTTAACGCGGCAAAACAGGTCCAGTCAGAAAAGACCAGAGACACAATTCTGATGGGTACCGCCGATTACGCGGCTCCGGAACAATATGGATTCCGTCAGTCTGATCCCCGTACGGATATTTATGCCCTTGGTGTCCTGCTCAACCGGATCCTTATTGGAAAAGTGCCCAGAGACGCTCTTTACCAAGGAACTTTAACCGGCATTATCAGGCGCTGTACAGAGCTGAACCCGGACCGTCGGTACCAATCCGCAGAGGATTTAAAAAGGTCTCTTCAGCACGCAGCAAAAAAAATCGATTCCTGCCGTGCGGTTCAGGATGAGAAAGCACGCAGCTTTCTGCCTCCTGGATTTCGAAAAAGTAGTTTTCCCTGCCGCCTGCTTTCAGCCGCAGGATACTTTTTTGTGCTGTATCTTTGCGCATCACTGACTCTGGAAGAACCCATTCCCACCTCCCAGCTATATCTGAACCGTATTTTTACAGGGATTGCCTTTTTCGCTCTCATTGCCTTTTTGGGGAACTACCGGGGGATTCAGCGTTTTTTCCCTCTAATGAAACGTTCGGGTCTTATACGGCTCCTCGGATACCTGATTGGCATAATCCTAATCCTCTTTTGCGTGTTTGGGGTCCTTGTATTCCTGGAGTCCATCTTCTGGCCCGCCTCCTGAACTGCTGTTTCGCGGCGAAACACCTTTCTGCCCTTCCATGCATAATTTAAAAGAAAAAAGGAGGATTCCTCTCATGCCCAGCGTGTACCTCAGCCCCTCCCTACAGGATCATCATATCTATGTGTCCGGCGCCGGAAACGAAGAATACCATATGAATCGCATCGCTGACGCTATGGCTCCCTTGCTGCGTGAAAAGGGTATTTCCTTTGCGAGAAACAGCCCCTATGATACCCTGCCGCAGATTATCGCCCGTTCCAACGCGGAAAATCCGGATCTTCATCTCGCTCTCCATTCCAACTCAGCGCCTGAGAATCTATCCGGGCTTATTCAGGGACCAGATATCTATTACTTCGCGGGAAGCTCTCAGGGGGAAAAAGCCGCAAAGCATTTCGCGGAGAACCTAAAAAAAATCTATCCAACTCCCGCTCTGGTAGCCGTCATCCCAAACGCGTCTCTCGCAGAGTTAAAAAAGACAAAATCCCCCGCAATTCTCGCGGAATTAGCCTACCATGACAACGAAGAAGACGCCCAATGGCTGGTTCGTCATACCGAAGAAATCGCGCAGGCCCTGGCCCTTTCGCTTGTGGAATTCCTGCACCTGTAAATAAAATAATCGAATAAAAGACGCCCCGTCGGTGCGGGGCGCGAACATTTCTCAAGTCTTGAATATTTGGTTGCGATTGATATCCATATTTTTCTATATGTTTGAATATAATGGTCAAATTCCTCAAAAAAGAAAGAATTTCAAAAGATTATTCCCAAACTTTCGCTAAAAAACGCAATTTTCGATTGCTTTTTAACGGTTTGGTCGCGGGGCGCGTCCTTGGGTTCAAACTTTCAGGGATTTGTTCGCGCGGCGCTCTTTCATCTGCGCTAATCCAGCCATTCCACTTCGATGATCTCGCCTTTTTTCAGACCTCCTTTTCCCAGCGAGGACACAAATATTCCGTCTGACGACATAGCGTGCCGCCTTCCTTTTTCACCGCGCTCATGAGACTTCGCAAAATACGTTCCGTCCTTTTCACTCAGTTCTATAAAGACCAGTCGCTCCAAAAAGGGCGGCGCCGGAAGGTCTTCTAAAAGTTCCGCCTGAACCACCGGACGCTTTGGAAGAGGGATACCCAACCATCTGCAAACGATGCCACGTATCATCCAATCCAATCCGTAAAAAGCGGCCATAGACGGACCCGGTATATTAATCACCGCTTTTCCCTCAATCACTGCTACGCCCATCGGCCGTCCCGGAACCGCGGCGACTCCGTGACACAGCAGCTTTCCTTTAGAGCGCAACAGTCTTGTGTTGAAATCTTCTTTCCCTTTGGAAGAGCCCGCGTTGATAATCACAATGTCACATTCGGAAAGGGCCTTGTCCAGAGCCTGGGACAACTCGTCCTGGCGGTCCTTCACAATGGGATAACAGATCGGCTCCGCTCCCATTTCCCGCAGCATGGATTTTGCTAAAATGCTGTTACTGTCAATATTCTGTCCTCGCCGCGGCGTTGTTCCCGCGGGAATCAGCTCGCTTCCTGTAGGAATAAAACCAACCCTGGGCTTGCGTATCACCGGGACCTGACACACGCCGCCGGATGCCAGGGCTGCTAAATGTCTTCCCTGAAGCCGCGTACCCTTTTCTGCCAGAAGCTGACCTTCCCACAACATAGAGCCCTTTCCCAGAACATGCATCCCTTTCTCAATTTTCACATCCGCATCCAGAGAAAGTCCGCCCTGCTCCAATATCGTGACCCGTTCGATGGGAATAACCGTGTCATAGGCGTCGTCAAAGTCGTCTCCCGTATCCGCGCGTACATATTCCCTTCCTTCTATCCAGCCTGATGTATCCGGAATTCCCTCCGAGAAATCATCGTATCGCACCGCGATTCCATCCATTCCTGACGCCCGTACAACTGGGATGGAAAAAGCAGCATATTGGTTTTCCGCAAGCACGTATCCCTCCGCGTCGTCCAGTTCCACAAATTCTGTCTCCGGCCGCGGCGCCCAGTTTTCCAGTAATAAATCCATTGCTTCGTTTCGTTTTTTTAGTTTGCTGAAGTCCATAAGTTACCTCTCTTTTCCATTCTAAATCGAACAAAAGGGCTGCGGCAACTGATTATATTTCCTGTTGCTGCAGCCCTCACACAGCTCTGCCGGACTAACTTTGCTGTTTATCTTATCAAATTGTTACAACTTACCGCTTAATCTTCGCTGATTTTTTAACCTTGCTGTATGCTCCATAAACCTTCTTGCCGTTAATCTTTTTGTAAGCTCTTACCTTTACATAGTATCTCTTACCTCTCTTCAGCTTTTTGAAGGTTTTGGAAGTGGTCTTATTTCTGGTAACATTAATCACTTTTCTATTCTTTGTGGTCGCTCTGTTGGTTCCCACTACTACCTGATAGCCGGTCGCCATAGTCTGACGTTTCCAAGTCACCGTCAGGCGTCTGTTCTTCTTCACCTTTGTCTTTTTCATGCTCGCCTTTTTCGGTGAAATGTTAAAGTAAGCTTTCTTTGTATCCGTGTAATTCCCGATTCCTGTTACTGTAATGGTCGCTCTTCCCGGTCTCAAATTATTGGAGTAAGTTACCTTATAGTCTGTTCCGTTTCTCAGCGTCTTTGCTCCCAGAACTACCTTTACATTTGGCTTTTTCCGCTTTCCGGTGTAAGCGCTGGCTTTAGATGGGACTCCTGTGATAGTCGCATTGCGGATGGAAGTTTTAGTTGGAGTTGTCGGAGTTTCCGCTTCCTTGATTCCAAGGTTTTCAGTCGGAACCAGTTTTGGATTGGTCTGCTTGATGGAAGAAGCATGAGCGCTGTAGTATGCGAAGCCTTCGTCCACCATCTGTTCAATTTTATTACTGTCATAACCAGCTGCCGTTACTCCCTGTGGAACATCCACGCCTGTTTCGTTGAAGTTAGCGTTAATCAACGCGTTAAGGTTTGCGCTATCTGTGTGCCAGAAGTTCTCATAGATATACATAGCTCCATGATACATATTGACTGTTTCCGGATACAGCGAACCCAGTATTACCGGTATTCCCATAACATTTTCTACTGAGTTCATGACAATTCCAAAGATTCCATCAGGTGCAGTCGTGAAAAAGGAAACATCTTTCAGATCCTCATCCGTCCAGCCATCTGCCCTCAGCTTCTCCGTCATTCCCTCTTCTGTAGTCGGTGTATTACGCTGACCAATTGTGATAATCACATCCGCCTGTTTTAACTGTTCCGCAGTCAGATAATAAACAGGGGCGCCTTCACTGCCTTCATCTTTAACGTTCAGCACATTTACCAGATTGTCAGACACATTTTCTGCATATTCCGCAGCTCTCTGTGAATCTGCGGTTCCCTGGGAAACGTCACTTGTAAAAGCTGCATATCGGTTATTCAGCCCTTCTGTACCAGAACCAGCAGCGTCGATTACCGCAACCTTCTTTTTCTGAATCTCACCGGATGCAATCTTGCTCATTACATAAAGCTGGAGCCCCTTCTGCAGGCGTTCATACTTTTTCGCGATTTCCATCGGATCGCCGTATCTTCCATGCTTTCCTTCCACTTGGTTCATGGCTTTCGCCAAATCATACATCGTTTCCGTCTGATTTACAATAGATCCGGATTTTGCCTGCACCTGAATCGGATTATAGTTCGCATCGCCTTCTTTTGCATCCTTCGCCCGAATATCTTCAATCAGGCTGTTATAATTTTGAGTATCGTTTCCAATGCCATAGAGGATTTCCGGTCTCCGATCCAGGGTATAGGATGTCCCCAGCTCCTCAATAATCGTTGTATCTGCAGAAGTTGGTCCCATTTGCTGCGGAATCAGATATACAGCATCGTTCGATTTTTCTTTATTATTTGCATCAGCATAAAGATTATAAAAATAGTTCCACAGATAGGGATCCGGATTGGATGTCAATTTGGACCCGAAGATCGTCAAATTCAGTCCGGATTTTGCGTTTTCCAGTTTTTGGGCAGCTGATAAGCCTGCTGAGTTTTCACCCTCTCCATATGCGCCACCTTCTTTATCAAAATCCGATCCTCTTTCGGTCACCAGATTTCCGCCCAGATAATGCACGGCTGTCGTTGCTGCCGCATGAGCGCCTATTTTGATAATATTATTATCTACCTCCATTGGTTCCGTCGGCACTAAGCTGTCATCGATGGTATACGCGCTCGCGGAAAGCGGCGTAATCAGCGTTGCCAGCATGGCAACCGCTACAACCAGCGCCAACACTTTTTTTCTCGATGTATGTACGAGATTCATTTTTTTCTCCTTTCCGTTATAAATAGAAAAACTTTAGTATATATTTAAACCTTCCCAGGTACTGCCGGCAGTTCTTATAAAATACCTGATAAAAGTTCAAATAACTCTGAAACTCCGAATCACTGATGTCCTCCTTACCATAACTGGCGCGGACGTAAAGAGCCGTCAGTTTTCGGAAATCCGTATCTCCGGCGGTAAAATGCTGAAGCGGGCTTCCGGCTTTCTCCACAAACTGGAACAGCGTATCCTCCGGCGCTTTGCGGATCTTCATGCGCCGCAGCCGTTTCATATAATACTGATACATTTCCACCACTTTAATCCGGTTATTTTCCGGTTCCAGCTTCTGCATCCAGCGCTTTCTGGACCAGATTTTGGCGAAAATCGCTCCCGCGATAAGAAGGAGCAGCAAAATCGGGAACAGCACCCATAAATGGGTTTTCTTTAAATAGTTCACCACATTGAAAGCCGGATCTTCACGGCTGTCCAAGCGGTTGGGATCTTTCTGATCCTTATTCTGCACTTCCCGTTTCTGGTTGTTTCCCTCAGCTTGTTCCTCTTTCTTTTCCTTCTCTTCTTTCGCCTTGCGCTCCTGATCGCTGGTGTTTTTCGTCGTCTTATCATAATCCGGCAAGGCGCTTAAGTCCGCGATTCCCACTTTCTGCAAAGTTTCCAAAGCCATATATTTGGTAATCAGCTTCAATTCCCTGGCCTGTGGATCGAAGGCTTTAGCAATTCCGTAAAAAATTCCGGTTCCCAGCAGGGTCAGCACCAGACACAAGGCAATGGAGAATATAAACATCCTGCCAAAAGCGGTTCTCACGGTCTGCGATTCCAAAACACTTTTATAGTAATTCTTGTACAGCAGCATGGCGCCGCAAGCCAGAATAAACAGAAACAGTGCAATCAGATGATTGCTCCTGTATAAAAACTGGATCATCGCCAGTGTGAACGCCCCTGCTATAAAAAGGGCCGCAGTCCCTGTCCTGGTTCTGGTAAGCAGGAACACAATGACAGTCGCAATCACAGAAATAATAAAGTACAGGTATGGATTGCCTTCCTGATCGTGGAAAATATTTGCCCCTCCGCTGCTCTGCCTGGCAATGATCAGAAAAGCAACGGCCATCACCACAAACGCGCCTGCCGCGATAAGCACGCTCCTGCGATTGTAGCTCCCCGCAAAGAGCAGGGCACACAGCGCACAGGACATCCCGATCAGCAGCACATAATTATCCTGCAGATTATCCGATATATAAAATCCGCTGAAAATCGTCCGGTTCACACAGCAGCACATCACCGCGCAAAAAATATATTCCCATACCGAATATCGCAAGTAGCGGGTAAAACTCATATTTTTTCACCTCCGCCCAGTTCCTTTGCCGAGGATAGAATATAAAAGACAATTTTGGCATTGTCCAGAATTCTCAGAGGCCGCAGGAATTTATCCCTCTCCTCATCACGCATAGAATCCGGTACAATGGCAAACAAAATCGGATTTTTCTTCCTGTTTTTCAGTTCTAGCAGCACATTGGTCATTTCCTCGGTAATATTGGCGCTGCAGAATGCGATATTCCCATGGGAGTATCTGGCGTTTCCTTCTTCCCGCAGCAGATCCAAAGCTTTTCGCTCGCCTTTTTCAGCGACACTGATCTTTGGCATATCACCGATCAGCTCCATCAGATCTGTAATATAACCGGCGCTGAATTTCTTCTTTTCCCCATGGCGGCTATTATAAACAAGTTCATATTCAAGCCCGGTTTCTTTCGCATAGTCCGCTACCGAAAGCCCGATTTCCACAATACTATCAAAAATGGACATGAGGGTTTCCCTGTCATAGGACGGCGAATAAAAGTCCAGTATAATGGAAAGCCCTACGGTGCCATAGCTTTCAAATTGTTTTGTCATATAGGTCTCTGTTCTGGCGGACAGCTTCCAATGGATCGTTTTGATCGGGTCGCCCCATACATATTCTCTGACTCCCGCATAATCGCTCCCATCAATGACAGTCGGCACAATCATCTTCTCGCTTTCCGTAAGCGCGGAATTAGAAATTTTCAGACTTGCCACATCGAAAATCTTTGGCTTGACATTCACCTGATAGTCATTTTTGTTTTCAATGGTATGGGAGAAAAGTCCCAGCAAATCGAAAATCTGTATTTTTTTCAGACCCGCGCTGTAGCTTCCGATATGATCAAAACGCACGGAAAAAGAGAAATTCCGTTCTTCAAAGGGAGCTAAGGTTATCACCTCTTCCGTAACGGTATCGTCTGCTCCAAACAAATCGGAAATGTAAAAGCTGGGCTTCAGCCTTGTAAAAATCAATGGCGACTTGTTCTTCAGCTTTACGGTAAAATCGACGCTGGTCCCTCTCTGGCAGTTGGATAAATCCGATAGTTCGTCATAGCTCAGTGACCGCTTCAAAACCTGCAGATAGCCATAGGAAGCAGCCACCATCAAAAGGGCGACAATTACCGGCAGGTAACCGAAAATCGAATTGAGAAAAACAGCCGGTATAACCAGAACGACCAGAGCCATGACACAAAACAGCACCAGAAGAATTCGCTTTTTCTGTTCCTTTTTCAGATTCAGGCGGAAGCGTTTTATTCCTATCTTCTTTTTCTTCATTTGATTGCCTGCTTCAGTTGGACTCCCGCACCGGTAGACTCTCCTACTGGAACGACTACACTGTTTAAAATATCGTCCAAAATCATCTGGGATGTTTTTCCCGCGATCTTTGCCTCATGGGAAAGGGCCACTCTGTGGCAGATGACATAAGGAGCCAGGTATTTTACATCGTCTGGAATCACATAATTTCTTCCTTTGTACATGGCATACGCCCTGCACAGGTTGTAAAGGGCAATGCATCCACGGGGACTGCTCCCCAGCTGAATATCCGGATGGGTTCTTGTAGATGTTACAATTTCCACAATATAACGCACCACCATAGGGTCCACATAAACCCGTTCTGCATCCTGCTTCAGCCGGACCACATCCTGCCCCGAGATGACAGCTTTAATTGCCTGCTTTGCTTTTTTCCCCATTGCCACGACTTTCACTTCCTCATCGAAAGAAGGATATCCGATGGATACTTTAATAAGGAAACGGTCGATCTGCGCTTCCGGAAGAGGGTAGGTCCCATAGGATTCCAGTGGATTCTGGGTAGCCAGAACCATAAAAGGTTCCTGTAGTTTATATGTTTTGGAATCTACCGTGATCTGCCGTTCTTCCATGACTTCCAGAAGACTGGACTGAGTCTTGGCAGAAGCACGGTTGATCTCGTCCGCCAACACGATATTACTGATCACCGCGCCCGGACGAAATTCAAATTCTCGTGTCTTCTGATTGAAAATAGAAAATCCGGTTACATCTGACGGCATGATATCCGGTGTAAACTGAATTCTCTTAAAATGGCAGGCGATCGATTTGGAAAGGGCGGATACCAGACTGGTCTTGCCCACGCCGGGAACGTCCTCAATCAGTACATGTCCTCCCGCAATCAGAGACAGAACGACCAGCTCCACAACGCTTCGCTTACCGATGATGACAGTCTCAATATTTGCCACTACACCGGCAATCTGCCTGGCGTCTCTCACTAACTCCTGCTCGCTTAATCTTGTTTGTACATTCATTTTTTCCTTTTCTTCCTCCCGCATTAAAATGTCGGTGCGCACATGCGCACTCTTTGCCCGTTTTCATCTACAAACTGAATAATTTTTACATCAACTTTATATGCTTCCTTCAAATTTTTTCTAGTAATAATCTCCATTGCGTCACCGAATTTAACCGGCGCGCTTCTCTGGAGGAGCGCCACCTTTGAGCGGCACATAAACGCCTGATCCGGACTATGTGTTGTCATAATGACGCCGTACCCCTTTTCCTTTAACTTCACAATTTGCCGCATGACACGAATCATATTGCCATAATCGAGGCTCGCTGTCGGTTCGTCCAGCACTAACATGTCCGGTTCCTGAGCCAGGGCCCTCGCAATCATTACAAGCTGGCGCTCTCCTCCGGAAATGTCAGTATAGACTTCGTCCCTGAGATGGCGAACACCCATATCTTCCATGGCCTGCTCGGCAATCTGATAATCCTGTTTTTTCGGTTGGCCGAAATAGCCAACGCTGTTCATCCGTCCCAGTAATACCACATCCTTCACATAATAAGGAAACGGCGGTACATGAAACTGGGACACATAAGCCAGGTGCTTCGCCAGCCGGGCAGGTGACCAGCGAGCAATATCCTCGCCGTCAATCCGCACTTCGCCGCCCAAAGGCTTTAAAAGCTTTAAAATCGTTTTAAAGAGCGTCGTTTTACCGACTCCGTTGGGTCCCAGCAGACAGCAAATCTCGCCTGTATTGACTTCAAAATTAATCTGCTCCAGTATCTCCTTTTCCTCGCTGTACCCGCAGGCAAGATTTCTCAATTCCAGCTTCATTCCCAGGTCCTCCTCTGCGAAAATAGAATCAGAACAAAAATAGGCAGGGTCACAAATTCCACCACTGTCCCCACCGGAAGCCCGTCGCCTCCGAATTTCACCATAGACGCCACATCCCGGCAAAGCACCAACAACGTACCTCCAATCAGTAAATTGCCCCAAAAGGTCCTGCGAAACTCTGCCCCGAAAATGCCTCTGCTGATAAAAGGTACAATTAAAGACACCATCCCCACAGAACCACAATGCACCATAGCCGCGGTAATCATCAGTGTTCCTAAAAGCAATGCTATAATCTTGAGCCTTCCAACTGAGATCCCCATGCAGGAAGATTCCTCGTTGTCAAAACTGATCGCGTTAAAACTGAAGCGCATCAGATAGACCGGGACCAGACTGATCACAAGGGCCAGGAGTAATGCCAAGAAGGAAACCGGTTCGATATTCACACTCATGGCTTTGGAAATTTGCTGGTATAATAGCAATTCTTCATTTTCCATGCTGACCGTATAATAGCTAATGGCAGCTCCCACAATCTGTGAAAGCACTGCGCTGACAAGCAGCAGGTCAAAGACGGAAAACTTCTTTTTCCCGCTGGAGAGTTTACCTGCGAACATAACCAGCGCCAGCATACAGACAGCTCCGATATAGCAGTATTCATATTTTTCCAGCGGCATGCTCAGCGCCATAGCGCCATAATTGTTAATCAAGATCAGAATTCCCAGCTGCACACCGGTGGAGACTCCCAGCATCGTCGGCGCCGCAATTGGATTACGGAACACACTCTGAAAAAGCATCCCCGAAAGCGCCAGCAGCATGCCGCACAAAAAGGTAATTACTGTAATCTTGAGGCGCCCCACGCTTTCCGGATAGGTGTCCATATCCCGTAGCAAGGAAAAACGCTCCAAATAAATAGGCCAGTTGAATGCCTTTCCCAGATTGAGGTGAATCCATGTCTTCAGGTTGACAAAAGTTTCAACCGGGGATACAAAACCAACTCCAATATGGCGGACACACAGAGACACAAGCAATACAGCTACTGTTATCAAAATCAGCAGTTTCATTTTCCTTCGATAATCTTTCTGATCTCCGATTCTGATTTTTTCCGCGTCTTTAAGCCCAATCTGCATTGCGTCCACTCCTAAACCGAATTAACATTGCTAAGAAAATCGCTCCTCCCACTACGCTAGTCATAACATTTATATTGGATGTATATCCGACAATACCAGCAACATGGTAAACGATCGTCATACACAGCGCCCCCATCAGGGCGGAAGCCGGCATCAGATATCGGAAATCGGACCCGGTAATTCTCCTTGTCATATGGGGTACAATAAATCCGACAAATCCGATCATTCCGCAGAAAGAAATGACAATCGCCGTCAAAGCCGTCACAATTCCTACCATCAGATTTCTTGTAAACTCTACCCGCATCCCCATGCTCCTTGCCTCATCCTCGCCGAAAACCAGCAGGTTCAGCTTTCCCCGCAGAACCATCATCGCCGTGATCCCCGCCAGAATAGGGATACCCACCATTGCCAGATGCTCCAGGGTAAAAGTATTATCAAAGGTACCCATCATCATATAACGGAGCGCCGTTGTCTTCGTATCATCGGTATGACGCAGCAACATATAATACTGAACCAGTTCCAGTACACCGCCAATTACGGAGCTGAATACCGATCCACACAGAATTAGCGCCAGAGAGGACAGCTTACCGCGCCCTGCTAGTTTTGACAGACTGACAATCAGCGCCACCGTGCCCAAACAGCCTGCAAGAATAAAAAAGCTCTGAGCGTAGCGTTCCAGTAGGTTCATTTGCTGGAGTTGCTCATGCACCTCCAGATAAGTGGTAATAGCCGGTCCTTCTTTCATAAAAAAGAGGATATAAATCGATCCGCCCAGCACGCCGCCGGTCTGGACACCCAATGTAGTTGGCGAGGCCAGCGCATTTCGGAAAGAACCCTGATAGACGGTTCCACTGACCGCCAGCGCCGCTCCTACCAGCGCCACTATCAGATAGCGATAAACGATATATTTCATCCAGGAATGAGTATCACCGCCAAGCCAGTTTCCCAGTTCCTCAATATTCGCCTTTGTCTGATTCACATACCAGGCCGGCGAGAGATTAATATTATTGGCAAGTACGCCGTTAGGCAGCATCACAGCCAGAACAAAGGCGACCAGCAGGCAGATCAGCAGGATCACCTGTGTCCGCTTTCGTTTTTCCATCTGAAAGCGCCGTTTCTGCTCGTCCCGGAATATATTCCGATCCGCTTCTGTTATCTTCATCTGGATTTTCGATTCAGAAGGGTTCTGTTGTTTCTTCGGTTCTGTCATAATCTGTTTTTCGCTTTCTGTTTATTTTCCGTTCAGAATATCATTCAGTTCGCTTTCTGACAGGGTATGCCCATAAAAGCGGGAATAAAAATCGCTGATTTTATCCCGCACTTCGCTTTCTGAGTACTCTCCGCTGAACTTCCAGGCCGCCCATACGCTTTCCAACACGCTTTCAATGGATCCTTTCGACCAGCTGCAGACACCTTCCGGGTTCACGTAGATGTCATAGTCTCCTTTCGAAAAGGAGCGAATCAAAGTGCCGTTGCTTTCAAATCCAATATCGGTCTCATTTCCAACCTTAATACGATCCCGTTTTTTCCACATTTCTGAAGATTCAATACTGGATTTTACAGATTCACTTTCTACGATAATCGCCGGGAATTCATTCTGTCCGCTAGCCTGTTCTCCCAGGCTCACATCGATGTCTCCTGCTTTTGCCCGAAGGAAACTCTCCGTCCGTACATTATAGATACTCAGTGAGCTTCCATTAATCTCCGGATTCTGCCCGTTAATAACCAGTGGGATGGCTGCATATTCGTCTTCTGATCCTCTTGAAAAGCGCGCTCCGTTGTTGCAGACGCCCGCCACGCTGAGATAATAGCTGAGCGGACTGTTGGAATAGCCCTTCGGCGCTACCGCTACTCCCTTCTCTTTATAGATCACACTGCCGCCTTCGCTCATTTGAAAGGTTGCAGAGCTATCCCAGTCAGATACATACAAGGTATAACTACCCTCCGTTGAAGCATTGCTGACCCTCTTGAGGCCACTTACAGAAAGATCGTTGTTAAAATCAATATTATTCCAAGTAAATAACCCCGTCTTTCCTGTTACCTCATCCACCAAATTCTGGCAATAGTCAATATACTCGGCGGCTTTTTCTTTGGCGTTAAGGCCTCCGCGCTTACTACGGTCGCCGATCAGGTCTCCCATCATTGTAACCGCGTTTTCAATATTATCCGCCGTATTCATACGCGGAATCGCCATATAGTAAATTCCTGCCTTCTGCAGTTTTTTTAGTTGCTCATCACTGAAATTGCTTTCGCCCCCCATGCCAATGCACACATCCGGTTTCATACGCAACACTTCCTCGAAGCTACTGTCACTCATGGGAGTCGTCCCATCCCCGCTCCAAAGCTGTTTCGCATTACCGATGCCTTGACCGGAGAATACACTCTGCGCCAGACTGTTGTTAGCGAAGCTTTCCGAAGTTCCTGCCAGAATATCACTTCCTCCCAACATCTGGACCAAACCAGCACCGCTACCTGCTACTACAACGGAATCGACTTTTTCCGGCTTTTTCACTTGGTTTCCAGATTCATCGTTAATTGGCCTTTTATTGGGATCTTTGGAAGCGCCACCTCCATTCTGGCCTTCGGCTGCTTCCCCTTCCCCTTTTCCCTTTCCGTCTTTTTTCTTTTTCTTGTTTGACTTGCCGTCTTTCGCTTTCTCGTCGCCAACTTCTTTCGCTGCTTTTCCCTCATTTTTGCCGGTTCCTTTTTTGGCTGCCACCTTTTTCTGATCCGCATCCCGTTTACTTTTATCGATCTTTTTCTTTGACAGATTCGGATCCTTTTCCTTGTTATTTTCATCATTATTAGCAACCTTTGTCAGATTATCATAATCGATATCCTCCGATGCCTGGTCATATAGAATCTCCTGAATCACTTTACTTTCCCGGCATCCTGACAGGGAAAACAGCATAAAAAACGCTAGCAGCATAACTGCTGCCCGCAAGACGAATTTCTCTGCCCTGCCTGACCCTGTACTTTTCTTCAAATTCATCTTTTCATCACCCAATTCCTAAATCAGTACAACAAAAAGGACTCTCCCACATCCGTGAAAGAGCCTTACTATCTACTTTAAAACATTCCTTTCCAAATGATGCGGGAGGCAGCTCCGTTTCCAGAACTACCCATCGACGCGGATCCATAAGCTTTTCACTCTCCAGGCTTTCGCGTTCGGAATTTTCCTAATTATTTATTCCATATTTCTCTAAAACTTCCATACTACAAAGAGTATTTTATCACATTTTTTCTTCCGTTTTCGTTTCCATACGAACATTTTTGAAGAAAAAACATCTTTTTCTTCAAACTTTCTCCCTAGTTCGACCTTCTATTCATCACTTTTTCCTTCCAAAAAAACCGACTCAAGGACTCTTTCCATTCAGCCGGTTTTCTTTTCCTATTCCTGTACCTCCGGCTTCCACCAAAGAACGATACTCTTTGTTTTTGCCAGGAAGGTAACGCTGCCGTCCTGGTTTTCTGTCAGGAATTCATCGGTATTCTTTTTGAAAATCGGAAGCTTTTCTTCCGCAAGCTCCGGCCAGAGTTTGCGCAGTTCTTCATAAGCCTGTTGCCTGTTTTCAAAGGTTCTGGTAAATCCGTCCTCCACAATATTCAGATTCGGGTCAAAGCCCAGATCGTACACCCGGTTGTACCACAAATTGTTTCCCAGACGCCGATCACGATGCTGAGGCGGCCCCGGCATAGGTCTTTCTTCGGTTCCTTTAAACAGCTTCCCGACAATCCCGGGGATACTTGGGTATCCATGGGCCCAGATTACAATCGCTACATATTTTTCCGCCAAACTGGAAAGCCGCGCCAGATCCTGCAGAGCGACCGTTCTGGAAGCAATGACAATATCAAATTTTCCCAAGGTGGAAATATCTTCTGTTTCCCAGTCGAACAATTTCGTCGTTACATTATCCAGCCCCGCTTCTCTGGCGTTTGCCGCGCAGAATTCCAACATCTTCGGAGACGCGTCCAAAGACATAACGGATTTTGCACGCTTTGCCATCGGCACGGTGATTCTTCCCGGTCCGCAGCCCACATCCAGAACCGTATCCTCTTTTGATGTATCAAAACAATTAATCTGGTTCAGCGTAAACTCCGCTTCCATCTTAGCCATCCGGTTATAAAATTCCGCCTGATTGTCCCAACCGCCATATCCCCTTTTCGGACCTCTGTCACCAGAGTCTTCCGCCCGTTTAGGCGGCGCGGGCATGGCAAGCTTGGCCAGTTCTTCCCAGTTGATAAATGGTTTGCTCATAATTCCTCCTTAAAACAGAAAAGAGATCCTTTTCCCGTTATTCTGAGAAAGAACCTCTGATTTTTTTGCTTCATTCCTTTCCAAAACACGGGAGGCAACGCCGTTTCCCGCGCTACCCATCGACGCTCGGCCATAGATAGGTTCTCCACAGGCCTCTGCGTTCGGAATTGTCATTCTGTTTTTCTTATCCCGTGCTTATTATAGTCTTCTAAATTCCGTGAATCAAGACAAAAATCTCATTTTTTTACAAATTCTCCATAGAAAAATCCGCCGAATTTAAAAATCACTCCGCAGAAAAAAAGAAAAAATGTGTCCGCACAATCTCTTTTCAGAGAATGGCCACACAATTGCAGTCCACTTTGGAAGCTCCGTCTTTTTTCCTAATGCGAAAAGACATGGGAACCTCCAAATTCCGCTCCCATGCCTTTGTCTTTTGAGAAACTATTTATATTCCTTATGCTCCACATCGCAGTAAGCGCAGCGGTAAATCTTCTTTTCCCGATCCGCCAGCTTAAAAATATGCGTAATTTCCTGCTCCGTGGAAGTGATGCATCTGGGGTTTTTACATTTAATCACATCGGTCAGAGTCTCCGGCAGTTCCAGATGCTCCTTTTTCTGCAGCTTTCCGTCTTTAACCCGGTTAATGGTGATATTGCTGTCTATGTAGCCCAGCATTTCAAAATCCAGTTCAATCTCATCGTCAATCTTGATGATGTCCTTTTTTCCGTATTTGCTGCTGCGTACATTCTGGACAACCGCCACGCTGCAGTCCAGCTTATCCAGCCGCAGGTAGTTATAAATCTCCATGCTCTTTCCCGCTTTGATATGGTCCAGAACAATTCCTGTATTTACGCCGTCAATATTCATTCCTCGTACCTCCTATTTGATTCCCAGTAAATCCAAAATCAGCGCCATCCGGATATGTTTGCCGCACAGAGCCTGTTCAAAATAGCAGGCCCGCGGATCATCGTCCACCTTTACGGAAATTTCGTTTACCCTCGGCAGCGGATGCATGATAGTCAGATCCGGCTTGGCGTTTTCCAGCTTCTCCATATCCAGAATATAAGTGTCTTTCAGCCTTACATAATCCTCTTCATTGAAGAACCGTTCTCTCTGCACTCTGGTCATGTACAGCACGTCCAGCTCCGGCATGACTTCTTCCATGCTTTCTACCTCACACCACTGCGCTCCCGCTTCCCGGAGCTTTTCCCGGATGTATTCCGGAACACGCAGTTCTTCCGGCGAAATGAGCACAAACTTCACATTCGGATAGCGGAGCATGGCTTCGATCAGGGAGTGAACCGTTCTTCCGAACTGCAGGTCTCCGCACAGTCCCAGTGTAATGTTGCCCAGTTCCCCTTTCTTTCTCTTAATGGTCAGAAGGTCGGTCAGGGTCTGGGTCGGATGGAAATGTCCGCCGTCTCCCGCGTTGATAATAGGAACTGTCGTTCTTCTGGAAGCGACCAGCGGCGCACCTTCCTTCGGGTGGCGCATAGCGATAATATCCGCGTAGCAGCCTACGGTCCGCACGGTGTCGCTTACACTTTCGCCCTTAGCCGCGGAGCTGGAGGACGCTTCGGAAAAGCCCAGCACACTGCCGCCAAGTTCCAGCATAGCCGCTTCAAAGCTGAGTCTTGTTCTGGTACTCGGTTCAAAGAACAGCGTGGCCAGCTTTTTCCCTCTGCAGATTTCCGTGTAGTCATCGTGATTTGCCACAATATCATCCGCCACCTCGATGAGATGATCGATTTCCTCCACAGACATGTCCAAAATACTGATTAGATTACGAATTGCTTCTGCCATTTATTTGTCTCCTTTCATCCATCCCTCATCCGAAGGGTTATCCCGGAACGCGATTAAGCGTTCCACATCCTCTTTTTTAATATAGCCTTCCTCTGCCGCCACTTCCACTAACGTGTCCAGATCGCAGAGGCTGATATTCTGAATGTCCGCCGCGGCCATACGCTCTTTTCCCTTTGCCATCCCGTAAGTAAAGATGCTGGCGATTCCCAGAACCTCCGCTCCCGCTTCCCGCAGAGCTTTTACGGTATCCAGAACCGATCCCGCCGTAGAAATCAGATCTTCAATGACAACCACTTTCTGTCCTTTTTCCAGCTTTCCTTCAATCTGGTTGGTACGCCCGTGATCTTTGGCGGAACCCCGCACATAGCCCATAGGCAGCCCCATGATGTGACCGGTAATCGCCGCGTGAGCGATTCCCGCCGTGCTGGTTCCCATCAGCACTTCACATTCCGGATAATGCTCCCGGATGGTTTCCGCCAGGCCTTCCTCCACTTTAATCCGTACTTCCGGCGCCGTCAGCGTCAGGCGATTGTCACAGTAAATCGGGCTTTTGATTCCGCTGGCCCAGGTAAAGGGCTCGTCCGGGCGCAGGAAGACCGCCCCGATGGATAAAAGACCTTTCGCGATTTCTTGTTTTCTGTCTGCCATTTTCCTACCTCCTATGCGTTCACAAATTCACTTACACAACGTTCATAGGCAGCCACCGGATCCTCCGCCTGGGTAATGGGCCGCCCTACTACAATATAATCGGATCCCAGCTCCTTTGCTTTGGCCGGAGTGGTTACTCTCACCTGATCCCCCTTGCTGGCGTCGTCAAAGCGCACCCCCGGCGTTACGGTCAGAAATCCGCTGCCGCAGGCTTCATGGATCTTGCCTGATTCCAGAGGAGAACATACAACTCCGTCAAGGCCGGCCTCCGCCGCGTTTTTCGCGTACTGAATGACTACCTGATCCAGTTCTTCGGGGATCAGCAGCTCTTTCTGCATCCGTTCCTGACTGGTGGAAGTAAGCTGCGTTACCGCAATAAGAAGCGGTCTTGTGCCATCCTCTCTGGTCAGTCCCCGCAGAGCCGCCTTCATCATTTCAATGGTACCCGCCGCGTGCAGATTCACCATATCCACATCCAGCCGGGACAGTACCGCCATGGCCTTTTCCACAGTATTGGGAATGTCGTGAAGCTTTAAATCCAGGAACAGTTTGTGTCCCCGCTTCTTGATTTCCCGGATAATCGACGGACCTTCCGCATAGTAAAGCTCCATTCCCACCTTTACATAAAGCTGCTTTCCTGTAAACTGATCGAGAAAGCTCAGCGCTTCCTCACCGCTCTTGAAGTCAAGAGCCACCATTACATCTTTTCCCATCTGCTGCCTCCTTTTCTTAATCTATGATTCCGATAATATCTCTCAGATTCTCAATTCCCAGTTCTTCCATAACCGCCGGAAGTTCTTCGATGATTTCTTTGCAGGCGTAAGGGTTCACCAGATTGGCCGCTCCTACCTGCACTGCTGAGGCTCCCGCCATCATCATTTCAATCACGTCTCTCGCGCTGGAGACGCCGCCCATTCCGATAACCGGTATATCCACCGCTTTGGAAACCTGATATACCATGCGCACCGCTACCGGGAAAATGGCCGGGCCCGAAAAGCCGCCCATTTTATTGGCAATCACCGGCTGCCTTCTTTTGATATCGATCCGCATTCCCAGCAGAGTGTTAATCAGGCTCAGTCCGTCCGCTCCCGCCTCTTCACAGGCTTTGGCGATGGAAACAATATCCGTCACGTTGGGACTCAGCTTGATGTACACCGGCTTTGCGGCAACTTCCTTAACGGCCTTTGTCACTGCCGCCGCGCTTTCCGGCAGTACGCCGAACGCCATTCCGCCATCGTGAACGTTGGGACAGCTTACATTGACCTCCAGGATTCCCACCTGAGATACATCGTTCATCGCCTTTGCGCACTGTACGTATTCTTCAATAGAAAATCCGCTGATATTGGCGATTACCGGCTTTTTATATATCTTTGAAAGTTCCGGAAGTTCTTTCTCAATCACCGCCGCAAGCCCCGGATTCTGCAGTCCTACCGAATTGATCATCCCTTCCGCGCATTCGGCGATTCTCGGCTGGGGATTTCCGAACCGCTCTTCCCGCGTAGTCCCCTTAAAAGAAAGGGATCCCAGAATATTAATATCATAAAGTTCCGCGTACTCCTTTCCGTACCCGAAGGTTCCGCTTGCCGGAATCACCGGGTTGGAAAGAGTCAGTCCACTTAAAGATACACTTAAATCTACCACAGGATTTCCCCTCTTTCCAGAACCGGACCATCTTTGCAGATCCGTTTGCTTCCGTATTTTGTCTTGCAGCTGCAGCCCATACAGCCGCCAAAGCCGCAGGCCATTCTGGCCTCAAAGCTGAACTGTCCGTCCTCGGCCTTCTCCCATACCGCCTTCAGCATAGGCTCCGGTCCACAGGCGCAGGCATAATCCGCAGCGTCAAAGCCGTCCGTCACAAAGCCCTGTTTCCCATAGCTTCCGTCTGCCGTCATTACGGTTACCGCAAGTCCCAGAGCCCGAAATTCCTCTTCATAAAAGATCTCGTCCTTCGTGTTAAATCCCAGAACAACCTGCGGCCGCAGCCCTCTGGCCAGCAACGATTTCGCCAGGCCGTACATAGGCGGGATTCCCACGCCGCCTCCCGCAAGCAGCGGCGTATCCGAAGCCTGGGCGATCTTATCCAGATCATAACCGTTTCCAAGGGGGCAAAGAAGATCCAGCACGCCGCCTTCTTTCATCTCCGCCATGGCTTTTGTTCCCTGTCCGACAACTTTATAAAGAATCGTAAGTTCCCCGTCCTTCCAGTCGCAGATGGAAATGGGCCTTCTCAGATAAAAGCCGTCCAGTTTGATATTCACAAACTGTCCGGGCGCGGAAATTTCCGATGTATCTCCGCCGAGTTTCATTTCATAAACTTCCCGGGTCAGCGGCCGGTTTTCGATTATTGTATACTTGTTCCTTTTCATTGCTTATCTCCTGCTGTATACCTGTTTTCCATTTACAAAGGTCATCACGTTTTCTCCCTGAACCTCCAGTCCCGCGAAAGGTGTGCTGCGCCCCTTTGAAAGGAACCGATCCGGCTGAACATTTCCGGAGGCTTTCAGATCCAATACTGCCAGATCCGCGATCTGTCCCTCTTTCAGATATCCGCCTTCTATGCCAAATACCCGGCGGGGAGCGATGGCCATCCGCTCAATTAACGTTTCCAGTGAAAGAATGCCTTTTTTTACGAGGAAGGTGTACAGTACCGGAAACGCGGTTTCCAGGCCCACAATGCCGAAGGCGCTGTCCGCCAGTCCCCGGCTCTTTTCTTCCTCGCTGTGGGGAGCGTGATCCGTAGCGATCATGTCGATGGTTCCATCCTGAATTCCCTCAATCAGCGCCGCTTTATCCGCGGAAGACCGCAGCGGCGGATTCATTTTGAAACGTCCGTCCTCCCGCAGATCATCCTCGCACAGAATCAGATAATGGGGCGCGGTCTCACAGGTAACCGGCAGACCGTCCTCCTTGGCCTGTCGAACCAGCGCTACCGTTTCCTTTGTGGAAATGTGACATACATGATAGCGCGCGCCGGTCTTTTTACAGAGATCCAGGTCCCGCTCCACCTGCTTCCATTCGCTTTCCGAACAGATTCCTTTATGTCCGTGAGCCGCGGCGTAAGCGCCTTTGTGGATGTACCCTCCTTCCAGCAGGCTTTCATCCTCGCAGTGAGCGACAATGATTTTGCCCAGAGCTTTTGCCTTCCTCATGGCTTCTTCCATCCGCTCCGCCGTCTGCACACCCTTTCCGTCATCCGAATAGGCGATGACAAAGTCCTTCATGGCTTCCATGTCTGAAAGTTCGCTCCTGCCGTTCTGCTCTTTCGTAATCGTCCCGTAGGGATAGACTTTTACAACCGCGTCCCGCCGGATAATCTCCAGCTGTTTTTCCAGAGCCTCCAGACTGGATGGCGCCGGGTCCAGATTCGGCATGGTGCAGACCGCCGTATAGCCGCCCCTGGCCGCCGCCTGAGTTCCGGTTTTGATCGTTTCCTTATAAAAAAAACCAGGTTCCCGGAAGTGTACATGTACATCGGTAAAACCTGGAATTAAAAGGAAAGAATCACAGTCGATGCTTTCATCATATGTAGAAAAATCAGAAAAGGATAGACGATCGTCAACTACAAAAACGTCTCTTTTTTCAAATCCCTTTTCCGTGAAAATGTGCCCGTTTTTCAGTAAGGTTTTCATCCCTGCTCCTTTCCATTTCCGTTTTCAGCCTAAATCTTCGATATTATATCACAAGGGATTTTTCTCGTCAATAGGAAAAGAGCAATTGATCGAAATCTGTAAAATCAGAAAGAATTATTCCTTCTGCTGTCCCGGAAAAGGAATGATGTTGTCCGGGATCTCTCCGCCTTCTGTTCCCGAACTTTCCATACCTTTCATTTCATTGGGGGTAAACCCGCGGTTTGTCACCATTCTGGTACAGTTCCACGCGTCCATCAGAAGATCCGCCATCTGTATCATCTGCCTTTCCGTCGGTTCCGGCACCTGAAACTCTCCAAGAGTTTCGAAAACCGTATCGGGATCTCCACCCACATGGACAATCATCTGCAGTTCATGGCACAAAAATTCCGCGTCAAAATCCTTTAATCGCATTTCTTTTTTGAAAAAGCGCTCCACTGCCTTCCATGCCAACGGCTTTTCACAATAGTCCGGATCCGCGTAGCGCAGAAACGCTTCCTGCCGCGGTACGTAATAGGGTTTCCCCATCTGCTCCTGCAAAATAGCGTCGAAGATATCCCACTGAATCGCGCTGTCGCAAAGATACGCCAGACCGCACACTACGCATCGCTCTTCTTCATCCTCCTGCAGAGCCAGCACCGCGAACAGCTCCCCCTTCTCCAGCGGGGTTTCATTCTGACCATTAAAAATTTCAATCAATTTGTCTATCTCAACAATGCCGTACAGGTTGACTGCCGCCATACAGTAATCCAGAATCCGGCGGGCCCGCCGCCGCTTTTCTTCAAACACCGCTCGATTCATCCGTCTGTAACATTCTTTAATTTCTTTTGGAACAAAGAAAATAAGCTCTTCTGTAAGGAAAACATATCCCTTTTCCATAAAAAGACCGGCCTGCGCGTGCGCCTCCCGGGTCAACTCAAAAGCATACACGGGGTTCTCCTGAAGGGTTTCAAAGAACGCGAGCGATTCTTCCCGAATCGCGCAAAGCTTCCCGCTCATAGTGTCCGGATCAGTCAGAACTTCTGCCAGCCTATCCGCAAGTTCCTGCTTCCGCAAGCCGCTGTAGCCTTTCATCTCCCATTTTTTCCACAGCGCTTTCAGATCCGCCGCCCGGTAAGACATCAGAGATTCCGATAGATTTGGCAGCAGCTTCGGATCCACTGACAGAATATCCAGATCTCCATCGCAGAGCGCTTCCGGCAGTTTCGAAAACGCCTCTCCTCCATAAACTGCCTTAAGAAATTCATTGGTTCTTTCCAGATCAAATGGCTCCATTTCTTCCCTGTACATGTCCGCAAGTTCCTGCTCCACATCCGAAGGGCGCTCCATCAGTTCCATAAAAACCGCCGCTCCGCCGCAATCCTCCGGCGGACAGCTCCCTTCTCCCATAAGAATCCGCGGATAAACTTCCTTCGCTGCTTCTCTTTTTTCAATTTCCACCCTGTGCTCCCAGCTATCTCCCAGATCATAAATATAAAGAAAGTCTTTGTTGTTACAAAAGACCTCATCAATTTCCTGCCCGCCTCCGGTCATTCCCTGCTCTTCAAGGACAAAATCATCCGGTTCTTCCTCAGCTCCCTCGGGCGCTCCGGACACATGAAACCCTGAAGATGTTACCAGCGCGTAAAGATGGGTGCCCGACCAGCCCATAATATCGTTCAACATTGCCGCCATTCGGGAGAAAGAGATTCCTCCCGGAATAATCGCTCTTCTCCAGACCTGTGGGACAACATCTTCCAGCGAAATTTTGATTTGATATGCGTACATATGGTTTTACCTCTTTTCTCTTCCCTTGCTGCATTTATTATATGGGGTACCGACCCGTCCGGCAAGTGTCTGTTCAAAAAGAAACCGGAACCGAAAAAAGCATGCTTTCAGTTCCGGCTGTCCGGCCCCATAGTTCATGAACTTTAATTTCTAAAACATCTGAATCGTACCGTTTGCCATGAACATGATTGACAGAACAAACGCAACGACAACCACAACAACTGCAACTGTATCAACCACTCTTGGAAAAATTTTCTCTGCTTTCTGCCTTTGTGTATAGGCATAAAGCAAAATTCCCGGTCCAAACAGCACCGCGGAAGATAATACCGCCTGCCAGCCGCTGGCGTAAAGCATCCACGCTCCGTATACCGCGCCGATAACGGCGATGATCCATGTTCCTGCCTTCGCGCCGCCGCTGAGTCCCTCCAGCGTTTCACCCTTGAAGGTAATTTTCAGGCAATACAGCCCGGACAGGAAATACGGGAACATAATCATACTGGTGGAAAGAGAGTAACAGATCTGATAAGTAGAATCATTAAAATAAATAATGATCAGAAAGATCTGAATTACAACCGTTGACAGCAGCAGTGAGGTAACCGGGGTCCCCCGCTCGTTTACTCTAGCGAAAAACTTCGGAAAACACCCCTTTGACGCCGGCGCGTAAGCGCTGTCCACGCATAAAATCGTATAGGTAAACAGCGCGCCCGCTATGGATATGATCACCGCTACGTTCACCAGGGTCGCGCCCCAGCTGCCGACAACCGCTTCCAGCACTCCAGCCATAGAAGGAGTCGAAAGCTCCGCCAGTTCTTCCGTTGGAAGCACACCCATGCTCAGCACGGATATCATCATATACAGCGCCAGCATGCACAGAAAGCAGATTACGGTCGCTCTTCCCGCGTCCTTTGTCGTCTTCGCTCGCTGAGAAATTACAACCGCTCCTTCAATCCCGATGAAGATCCATACGGTGATAAAGGTGGTTCCCTTTACCTGTTCTATCAGCGTCATACCGGAACCCTCTCCGGTAAAGTTTGCCATAAACACATCGGGGTCAAAGGCTCTCGCGAAGATAATCGCCACCAGCAGTACCAAAATAGGCAGCAGTTTTGCCAGTACCACGATAACATTAATCGTCACAGCCTGATTGATTCCTCTTGAAATGAGGAAGGCCAGCACCCATACAATTACAGAAGCTGTAACGATTGAGGTTAAATTGTTTCCGGCTCCAAAGGCACCGGGGAAGAAATGCCCCAGTGAGGAAAACAGCATTGTAAGGAAAGAAATCTGCGCCAGAATCGCGCTGATCCAGTACCCCCAGGCAGAACAAAACCCGATAAACTCGCCAAACCCTTCTCTCGCGTAAGTGTAAAGCCCGCTAGTAAGCTGCGGTTTTACAATACTGAGCCGGAAATAACAAAGACACAAGGAAAGCATTCCGACGCCGGTAATTCCCCATCCAATCAGCGATGCCAGAGGATACGCCCCCGCAGCCGCGAAATCTCCGGGAATCGCAAAAGCGCCGCTGGCCAGAATCAGCCCGATACCGAACATGGTCAGCCTCAGCGTGCCGAGCCCCTTTTCTTTTGGATTTTCCATAATAATTCACGTCCTTCTTTTATTCATTTAATAAAGGTATAATTGCCTGTCAGTTGAGAGCCGCAAAACGACAAGGGCCGGACGCTTTTAAAGCCGCTCTTTCACTCTGACAGTTTCATTATATTCGACAGGCAGTTACCTGTCAATATTTTCCTCATCTTTGGATAAATTATACACAAAACACACAAAAAAAGGAAAAACCCGTATCCATGTTCTAAGGATACAGGTTTTTGGCTCTTCTTGCTTGTCTCTTAGAAACGCAGCGACAGGCAGCTCAGTCCACCGTCCAGCTTTCTGTATTCGGAAGTATCTACCAGCAGAACTTCATATCCCGCGTCTTTTACTGCCTTCTCTACAGCCGGATATCCTTCCGGTACAATTACTTTGTCGTTTACCCAGATACAGTTGGCAGCATATGCTTCCTCTTCCGGAATTACAATTTTATTGTATTTCGCGAAATCCGGCTTATCAATAAATTCACCGGATACCAGCATGTTATTGTTCTCAATGTAGTTTACTCCGGTCTTCAGATGAAGCACTTTTTCAAGAGGAACTTCGGAGCCGCTGAGTCCGTGCTTTTCCAGAATCGCGATAAACTGTTTGATGCCCTCTTCATTGGTTCTCGCGGAACGCCCCACATAGAAATGGTCACCCACCATCATAACGTCGCCGCCTTCTAACGTTCCCGGAGCCTTGATATATTCGATCTTGTCTTCCGGGAAGAATTTTCTTACGGCGCCGATAATTTCATCCTTTTCTCCGTTTCTGGACGGAGCTCCCGGATTTGTAATGATTGCGCATTTTCTTGTGATAACTGCCGGATCTTCCACAAAGCAGGAATCCGGATAGCGTTCGTCCGCTTCCAGAACCGTTACTTCCACGCCGCACTTTTTCAGAGCCGCGATATAGTCATCATGCTGTTTCAGCGCCAGTTCATAATCGGGCTTTCCAAGTTCCGGGGCAGATGTGATTCCGTCTACCATAGCTTTGCACGGTCTTCTTACGATTACATTTTTGAACATTGTCGATTACCTCCCTCTTCGGTTTCCTGAATATTATTAAATATATAATATATTATATTTTATATTCTGTCAACATTGCCTTTCCACTGATTTAATGATATCATAATCTTACTATTCGTAAAGAGGTTCGAATCTATGTATAAATTTTTATCATTAAAGGATCATGTCTATCAGTATATCGCGGAACAAATTTCCAAGGAAGAACTGGTTCCCGGCGAAAAAATCAACGAGAATGAAATCTGCCGGGAGCTGAGTATCAGCCGCACGCCGGTTCGGGAAGCTCTGATCCAGCTTTCCAGCGAAGGCGTTTTAGAAAACGTTCCCAGAAAAGGATTTATCATCAAGCAGATGAAAGAGACCGAGGCCCGCCAGCTTTATGAAGTGATCGGCGTACTGGACGGCCTGGCCGCGCAGCTTGCCTGTCCGAAACTTACGGAAAAGCACTTGAAGGATATGGCCTTTTACATTGACAGTATGGAGCTCGCCATCAATTCCGGCAATTATGAAATGTACTACAAACAGCAGGAAATCTTTCACGGCATTTATCTGCAGGAATGTGGAAATGACGTTCTCATCGGCGTACTGTCACAGCTGAAAAACAAATTTGTTTCCAAAACATACGCCCTTTCTACAGACAGCGAAGATAAAGAAGTTCTGCGTACGACCAATTCCGAGCATCGTGTGATTCTGGACTTGTTTTACAAAAAAGATTCCAGCGGGCTGCTGAAATATCTTCAGGAAACCCACTGGAATCCGGAACTGGCCTGCACGGAAGTTACCGAATAGCCCCGCGCGTCAGCAGATGCGCGGCAGGCCTTCACCGTAAAGCACGTCCAGCACGCGGCTCGCGCCCAGCCTTGTTGTAAGGAAAGTTCCATTCCCTTCTTTTATCTCTCCTATGATCGCCGCGTCCTTTCCATGTTCCGTCCCGCGCATAAGCTCCAGCGCTTTTTCCGCCTGCGCCGCAGGTACGACAGCGACCATTTTTCCTTCATTTCCCATATACAGCGGATCCAGTCCCAGAATATCCGCAAATCCGCGTACTTCATCGCTGACCGGTATGGATTCTTCCGAAAGCTCGATCCTGCAGCGGGAAGTATCCGCGATTTCATTGAGGATCGTTCCCAATCCGCCCCTTGTTACGTCCCGCATCGTGCGCACTTCGATTCCCGCGCCGAAAAGCGCCTCGGTGATATCCTTCAGGCATCCGCAGTCACTGTGAATTTCGTTGTCAATTTCCATACGGGCGCTGAGGATACAGGCGTGATGATCCCCCAGATTTCCGGACAAAAGAATTTTATCGCCTGCCCTGCAGTTTGCGGCGCTTACATCTCTGCCTTCGGGAATCAGGCCGATTCCGGTGGTATTGATATAGAGACCTCCGCTTCCTTCGACTACTTTTGTATCCCCCGCCGCGATAAGGACTCCCGCTTCCCGCGCCTGCGCCGCCATTGAGCGGACGATTTGGTCGAGAAGATCGATATCCAGCCCCTCTTCCATAATAAAGCCGCAGGTCAGGTACTTCGGTTCGGCCCCCATCATCAGCAGATCGTTAACCGTTCCGCAGACACACAGCTTCCCAATGTCGCCGCCTTTAAACACCAGGGGTGTCACCACAAAAGAGTCCGTGCTGAAAGCTGCCTTTCCGTGAAGTTCCAGGACTGCCGCGTCCTCCATTTTATCGAGAATGGGATTTTTAAAATGTTTTCCAAAAACTGATTCCATGAGTTCCGCCGAGGTACGTCCTCCGCTCCCATGGGCCATCGTAATTTTCATGGGTTCCTCCAATTTCTATTTATTCCGGTACCAGATTCCGCAGGCCCCTTCCGCCGATACCATGCACGGACCAAAGGGGTTCATAGGGCTGCACTGGGTTTTAAACATCGGACACTGATCCGGATTGATCCTGCCTACAATGACATCCCCGCACCGGCACCCTTCCGGAAGCTTCATATCCTGCACCAGCCCCCTGCTTCCTCCGTCATAAGAAGAATCTTTCAGATACAGGCCGGAATTTTCAATCATTCCCAGCCCCCTCCACATGGCGGGCCCCGGTTCGAAATAAGTCTTCAGTACATCCAGCGCTTTCTGGTTTCCTGCCGTATGAACCGCGTTTGTATACAGGTTTTTTACCTTTGCTTCTTTTTTCTCAATCTGTCTTACCAGATCGTAAATAACCGCCAGAATATGTTCCGCCTCAAAGCCGGCAATCACAAAGGGCTTTTTGTATTCCCGAGCCAAAGCTTCATACGGTTTGCTTCCGATAATCACACTCACATGTCCCGGGCAGATGAATCCGTCAATGTCCATCTGATTTTCACAGATCCACCGCAGAGCCGGAATTACGGTTTTCAAGGCTGTCACCAGACGAATATTCCGGATTCCTTTCTCTACAGCCTGCTGCATCATCAGCGCATAGGAAGGAGCGGTAGTTTCAAAGCCGACCGCGGCTACCACCCACGTTATATCCGGGTGTCTTTCCGCTTTTTCAACCGCTTCAAAAGGAGAGTACATCAGCTCCACTTTCGCGCCTTTTCCCTTCATGTCGGAAAGGCTTCCTTCTGTTCCCGGCACCTTCATCATATCGCCAAAAGTCAGCAATACATGATTTTCCTGCATCGCATAGCGGATGCACTGATCGATATAGGCCGTCGGCGTAACGCATACCGGGCATCCCGGTCCGGAAATCAGTGTAATTTTCGGAGAAATCAGGCTGCGGATTCCATTTTTGAAAATACTGCTTGTATGGGTGCCGCAGACTTCCATCAGCTTGATGGGGGGCCCGTCATAGGCCTTCAGATAATCGATTACATTCTGAATATCCACCTCTTTATGCCTCCAGTTCCGCAAACAGCTCAATAATTTCTTCCGCCTTGTCCTTTTCCATCACTTCAATGGCGCATCCGGCATGAACCAGAACATACTGACCCGGCTGCGGATCTACAAGACCCACATTTACATTCACTGTATTTCCTTTAAAATCCACTTGTGCCATTGTTCCCTCTACAGAAAGAACTTTTCCTGGTATCGCAACACACATATTTTATTCCTCCTCCGGTATCTTGCAGACGTCGATCCACGAAAGCGAACCAGAATGCTGATACAGTTCCTCACAGGTCAGTTCAATGGCGCTGTTAGCGCTGCCGCAGGCCGGAAAAACCGTATCAAACCGCCGCAAAGATACGTCCGCGTAAATTTTCACATCTTTATTTTCAATAGCAAAGGCGCAGATCCCCCCTACCGCGTGTCCGGTAAGCGCGAGGGCGTCTTCCGGGGAAAGCATCTTTGCCTTAAATCCAAACTGCTTTTTAAACTTTCCGTTATTCACCTTCGCGTCTCCAGCTGCCTGAATCAGCACGCATCCGCCTTCCGGATCCACGAAAGACAGGGTTTTGCAGATTCTTGCCGGAATTACGCCCACCGCTTTAGCGGCTAGTTCCACCGTCGCGCTGGAAACATCGAATTCCTGAATCCGCTCTTCCATCCCCTGCTTTCTGAAATATTCTCTTACTTTTTCAATCGCCATAACCCGCCTCCTTCTTTTTCAACGCGATATAGGCCTGTCCCAGGGCAATGCCACCGTCATTTGGACTTACCGAAATATTATAATAGGGAGAAAATCCATGTTTTCGCAAAAGCTCCAGGCTTTCCTCCATGAGAATCTTATTCTGGAAGACTCCACCTGTCAAAGCGACCTGGGAAACGCCCCGCTCTTTTCGGATTTCTTCACAGGTGTTTAAAATCAGTTTTGCAATCCGGTGATGAAAGTCTCGTGCCAGTTTACCTGCCCTGCCCGGAGCTGGATCCGCCGCCGCGTCTTCCAGCATAATGGCGCACTGCCCTTCATAATCGTTTCGATCTTTGATTCCCAAAAGCGCCGCCACCCCATCGAAGAGACGTCCCATACTGGAGCTTTGAATGGTATTGATTCCGGCGCTTATGGCTTTTCTCGCCAATTCTTCACCCTGCCAGCTTCGCTCTTTTTGAGTGCCGGCAAATTCCATAATCTCCGACAGATCCACTGCCAGCCCTTCTTTCTCATCCGCGTATCCGTTTTCCCAGGCGACAAGATAGCTTACCGCGGATTTCCAGCCTTCTTTCATAGAGGAATCACCTCCCAGCATCTTCACATACCGCAGATGGTCAATCCGCTCGAATTCGCCGCCCTCACACAGAAGGAACTCGCCGCCCCAGATAGCGCCGTCTGTTCCGTATCCGGTACCGTCAAAGCTGACTCCGATGACCGGTCCTTTCAGATCATGCTCCGCCATAACCGAAGCCACATGAGCATGATGATGCTGGACCCTCAGCAGGGGCAATCCCGTCTTTTCCCCATAGGCTGTCGTATAATACAAGGGGTGCAGATCGCATACCGCAAGCTGAGGCTGTATCCGAAACAAACCGCCCATCCGATCTATCTGTTCTTCATAAATTCGCTGATTTTCCACACTGTCCATATCGCCGAAATACTGACTCATATAGACAAAAGGCCCCTTCGTCAGGGCAAAGGAATTTTTCAGCTGTCCTCCGACAGCCAAAATCTGTCCGTCAAAATCCGTATTTACATAGAGCGGTACCGGCGCGTACCCCTTGGATCTGCGGATCATCTGCGGCTGCCCATCGATAACTCTGGCCACCGAATCATCGACCCGCACCTGAATCCGCCGCTTATTGGAAATGCTCCCTTTAATCAAAGGCTGCCGCCTCATCATGGCCTCCATCTCTTCGTCATCCTTGATAATCGGCATTTCCGAAAGATTGGCGCTGGTTACAATCAGCGGGCTGATTTGATCCAACAACAGGTACTGGGCTCCCATACTCGGCAGGAAGGAGCCGATGAACCGGCTCCTGTTGATTTCCTTTGAATCGGACGGCCTGTGTTCTAAAAGGAGAATCGGCCTTGCCGATGAAGAAAGCAGACGCTCTTCGGTTTCGGAAACATAACAGAATTCCCGAATCTGCTGCAGATCTCGAAACATGACCGCAAAAGGTTTCTGTTCTCTCTTTTTAATCTCCCGCAGCTTTTCCACCGCCCGGTCGTTTAAAGGATCGCAGAGCAGATTGTATCCGCCCATGCTTTTAAAGGCGATGACTTCTCCTGCCTTCAAAAGCGCGGCTCCCTCTTCCACCGACATGCTCAGAACCGGTCCGCAGTTGTGGCAGGAAATGGTCTGGGCATGGTATCTGCGGTCGTGAAGATTCGTATATTCCCCCTCACAAAAATCACACATCGGAAAGTCGATCATGGTCGTATTGTCCCTGTCGTAAGGAATCCGATCGATAATCGTATAGCGGGGTCCGCAAATCATACAACTGATAAACGGGTGGCGGTACCGGGGATTGTCCGGGTCCCGCAGTTCCTTCTGACATTGAGGGCAGATGGCCAGATCCGCCGGAATCATAGCTGCCTCGTCATCTCCGTAGCCGCTGTCTAAAATCGTAAAGCCTGAAAATTCCTGTACCGGCTGACGGCTCCTTTTGATATGGACGATTTCCGCCGGTGCCGGCTTTTCCTCTTCAATGGTCCGAACAAACGCGTCTATCTGCCGCGGTTCGTCGGTCACTGTAATTTCTACAAGTCCTCCGATATTGAGGACTTCTCCCTTCATTCCCAGGCGATCCGCGATCTTAGCCACAAAGGGGCGGAATCCAACTCCCTGGACAATTCCCCACAGTTTGATTTTCTCCGTTACAAGCTTATTTGTGCTCATGGTGGTGATGGTGATGTTCCTTTATTTCCAGCTTTCCTGCCCGCTGCATAAGCCAATTCGCCACATCTTCAAAGCCTTCGCCCGTCTTTCCGGACACTTTGAAAACCGGCACGTCTTTATTGAGGGCTCTCACGCCTTTCATAAAGAACTCCTCGTCAAAATCCAGATATGGCATCAAATCCACTTTGTTCAAAATAATCAGATCCGCTTTTTCAAAGGCCAGCGGATATTTGTAAGGTTTGTCGCTGCCTTCGGTTACCGTGGAAACCAGCATCATCACATGCTCCCCGATGCTGAACTCCGCCGGACACACCAGGTTGCCGATATTTTCAATGAAGAGGATTCCCCTTTCATCAAAATTCATATGGTCCACCATATGATCGATCATCGGCGCGTCCAGATGGCAGGCGCCGTAAGTATTGATCTGATGGGTATCAATCCCCAGGTTCTTCAGATCCTGCGTATCCAGATCCGATTCAATATCCCCCTCAATGACATAAGGTTTAAATCCCTTTAAATGTTTAAAAATATTTTTTAAAGTCGTGGTCTTCCCCACTCCCGGCGCTCCCATTTCGTTGACAGCCAGGATTCCATGGGCAGCCAGATGCTCGTTTATATGTTCCGCAATATGATCGTTTTCGTCCAGAATTCCTTCCATTACATCAATTTTTCTGACGTCATGCATACTGTTTTTTCCTCCCGTTTCTTGCGTTTTTATTGCTTTCTATTATTCTACCTCAATACTGTCGATATAAAACTCTTTTCCAATATCTGTCGGTTCACCGTCTGTCCCGCACTGCGGACAGGCAAAGGACATCATCTTTTTTTCAAAAAGGCATCCGCAGGACGGGCATTTAAGCTTGGGTTTGACATGAACAATTTCCACCTCCGCTCCTTCGCACAGAGTGCCCTCCGCAATCAAGTCGAAATACATATGGACCGAATCACCCACATAGCCGGAATAATCGCCGATTACCAGCTTTACTTTCGTTACTTTTTCCGCCTCCGCTTCTCTGCAGTGCTTTTCCGCGATTTTTACAATCTGCTCCGTAATTGGATACTCGTGCATTTCCCATTTTCCTTCCCGCAAAATATTACCCTATTATTATAGTAGTTTTCGTCCGGATATACAAACTCTTTTTTCCTTGCCGCAAAGCCCTTGCAATGTGCAGAGCTTCTATCCGAGCAGCGGACTGGCAATCCCCTTTTCCATCAGCAGACGAAAAAGCTGCGTCCGTGACTTTACTCCTGTCTTTCCAAAAATATCAGCCACTTGACTTTTTACCGTATTCTGAGATATCCCGCGTGCTTCGGCAATTTCTCCATTGCTGCAGCCTTGCAAAATCAGGCAAAGAACATCCATCTCCTTTCTGGTAATGCCATACTGATATTTCAAAATTCGCACGGCTTCATTCCGCTCTTTTTCTTCTTTTTCCTCCTGCCCCAATACATTTTGCAGATGCGGCATCAGTTTTTCCAGAATATAAAGATCCCGATCCGTAAAATCTCCGTTTTTTTCACTCTTATACAGTGTGACCGCGCCTTTCAGCTTCTCTCCTCCAATGATACTAATGCCCGCTACGCTTCCCAAGTCGTATTTCGCAAGATAATCTCTGTAAAAAAGGGATTCCTTTCTCACCTTGTCGTCAATCAGATCCGATTCTCGGTACACCATGGATTTAGGATGCGTGAAAATCCAACTCACGTAATCCAGCTTGTAGTATCCCAACTGATAAAGCTCCGCTAATCCTTTCTCCCTCTGCTTGTCAAACCGACTTACAACTACCGGATCTTCCAGACGGTAGGGTTCTTCGTCCTGCTGCGCCGCCAGAGAGAAATCCGCTAGTTCAAATGAAATCAGTGTCATCAGGCGGCTGAGAAATGCCCGGCGCATAGAATCTTTGTTTCTCGTTCCATACAGCGCCACCGCCATTTCATTGATAATTTCCCATTCTCGATTCTCAATCATTCTTCGCTTTTTCATACTTTTAGGTGAAATAACTTTACATTTTTCATACTTTTTACTGTTTATTTAACGATATAACAAAACTATAATATTGTCAAATGTATCTGTAACAGGGAGGTAATTATGAACGAATATTGGAGAGAAATTTCTACAGACAACTGCGAAGAAGCAGATTTATGTATTCTTGGCATTCCTTTTGACGGGGCGGCCAGCGTTGGAAAAGGCGCTGCTCTGGCGCCAGACGCAGTCCGTGTCTGCACCAAGGTGCTTCCTCCGGTAAACAGCACCGGCCTGCGTTTCCCTGAAATCCGCGTGTTCGATCAGGGAGATGTCGCGTTTTCTTTAGACTGGAAGGCATTTTTTCAGGAAGTGGAAGACGAAGCTTTTTCTCTGCTCAACTCAGGGAAGTTCTGTCTGTTCATCGGAGGCGATCATTCTGTAACAATCCCGCTGGCAAACGCTTTTGCCCGTAAATATGAAGGAGAAAAAATCGGTTTCATCCATTTTGACTCTCATCCGGATCTCTGCGACGAATATGAAGGCAGCCGCTGGTCTCACGCCTGCCCTTTGCGCCGAGTCTTAGAAGATCATATTTCACCACGGGATCTTGCCCAAATCGGAATCCGCTCTTACGAAAGTGAAGAAATCGATCTTTACAGGGAGCATCCTGAACTCTTAGTCATTAAAGCTTATGATATATTTAAAAACGGATATCAAGAGGCGATTAACCGGATTGTATCCCACTTTAAAGGATACGACGCCCTCTATCTCACTTTGGATATCGATGTACTGGATCCTGCTTTCGCGCCAGGGACAGGAACACCGGAAGCCGGGGGACTTTCATCCCGGGAACTCTTGGAAATCCTGAATCAACTAATGGAACAACTTCCTATAAAAGCTATGGATCTAGTGGAAATTTCGCCATCTCTCGACACAACAAATCAGATCACGTCTTGGGCCGGCGCCAAAATTATCTATGAAATATTAGGGCAGCTTCATAAGAAAAAATAAGGCCACATCCTTTTCTTTTTGGGAAACCCGTGGGAAATTAATAAACGATGCGTCTTTCCTCCCGCCTTTTATACTCTATTTTTACGGTGATGTGCCCCTGCCGGAATAATAGTACAAGATTCCACTTTAACAAGCTGTATTTTTGGGTTCATCTCCCGTATCATTGTAGAAGGGAGTGATGATTTGTGACATTACAGAAAAACCTGTCGAACACGATGAATGCCCTGCGCGTAAGCCGCAGGCAGTCGATTGCTGAATTCTCCGAGGAACTGGGAATCTCCCGCTCTTCGATGCAAGAGTTGCTGAAAGGGAACGGGAATCCCAGAATGGATACAATAGAACATATTGCAGCCAGGCTCCAGATGGATCCAGCGGCTCTGCTGTCCTGCTCCTTTTCCCAAGGACAGATGGAAACCGCGCTGCTGCTTCTTCAGGCAATTGATACGTTCTCCGCCCTCTCTGATGAAAAAAGAAAACGAGCCGCAGCATTGCTGCAAGAACTAATTCTCATAATAGGACCGGAAGAATGATCAAAAGATACGGCAGGACCGCATAATACCGCTCCACCCCATATAACAAAGAACCCGCAAGGCTCTTGCGGGTTCTTCGCTGGTATTATTGTAGAAAGGAATTGTTTCCTTTTTCTGTATTACCACAATGGCACAAGTTACTCTGCCATCTTCTTATAACTCTCATAACGCTCTTTAGCGTTTTCTTCTGTAAGCGCGAACAGTTTATCCGCAACATCCGGGAATTCTTTGGCAAGGGATGAATAACGAATCTGATCCATGATGAAGGAACGGAAATCAGCCGTCGGTTCTTTGGAATCCAAAGTAAACGGATTCTGACCCTTCTTCTTCAGTTCCGGATTATAGCGATACAGGTGCCAGTATCCTGCTTCTACCGCGTCTTTAATGTTCTCCTGGGACTTGCCCATTCCCTTCTTCAAGCCATGGTTAATACATGGCGCATAGGCAATAATCAGAGATGGGCCATCATACGCTTCCGCTTCCAGCATTGCCTTCATCAGCTGATTCTTATCTGCTCCCATTCCAACCTGCGCTACATATACATAGCCGTAGGACATGGCCATCATGCCCAGATCCTTCTTCTTAATACGCTTTCCGGAAGCCGCAAATTTCGCGATTGCCGCTGTCGGAGTCGCCTTGGACGCCTGGCCTCCTGTGTTGGAGTATACTTCGGTATCAAATACCAGAATGTTAATATTTTCACCGGAAGCAAGAACATGGTCTAACCCGCCATATCCGATATCGTAGGCCCAGCCGTCTCCACCCAGTGCCCAGATAGACTTCTTCACCAGATAGTCCTTTAAGTCCATAATTCGAGCACACAGCGCCCGTACGACCGTATCATCCGTCCTCAGGTTCTGGATCGCTTCTACCACTTTATCACTCTTTGCTCTGGACTCTTTGCCGTCATCTTTGAATTCCAGCCATTCTTCCATCGCTTCTTTCAGCGTTTCGTCCACATCCAGTTCCAGCAGCGCTCTCATATTATGTTCGATTTTTTCCCTGTGCTGTTTACTCGCCAGCGCCATACCATATCCGTATTCGGCGTTATCTTCAAACAGCGAATTTGCCCATGCCGGACCTCTTCCGTTTTCGTCTTTGCAGTATGGCATAGACGGTGCGGACGCGCCCCAGATAGAGGAGCAGCCTGTCGCGTTAGCGATCAGCATCCGATCCCCAAAGAGCTGGGTCGCCAACTTAATATATGGTGTTTCACCGCAGCCTGCGCATGCGCCAGAGAACTCAATATATGGTTTCGCGAACTGGCTGCCCTTAACGGTATCCGGAGAAATCCGGTCGTCTTTTCTCGGCAGTTCAATTCCGTAGTTCCAGTTTTCAGATTCTTTGATTTCCTCCGCGTAAGGCTTCATGACCAGAGCTTTTTCTTTAGACGGACAGATATCCGCGCAGTTTCCGCAGCCCAAGCAGTCCAAAGGAGAAATCTGCATCCTGTACTGCAGCCCCTCCAGTCCTTTTCCCTTTGCGTCCGCAGTTACAAATCCAAACGGAGCGGCCGCTTTTTCTTCCTCTGTCAGCAACATTGGACGAATCGCCGCATGAGGACATACGAAGGAACACTGATTGCACTGGATACATTTTTCCGCATCCCATTCCGGCAGGTTAATCGCGACGCCGCGCTTCTCATAAGCAGCTGTTCCGGACGGGAAGGTTCCGTCTTCCCTTCCGCTGAAGGCGCTGACCGGAAGGTCATCGCCCTCCTGGCGGTTCATCGGAATCAAAATTTCCTCGATGAACTCCGGCAGCTCTTCATATTTTTCTTTCGGATCTTCCGCATTTGCCCAGCTGTCCGGCACGTTAATCTTCTTAATCGCGGAAACACCCATATCAACAGCCTTGCAGTTCATATCTACAATTTTCTGGCCTTTTTTCTTATAAGTCTTATCGATTCCTTCTTTCAGGTATTTGATGGCATCATCAACCGGCATAACTTCCGCCAGTTTGAAGAAGGCTGCCTGCATTACCATGTTGATTCGGCTTCCCAGTCCAACTTCACCCGCGATCTTCCACGCGTCAATGATGTAGAAGTTAATATTCTTCTTTGCCAGATCCCGTTTTACTTTTGCCGGCAGCTTTTCTCCGATTTCCTTTTCGGAATACATGCAGTTCAGCAAGAAGGTTCCGCCTTTTTTCAAATCCTTCAGCATATCATACTGGCGCAGATAAGCCTGATTGTGGCAAGCTACAAAATCCGCCTGGTTAATCAGGTATGTAGACTGAATCGGATGTTCCCCGAACCGCAGATGGGAAACTGTCAGACCTCCGGATTTCTTAGAGTCATACGCAAAATATCCCTGCGCGTACAAGTTGGTCTTATCTCCGATGATCTTAATCGCAGTTTTGTTCGCGCCAACAGTACCGTCGGAACCCAGACCCCAGAATTTACATTTGATTGTACCTTCCGGTTCTCTGGCGATGCCTTCTGTATATGGAAGGGATGTGCCCGTCACATCATCCTCAATTCCGATTGTAAAATGATCTTTTGGCTTTTTATGATACAGATTGTCGTAAATAGCATGCACCATGCCTGGAGTCGTATCCTTGGAACCCAATCCGTATCTTCCTCCATATACTTCCGGCGCGTTTCTCTGCCCGTACAACATCGTCTTTACGTCCTGGTAAAGCGGTTCGCCCAGAGCGCCCGGTTCTTTTGTCCGATCCAGAACCGCGATTCTCTCGACCGTCTTTGGCAGAACGTCCATAAAATATTTCTTCACGAAAGGACGGTAAAGCCTTACTTTGATCAGTCCGACTCTGTGTCCTTCGGAAATCAGCTTGTTCATGGTTTCTTCGATGGTTTCACATACAGAACCCATAGCTACGATAACATTTTCCGCATCTGGAGCGCCTACGTAGTCAAAAGGCTTATAGCTTCTTCCTGTCAGTTCGCTGACTTTATTCATATATTCCACTACGATTTCCGGAATCGCTTCGTAGTATTTATTGGCGGCTTCTCTTCCCTGGAAAAAGATATCCGGATTCTGAGCAGTTCCCCGAATTACCGGATGTTCCGGATTCAGCGCTCTATCCCGGAATTCCTGTACGGCGTCCCAATCCACCAGCTTTTTAAAATCATCATAAGCGAACACTTCGATCTTCTGAATTTCATGTGACGTCCGGAATCCATCGAAGAAATGAAGGAATGGAACCCTACCTTTGATAGCTGCCAGATGTGCGATTCCTCCCAAATCCATAACTTCCTGAACGGAACCGGAAGCAAGCATCGCAAAACCAGTCTGGCGGCAAGCCATAACGTCCGAATGGTCCCCGAAAATACAAAGCGCATGGGTCGAAACGCTTCTGGCCGCTACGTGGAAAACGCCTGGCAGAAGTTCTCCTGCAATTTTATACATGTTCGGAATCATCAGCAGAAGGCCCTGAGAAGCCGTAAAGGTTGTCGACAGCGCGCCTGCCGCAAGAGAGCCGTGTACCGCGCCTGCCGCGCCAGCTTCGGACTGCATCTCCGCAACTTTTACTGTCTGCCCGAAAATATTCTTTCTTCCATAAGCTGCCCATTCATCTACGACTTCAGCCATTGTAGATGACGGAGTAATTGGATAGATGGAAGCAACATCGGTGAACGCATAGGATACATGCGCCGCCGCGGTATTGCCATCCATTGTTTTCATTCTTCTCTGTGTCATTTTTCCCTCCAAACAATAGTACCACTATTTTATCACAATATACCGTATATTTTACCTTAATCCTCTGGAAACGTCAAGGTTGTACGAAAAGTTATACAAAATACACAAAAAAACTTAATTGCCATCAACCGTAGTTTTTCCATGGCTTCCAAGAAAAAATAAGAAAGAGTCCTTCGTAAAATCTCCCTTATTTCATAAAAAAAGCATCCACAGACACTCGTAAATTTATTCAAGAAAAAGCAGAAACATACGGACAAAAAGAGCAAACTTATGTCTATGTTTCGATTCCATATCTCTACTAGCAAAACAGGCAGGCCGCCTGGCCTGCCCGAATTTCTCTTTTCTCTTCTGTAATCCGAATTACTCGATGATTCCGGATACTACTCCGGATCCTACCGTTCTTCCGCCTTCACGAATCGCGAATCTCAGTCCTTCTTCGATGGCGATCGGGGTGATCAGAGAGATCGTCATGGAGATGTTATCTCCAGGCATGCACATCTCTGTTCCTTCCGGCAGCTGCAGATCTCCTGTTACATCGGTTGTCCGGAAGTAGAACTGCGGTCTGTATCCGTTAAAGAACGGCGTATGTCTTCCGCCTTCTTCCTTCTTCAGTACGTATACTTCTCCCGTGAACTTTGTATGCGGATGAATCGTTCCCGGCGCCGCCAGTACCTGTCCTCTTTCGATTTCATCTCTCTGCACGCCTCTCAGCAGCGCTCCGATGTTATCTCCTGTTTCCGCTACATCCAGCAGTTTACGGAACATTTCGATTCCCGTTACAACGACCTTTCTCTTTTCGTCTGTCAGTCCTACGATTTCTACTTCTTCTCCGACTTTCAGGCTTCCTCTTTCCACTCTTCCGGTCGCTACCGTTCCACGGCCTGTGATGGAGAATACGTCCTCTACCGGCATGATGAACGGCTTGTCGTTATCTCTCTGCGGTTCCGGAATGTAGCTGTCTACCGCTTCCATCAGTTCGATGATCTTATCTCCCCACGGTCCTTCCGGATTGTTCAGCGCTTCCAGCGCGGATCCGCGGATGATCGGCGTGTCGTCTCCCGGGAATTCATATTCGTCCAGCAGCTCTCTTACTTCCATTTCTACCAGATCCAGCAGTTCTTCGTCGTCTACCATGTCGCATTTGTTCAGGAATACGATGATATACGGTACCCCTACCTGTCTGGACAGCAGAATGTGTTCTCTTGTCTGCGGCATCGGTCCGTCTGTCGCCGCTACTACCAGGATCGCTCCGTCCATCTGCGCCGCTCCTGTGATCATGTTCTTTACATAGTCCGCGTGTCCCGGGCAGTCTACGTGCGCGTAGTGTCTGTTCGGTGTTTCATATTCTACGTGCGCAGTCGCGATCGTGATTCCTCTTTCTTTTTCTTCCGGAGCCTTGTCGATCTGGTCGAACGCTACTTTTTCTCCCAGCTGATATCTCTGCTGCAGCGTAGTTGTGATTGCCGCTGTCAGCGTAGTCTTTCCGTGGTCTACGTGACCAATGGTTCCGATATTAATATGCGGTTTCGTTCTTTCAAACTTTTCCTTTGCCATTTTTCAATTTCCCTCCTAAAATGTATCTTCCCTTAAAAAAAATTGGAGCTGTTGAGCAGACTTGAACTGCCGAACCTCTTCCTTACCAAGGAAGCGCTCTACCACCTGAGCTACAACAGCACACCGATTAATTCCTATAGTACTATATTTTAGACCCTGTGTCAACAAAATAACGTTTCAAATTATACAATTATTAGGACAGCCAGGTTATAATTTTTTTCTTTGTTCTCTGCATAGCATTATCTACTGCTTTTGTGCTTTTTCCCAGGTCTTCCGCAATCTGTCGATAGCTCTTTCCCTGCAGATATTCGTTCCAGACCTGCAATTCAAAAGCGCTGAACAGATTCCCCTCGTTGCTGCGGATCATTTTCGCCACATCCTTTAACATCAGCTGAGCCTCCGGTTCTGAATTGCTGTCCGACCGAAGTGTTTCTTCCAGAGTTCCCTCCGGATCCTCATCCGACAGAGGTCGGTTCAGGGATACGGAAGTGTTAAGCGGGGAGTGCTTTCTCCTGCTTGCCTGGCGAATCGCTGTTAAAATCTGACGGTTGATACAGAGTTCCGCAAAGGTATGAAAAGAAGTCTCCCTTCTGGCGTCATAGCTCCGAATTGCCTTAAAAAGGCCGATCATTCCCTCTTGGACAACATCTTCCCCATCTGCGCCCATAATGAAGTAAAGCTGCGATCGGGTACGCACCACTTCTTTATATTTTCGTATCAAATATTCTTCCGCGTCCAGGCTTCCATTTTGCGCCTGCTTTGCCAATTGTTCGTCTGTCAGACCATCATAACGCTTGTCTTTCACGCTGTCTTACCACCTCATACATTAAAATCGCCGCCGCGTTCGACGCATTAAGAGATGTAATCTTTCCTTTCATAGGGATGGATACCACAAAATCACACTTTTCCCGAACCAGCCTGCTAATTCCTGTCCCCTCACTTCCGATTACCACAGCCAGGCTTCCCGTCAGGTCCTGCTCCGTATAAGCCTTTCCCCCCATATCGCAGGCAGCCACCCACATTCCCCGTTCTTTCAGCTGATCAATGGCCTGTCCGATATTGGAGACTCTGGCGCACAGCATATATTCCACCGCGCCTGCCGATGCCTTTGCCACCGTCTCTGTAATGCCCGCAGAACGTCTCTTGGGAATTACAATCCCATGAGCGCCGCAACACTCCGCGGTTCGCATAACCGCTCCCAGGTTGTGGGGATCTTCCAATCCATCAAGAATCATGATAAAGGGATCTTCCCCCCGCTCTTCGGCCCGGCGCAAAATATCATCCAGCGTGCAGTAAGTATACTCCGACACCTGGGCAATAACGCCCTGATGACTGTTCCTGCCCGCTATACGATCTAGCGCCGCTTTTTCCCGATACTGGATCGGTATTTTTTTGTCCTTGGCCATTCCTGTAATTTTCCGGATGGAACCTTCCGCGCCTTTAGCGACAATCAGCTTTTCAATTTCCCGATCGCTTTTCAGCGCTTCCAACACAGCGTTTCTGCCTGTAATCATATCTGCCATTTTAGTTCCTCACATATTGAAAGGATTGATAACGAATTCCCTTTTCCTCCTGGACTTCGCTCTCCCACACAATAGAAAATTCTCCGCCTTCATCCAGATTCGGAAAGGAACGATCTGCGGGAAATGCCGCGTAAATCTTGGTCAGAAAAACCGTATCACAATCCGCGAGAAATTCTCGGTAGATAGATTCTCCGCCGGCGACAAATACTTCTTCCCCAGCTTCTCCAAGAAGCTCCAGCACATCTTTTTTAGAGTGGCAGATGCTGCAGCCCTCCGCGCTGTAATCCTTCTGCTTTGTAAGTACAATGTTTCTCCTTCCGGGAAGCGGCTTTTTTCCGGGAAAAGATTCCAGCGTTTTTCTTCCCATAACAATCGTTTTTCCATAAGTCCGTTCTTTAAAGTACTTCAGCTCGCCGGACAGATGCACCAGCAGTCCTCCGTCCCGTCCAATTTTCCAATTTTCATCCACTACTACAATCGCGTTCATGCCATTCTCCTAAATTGCTACCGGAATATTTTTAATTTGAGGATTCTTCTTATAATCCTCAATTCGAATATCATCCACTGTAAAATCGTAAAAATTCCGGATTTCCGGATTGAGAGAAAATTTAGGAGCCGGGTATTGCGGACGCTCCAGCATTTCCCGTATAAGCGGCACATGACGGTCGTAAATATGCGCATCCGCGATAACATGTACCAATTCGCCCGGAATCAGACCGGATACCTGCGCAAACATATGGAGCAGTACCGAATACTGGACTACATTCCAGTTATTTGCAGTTAAAATATCCTGGGATCTCTGATTGAGAATCGCATTCAATCTGTTTCCTGTCACATTAAACGTCATACTGTAAGCACAGGGTTCTAACCCCATCTCGGATAAGTCGGCGAAGTTGTAGATATTGGTCATAATCCTTCTGGAATACGGAGTATGGGAAAGCTGCCAGAGAACATTGTCCACCTGATCCATTTCCCCATGAGGAAATTTATATTTCACTCCCAGCTGATATCCGTAAGCTTTCCCGATGGACCCGGTTTCGTCCGCCCATTCGTCCCAGATATGACTGTTTAAATCTCGGATATTATTGGACTTTTTCTGCCAGATCCAAAGAATTTCATCCACAGCCGATTTAATCGCTGTAGGGCGCAGTGTCAGCGCCGGAAATTCCTCCTGAAGATCATAACGGTTGACCACGCCAAAGCTCTTGATCGTATGAGCCGGAGTTCCATCCGCCCATCTGGCTCGTACACTCTGCCCTTCTGAGGAGTATCCATCCTTCAGAATTCTTTCACACATTGTTACAAATAATTTATCCGCCCTGCTCATCACTTCCTCCTTTTAAAAAACGACATATCGAAAGAAAATACCGATCAGCCCCAGTATAATGACAGTTAGATACAGCTTTTCCGTAGGACTCCAGTTTTTCAATCCCTTTTCCTTTTTTTCTTGTTCTTTCTGCCGCTCACGGTTTTCTCTCGTATATTGGGTATTCGTTTTATAATAATCACCGATGACATCCCGCGCTCTGTTGCGGACTTTCCGCTTTTTCGCTGTCATATCCTGCTCCATTCTCACTTATGACGGTAAGCGCCCGATCAATAAACCATTCCATGCGTTCCCTATCGCCAGTCAGATACAGATATCCAACAAAGGCCTCAAACGCTGTTGAAAGCTTGTAGGTGACCGGAGCCGCGTGCTTCGGCTTTGACGTAATCCGCCGATTTCGCGCCCGGCGAACCAGGGACTGTTCTTCTTCAGTCAGTTCCGGCATAATTGCTTTCAGTGCCTTGGCCTGTCCTTCGGCGCAGACAAATTTAATAGCAAGGCGGTGAAGTCGATCCGCATGCTGCTGACCGCTTTTCATCACAAAACCGCGAACTGCCACCTCATAGACCGCGTCTCCCAAATAAGCCAGCGCGGTTGTATTCATTCTCTTTACTTCTGTCGCATCCATTACTCTTTTATAATCTGCACTCCCTGAGGTGTATCTTTTAACGTAATCCCGCGCTCTTTCAAAAGATCACGGATTTCATCAGCTCTTGCGAAGTTCTTGTTCTTTCTCGCTTCCTGCCGCTCCTCAACCAGCGCTTTTATTTCATCGTCAATCGGGGCTTCTTCTTTATCCTGCTGCAGAAGGCCTAAAACGTCTGCCAGTTCCATCAAGGTTTCCATGGATTTTTCCGCGAATTCTTTGCTGGAGCCATCTTTCACCGCTGTATTAATCGCCGTAATCAGTTCAAAAATAGCCGAAATCGCGTCAGCTGTATTCAAATCATCATCCATAGCGCGGATAAATTCCTGCCGATATTTATCAAAGCCCTCCAGAGCAGTCCTTTCTTTTTCTGTCATCTTTCCCTGGCAGGTATGAATCAGATGATTCAGATTGCTCTTAGCATTGCGCATTCTGCTCAGAGCGTTCTGGGCCTGTTCCATCAGACTGTCGCTAAAGTTGATTGGATTTCTGTAATGTCCGGACAGCAGGAAAAAGCGGATGACCTCTCCATCATAGCTTTTCAGGATGTCCCGTACTGTAAAAAAATTCCCTTTGGATTTGGACATCTTTTCATTGTCAATAGTAATATAACCGTTGTGCATCCAATAGTTCGCGAACTTCTTTCCACTATGGGCTTCGGACTGAGCAATTTCGTTCTCATGGTGGGGAAACGCCAAATCTTGTCCCCCCGCGTGAATATCAATCGTATCTCCAAGATACCGTTTTGACATAGTGGAGCATTCAATGTGCCATCCGGGCCTTCCCATTCCCCACGGGGATTCCCAGGCAATTTCATCTTCTGTTTTTCTCGCCTTCCAGAGAGCAAAGTCCAGGGGGTCTTTCTTCTTTTCTCCCACTTCTATACGGGCACCCGCTTCCAGATCTTCAATATTCTGACCGGACAGTTTGCCGTACTCTTTAAAAGCCCGGGTGCTGTAATAGACATCGCCGTCTACTTCATAGGCATATCCCAGATCGATCAGATCTTTTACAAAGGCAATAATCTGATCCATATTCTCGGTTACCTTCGGATGAACCGTCGCTTTCTTTACATTAAGAGACGCGGCGTCCTTGTAATATTCCTCAATATATTTTTCACTGACTTCTCCTGCGGGAACCCCTTCTTCCCGGGCTTTATTAATAATCTTATCGTCTACATCCGTAAAATTCTGAACGAATTTCACATTGTAGCCGCGGTATTCCAGATATTTCCTCAATGTGTCGAATACAACAAACGGCCTCGCATTGCCAATATGGAAATAATTGTACACCGTCGGGCCGCAGACATAAATCTTCACTTCATCTTTATCGATCGGCACAAATTCTTCTTTTTTTCTTGTAAGGGTATTATAAATCTTCATCTTGACTTCCTTTCTCTCTTTCCCGCAATTTATTTTCAAGCATTACAACACGCCTTCTGAGACACTCCATTTCTACGGCGATCGGATCCGGCAGATCGACCTGATTCAAATCTTCATTCGTCGGTTTGCTTCTCTTTACAATGGTTCCGGGAATTCCTACCACCGTACAGCCATCGGGAATTTCTTTTAAAACCACGGATCCGGCTCCGATTTTTACGTCATTTCCGACTTTAAAGGGTCCCAGAACCTTGGCTCCGGAGCTTACAATAACCCGGTTTCCGATAGTCGGATGTCGCTTTCCCGTATCCTTTCCCGTTCCTCCCAGAGTAACGCCCTGATAGATCGTCACGTCATCGCCGATCTCCGTCGTTTCTCCGATTACCACCGCCATGCCGTGGTCGATAAAGCATCTCCTGCCAATCGTAGCTCCCGGATGAATTTCGATACCGGTAAACCAGCGGGTTGCCTGGGAAATAATTCTCGCCAGCAACTTCATATGATGATTATAGCACCAGTGAGCAGGTTTATGCCAAATCAGGGCCCACACTCCCGGATAACATAAAAGGACCTCAAAGCCGTTCCTCGCAGCCGGGTCTTTTTGCAATACCGTTTTAATATCTTCTCTAATCGCCCTGAAAAATGCCATACCGTATCCTCTTTCATAAAAACTAATATAAGACAGGTGCACATACCTGCCTTATATTATACAACGGACCTTTCTGTTTGTCATCCTTTGTTTTTTGCCGTTTTCGCCTCTGAAAGCTCTGACAAAAAGTGCATTTTAAAAGTAATTCATGGGATCCACGTTTTCTCCATTCATCCTCACTTCAAAATGAAGATGTGGCCCTGTGGAATTTCCTGTCGAACCCACTTCCGCAATTACCTCTCCCCTTTCCACAGCCTGTCCCTGTTCCGCGAGAACTCTACTGCAATGGGCGTAATAAGTGATCATCCCATTTCCATGATCCACTTTTACAAGATTCCCGTAACTCCCGGAATAGCCTGTAAAAATTACAGTTCCCGCGTCTGCCGCGGAAATAGGGGCACCGGAAGGCATTCCCAAGTCCACCCCAAGATGGGTTCTCCCCCATCTTGGTCCAAAACCGGAAGTTACATTCATAGAAGATACCGGAGCTGTCAGCTCGCCGCTTCCTTCCTGCTTCACATCCGCAGCGGCAGTAAAAGCATCTTCCTCCTGCCGCTTGGTTCCGGATAGCACAATTCTCGTCTGAGGTTCTTTCAGCACTGCCTCATAAATCAGGTTTTCCTCTATCGTTTCCCCGTTCTCCTTTGTAACCTCTTTTGTTACTTCCTTGAGGCCTTCGCTGCCTTTTTGTTTCACCTTTCTCTGCCCAACATAAAGTTTGTCCGTTTTTTTCGTTACTTTTTTAAACTCTACCGGTTCTTTCTCTGTAACAACTTCGGTTGTCTTTACGGTAAGTTCCTGTTTCGCGGTTATCTCCGCCGCGGCCTCCTCTGGGGTCAAGATTTCCGGCTTTTCATCCCCATTTTCCAGATCCATTTCCGCGGTAGAGGTCTGTTCTTCTATTTCGATATTTACGGTCTCTTCATTTTTGTAATGATCCGCTGCCAGTTTTACGGCTTCTCTGGCGTCTTCCTCACTGTCCACGAGAGCGACCCGCTCTCCTTCAACCGTGACATACCAGGGTGGTGTGATGATTTCTCCGTTCGCTAACATTACAGGTACTTCAAAGTCTGACGGTACTATGGCAGTTCCGGCGGCAATGGAAACAGCTGCCAGCACCGCGGATGCTGTTCCGAGAACCGCCTTTTTCCTCTTCTTCAGGAATAAAAGACTCCTGTTACCGGGTAATTCTTTCATAATATCGCTTCCTTTTTATCTCGCCCTTTTCAGGGCACTGAGTATTTGGATGCCTTTCCGGATGGTTTCACAAAACACTCCGGTTTCAGGCATACGATATATAGTATTCCCAGTTTGTCCCAATTATACGTCTTTTTTCTTTATTTGTACTCGCTCCCGTGAAAATCCGATCCTCTTGTTATGCGCAAACCCTGTTTTTTCGCTATCCGCGCGAAACGCTCTGACTCTTCCGGACTCTGATCCGGATGGAAGCATTCCAGCCCTCCAAGGCCTTCTTTTTTCAGCTCCTCGATCAGTTTTTCCGTCTTCTGGTAAAAGGCTTCGCTTCCCGGCTCACCGAAGTCCCGTATCTGTATGGGATGGGCCAGCACCGCGGTTCCTCCCGCCTGCCGAATCAGGTGAATGGCATCAGCCGTATTCAATTTTTCTTTTTTGACTTTTTTCGCTTCCGGTGATTCCAAAAATTTTCCTTTTTCAAAAGCGTCTTTCGGCTTTTGGACATAACCTTTTTTCACCATGGCTCTGGCGATAATCGGTTTTCCGACAAACCTCTGCCCCTCACGCAGGGTCAGATCCTTCATGCTCAGAGGATATCCCATGTTTTTCAACACTGCCAGCAGCTTTTGATTGCGCGTTTCTCTCTTTTTCCTCAAATCCGCCAGAATCTCCTGAAAATGCGGGTCGTTCCGATCAAATCCATATCCCAGGATATGAAGCTCGGTTCCATCTGCGGTTTCCGTTGCCAACTCAATTCCGGGAATCACGCGAATCCCTTCCTGTTCGCCGGCTTCCAAAGCTTCCTCCAGTCCATCAACACCATCATGATCCGTAATGGCTATTTTATCATACCCTGCTTCCTTTGCCCGTTTTACAATATCCGTCGGTGAGCTTGCTCCGTCCGAAAACCAGGTATGAATATGAAGATCTATCTTAGGTTCCATAACAGATCCTGCTCAAGCTGTGAAGAAACTTCTTTTCCCTTCAGAATTTCCACCAGTTTCAATGCAAAGGGCATCGCGGTAGCCGGTCCTCTGGATGTGATGACGGTTCCATCCTCGACAACCAGATCGCTTTGTGGCCGCGCGCCTTTCAGCAGTTCTTCCATCCCCGGGTAAATCGTTGCCTTCTTCCCTTCCAATACGCCCTGAGCGCCAAATACCATCGGCGCCGCGCAGATGGCGGCAAGATATTTTCCGTTTTCCGCGAAGCAGCGGATATGGCTGGTCAGGCCTTCATGATTCCCCAGGTGCTCCGCGCCGGGAAGGCCGCCCGGAAGCACGATCATCTGACAGTTCTCGTAATCTGCCTCCTCATAGAGAATATCCGCCTCTACCGGGACACCGTGAGTTCCTACTACCCGCTTTTCTCCTGTAATGGAAACGGTCTGAACTTCGATGTTGGCGCGCCGCAGAAGATCTACGATAGTCAGCGCCTCGATTTCTTCAAAACCGGTTGCCAAGTGTACATAAACCATATTACTACCTCCTGTATCGTTTTTTTCTTTTAGTATTGTAACATATTATGCGACTTGTGTGAAAAAAAAGAACCGCCACAAAATGCGGCGGCCTGCTATCCTATATTTCAATCGGCCTCAGATTCTTTAACGAAAGATCCATAATCGGTGCGCCGTAGGTCAGCGCTCCGGCGGATACATAATCCACTCCGATTTCTGCAATTATCTTTAATCGTTCCTTTGTCACATTTCCGGAACATTCCAGCTGCGCTCTTCCAGCTGTCCGCTTTACCGCTTCCCGCATGGTATCATCGTCCATATTATCCAGCATGATGATATCGGCTTCCGCCTCAAGGGCTTCCTGCAGCTGCTCCAGGTTCTCGACTTCCACTTCGATTTTGCGGACAAAGGGCGCGTACTCTCTTGCCATCTTTACAGCCGCCGCGACGCTTCCCGCGGCCCCTATATGATTGTCTTTCAAAAGGACGCCGTCAGACAGATTATAACGGTGATTCCGCGCGCCGCCAACCTTTACCGCGTATTTTTCAAAGATACGCATATTGGGCGTTGTCTTTCTCGTATCTAAAAGCTTCGTCCCGCTGCCGGAAAGTTCCTGAACCATCTCCCTTGTAAAGGTGGCGATACCGCTCATACGCTGCAGATAGTTGAGGGCTGTCCGCTCTCCGGAAAGCAGCACCTGGATATTTCCAGTCACCGTTCCGATCACATCTCCCTTTTTCACCGCGTCACCATCCCGGAAATCCGTTTGGAACACCGTTTCCTCATCCAGCAGCTGAAAAACCCGTTCAAATACCGCAAGACCACAGAGGATACCGTCCTGCTTGCAGATCAGTTCGGCTGTTCCCCGTCTCGGCTCCGGCATAACCGCGTTTGTCGTCACATCTTCACCTGTAATATCCTCGGCAAGCGCGCTCAGCAGGTACTGGTCAACATTAACCTTTGTGGTGACACCATTGATCATAAAATTTCTCGTCCCTTCTTTTTATTTCGTTCATAATCCGTTTTCTTCCGGCATTCTTCCAGGCCTCCAAATCTTCGTAATCCTCCAGATCCGCCCGAGTTGTTCCGTAAGAAATAAACGGGATCGTCTGTTCGATCTTTTCCGCCGCTCTTCCGGCAAATACCATGCCCTCCAGCAGAGAGTTGCTGGCCAGCCGGTTGGCGCCGTGTACGCCGTTACAGCCGGTCTCTCCTACCGCGTAAAGATTCTTCGCGGAGGTTTCGCCGCTGGTATTGGTTTCGATTCCTCCCATCAGATAATGCTGCGCCGGCGTAACCGGAATCGGTTCGCTGCACAGATCATATCCTTCTTCCAGGCAGGTCTGATAGATATTGGGGAACCGGGTCCGAATCCATTCTTCCGGTTTTCCCTCCAGAGAGAGCCAGACACACTCGCTGTGCGTCTTCTGGATTTCTTCCTGAATCGCGGCCGAAACCACATCCCGCGGAAGCAATTCATCCACAAATCGTGCTCCATTTTTATTGAGCAGGACCGCGCCTTCTCCGCGAACGGATTCCGAAATCAGAAATCCTCTTCCCGGTTTGTTGGTGTAAAGCACCGTTGGGTGAATCTGGATATAGTTGAGGTTTTTAAGGCAGATTCCATGCTTTGCCGCCATAGCGAAGCTGTCGCCCGTAATGTGGCGGAAATTCGTTGAGTGTTCAAACAGTCCGCCCATTCCGCCTGTAGCCAGTATGACTGCTTTGGCATCGATCTGGCGCAGCGTCCCGTCTTCTTCCCGTACAATCATTCCACAGCACCGTCCGCCTTCCATTACCAGATCCATCATCAGGGTGTATTCCTGTATCTCGATATTTTCCCTTTTTCTAGCCGCGGCAATCAGCTTGCTGGTAATTTCCTTTCCCGTTACGTCCTTATGATGCAAAATACGGCAGACGCTGTGGGCTCCTTCTCTCGTATAATCGAAATCTCCATCTTCCTTTTTATCGAATTCCACGCCATAGGAAATCAGTTCCCGGTTTACTTCCGCCGCATGTTCAATCATACAGCGTACGGAAGCCTCGCTGTTTTCGAATCTCCCTGCCCGCATGGTATCTTCAAAAAAGGCATCGTAGTCGCCCGGTTCCTTCAAGGTGCAGATTCCGCCCTGCGCCAGATAAGAATTGCTGTTTTCCGTCTTATCCTTTGTAATCATAAGGACATTTAAATTCCGCGGAAGGCTGAGAGCCGCAAACATCCCCGAAGCTCCTGTGCCCGCCACGATTACATCATATTTATTCTCCATGAGGCTGTCCTCCTTTTTATCTGGCCAGCTCCAGCATCCTGGTCAGGGGCCGCTGCGCTTCCTGCCGGGCGGTTTCGTCCATTTCCACCGGCTCCTGCAGCGTTTCTAAAGTATGTAATACGTTTTCCAGTGTAATCCGTTTCATGCCGGAACAGATCTGCTGTTCCTTTGCCGGGTGAAACTGTTTGTCCGGATTATTTTTTTGCAGCTCGTAAAACACGCCGGTCTCCGTGCAGATGATAAACTCTTTGGCAGAGCTTTCTCCGGCCCTGGCAATGATCCCGGAAGTGCTGCCCACATAATCCGCCTCCTCCAAAACTTCCATGCGGCATTCCGGATGGGCTAAAACCTCGGCGTCTGGCCAGCGCTTTTTTGCATCTAACACGTCTGCTTTTGAAATCTCTTTATGCACATAGCAGTATCCGTCGTTAAAAATAAAGTTTTTTTCCGGAAGTCTGGAAGCGATATATCTTCCCAGATTTTCATCCGGCACAAAAAGAATATTTTTATTAGGCAGCGCGCTTACGATCTTCATGGCATTGGAAGATGTCACACATACATCTGAATACCGTTTCAGCTCCGCGGTAGAATTGATATAGCATACGACCGCCAGATCCTCGTATTCTTCTCTTACTTTGCGGATCTTTTCCGCTGTCGCCATGTGGGCCATAGGACAGTCCGCCTCTTTGTCCGGCATCAGCACCAGTTTGTCCGGATTCAGGATCTTCGCGCTTTCCCCCATAAAGGACACGCCGCAGAACAAAATGACTTTTTCCTTCGCCTCTACGGCTTTTTCGCTGAGATAATAGGAATCGCCAACACAGTCGGCGACTTTCTGAACTTCTTCATCTACATAATAATGCGCCAGAATCAGCACATCCTTTTCCTCTTTCAGCTTTTGTATCTGTCTCACAATTTCTGTCATCGTCTTTCTCCTCAACTCAACTGATAAACATACTAATTCTAATATTACACATTTATTTACAGGTGTCAAGACATTTGTAAAAAAGACCCTCTCGGATTTTTCCATCCGAGAGAGCCTTTCTCTTACGATTCGCCGTCTTTTTTGAAACGAATATGTTCTTTAAGCTGGTTTTCCAGTTCTTCAACTTTCCATCGCAGCTCCGCGATCTCTTCTTCCAGCCGGTCCCGCTACCGTTCTTCCCGGAAGTAATTATTCCCCAGATCTCCCGGCGGCTGGCTTTCCTTTTTCCTCTTATGAGTACTGATAATCACAATAATAATCGTCGCGATATATGGAATCATATCCACCAGGTACTGGGAGATCCCAAGTCCTATGGCCTGAAAACGCAGGCCGATAATGCTGAGTCCGCCGAACAAAGCGGCTCCAAAGAAACCCTTGATCGGGTTCCACGCGACAAAAATGACCAGAGCAACCGCAATCCAGCCGCGCCCGTTTACTACATCCTCCTGCCAGATCGGGATACGTACCAGTGACAGATACGCTCCGCCCAGGCCGCAGAGGGCTCCTCCGATAAGAATATGCACGTATTTATACAGATTAATGTTAATGCCGGAAGCATCGGCTGCCGCTGTATTTTCTCCAAGGGCTTTCAGGTTCATGCCCATTCTGGTCCGGTACAGGTACACCGCGGCTGCCGCGCAGATCACATAACTCAGATACACAAAAACATCCTGCTGGAAAAAAATCGGACCGATGACCGGGATCTGCCCCAGGCCCGGAATGGCGATTTTGCTGAAAAACGAAGTAATTTCAGACGGTGCCATAGATCCCAGAAGAGGCTCTCCCACAAACTGCGCGAAGCCTGTGCCGAAAATCGTAAGCGTCAGGCCAGTTACCACCTGGTTCGCTTTCAGGCTGACCGTTACAAAAGCGTAGATCAGCGCGCCGCCGGCTCCCGCCAGGGCCGCCGCCGCAAGCGCCATAAAGGGGCTTGCCGTATTGAGTCCTGTAAAAAAGCCCATTACCGCTCCCATCAGCATCATACCTTCTACACCCAGGTTCAGATTCCCTGTTTTCTCTGTAATCAGTTCCCCGACGGTGGCAAAAGCCAGAGGGGTTCCCGCAACAACGCAGGCTGCCAGAAATTCGATCATGATTTATGCCACCTCCTTTTCGGAAGGTTTTCCAAAGTGGATTTTATACCGCATGAAAAACTCGCTTCCCAGAACAAAGAACAAGATCAGCCCCTGCACGACATCCGAAACAGCGCTCGGCACCCCCAGAGCGATCTGAATATACTCTCCTCCCTGAATCAGCATCGCGAACACAACGCACACAACCAGCGTGGAGGCCGGATTGAGCTTCGCAAGCCAGGCTGTAATGATAGCGGTAAACCCGTAGTTGTTCGCGATCCCCGCAACCAGTGTTTTTTCAATAGCGGAAGCCTGGATCATACCCACGACGCCGCAGAGGCCTCCGGAAATCAGCATCGCGATTACAATTACCTTGCTGATATTCATGCCCGCATACCTGGCGGTATCCAGACTTTCTCCAACCACCGCGATCTCATATCCTGTTTTCGTATAGTTAATCAGGAAGTAGACGAAAGCAGTCAGCACAATGGCAATCATCCATCCGATATGTACCCCGCCGATAGAAGGCAGCACCGCGTTATCCGAAAAGGTCGCGATCCGCGGGAATCCGTTGGCCGCCGGATCCATCCACGGGCCATATTGCAGATAGGTCACAAATTTAATCGCCACATAGTTCATCATCAGCGTAAATATGGTTTCGTTTGTTCCCATCTTTGCTTTAAAGATCGCCGGAATAAACGCCCAGATTCCTCCGCAGACAGCCGCGGCCACAAACATCAGAAGAAGCATCAGCGGTTTTGGCACGCCATCTCCCATATTAAGCGCGACCCAGCTTGCTCCCAGAGCGCCCATCGTGATTTGCCCTTCCGCCCCGATATTCCAGAACTTCATTTTAAACGCCACGATAATGCCCATGGAGGCAATAATCAGCGGGATTGCCTTAATAATCGTCTGTTTGATACGCAGTCCTGTGCCCACCGATCCCATGATAATCTCCTGAAAAATCTGCAGCGGATTCAGGCCGAAAATGAGCAGAATAATTCCCGCAAATACGATGGACAGCACCACTGCCAGAATCGTAATCAGAATTTCCCGTTTTCTGGGCAGAGCGTCACGTTTTGTAATTCGTATAACATCCATTATGCCAGAGCCTCTCCTTCCTGTTTTCCCGTCATCAGAAGACCAATCTCTTCTTTTGTTACTTTTGCCGGTTCCACAATGCCTGTCACTTCTCCATGGCACAGAACCACCACTTTATCGCAGAGATCCATCAGAACATCCAGATCTTCTCCTACGAACAGCACGCCAACGCCTCGCGCTTTCTGCTCGCTCAGCAGTTCGTAAATCTTGTAGGACGCGCCGATATCCAGACCTCTTACCGCATAGGCGGTAATCAGCACCTTGGGAGCGGAGTCGATCTCTCTTCCTAAGAGCACCTTCTGCACATTCCCCCCGGACAGTTTTTTGACCGGCGTGTAAATGCTGGGAGTCTGAATATCCAGTTCTTCGACGATTTTCTTCGCTTTTTTAATACATTCGCCTCTCTGCAGCAAAATTCCCGGCTGGTTCTGATAGTCTTTGAGAACCATATTATGCACAATATCCATGGAACCCACCAGTCCCATTCCCAGCCGATCCTCCGGAATAAATCCCATGCGGATTCCCAGCCGTATAATCTCCCTCGGCGTTCTTCCCAGAATATTCTCGCCGTCAAAATATACCCGGCCTTTCTGCGCCTTGATAAGTCCCGCGATCACTTCGCAAAGCTCTTTCTGCCCGCTTCCCGCGACGCCCGCGACGCCAACAATTTCGTGGGAATTAATCGTAAAGCTTACGTTGGAAAGCGCCTCTTTTCCTTCCTTATCAAGAACCGTCACTTCATCCAGCCACAAAAGGGGCTTGTTCCCTCGGAACGTCCGCTTTTCGATGGAAAGATCGACCTTTTTTCCGACCATCATCTCAATCAGACTGGAAACTTCCACATCCTTTGTCACGACCGTTTCTATGGATTTCCCTTTCCTGAGCACGGTAACCCGATCGGAGATTTCCATTACCTCATTCAGTTTATGGGTGATGATGACAATGGAACATCCCTGTTCTTTCATATTACGGATGACACGGAACAGCTTTTTGATTTCCTGAGGAGTAAGAACCGCGGTCGGCTCGTCCATAATCAGAATCCTGGCTCCCCGGTACAAAACCTTCATGATTTCCAGCGTCTGTTTTTCCCCTACAGACATGTCATACACTTTTTTATCCGGATCCAAATCCAGGCCGTATTGATCGGATAATTCCTTTATCTGCTTGGACAGCTTCTTTCCATGAACAAACAGGCTCGATGGCTGTCCGATTAGGATATTCTCCTTTGCCGTCATGACATCCACCAGTTTAAAGTGCTGGTGAATCATACCGATTCCCATTTTTATGGAGTCTTTTGGTGATGAGAAATGCACGTCTTTTCCGTTGATCCGAATAGTGCCGGCATCCGGCGTATAAATTCCGGAAAGCATATTCATCAGCGTGGATTTTCCCGCTCCGTTTTCACCGAGCAAAGCATGGACTTCCCCCTGGCGGACAGACAGGTTTACGTCATCGTTCGCCTTGAGTTCTCCGAATGTTTTGCTGATATGTTTCATTTCGATTGCCAGTTCCTGCTGCACGATACTCCTCCAAAACTTCTTCATAAATAGTACAAGGGGGACCTTGCCGGTTCCCCTCTGCACCATTTATTTAATTTCTGTTTTCTCTTTTAGTTGCTTTCATTCGATGTTGCCGTCACGCCCTCTACTTCGCCGGAAATCTTCCAGATCTCCTGATCTGTCAGGGTCTGTCCGTCCTTGCACAGGGTCTTGCCGTTGTTATATTTAATCTCTCCGGAGAACACTTTAAATTCGCCGGCTTTCATCTGTTCTTCCACTTCCGCGATCTTTGTCTTCGCGTCTTCTGGAACCGCGTCTCCCAGTTCATCCAGACAGATCAGGCCGCTCTGCATGGAGCCGTAGCTGCTGAACGGCTGGTTGCCGGTCGGCTTGAAGGTTCCGTCGTTGATTGCCTTGAAGGTCGGGTTGAAGTACGCGTACATATCCCAGTAAGGCGCTGTAATATAGCTGTCTCCCGCGACGTTATTATTATAGTTCCATCCGGTTGTATAAATTCCCGCTTCCTTCGCGGCAAGCTGAGTTGCCGTAGAGTCCGCGTGATAGGTCAGAACATCGCATCCCGCGCTGATCAGCTGTTCTGCCGCGGCTTTTTCAAGCTCCGCGTCACCCCAGGTATTGATATATACAACTTTTACTTCCACATCCGGGTTCACTGCCTGCGCGCCCAGAGTAAACGCGTTGATTCCAATCTGAACTTCCGTATAAGGATACGCCGCTACATAGCCGAGTACGCCGTCTTTGCTGGTAGCTGCCGCTGCCATTCCGGACAGATATCTTGCCTCTTCCATGGAACCGAAGAAGTTTTCCATATTGGTTTCATTCTGATAGTTTCCGGAAAAATGCAGGAATGTGATATTATCATAATCACCGGAATCCGCCAGCTCCTTCAAGGATTCTCCGAATCCGAAGGAACATCCCACGATTACCTCGCATCCCTGGTCAATCAGGTTTGTTGCCGCGTCTCTTGAAGCCTGCTTGTCCGAATCGCTTACATTCTCTTTTTTCACAAGAGTCATTCCGTTTTCTTTGGCCGCTTTTTCCAGGCCCTCATTCATACATTCGGAAAAACCGCCGTCATTGATCGAGCCGATGAAAATACATCCAACCTTTGTTCCATCCGCGCTGCCTTCTTCCTCACTGCTGCCTCCGCAGGCCGCAAGGCTGAAGATCATCACGAACGCCAGCAATACTGCCAAAACTTTTTTCATGTTTTCTTTCTCCTTTGCCTCATATAAGTAAATGAAATAAGATACACCCCATTATATCCATGGATCAATTCGCTTGTAAAGTTCTTTATCGAAAAAACAGCAAAATTTTACACGAATCGTATTTTTCCCTTTTCAATCTTCTCTATGATGGCCAGCGACTCCAGCCGGAAGCCCGCTTTCCGCAGACGATCTCCGCCTCCCTGAAAGCCCTTTTCAATCACCGCTCCAATTCCCGCGACTTCCGCGCCCGCCTGAGATACCAGCTGGGTCATCGCGGTCGCCGCCTCACCGTGGGCCAGGAAATCATCCAAAATCAGAATTCGATCTCCCTGATGAAGATATTTTTTTGATACACGTATAATAGAAACGGTCCCTTTGGTAAACGATCGCGCCTCCGCGCCGTAAAATTCATCGGTCATAGTATTCGGCTTTGTCTTTTTCGCGAACACAACCGGAGGATATCCAAACCATGGCGCAGTCATACAGGCAATGGCAATCCCACTGGCTTCCACAGTCAGAATTTTATCGATCTTAAGATCCGCGAATCGTCTGCGAAATTCCTTTCCGAGCTGGCTCATAAACTGTACATCAATCTGGTGGTTGAGAAAACCGTCGACTTTTACCACTTCTGTGCCGATAGCCTCACCGTCTTTTTTGATTCTTTCTTTTAACGCCTTCATTTTTTCTCTCCTAAAAGCTCCTTATACTCAGCACAACCCGTCCAATAATCTCTTCTTTTTGAACCAAACCAATCTCCTGATTACGGGAATCCTGCGATTTCCCCCGATTGTCACCTAAAACAAAGTAGAAATTTTCATCTACTGTAATCGGATACCGCACATTCTGATCCGTAATTTCGGTTGTTTCATAGATATAATCTTCCTCCGCGGCTTCTCCATTAATGAAAAGTACTCCCTGCGGGCTAATATCTACCGTATCTCCCTCCACAGCGATTACCCGTTTGATTCGCGTTTCCCCCTCAGACGTCCGGAAAACTATGATATCTCCCGGTTCAAAGGATCGTGCCAGTTGGAATATAACAACACGATCTCCATCTTGGATTTCGGGTTTCATGGAATCGCCAGAAACCAGGAAAATATCGAAGATAACGTGAAAAAGGAGCCATACGGTAAAGAATACCAGGACAACCTCTACCGCGAACCATCTCCACCCTTTCCGTATCCAGTTCCAGATTTTCCGCGGGCGTAAGACTCTTCTTGCTTTCTTTTTTGACGGATCCGGCATTCCGCTGTTTCGTTCAATAGCTTCTTTTATTGCCTCACGAAAAAAGGGATCAGGAGCAGTCCACTCCTGATCATTTCTCTTTTTTTCCGGGATTCTGACTTCTCCCTTTTTTAACATTTCCTGTATATTCGGATCATTCTTCATCTACATTTGCGGTATCGGTGGGATTTTCGGAGTTCTGAAGCTCTCCATTTTCCGCGAAATATAACTTGCTGCGGATCCCTTCCAAAGCATCTGTCACATTTCCGATATCGGATTTCACCTTCCCAAACTCACTTTCGATCTTTTCAATATATGTACTGTATTTATATTTCTGCTGCTGCAGCTTCTTTTCTTCCAGTTCCAGATTCTTCCGTTCTGCTTCCAGGCGTTCCTCCAGCTCTTTTTTCTGTTCTTCCATCTCCGCTTTCATTCTGTTGATCTCAGCTCTGGCCATGGATTTTTCATTCTGCATCTCGATCTCCAGATTAGCGCGCATAGTCTGAACTTCAGAGTTAAAATTATCCCGTGCTTGCTGAACGCTCTTCGCCAGATTTTCCTGCACCGCTTTCACTTCCGCGCGGCTCTTGGCGCGAGCATCCTCTACTTCCTGCCGCACTTTTTTCTGTTCCGCTTCTAATTCTGCCTGAACGCGTTCCTGCTTTCTTGCCAGTTCATGGTTAACGCGTTCTTCTCTCGCTTTCAGTTCCGCATTGACGCGATTTGTCTCTGCTGTCAATTGTTCCTTGACTTTCGTCTTTTCTTCTTCCAGTTCTTCTCTTGTTTTCTTCGTTTCCGCCTCCAGCATTTCACGGACTCTGTTCTGTTCCGCTTCCATCTGTTCGGTTAATTTTTTCTGTTTTCCTTCCAGCTCCGCGTTGATCTTCTTTTCTTTCATCTCCAGATCCGCATGAACCTTATTCTGCCTTTCTTCCAGCTGTTCCGCAATTCTCTGCTGTTCACTCTCAAGCTGAACACGGATACGCTTCTGCTCGGCCTCTAACTCCGCGTTGGCCTGCGCTTTTTTCTCGTTAATCTGTTTCTCGGCTTCATTCCATGCAGCTTCGATCTGCATCTGAGATTTTGCCTTTTCCATCTGAATATCTTCTTCCGCCTGCTCTTTCTGTGCCTTCAAAAGAATATCAGCTTCCGTCTTGTCCGATTCCACCTTATCGCGAATCGCCTTCATTTCCATCTCAAAACGGCTGCGGGCGGCCTGGTTTTCTTTTTCAAACTCTTCCTTCTGCTGTTGAATTTCCGTCTGCAGCTTGACCTTCTCCGCCTGAAGCTGCATCCTTTCTTCTTCCTGCTTTTTCTCTTCTTCAGCCAGCTGACGCTTACTTTCTTCCATCATTTCTGTCACTTCCGCTCTTGCTCTGGAAATGATTTCATTGCTGTTCTTTTTTGCCTCCATCATCATATTGATGTAGACATCATTATTGGCTTCATATTTCTGCAGTCGCTGCTGAATCTCGCGGTTTTTTATCTCAGCTTCCTGTTCCGCTTCTTTTTTAGCCGCCGCTACTCTTTGCTGTACAGTCCTTTTTTCTGTATTAAGCTGCTGCTGCAGAACCTGGATATCCTGTCCATACTCTTTTTCCATCTGTGCGATATTCGCTTCGTATAGATTGCAAAGATCCTGCATGCATGTATATACATCATCTTTCGAGAATCCTCCGGCAGCATCTTTTTTTATGTTCATATTCTGAAGTAATTTTACAACCTCTTCTTTTCTCTTTTTCGCGATTTCGTTTCTATCCATACCTGGCCTCTTTCCGAATTACTCAATTTGTATAATTTCATCTTGTTTTATCTTACTAAATTTTTTAAAGGAAAACAAGGGAAATCCGCATTTTGACACGGAAGAACTGCATATTTTTGTCAAATATGTGTTTTTTTCATGACTTGTCTTTAAGCATCCCATTTTATTTCTTCACATTTGAAAACCAAACAGGATCCGCTTCAATACAGGATCCGTTTCACGATATTTCCTGCATTATAAAGAAAGGACGTTGAATTTCCAACGTCCTTATGGTGGAGAATACGGGGCTCGAACCCGTGACCTCTTGACTGCCAGTCAAACGCGCTCCCAGCTGCGCCAATTCCCCTTATGTCATTTTCCGTTACGAGAAATATTTTACTATGCCAAGGGGCAGAAGTCAATCAAAATTTATATTCTTTCCCGCCCAGGGGAATGTATATCCGCATTCTCTACAGGAATCCGGGCGCTGGAACTTTAAGTTTTTGGGCGTCAGATATACCATGCCGTAATAGTGCCACTTCTTTATGACACTGCCGCACTGCGGGCAAGAATCCATCAGGGGAGCACCGCACTCCTTACAGCGCTCCTCTTTTCCGGCTCTCCGATAGGTAATATTCACATGTCCATTCTTGCAGATTCTGGCATAAAACGTACTCATTTATTTATCCTCCATCATAGACTCAACTTCGCTCATCCTTCCGGTCACCAGTTCCTCGGAAAGACAGATCTGCCCGCACATGGGGCACCGACTGACCTTATGGCGAAAACTTTTTCCCAGATAGGAAAACTGCGCCTCCAGTTCTTCCAGTTCCACTTTACATTTATCACAAATCAGTTTTTCTTCCATTCCAGACAGCCTCCAGTTCAATTTTCATTCTATGAGTGTAAAGATTGTAGATCTCATACCCGTGCTCGAAAGGGGCGTATTCTACCCAGCATGTAATATGACCAATCTCTTTATATGCCTTATAATGCCCTGTATTTGGAATCAACGTTTTACGGCCGGTCGTTTCGGCATGCTCAATTACATCGCAGATATCTTCCTCGAGAATTTTTTGTTTGTTTACTTTTTCCCGTACCTCATCCCCCATGAGGAGAGTATACTTACTTTCATATGATTTCATTTCCGATTCTTCTCCCCATATTTCCTTCAGCAACCGCTGCTTTAACCGAATACGGTTCCGTCTCCGCTGTGTCAGATCCGGCTGAGATTTCTTTCCTTCCGGATCGATTCCGAAAAGAAGATCCAGAATATGCACCGTCCGTTTTCCCCTATCGCAGAAAACATCTTTACAGTTGGAGCAATATACGATATAAGGGTCTTCGCTGAGTTCCATGCGCTGTCTGGCTACATATTCCGAAAACTCGGGAGCAGCGATGCTCCCCATGCCGCCAAATCCGCAGCATCCGTGCTTGTCTCCTCGCGGCAGTTCCGTCGCTGTGATTCCCGCGTCCGCGGCAAGGGTTCTTACTGCCTCCCGCGCGGCCTTTTCTCCACGAGCGGAGCACGGATCAAAAACCGCATATGTGCCTCCGGTTGCTTCGTCCGCCTTATCCTTTTTAAATCCCCACTGCCGCAAAATCTCATATAGCGATACGGTCTCGATCTGTGGAAGATATTCCCGTAGATGTTTCCGGCAGGACATACAAGCCATAATCAAAATGGGTTTCCCCAGCTCTTCCCAATCCTGTTTAAGAGAGTTCATTTCCTCCTGGTGTTTTTCGCTGTTCCCATCCCAGTCTACCGGTACGCTGCAGCACCTCAACAGAATAGAAGTATCCGGCTGCTTTTCGAGGATCCATTTGTACGGCTTCAGCACATATTCCGGATCCAACGCGCCCAGATTGCATCCCGGGAAAAAGGCATACCGACCGCCGTTTCCGCTCTTTCGTTTGAGCGCCGCCTGTTCCCCGTTGGCAAATACCATATCCCGCATAAAGTATTGCCGATAAGCTGCCGGAACTTTACCGGCAGCATGCATTTTATGCCGCGCCAGTTTTATCATACCGCAAAGGTCAATATGCTCAGGGCAGCCTTCTGTCATCAATCCGCACATAGTGCAGGCAGCCACATATTTTCGCGCCGGGGACTTATGAACGAGAGATCCTGCCGGCTTGCAGGAAAGAAAAATTTCATCCCGCATTTTGGCTGGCATCTTATTATAATAGGAAACCAGATCGCACTGGCGGACGCACGCGTCGCACTGACAGCGGATACAACGCTCTGCCTCCGCCGCGCATTCCTCTTCTGTTAAAACATCCCCTTCCCGCGGACTCACCGGAGGCGTATTTACCAGCTTATCTTCATCCGGAACACACCCTGTCGGCCGTTCTTGCTTTGGATATTCAAGTTTTTTCGTTTTTAAAAAACTTTCCGCCGATGAGGCGATATTGATTCCGTCTGCCAAAGCATGCATTGGATCTTTTCCGCATACTTCACCGCCGATAAAGACTGCTGTATCTCCGATCCGCATACAGCCGCCGATGTCGCTTTCTGCTGAATCAGAAGATTCACCCGGCAGCGGAACTCCGAAGGTATTTCCATTTTTGCCTGTCGCAACATAAATAATATCAAAGAGTTCTTCCTCCCGCGAATCTAAGACATTCTGTTCGTCCCTGCACAGAGTCCGAAGATCTTCCACCTCCGAATGAAGACGAAGCTCATATTTCTCATTTTGAAACTGCAGTTCAAATTCAGCCATATAAGCTGCCTCATCCATTTTTCCCTCAAGGCTTCCTCCGATTTTTCCACTTTTTTCAAAAACCGTTACGTCATATTTTTTGGAGGCCATCCGAAAAGCGAATCCCATACCGGAAAGACCCGCGCCGATAACCGCGACACGCTTTTTTCTTACGGGAAGGTTATATTTATTAGGAGCCTTCCGTGATGCGTTCGCAACGATAGACTGTTCCAGCAGTCTTATTTGCACCGGCGCGTCCACAATATTTCGGACGCAGATACTTTCACAGTACGCGGGGCAGATCTCGGATACGATCCCAGGAAAAACAACCGCGTCCCGGATGGATTTATAAGCCGCGTTAAAGCGCCCTTTGGCGATCCGTTCCTGTATGGCAAGGATATCCATCTTAAAGGGACATACGTCCGCGCAGGCAGGAATATCCCGCTCTCTGCATGTGTCAAACTGCGTGTAATAATTCTGCATGTTCTCTCCTTCAATTCCAGATGTTATCACTCCGGCACCCGCCAAATCTTTCGATTCTGATGCGCAGCATGATTCCATCTGCCGATCTGTCGCACAGATTTCAATAATATGGAAGAGCGGAGCGCGCAAATCAAAGCACGCTCCGCATGTTAAAGGTCTTTTAGCGAGTTACCATAGAGTTATTTCCACTCAATACCTTCCTTACCCAGTGAACCAAATTCTACATTCTCCGGTTTCGAAGGGCTGAGCGGATTGTTCTTGATTTCTTCGATAGCATCATAGAGATCCGATCCCAGGAAATACGGTTCCGGTACATTCGGATTCGGTTCTCCCTTAGCCAGCGCGTCGATTCCGGCTTTGATCTTAGCCGATGTCGCCGGAAGCTCGTAAACTCTTACTCCGACCGCATTGTTAATCGCGTTGATTACCGCCATATGATCGGAAGACTGGAACGCTTCGGAAGCTCCGGAAGAACCAAATGGTCCACGAGGGTCATGGCCTCCGACATCAATCGAAACCAGCTTATCCGGAACATCTTTAATGTAAGGCACGCCCGCGCCGAACATATTGGCATGTTTCTTCAGGTCGTCATAGTTTTCACTTAACGCAAATCCGATGGAATGGGAGATGCCGCCGTTAACCTGGCCTTCAACAGCCTGGATGTTTCCAGGTTTACCAATCCAATATACACAAGTCATTCCGGTACATGTGGTCTTTCCGGTCGCGACTTCTACATCCACTTCCGCCAGGAAGAGCGCATAAGTATAAGTGTAAGTCGGGTTGCCGCTTCCATCGTTCGGATCCAGATCGTAGAAATAGTCATATTCGTCAACAGTAGCCCAGTCTCCATTGTATCTTGTCGGGATTCCTTCCGCAACCATTTCATCATACGTTCTGTAAGTGCCATCCGGCTTTCTCATAGCGTCCGCGATATTCTTGGCAGCTACGATACTTGCTTTACCGTTGGCGTAATGGGATCTGGAACCCGCGGATTCACCGGTGTTCGGGCAGTACTTGCTGTCTGTCTGAATCAGTTTTACATCATCCGGTGTAATATCCGGGAAGTAAGGCTTCAGAGCTTCCAGTGTACAGATGAGGGAACCCTGGTCTCCGCCCTGTCCCTGATCCTGCCAGGTGTCGTATTTTCTAAACTTCGGTCTGTCTCCAGGCATCAGTTCGATGGCAACATGAGCTTCGTCAACCGCGCCAAGTCCTACGTTGTATCCGCCCCAGGCGATACCTACGCCCTTCTTGATTTCGTCTGTGGATTCCGCCTTTGCTTTCGCAACCGCTTCTTCATACAGCGGCTTCATCTTATCCATCATTTCTTCCATCGGATAATGGAGGAATGGGTACTGGTTAATATTATCCTGTCCCGGTCTCGCGATGTTTTTGTACCGGATTTCAAACGGATCAATTCCCGCCTTTTCCGCCAGCATATCAACCAGAGCTTCCGATGCTGTGAAGGCCTGCGGAGCGCCGTAGCCTCTGTACGCTGTACCAAAGGAATGGTTGGTAGCGGCAACTCTGGAGAGTCCGACTACGTTCGGCATGTAGTACGGGTAGAACATGAATCTGGAAATCTTCGTCAGCTTGTCATCGCCCAGTTCCAGGAACGGACCATGGTCAAGTCCCGCGTCAAATTCGCCGGCGATAAACTTTCCGTCCTTGTCGCACGCCAGTTTCGCGTTGAAGTAAGCCGGAGAACGTTTTCCGGATACTGCCATGAACTGTGCGTAATCCATGGACAGGGAGCAAGGCATTCCTGTTACTTTTGTAGCGATCGCAACCATGGAGTAAGTGTGCGCGCTCATCGCCCATCCGAAGGAACCTCCTGTCGGGTTTTCGATTACTCTCAGGTTTTCAACCGGAACGCCGACTGCTTCGGCGATTTCGTCTCTGTCAAAGTACAGAGTCATGGTCTTGCAGTGTACGCAGAGGTTATTGTCTTCGTCATAGTAACCCTGCATAACGTCGCCTTCGATGGACAGATGCGGTTCTCTGGAGGAGTAGAAGGAGCCTTCTACGGAATAAGCCGCGTCCTCAATGATTTCCGGAACATGTTCATGATCGCCCTTCAGTACCGGCAGTTCGGAATAGATGTTCGCGCCGTAAGTATCCGGCATCCATTTATGAATCTTTTCCGCGTCCGGAGTAACCGCTTCCAGATAGTTCATGTATTCCGGCAGCGGTTCCATTTCGACTTTCACTGCTGCAGCCGCTGCTTTCGCGTGTTCTCTTGTGTCCGCGCATACCAGGGCAACAACGTCTCCATAGTACAGGATTTCATCTTCCGCCAGAACATGATGTCCCTGCTGCAGTTCTACCGTTCTTTCGGAGAACGCGTAAGTCATAAGTCTGTTGGAGCCGCCCTTTTCTTTGATATCCTTGGCAGTCACGATCTGGAATACGCCAGGCATCTTTTCCGCTTCGCTGCAGTCGATGCTGAGGATCTTCGCATGGCTGTATTTTCTCGGCTGAACCAGCTCAACCTTGAGTGTTTCCGCCGGCATGTGCAGTTCGATATCATCGCCGTAGTCGCATACGCCGCATGCTTTCGGCATCGCGTTCGGACGAACGAGCGGTTTGCCGTAGAAGTCGCCGACATCTTTGGACCAGTCATAGGTGATATCTTCGAAGGTCTTTTCTCCGCGCATGATAGCCGCCGCTTCCATAACCGCGTCTACAATCTGCTTGTAACCGGTACATCTGCAGACATTTCTGTGCTTCTGGAACCAGTCGCGGACTTCTTCTCTTGTCGGGTTCGGGTTATCCAACAGCAGCTGGTACGCAGATACGATGAATCCCGGTACGCAGAATCCGCACTGTACAGCGCCCAGATGCACCCATGCGTACTGCAGCGGATGCGGGTTCAGTACGGTACCGATTCCTTCGATCGTTGTAACAGAACTGTATTCCTCTACGTTCTTGATTTTTCTGGTACAGGAACGGATTACTTTTCCGTCCAGGATAACGGAGCACGCGCCGCACACGCCGGTGCCGCATCCTACTTTTGTACCCGTCAGGCCCAGGCGGCGCAGTACGGACGCCAGTGTGTCCTTTTCCGGATCACAGATGAACATACGGTCCGCGCCATTGATGTTCAGGGTCATTTTCTTCAAATTCATAATAGCTTGCCTCCATTTTTTTACTTACTTCAAAAAATAACGACGTAACAACCCTAAAAAGAAAACCCCTTCCGCACGTTCCGAAAGGGGGTGTTTATTTCAACATATCAAAAGCACAGTCACCGCCATTGCGTGCTCTGTCGCCCAAAGCAGACCATGGCAAAGAACTATCGGCATCAATCCTTTCCAAAACGCGGGAGGCCTGCATGTTTCCATACAAACCCTATCGGTCCAGCCTCCATGCCTTGCCAAAGCGAAGGAGGATCAGGACTCGGATCTCTTATTTATTTGTTACATTGTTAATATTCTATCAGCAAGTCCGAAAGTATGTCAACTGCGGATTCTGTTTTTTTGAAACTAATTTGCTGTTTTATGGAAAATTTGTTTGCCCATTTTATAACCTTAAGAATATTTCTCAAAATTGATACTTTTTTCTGTTCTCTTACTTATATAATCTCATAACCGCAGTCTTCAAAGACCGGATCGAATTGGCAAATCCCTTTATATTTGCACCAGGTACAGGCACTGTTCGTTCCAGAACGTTTGGGTCGGATAACGATTTCCCCGGAAAGCAGGCCTTCACAGAGTTCCTTTACCTTTTCCTCTACCGTTTTCTGCAGCTCATGAAAAGTTTCCTCCTCCATCAGCGCGCCGCCCGGAGCCGAAACGCCTTTCTGTGTCCTGCGCACTGCTATAATATCGGAAAAGCCTGTAAAGTCACCTGCGATTTCTTCGATTACCTGTGGATCATCGACCATCACTCCATCCATTTTGCATCCTCGTTTTACCGCCTGTTCCACCTTGTCCTCCAGTTCTTCCGGGGAAAAGCTTTCCGCGCTGACAGACGGTTCGCGAATCAAAAAGTAAAAGACACCAGCCGGTTGACGATCTACTCCCTGGGCTGCCTGCAAATAAAGCATCAGCTGCAGCCGGAACCCTTTTCTTACTTCATTCAGATCGAACTTTTCCGCCCCGGTTTTATAGTCAATGATTTTTACTCTTCCATCCCGCAGCACGTCCACCCGGTCAATTTTACCTTCAATCAAAACATCGCCCTGCCCTGTTTTCACAGTTACAGGCTCAAGGGCCTTTCCTCTTCCAAATTCCTGTTCAAAGGAGATGGATTTCACCTTTCCCTGACGCACGTGTTCGATGAGAATCCAGCTGATTTCACTGCAAATAGCGGCAGCGCGGCGAGTCCGATAAGATTCTTCCTTTCCGCTGGAAAATAACCCCTCACGGTACTCGCCCGCTTGTCGCTCTAAAATTTCTCTTACTTTTTCCTCACACTCCTGCCGCGATACGGTCTGCCATCTGGATTCAGGAGCATCGACAGAAACGCCCTCCTGGGTCAGCCAGGCGGAAAGCTCCATCAGACAGGTATGATACAGATCCCCCAGTTCTCTGCCGCCAATTTCGAAAACCCGCTGTTCTTCCGGCCTAAGGCCGTAATCAATAAAATGTGAAAACGGGCATCTGCTGTAGCGTTCCAGCCTGGATGGGCTCACGGATAATTCCTTTGTCATCTCTCTTTTATAGATCGCTTCTACTAGTTCACGAGAAAGCGCTTCCTGTTTATTTGTAAAAAAGAGGCCTTCCCGCAATTGGGTCAATTTTCCTTTCCCCTGATACCAGGATAGCGCTTCTTTCCACACCGGATCCAGCGCGCCGCCGTCCATGCTCTCCCTCAACGCGGCAGTCAGATGCTCCATCGTCGAATCCTCTGCCTGAAGCAGTTCCCAGGCATCTCCACTGCTGACAATGTCCTGACGACACTCCAGTTCCGCGCAGATTTCCTGGAGTTTTCGGAACACCGGAGAAGGTTTTAGTTCCTTTCCCTCACTGTCCGATACCGAATAACTCATCCACAGACATTCCGAAGGTTTTGACAGGTTTTTATAGATCGCCAGTTTTTCTTCCTGCACACGGATTTCATCCACTTTGCAAATTTCAATTTCCCGCTCAAAAAGAAAGCGTTTTTCATCTTCACTGAGAATGCTGTCCATCCCTGCCGACGCCGGGAGCACCCCTTCATTCGCCCCCAGAATTAACATTCCGCGAACACGGCTGCTCCTGGTTCTCTGCATGGTGCCCAGAATCAATCCATCTGCGGACGGCGGTAAAAGCCCTACCTCAATGGACTCAAGTCCGGATCGCAGAATATCTCCGAAGCTTTCTGCCAGGATGGTTTCGTCGCCTACGATTTCCACAAACTGATCCAGTACATCCATAACAAGGCCCCACACCTGCGCGGTTTCGCCTGCTGCGTTAAGAAGTCCCTCTTCTTCCTGTTCTCGGATCATAACCTCCAGTTTCGCCGGAATCTGATAAACATCTGTCAGGTACCGATACAGCACCGCGACGCGTTCTTTTACCGTCCCCGCCTTCTGAAATTCTGTCCGGAAAGGCTCTACGAAAGATACCACTTTTTGTCTGCCGGATTCTAAATTTTGCAGCGCTTCCAGACCATACTCTTCTTCCCCTTTGGAAAAAGGCGCAGTCCATCGATTTCCCCGAATGCGGTACTTCCTTGCGTAATTCTCCAGTTCCTCCACTTCTTCCCACGAAAGATCCGTCAGTCCGGTTTTCAGAAAGCGGAAGATCGATTCCGTCCCGTATCCTCTGCCGCTCAGTTCCAAAAGGGATAAAAGAAATACCGAGAAAGGGCTGTGAAGGATATTCTGTTTTTTGTCCAGAAACAGTTCAAGGCCGTACTGGGAAAAGACTCTCTTTATGATGGTTCCCCGCACCTCCATATCATTGCAGATCAGAATCAAATCCCGATAAGCCATCCCCTGATCCCGTACAAGGGAAAGAACTTTTTCCGCGGCAGATTCAGCCTCGCTGTAGTAGTTGGCCGCTTTTACTAAGGTGATCCCTTCTGTATTCGCAATGGGCTCCGCCGGAAGCGCGTACAATTCCTGCTCTATCCCCAGTATGCCTTTTTTCTTATTTTTAATGATGTAAGCATCGGGAATTTCCCCGACTTCCCAGGCAACCCCTTCTTCTTCGGCAATTTCTGTAAATCTGCGGATCCAATTTTGCGTCAGGGAAAAAACATCCTGATCCCTGCCTTCCGTACTGCCGGTCATGATTAGATGCACCTGAGGAGCTGTTTTCATCAGCTGCCGGATTACTTCTGTATTTTTCGGAGTAAAGGAGTCAAACCCGTAGATCCAGATCCGGGAGTTTTTCACCATCTGGGACTGGGTAATTTTCTCCGCGTACTGATCTACATAGTCCTCGGTATCCAGATATTTTCCCTGAATCTGTTTTTCGTAGCTGCGGAAGATAATACTGACATCCTGCAATTTTTTGCGCAAAAAGGCACTTTCGCTCAGCTCCTGGGCGATTCGGTCTAACGCATCGGGATCAACCCCATACTGTTTAAGCTCAGAAATGAAATTATTCATCATTTCAATGAAAGACTGTTTTTTTTCCTGACCTCTGTAAATCCCCAAAGCTTCTTTCTTTTCACGCAGAATTTTGGTAAGGAGCATATGACGTCCGTATTTATCAATCATCGGACATCTTCCTCCCCCCGTTTCGGCGAGAACTTTCATACCAAGCCGCGAAATACTGACGACTTCCAGATCCATCAGCCCCTTTGTTCCAAGATAAAAAAAGGCGTCCCTTTCTGCCTGCAGGGTGAACTGATCCGGCACCAGCAGCAAGGTTCTGCCTTTTATGGAGTCAAATAAAAACTGATCTTTATTTTTGTTTTCGCGGCCGTAAAAAATGTGAAGCATTCGTCTTCTTTTCCTTTCCTGACTCATTGAAATTCTTTAAAAATATCGGCCACACGTTCGATTTTTTTCGCTTTATAAATCTTGCTTCCGCAGAAGATCAGACCATTTTCCAGATCTCCCAGAGCCGCGTTTATCAGTCCCTGTGTAATACATCTGGGGTCTTCTCCAATACGGGACACATACGCGTTATCCACTACCCTGCCTGGAAAGCCCTCCGGGCTTGTAATCAGAGTCACATCCTTTTCGCCACATGCCAAGTAGGCCTCTTTATACACATCACTGGCGTCGCATTCCTGGGTTGTTACAAATCTTGTCCCCATCAGAAAACCATCCGCCCCGTAAACATAGGCTTTTTCGGCATCTTCTCTGCTGTAAATACCTCCGCATACAATTAGAGGGCAATGTTCCAGCGTTTCCAGTTCTCCCTTTATATCCGCGATGTTTTTGTAGAATTCTTCGCCTGCCGCATCCATCTGAGACTCTTTTACTCCCAAATATCCACCGGCAAGGGGTCCCTGAAAGATAAACCCATCCGGAGTCCGATTGTATTTCTTGGTCCAGTTGCGGATAATAATATTTGCCGCCCGCTTTGAGGCAACGATGGGAACGAGAGCGACTCTTTTATCCTTACAGTAGCGCGGAAGATTCGTCGGAATTCCGGCGCCGCAGATAATCACTTCCGCTCCCGCCTCTACCGCGGTTTTCACATATTCCCTGCAATTTTTTGAAGACCAGAGGATATTGACCCCAATAGGGCCTCTATTCTCCCGGCTGCCTGCCATTTGCAGCGCCCGCTTAATTTCTCTCCGCAGTGCCCGCTTATTCGCTTCTAAGGGATTCTCCCGAAAATCCCGCTCCCGAAAACCGATCTTAGACGCGGCAATCACACCGACGCCTCCTTCTCTGGCGACGGCGGACGCGAGGCGGCTCATAGACAGACCGATGCTGAGAGCACCCTGAAAAATGGGAACCGGTACATGCACTTTCCCCAGCTCCATTGGTTTCAGAGAAAAAGGGCCCGGGTCTTTGGCCGGCGGATGCTTGCGCATCACCAGATATTCATTGATATTGTCAATCGATTCAATGAACTTGCCAAGCTGCTCCTCCGGAATTTGGGAAACCGCGTCTCGGATCATCGACATATGAAATTCTTCGTGCTCCCGAACCGCGGCAATTCCTTCCTCTGTCAATTTTACTTTGACGATTCGTTTGTCCTCCGGAATGCGAAACCGCTCTGCGTATCCTTTTTTTACTAGTCTGCTTACAGATACGGTCAACGTGCCCACGCTGATCTGCAAAGCGGCCGCAACCTGGCTCATGGTTTTCGGCTTTCCCTCGCCAATTGCGACCAGCGTATGCAGTTCCGTAAGAGATATGTCTCTACGGGTGGATTCTTTCAGTGCCTTCTCCTCCAATTTAAAAACTACATTGAAGAGATTTACTAAGAGGTCATTGATCTTTTTTATGTTATCCACCGTTTCGCGCTCCCTATTCAAACATAAACATGATTTCGCACTTGCAGGCCAGCTTGTCGCCAACCCAGGCTTCCGCTTTCCCGGTTCCCGCCCGGCTTCGCAGCTTTTCAAAACGCACCTTCAGAGTCAGAGTATCTCCCGGTACCACCTGATGCTTGAATTTTGCTTCTTTGATCGATCCAAAGAAAGCCAGTTTTCCTTTGTTTTCCGGAAGGGACAGTACAGCGACCGCTCCGGCCTGGGCCAGAGCTTCCACCTGCAGCACGCCGGGCATTACTTTTCGCTCCGGGAAATGTCCCTGAAAATAATATTCCTCTTCTCTCACATGTTTCAGCGCGGTAATCGACTTTCCGGCCTCCATTTCCAGCACCTCGTCCACAAGGAGGAATGGTTCTCTGTGAGGGATCACTTCTTTTATCTGTTCCTGATTCATCAGCATGGGATCACCTATTCTTCAAATTTCTTAACAATCAGTGTTCCGTTGTGTCCGCCGAATCCTAAAGAATTGGACAGTACATAGGTCAGATCCGCTTTTCTTCCTTCATTCGGCACGTAGTCCAGCGTCAGTTCCGGATCCGGTTTTTCCAGGCCAATGGTCGCCGGAATAAACCCGTCGCGGATGGCTTCGGCGCAAAGTACCGTTTCAATGCCTCCTGCCGCTCCTAAAAGATGTCCGGTCATGCTCTTTGTGGAACTGATTGGAACTTTTGTATCCTCTCCGAATACTTTTTTAACAGCGATGGTTTCAAACAGATCATTATATGGCGTTCCGGTTCCGTGAGCGTTGATATAATCGATCTGATCCGGCGTAATTCCCGCTTCTTCAATGGCCAGAGCCATGGCGTTAGCCGCGCCTTCCCCATCAGAAGCCGGCGCCGTAATATGGTACGCGTCACAGGTCGCGCCATATCCTACGATCTCACCGTAGATCTTCGCGCCTCTCGCTTTGGCGTGTTCCAGTTCTTCCAGAACCAGGAATCCTGCCCCTTCGCCCAGTACGAAGCCGTCTCGCTCTTCATCGAACGGAGTGGAGCATCTGTCCGGGTTTGTTCTCGTAGACATAGCGTTCATGTTGGCAAATCCGGAGAAGCATACCGGAGTAAAGACGGATTCGGAAGATCCGGCCAACAATACATCCGCGTATCCATGCTTGATATTGCGGAACGCTTCGCCAATTCCGTGGGTACCCGACGCGCAGGCAGATACGGTTCCAAAGCAGGGCCCTTTCGCGCTGAATTTAATCGCCAGGTTTCCCGCTACCGCGTTAGGCATTACCATCGGCACCAGCAGAGCGGAGGCTCTGGCGATGGTTCCTTTTTTCACGCATTTTGTGACTTCGCTTTCCAGGGTGGAAATCCCGCCGATTCCGGTCGCTCCAAACACGCCGAAGCGCTCTGCCTTTACGTTTTCACCGCTGACAATACCGGAATCCGTAACCGCTTCTTCCGCGGCAATTAAGGCATACTGGGAAGAAAGATCCAGTCTCTTGGCCGCTCTCTTATCGCCGAAGTCAAAGTTCTTTACTTCCGCTCCCATCTTTACTTTATGAGGTTCTATGTCAAAATGGGTAATTTCCGCAAATCCGTGTTTTCCCGCTTTAATATTTTCCCAGGACTCCGCAAGGGTGTTTCCAACCGGCGTCACCGCTCCTCTTCCTGTAATGACAACTCTCTTTTCCATTTATTCAAAATCCTTTCTCTCATTCTCTACATATTCAGACCGCCATCCACGCAGATGGTCTGTCCGGTAATATAGGCAGCGCCGTCTGACGCCAGAAACAACGCGGTCTTCGCCACATCCTCCGGCTTTCCGGTTCTTCCGAGACTGATGGCCTCCGCGGCCTTCGCTTTCTGGTCATCGGTCATCACTGCCGTCATATCTGTATCAATAAATCCCGGCGCAATGGCGTTTACGGTAATGCCTCTTCTTCCCAGCTCCTTTGCCGCTGACATGGTCATGCCGACAACGCCTGCTTTTGACGCGCTGTAGTTAACCTGTCCCGGATTTCCTTTCACGCCTGCCACCGAAGATAAATTGATGATTCTTCCGGATTTCTGTTTAATCATCACTTTGGCCGCTGCGCTGAGGAAATAGAAGGAACCGTTCAGGTTGGCGCTGATTACGTCTGTAAAATCGGTATCCGACATGCGCATCAAAAGTTTGTCCTTTGTGATGCCCGCGTTGTTAACCAGAATATCCACGCGTCCAAAGCATTCTTTTGCTTTGGCAACTGCCGCTTTGGCAGTCTCCGGGTCCGCCACATCGCCCTTCAGAAGCTCTATCCTGGTTCCAAACCCGGCAAGTTCTTCCGCGGTTTTCCGCGCCTGTTCATCGTTGCTGCGGTAGCACAGCAGCACGTCCGCGCCGTTTTCGCAGAATTCCCTGGCAATGGCTTTTCCGATACCTCTTACGCCGCCTGTAATAATCGCCGCTTTTCCTTTTAACATCTCTGTCTCCTTACTGTTCTGCTTTCAGAGCCTTGAGCCCTTCGATGGTTTCTTTCAGGCTCTCCGCGTTTTCAATGTTAAAGCGCTTCAGATCCGCTTCCGTTTTTTTCGCCAGTCCGGAAAGAGTTTTTCCCGGTCCGATCTCGATGAGTATTTCCGCACCGTCTCTCTTAAAATGATGAACCGTCTCTTCCCAGTAAACCGGGCTCTTCGCCTGTCTGGACATAATGTCGGCCAGGTATTCGCCCGCGTCCTTTCCGTCAAAGTCCTTCATCATATCTTCCGCCGTTACGTTGGCGTAGATTTTCGCGTTTGGAGCTTTCAGTCCCGCTTCTTTGAGAGCAGTTTTCAGCTTATCCGCCGCCGGTATCATCATCGGGCTGTGGAACGCGGTTCCTACCGGAAGTTCTTTTGCCCGGATTTTCTTTTCTTTCGCCACATCCATAAAGCGGGCGATGGCGTCTTTGTCTCCCGCTACCACAGTCTGGGAAGGAGAGTTGAAATTTACGCCCTCCAGGATGCCGTCGCCTCTGGCCTCTTCTACCGCTTCCAGTACCTGGGGTCTCTTTGCCATAGCAGCCGCCATCTTTCCCATAGGCTGTCCGTCTGGACCCAGGCCGGCTTCGTTCATCATCTGACCTCTCTTAGTTACGATTTCCATACCGGTTTTGATTTCCCCGATAGCGCCTGCCGCTGTCAGAGCCGCGTATTCTCCCAGGCTGAATCCCGCGTAGCCGATGATCTCGATGTCGTCTTTCAGACCTTCTTTTTCCAGGGCTTCCAGGAAAGCTTCATAAGCCGCCATGGTTACTGTATAAACCGTTGGCTGCGTTACATGGGTCTGTTTGAGGGTCTCCGCGTCGCCGTCAAAGCACCACTGCTTGATCTGGTCGCCTGCCATATCAAAAACGTTTTTCGCAGCTTCGTAGTTATCATACAGATCTTTACCCATTCCTGGATACTGAGCGCCCTGCCCTGCAAATGTTATTCCGATCTTCATAGATTTCTTCCGCCTCCTTAAACATTTCTTCAATAATCTCCGCTGCCGGCTGTTCTTTCTTCACAAGTCCCGCAATCTGGCCGGACATGATATTTCCATGGTCCGCGTCTCCGCTGAGTACCGCAGCCGCCAGCGTTCCGGTACACAGCTCGTTGATTTTCTCAACGTCCGCGTTCTGCTTTTCAAGGGCGAGGATTTCTCTCGCCAGTTTATTTTTAATGACTCTCACAGGATGTCCTGTGCTGCGCCCGGTAGCTACTGTAGACGAATCCTTCGCTTTGAGGATCGCGTCTTTGTACCCCTGAGCGACAATACATTCATTAGCCACCAGAAAACGGGTGCCCACCTGTATGCCTTTTGCTCCCAGCATATAGGCAGCCGCGATTCCTCTGCCGTCGGCGATTCCGCCTGCCGCCAGAACCGGAATATTTACCGCGTCCACAATCTGTGGAACCAGCGCCATAGTCGCCGTTTCTCCAATATGTCCTCCAGCTTCCGTGCCTTCCGCTACAATGGCGTCGGCTCCGGCCCGTTCCACGCGGATAGCCAGCGCCACATTGGCAACGACCGGAACCACTTTAATTCCGCATTCCTTCATTTTCGCGATATATTTTCCCGGATTTCCCGCTCCTGTTGTCACAACCGGAACTTTTTCCTCGCATACCACGTCGATGAGTTCGTCTACATTGGGAGCCAGCAGCATGATGTTGACGCCAAAAGGCTTGTCTGTCATTTCGCGGGTCTTTTTGATCTGATCCCGCAGCCAGTCCGCGGTTTCTCCGCCGGCGGCGATAATTCCCAGCCCGCCTCCATTGCTGACTGCCGCGGCAAGATTGCATTCCGCGATTCTTGCCATCGCTCCCTGAATGATAGGATACTCGGTTCCTAACACTTCACATACATTTACCATCTTTCATCCTCCTGGTCTTTACCATTCTATAATGGCGGCCGCGGCGCACAGGCCTCCGCCGAACCCCATTACTGCTATTTTATCACCTTTTCTTATTTTACCAGTTTTCTCTAAATCATACAATGCCATTGGAATACTGGCAGCAGAAACATTAGCGCTTTTATTGATGCTAATCTGAAATTTCTCAATCGGCTGGTTCATTTTCTGAGCCGCCGCCTCCATAATCCTGCCATTAGCCTGGTGAGGCACGAACCAGTCGATGTCATCCAGTGTCAGTCCTGCCATTTTCAACACTTCATCAGTTACTTCCTCAATGGAGTTGACGGCAAACCGGAAGACCGCCTTTCCCCGCAGAGCCAGAAGCTGTGTTTTTTCCTCATCTTCCCAGAACGGGATGTCCCGATATTCTTTCCCGCAGGTCAGGACGCCTTTATGGTCGTCGTAGTTTTTTACATAAGTGGCCAGAATGCCTCGCTCCCGCGGCTGATTTTCCAGAACCGCGGCGCCCGCTCCATCGCCGAACAGGATACAGCTGGTACGTTCCTGCCAGTTGGTAATTCTCGAAAGCCGCTCCACACCAATTACCAGAGCTTTGCCAATAGCTACGGTGTTCGCCCCGGGCATGGCGCCGTTTTTCATCAGCGCCTCGGCGGTCCACAGAGCGTACATAAAGCCAGTACACGCCGCGTTCAGATCAAAAGCCACCGCGTTTTCCAGCCCCATCCTTCTCTTTACCTGCGCGGCCGTAATCGGTACAATATCATCCGGCGTCGCTGTCGCTACCAATACCAGTCTAATCTCATCTTTATTCGCTCCCGCGTCCCGCAGCGCTTCTTCCGCCGCCGCGCAGGCCAGATCCGTTCCTGACTCCGTGGTAGCGATATGCCTCTGCTCAATGCCTGTCCGCTCGATGATCCAGTTATGATCCGTATCCACCAGATCGGAGATATCATCATTGGTAACCACTTTTTCCGGAAGACATTTTCCAAGTCCTGTAATTGCAATCCCCATTTTTTATCCCCATTGACTCCCTTCCAAGTTATTTACTTTGATTATCAAACTATTTTATATATTATATCTTATTGGGCTGAAAAGTCAATTATTTTTAGGGGGGTAAACCGGTTCTTGCAAGGCACGCCGCTTTCCGCTATAATCAAGTCTGCGGATTTAAACAGCAAAGGAGTTTTTATGAGTATTTTAACCGTTGAACATTTATCTCATGGCTTTGGCGACAGAGCCATTTTTGATGACGTTTCCTTCCGCCTGCTGAAAGGGGAGCATGTCGGCCTTGTAGGCGCCAATGGAGAAGGAAAGTCAACCTTTTTCAATATTGTAACCGGAAAACTGGCGCCGGATGAAGGCAAAATCCAGTGGGCAAAGAACTGCCGCGTCGGTTACCTGGATCAGCATACCGCCCTTAAGCCCGGACAGACTATGCGGGATGTACTAAAGTCCGCGTTTTCTTACCTATTTAATATGGAAGACCGTATGAACGAAATCTGTGATCTTCTGGGAAGCGCGGGCGAAGAGGAAATGACGGCTCTCATGGAAGAGCTGGGCGAAATTCAGGACATGCTGACCATGCATGATTTTTATATGATTGACGCCAAGGTGGAGGAAGTCGCGCGGGCGCTGGGGCTCCTGGATCTGGGGCTTGATCGGGAGGTTTCGGATCTTTCCGGCGGCCAGCGGACAAAGGTTCTGCTGGCGAAGCTGCTACTGGAAAAACCGGATATTCTTCTGCTGGACGAGCCGACCAATTATCTGGACGAAGAACATATTGAATGGCTCAAGCGTTATCTCACAGAATATGAGAACGCGTTTGTCCTGATTTCCCATGACATTCCCTTTTTAAACAGTGTCATTAATATTATCTACCACATGGAGAACCAGGAACTGAACCGTTATGTGGGCGATTATAATAATTTCCAGGAAGTATATGCCGCCAGACGGGCTCAGCTTGAAGCCGCTTATAAACGGCAGCAGCAGGAAATCAGCGAACTGAAGGATTTTGTAGCGAGAAACAAGGCCCGGGTGGCAACCCGGAATATGGCGATGTCCCGCCAGAAGAAGCTAGATAATATGGAAAAGATCGAGCTTGCCGCGGAAAAGCCCAAGCCGGAATTTCACTTTCAGAAAGGGCGCACCTCCGGAAAGGTCCTGTTTGAAACCGAAGATCTGGTCATCGGGTATGACGAGCCCTTATCGGTTCCCCTCTCCCTTTCTATGGAACGTGGACAGAAAATCGCCCTGATCGGCGCCAACGGAATCGGTAAGACAACGCTTCTGAAAAGTATTCTGGGTCTGATTCCGCCTCTGTCCGGAAGCTGCCGGCTGGGAGATTATCTGGAAATCGGGTATTTCGAGCAGGAAATGCCGCCGGGCAATACCAACACCTGCATCGAAGAAATCTGGAACGAGTTTCCCGGCATGAACCAGTTTGAGGTCCGCTCCGCGCTGGCAAAATGCGGCCTGACTACCCGCCATATCGAAAGTCAGGTCCGGGTCTTAAGCGGCGGCGAACAGGCGAAAGTCCGCCTCTGCAAACTGATTAACCGGGACAGCAACCTGCTGCTCTTAGATGAGCCGACCAACCATCTGGATGTGGACGCCAAGGCAGAATTAAAACGGGCGCTGACGGAATATAAAGGAAGCATCCTGTTAATCTGCCACGAACCGGACTTTTATGAGGATTTCGTAACCGACGTCTGGGACTGCAGTAAATGGACGACAAAAATTCTGTAGCTGCAAGACGGAACAATCAAAAAGCGGCTGCCGCCTTTTCCAAACTTCGAAGGGTCGCTGCCGCTTTTTTCTGTTAGAGAATCTCTTTCAAATCTTCTGCTTTTTCAATGATATAGTCGGGTCTGTCCGGCCCGTTTTTTTCTTCCTCCGTGACTGCCATGGACCAACTTACCAGCACGGACTTCACTCCCGCGTGTCTCGCGCACAGAATGTCAAACATGGTGTCCCCTACCATGACGCTATTTTCCGGCGCTGCCCCCAGCTTTTCCAGGGCAATGTTAAGGGGTTCCGGATCCGGCTTGTGTTTTGTCGTATCGTCGGCCGTTACAATTACTTCAAAATACGGAAGAAGGCCATAAGCCTCCAGCCCCTGCATCGTTGTCTTCCTCAGCCGGGAAGTCACAAGTCCCAGCTTGTAGTTTTTGTCCTTTAATTCCCGGATCAACTCTTTCATACCGGGAAAAACAGAAATCAGCTTTCCAAAATTATCGTAATGGTAGCTTCTGTATATGGCGATGGATTCTTCCACCGGAACATCCGGGAAAAAGTTTTTCATGGTCAGTTCCAGGGGCTCTCCGAAGGTCTTTATAATCGTCTCCGGCTTTTCCTCTCTGTTTTCCAGCGTGCGGAAGGTATGCTGCCAGGAGTTTAAAATTACGTTGTTGGTATCCATGACCGTTCCGTCAAAGTCAAATATTACCGTATCGATTTTCTGCATCGGTTTTCTCCTTTTTCTGTACTGGATATTATTATAGCGGCGCCGGAAATGTTTTGCAATGGGTGAAAGGGACCGTTTTCCGGTAACGGTCGGAAATAATGAAAAGCTGCCTAACCATGTTCACAGGGCGCGCGCGAACAAATGCCCATAAGATTCAAACAGGTGTCGCGGGGCGCGAACAAATTCCCGGGAATTCCATGCAGGCGTCGCGAGGCGCGAACAAAGATCATAATATAGAAAAATAATTGCGTTTTTCAAGCTGAAATGATTCAATTTCCTGCTTTTTTCTGTAAAAACTCCTTGTTTCGGCTGTATTTTCGATGAAATTCGCACTTGCACCTCCGAACAGCCGAAGATGTTCGCGTTTCCATTTCCTGTCCTTTCCATGGGCAAACAAAAACGGGAACCCGTAGGCTCCCGTTTTTATCTTGAGTTATTCTATGGAAATCAGCTTTTTCTGTTCTTCCAGTTTCTTTGGTTCTTCTTTCGGAATCGCAAGATGCAGGGTTCCATCTTTGAAAGACGCTTTAATATCTTCCTCTGTTACGCCTTCTCCTACATAGAAGGTTCTAGAGCAGCTCCCGCTGTAGCGTTCCCTGTGAATGTAGTTTCCATCCTCATCTTTTCTGTCGTTGGATTCATTCTTCTGTGCGGTGATGGTCATGTATCCATCGTGCAGCTCGGCGTTAATATCTTCTTTCTGGAACCCCGGAAGGTCGATATCCATCAGGTACGCGCCGTCCTGTTCTTTAATGTCCGTCTTCATCATCCCATTTTTACTGTCCATTCCGCTGAAGAACGGGTCTTTGAACATTTCATCAAACAAATCAAAACCAAAATTTCTTCTAGGCATCATCAACATATGTCATCCCTCCTCAACATCTTTGATGTTCTTTTCGTTTTTCTTTGTTCCCCCTTTTGGAACAATTATATATTAACTCTTTTTGTTAGCACTGTCAAGAGGTGAGTGCTAATTTTTTCAGAAAATTTTTTCTTGATTTCTGCCGGGCGAACATCTCGCCCGGGCCACACACCTTGTTCGCCCAAAAAGCCTTAAAGTGGAGTCGGGTCGCCTCCTGCGGGCGAACATCTTATCTGAAATCTGGCGCTTGTTTGCCCACCCGCGCTTTCTGGCAGCGAATTTCTTTCTCCCGGGCAAACATCTCGCCCGAGCCGCACGCCTTGTTTGCCCGAAAGCCTCAAAGCGGAGTGATACAATATGTAATGGCTAAATGTCTTTTGTAAAATATCCTTATGAATAGGAAAGGAGCGTCGCATGAATGAATACCTATGAGGCCGTTATCAAAAGAATCGAAGAATTATGCCAGGAACGTGAACTCACTTGCAATGGGCTGAGTTATTGTGCGGGAGTCTCCCAGTCTACGATCAAAAGCATTATGAATGGGGAAAGTCAAAATTCCGGAATTGTTACTCTGAAAAAGCTCTGTGACGGCCTGAATATTTCCCTGACGGATTTCTTTGACACGGAATATTTCCATAATTTAGAACAAGAATTGAAATAACAAAATCCCAAAGCCAGTTTCCCTGTTTTCAACTCCATCCGCACATAACTCTTCAGCTCAATATTGATAAAAGCAGATGCTCTCTCTTCTATTTGACGAAAACCAGTCTGTCCCGCTCCGATAACTCTTCCGAATATTGAAATCCGAACCCGGTATAGTTCTTAACTCCTTCCACATCTGTGATATTGCCTTCCGCTAAAAATCTTACCATATCTCCGCGGGCCATTTTGGCCGGAGTCGCTTTCTGCTTCACTTTACCGCCGACCAGTTCTCCAAAATCTACGGTCACAAATCTGCATTCCGGACCGACATAGGGTTCTATCACCTGAGAATACTCTTTTGACGCCAGATTTAAAATCGTAAAAGGTTCCGTTTCGCCGCACTCATCTGCGATGGCTTCATAAATCTTTCCGCCCCAGAATTGGTAAAGCTCCTTACATCCGTCTACAGAAAGCTTGGCCTGCATTTCAAGGCGGTAAGGGACCACGCCGTCAAAGGGCCCGAGGATGCCGTAAAACCCGGACAATATTCGCAGACGCGCTCCGATGTATGTAAGCGCTCCGCAGGAAAAGACTCCGGGTCCCATGTTTTGGTACTGAAGTCCCTCATAAGAGAACACCGCCGGCGTCAATGCCTTCTCCAGATCCATTTCCGCAAAACGCTGAACATTCAGCTCTGTCAGCTTATCGCTGCACTTCCACAGACGCTTTGCCTCATCAAAGGAAAGCTTTTTAATCGCTTCCATCAGGATCCTGGTTTCCTCCAAAAAGCGCGGGAGCCCCTTGACTTCATAAGCCTCTCGGTCAACACGCATCGTCTTTGCGGGAGAAATGATAATTTTCATCTACAGTTCCTCCAGCATTTGAGCGGGGTTATCCGCCGCTTTTACTTTTCCAAATGCTTTCAGGATTATACCCTCTTCATCGATCAGGTAGGTGGTCCGAACTACGCCCATGGACACCTTTCCCGCAGTTTTCTTTTCCTTCCAGACATCATAGGCTTTGATAACTTCCAGTTCCGGATCCGAAAGCAGCGTAAAGGGAAGGCTGTATTTTTCCTCGAACCGTTTGTGAGAAGCGACGCTGTCTTTGCTGACCCCGATGACAACAGCATCCTTTTCCTGGAAATGGGGATAAAGTTCCGCAAACCCGCACGCCTGCTTGCTGCAGCCTGCTGTGTTGTCCTTGGGGTAGAAGTACAAAACAACTTTTCTTCCTCTGTATTCCGTCAATTTACGTATTTGCCCGTTCTGATCCCTGAGCGCAAAATCAGGTGCTTTTGTTCCTGGCTCTAACATAACATTTACCTCTTTTCGTTTTTTCTTTTGGTGTCCTCTCCGGCTCCATGAGCGGTACTTGCTTTCGGACATACACCTCTATATATTATATCCCTATTCTATATTTTTAAGACATAAAAATGTAATATTTTACATTTTTCACGATAAAAATAGGCTATACTCTCTGGTTTTATTTAGTTCCACACCATCTTTTTCATAAAAATGTTCTCCATGGATTTCGAAGAATTTCTCTGGTCTCATCTCCTACATGTCATCTTTTATTTCCAGGCTAACCTACCTTTAATTCGACGATCGATTCCATTATGAAATTGACAATACTGAATACCAGGATAGTTAATCCTATTGAAAATACCGTAACAGAAAAAATGCGATCCAGATTTTGGAATCTTTTTCTTATTGTAATACTGGAAATTATTAATAATATCGCTACGATACTTATTAGTATTGAAATGCTTAATTGTAATACAGGATAGTTTCCTATTCCACTCATTGCTATTCCTCCATTTCTGATGGTCAAATATTTCTGACTGGATTTGTAATGAAATCTGCCACACCTATTACGAGAAGTACGATTCCAGCCAGAAGCACTGTACAGCATAATGTCTTATCAAGATGATACTTTTTCCACATCTTAATAGAACTGATCATAATTAGAATTGCAGTTACTATAAGTAATGGGGACATTATCAGCCGCAAGAATAAATCTAATTGAACAAGGCTCATGATTCCACCTCCTTCCTATATATTAAGACGAAGAAAGATGCGTTATTGGTTCAAAAAAGAGAAAAGAGAGGCTTGCTAAATATGATGTTGATGATGTAACCGATGTTTTTTACTGTCATTCTATCCTCAAAAACGCTCCCGGCTGCAGGACGCTGCTCCCGAGTATCACGCGCTGTTGGAAACAAAACGGCATTCACGCAATTTGTTTCCAAAAACAACTGGGTTCCAGCGCGCAAAAAGGCGCCGATTTCGAAAATTTCCCTGCGAAAGCCTGCTTTTGCTCATTTCGTCGCCGGAACCCGTTGAAAAAATTGTAACAAATCGAGAAAACTACCTTTTGTTACACCTGTTTTTTCTCCAGTGGCACCGCCCTTTTATGGCAGCCGAGAAATATCCAGCTGTCCCACCAGACTTTCAAACTCCGTGTCGGACAGATTCTGGGCAGATGATTCCAGCACGTAGAAAAGGAACACCTGATAGTTTTCGGTAAAGACGATCGCCTGAAAATATCGCTCTTTCTGCGGACTTTCACCTTCATCGCCTATCGTATCAACATAGGAAGCCGCTTTGGCCGCATATCCTTCCTTTGTGACAAAATCCCATTCCCGAAATTCCGGTTTTCTTTTGTCTTCGGAAGTCAGAAAAGTACGATGTCCATTATACAGGTTCCGTTTTTGTAAATGAAGCTCCCAGTATGCCTCTCCCTGTTCGCCGCCTCCTACCAGATTTACAGAGCCCTGATCCGTATAAATATAATAACCACAATACTTGTCTTTTCCCGTCAGTTTTAATTGCCTGATATCCTTAAAATCCCCCAGGATATTGGCGATTCCCGCGCCAGCGAAAGCTTCCTCCGCGGAATTCACATAATAATGAACTCGTTCATATTCCAAATGATACTGATCGAGAATTTTCTGTATTTTCTTCTGTGGAGCACAGAAGGTAACAGAATGGGTTCTTTCATCATAAACTCCTGTATCCTCAAAGGCTCCTTTTCCCCATTGTTCATCGTCTATTTTCCTCCATTCCTCCGGAGGAATACCCTTTTCGTAATTATAGACCTCCTGCTCCGCTTTGTGGAGAGAGGAACCGTGTGCTGCGGCGGTCTCATCGCCTTCGACATCCCCCAGACGCAGCCATCCCGCTGCGCCTGCAATCGCACCAAAGGCCATTATCACACACAGCGCCGCAACTGCAAGGAGCATTCTCCGTACAGGCTTTCTCCGCGATATGACACAGGGCGCCGCAGGCTCTTTCTCTCCAATACTCTGATAGAAACGGGAAAGATACGCCTGCTCCTCGTCTCTGGTCAGCTTTCGCTCCGGCTCTTTTAAAAACACTTCAAAATGAATACTTTCATATCTGTTTCTCATCGTACCATACCTCCGTTCTGACATTCCAGAGAGTGATTTCACACAAAAAATGAGAAATGGCAAAAAAAGACAGCACTTTCAGCCCTCACAGCATGCCACCCTTTAAAATACGCTGTAAATTCCTATGTTCCAGCTTTCGGATCAGATACAGGATCAGAGCAGTCTCCACCAGCAGAACTCCTGCTGCCGCGGCAGCCATGGCCCCCGGCGGTTCCCGAAAGTGAAAATAGTTGGACACGGACACGGCTCCGCCTCCTGCCGCTGTGCAAATCAGGGTCAGCGTCAGAAGTCCCCGGTAACGCCGGATGAATGAGTAGCCGTGCAGTTTTTTCAGCAGCAGTTCCCTGCCGCGGACATAGAACTCATATTTCAGGATCTGATAAAGGAGGATGCCCTCCATCAGGAACATGCACACAATCAGCGCCGCGCTGAAAATAATGCTCCCTTTCTTTACATTCCACTGGTTCAAATAATTCTCCCAGGCGTTTGTTTTATAAATCGGCTCCTGGCGGATGCCGTTTTCTTCCGCGAAGGCTTCCCATTCCGCGTCTGAAATTTCCAGCATCGCGGACTGGAGGATATAGGGATCAACAGTTCCCGTATCTCTGGTAATCAGGTTCAGGAGAATTACCGGATTTTCCTTTATTTTTGTTGTCCCTACGCCGACGCTTCCCATAGAACCGTCACAGGCTATAAGCTTCACGTCCTCTTCATAGGTGAGGTTTCTCATTTGATACGGCCCGTCATAATAGGTTTCAAAGACTTCCTGTGACGCGTCGCCCTGTTTGTTTCCCGTTTTTTCATAGTTTGCAGGGGAAATTCGATATACGGTCTGTTCCCGCAAATCCATTTTCGAAAGTTCGGGAATCGTCCCGCGCAAGTAAGGCAGCGCCCCCGCGTCCGCGTAAATGTAGTTGGCATCATAGGACCCCGGGTCCTGCAGCTCCACCATAGCAAAGGTTTTCTTTTTCTGCAGATATTCCTGATAGAGTTTCAGGCACAGTCTGTCCGCCCGATCCCCGTCGCCGCTGTCGCTGTCCACATTCATCTGGTAATAGGAATAGTCTTTATAATGGGAAAAGACCTCTTTTGGCTGGTAAAAAGGCGCCGCCTCCGAGATGGTCCGGACGCAGCCCGTGATGACCGCGAGAGTCAGGATAATTCCAACGGCTTTATACACATAGCTGACTTTGAGAACCCGCCGCGCCCGTACTCCAATATACATATCTTTTTTGTAATCCGTAAACAGCAGCAGAAGGTGCAAACTCCCATTGCACACTGCCAGCAGGAAGAACCATGGTCCGGTGTTTTTCAGGTAATATTCCGGGGAAGACAGAAGGCTGAACAGCAGGAGAAAAAGGAGAAAACAGCCTCCGTAAAAGATAAATTCTCTGGCCGCATGACGGAGGATGAACTGTCGCAGATCCTGGCCGGAAATTATGCGCAGGAGCACTTCTCTGCGCAGTAACGCAATCTGATACAAGGTCAGAAGCGCTGCGGCGCCCAACGCAAAAATCCAGTATATCACATACTGGTTTTCCGCCTCCGGGGAGCCGTCTGTTTCAAAGGGTTCCCCTCCTGTTTCCTGGCAAAACCGCCGCATATCCTCCCGCGATCCATGCAAATAATAGACCGTCGCTTTCCCTTGAGCCTCAAATTCCTCAAGGGGAAATATAGAAATTACTGTATCACCGGACAGCAGGCTTTTACAGGACCCTTCCCGGATCATAGAACGCTGGCGCAGCACCCTCTCCATTCCTTCTGAACAATACAGATTGACCCGGTGTGTAAAGATATCGTCAAATCGATATTCTTCCGCGAAAATTTTCACTCCTGCTTTCCGGCTCAGATTCTCCAGTTGCTCCCCTGAAGCTTCTCTGAGTACAATCCCCGGATAAGCCGCGCTGAAGGAAAAGGTATACTGAACGTAACCCTCGGCAATCGCCAGCGTGATAAAGACAATCAGCAGAAAGCTGATGATGTATTTCACAGTTCCCATAGATCACTCCGTCTCCGTTACAGTTCGATAATCCGCCCGCCCTGTTTTTTGATTTCCTCATCATGGGTCACCAAAATCATTGTTTTTCCATAGTGGTTTAAAATGTTCAAAATACCCATAACCAGCTTCGCGTTGCTACGATCCAGTGAACCTGTCGGCTCATCAGCTAAAATCAGAGAACACTTTTTTACCAGCAGTCTTGCCAGAGCCACTCGTTGCTGCTCACCGCCTGACAGAGTGTATACCTTGCTGTCGGCTTTGTCCCCCATTTTTACCAACTCCAGAGCCTTCTCAATGGAAATCTTTGTTCGGTTTTTCTGCTGGATAATCTCCAGGTTCTGCCTGACCGTCTTTTCCTCCATTAAGACAAAATTCTGGAAAATAAATCCGACTTTTCTGCTAAAATAGTCCAGTCTGTTTTTCTTCCTGCTGATATCGATTCCATCAACAAGAATTTCGCCTTCATCGAAAGGTTCCAGGGCTCCGATCATGTTCAGCAGTGTGGTTTTCCCGCAACCGCTGGGGCCGGAAAAAACAACGAATTCGCCGGATTGGATTTCCATATTCAAATTCTGAAAAAGGATATGATCGCCGTACGCTTTGCAGAGATTTTTAATTGTAATCATAAAAACACCACCAGTCTCACCGAAAACAAATCTTCCGTATAGTCGATTTCCATCTGTCCATGATACTCGTCTACTACCCGCTGGACATTTTTCAGCCCGATTCCATGGCCGTCTTTTTTCGCTTTGGTTGTCCGAAGCGCAGTACCGACTTTGTGAATTGTCCCGTTATAGGAATTTGTCACTTCGATTAACAGGATGCCCCGTTCCTGACTCATACGGATGGTAAGAAGCTTGCGTCCCGTATCGCAAAGAGACAGGGCCCGCAGCGCGTTATCCAGAAGGTTTCCTAAAATAATAATAAGATCTTTTGCCGCAATAGGCATGTTTTCTGAAATATTCAGCTCTGTTTTGATGTCCGCGCTCAAAGCGGCGGCTTCGTTTAATTTCAGATTCACAAATCCGTCGATCACCGGGTTTCCGGTAGACGCCATCTGGGTCTGCCCTTCGTCCAATGTCTGCAGTTCCTGTATGTAACGGACAATTTCCTCACATTGATTCTGCTCTGCCAGCTGATTCAACACGAAAAAATGGTTTTTCAGATCGTGCCTGAGAGCGGAAATTTTTTCCTCTGAATCCCGCAGCAGATCCATCTGGCTTTCATAAGCCTGGTTCTGCTGTTCCAAAAGCGCGAAACTTAACTGACTGCGATACATTTCCTGTATCCGATCCAGCAGAAAAAACAGCAGTACATTTATCAGAATCATGCTGAGACCGCCGATTACCACGGTGATTTCATCTTTACATTCATCCAGGACGGCAATGGATATCAGCAGGCTGCATACCGGGATTACGATAACCGCAACCCATTCCAGAAATGTAAATTCTTTTCCATGCCTTAAATCTATCGCTTTCTGCAGCAAAAGCACAATCATGAATGAAAGAAAATTGGTTACAAGAACGCAGATTATTCTCAGATACTCTATATGGAGATTCCGCAGATAATAGTAGACCGCGTCTTCACAGACAATTCCCACCGCGAGAATCAGTGTCACAGCGCAGAGTCGGTGCTTCCAGCTGCCTTTATAACTCCAGGAAACCAGCAGGCATCCGAAAACATTCGAAAGAATAATGAAAGGCGGCGGCCCGTGGAAATAAAAAGAAACCATGCTGTTGAAAGCATAGTAAAACGCATAACAGAAAAATCTCAGCCATTTTCTTTTTTCAGAACCCTCGGTCTCGAAAAAAATCGAAAAGAAGCGGCTGATAATATAAATACCAAATAAATTGCCTGCCAGGCACATAACCAGTTCCAGATCCAAATGTTTCTCCCCCTATTATCCGCCGCTTATAACATCACTTACACACTTTTTTGTCAGCCGCTGTTTTTCATTGTAGCAGTTTCACAATTCAGAAAAAAGCGCTTTGTCAAAAACACCCTGTTTATTTGCTAAAAATACGAAGCGGTACCCTCATGTTTTTACAAATCGCTCCATTTTCGCAGCAGCTGCTGTTTCACCTGTTTTCGGCAGGATTCGCTGATGGGAAGCGTTCGGGAATTTAAAAGATGTACCTGATGATATTCATAACAGGCGATAAACTGCGGATTCACAAGGTAGGACTGGTGGATACGCAGAAAATGATGCCCGGTGGCATCTTCCACCTGATTTAGTTTGCCGTAAAAAAGATACTCCTCATTTTCTGTATGCAAGCTAATCTTTCTGGCTTTGCTTTCAAAATACCAGATTTCTCCGTAGCGGATTTTATGATAGGTCTGATCGATTTTAAATTCAAAGGTGTCCTGATAACGGATCGAAAGACGCATCGCCTTTTCCAGGACTTCGATAATCTGCTTTCTCGTAAAAGGTTTTGTCAGAAAATGCAGAGGGCGAATCGCGAACAGTTCCATGGCGTATTCCGTTTTTCCTGAAATAAAGACAATGTGAACCTCCTCGTCACAAAGCTCTTCGCGGATCTTCTGGCCTACCGCCACGCCGCTCATCAGCTTCAGTTCAATATCCAGGAAAATCAGATCAAACCGTGTTCCCGCGGAAACCGCCTCATACAGCGCTTCTCCGCTAGTGAAAATATGTACCTCAAACTCGCCCTTCTTGCAATATGGCTCTAAAAACGATTTGATTTGCTGGCAAACCGTTTTTTCATCATCACAGACTGCGACACAAAACACACTGAATGCTCCTCTCTCGGCTTTTCTCCATTATATCATACCCCGCCTCCAAGTGAAAGCCGGGATGCTCCTGCCGAAATACCGGCTTTTCTTTACATCTCGCGCATGCTCCCGTCTCCCCCTCGCGGAAAAGAATCTGTATACATTCGAAATCACAGTTCTGCTCTTTCTGTTCAAAGGAAACGGGTACAATTTGAAAAAAACAGCTTACGTGTACACATTTTTCTATCCGTGGAGAAGGGAACCGCAAGGGTCGCTAGAATAATCAAAAGATATTATGTATAAATAGTCTTAATTCGACTCAAATCGACAAAATTTGACGGCAAATCTCCGAAAAAGACCGGAAGCCAGAAATCGCAGTTGTGTACAAAAAGGCTCTGCAAGTATATTTGTACACATTTTACGAATTCCTGCCCCAAAAAAATGATAGTTCACTATATCCCTCATAATAATAACTGTGGTCAAGGCATTTTTTAACAGATGCTTGATTTCAATATCTTTAATCGGACTGCGCTCCATAGCCAGCAGATAGTCTTCTTTATCAATCTTGCTCCAGTCAACGACCCTCTGAATTTCCGCTTTGAATATAAGATCAAGCCAGATACGCATGCTGCCCCCCTCCAAAATCAAAACTGCTTCCTTTCGAGTGTTAAGATGCTTCCGATGAACGCCCCTGCGAAAATAACCGGAGCCACCCTTACAAAGACCCACTCAAATCCATGAAACGCCACTCCCACAACGGCAGTTTCAGGATCGCTATAATCCCAGCCCAGGTAAGAGCTGCCCAATGCTGCCAAAACCACAAATCCCATTACTGCGATCGCGCACAGTGAGAGAAACAGCCAGTGAAGCATTTTCCTTCTTCTGCGCTTCCTCTGCGCGAGCTGCAGATTTATGAGTTCCAGCTTTTCCGAAATCACTTTTAACTCATCGGCCTTCGGCGGCTCAATCGTTTCTCCCAGCAAAACGCTTACAGGTGTTTCAAGAGCTTCTGATAGAGTAAGCAGCATATCCGAATCCGGAACGGACAATCCCTGCTCCCATTTTGAAATCGTCTGACGCACCACGTTCAGCCTGATGGCCAGTTCCTGCTGTGAAAGGCCTTTTGATTTTCGGATAGCTTTCAGATTTTCGTTCAACATTAGAAATCCCCTCCTCGTTTAGATATCACAACAATTCTATGAGGATCTGCCCGTTGCCGCAAGCAACGTATTGTAACATTCCAGCTTTACAGCTGCGATTTTCCCGCCCCCAATGGCATTATCCTTCCATCCGGACCATCTTATACCCCACGCCCACATGGGTCTCGATATACTTCGGCCCTCCCTTTTTCTCAATTTTTTTCCGCAGGGTGGCCATAAAAACCCGAAGGGAGGCGACGTCGCTCTCATAGGCAGCTCCCCATAGCTCTTTCAGAATATAGCTGTGCGTCAAAACGCGGCCTACGTTTTTCGTAAGCAGGCAGATCAGCTTGTACTCCATTGGCGTCAGATGAACCAGCTTTCCATCTACCGCCACTGTTCCCGCGGCATAGTCGATAGTAAGACCTCCATTTTGAAAAACAGAAGATTCCGCTGCGCTGTTTTTCCGCAATTCCGCGATTTTCCGCTGGGCCACCCGAAGTCTTGCCAGCAGTTCCTCCATACTGAAGGGCTTTGTCAGATAGTCGTCCGCCCCGGCGTCCAGCGCCGTGATTTTATCCCGATCCTCGCTTCTCGCGCTCACCACCAGGATCGGGCAGCTGGACCAGCTTCGAATCCGGGTAATAAGCTCCACTCCGTCCATATCCGGCAGCCCCAGATCGAGGATCAGGATATCGGGATTTTTGGCAGTTGCCAGGAAAATCGCCTTTTCTCCTGTCTCCGCTGTAAAGCACTGATAGGAATTGGCGTCCAGAGTAGCTGACAGCAGATTCTGGATTGCCTTATCATCCTCAACGATTAGAATTGAAGTTTTCATAATTCTTTACCTCCGCCAGTGGTAATGTAAATTCAAAAATCGCGCCGCGCGGCACATTATCCTTGATGCAGATCCTGCCCCCATGCGCCTCCACGATGGATTTGCAGAGAGCGAGTCCCAGTCCCATTCCCCTGCGGGAATCGCTTTTTTCCCGGCTGCCGCCAGTGTAGAACATCTGAAAAACCGCCTCTTTTTCAGAATCCGGGACACCGTTTCCGTCGTCCGCGACCTGCACCACCGCCTGTCCATTTTCAGAAAAGGCCCGTATCTGAATCTTCGATCCCTTAGGCGTGTATTCGACAGCATTATTAATCAGGTTCACGAGTACCTGCACGATCAGAGTCACATCTACTTCCGCCATCAGCAGGGGATCTTCTACTTCTGAGGAAACAATATGCTCAATGGATTTCCGCGTCATATGGTTCATCGCCTCTTCAATGACTTCCTCAAGAAGCTGCGGCTCCTTCCTGGCTTCGATTTTATCTCCGTCAAACCTGGAAATGGCCAGGAGATTTTCCACCAGCTCGATGAGCCAGATAGAATCTTCGTAGATCCCCTGTGTCAGCTTTTTTCTTGTTTCGGGCGCGAAATCCGTCGACAGCAGGGAACTGGCGCTGCCGGAAATACTGGTAAGAGGCGTCCGCAGATCGTGGGAGATAGATCGCAGCAGATTGGCGCGGAACCGTTCCCGCTCCGCCTCCACTTCGGTTTCCCGCTTTTTCCGTTCACTGTAATAGTTCTCCAGCGCAAAGGCGATTTGCCCTAGCAGCGCGGAAAGAAGGGAGCGCTCCATATCTTCCAGAGGAACCGAATCGTCCAGCACCAAGCCGACGACAGCCAGCACCTCGTTATGTCCGTCCTTGACCGGAATATAATACGCTTTTGCGCCCGGCAGAGTATCGGTCCGCTTTCCTGCCTTTTTCTTATTCCGGATTACCCACTTTACCACAGCCTGTTCTTCCCCGGTCATATAAAGCTCGTTCACCGGCCGCTCCTGCTGGGAATCATAGGAGTAGATATTGGCAATCTCGCCTTTTTCCACAGTGTAAAAAAGAACCGGCTTTTTCATGATTTTATAAATCTGCCGTTCGGATTCAATCACAATCTCATCCAGCGACTCCGCGTGCTGCAGGCGGCTGCCGGCATCCAGCAGAATATCCGTGCGGTATACATTGAGAGCGGAAGCGCTGGCCTGGCTGTGCGCTCTGCTGGTCAGCGTACTTGTAATAAGCGCTGCCGCGAGCATCACAAGAAACGTAACCGCGTATTCAGCATTCGCGTACAATGTAAATCGGGGACTGATGAAAAAAAAGTTAAACAGCAGTACTCCCGCCAGAGAAGCCATTACCCCGTAAATTCTTCCGTTCGTCTGGTTCGCTGTAACAAGTACTCCCAGAATCAGAATCGTCACCGCGTTCGCGTCCCGCATCCCCATGTATTGAAAGAGTAACCCGGCAGCGGCCGCCGCGGCCATAATAAGAACCGTTTTGCAGAAATCTTTCATGGAAAATGAAAGCTTCCTGCCGCGCCACGAGAGCAGACCTTCCCGTCGCAAATCCGGTTCTTCATCCGGAATCACAAAGACTTCCAGATCCGGAGCCAGGCTGAGAATGCGATCGATAAATCCGGCATTTCCCGAAAAAAAGCGTTTCAGTCCTTTTGCCTGTTTCTGCCTGCCGATTACGATTTTGGAGATTCCGCTTACCCTTGCGAATTCCACAATCTGATAAGGAATATCATCGCTGTACGTCGTTGTCAATTTTGCGCCGAGGATTTCCGCCAGATGAAGATTTTCGTGAATCTGCTTTTTCATCTCGTCAGAAAAGGTTTCGAAATCCGGCGTTTCCACATACATCGCGGTAAAACGGCCATGAAACGCGCTCGCCATACGGGCCGCGGTACGTATTACTTTTTTGCTGCTGGGCGACGGCCCTACACAGACCAGAATATGCTCGTTCAACTGGTATCGGCTGCCGCCCGTTCTGGAATTCTTGATCGTCTCCAGTTCCTGATTGACCTGATCTGCCGTGTAGCGGAGCGAAATTTCCCGCAGCGCCACCAGATTGTCCGGAGTAAAAAAAGGCGCCAGTTCCCGCTCTGCCTGCCCCGCTTTATAAACATTTCCATCTTTGAGGCGCTGCAGGAGTTCTTCCGGCTCGATGTCCACCAACTCCAGCTGTTCGGCCCGATCAAAAATCGAATCCGGAACCCGCTCCTCAACGATAACCTGAGTAATCGAAGCCACCAGGTCGTTCAGGCTTTCCACATGCTGCACATTGACAGTTGTAAAAACATGAATCCCCGCGTTCAGGAGTTCCTCAATATCCGAATATCTTTTTGTATGTCGCAGTCCCCGCGCGTTTGTATGGGCAAGTTCATCCACGAGAATCAACTCAGGTTTTCTTTTCAGCGCAGCGTCCAGATCAAACTCACCGGATGCTGCGCCTTCCGCCTTAAGTGGCGGCAGGACTTCCATCCCCTCAAGAAGCGCCATGGTTTCCGGCCGTGTATGCGGATCGATCACGCCAACTACCACATCAACGCCCGATTTCGCGACAGCCCGCGCTTCCTCCAGCATCGCGTAGGTTTTTCCCGCGCCCGCCGCGTAACCGAAAAAGATTTTCAGTTCTCCTCTGGCTTCCCGCTTCACTCCTCTTTCCTCCTTTAATCGGCTGCTTTCCCTTGAAATAGTATAAAAGATAGCCGCCCGTTTTACAAGGGCAGCTATCTTCTTTTCATCAAGGATATGGAGGATTACCGTTTTCTGCAGGCCGCCACGCGTCTGCCACGATATTTATCGTTCATATGCGCGAGCTGTGAGGCCGCAGGCGTGTTTTTCTTTATTGCTGCGGCATGCTGCTTTTTCTTCCTTTTTTCTTTCCGCTCCTCGGCTTTGCAGAACGCGTCGAAAGCCACGGCGATACACCAGAGCAAAATCGCGGATCCCAGCATAACGCCGCTGGCGCTTGCCCGCATTTCCAGCGCAGTAACAAGGAACAGACAAGATATGAAGAACGCCGCAAAATAAAGGATAATAACAGACAGCCGCTTTTTTCTTATTGTGTGGTAAAAGTTACGCATTATGGTTTCCCTTCTTTTAAACTTCCTGCCTTTATTATAGCCTTCTCCGGATAAAAACGGGATTAAAAGTATCTCTTCCGGCATTAAGATTGTATAAAGATATACGGATTGCCGCTGTATACCCGTGTCTGTTCCTGAAAAAAAAGACTCACACAGCACTGCTTCACTGCACGAGTCTTTCATTCCTTTAAAAATCAGTATCCGCCAAACATAGAAAGCATGACAGATGCCGCGACCGCGGAGCCGATTACGCCTGCCACATTTGGTCCCATAGCGTGCATCAGCAGGAAGTTTGCCGGATTATCCGCCTGCCCGACCTTCTGAGATACGCGAGCGGCCATCGGTACCGCCGACACGCCCGCGGAACCGATCAGCGGATTGATCTTTTTCTTTAAAAACAAATTCATCAGCTTCGCAATCAGCACGCCGCCGGCAGTTCCCACCGCAAAGGCGCATACACCCAGCACGACAATCTTCAAAGTCTCTGCTTTAATAAAGGTGGTTCCGGTAGCGGAAGCTCCAACCGCGAGCCCCAGCATAATGGTTACGATATTCATCAGCGCGTTCTGCGCGGTATCGGACAGCCGATCCGTCTGCCCGCATTCCTTTAACAGATTCCCCAGCATCAGGAAGCCGATCAGCGGCGCCGCGGACGGCAGAAGCAGTACCACAAGGACAGTAACAACGATTGGGAACAGAATCTTTTCCTTCTGGCTTACCACTCTCAACTGCTCCATTTTAATCATACGCTCTTTTTTCGTGGTAAGAGCTTTCATAATCGGCGGCTGTATAATCGGCACAAGCGCCATATAGGAGTACGCGGCCACCGCGATCGCGCCCAGCAGATGCGGCGCCAGTTTGCCTGTCAGGTAAATAGCGGTCGGACCGTCAGCCCCTCCGATAATTCCGATGGAAGCCGCTTCCTGCGCGTTAAATCCTAACAAAACCGCCGCGCACAGCGCGAAGAAAATTCCCAGCTGCGCCGCGGCTCCCATGATCAGAGATTTCGGGTTCGCGATCAGCGGCCCGAAGTCCGTCATAGCCCCTACGCCCAGGAAAATAATCGACGGTATAATCGGTTTTAATGCATAGAACACAGTCAAGATTCCAACATCCGGCAGCTGATTCGAGGAGGTGATCTCCGCGCCCTCGACGAACATTCCGCTGATCGGCAGATTGGACAATAACATACCCATGGCAATGGGCACCAGCAGAAGCGGTTCGAACCCGTGTCTTATGGCCAGATAAAGAAAGATAAACGAAACCACGATCATGATGACATTCTGATATGCCAAATTCGCCAGACCGGTATCCTGCCAGAAATTACTGAGTGTCTCAAATAGCATTTTTCTCGTCTCCTTTTCTATAATGACGTAATGTGCAAATCCTGCACCAATTATAAAAAGTCTAACATGTCTGACGATTTATTACAACCAGGCTGACGGATAAATACTGTATACAACTGGCCTCTATCTACAGCCGCATGGTCAGCCCGATTTTCTGCTTCTCATAGTCGATACTGATGATTTTTACCTTTACGGTATCCCCGACTGAAACCACATCCATAGGGTGCTTGACGTACTTGTTGCTGAGCTGGGAAATGTGGACCAATCCGTCATTTTTGACTCCAATATCCACGAAGGCACCGAAATCCACCACATTGCGCACCGTTCCCGTCAGCTCCATATCCACCTTTAAATCCTCAAAGCTGCGGACGTCGTTCCGGAACACAACAGCAGGGGCGTCTTCTCTGGGATCTCTTCCCGGCTTTTTGATTTCCTCAATGATATCTTTCAGCGTCATGGCGCCGATATCCAGTTCCGCGGACAGCTTTTCGATAGCTTTCCCCAGATTCTTTTTCGGGGATTCCTTTGGCTTTGACAGTTCTGCCAGAGCCGCCAGACCCTTTTTCCTGGTGCCGCTCTGTTTTGGCTTTTCGTCCGCCGCGTAAAGCAGACTGATTTTTTCTTCAATATCCGCCGCGCCGCCTTGGGCAATGGCGTCTTTGTCAATGTGCAGCTTTTCCAGCATAGCCTCCGCCGCCGGATAGGATTCCGGATGCACGGAGGTGGCGTCCAGCGGATTGGTTCCGTCGGAAATCCGCATAAAGCCCGCGCACTGCTTGAAGGTTTTTTCGCCCAGCTTGGAAACTTTTTTCAGCTCTTTCCGGTTGGTGAAAGCTCCCTGTTCTTCCCGGTAGGCGACAATGTTTTTCGCGATTCCCATGTTAATCCCCGCCACATGGGCAAGAAGAGACGGGGAAGCGGTATTGAGATCAACTCCTACCCGGTTTACACAGTCTTCCACCACATTGTCCAGCGCCGCTTCCAAAAGCCCCTGATTGATATCATGCTGGTACTGTCCTACGCCGATACTTTTAGTCGGGATCTTTACCAGCTCCGCTAGCGGGTCCTGCAGCCTGCGTCCTAAAGACATGGCGCCTCTTGTGGTGACATCCAGATCCGGATACTCTTCGGTCGCCAGTTTGGAAGCCGAATAGACGGAGGCTCCCGCTTCATTTACGATGGTGTAGCTGATGGGCAGATGATTCTTTTTAATAAAGTCCGCCACCACTTCCTCGGTTTCTCTCGATCCGGTACCGTTGCCGATGACAATGACATTGATCTTGTATTTGTCCGCCAGCTTTTTCAGCACCTTCTCCGTTCCCGCCACATCATTTTTGGGCTGGGTCGGGTAAACGGTGGTATAGGCGAGAAGCTTTCCGGTTTCATTGATGACCGCCACTTTGCATCCGGTCCGGTACCCCGGGTCGATACTGATAATGCGGGCGCCCTTTACCGGCGGCACCATCAGCAGTTTTTCCGTATTTTTAGCGAAGACTTTTACTGCCTCTGTTTCCGCCCGTTCCGTAAGCATATTACGCATTTCCCGTTCAACAGACGGCGCCATCAGCCGCTTGTACGCGTCGGCCACCGTCTCTTTCAGAAGCTCTGTAAAAATGGATTTGGCGTTTGTAATGACGGCTTTTTCCAAAAGCGCCTGTATGTCCTCCACCGGCACAGAAACTTTGACTTTCAGCTTCTTTTCCTTTTCTCCCCGGTTGATGGCGAGAATCCGGTGGTTTGGAATTTTTTTGATGGCTTCCTGGTACTCGTAGTACATTTCGTAAACCGTTTTTTCTTCCGGATCCTGAGCTTCGGTCACGATCAGGCCTGTGTTCTGGGTCTTTTCCCTCACCTGCGCGGTCAGTTCCGGATCATCGGAAATCATTTCCGCGATAATATCCTTGGCGCCGTCGATGGCAGCCTGCGCATCCGGCACTTCCTTTTCCTCACTGACAAAGGCTGCCGCGAAGTCCTCCGGACTGCCTTCTTCCTTTTCCTGGGCCCGGAAGATAAGGGCAAGAGGTTCCAGCCCTCTTGCCTTTGCTTTTGACGCTCTGGTCGCTTTTTTCTGTTTGTATGGTTTGTACAGGTCTTCCACTCTCTGAAGAACCTGGGCTTCCTGAATTTTTTCCTTCAGTTCTTCGGTCAGCTTTCCCTGTTCCTCGATAAGGCGGATGACTTCTTCCTTCCTGTCTTCCAGATTTCGCAGGTAGGTGAGGCGTTCATCCAGATCCCGAAGGGTCACGTCGGACAGTCCCCCGGTGACTTCTTTCCGGTATCTTGCGATAAAAGGGATGGTGTTCCCCTCATCAATCAGTTCCACCGTATGCTCTACCTGCTGGGGGTTCAGATGAAATTCACCTGCCAGTGTTTCGATGATGTTCATAAAGCTTTGTTTACCTTTCTTTCTGTTTGAGCTTTTCGTTGATAAAGTAGTCGAGATCCCCGTCCATCACCGCCTGAACATTTCCCACTTCCGCGCCGGTTCGGTGGTCTTTGACCATCGTATACGGATGGAATACATAGGATCGGATCTGACTGCCCCAGGTGATCTGGCTGTAGTCGCCCTGCAGTTCTTTCAGATTTTCCTTATGTTCCTGTTCTTTGAGTTCCACCAGCTTTGACATGAGCAGCTTCATGGCGGTTTCCCGGTTCTGGTGCTGGGATCGCTCGTTCTGGCAGGAAACGACGATGTTCGTCGGAATGTGGGTGATCCGGATCGCGGAGTCCGTCTTATTGACATGCTGGCCGCCCGCTCCGCTGGATCGGAAGGTGTCGATCCGGAGATCGTCGGGATCGATTTCAATGGTCATGTCATCGTCAATTTCCGGAATTACGTCCATGGACGCGAAGGAAGTATGTCTCCTTCCCGATGAGTCATAGGGAGAAATCCGCACAAGACGGTGGACGCCTTTTTCGTTTTTCAGATACCCGTAGGCGTTCTCCCCTTCCACCAGGGCGGTAGCGCTGTTGATGCCGCCTTCCTTTTCCTCCTGATAGTCCAGGATCTTTACTTTGTAGCCCTTCCGTTCCGCCCAGCGCAGATACATGCGGAACAGCATCTCCGCCCAGTCCTTGGCGTCGGTCCCGCCGGAACCTCCATGGACAGAAATAATCGCGTTATTTTTGTCGTATTCTCCGGTCAGAAGCGTGGCAAGCCGCAGAGCTTCCAGCTTTTCCGCCGCCGCTTCATAACTTTCCGTAATTTCCTTTACCATAGAGGCGTCATCCGCTTCCTCGGCAAGGGAAATCAGCACTTCCACGTCTTCAATCTCCGTGGCCAGCGCTTCGTATTCTTCGATTTTATTTTCGATGGACTTTTTCTCTTTCATCACTTTCTGGGCGTTCTCGTGGTCCTCCCAGAATCCTTCCGCCTGTGTCTTTTCATCCAGGCTTTTTAATGTTTCCCTCAGACCGGCCAGGTCAAAGGGACTCACCTGCCTCTTTCAGTTTGCCTTTCAGGCCCGGCAGTTCGGATTTTATCGAATCCAGTTCGATCATAATTCACTACCCTCTTTCTGTTTTTTCTGAGCCAAAACCTGTTTTTGGCCCGATGCTTTAGTATACCTTATGGCGGCCCTGTTTTTCAAGTGCGGATCAGCCCTTGTCCCCGTAAGTTTCAAAAAACTCCCGCGCCAGCTGTGCTCTCCTTGTTACTTCCGAAGGGCATTCGTTTCTCTTATCCGACGATTGAGTCGATTTATCAACAAATGAGGAAATTTCTCATTTGTTACTAAAGGGGCTGTCCGCATCCGAATTTACCGAATGGGACAGCCCCCGCTTTCTTCTTATTCGTTTCTGCCGCAGCAGTTCTTATATTTCTTTCCCGAACCGCATGGACACGGATCATTTCTTCCGATTTTCGGATGCTCTCTTCGATAAGGCTGCTGCTTGACTTCCCGTTCTGGAATTTCTCCCTCTTCCGGAAATTCTCCTTCTTCCACAATCGGCCCTTCGTCTACAAATTCGTCTTTCCGCTCCTTGCCGGTGCCGATCACGTCTCTTCTCTCTGTTCTGGTCTGAACCGTTACGCTGTAGCAGAATTTAACGGTATCTTCTTTAATCGACTGAACCATCAGCTCGAACATGTCAAAACCTTCCTGGGCGTAAGCGGCAGCCGGATCCTGCTGTCCCAGAGCCCGCAGGCCGATTCCGTTCCGCAGCTGGTCCATAGCGTCAATATGATCCATCCATTTGTTGTCTACAACACGAATCAGAATCATGCGCTCGATCTCACGCATTTTGTCTACGCCGATTTCTTCTTCTTTTTCCTGGTACAGCTTTTCAAACAGATCGTAAATATCCTGCTTGAGACTCTCCGCTCCCAGTCCATTGCGTTCTTCCTCCGAATACTCAAGCGGTCGGAAATTTGGCGACAGCTTTTTCAGACCCTCGTTAAGGGCGTCAAAATCCCATTCTTCTGAGAAGCGGGAAGCCACAGTAATCGGCTCTACAATTTCATCGATCAACTCGTGAGTCATGCTCACAATATCGTCCCGCAAGTCTTCCCCGAACAGTACTTTTTTGCGCTCTCCGTAAATAATTTCACGCTGTTTGTTCATAACATTGTCATACTGGAGTACATATTTACGGATGGAGAAGTTGCGGCCTTCCACCTTTTTCTGAGCCCCTTCAATGGAACGGGTAATCATCTTCGCCTCAATCGGCTCGTCCTCTTCTACGCCGAGACGTTTTACTACGCTCTGCATTTTTTCTCCGCCGAACAGGCGCATCAGCTCATCCTCCAAAGAAATGCAGAATTGGGTACGACCCGGGTCACCCTGTCTTCCGGAACGTCCACGAAGCTGGTTATCAATTCTTCGGGATTCATGACGCTCCGTACCGATGATGCACAGCCCGCCCAGTTCACGTACCTTTTCCTGCTCTTCTTTTCTTTCTTCCTTATATTTCTCATGAAGCCGGTTGAATTCTTCTCTCGCCTTCAGGAGTTCCGGTTCTTCGGTCTGTACAAATCCGGTGGCAAAGGCGATGGTTTCAGCGTCATATCCCAGTTTTTTCATTTCCTTTCGCGCTTCAAATTCAGGGTTTCCGCCCAGGATGATGTCCGTACCACGGCCTGCCATATTGGTCGCGATGGTAATCGTTCCGAGACGTCCGGCTTCGGCGATAATCTCCGCCTCCTGCTCATGATGCTTAGCGTTAAGGACATTAAACTTTTTAATCCCCCTCTTTTTCAGAGCGTTAGCGATAATCTCCGACTTCTCAATGGAAACCGTACCGACCAGAACCGGCTGTCCGGTTTCATGGGCCGCGATTACCTTGTTCACAATCGATTTATATTTGCCTTTTTCCGTGCTGTATACCGCGTCCTGCAGATCCTCTCTGATGATCGGCAGATTTGTCGGCACTACTACAACGTCCATGTTGTAGATATCGCGGAACTCGTCTTCCTCTGTCTTAGCTGTACCGGTCATCCCCGCCAGCTTCTGGTACATGCGGAAGTAGTTCTGCAGGGTAATCGTCGCCAGGGTTCTTGATTCGGAGCGGACCAACACCCCTTCTTTGGCCTCAATGGCCTGATGCAGCCCGTCGCTGTAACGCCTTCCGAACATGAGCCGACCGGTAAATTCGTCAACGATAATGATTTCCCCGTCCTTAATAATATAGTCTACGTCACGCTTCATCAGGTTCCTGGCTTTCAGGGCCTGCAGCACATGGTGATTGATTTCCATATTTTCCGGATCTGAAAAATTTTCTACGTCAAAGTAGGCTTCACATTTGCTGACGCCTTCTTCGGTCAGAGAAACCTGCTTTTCCTTTTCTTCGATGGTAAAATCCGTATCCACATGCAGATCTCTTACAAAGCGATCCGCCGTTTTATACATATCTGTGGATTTTCCGCCTTCTCCGGAAATGATCAGCGGCGTTCTCGCTTCGTCGATCAGAATGGAGTCCACCTCATCGACAATGGCGAAATTAAGCTCCCTCTGCATCATGTCTTCTTTGTAAAGCACCATGTTGTCCCGCAGATAGTCAAAACCGTATTCGTTATTTGTACCGTAAGTAATATCCGCGTTATAGGCGGCTTTTCTTTCTTCTTCACTGATACCGTGGATCACGCAGCCTACCGACAGGCCCAGGAAGTTATAGAGTTTTCCCATCCACTCCATATCTCGCTTTGCCAGATAGTCGTTGACTGTTACAACATGGACGCCCTTGCCTTCCAGCGCGTTCAAATATACCGGAAGCGTCGCCACCAACGTCTTACCTTCACCGGTTTTCATCTCGGCGATACGTCCCTGGTGGAGTACAATACCACCGATGATCTGCACACGGAACGGCTTCATTCCAAGACTTCTTACGGATGCTTCCCGGCATACAGCAAACGCTTCCGGCAAAATATCATCCAGTGTCTCGCCATTTTTCAGGCGTTCTTTGAACTCATCCGTCTTATCTCGCAGCTGCTGATCGGACATTTCCTGCATTTGTTGGTCATAAGCCTCAACTTTATCCGCAATTTTAGCAACCTTCTTTACCTCCTTCGCGTTCAGGTCGCCAAAAATTTTTTCCATGAAACTCATTTTTTCTGATTCCCCTTTCCTTTCTCTCTCAGACACTCTCTTCTCAATTTGCAAGAGCTATGTTCAAAAGCCCTGCGGCCTTTCTTTTCTCTCTGATGTTTTTGATATAACAATTTCAATACTTTAGTATATCTTATTTTTTTACGGATGAAAAGGGGAAAGTTGGTGATTTTACAGGGATTTTACAAGGAGTAACTTGTAAAAGTAACATCCACCCGTTCTTCGGTGCACATGGAAGTTATTAATTCTAAACAAGGTGGGTGGAATTTAATAGCTCGGAATGATAGAATCTATCTATTCATCCACTTC